>NZ_QVPD01000001.1:0-137621 GCF_003416885.1 Cognatiluteimonas weifangensis
CGGCGGGCTGGGGGTGCGGAGAGTGGACCATGGATGGTCCACGACCCGACTTAAAGACAGGAGGTCGTCAGGAGGGCGCAGCACCCCCAGCCCGCCGGGTGGCGACTCCCTCCGAAGCCGATCTCCCGAAACCGATCTCCCGAGGTCAGGCCAGGGGCCCCGGGAATGGCCTGCGACCCGACTTGAAGACAGGACGACGTCAGGAGGGCGCAGCACCGGCCCGCCGAGCGGCGACTCTCTCCGAAGCCGATTCGGCCGGAACACAAGAAGCCCATCCCCGGGGATGGGAGAAGGCCTTTTTTCGAAGCGCTACGCCAGCAGGCGTTCGAGCAAGGCCAGATAAAGGTCGGGCAGCGCTTCCAGGTCGGCGACCGCGACGTGCTCGTCGACCTTGTGGATGCTGGCGTTGACCGGGCCAATCTCGACGCACTGCGCACCCAGCGGAGCGAGGAAGCGCGCGTCGGAGGTGCCGCCGCCGGTACTTTCCTCCGGCGCCGCGCCGGCAAAGCGGGCCAGCACCTCGCGCGCCGCGGCGCGCAGCGGGCCTTCCGGCGTGTGGAACGGCTCGCCGCCGCGATGCCAGGCGATGCTGTAGTCGAGGCCGTGCGCGCGCAGGACCGCTTCGCATTCGGATTCCAGCCGCGCCGCGGTCCAGTGCGGGTTGTAGCGCAGGTTGAACAACGCCTGCAGTTCGCCCGGGATCACGTTGTTGGCGCCGGTGCCGGCGTGCACGTTGCTGAGCTGCAGGCTGGTCGGCGGGAAGCTCTCGTACCCGTCGTCCCAGCGCCGCGCGGCGAGTTCCGCCAGCGCCGGCAGGGCGAGATGGATCGGGTTGCGCGCCTTTTCGGGATAGGCGACGTGGCCCTGCACACCGTGCACCGTCAGCGTCGCCGACAGGGTGCCGCGACGTCCGACGCGCAACAGGTCGCCCAGTTTCCGCTTCGACGATGGCTCGCCGGTGATGCACCAGTCGATGCGCTGGCCGCGTTCGCGCAGGGTCTCGGCGACGCGGCGCACGCCGTCGATCGCGTCGCCCTCCTCGTCCGAGGTCAGCAGCAGGGCGACCGTACCCGGATGCCGCGGATGCGCGGCGACGAAGCGTTCCAGCGCGACCACGAACGCGGCGACACTGCCCTTCATGTCGGCGGCGCCGCGGCCGTACAGCACGCCGTCGCGCACCTCCGGCACGAACGGATCGCTGGCCCAGGCCGCGCGCGGCCCCGGCGGCACCACGTCGGTATGGCCGAGCAGCACCAGCACCGGGCCGTCGCTGCCGTGGGTCGCCCAGAGGTTGTCGACCGCGCCGTAACGCAGCGATTGGCAGGCGAAGCCGGCGCGCTGCAGGCGCTGCGCGAGCAGGGCCTGGCAGCCGGCGTCGTCGGGCGTGACCGATGCGCGCAGGATCAGCTCCTTGGCGAGGTTCAGCACTTCGCTCACGGCCGATCCCTGCCGAGGCTCGCGACCCGAAACGCCGTCATGCCGAACGCACTCGAGATGACTTCCGTATTCGATCCGCAACGACAGACCCCGCGCCGCGCCCGGGGCAACGGCAACTGGGTGCAGAACGAGAGGAAGATCATTTGCCGAAGCACGCCTTGAAACCGTTGTCGCTGAAGCCCTGCGACACGGTGTCGTCGCCGGTGACGACGACAGGGCGACGGATCAGTTGCGGATATTCGCGCAGCAGCAACTTCCACTCCGCATCCGACCTCGGTGTCTTGCGCTGCGGCGCCAGGTTGCGCCAGGTGGTCGAGGACTTGTTGACCATCGCGTCCCAGCCGCCGAGCGCATCGCGCCAGGCCAGCAGGGTTTCCGGCGACTGCGGCTGCTCGCGGTAGTCGACGAAAGCATGGGGGATGCCGAAGCGGTCGAGCCACTTGCGCGCCTTCTTGCAGGTGTCGCAATTGGAGAGGCCGTAGAGAGTGGTGGTCATGGTCGGGATTGTGGTCCGGTGTCCGTGTCTGGCAGTAAAGCCGCCTGGTCCGCCCTGCACCTCCCGCGGACGGGAAGGCAAGCCCGATGTCAATCGGCCAGCCCGCGCAGCAGTTCGTTGACGCTGGTCTTGGCGCGCGTCTTCGCATCCACGTGCTTGACGATCACCGCGCAGTACAGCGAATGCGAACCGTCCTGCGCCGGCAGCTGCCCCGACACTACCACGCTGCCCGGCGGCACCACGCCGTAGCCGATCTCGCCGGTCATGCGGTTGTAGATCCGCGTCGACTGGCCGAGGAACACCCCCATCCCGATCACGCTGTGGTGGCCGACGACCACGCCTTCGACCACTTCCGAGCGCGCGCCGATGAAGCAGTGGTCCTCGATGATCGTCGGCGTGGCCTGCAGCGGCTCCAGCACCCCGCCGATGCCGGCGCCGCCGGACAGGTGGCAGTGCCTGCCGACCTGGGCGCAACTGCCGACCGTGGCCCAGGTGTCGACCATGGTGCCGGCGCCGACGTAGGCGCCGATGTTGACGAAGCTCGGCATCAGCACCACGTCCTTGCCGATGTGCGCGCCGCGGCGCACGACCGCGCCCGGCACCACGCGCGCGCCGAGCTTGCGGAACGCGATCTCGTCGAATCCGGCGAAGCGCGCCGGCACCTTGTCCCAGAACGGCGCCGGCTCGGCCTCGATCAGCTCCATCTCCTGGGTGCGGAAATACAGCAGCACCGCCTTCTTCAGCCATTCGTTGACCTGCCAGCCGCCCTTGCCGTCGGGCTCGGCGACGCGGAACTCGCCTTTCTCCAGGCCTTCGATCACGCGCTCCACGGTCGGCCGGGTGGAGCCTTCGATCTCGTCGATGGTCAGCATCGTGCGCCGTTCCCAGGCGCTGTCGATCATGAACTTCAGCTCGTCCAGGCCCGGCCCCTTGGGCACGGCCTTCTTCCGGGCGACCTTCTGCGTGGGCTTCTTCCTTGCCGGCTTCTTGTCCTGGCTCATGGCCGCTGTTCTCCTTCGAGGCAGGCGAGCAGCGCATCGCGCAGCGCCTGCTGCTGTTGCGGATCCGCGAGCGGCCGATCGCGCTCGTCGGTGATCTGGAACACGTCCTCGGCGCGCTCGCCGAAGGTGGCGATGCGCGCGTCGTGCACCCGCAGCCGCTGCCGGCGCAGCACGCGGGTGACGTCGGCGAGCAGGCCGGGGCGGTCGGTCGAGACCAGGCTGAGCACGGTGCGGCGGCCGTCCGCGCTGAGGCCGAAACCGATCTGCGGCACCAGCCGGAAATGCCGCAGGTGCCGCGGCTGGGTGCGCCGCGCCGGGCGGATGCCGTCGAGATCGGCGATGGCCAGCGCCGCGGACAGGCGGCGCTCGACCTCGTCCGCGGCGACGATGCGCTGGCCGTCGGCCGGCACCACCTCGAAGCTGTCGAACACCTGGCCGCCGGGACCATCCAGCAAGCGCGCCTGCTGGATCGCCAGGCCGAGCCGGTCGAGGGTGGCGACGATCGCGGCGAACAGACCGTCGCGGTCGGGTGCGGACACGAACACCTCCAGCGCGCCGGCATGCTGCACCAGCGGCCGCGCGCGCACGGTGCTGGCGCCGGCCTCGATGCCGCGCAGCGCCGCCGCCTGCCAGGCGAGGCTGTCGACCCGCCCGCGCAGGAAACCCGTTTCCGGAATGCGCGCGAACAGGCGCTCGATTTCCGCCGCTTCCAGCCCCTGCGCCAGCAGCTGCGCGCGTACCGCCGCGCGGGTTTCGGCGACCCGCTCGGCGGCCGCGGGCGGATGCTCCAGGCCGCGCCGCAGCGCCAGCCGCGTGGCGGTGTACAGGTCGGCGAGCAGGCGGTCCTTCCACGCGTTCCACAGCTTCGGCGAGGTGCCGGCGATGTCGGCGCAGGTCAGCAGGTACAGCAGGTCCAGGCGCTCGCGGTCGGCCACGCGCGTGGCGAAGCGATGGATCACGTCGGAGTCGCCGATGTCCTGCTTCTGCGCGGTGACCGACATCAGCAGGTGCTGCCGCACCAGCCACTGCACCAGCGCGGTGTCGCCTTCCGAGAGGCCGTGCGCCGCGCAGAAGTCGCGCGCGTCGACCGCGCCCAGCTCGGAATGGTCGCCGCCGCGGCCCTTGGCGATGTCGTGGAACAGGCCGGCCAGCAGCAGCAGCTCCGGCTTGCGCAGCCGCGGCCAAATTTCGTGCGCGATCGCGAAGCGCGGATCGGCCACGCCACCGGCGAAACCGGCGATGTTGCGCAGCACCGCGAGCGTGTGCTGATCGACGGTATAGACGTGGAACAGGTCGAACTGCATGCGGCCGGAAACGCGGGAGAACGCGGGGATCCAGCGCCCGAGCACCCCCAGCCGCGCCATCCGCGCCAGCGTCTCCACCGGCTGCGGCCCGCGCAGCAGCGCCATGAAGCGGGCGCGGACCGTGGCGTCGGCGCGCGGATAGTCGGGCAGGCGCGGCAGCGCCTCGGCCAGCGCGCGCGCGGTCTGCGAATGCAGCCCGCGCAACTGCGGGTGCGCCGCCCAGACCGCGAGCAGCGCGAACACGTCCTCGACCCCGCGCGGCCAGCCCGGATCGGTGGCGTGCAGGTAGCCGCGGCGGGCGTCGTAGCCCGCCGCCAGCGGTTCCGGCACCGCCTCGCCCTCGAGCTGTTCCTCGAAACGCTGCAGCAGGCGTTCGTTGATCCGCAGCACCAGCGCGGCACTGCGGTAGAAGCCCTGCATCATCTGCTCGACCGCGAGGCTGCCGGCGGCGTCCACGTGCCCCAGGCGCGCGGCCAGCGCCTTCTGGTAATCGAAGCGCAACCGCTCCTCGCGCTTGCCGGCGACCAGGTGCAGGCCGTAGCGCAGGCGCGACAGCAGGCGCCGCTCGCGCTCCAGCGTGGCGTATTCGTCGGCGCCCAGCTGGCCGAGCGCGACCAGCGGCTGCAGTCCGCGCGCGCCGAGCACGCGCAGCGCCATCCAGCGCAGGGTCTGCACGTCGCGCAGGCCGCCGGGGCCTTCCTTGAGGTTGGGCTCGAGGTTGTCGCTGGTGTCGTCGAAGCGCGCATGCCGCGCGCGCTGTTCCTCGCGCTTGGCCAGGAAGTACTCGCGCGGCGGCC
The DNA here is from genome assembly GCF_003416885.1 of Cognatiluteimonas weifangensis. Taxonomy (GTDB): domain Bacteria; phylum Pseudomonadota; class Gammaproteobacteria; order Xanthomonadales; family Xanthomonadaceae; genus Cognatiluteimonas; species Cognatiluteimonas weifangensis. Next base: position 5,036 of record NZ_QVPD01000001.1, read on the forward strand.
ATGCCAGCGTCGGCGCGATCGCCGCCCGCAGGCGCGCATCCGCGGCGGCGTCGGCCTGCAGCGGCCGCGCCTCCGACAGCGCGGTCAGCACGGTGATGTCCTCGCGCGCGGCCTGGGTGCACTGCGCCGGCGAACGCACCGCGTGCCCGGCCGCCAGGCCGGCGTCCCACAGCAGCGCGAACAGGCGCGCGATGGCCTCGTGGCAGGCGGCCTGGGCGTCGGCCTCGGCCAGCACCAGCAGGTCGAGGTCGGAATGCGGGAACAGTTCGCCGCGGCCGTAGCCGCCGACCGCGAACAGCGCCAGCGGCGCGTCCGCCGGGATGCAGCGCGACCAGGCCGCACGCACCCACGCATCCACCGCGCGGGTCCGCTCGGCGATCAGCGCATCGATGTCGTCATTGCGGTCGAAGCGCGCCGCCAGCGCGGCGTCGGTGGCGGCCAGCGCAGCCCGCGCCGCCGCCGCCCAGCCGGCATCGGCGCCGGCGGGCTGCCATTCCGGGAGCCGCGCAGAGGGTTCGTCCGCGGCGGCCGGCGTGCTCACAGGTCGTTGTCGTCGCCCGGCAGCCGGGTCAGGATCTCCACCCCGTCCGCGGTCACGGCGACGGTGTGCTCCCACTGCGCGGACAGCTTGCGGTCCTTGGTGACCACGGTCCAGCCGTCGGGCAGCACCCGGGTGTGGCGCGCGCCCTCGTTGATCATCGGCTCGATGGTGAAGGTCATGCCTTCGCGCAGCACCAGGCCCTCGCCGGGCCGGCCGTAATGCAGCACCTGCGGCTCGTCGTGGTAGACCGTGCCGATGCCGTGACCGCAGTACTCGCGCACCACGCTGAAGCGGTGGCTCTCGGCATGCCGCTGGATGGCGTGGCCGATGTCGCCCAGGGTCGCCCCGGGGCGGACCGCGCGGATGCCGTGGAACATGGCCTCGCGGGTCACCTCGACCAGCCGCCTGGCCATCACCGATGGGGCGCCGACCAGGTACATGCGGCTGGTGTCGCCGTGCCAGCCGTCCTTGATCACGGTGACGTCGATGTTGAGGATGTCGCCGTCCTTGAGCACCTTGCCGGGGCTGGGGATGCCGTGGCAGATGACGTTGTTGACCGAGGTGCAGACCGTGGCCGGGAAGCCGCGGTAGCCGACGTTCGCCGGGATCGCCTGCTGCACGTTGACGATGTGGTCGTGGCAGATGCGATCCAGCTCCTGCGTGCTGACGCCCGGCCTGACGTGCGGGGCGACCACTTGCAGCACCTCGGCGGCCAGACGGCCGGCGATGCGCATCTTCTGGAGTTCTTCCGGGGTTTTGAGGGCGATCTGCATGCGGGCATTATCGCCCATTCGCGGCCCGGTCCGGCGGCGGCTTGCCCGCAGGCGACGGTTCCGTTTATCATCCCGCGGCTGTCCCGGCCGGTTTGGCCCGGACTGGCCGCCGCCGACGGGCGCCACCGTCGAATACACACCTGCCGCCACAGCCCGTGCCGGGGTGCTTCCGGAGTCCTCGCGGACCCGGGGGTTCGGTCACGGAAGCTGCAGGGAAGCCCAACCCCGGAACCCGGCGCCCGCCCCAGCGGCCGGCGCACCGTCCCCACCCTTCCGGGCGGCGGGTTCCCCATCGGAGTCGCACCATGCCCCAGATCACCATGCGCCAGATGCTGGAAGCCGGCGTCCATTTCGGCCACCAGACCCGCTACTGGAACCCGAAGATGGCGCCGTACATCTTCGGCGCCCGCGGCAAGATCCACATCATCAACCTCGAGAAGACCGTGCCGCTGTTCGGCGACGCGATGAACTTCATCTCCGGCATCGCGCAGAAGCGCGGCATGATCCTGTTCGTCGGCACCAAGCGCTCCGCGCGCGACGCCGTCAAGGAAGAGGCCGAGCGCTGCGGCATGCCGTACATGACCCAGCGCTGGCTGGGCGGCACCCTGACCAACTTCGCCACGGTCAAGAAGTCGGTCGGCCGCCTCAAGGAGCTGGAAGCCGCCGAGACCGACGGCACCTTCGAGAAGCTGGTCAAGCACGAAGTGCTGGGCCTGCGCCGCGAGCGCGACAAGCTGCTGGCCTCGCTGGGCGGCATCAAGGACATGAACCGCCTGCCCGACGCGCTGTTCGTGATCGACATCGGCCACGAGGACATCGCGGTCAAGGAAGCCCGCAAGCTCGGCATCCCGGTGATCGCGGTGGTCGACACCAACTACGACCCGGCGCTGGTCGACTACCCGATCCCGGGCAACGACGACGCCATCCGCGCGGTGCAGCTGTACGCGCGCGCCGCCGCCGACGCGGTGCTCGAGGGCAAGGCCGCCGCGCCGCAGGCCGCGACCGTGCGCGAGGACGAGTTCGTCGAGCTCGACGCCGACGGCAACCCGGCCAAGGCGCCGCGCGGCCGCGCCGCGAAGAAGGCGCCGGCGAAGAAGGCCGCCGCGCCCAAGGCCGACGAGGCCGCGCCGGCCGCCGACGCCGCTCCGACAGCCGCAGAGACCCCGGCCGCCGAGTAAGCGCGGCCCACGTGCGGCCGCGCGTGACGCGGCCGCGTTTCCTGTTTTTTGCCCGTCATTCCTGCGCAGGCGGAACAAGCGCGCAGGGGGCGGGACGGCCGCAGACCCGATCCGAAGGGACGGACGCGGCCAGCCACCCGGCGACTTGTCCCGTCGCAGCCGGACACCGGATCCCCGCTTGCGCAGGGACGACGATTCCAAACATCACGAGGTAACCCCCATGGCAGAAATCACCGCATCCCTGGTCAAGGAACTGCGCGAGCGCACCGGCGCCGGCATGATGGAATGCAAGAAGGCGCTCACCGAGAACGCCGGCGACATCCAGGCCGCGGCCGACTGGCTGCGCAAGACCGGCCTGGCCAAGGCCGACAAGAAGGCCAGCCGCGTCGCCGCCGAGGGCCGCATCGCGATGGCCCAGGACGCCGGCAAGGCGGTGCTGGTGGAGATCAATTCCGAGACCGACTTCGTCGCCAAGGACGCCAACTTCCTCGCCTTCACCGAGGCCGTGGCCCGGATCGCGCTCGGCGCCGCCGACATCGACGCGCTGAAGGCGGCGAAGCTGCCGTCCGGCGAGAGCGTCGAGGAAGCGCGTTCGGCACTGATCGCCAAGGTCGGCGAGAACGTGCAGGTGCGGCGCATGGCGCGCATCGACAGCGCCGACACCATCGGCGCCTACGTCCACGGCGGCCGCATCGGCGTGCTGGTCGAGGTCAAGGGCGGCAACGCCGAGCTGGCGCGCGGGCTGGCGATGCACATCGCGGCGATGAACCCCCCGTACATCTCGCCGGCGCACGTGCCGGCCGACTTCGTCGCCCGCGAAAAGGAAATCGCGCTGGCCCAGGTCAAGGATTCCGGCAAGCCGGCCGAGATCCTGGAAAAGATGATCTCCGGCAAGATCGCCAAGACCCTCAACGAGATCAGCCTCACCGGCCAGCCCTACGTGCTGGACACCAACCAGACGGTCGAGGCCGCACTCAAGGCCGCCGGCGGCGCACAGGTGGTGGCGTTCGCCCGCCTGGCGGTCGGCGAGGGCATCGAGAAGCAGGCCGACGACTTCGCTTCGGAAGTCATGAAGCAGGCCGGACTGGCGTAGGAACGTCGCGGTCCACTCCGCGCCGACAACCGGTGTCGATGGAAAAGCCCCGCTCCGGCGGGGCTTTTCTTTGATGGATCCGGATGCGAGGTGGGAACCGGAGGCCTTTGGGGCGAATGTCCCCCGGCATCCGCCTGCGGCGGCTGCCTCCTCCCTTACTTCGCCCCAAAGGCCCCCGGCCCCCACCGCGCCTGGCCGATCGCGAACTTTTCCGGAAAGCCGGGTGCGCTTGCCCCGGGGTGCGAAGTAAAGGAGGAGGAGGCGGCCAAAGGCCGGCGCCGGGGGACATTCGCACCCCGGGGCAAGCGCACCCGACGCCTCGCGTGATCTTGCAAGCCGGCTTCGAGGCCGGCTCCGTTACAATTTCCGGCAATCCCCGCCCGGAGCCCGCCCATGTCGCAGCTTGCCTATCGCCGTGTCCTGCTCAAGCTGTCCGGCGAGGCGTTGATGGGCGAGGAGGACTACGGCATCGACCCCAAGGTGATCGGGCGGCTGGCGCGCGAGGTGGTCGAGGCGCAGCAGGCCGGGGCCGAGGTCGCGCTGGTGATCGGCGGCGGCAACATCTTCCGCGGCGCCGGGCTGGCGGCCGGCGGCATGGACCGGGTCACCGGCGACCAGATGGGCATGCTGGCCACCGTGATCAACGCCCTGGCGATGCAGGACGCGCTGGAGAAGCTCGGCGCCAAGGCGCGGGTGATGAGCGCGATCAAGATCAACGACGTGTGCGAGGACTACATCCGCCGCCGCGCGATCCGCCACCTCGAGAAGGGCCGGCTGGTGATCTTCGCCGCCGGCACCGGCAACCCGTTCTTCACCACCGATTCGGGCGCCGCGCTGCGCGCGATCGAGATCGGCGCCGACCTGCTGCTGAAGGCGACCAAGGTCGACGGCGTGTACGACAAGGACCCGAAAAAGCATCCGGACGCGAAGCGCTATTCGAAGCTCAGCTACGACGAGGTGCTCGCGCGCGACCTGCAGGTGATGGACACCGCCGCGTTCGCGCTGGCGCGCGACAGCGACCTGCCGCTGCGGGTGTTCGACATGTCCCAGCCGGGTACCTTGCTGCGGATCCTGCGCGGCGAGGACATCGGCACCCTGGTACAGGGCCGCAACGGCGCGCCCTGAGCGCCCCGGCCCGCCGCCCGACGGTCCCGGCAGCCGCAATAGTGTCCGCCGCGGCCACGCTGCCACCATAACCGCATGCCCGACCACGGCCACTTCCACGGCTCGGCCACCCGCGCCTTCGCCATCGTCACCCTGGTCAACCTCGCCTACACCGCGGTCGAGGCCGGCTACGGCTTCGCCACCGATTCGCTGGCGCTGCTCTCGGACGCGCTGCACAACCTCGGCGACGTGCTCGGCCTGGGCCTGGCCTGGGGCGCGGCGGTGATGGCCAGGCGCCTGCCGACCGAGCACCACACCTACGGCTGGCGCCGCGCCACCCTGCTCTCGCCGCTGGCCAACGCCCTGCTGCTGGTCGGCTTCGCCGGCGCGCTGTCGTGGGAGGCCGTGCGCCGGCTCGGCGCACCGCCGCAGGTGCCGGCACTGCCGGTGATCGTGGTCGCCGCGCTCGGCATCGCCGTCAACCTCGGCACCGCGTGGCTGCTGCGCGAGGGCCACGGCCAGGACCTCAACCGCCGCGGCGCCTACCTGCACCTGCTGGCCGACGCCGCGGTGTCGCTGGCGGCGGTGCTGGCCGGTTTCGGCATGCTGCAGCTGGGCTGGCGCTGGCTGGACCCGGCCACCGGACTGCTGGTCGGCACGGTGGTCGCACTCAGCGCCTTCGGCCTGCTGCGCGAGGCCTTCAATGCGGCGATGGACGCGGTACCGGCCGCGATCGACCAGGCCCGGGTCCGCGACTGGCTCGCCGCGCAGGACGGCGTCAGCGCGGTGCACCACCTGCATATCTGGTCGCTGGGCGCCGGCGAGGTGGCGATGACCGTGCATCTGGTGCGGCCGGCCGGCGCCGACCACGACGCCTTCATCGACCGCATCAGCGACGAGCTGGACCGCCGTTTCGGCATCAACCACCCCACCCTGCAGATCGAGCACGGCAGCGCCTGCGAGCACGACCGCCACGACCGCGCGCCGCACGCCCACTGAACCCGCGAGCCCGGCCGGAGCCGGCGCCGCGGAGCGGCGCGCACGGCCCCGCTATACTTGGCGGCCGACGATTCCGGTCCGGAGCCAGCGATGATCAGCGACATCCAGAAAGACGCCCAGGCGCGCATGGCCAAGAGCGTCGAGGCCCTGCGCCACGACCTCACCAAGGTCCGCACCGGACGCGCCTCCACGGCGCTGGTCGACCACCTCAAGGTCAACTACTACGGCACCGACATGCCGCTGCCCCAGGTCGCCAGCATCGCCGTCGTCGACGCGCGCTCGCTGGCCATCACGCCGTGGGAAAAGCAGATGGTCGGCCCGGTGGAAAAGGCGATCCTCGCCTCCGATCTGGGCCTGACACCGAACACCGCCGGCACCGTGATTCGCATCAACCTGCCGGCGCTGACCGAGGAGCGCCGGCGCGAGCTGTCCAAGCACGTGCACGGCGAGGGCGAGGCCGCCAAGGTCGCGATCCGCAACATCCGCCGCGACGCCAACCAGCGGGTCAAGGAGCTGCTCAAGGACAAGCAGGCGAGCGAGGACGAGTGCAACCGCAGCGAGGCCGAGATCCAGAAGCTCACCGACAAGGCGATCAAGGACGTCGACGACGTGGTCAAGGCCAAGGAACAGGAGCTGATGGCGGTCTGACGTGCCGCCGGACACCGGAATGGGGAATCGGAATTCGTTGCCAGCGGCGGCCGGTCGACGGGCGCGCGCCGTCCCGGCTGCGCCGGCGCAAGGCCAGGCCCCCATCCATGGTTGACGCACCCGCATCGCGGATCCCGCGCCACCTGGCCGTGATCATGGACGGTAACGGCCGCTGGGCGCAGCAGCGCCACCGCCCGCGCGCGGTCGGCCACCGCGCCGGCGCGCGCGCGGTCAACCTGTGCATCGACTTCTGCCTCGACGCCGGGATCCAGGCGCTGACCCTGTTCGCCTTTTCCAGCGAGAACTGGGGGCGGCCGCAGGAAGAGGTCGGCGCGCTGATGAAGCTGTTCATGAACGCCCTGGAGCGCGAGGTCGCCGAACTGCACCGCCGCGGCGTGCGCGTCCGCTTCATCGGCGAGCGCATGCGCTTCTCCGACGCGATCCGCGCGCGCATGGACCAGGCCGAGGCGCTGACCGTCGGCAACACCCGCCTGCAGCTGGCCATCGCCGCCAGTTACGGCGGCCGCCAGGACATCGCCGCCGCCGCGCGCAGCCTGGCCGCCGACGTCGCCGCCGGCCGGTTGCAGCCGCAGGCCATCGACGAGGCCCTGTTCGCCAGCCGCGTGGCGCTGGCCGACCTGCCTCCGCCGGATCTGTTCATCCGCACCGGCGGCGACTTCCGGATCAGCAATTTCCTGCTCTGGCAGCTGGCCTACACCGAACTGTGGTTCACCGAAACGTTGTGGCCGGAGCTGGATGCGGCCACACTGCGACGCGCCCTCGACGATTACGCCAGCCGCGAACGCCGCTTCGGCCTCACCGGCGCCCAGGTCGCAGGTTCCCAGGACGAGACTTCCGCATGACCAAGACCCGCGTGCTCGCAGCGCTGGTGCTGACCCCGCTGGCGATCGCCGCGATCCTGCTGCTGCCGACGCCGTGGCTGGTGGCGCTGGCCGCCGTGGTCTTCCTCGCCGGGCTGTGGGAATGGTTCCGGCTCGCCGACATCGACGACACCCTGGCGCGGACCGTGCTGCTGGTGGCCAACCTGGCGCTGATGGTCGCCATCGTCTGGGCCTCGCGCACCAGCGAAGGTTTCAGCTACGTGCTGCTGCAGATCATGGTGGTGCTGGGCGTGATCTGGTGGCTGCTGGCGGCGCTGTGGCTGAAGCATTTCGGCTTCGCTTCCGACCACGCCACCCACGGGCGGGTGTTCAAGCTCGCTGCCGGCACCCTGGCGATCGTCCCGGCCTGGTGCGCGCTGGGGGTGCTGCACGCCAGCCAGCCCAACGGCCACCGCTGGCTGTTCGTGGCGCTGGCGATCGTCTGGGCCGCCGATTCCGGCGCCTATTTCGTCGGCCGCCACTATGGCCGCCGCAAGCTGAGCCCGCGGATCAGCCCCAACAAGACCGTCGAGGGACTGTTCGGGGGCCTGGTCGCCGGGCTCGCGGTAGCGCTGGCGTTCGCGCCGCTGGCCGGGGCCACGGCGGCGCAGCTGCCGGCGGTGGCGCTGGTGGCGCTGGTCGCGGTCGGGTTCTCGGTGATCGGCGACCTGTTCGAGAGCCTGCTCAAGCGTCACGTCGGCGCCAAGGATTCGGGCGACCTGATCCCCGGCCACGGCGGCATCCTCGACCGCATCGACGGCGTGATCGCCGCGTTGCCCGTGTTCGCGCTCGGCAAGGCCTGGCTCGGGTTCTGAGATGATGCCGTCGGCCACCACCCGCGAGGTCGCCGTGCTCGGCGCCACCGGTTCGATCGGCGCTTCGGCGCTCGACGTGATCGCGCGCCACCCCGCACGCCTGCGCGCCAGCGTGCTGGCCGCCGGCCGCAACGTCGAGGCGCTGCTGGCGCTGTGCCACACGCACCGGCCGCGGCATGCGGTGATCGCCGAGGCCTCCGCGTTCCCCGCGCTGCGCGCAGGCCTGCAGGACGCCGGCCTGGACACGCAGGCGCACTGCGGCGAGGCCGCGCTGGACGCGCTGGTGGCCGGCGACGCCTGCGACACCGTGATCGCGGCGATCGTCGGCGCCGCCGGCCTGGCCTCGACCCTGGCGGCCGCGCGCGCCGGCAAGCGCCTGCTGCTGGCCAACAAGGAATCGCTGGTGCTGGCCGGCGAACTGCTCACCGCCGCGGCCCGCAGCGGCGGGGCCCGGATCGTGCCGATCGACAGCGAGCACAACGCGATCTTCCAGTGCCTGGCGACGGCGCGCGCCGACGCCGGCAACCCTGACGGCGCCCGCGCCCGGGCCGGCCTGCGCCGGATCTTCCTGACCGCCTCCGGCGGCCCGTTCCGCGGCCGCAGCCGCGAACAACTGCGCGAGGTCACCCCGGCGCAGGCGGTGGCGCACCCGAAGTGGTCGATGGGCCCGAAGATCTCGGTCGACTCGGCCACGCTGATGAACAAGGGCCTGGAGGTGATCGAGGCCCACCACCTGTTCGGCCTGCCCGGCGCGGACATCGGCGTGCTGGTGCATCCGCAGAGCCTGGTGCATTCGCTGGTCGAGTTCGTCGACGGTTCGACCCTGGCGCAACTGGGCCTGCCGGACATGCGCACCGCACTCGCGGTCGGCCTGGGCTGGCCGGAACGGATCGAATCCGGGGTCGCGGGCCTGGACCTGCTGGCCCACGGCCGGCTGGAGTTCGAGCCGCCGGATCTGGAGGCCTTCCCCTGCCTGCGTCTGGCGTTTGCCGCACTCGCGGCCGGCGGCACCGCGCCGGCGCTGCTCAACGCCGCCAACGAGGTCGCGGTGTCGGCGTTCCTGCAGGGCCGGATCGGTTTCCTGTCGATTCCCGCGCTGGTGGAAGACACCCTCGCCGCGCTGCCCGCCGCCGCCGCCGATTCGCTGGACACGCTGCTGGCCGCCGACGCGCACGCGCGCCGCCACGCCGAGGCCTGGATCGCTGCCGGACATGCGGGCCCGCGCATGAGCGCGCAGCCATGAGCACGTTCCTGGGTTCGGTGTGGTGGATGATCGTCAGCCTCGGCGTGCTGGTGACCTTCCACGAATTCGGCCACTACTGGGTCGCGCGCCGCTGCGGGGTGCGGGTGCTGCGCTTCTCGGTGGGTTTCGGCAAGGCGCTGTGGTCGCGCCGTGGCCGCGACGGCACCGAATTCGCGATCGCCGCGCTGCCGCTGGGCGGCTATGTCCGCATGCTCGACGAGCGCGAGGGCGAGGTCGCCGCCGCCGACGCGCCGCAGGCCTTCAACCGCCAGTCGGTCGGGCGCCGGATCGCGATCGTCGCCGCCGGCCCGCTCGCCAACCTGCTGCTGTGCGTGGCATTGCTGTGGGCCATGTTCGTGATCGGGCGCCCGGATTTCGCTCCGGTCGTGGGCCACGCCGAAGGCATCGCCGCCGCCGCCGGCCTGCAGCGTGGCGACACCCTGCTGGCGGTCGGCGAGCGACAGACGCCGACCTGGAGCGAGGCGGCGCTGGCGCTGGCGACCGCGGCGCTGGACCGCCACGACACCCCGCTGCAGGTACGCACGGCCGCCGGCGCCACCGTCAGCCGCCGCCTGCGCCTGTCGCAGCTGCCGGCCGACGTCGACCAGCCGCAGGCGATCGCGCGCATCGGCCTGACCCCGCGCCACCAGCTGCTGCCGCCGGTGATCGGGCGGATCGAACCCGGCAGCGCCGCCTGGGGCGTCCTGGCCGAAGGCGACCGGGTGACCGCGATCGACGGCGTCGCGGTCGCGAACTTCGACGACATCGGCCCGCGGGTGCAGGCGATCGGCGCGCGCGCGGCCATGGTCGAGGTGCGCCGGGACGGCGAGCGGCTGGCGCTGGAAATCACCCCGCGCCGCCGCGTCGACCCGCAGCGCGGCAGCTACTGGGCGCTGGGCATCGGCCCGGCGATGGCGCCGTTGCCGGCTTACGACGCCACCTTGCACCACGGGCCGCTGGCGGCGGTGCCCGCGGCGCTGCAGGAGACCGGAAAGCTCACCCGCGACTCGCTGGGAATGATCGGCCGCCTGGTCACCGGCCGCGCCTCGGTGGAGAACGTCTCCGGACCGATCACCATCGCCCGCTACGCCAACGCCTCGGCGCAGCTCGGACCGGCCTGGTTCCTGAACTTTCTGGCCCTGTTGTCGCTCAGTCTGGCGATCATCAACCTGCTGCCCATCCCCGTCTTGGACGGCGGCCACCTGCTGTATTACCTTATCGAGCTGGTCAAGGGCAGCCCGCTGAGCGAACGCGCGATGGTCGCCGGGCAATACATCGGACTGGCGCTGCTGGCCGGGCTGATGGGTCTGGCGTTCTACAACGACATCCTGCAACTGCTGCGCTGACGCTCCGGCGGCCGCGCAGCGACGACACCGCCACCGCAGCCGCGGTGGTCTCGATCTCCAACCGGAAGTGACGATGACGCGACTCCCCCCTCGCCGCCTGCTCGCCCTCGCCCTGGTCCCGGCATTGTCCGCGACCGCATTTCCGGCGCCGGCGCAGACCGCCAGTCCGTTCGCGCTCCCGGCCCCGGCCGCCACCGCTCCCATCCTGCCCGGCACGTTCACCGTCAGCGACATCCGCGTCGACGGCCTGCAGCGCATCTCCGCCGGCACCGTGTTCACCTACCTGCCGGTGGAGCGCGGCGACCGCCTCGACCGCGCCCGCGCCGCCGAGGCGATCCGCGCGCTGTACAAGACCGGCTTCTTCGAGGACGTGCGCCTGGACCGCCAGGGCGACATCCTCGTGGTGACCGTGGTCGAGCGCCCGGCGATCAACAAGCTCACCCTGGTCGGCAACAAGGACATCAAGACCGACGACCTGCTCAAGGGCCTGGCCGACATCGGCCTGGCCGAGGGCGAGACCTTCGACCGCATGAACCTGGATCGCGTCACCCAGGAGCTGATCCGCCAGTACAACAACCGCGGCAAGTACAACGTCGTGATCACGCCGGCCGTGGCGCGCCTGGACCGCAACCGCGTGGACGTCACCATCGACGTCAAGGAAGGCAAGGCGGCCAACATCCGCCACATCAACCTGATCGGCAACGAGAAGTTCGACCAGGAGCTCATCACCGACAACTGGGAGTCCAGGGAAAGCAACTGGATGAGCTGGTACCGGCGCGACGACCAGTATTCGCGCGAGAAGCTCTCCGGCGACCTGGAAAAACTGAACGCGTTCTACCTGGACCGCGGCTACGTCGATTTCAGCCTCGACAGCACCCAGGTCGAGATCAGCCCCGACAAGCGCGACATGTTCATCAGCGCCGGCCTCAGCGAAGGCGAGCAGTACAAGCTGTCGAAGGTCGAACTCACCGGCGACACGGTGCTGCCGAAGGCAGAAGTCGAGAAGCGGGTGATCGTCAAGCCCGGGCAGGTGTTCTCGCGGCGCCTGCTCGACCTCACCTCCGACGCGATCAGCCTCACCCTGTCCAACATCGGCTATGCCTTCGCCAAGGTCGACGTCCTCCCCGAGGTCGACCGCGCCGAGCGCACCGTCGGCATCACCCTCAACGTGATTCCCGGACCGCGCGTCACCATCCGCCGGGTGGAATTCAAGGGCAACACCCGTACCTCCGACGAGGTCCTGCGCCGCGAGATGCGCCAGTTCGAGGGCAGCTGGTACGCGCAGGCCGCGATCGACCGCTCCAAGGTCCGGCTGCAGCGGCTGGGCTACTTCGAGACGGTGGACGTGGAGAACGTCCCGGTGCCCGGCAGCAACGATCAGGTCGATGTCGTCTACACGGTCAAGGAGACCACGTCCGGCAGCTTCATGTTCGGCGTCGGCTATTCCCAGCTCAGCGGCGTCACCACCTCGGTGCAGCTGTCGGAGAACAACTTCCTGGGCACCGGCAACCGGATGTCGGTCGCTGCCCAGCGCAGCTACTACCAGAAGCGCTACGACTTCTCCTTCATCAACCCGTACTTCACCGACGAGGGCATGTCGCTGGGCTACAACCTGTGGTGGCGCGAGTTCGACTATTCGAACTTCAACGTCGCCCAGTACTCGACCAACAGCGGCGCCGCACAACTGGTGATGGGCCTGCCGATCACCGAGTGGGATTCCGTCTCGGCGCTGTTCGGCATCGACAGCAACGAGATCCTCGCTTTCAGAGGTTCCTCGCCCGACGAGATCGTGGATTACATCGACGCCATCGGCAACCGCACCTTCCACACCTGGCGCGGGCAGCTGGCCTGGGCGCGCGATACCCGCAACGACTACTTCATGCCCAGCGTGGGCAGCTACCAGCGGATCTCCGCGGAAGTGGCGCTGCCCGGCTCGACCGCCGAGTACTACAAGCTCGAATACGAATACTCGAGGTACTGGCCGCTGAGCCCGGCGCTGATCCTGCGCACCGGCGTCAACCTGGGCTACGGCGACAGCTACGGCGACGCGGTGACCCGCGACCTGTGCTACACGCCGCCGACCCCGCCCACCACCGGCAACCCGAATCCGCCGCCACCGCCGCCGCCCAGCGACCCGTGCATCGCCGGCACCTCGCCCGACTACGTCAAGACCGTGACCGCGGACGGCCTGCCGTTCTTCGAGAACTTCTACGCCGGCGGCATCAGTTCCGGCGGCCGCGTGCGCGGCTTCGTCGACAACACCCTCGGCCCGCGCGCCGCCAGCGCCTTCGGCTTCAGCCGCCCGGTCGGCGGCTCGGTCAAGACGGTCGGCTCGCTGGAGCTGTTCTTCCCGCGCCTGTTCGACACCAAGGCGGCGCGCATCTCCGCATTCCTGGACTTCGGCAACGTGTACCGGGACTGGGCCGACTTCGACGCCGGCCTGCTGCGCGCCTCCACCGGCGTCGCGCTGCTGTGGCGCTCGCCGATGGGCCCGATCTCGATCAGCTACGCGATCCCGCTGCGGACCGAGCCGTTCGACGAGACCGAGCGCCTGCAGTTCTCCTTCGGCGGCCAGTTCTAGCCGCGGGCGCGTCATGCCGTTCAGCGCCGAGGAACTCGCCCGACGCCTGGACCTGGGCCTGCATGGCGATCCCGCCACGACCGTGTCCGGGGTCGCGACCCTGGCGCAGGCGACGCCGGCCTCGCTCGGCTTCCTCGCCAACCCGCGCTACCGCGGCCAGCTCGCGCATACGCGCGCCGGGATCGTGGTGCTGCGCGCCGCCGACGCCGAGGGCTATCCCGGCACCGCGCTGATCGCCGCCGATCCCTACGTGGCTTTCGCCCGGGCCGCGGCGCTGTTCGAGACGCGCCCGGCGCCGGCGCCGGGCCTGCACCCCAGCGCCGTGGTCGACGCCAGCGCCAGGGTGCACCCGGACGCGCAGGTCGGCGCCTTCGTCAGCATCGGCGCGCGCAGCGTGGTCGGGGCCGGCGCGGTGCTCGGCCCCGGCTGCGCGATCGGCGAGGACTGCGTGGTCGGCGCGCAGTGCGAGCTGGTCGCCCGCGTCACCCTGGTGCGACGCGTGCGCCTGGGCCGGCGGGTGCTGATCCATCCCGGCGCGGTGCTCGGCGCCGACGGTTTCGGCCTGGCGATGGACGCCGGCCGCTGGCTGAAGGTGCCGCAGCTCGGCGGCGTCGTCGTCGGCGACGACTGCGAGATCGGCGCCAACACCACCATCGATCGCGGCGCGATCGAGGACACCGTGCTGGAGGAGGACGTGCGCCTGGACAACCAGATCCAGATCGGCCACAACGTCCGCATCGGCGCGCATACCGCGATGGCCGGCTGCGCGGCGGTCGCCGGCAGCGCCACGATCGGCCGCTACTGCCTGATCGGCGGCGGCGCCGGCGTGCTCGGGCACCTGGAGCTGTGCGACCGCGTCGTGGTCACCGCGATGAGCCTGGTGACGCACTCGATCCGCGAACCCGGGGAATATTCCTCCGGCACCCCGCTGATGGACAACCGCCGCTGGCGCAGGAGCGCCGCGCGCTTCAAGCAGCTGGACGCCCTCGCCCGCCGGCTCGGCGCTTTGCGCGATAATTGAACGCTGGCGGCGCCGGTCGTTACCCGGCACCGAACCCCTCCGCGGCGGCGGTCGCGCCCCTCATGGACAAGCGCCCCCTCATGGACATGCCCAACGTGCAATTGCCAATCGACGTCATCGCCATCCAGAGACTGCTGCCGCACCGCTATCCGTTCCTGCTGGTGGACCGGGTGGTCGAGTTCGAAGCCTACAAGCGCATCGTCGGCATCAAGAACGTGAGCGTCAACGAGCCGTTCTTCCCGGGCCATTTCCCCGGGCATCCGGTGATGCCGGGGGTGCTGGTGATCGAGGCGCTGGCGCAGGCCGGCGGCCTGCTGACCCAGCTTTCGCAGGGCACCGACGCCGACGGCAAGCTGTTCTACCTGGTCAAGATCGACAACGCCAAGTTCACCCGGATGGTGGTGCCCGGCGATCGCCTGGAGCTCGTGGTCGAGCTCAAGCGCAACATCCGCAACATGGCCCTGTACCACGGCAGCGCCCGGGTCGACGGCGAACAGGTCGCCTGCGCCGAGGTGCTGTGCGCGGAAGTGGCGGGCTGACATGGCCGGCAGCGCGCCCGGCATCCACGCCAGCGCCGTGATCGACCCGTCGGCGCGGCTCGGCGCCGGCGTCGCGGTCGGCGCGTTCAGCGTCATCGGCCCCGAAGTGGAAATCGGCGACGGCACCGTCGTCGGCGCCCACTGCAGCATCCACGGCCCGACCCGGATCGGCCGCGACAACCGCATCCACGGCCACGCCGCCATCGGCGGCGACCCGCAGGACAAGAAGTTCGGCGGCGAGCGCACCGAGCTGCTGATCGGCGACCGCAACGTGATCCGCGAATTCGCCACCATCAGCCGCGGCACCGGCAACGGCGGCGGCGTCACCCGCATCGGCGACGACAACTGGCTGCTGGCCTACGTCCACATCGCCCACGACTGCCGGGTCGGCAGCCACTGCGTGTTCTCCAACAACGCGACCCTCGCCGGGCACGTGGAGATCGGCGACCACGTGATCCTCAGCGGCTTCGTCGGCGTGCACCAGTTCTGCCGCATCGGCGCCCATGCCTTCGTCGGCATGGGCGCGTTCGTCAACGGCGACGTGCCGCCGTACGTGCTGGTCGCGCAGGAAGGCTACGGCCGCCCGCGCGGGGTCAATGCCGAAGGCCTGAAGCGCCGCGGCTTCGACGGCGAGCGCATCGCCGCGATCAAGCGCGCCTACCGCGCGCTGTACGTGTCCGGGGTGAAGCTGGACGAGGCCAAGCAACAACTCGCCGCCTTGGCGCGCGACAGCGACGACGTGCGCGCGCTGCTCGAGTTCATCGAGCGCGGCGAGCGGCCGTTGCTGCGGTGAGGCCCGGTCCGGTGCGCATCGCGCTGTGCGCCGGCGAGGCTTCCGGCGACCAGCTCGGCGCCGGCCTGGTCGCGGCGCTGCGCGCGCGCTGTCCCGGGGCGCAATTCGCCGGCATCGGCGGCGACGCGATGCGCGCGGCCGGGGTCGACACCTGGCACGACGCCGGCGAACTGGCGGTGATGGGACTGGCGGAAGTGCTGCGCCATCTGCCGCGCCTGCTGCGCCTGCGCCGCGAACTGCGCGAGCGGACGCTGGCGTGGCGGCCGGACGTGTTCGTCGGCATCGACGCCCCCGACTTCAACCTCGGCGTGGAGCGCTGGCTCAAGCGCCGCGGCGTGCGCACCGTGCACTACGTCAGTCCCTCGGTGTGGGCCTGGCGGGAATCGCGCGCCGAAAGGATCGGCCGCAGCGCCGACCGCGTCTTGTGCCTGTTCCCGATGGAGCCGGCGATCTACGCACGGCATGGCGTGGACGCGCGCTTCGTCGGCCATCCGCTGGCCGACGCGATCGCGCTGGAACCCGACCGCGCCGGCGTGCGCACCGCGCTCGGCGTCGCCTTCCACGACCCGGTGCTGGCGCTGCTGCCGGGCAGCCGGCTCGGGGAAATCGAGCGCATGCTGCCGCTGTTCCTGCAAGCCGCGGCGCTGATCGCGCGCGAGATCCCCGAGCTGCAACTCCTGCTGCCTGCCGCCAACGCCGCCTGTCGCGCGGCGATCCAGTCGCAGGTGTCCGCGGCCGCGTACCCACCCGCGCGCGTACGCATCCTCGACGGGCAGGCGCAGGCGGCGATGATTGCCGCCGACGTGGTGCTGCTGGCCTCGGGCACCGCCGCGCTGGAGGCGATGCTGTGCAAGCGGCCGATGGTGATCGGCCACCGCATCGCGCCGGCGAGCTACCGCATCGTCAAGACGCTGGGGCTGCTGAAGTCGCGCTTCGTCGGCCTGCCGAACGTGCTCGCCGGCGAGGAACTGGTGCCGGAACTGCTGCAGGACGCCTGCACCCCGCAGAATCTCGCCGCCGCGGTGCTGCAATGGTTTGCCCAGCCCGAGGCGGTGGCAGCGCTGCGGCCGCGGTTCCGCGCCCTCCACGAGAGCCTGCGCCGGGACGCGTCCGCGCACGCAGCCGCGGCGGTGCTGGAGCTGCCGGGCGACGCCGGGACGCGGCAGTCCGGCACGGCCGCCTTGCCGTAGCGCGGCGGGCGATTGCGCTGCGTCCCGCTCCGCGGCCACACTCGCGCCATGCACGCCGAGCCGCCCTCCCCGCCTGACGCTGTCCGTCCGCTGATCGCCGGGGTCGACGAGGCCGGACGCGGACCGCTGGCCGGGCCGGTGGTGGTCGCGGCGGTGGCGTTCGCGCCGGGGCGTACCCCGGTCAACGGCCTGGACGATTCCAAGCAGCTCAGCGCCGAGCGTCGCGAAGCGCTGTACCCGCGCATCGTGGCGCGTGCGCTGGCCTGGCGAATCGTGTTCGTGGAGGTCGAGGAGATCGACCGCGTCAACATCTTCCAGGCCACGCTGCTGGGCATGCGTCGCGCGCTGGACGGGCTGCTGTCCGCGCTCGAGGCCCCCGGGCCGCTGCTGGCGCGGATCGACGGCAACGTGGTGCCGCCCGGGCTGCCGTGCGCCGCCGAGGCCATCGTCGGCGGCGACGCCAGCGACCGCGCGATCATGGCCGCCTCGATCCTGGCCAAGGTCGCGCGCGACCGCCACATGCGCGCGCTGCACACGCGCTGGCCGGACTACGGCTTCGACGAGCACAAGGGCTATGCCACGCCGGCGCACCTGGACGCGCTCGCACGATTCGGGCCATGTCCGGCGCACCGCCGCAGCTTTGCCCCGGTGCGCGCGTGCCTGCAGGGTCCGGATCTGTTCGCTGAATGCCCGCCGCACGGCCTGCCGGCCTGAATCCCGGCCGAGGGTCACCCCGACTTTTGCCGCACGACAAACCCGCCGCAACGGCGCATGCTCGGCGCGTATCGATAGATCGACCGCGCCCGCCCTGGGGCGGTCGCCGGCGGACCCGCCGCACGCGGATCCGCACCGCCGGAACGGGTTCGCTGCCCGCTCCGCGCGCGGGCCCTGCTGGCCCGCGGGCCTCGCCGAGGCCCCGGATCGCGGTCGCGCACGCCGGCCGACGCGCACCGCTTCGCCGCCACCGGCCGGACCAGCGAGGTGTGCCATGCGCGCTGCCATCCCCACCGTCACCGAAGAACCGCTGCCGTTCGCCGGTTTCCCCGCGCCCGACGCGCAGGCGCCGCTGCCTCCGGGCCTGTCGCTGCGCCCGCAGGCGGTCGCCCGGTTCGACCGCCTGCTGCACGACATCCATCCCGCCGCGCCGCACGTGGACGCCCGGCGCGTGCACGACCTGTGCCTGTGGCTGGCCTCGCTGCCGCCCGCGGCCGCGCAGGACGTACTCGATCATCGCCTGCGCCGGCTGGAGGCGCTGCGCACGCTGCTGGCGGACGCCGACTGGGACGCCGACGCCGCGCTGCGCGCGCGGCTGCACCGCCTGCTGGCCTACATCGACCAGGACGACGACCTGATCCCGGACCACGAGCCCCTGATCGGCAAGCTCGACGACGTGCTGCTGATCGAACTGGCGTGGCCGGCGTTCGCCGCCGAAGCCGACGAGTACCGCGACTTCTGCGCCTACCGCGACGAGGCGCGGCCGCCGGGCGACGGCCCGGCGCGGCGCCGCGCCTGGATCCGCGATCGCCTGGCCGAGGTCGCGTTGTGGCGCCACCACCTGCACGTGAACCAGAGCCGTTACGCTGGCGACAACGCCCGCCCGCGCGCGCTGTTCCACATCTTCTGAGCGTGCCGCCGCGCCGCGGCGCGCGGCCGTCCGGGGTGTCAAGCCTTGTTCGCCCGCGGGGGCGAAGCTAGGCTGCTGGCACTCACTGCAGTCCTTCGTCGCCCTCCCGGGAAGGCATGTCCGCCCGCTTCGTCCACCTGCACCTGCACAGCGAATACTCGCTGCTCGACTCGACGATCCGCATCCCGGAACTCGTCGAGCGCTGCGTGGCGCTGGGGCAACCGGCGGTCGCGGTCACCGACCACAACAACCTGTTCGCGCTGGTCAAGTTCTACAAGGCCGCCGAGGCGAAAGGCGTCAAGCCGGTCGCCGGCGCCGACGTGCTGCTGGCCGAGGGCGACGAGCCGGCCACGCGCCTGACCCTGCTGTGCCGCGACCGCGACGGTTACCTGACGCTGTCGCGGCTGCTCACCCGCGCCTGGATGGAGGGCCAGCGCCACGACGGCGTGGTGCTGCGGCCGGACTGGCTGCGCGAGCACAACGCCGGGCTGTTCGCGCTGGCCGGCCGTCACAGCGAGGCCGGCCGGCTGGCCGCGGCCGGCAAGCACGAGCTGGCCGAGCAGTGGCTGGCCGACTGGCAGCGCCATACCGGCGAGCGCCTGCACCTGGAGCTGACCCGGACCGGGCGCGAGGGCGAGGAAGCCTTCAACGCCTTCGCCCTGGCGGCCGCCTCCGCGCGCGGCATCCCGGTGGTCGCCAGCAACGACGTGCGTTTTCTCGATGCCGCCGGCTTCCACGCCCACGAAGCGCGCGTGTGCATCTCCAGCGGACGCGTGCTCGACGACCCCAAACGCCCGCACGACTACAGCGCCGAACAGTTCCTCAAGCCCGCCGAGGCGATGGCCGCGCTGTTCGCCGACGTGCCCGACGCGCTCGACAACGCGCTGGCGCTGGCGACGCGCTGCAACCTGGAGCTGGCGCTGGGCACCTACTATCTGCCCGCGTTCCCGGTGCCGGACGACGAGACCCTGGACAGCTGGATCCACGGCCGCGCCCGCGAAGGCCTGCAGCGCCGGCTGCAGCGCCATCCGCTGGCCGCCGGCAAGACCCGCGCCGACTACGATGCGCGCCTGGCCGCGGAGCTGGAGGTCATCGTCAAGATGGGCTTCCCCGGCTACTTCCTGATCGTCGCCGACTTCATCAACTGGGCCAAGGACCACGACATCCCGGTCGGCCCCGGCCGCGGTTCCGGCGCCGGTTCGCTGGTGGCCTGGGCGCTGGGCATCACCGACCTCGACCCCCTGCCCTACGACCTGCTGTTCGAGCGCTTCCTCAACCCCGAGCGCGTGTCGATGCCGGACTTCGACATCGACTTCTGCATGGACCGCCGCGACGAGGTGATCGACTACGTCGCCGGCAAGTACGGCCGCGACCGCGTCAGCCAGATCATCACCTACGGCACCATGGCCGCCAAGGCGGTGGTGCGCGACACCGGGCGCGTGCTCGGCTTCCCTTACGGCTTCGTCGACGGCATCGCCAAGCTGGTGCCGATGACCCTGGGCATCAGCCTGGAAGACGCGCTCGGCCGCACCGAGAAGTCGCGCAACGACGAGGACTGGCGCTCCGACGAGCTGATCGCGCGCTACGCCGCCGAAGACGACGTCCGCGACCTGATCGACCTGGCGCTGCAGCTGGAGGACCTGACCCGCAACGCCGGCAAGCACGCCGGCGGCGTGGTGATCGCGCCGACGCCGCTGTCGGAGTTCTGCCCGCTGTTCGCCGAGCACGACGGCCACGGCGGCGGCCGCAACCCGGTGACCCAGTTCGACAAGGACGACGTGGAGGCGGTCGGCCTGGTCAAGTTCGACTTCCTCGGCCTGCGCACGCTGACGATCATCGACTGGGCGGTCAAGGCGATCAACCAGAAGCGGGCGCAGCCCGCACCGACTCCCTTCTCCCCGCCCCGCGGGGAGAAGATGCCCGAAGGGCAGATGAGGGGCGCTCCTGAAGACGCCCTACTCGACATCTCGGCAATCCCGCTGGACGACACGGCCACCTACGAACTGTTCGCCCGCGGCGACACCGTCGCCGTGTTCCAGTTCGAATCGCGCGGCATGCGCGAGCTGCTCAAGCGCGCGCAGCCGGACCGCTTCGAGGACCTGATCGCGCTGGTGTCGCTGTTCCGCCCCGGGCCGATGGCCCTGATCCCGGACTTCATCGAGCGCAAGCACGGTCGCGCCGAGGTGAAGTACCCGCATCCGCTGCTGGAACCGGTGCTGGCGCCGACCTACGGCGTGGTCGTGTACCAGGAACAGGTGATGCAGACCGCGCAGATCCTGGCCGGCTATTCGCTCGGTGGTGCCGACCTGCTGCGCCGGGCGATGGGCAAGAAGAAGGTCGAGGAAATGGCCAAGGAGCGCGCCAAGTTCGAGGCCGGCGCGCTCGAGCACCACGGCATTCCGGCGCGCGAGTCCGGCCCGATCTTCGACCTGCTGGAAAAGTTCGCCGGCTACGGCTTCAACAAGTCGCACGCCGCGGCCTACGCGCTGGTGTCCTACCAGACCGCGTGGCTGAAGGCGCACCACCCGGCCGAGTTCATGGCCGCGGTGCTGTCCAGCGACATGGACAACACCGACAAGGTGGTCGGCTTCCTCGACGAGGCGCGGGCGATGGGGCTGGCGGTGCTGCCGCCGGACGTCAACGCTTCGGACTACATGTTCGAGGCGATGCCTGCGTCCGTGTCCGGCCCGCCGGCCCCGGAGGCGGACCGGGCCTTACCGGCGCGGCCCGGATCCGCGCCCGTTGCGACCGCGACCGCCGGCGAGGCGGCGCAACCGGCGCCTGCCTGCACCGGGGTGATCCGCTACGGCCTGGGTGCGGTGAAAGGCGTCGGCCGCGGCGCCTGCGAGGCGATCGCCGCCGAGCGCGACCACGGCGGCACTTTCGTCGACCTGCTCGACTTCTGCCGGCGGGTGGATTCCACCAAGCTCAACAAGCGCGCGCTCGAGGCGCTGGTCAACGCCGGCGCGCTGGATGCGCTGGGCCGCAACCGCGCCTCGCTGATGCTGCAGCTGCCGGAAGTGCTGAAGGCCACCGAGCAGCTGGCGCGCGAGCGCGAAGCCGGCCAGGTGTCGTTGTTCGGCGGCCCCGCGGCGGCGCCGGAGCTGCGGCTCGAGCTGCCCGAGGCCGACGAATGGCCGCTGCTGCAACGCCTGCAGGGCGAGCGCGACACCCTCGGCCATTACCTCAGCGGGCATCCGCTGGATCCCTACCGCGCCGAGCTGCACGCGCTGCTCGGCCACCACCTGGGCGATCTCGACCGGTTGTGGAGCGAACGCCCCGAGGACGAGCGCCGCGGCTGGCGCCAGGAAGCCACGGTGGTGGTCGCCGGCCAGGTCGTGGGCCTGCGTCGGCGTGGCGACTCGCAGGCGTTCGTGCAACTGGAGGACGGCCACGGCCGGGTCGAGTGCGCGTTCTTCTCCGAGGCCTGGCACGAGTACGCGCCGCTGCTCACCCGCGACCGCATCCTGCTGGTCGAAGGCGGCCTGCGCGAGGACGAGTTCAGCGGCGGGTTTTCGCTGCGCGCGCGCCGCTGCTGGGACTACGCCCAGGTCTGCAGCCAGCACGCGCAGCGGCTGGCGGTGAAGCTGGACCTGCGCGAAGGCCAGGCATTGGGGCAATTCGCGCGCGCCCTGCAGGCGCATGCGGGCAGCACCCCGCTGCTGATCGAGGCGATCACCGGCACCGCGGTCGGGCGGCTGAGCATCAACGGCGGCCGGGGTGTGCGCGTGGACGCCGCCCTGCCCGGGCTGCTGCGCCGCCTGCCCGGCGTGCGCACGGTGCGGCTGGCGATCGCCAAGCCCTGGGCCTAGCCGGCAAAGCGGCACCCCTCACCCCGCTTCGCTGCGCGAAGCCGTCCCTCTCCCCGCAAGCGGGGAGAGGGTGCCCGCAGGGCGGATGCGGGGGACCGCTTTGCCGCGCAACCACCACCACCTGCCCCGCTCCGTGGGGCCCGGCCGGCGCTGGGCTAAACTGTGGCCTTTCCGCCACTCGCCCGCGCATGAACCCCAACTACCTCGATTTCGAGCAGCCGATCGCCGATCTGGAAGCCAAGATCCAGGAACTGCGCCATGCCAGCCACGCGCCCGCGGTCGACATCGATGCCGAGGTGCACGCGCTGGAGAACAAGCTGCGCCAGCGCACCGCGCACATCTTCCGCGACCTGACCCCGTGGCAGGTCTCGCAGCTCTCGCGGCATCCGGCCCGGCCTTACACCCTGGACTACCTGCGGGTGATCTGCGACGAGTTCCAGGAGCTGGCCGGCGACCGCGCCTACGCCGACGACGCCGCCATCGTCGGCGGCCTGGCCCGCATCGACGGCCGCAGCGTGGTGGTGATCGGCCACGAAAAGGGCCGCGACACCAAGGCCAAGCTCAAGCGCAACTTCGGCATGCCGCGGCCGGAGGGCTACCGCAAGGCGCTGCGGCTGATGAAGCTGGCCGAGCGCTTCGGGCTGCCGCTGCTGACCTTCATCGACACCATGGGCGCGTATCCGGGCATCGGCGCCGAGGAACGCGGCCAGTCCGAAGCGATCGCGCGCAACCTGCTGGAAATGGCCGAACTGCGCACCCCGATCATCTGCACCGTGATCGGCGAGGGCGGTTCCGGCGGCGCGCTGGCGATCGGCGTCGGCGACCGCACCCTGATGCTCGAATACAGCACCTACTCGGTGATCACCCCGGAAGGCTGCGCCTCGATCCTGTGGAAGACCGCGGACAAGGCCCGCGACGCGGCCGAGCAACTGGGCCTGACCGCCAGACGGCTGAAGGAACTGGGCCTGGTCGACAAGGTCGTACGCGAGCCGATCGGCGGCGCCCACCGCAACCCGATGCAGATGGCCAGGCGCCTGAAGGCCGTGCTGCTGAACGAGCTCGACGCGCTGCAGCAGCAGCCGCTGGACGAGCTGCTGCAACGCCGTTACCGGCGCCTGCGCGGCTACGGCGCCTACGAGGCGGCCTGAAGCGGGCCTGGCCGCAGCCGGAATCGCGCGGCGGATCGAAATCGGGCAAGGCATCCGGCGGCCAGGCCCGGGGCCGGGACGTGCCACCATGGCGGCATGCGCGACGCCCTGCTCCCCGACCTGCGGCCGCCCGCCGGGATCGACCCCGCGGCGAGCGGCATCCTGGTCGGCTTCAGCGGCGGGCTGGATTCGACGGTGCTGCTGCACCTGTTGGCCGCCGCGCCGCAGGTACGCACGCATGGCCTGCGCGCACTGCATGTCCACCACGGCCTGCAGGCCGACGCCGACGCCTGGGCCGCGCATTGCCGGGGAGTCTGCGCGGAGTTGGGAGTGCCGCTGCAGGTCGTCCACGTCGCCGTCGCGCGCGAGCATGGCGGCGGGCTCGAAGCGGCTGCGCGGGCGGCGCGCCACGCCGCCTTCGCCGCGGAGCTGCACGAGGGCGAAATCCTCGCCCTCGCCCACCATCGCGACGACCAGGCCGAAACCTTCCTGCTGCGCGCACTGCGCGCCTCCGGCCCCGACGGCCTGGCCGCGATGCGGCCGTGGCGCCGCCATGGCCGTGGCTGGCTGTGGCGGCCGCTGCTCGACCTGCCACGCAGCGAGCTGCTCGCGCATGCGCAACGCCAGGGCCTGCGCTGGATCGAGGACCCGGCCAACGCCGACCCCGCGCAGGACCGCAACTTCCTGCGCCACCAGGTGCTGCCGTTGCTGCAGCGGCGCTGGCCCCAGGCCGGCGCCGCCTTCGCCCGCAGCGCCGCACTGAGCGCCGCCGCCACCGACCTGCTCCAGGCGGAGGACGCGCGGGCGCTGGCCGCGGCCGCCACCGACGATCCGCACACCCTCGCCGTCGCCGCGCTGCTGGCGCTGCCGGTTGCGCGCCGCGCGCGGGTGCTGCGGCGCTGGATCGAGGCCTGCAGTTTGCCGCCGCTGCCGGCGAGCGGCATTGCCCGGATCGAGGCGGACCTGCTGCAGGCGGCGCCGGATGCTGAAGCCGCGTTCGCCTGGTCCAATGCCTGCGTCCGCCGCTGGCGCGGCCTGCTGCATGCAGGCAGGCGGCAGACGCCGTTGCCCGCCGGCTGGCACTGCCGCTGGGACGGCCGCGCGCCGCTGGCGCTGCCGGGCGGCGGCACACTGCAACTGGAAGGCAGCCACGGCTTCGATGCGCCGTTGACGGCGCACGCCCGCCGCGGCGGCGAACGCATCGTGCTGCCCGGCCGCCGGCACCACCACGCGCTCAAGCACGTGCTGCAGCAGGCCGGGATGCCGCCTTGGCGGCGCGAACGACTGCCGCTGCTGTCGAGCGCCGACGGCACGCTGCTGGCGGCCGGCGACCGCATCCTGTCCGCCGACTTCGCGCGCTGGCTGCACGACCGCGGCGCCCGCCTGCACTGGCGCCGCTAGCCGCGGCGCATTGACCGTCGACAGGCGCGGCCGCACACTGCGGCCATGGTCCGCAAGCCCGTTTCCGAACCCTCTCCGGTCGCCGATTTCGAGGCCTCGCTCGACGCGCTCGAGCAACTGGTCGAGAAGATGGAACACGGCGAGATGAGCCTGGAGGAATCGCTGGCCGCCTACGAGCGCGGCGTCGGCCTCTATCGCCGCTGCCAGAGCGCGCTGGAGCAGGCCGAACTGCGCGTGCGCCTGCTCAGCGACCCGGAAGACCCGGCCGGCGCCGAACCGTTCCCCGGCGCGCCGCCGTCCGCGGATGCCTGAGCCGGCGCCGCCCGACGCGCGCCTGGCGCAGTGGCGCGCGCGGGTCGAAGCCACCCTGGCCGCCGCCCTGCCCGCCGCCGACACGTCGCCGCAGCGCCTGCACGCGGCGATGCGCCATGCCGCGCTGGACGGCGGCAAACGCATGCGCCCGCTGCTGGTCTACGCCACCGGCAGCGCCTTCGGCTGCGATGCCGCGGCGCTGGACCACGCCGCCGCCGCGGTCGAACTGATCCACGCCTACTCGCTGGTGCACGACGACCTGCCGGCGATGGACGACGATGCCCTGCGCCGCGGCAAGCCGACCGTGCACGTCGCTTTCGGCGAGGCCACCGCGATCCTCGCCGGCGACGCGCTGCAGGCGCTGGCTTTCGAACTGCTGGCGCAGGCGCCGCTGCCGGCGCCGGCGCGCGTGGCGATGCTGCAGGAACTGGCCGTGGCCGCCGGCGCCCGCGGCATGTGCGGCGGCCAGGCGCTGGACATCGACGCCACCGGACAGTGGCAACGGGATCGGAGCGAAGTTTTGCCGGTGGCGACGATGGCGAATCATCGGGGCGAAATCCACTCCGACCCCGCTTCCGCCCTCGAACGTCTGCACGCGCTCAAGACCGGCGCGCTGCTGCGCGCGGCGGTGCGGCTGGGCGCACTCGCCGCGGGTGCGGACGCGTCCACGCGCGAGCGACTCGACCGCTTCGCCGACGCGCTCGGGCTCGCGTTCCAGATCCGCGACGACCTGCTCGACATCGAGGGCGACAGCGCCACCCTGGGCAAGACCGCCGGCAAGGACGCCGCCCAGGTCAAGGCCACCTTCCCGGCGCTGCTCGGCATCGACGCCTCGCGCGCACGGTTGCAGGCCTTGCGCGCAGCCATGGAGCAGGCGCTGACGCCGCTGGGCGAGCGCACCGAGGTGCTGGCGGCGCTGGGCCGCAAGGCGATCGACCGCGACCGTTGACGCGGGCCCGCGCGGGGCGACGCTTGACACCCGTGCGCGACGGGAATGATGCTCGCCGCGGGTGCCCGCGGCCCGCACCTGCACGGGGATGCATGCAATGGGCAAGGGCAAGCAGTGGCGCGAGCGCCTGGCGTCGCGGCTGGAAGCCGGGTTCGCCTGGCTCGGCTACACCTTCGTCAACCGCTGGGGCGCGTTCGAGCGCGGCTACCGGCGGCCGTTCGCGCGCGCGGCGCTGCGGCTGCGCTTCGCGTTCTATCCGCTGCTGGTGCTGGTGGCGCTGGGCTGGCTGGCGTGGGACTGGCATCACGAGCGCAACCTGGCGGCGGCCGAGAACGCGATCTTCGACCAGGCGATCAAGCTGCGGCCGTGGGAACCCGAACCGTCCGGGCGCGTGGTCGTGGTGGAAATCGACGACTGCTCGATCGAGTACTACCGCAGGCGCGGCGAAGGCGGCTGGCCCTGGAGCCGGCAACGCCACGCCGACCTGCTGGACGCGCTGGACCGCGCCGGCGCGCGCGCGGTCGGTTTCGACATTCTGTTCGTGGAGCCTTCCGCCCGGGACCCGATCGGCGATGCCACGCTGGAGGCGATGGCCGCCGGCGGGCAAGGCCGCTTCCTGTTCGGCGCCTCGCGCGTGCATGCGGACTTCGACGCCGCCCCCGGCGCGATTCCGGTGGCGCAGGCGCCGGGCGCATTCGCGACGACGGCGCCGGCGGCACGCCCCGGGCCGCGGATCGCGCTGCTGCTGCCCTACGGCGAGGCGATGGCGCGCAACAGCGCGCTGCTGGACGTGGCCCGCGATACCGACGGCGTGTTGCGCGACATCCCGCTGCGCAAACCCGTCGGCGACTGGGCGTTGCCGTCGCTGGCGCTGCGCCTGGCCGCGCACGCCGAAGGCCGACCGCTGGCGGCGTACCCGCCAGTGGTGCGGGCGAACTGGCGCGCGCACACGCGCCTGCCGGGCATCAGCGCGGCCGACCTGATCGAGGGCCGGCGCATCTGCCGCGCCGCCGCCGAGCCTGTGCCTGCGCTCGCCGACCGCGTGGTGCTGGTCGGCTACAACGCTTCCGGCCTCAACGACGCCAAGCCCACGCCGGTGGACCCGCTGATGCCCGGCGTGGAGATCCACGCCGAGGCGGTCGAGGCGCTGCTCGCGCACAACGCGATCTGGATGCCGCCGGCCGGCTTCAAGTACCTGCTTGCGGCGTTGCTGGTGCTGGTCAGCGGCCTGACCTTCTGGCGCGGCGAACCAGCCTGGGAGATCGACCAGGTGTTCGTCGCCGGCAACCTGACGCTGGTGGCGGTCGCCTTCGTCGGCCTGACCGCGTTCGGCGTGTTCTTCGACATCTTCGCCGCGCTCGGCTTCGTCAGCCTGTGCTTCGGACTGTGCCGGGTGTATGCCGCCACCCAGCGCGGGCGCGCGGTCGGCAACGACGACTACCGGCCGCAGTTCGATCCCGACCGCGACCGCTGGCTGGCGCTGGCGCGGCTGCGCTTCGTCCCGGACCCGGGCCTGGATCCGCGCGCGCTCGGCCGCCGCATCCGCGAATACCGGCGCCGCCTGCGCGGTTGGCTGTACCGCGGCACCGAGGCCACGGCGCTGGAGGGCGTGGTCGAATACAAGAGCTGGCTGTGGGAATCGCTGGTCGACGTCACCGTGCTGATGTGGGGCGGGCCCGACCGCGCCACCGTCGCCGCCACCGCGCAGCGCGAACTGCGGGCACTGCGCGAGCACCTGGCCGGGCACGATGAAGTGCTGCCGGACGACGGCAGCGTGCGCGTGGCCAGCCTGATCAGCGTGGCGGTCGCGCAGGACGAGCCGATCGCGCAGACTCGCGCGCGGGTGTGCTCGGTGCTCGGGCGGCTGCTCGCCAGCAGCGACGAGCGGGCGTTGTCGGCGCACGATGCCTTCGCCGCCGACGAGCGCGCGGACGGCAGCACCGACGCCACCCCGGCGGCGCCATCGCCCTCCGACTGAAAGCCGGCGGACCGCTGCGGCGCAGCTTGCAAGTGCCGGCGGGGGCAGGTTGAATCCACCGCATGTGGCCTCGCGACCGACGCAATTGCGTTGGAATCGTTCTGGCGGCCGCCGTAACAAGGCGCCCACCGCCTGCCCGTTGACCACACGCCCGGATGGAGCTCCCGATGCCTGCCCTCGCCGCCCGCCTCGCCATCGTGTTGATGTTGGGACTCGCGCTCGCCGCTCCGGCGTGGGCCGGCGCCACCTCGGCGGTGGTGCACAAGGCCGCGGTGCAGGTGCACGGCGCGCCCGATTTCAAGGCGCCGACGGTGGCCACGCTCGCGCGCGGGGCGAGCGTGACGGTCGCCGGGCAGCAGGGGATGTGGTTCCGGATCGCCCTGCCCGCGGGCCAGTCCGGCTATGTGCGCGTCAACGATGTGCGCATGGCGCCGGCCGGCACCGAAGGCGCCGCGGCCGACGTGCGCGCCCTGTTCACCGGCAAGGCCGGCAAGGGCCGCGTCACCGAAACCGCGGGCGTGCGCGGCCTGGACGAGAGCACGCTGCAGGCGGCCGGCTACGACGGCGCGCAGATGGCGCTGCTGCAGTCCTATCGCGCCGGCACGGACGCCGCCGCGGACTACGCGCGCGACCACGGCTGGACCGCGACCAGCGTCGCCTTCCCCGCCGAGGCGCGCCCGGGCGCACGCGGCGGCAGCACCCAGGCACGCAAGCGCGGCGGCATCTCGGCGGCACGCGGGCTGCTGTCGCAGATCGGCGGCGGCGCGTTCGGCGGACACGCGAACGAAGCGCTGGAGGTCGCCGACGCCGCCGCCGGCAAGTCCGAGGAGGAACTCTCGGCCGAGGAACTGGCGCTGGGGCCGGAGATCGCCGGCCGCATCCTCGGCGCCGCGCCGCTGCTGGAGGACGCCGACGCGCAGCGCCGGGTCAACCTGATCGGACGCTGGCTGGCCTCGCAGACCACCCGCCCGGAGCTGCCGTGGAGCTTCGGCGTGATCGACTCGGCCGAGGTCAACGCCTTCGCCGCCCCCGGCGGCTACGTGCTGGTCACCCGCGGCCTGTACGAACTGCTCGCCGACGATGCCGAGGTGGCCGCCGTACTCGGCCACGAGATCGGCCACGTGGTGCAGCGCGACCACTACAACGTGATCCGCAAGCAGGCGGTCACCGAGACCGGCGGCAATATCGTCGCCGGCCACGTCGACGTCGGCGGGAGTCTGGCCGCCAACATGGCCAAGGACTACGTGCGCCGCCACGGCGCCACGGTGATGCTGACCCGGCTCGACCGCGAGGCCGAGTTCCGCGCCGACGAGGCGGCGGAAATCTACCTGGCACGCGCGGGCGGCAACCCGCTGGCGCTGTACGCGGTGCTGCAGAAGATGGCCGCGCTGGGCACGCAGTCGGCCAGCCTGGCGCAGCTGTACAAGACCCACCCGGGACTGGACGACCGCCTCGACCGCTGCGACCGCCGCGGCCTGGCCGGCCTGCAGCGCTACACCCGGCGCGACTGACCCACGCCCGCGGCGCGCGGCCCGGGACGCGGCCGCACGGCCGGCGCCGGGCTCAGCCCAGCGGGCGCAGCGTCAGCGGATAGCGGTAGCGCTCGCCGTTCCAGGCCTTGACCGCGGCGAGGATGCTGCACACCAGCCACAGCACGGCGATCGCGGCCAGCGCCAGCGCCAGCAGCAACCCGGCCGGCGCGGTCAGCAGGATCCCCAGGCCCAGGGTCAGCACGGTGACGCCGACCAGGGCCACCGCGATCGCGGCCGCCGCGCAGGCGTAGATGAACATGCTGAGGTTGAAGTTGAAAGCCTCGCGCGCGTGCTCGGCCACGAACGGCGATGCCTCACGCTTGAGCAGCCAGACGCTGCCGGCGCCGAGCATGCCGGCCACGCCGGCGATCCAGCTGGTGCACAGCGCCAGCAGCAGCGCCGCCAGGTGCGCGCCCGCGGCCCAGTGCCGCTCGCTGGCGCTCGGGGAAACGGTGGACAGGGGTTGCGCGGTCGCATTCATCGTCGCCTCCCGCCGGAAACGTTCCGGCCTGCCCCCGATGATGGGGGCAGGCCGGCGCGGTGCAACCCGACCGACGGCGTCGCGCCGGTCGAGGGCGGGCTTACTTGATCAGGCGCACGTTGACCGGATAGCGGTAGGCGATGCCCTGGTTGGCCTTGATCGCGGCGATGATCACGAACACCAGCGCGCCGATGCCCACGATCAGCATGACCGGCACCGTCAGCAGCGCGCCGATGCCCAGGCTGAGAATGGTCAGGATCAGCAGGATCACGAAGATCGCAGTGACCATGATGTTGAAGTTCAGCGCCTCCTTGGCCTGGTCGGCGACGAAGGGCATGGTCTCCTTCTTCATCAGCCAGATCACCAGCGGGCCGATGAAGAAACCCCAGCCGCCGACGGCCGACGTCAGCAGGCCGCCCGCCAGCGCGGACAGGTGCGCGAACATGGCCCACTGCCGCTCCTCGGCAGGGATACCGCTCTCGGCGCCCGTCGGCGCCGGGTTGATGTCGTTCATCAGGTCTTGTCCCCTCTTGTCCGGCGCCCCCTCGGCGCCAGTGGCCAACTGTCGGGGGCCGTGGCCGCGCAGTCAAGCCGGCCGGAGCCGGGCCCTCAGTCCGCGCCGGCCACCGTCATCGCGCCGACCAGGATCGAGCCGGTGCGGATGTGGGAGCGCGGGTCGACGTCGCTGCCGACCGCCTCGATCGCGCCGAACATCGCCTTGAGGTTGCCGGCCACGGTGATACCGTCGACGGGATACGCGAGTTGCCCGTCCTCGACCATGAATCCGGCCGCACCGCGCGAATAATCGCCGGTGACCGCATTCACGCCCTGCCCCATCAGTTCGGTCACCAGCAGGCCGCGGCCCATGCCGCGCAGCAGATCCGCCAACGGGCCGGCGTTGGCGGCCACCTGCAGGTTGTGCACGCCGCCGGCGTTGGCGGTCGTCGCCAGGCCGAGCTTGCGCGCCGAGTAGCTGCCCAGCACGTAGCGCTGCAGCACGCCGTCGCGCACCAGCGGCGCCTGCCGCGTGGCCACGCCCTCGGCATCGAACGCGGCGGAGCGGAAACCGCGCATCAGGAACGGCAGTTCGTCGATCGCGAACCAGTCCGGGAACAGCCGCGTGCCCGCGGCATCGACCAGGAAGCTGGCCTTGCGGTACAGCGCCCCGCCCGAGACCGCGCCGACCAGGTGCCCGATGAGCGAGCGCGCGACCTCGGCCGCGAACAGCACCGGCATTTGCCCGGTGGCGAGCGAGCGCGGCTGCAGGCGCGCGGCGGTGCGCTCGGCGGCGCGGCGTCCGACCGCGACCGCCGCCTCCAGGTCGTCGGCCGCCAGCGCCGTCGTGTACCAGCCGTCGCGCTGCATCGCCTCGCCGTGGCCGGCGATCAACGCGCAGCCGATGGTGTGCTGGGTGCTGCGCTCGCGCCCGAGGAAGCCGTGCGAGTTGGCGTACACGCCCAGCGAGGCGCTGCTGCCGACCGAGGCGCCGTCGGAATTGGCGATCCGCGGGTGCTCGCGGCCCGCCGCCTCGCAGGTCAATGCCAGGTCAATCGCGCGGTCGGGCTCGAGCGCCCACGGATGCCAGGCATCGAATTCCGGAAAGCCGCCGGCCGGCGGCTGCGCCATCAGCGCGGCGTCGGCCAGGCCCGCGGCCGGATCGTCCTGGGTGTGGCGCGCGATCGCACAGGCCTGATCGACGGTGGCGTCGAGGCTGTCGACGCGCAGGTCGGCGGTGCTGGCACTGCCCTTGCGCCGGCCGAAATAGACGGTGACGGCGATGCCGCGGTCGCGGGTGGATTCCACCGTCTCCACCGCGCCCATGCGCACGTCCACGCTCAGCCCGCGCTCCTCGCTGCACTGGACCTCGGCCTGGCTGGCGCCGCGCGCGCGGCAGCGCTGCAGCAACTGTCGGGCGATCTCGGCGAGATGATCCAGGCGCGACGGGCTGTCGTCGGCGGCGACGGGGGCGACTGCGTTCAATGGCTTATCCTTCCTGCAATCCCATGTACGAGAGCCCGGCACGCCATGGCCGGGGGCCGACGATGACGCGAGGCCGCGACGACGAAACCGGGCAATTCCTCGCCCCCAGCCGCAGCGAGCAACGGCGCGCGGCGCTGGACGTGCTGGCGCTGGGCGAGAAGCTGGCGGCGCTGAGCGCGACGCAACTGGCCAGGCTGCCGATCCCCGACGCGCTGCTGCCGCACATCCGCGATGCCCAGCGCATCACCGCGCACGTCGCGCGCAAGCGGCAGCTGGCGTTCCTGGCCAAGCAGATGCGGCGCGAGGACGCCGCCACGCTGGACGCGATCCGCGACGCGCTGGACGCCGGCGGCGAGACCGCGCGGCGCGACACCGCCGCCCTGCACCGGGCGGAAGCCTGGCGCGAGCGCCTGCTCGCCGACGGCGACGCGGCGCTGGCGGAACTGCTCGTCGCGCATCCCGGCGCCGACCGCCAGCGCCTGCGGCAGCTCGTGCGCAACGTGGCCGAGGAACGCAACCGCAACAAGCCGCCGCACGCCTTCCGCGAACTGTTCCGGGAACTGCGCGAGTTGCTGGCGCAAGACGCCGCCGCATCCGGCAGGGATGCGGGTGCCAATGCGGGCGCGGCATCCGACGACGACTGACCCTGCTGTCGGGCCGGGCGCCGCGCAGGCCCCGCCTGTCGCGCCTGCCGTCGACAGACGATCCTGCGCGGCGCCCGGGATGACGGCCACCGGCTTCACGCCCGGGTGCCGCCGACGGTGATCTGTTCGATCAGCAGCGACGGCTGGCCGACGCCGACCGGCACGCTCTGCCCGTCCTTGCCGCATACGCCCACACCCTCGTCCAGCGCCAGGTCGTGGCCGACCATCTTCACCCGCTGCATGGTTTCCGGGCCGTTGCCGATCAGGGTCGCGCCCTTCACCGGCGCGGTGACCTTGCCGTCCTCGATCAGGTAGGCCTCGGTCGCCGAGAACACGTACTTGCCGCTGGTGATGTCGACCTGGCCGCCGCCGAAGTTGACCGCGTACAGGCCGCGCTTGACCGAGCGGATCATCTCTTCCGGGTCGTGCGTGCCGGCGCGCATGTAGGTGTTGGTCATGCGCGGCATCGGCAGGTGGGCGAAGGATTCGCGGCGGCCGTTGCCGGTCGGCGCCATGCCCATCAGCCGCGCGTTGAGCGTGTCCTGCATGTAGCCGACCAGCACGCCGTCCTCGATCAGCGTGGTGCACCGGCTCGGCGTGCCCTCGTCGTCGACGTTGAGCGAACCGCGGCGGCCGGCCAGGGTGCCGTCGTCGACGATAGTGACGCCGGGCGACGCCACGCGCTGGCCCAGGCGCCCGGCATAGGTCGAGGTGCCCTTGCGGTTGAAGTCGCCTTCCAGGCCGTGGCCGACCGCCTCGTGCAGCAGCACCCCGGGCCAGCCCGGGCCCAGCACCACCGGCATCGTCCCGGCCGGCGCATCGACCGCTTCCAGGTTCACCAGGGCCTGCCGCAAGGCCTCGCGCGCGAACTTCTCCGGCTTGCCGTCGGCGAACAGTTGCGCATAGCCGTAGCGGCCGCCGCCGCCGGCATAGCCGCTCTCGCGGCGCCCGCCCTGTTCGACGATCACCTGCACGTTGATCCGCACCAGCGGGCGCACGTCGGCGGCGAGCACGCCGTCGCTGCGCGCCACCAGCACCGTGTCGACGCCGCCGGACAGGCTGGCGACCACCTGGCGCACGCGCGGGTCGGCCGCGCGCAGCATGCGGTCCAGCGCGCGCAGCGCCTCGACCTTGTCCTCGTTGCCGAGGCCGTCGATCGGATCGAGCGCCGGATACAGCGCGCGGCCCTCGCCCGCCACCAGCGCGCGCGCGCCGTGCGCGGCGCCGTCGCGGGCGATGGCGCGCGCGGATCGCGCGGCCTCCAGCAGCGCCTGCGCGTTGATGTCGTCGGAATACGCGAAACCGGTCTTCTCGCCGGAGATCGCGCGCACGCCCACGCCCTGCTCGATCGAATGCGCGCCGTCCTTGACGATGCCGTCCTCCACCGTCCAGCTCTCGCGGCGCGCGTGCTGGAAATACAGGTCGCCGAAATCGATGCCCGGGCCCAGCAGGGTGCCGAAGGCGCGCTCCAGGCCGCCGCTGTCGAGTCCGGAAGGCAGCAACAGGCGGGATTCGGCGAGCTGCAGGGGAAGCGTCATGCGGCGGTCCGGAAGCGGAGGGATGAACCCGAAGGGATGAACAGGAGTTGCGGGCGGGCGGCGCGCGAATCAACCCGCCGGCGGCGGCGCGTGCACCGCCGTGACCCGCGACTGCGCGCCGTCGACGACCTCGACCCGGGGCTCCTTCCACGGCCCGGTGACGCGGTAGGTCTTCGCCGCCAGCTGTCCCAGCGGCTTGCGCAGCACCGCGTTGGCGGCGGCGCCGATCGCCGCGCCGACCGGTCCGCCGGCGATGGCGCCGACCGCGGTCAGCAGGTTGCCGGCGCGCGGCAGCACGTCGATGGTCTGGTCGAAGGTCTGCGCGCGCAGGTCGGCACTGCCGCGGATGCGGATCTGCGCGGCCGGCCCGTCGATCAGCAGATCGTCGCTGTGCGCCTTGCCGGCGTCGATGCGCAGGGTGCCGGCGAGCTTGTCGAAGGCGAACCCGCGGGCGAAGAAATCGCGGAAATCCAGCGTCAGCCGCCGCGGCAACTGGGCGATGCTGAGCAGGCCGAGCACGCGCCCGGCGCCGGGCTCGACCTCGGTCAGTTGGCCGTTGCGCGCATCCAGCGTGAGCGTGCCGTCGAGCGTGGCCAGGGCGAACGCCGCCGGGCTGCCGGGCCAGGCCGCGTCCAGCGACGCCCGCCCGTCGCCGCCGGTGAGCTGGCCGCCGTAGCCGAAGCCGCCGAGCAGGGCGCCGAAGTCGTCGCTGTCGATGGCCAGGTTCAGTTGCGTGCGCGCCGCCGCCCCGCGGCCGAGCCAGGTGCCCTGGATGTCGATCCGCTGCCGCCGCGCGCGCGTCTGCAACTGCGCGATGCGCATGCCCAGCGCCAGCGGCTGGGTGCGCAGCGTGGCGCTGCCCAGCGCGGCCTCGCCGACGCGCAGGTCGGCGATGTCGAACGCCAGCGGCGGCACCCGCGCCGGATCGATCGCGTCGGTGCCGGCCGGCGGCGCGGACGCGGGCAAGGCGCCACCGGCGGCGGCCGCGCCCGGCAGCGAGGCGCCGCGCCAGTGCACGCGGGCGAAGCGCCCGGCCACGGTGGCGTCGCTGGCGTCGGGAACCCGCAGGCTGCCCTCCAGCGCCGCGCCCTGCACCTGCACCGACAACCCCCCGGGTGCCGGCGCCAATTGCAGGCGGGTGTCGGGGAAGCTCGCGCCCAGCAGCGCCAGGCGGTCGGCGCGGACATCGATGCGCCGCAACGCCAGGCCCTGGCCGTCGCCTCGACCGGCGGCGCCGCCCTTGGCCACCGCGATCCACTCCAGCGCGTCCAGCTCGCCCGCGCGCCCGCCGACGACCAGGCCGGACGCGGGCGGCGCCTCGGCGACCGTGTCCTCGCCGAGCGCCACGCGCACGCCGGTCTGCGCGGCGCTGCGGGCGCGCAGCGCCATGCGCTTGCCCAGCGTCACCCGCACCTCGCCGCTGCCCACCGGCAACGCGGTCTCGATGCTGGCCGCCAGGGCTTCGCCCGCGGGCTTGCGCAAGGGCGCCGGCAGCGACAACGCCGTGCCGATCAGGCTGGAGCGCAACTGCAGCCGCGCCGGCGCCGGTGCCGTCGACGACGCCGCGCGCGGGATCGCAACCGCGGCGGTCCAGGCCGAGCGGCCAGCGACGTACGGTTGCAGCCAGACCAGTTCCGGCACCCGCTGCAGCAGTCGCTGCGCCGGCAGGCTGGCGTCCAGTTCGGCCTCGAACGCCTGGCGGCGGTCGCGGGTGCCGTCGCCGGCACGCAGCGACAGCCGTCCGGGCTGGCCGTCGTGGCGCACCGCCAGGCGCTCGGCGACAAACCCACCGCGCCCGTAGGTGGCGCGGCCGCGGACGTCCTCGAACGCCAGCTTCCAGCGCTTCTCCGCCAGCTTCGCCCCGGCCAGCGCGACCGTGCCGCCCAGCCGGATCTTGCGGCTGGCGTCGTGCAGCGGCAGGTCCAGGTCGAAGGTGACCGCGGCCAGGCCGCTGGCGCTGAGGTTGTCGAGCGTGGACCCGTAATCCTGCTGCAGCGGGCTGCGGCGCAGCAGGCCGAGCAGTTTCGCGGCATCGCCGCCGCCCTGCGCCCGCACCGTCAGCGCGGCCGCGCCGAAACGTTCGATGCCGGCATCGAAGCGGCGGATGCCCACGCCGGCCAGCACGCCCTGGCCGCCGACACTGAAGCCATCGGCGATGAAGGCCAGGTCGGCATCGACATGCTCGGCGGCCGGCCAGTCGGGCTGGAATTTCAGCGTGGCCTCGCGCAGCCGCGCGCGGGCCTCGAAGCGGCCGTTACGGTCGCGGAACGGCCAGTCGTCGAGGTCGCCGGACACCAGCGCGCGCCCGTCCTCGAGCCGCCCGCCGACCAGCGCCGCGTCCAGCCACTGCACCACCGCCGGCGGCATCAGGTGGTGGATCCAGAACCCCTTGGCCGCGGTCACGGCGGTGGGCTGCAGTTGCGCGGCCAGATCGATCCACGGCCGCGTGCCGTCGCCCTGGAACCACAAGCCCCCGCGCACGTCGGCACCGAAATCGCTGCCGCGCACACGCAGCCCCGGCGTGGCCAGGCGCCAGCCGGCGCCCTCGCGCCAGCCGACCAGGGTGCCGGCGAGGCGCGCGGGATGGACCGTGCCGAAACCGCGCGGCCAGTCGAAGCGGAACGGCGCCGCGGGATCGAGCTGGAAGGCGAAACCGTCGTCGTCGCCCTGCAGGGTCCCGCCGAGGCCGGCGAGCCCGGGCGCATCGCCGACCGGGGCGAAGCCCAGCCCGTCGATGCGGCCGCTGGCGCGCAGGCGGCCGTCGCGCGCGGCCGCGAACACCAGCTCGCTGGCCCGGGCTTGCGGTTTGGCGGCGACGATCCATTGCCGCAGCCCCGGCGCCATGCGGTCGCTCAGTGCCGCCACCGCCAGCAACGGGCCGACATCGATGCGTTGCGCCAGCAGCGCGCGGCGCTCGCCGCCGGCCAGCAGCAGCCCGTCCAGCGTCTGCGCCGCGGCGCCGGCGCCGATCCGCAGGTGCGGCGCATCCAGGCGCCAGCCATCGGCAAGGGCACGCCAGCGCGCACGCAGCTGCAGGCGCTGGAAGCGGGCGCGCGGCACCTCGCCGGTGGCCAGCGGTGCGCCGCGCAGCGCGACCGCGTCCAGCGCGGCATCCACCGTCAGCGCGGCGACGCGGTGGTTGCGCAGCTGCGCCCACACTTCGCCGCGACCGCGACCGCCCTCGACCGCGACGCCAGCCAGATGCAGCAGCGGCGCCCATACCGCCAGCTCGGCCTGCCGGGCCGCGGCATGGGCGCGACCGTCGCCGCGCACGCGATCGAAATCGAACACCGCCTGCAGCGGCGAGCGGCCTGGTTGCATCCAGGCGCGCGCGCCGGCGCGCACCCGGTCGCCGTCCACGCGCAGGCGTACGTCGACCCGCGGCAGCCGCGCATCGATCCCCAGCGCCGGCGCGATCACCGCCAGCTTGCCGCCGACCACCTGCAATTCGCCCAGGCCTTCCAGCGCCGCGAACGGATCGCCGCCGGCCTGCTGCTGTCCCGGCAGGCCGCGCACCTGCCAGCGGCCGTCGTCGCCGCGCTCCAGGGTCAGGTCCAGGCCGCGCAGCCGCAGCTCGGTGAACGAGCGCCCCGGCAGCAGCCCGGCATATTGCGACACCAGCATTTCGGCGTCGCCGATGCTGAACGCCGTGGCGCCCGCGCCCACGCGCAGACCGTCCAGCCGCAGCAGCGGCCCGCGCCGGGTCCATTGCGTCTCGACCCTGTCGAAGGCCACCGGGCGCCCGGCGCGCTCGCTCAGCCAGGCGGCGATGCGCTCGGGGTGGCGCTCGGCCAGCGGCAACAGCTGGCTGGCCACGCCGGCGATCAGCGCCATCGCCACCAGCGCGATCGCCGCGGCATACCACAGCCCGCGTCGCGCCAGCCGCAGCCGCCGGTGCCACGATGCGGTCACCGCCGCGGTCCGCCGCGCTCAGAGCAGCACGACATCGAACTGCTCCTGCAGGTACTGCGCGTCGGCCTGGAAGCGGATCGACTTGCCGAGGAATTCCTCCAGCTCCGCGACCGCGGCCGACTCCTCGTCGGTGATCCGCGCGACCACCTTGGGCGAGGCGATCACCAGCAGCCGCGCGGCCTCGAACTGGCGCACCGCGCGGGTGATCTCGCGGAAGATCTGGTAGGTCACGGTCTCGCTGGTCTTGAGCATGCCGCGACCGCCGCACTCGTGGCACGGCTCACACAGCTGCCGCTCCAGCGACTCGACCGTGCGCTTGCGGGTCATCTCCACAAGGCCCAGCGGCGAGAAGTCGTACACGGTGGTGCGGGCGTGGTCGCGCGCCAGCGACTTCTCCAGCGTGCGCAGCACCTGGCGCCGGTGCTCGGCGTCGTGCATGTCGATGAAGTCGATGATGATGATGCCGCCGAGGTTGCGCAGCCGCAGCTGCCGCGCCACCGCCTGCGCCGCTTCCAGGTTGGTGCGGTAGACGGTTTCCTCCAGGTTGCGCTGGCCCAGGAACGAGCCGGTGTTGACGTCGACCGTGGTCATCGCCTCGGTCTGGTCGATCACCAGGTAGCCGCCGGACTTGAGCGGCACTTCCTTCTCCAGCGCGCGCTGGATCTCGTCCTCGACCCCGTACAGGTCGAAGATCGGGCGTGCGCCGGAATAGTGCTCGATCCGCGCGGGCAGCCCGGTATCGTCGGCCGGCACCAGCGGCGGCATGTACTGCGCGGCGAATGCGCGCAGGCGCTCGCAGGTCTCGCGCGAGTCGACCTTGACCTTCTCCACGTCGCGCCGCATCAGGTCGCGCACCGCGCGCATCGGCAGGCTCAGGTCCTCGTACACGCAACTGCCGACGGCCG
Source organism: Cognatiluteimonas weifangensis (assembly GCF_003416885.1). Taxonomy (GTDB): domain Bacteria; phylum Pseudomonadota; class Gammaproteobacteria; order Xanthomonadales; family Xanthomonadaceae; genus Cognatiluteimonas; species Cognatiluteimonas weifangensis. Next base: position 43,997 of record NZ_QVPD01000001.1, read on the forward strand.
CCTCGCGCACCTGCTGCTCGACCAGTTCCCAGACGCGGATCAGGTAGGCGATGTCCTCGGCCAGCGCCTCGGCCGGCTGGCCTTCGGCGTTGGTGCGCACGATGTAGCCGAAGCCGCCGTGCGGCGCGGCCAGTTCGGTCACCAGCGCCTTGAGCCGCGCGCGCTCGGCCTCGTCCTCGATCCGCGCCGACACGCCGACGACCTTCGACTGCGGCAGCAGCACCAGGTAGCGCGAGGGAATGCTGATCTGGGTGGTCAGGCGCGCGCCCTTGCTGCCGATCGGGTCCTTGACCACCTGCACCACGAGATCCTGGCCTTCGCGCAGCAGTTCGGCGATCGGCGGCACCGGCGCCGGCACCGGGATCGCCTCGGCGGCGCCGTCGTCGCGCACCGGTTGCGCGCGCTGGATGTCGTTGGCGTGCAGGAAGGCGGCGCGGTCCAGCCCGATCTCGACGAACGCCGCCTGCATGCCGGGCATCACCCGCTGCACCCGGCCCTTGTAGATGTTGCCGACCACGCCGCGCGACCAGCCGCGCTCGATGTGCAGCTCCTGCAACATGCCGTTCTCGACGACGGCGACCCGGGTCTCGCGCGGGGTGACATTAACGAGAATCTCCTCGGTCACGGCAGCGCCCCAAGTCCGGTGGATGGCCGCGGAAACAACTCCCGCAGGACACAAGCTCCCCTTCTCCCGCTTGCGGGGGAGGAGGGATGTCTGCGAGCCATCTGCTCGCATCCCGACGAACGCCGGAGCGCCATGCGCGAAGGCCGGACAGGATGGGACCGGGGCCGTCTGCCGACGCCGCTCGCAACGTTCATTTCAGCAGCCCGGCAGCGCGCAGCAAGCGTGCGGTTTCGTACAGCGGCAGGCCCATCACCCCGGAATGGCTGCCCGACAGGTGCGCGACGAACGCCTGCGCCGCGCCCTGGATCGCGTAGGCGCCAGCCTTGCCGTCCCATTCGCCGGTGGCGACGTAGGCGGCGATCGCGGCGGCGTCCAGCACCGCGAAGCTCACTTCCGAAATCGACACCGCCTGCGCCTCGCGCGCGGCCGACACCAGCGACACCGCCGAGATCACCCGGTGCGTGCGTCCGGACAGGCGCCGCAGCATCGCGGCGGCGTCCGCGGCGTCGCGCGGCTTGCCGAAGACCTCGTCGTCGAGCACGACCTCGGTGTCGGCGCCGAGCACGTGCGCCCCGGCCACCGCCATCACCTGCAGCAGCCCGGCTCCGGCCTTCTCGCGCGCCACGCGGCGCACGTAGTCCTCGGGCGGCTCGCCGGGCTGGCGCTGCTCCGGCACGTCGATGTCCAGCGGCGCGAACGCCAGCCCGAGACGGGCCAGCAGCTCGCGGCGGCGGGGGGATTGCGAGGCGAGATACAGCATCGGCGGAAGAATAACCCGCACCCGCGACGCCCCGCCGCCGACCGCGGCACGCAACCCCGTCGCGGCTCACCGCCCGTTCACTCCGGCGCACCCACTCTTTTCCGCATTCACCGGAGACCCGCATGGCCCTGCCCCACCGCCGCCCGCACCCGTCCGCGTCCCTTCCGCGCCGGGCCCGCCTGCCTTGGCGGTTCGCCGCCGTCCTGGCCCTGATGGCCGCTGGCGTCGCCGCCGCCGCGTCCGCGCAGACGCCCGCCGCCCTCGCCGGCGACGGCACCTTGCTGTCGGTCTCGGCGCAGGCGCAGGCCCGTCGCGTGCCGGACGTGGCCACCATTTCCGCCGGTGTCGTCACCCAGGCCGCGGACGCCAATGCGGCGATGCGCGCCAACGCCACCCGGATGGACAAGGTGCTGGCGGCGATCCGCGCCGCCGGCATCGCCGAGCGCGACATCCAGACCAGCGGCGTCGCCCTCAACCCGCAGTATCGCTACGCCGACAACCAGGCGCCGGCGATCACCGGCTACCAGGCCAGCAACACCGTCAACCTCAAGGTCCGCGATCTCGCCCGGCTCGGCCAGGTGCTGGACGCGCTGGTCGCCAGCGGCGCCAACCAGGTCAACGGTCCCGGCTTCGAGATCGACCAGCCCGACGCGGCCTACGACGAGGCCCGCCGCAGCGCGCTGGACAAGGCGCAGGCGCGCGCGGCGATGTACGCGGCGGCGCTGGGCCTGCGGGTGCGGCGGATCGTCAGCATCAGCGAAGGCGCCGGGTTCCAGCCGCCGCTGCCGATGCTGGCCATGGCGCGCGCCAAGACCGAGGCCGACACCGCCATCGCCCCCGGGGAAACCACGCTGACGGCCCACCTCGACGTGGTGTTCGAGCTGGGCCGCTGACGCGCGGGTACGGAAGTCGGCACACCCGCGGCGGCGCCGGATCGGAGCAAGCCGGGCGGATCCCGTCCGGCCCCATGCCGCGCACAGCGCCATCGCGCGGGGATTCCGTGCGCGCCTTCACACTCCATACGGACTGGTACGGAGCACATTCGGCTTGCGGCGGCGCGGGGGAGCCACGCAACCCCATCGCCGCCGTCGACGCGTTCCCAGCCACACGCCCGTCAGCCCGGAGGTGAGCCATGTCGCATGTCCTGCCACGTCCCGTGTCGCGTCTGCATCCGGACGCCGGCCGCATCGCCGGCCAGTCCGCCGCGATCGCCGCCAATGCGCTGTTGCTGATGCTGCTGCTGGTGCCGATGCGGACGCCCCCGGCGCCGACCGTGCCGGGCCTGCAACTGCCGACCATCTCCTGGTACCTGCCGCCGCCCAAGCCCCCGGTGCCGCCGCCGACGGTCCCGATTGCCCGGCCGCAACCGCCGTCGCCGGTCCCGGCCCCGGCCACGCTGGCACCGCGCCAGCCGCCGACCGCAGCAATCCCGGTCCTGGTCGAGCACGGCAGCGCACCGGCGCCGGATTCGGCGCCGGCGCCGGAACCCGCCGGCGCGCCCACGCTCGAGCCGCCCGCCGCGCCGTCGGGCCTGCGTCTGGAATACGCGCAGGCACCGGCACCGGCCTACCCGCGCGCGGCGCAACGCATGGGGGTGGAAGGCACCGTGCTGCTGCAGGTGCTGGTCGACGTCGACGGCCGACCGCTGCAGGTCGACATCCACCGCAGCAGCGGCGACCGCCGCCTGGATGCCGCGGCGCGCGACCAGGTGCTGGCGCGCTGGCGTTTCCGCCCGGCGCTGCGCGACGGCCATCCGGTGCAGGCGCTCGGTCTGGTGCCGATCCACTTCCGCCTCGACCGCCGCTGAGCGGCTCAGGCACGCGCCCGGCACGCGACCCGCACACGGACGTGCGGGCCGCGCGCCCGCGCCATGGCGGAGGAAGGCTTTGACGCCAAGGGCAACCCGCCGTGCCTCGCGTGCCCGCTCAGGCCCCGCGGTGGTACGGGTGATGGGCAAGCAGCGCCGCGGCGCGATACAGCTGCTCGGCCACCAGCAACCGCACCAGCATGTGCGGCAGGGTCAGCGGGCCCAGCGACCAGGTCTCGTCCGCCGCCGCCAGCACCTGCGGCGCGTGGCCTTCCGGACCGCCGATCAGCAGCACCAGGTCGCGGCCGCCGCCGCGCCAATGCTGCAGGCGCTGCGCCAGCTGTTCGGAGGTCCATGCTTTGCCGCGACCGTCCAGCGCCACCACCTGCGCGGACTTGGGCAGCGCCGCCAGCACCCGCGCGCCCTCGTCGGCGGTCGCGCGCGCCGCATCGCGGCCCTTGCCGCGCAGGCCCGGTTCGATTTCCACCAGTTCCAGCGGCAGCCAATGCGAGAGGCGCTTGCGGTATTCGGCGAACCCGGCCGCCACCCATGCGGGCGCGCGTTCGCCGACGGCGATCAGGCGTGCCTTCATCGGCCGGGCGCCCGCCAGGCGTTCAGGCGCGGTCCGCGGCCGCGATCCCGCCGGTGTCGCCGTATTCGTCGATGCCTTCCGGCGGTTGGTCGCCGACCGTCCACAGCCGCTCCAGCGCATAGAACTCGCGCACCCGCGGCAGCATCACGTGGACCACGACGTCGCCCAGGTCCACCAGCACCCACTCGGCTTCGCCCTCGCCTTCCACGCCCAGCGGCTGCACGTCCAGGCGCTTGGCGAAACGCACGATTTCCTCGGCGATCGACTTGACGTGCCGGGTCGAGGTGCCCGAGGCGACGATCATGTAGTCGGTGACGCTGCTCTTGCCGCGCACGTCGATCTGCACGACGTCCCTGGCCTTGAGCTCCGCGGCGGCGGCGTGCACGGTCTGCAGCAGCGCATCGATCGGCGGCGGCGGGTTCGGCAACTGGGTCTTGATGACCTGGGCTTGGCTGGTCAAGGGCGTCTGCGGTCGGGAAACGGGCGGCGATTATACCCGGGGCCCGGTCACGGCCCGTTGACGCCGGCGCCCGGCGCGTACAGGCCGCGGGCGCGGATGTAGTCGGCCACCGCCGCCGGCAGCAGATGGCGCCACGGCCGTCCGCCGGCGATGCGCGCACGGATGTCGCTGGCCGATTGCGCGTGCAGCGGCTGGCGCAGGTACAGCACGCGGCCGGCCGGATGCGCGCGCAGCGCGTCCGCAGCCGCGACCACGCGGTCCTGCAGCATGGCAGCGAGCGCGGGCGGCAGCTCGGCGTCCAGCGGGGCGCCGGCACGGCTGGCGACGACGAAATGGGCAAGTCCGAACAGCTCGCGCCAGGCTTTCCAGGCTGGCAGGCCGAGGAAGCTGTCGGCCCCCAGCAGCAGCGCGATCGGGGCCTGCGCGCCCAGTTCCCCGCGCAGCCCGCGCAGGGTGTCGACGCTGTAGGAGCGGCCGCCGCGCTGCAGCTCGCGCAGATCCAGGCGCAGGCCGGGCTCGCCGGCCAGCGCCAGCTGCAGCATCGCCGCGCGGTCGCCGGCGGCGGCGCCGGGCGGCGGACGATGCGGCGGGTCGGCGGCCGGCATCAGGTGGATCTCGGCCTGCAGCGCGGTGCGTGCCGCGCGCGCGATCGCCAGGTGGCCGTTGTGCACCGGATCGAAAGTGCCGCCGTAGAGGACGCGCAAGCCGGGCATCGGCTCAGTCGGCCAGCAGCGTCGCGGCCCCGGGCGCGGCGACCGCCAGCAGCAGGCGCTCCAGTTGCAGCCAGGCATCGCCGGGATCGAGCCCGGGCCGGCCCCGGCCCTTGGCGATCCGGTCCACGCGACCGGCCTCGGCCACGAACCGCTCCCAGCGCGACGCGGGATGGCGTGCCAGCGCCCGCTGGTAGGTCGCCTGCTTGGAATCCCAGATCCGCTGCGCCTTGAACTCGGCGCCGAGGTTGCCGCCACGCGCCCGCACCCGCGCCAGCGCCGCGCCGCGCTGCAATTCCATCACCACCATGCCCAGCAGCGCCGGCACCGCCTCGCCCTCGGCGCGCAGGCCGCGGAGCACGCGCGCGACCTGGGCGCCGTTGCCGTTCAACGCGGCGTCCACCAGCCGGAACACGTCGAAGCGCGCCGAGTCGGCCACCAGTGCGTCCATGCGCTCCACGTCCAGCGGCTGACCGTCGGCCAGCAGCGCCAGCTTGTCGATCTCCTGCGCGGCTGCCAGCAGGTTGCCCTCGACCCGTTCGGCCAGCCGCTGCACGGCGGCGCGGTCGGCCTGCAGCCCGCGCGCGCGCAAGCGGCGGTCGATCCAGTCCGGCAGCTCGTGCGGCTTGACCGGCCACGCCACCACGGCGACGCCGATGCGGCCGAGCGCCTCGCTCCACTTGCCGCCGTGCTTGTTGCTCCACTCCTGGCAGGTGACCAGCAGGCAGACATCGGCCGGCGGGTCGCTGCAGAACTCGACGATGGCCTTGGCGCCTTCGGTGCCTGGCTTGCCGGTGGGCAGGCGCAACTCGAGCAGGCGGTGGCTGGCGAACAGGCTGGGCGCGCGGAAGCTGGCGACCAGCGCGTCCCAGTCCGGCTCGCGCTGCTGGCCTTCGGCCATGAACACTTCGCGCTCGGCGATGCCCTGCGCGCGCGCCGCGGCGCGGACCGCGTCGGCGGCCTCGAGCACGCGCAGCGGTTCCTGGCCGGCGATCAGGTAGGCGGGCGCCAACGGCGTGCGGGCCACGCGCGCGGCGAACTGTTCCGGGCTGGTGTCCATGCGCCGCGGGGCGCCGTCAGGGCGCCGCGACCGGGGTCTGCGCCGGGGTCGCCACCGGGGCCTGTGCCAGGCGCGCGACCGCATCGATCCGGCGCAGGATCGAGGCCACCATCTCGCGCCGCAGCTCGCGCGCCAGGATCTCGCGCTCGCCCTCGGTGCCGGCCGAGCTGGTCGGCACCGAAATGTAGTCGCGCGACAGCTCGATCGCCTGCTGCGGCACCAGGTCGCTGCCGTCGGCGCGGCGCAGGTTGAAGATCACCGCGTAGCGCAGGGTGAACTCCTGCGAGCGGCCGAACTGGTCGACGCTGATCGGAGTATTGCCCCAGCGCTCGCCGACCACGTTGAGGGTGGCGGCCGCGTCGTCCGTTGCCAGGGTCGCCCCGGCGCGCGCCAGCGACTGTTCCAGCGCCAGCACCAGCATGCTGTCCGGGTTGCGCGCGGCGACCCGCAGCGGCCCCAGGTCCGGCGGCAGCAACAGCGCGTCGCGCAGGTGGAAGCCGCAGGCGGACAGGCTCAGCGCCAGCAACGTGGTCAGCAGTGCGCTCAGGGCGGGTCGGATCATCGGTGCAGTCTGGACGAGGGCGGCCATGCCGGCAAGACGGCGGACGTCGCGCGGCGCGGGCATTCAGCCGGCCGCGACGATGTTGACGATCTTGCCCGGGACCACGATCACCTTGCGCACCGCCTGCCCCTCGAGGAAGCGGGCGACCGCCGGCGCGGCCAGCGCCGCGGCCTCGATCGCCTCGCGCGGGGCGTCCGGCGCGACCTCGATGGTGCCGCGCAGCTTGCCGTTGACCTGCACCGCCAGGGTCAGCGCCTCGCGCGCCAGCGCCGTGGGGTCGGCGCGCGGGAACGGCACGTCCTCCAGCAGCGTCTCCGGGTGGCCGAGCGTCTGCCACAGCGCATGGCAGATGTGCGGGGTCACCGGGTTGAGCAGCAGCACCATCGCTTCCAGCGCCTCGTGGCGCACGGCGCGGCCCTGGTCGCTCGCGTCGTCGAACTTCGCGACGTGGTTGAGCAGCTCCATCAGCGCGGCGATCGCGGTGTTGAAGCTGTGGCGGCGACCGTAGTCGTCGCCGACCTTCAGGATGGTCTCGTGCAGCTGCCGGCGCAGGGTCTTCTGCGCGGCGGTCAACCGGGCAAGGTCGACCTGCGACGACGCCGGCTGCCCCTCATCCGCCCTTCGGGCACCTTCTCCCCGCTGCGCGGGGGGAAGGGAATCGGTGCGGCCCGCGGCCGGAACGATGGCCGGGTGATCGGGCTGCGCGGCATGCGCGACGACCTCGCGCCAGAACCGGCGCAGGAACCGCGCCATGCCCTCGACCCCGGCCTCGCTCCATTCCAGCGACTGCTCCGGCGGCGCGGCGAACATCGAGAACAGGCGCACGGTGTCGGCGCCGTACTTGTCGACCATCGCCTGCGGATCGACGCCGTTGTTCTTGGACTTGGACATCTTCTCGGTGCCGCCGATCCGCACCGGCTGGCCGTCGGCCTTCAGCACCGCGCCGACGACGTGGCCGCGCTCGTCGCGCTGCACCTCGACATCGGCCGGGTTGATCCATTCGCGGTGGCCGCCGGTCTCGCGGTAATAAGTGTCGGCGATCACCATGCCCTGGGTCAGCAGCCGCGTCGCCGGCTCGTCGCTGGCCACCAGGCCCTGGTCGCGCAGCAGCTTGTGGTAGAAGCGGAAATACAGCAGGTGCAGGATCGCGTGCTCGATGCCGCCGATGTACTGGTCCACCGGCAGCCAGTAGTTCGCGCGCGCGTCGATCTGTTCGGCCGCGCCGGGCGAGGTGTAGCGCGCGTAGTACCAGCTCGACTCCATGAAGGTGTCGAAGGTGTCGGTCTCGCGCTCGGCCGGACCAGAGCACTGCGGACAGGTGGTCTTGCGCCATTCCGGGTCGGCCTTGATCGGCGACAGCACGCCGCTGAAGGCGACATCCTCGGGCAGCACCACCGGCAGTTGCTCCTCGGGCACCGGCACCGCGCCGCAGGCGTCGCAGTAGATCACCGGGATCGGGCAGCCCCAGTAGCGTTGCCGGCTCACGCCCCAGTCGCGCAGGCGGTAGTTGACCCGGCGCACGCCGCGGCCCTCGGCCTGGAAGCGCGCGGCCAGCGCGTCGAACGCCTGCCGGTAGTCCATGCCGTCGAGGTCGCCGGAATTCACCAGCCAGCCGCGTTCGGTCCAGGCGCCTTCGGTGGCGACCCGCTGCCGGAACGCCTCCACCACCTGCACCGCCGCGCCGGTGGCGTACACGTCCACCGCGCCCAGGTCGCCGGCCAGCGCGGCCTGCATCGGGTCGCTGTGGCCGCCGGCCAGGTCACGGGCGATTTCCTGCAGCGCGTCGCGCACCGGCGCCGGCACCACCACCAGCTTCACCGGCAACTGGTACTGCCGCGCGAATTCCCAGTCGCGCTGGTCGTGCCCCGGCACCGCCATCACCGCGCCGGTGCCGTAGCCCATCAGCACGAAGTTGGCGACGTATACGGGCAGCTTCTCGCCGGTCAGCGGGTGCAGCGCGCGCAGGCCGGTATCCATGCCGCGCTTTTCCTGGGTCTCCAGCTCGGCCTCGGAGACGCCGCCGCGCTTGAGCCCGGCGATGAAGTCCGCCAGCGCCGGATCCGACTGTGCCGCCTGCTGCGCCAGCGGATGCTCGGCGGCGATGCTGAGGAAGGTCACGCCCGCCAGCGTGTCCGGACGCGTGGTGAACACCCGCAGCTGCGCGTCGCCGCCGTCCAGGTCGAAGGCGAACTCCAGGCCCTCGCTGCGCCCGATCCAGTTGCGCTGCATGGTCTTGACCGACTCCGGCCAGCCCTCCAGCGTGTCCAGGCCGTCCAGCAGCTCCTGCGCGTAGTCGGTGATCTTGAGGAACCACTGCGGGATTTCGCGCTTCTCCACCACCGCGCCGGAGCGCCAGCCGCGGCCGTCGATCACCTGCTCGTTGGCGAGCACGGTGCGGTCGACCGGATCCCAGTTGACCACCGAGTTCTTCCGGTACGCGAGCCCCTGCTTCAACAGCCGCACGAACATGCGCTGCTCGTGGACGTAGTACTCCGGCCGGCAGGTGGCGAACTCGCGGGTCCAGTCGATCGCATAGCCCAGCGACTTCAGCTGCGCGCGCATGTGCTCGATGTTGGCGTAGGTCCATTTCGCCGGCGACGTGTTGCGCTTGATCGCGGCGTTTTCGGCCGGCAGGCCGAAGGCGTCCCAGCCCATCGGCTGCAGCACGTTGTCGCCGCACATGCGCCGGTAGCGGCTGATGACGTCGCCGATGGTGTAGTTGCGCAGGTGGCCCACGTGCAGCGCGCCGGAGGGATAGGGCAGCATCGACAGGCAGTAGAACTTCGGGCGCGCGGGATCCTCGGTCACCTCGAAGGCGCGGGTCCGGGTCCAGAACTGCTGCGCGGCGGACTCCACGGCAGCGGGCCGGTACGCGGCGGGATCGGGGCTGGCGGCGGAACTGGCGGGATCGGTGGACACGGCGCGCGGCTACGGGGAAAGACCGGGAAGCCTACCGCAGTGCACAAAAAGCCGCCAACGCGGCGCGGGCTGCGTTGCCCACCTGCGTGCCGGCAGCGCCTCAGAGGTCCACAGGCCTCATATCCACGGGCCTGCCCGCCTTCCGGCACGGCCCGCGCGCCCCCGCCGCGCAGCCGCCGCCTCCGGCCGCTGCCGCAAGCCCCGGGGGCGGCGGGCCGCCGGCACCGCCGACGGGGCCACTGCCATGGGGCGCGGCGCGGCTGCGGCCGGCGGCGACGGCTATCATCGGCGCCGACTCCCGATGGGTGCAGGCATGGAATGGTTGGGCTATCTCGCCGCGGTGCTGACCACGGTCGCGTTCGTGCCGCAGGCGCTGAAGACCATCCGCAGCCGCGACACCCGCGGCCTGTCGCTGGCGATGTACGCGGTGTTCACCGCCGGCATCGCCTGCTGGTTCGGCTACGGCGTGGCGCTGGGCTCCTGGCCGATGATCCTGTCCAACATCGTCACCTTCGCGCTGGCGGCGACGATCCTCGGACTCAAGCTGAAACACGGATGAGCCGATGAACGCACGCCCCGCTCCCGCCTGGTCGGTGTCGCACTGGTTCAACGCCGACGCCTTGACCCTGGAATCGCTGCGCGGCCGCCCGGTACTGCTGCACGCCTTCCAGATGCTGTGCCCGGGCTGCGTGCAGCACGCGCTGCCGCAGAGCCAGAAGGTGGCGGCGGCGTTCGCGCAGACCGACCTGGCGATCGTCGGCCTGCATACCGTGTTCGAGCACCACCACGCGATGGGGCCGGATTCGCTGGCGGTGTACCTGCACGAGAACCGGATCGGCTACCCGGTCGGCGTGGACGCCTACCGCGACGACGACCCGGCCGCGCATCCGCTGCCGCTGACGATGCAGGCCTACGCGATGCAGGGCACGCCGACGCTGTGCCTGATCGACCGCCGCGGCAACCTGCGGCGGCAGCACTTCGGCTTGCTCGACGACCTGCGCCTGGGCGCGGAGATCGCGACGTTGCTGGCGGAACCGGCCGACGCCTGAGGCCCGTGCCCGCCGCCCCGCGGCTCAGCGCGGCCAGCGCAACGCGAACAGCCACCAGCCGAACCACACCGCGAACCCCAGCCGCAGCGCCAGCGCATCGCCCACCAGCGCCGGCGGCACCAGCGCGCACCACGGTACGGCGGTCGCTGCGACCGCGTGCCGCCAGCGCGGGCGCGTGCCGCCCGCCAGCAGCGCCGCCCCGGGCGCGAACGCCACCCACCACAGCGTCCACGCCGCGACGTGGTAACGGCTGCTGCCCGCGGCGAGGTGCTCCGGATCGAGCGGAAACACGCCCTGCGCAGCGAATGCCAGCGCCGAGAACACCGCCAGAGTCGCGCCGATCCGCACCCGCCAGCCCGCCGCCTGCATGCGCGCGCGCCATGCGCTGCCGGCGGCCGCCAGCAGCAGCCCCGGCAGGACGAAGCCCAGCGCGTTGAACCAGTCGCCGCCGGGAGCACCGCGCGCGCCCAGCAGCGCGAGCGGATGCTGCAGCTGCGAATAGCCCTCCCGGGCCGCGCCGCCGACAAGAGCCGCGGCGAGCGCCAGCGCGGCCGCCAGCCACGGGGCACGGCGCAGCCAGCGGCTCATCGGCAGGCCCGCGCGAAGTGGCGCGCGAGGAAGGCCTCGATCCGCGGGAACTCGTCCAGCGGCTCGGCGTGGCCGCCGTCCACCGCGACATGCTCGGCGACGTGAGGGAAACCATGCGCTTGCAAGCGCTGCAGCATCGCCTGCGCCATCTCCGCCGACGGCCATACTTCGTCGCGGGTAGCCGAGACAAACAGCACCGGCCCGCGCATGCGCTCCACCGGGATCGCAGCGCGCTGCATCGCACCGGCGTCGCGCATCATCGTTTCGAACGCGCCGCGCAGGTTGCCGGTGAGCAGGTCCCAGGTCGTGCTCCACGGCACCGGCACGAACGGCAGCGGCGCCTCGTGCAGCGAGAAGGCCGGAGTCACCATCGCGTTGGTGCCGCTGGCGAACACCGCGCTGCCGGGCACCAGCGCCGCCACCGCGTCGATGCCGGGGAAGTGGCTGGCCAGCAGCAACGCCGCCTCGGCGCCGCGCGAACCACCGATGAGCGCCACGCAGCGGCCGTCCACACGCGGATCGCGGGCGGCCTCGACGATCGCAGCGTGGAGGCCGTCCAGCGAAATGCGGTCCAGCTTTTCCGGCGTGCCCGGCAGGCCGAAGTAACCCAGCGCCAGCACCGCGTAACCCTGTTCGAGGAAACGGTCGCGCTGCCGCTTCCATGCCGGGCCGGCCCAGGCATTGCCGCCTTCGGCGCCGCCCAGGCCGACCAGCAGCGGGCGCCGGGCCGCGCCGCGCGCGTCGTCGCCGGCGTAAAGCTCCGCCACGACCTCGCCATGGTTCGCCGGCAGGGTCCGCGTATCGAAACTCGCCACCACCCACCACATGCATGCGCCGAGCGCACACGCCAGCACCACGGCGGAAACCGACAACCATTTCAGGACCTTCATTGCGGCCTGCTCCAGTGGAACACGTCCTCGATGCGCACGCCCAGCGCGTGCGCGATCCGGAACGCCAGCTCCAGCGACGGCGCGTACTTGCCGGCCTCCAGCGCGATGATGGTCTGCCGGGTCACGCCGCAGGCGTCCGCCAGTGCCTGCTGGGTCATCTCGCCGCGCTCGAAGCGCAGCCGGCGGATGTCGTTGCCGACCGGGGTGCCGCTCATGCCGCCGCCGCGCGCCGGTCGCGCCAGTACAGCACCGCCGCCGCAGCGTGGTCGAACCATGCACCCAGCGCCAACGCGCCCATCAGCAGTTGCGCGAGCATCGGGTAGCTGAACTGCTGCAGGCGATCGGCAGGGCTGAAGCCCAGCATCAGCGCGACGCCGACCACGGCCGCGATGGTCGCGCCGCGGCCCCAGTTCGAAGACATCTGTTCGATGCGCAGGTCGCGTTCGTCGGAAAGCACGCTGCCCTTCCAGCGCTGCTTCAACACGTACGCCAGCACCAGCCACGCCACGAACAGGGTGCCGATGCCGCTGCCGGCGGCACCGGCGTCGGGGTTGTGCTGGATCGGCACCGGCGCGGCGAAAGCGTCGAGGTGGACGACGATCGCCGCCAGCACGGCGGCGAGGAAAGCCGTGCCGATCCAGGCCTGCCATTCGCCCGGCGCGATCGCCAGTTCCGCTTCGCTGCGGGGGATGCGGTGGACGGCATCGACCAGCAGCCAGACGGCAGCGCAGAACACCCAGACGCCGACGAAGCCGAAGGCCATGCCGACGATCTCGATGCCGTCGCCGAAGAACAGCCACAGGCCGATGCCCGCGAGCAGCAGGGAAGCGATGAGCTGGGTACGCGGCGGGAGCCATGCCATGATGTCACCTGTAGCGGACTTGATGTAACCTGTACATTACATCGGGAAAGTACGATGTCAAGTATTTTTTACATCACTCCCGCGACATCCCGCCGCGGTTGGATTCCCGCCCCGGTGCCACCATCTCGACCACCAAATCCCCCACGGACCCGCCCATGCCCACCGCCCCCGCCAGGCCGCACGTGTTCGACGCCACCACCGACCGCTTCGAGGCCGACGTCATCCAGCGCTCGCTGCAGGTCCCGGTGCTGGTGGATTTCTGGGCGGCGTGGTGCGGGCCGTGCAAGACCCTCGGCCCGATCCTGGAAAAGCTCGCCGCCGACTACCACGGCGCGTTCGAGCTGGCCAAGGTTGATGTCGACAAGGAGCAGCAGCTGGCCGCCGCGTTCCAGATCCGCTCGATCCCGACGGTGATGCTGGTCAAGGACGGGCAACTGGTCGACGGCTTCCCCGGCGCGCTGCCGGAAGCGCAGCTGCGCGAGTTCCTCAGCCACCACGGCATCGCGCCGGGCGTGCCGGCGGACACCGCGCCGGCGCCGGAAGCGGCCGCCGCGCCGCTGGATCCGCACGCCGAAGTGATGCGCCTGCGCAAGGCGGTCGAGGCCGCGCCGGAGCAGGCCGAGCTCAAGCTCGATCTGGCGCTGGCGCTGCTGGCCATCGGCGGCGCGCACGAGGCGCGGCAGCTGCTGGACGCGCTGCCGGCCAACCTGGCCACCGACGAGCGCGCGGTCAAGGCGCATGCGCGGCTGGACTTCGCCGCGCTGCTGCAGGACGCGCCGCCGCCGGAAACGCTGCAGGCCGCGATCGCCGCCAACCCCGACGACCTGCGCGCACGCCACCTGCTGGGCGTGCAGCGCATCGTCGCCGGCGACGCCGAGGCCGGGCTGGAGCAGTTCATGGAAATGCTGGGCCGCAACCGCGACTTCGACGACGGGCTGCCGAAAAAGGCGCTGATCGACGCCTTCCGCATCGTCGAGGACGAGGACCTGGTCGGCCGCTACCGCCGCAGGATGTCGTCGCTGCTGCTGGTGTAACCGGTGCGCAGGCTGTCGGCGCGCACGCTGCGGCATGCGCTCAACCTGTGGCCGCCGTTCCTGTGCGCCGGCATCCACGTCTCGCATCTGGCCGCGGACTTCCGCCACGCGCGGGTGGAACTGCGGATGCGGCCGTGGAACCGCAATTACGTCGGCACCCACTTCGGCGGCTCGCTGTTCGCGATGACCGATCCGTTCTGGATGCTGCTGGCGCTGCACGCGCTGGGCGAGGACCACATCGTCTGGGACCGCGCCGCGACGATCGATTTCGACAAGCCGGCGCGCGGCACCGTGGCCGCCGAGTTCCGCCTCGACGACGCCGTGCTCGACGAGCTGCGCGCCGCCACCGCCGGCGGCGACAAGGTGCTGCGCTGGTTCGAGACCCCGGTCCACGACGCCGGCGGCGCCGTGGTGGCGCGCGTGCGCAAGCAGCTGTACCTGCGGCGCAAGCGCGGGCGCTGACCGCCCGCCCCGAAGCGCCCGCAGACTCGCCGCGGGGCGGTATGCTCGGCGCTCCGCAACCGGGGGCCCGGATGTCCGCCACACCGCCAGACCCAGACGCCGCCACGCCCGCCCCCGGGGACGCGCCCGACGGCGTGCCGTTGCCGGAGATCGCCGGCTACCGGCTGCTGCGCGTGCTCGGCGCCGGCGGCATGTCGACCGTGTACCTCGGCCGCCAGGAATCGCTGGGACGCGAGGTCGCGATCAAGGTGATGCTGCCCGAGGCGCTGGCCGACGAGGTCAGCCGCCGCCGCTTCGAGAACGAGGCGCGCACCATCGCCCGGCTGGAGCACCCGCACATCGTCGGCATCTTCGAGGTCGGCCGCACCCGGGCCGGCCTGCCCTATTACGCGATGCCCTATCTCGCCCGCGGCCACCTCGGCCAGCGCGAGTTCGCCCAGGACGGGCACGAGAACGGCCACGCCCGGGTGCGCGCGATCCTGCACGCGCTGCTGTCGGCACTGGATTACGCGCACGCGCGCGGCGTGGTGCACCGCGACGTCAAGGCCGAGAACGTGCTGTTCGACGAAGCCGAGCGGCCGCTGCTGGCCGACTTCGGCATCGCCCTGCGCCGCGGCTTCGGCCCGCGCGTCACCACCGCCGGGATGGCCGTGGGCAGCACCGCATACATGGCGCCGGAGCAGGCGCGCGGCGAGGAGGTCGACGCCCGCGCCGACCTCTACAGCGTCGGCGTGCTGGCCTGGGAAATGCTCACCGGCAAGCTGCCGTACATGGCCGGCGACGCGCTGTCGATGGCGGTGATGCACGCGCAGGACCCGATCCCGCGGCTGCCGCGGCCGCTGCGCCACTGGCAGCGGTTCCTCGACAAGGCGCTGGCGAAATCGCCGGCGCAGCGGTTCCACAACGCGCAGCGCATGCGCGAGGCGCTGGACCGGGTGCCGCTGCGCGGCGGCCAGCCGCTGACGCGCGCGCTGGCCGGCGTGCAGCGCGGCCTCGCCCGGGTCCGGCACTGGCCGCGGGCGGCGTGGCTGGCGGTGCTGCTGCTGGGAGCGGCCGGCATCGGTTTCGCCCTGCGCCAGGGCGGCGGCGACGAGCGCTTCTTCCGCGTGCCCGGCGCCGAGCGCAGCGCGCCGGCGTCCCCCGGCCTGCTCGGCGACATCACCGACCCGATGCTGCGGCCGCTGCCGGTGTCTCCGGCCGAGCGCTGGATCACCGCCGCCGAACAGCAACTGCGCGCGCACGCGCTGACCGCGCCCCGGGGCGCCAACGCCTACGACAGCCTGCTCGCCGCCTGGCACGCCGACGCCGGCCACCCGCGCCTGCCGGCGGCGACCGCGGCGCTGCTCGGCGCCTTCGCCGAGCAGGCCGAGCGCCGCATCCGCAGCGGCGACACCGCGCGCGCGCGCGACTACGTCGACCGCGCCGCGCAGCTGAGCGCGGCCGCGCCCCACGGCGATCCGGCCGCGCTGGCGCAGCTGCGCGCGCGCGTCGCCAAGGCGCTGGATGCACGCATCGCCGATGCCGCCGCGCACTACGACCGCGACACCGCACTGCGGCTGGCCGACAGCGCCCGCGCGCTGGGCCTGGACGCCGCCGCCAGCCAGGCGCTGCGCGCGCGCGCGCAGGCGATCCCGCGCAGCGGCGACGCGCTGCCCGGAGAGGCGGACATGCGCCTGGTCGCGACCGGCGACGGCATGATCGCGGTGGCCCGCAGCGAGGTCAGCCACGCCGAGTACGCGCGCTTCGCCAGCGCCACCGGACGCGACGCCGCGCTGTGCCGCGAACGGCTGTCGCCGCTGCGCATCGTCAAGCCGATCTCCTGGCGCGAACCGGGCTTCGCGACGACGCCGGGCCAGCCGGTGGTGTGCGTGTCCTGGGCCGATGCCGACGCCTACGCGCGCTGGCTGAGCCAGCGCAGCGGCCACCGCTACCGGCTGCCGGACGCGGCCGAGGCCGGCGCACTGCCGGCCGGCGGCGGCGCCAAACCGGTCGCCGAATGGTTGCGCGAATGCCGCGACGGCTGCCGCGAACGCCTGACTCGCGGCCGCAGCTGGCGCGGCGGCGCCGACGCCGCGCGCGAGGCCGCGCGCGGCTACGACGACGTCGGCTTCCGCCTGGTGCGCGAGCTGTAGCACGGCTCCGCCACGCGGCTTGCGCCACGCCGCCGCGACGGCGGACCGCGACGCACCCTACAATCCACGCATGCGCCCGCCCCTGTCCACCGGTCAACGCCTGCAACGGCTGTTCCTCACCGGTCTGCTGACCCTGCTGCCGATCTGGCTGACCTGGGTCGTGGTCAAGTTCGTGTTCGTGCTGCTGTCGGACACCAGCCGGCCGCTGACCGGCACCCTGCTGCACAACCTCGCCGTCGCCGATCCGGCGCTGCGCTGGCTGGAAGATCCCTGGGTGCAGACCGCGATCGCGCTGCTGGCGACGCTGGCGGTGATCCTGCTGGCGGGCTGGATGGCGCGGCGCATGTTCGGCCAGCGCATGCTGCGCTGGTTCGAGGCGCTGGTCGCGCGCATCCCGCTGGCCAGCACCATCTACGGCAGCGCGCGCAAGCTGCTCGACATCCTGCAGACCCAGCCCGACGGCACCCAGCGCGTGGTGCTGATCGACTTTCCGCACGACCAGATGAAGTCGGTCGGCTTCGTCACCCGCGTGATCCGCGAGCAGGGCACCGGCCGCGAGCTGGCCGCGGTGTACGTGCCGACCACGCCCAACCCGACTTCCGGCTACCTGGAGATCGTGCCGATCGAGAAGATCACGCCGACCGACTGGACCGTGGACCAGGCGATGAGCTTCATCATCTCCGGCGGCGCGGTGTCGCCGGACTCGATTCCGTTCGCCGCGCCGGCCGCCACCATCGCCCCGGAGTGAACACCGTCGCCGCGCGCGGTGGCGGCATCCATTCGGCACGACAACCGGGGGCACGCATGCAATCCACGGAACACGGCCAGTCCGGCCTGCGCAGCGCCGGCCTGGCGCTGCTCGACGACCGCGCCGTGCGCTTGTTCGTCGGCCTGGCGGCGTTCTTCTGCGTCAACGCGGTGCTGGCCGAGTTCATCGGGGTCAAGATCTTCGCGCTCGAGGACACCCTGGGCATCCGTCCGCTGGAATGGAACCTGTTCGGCCAGAGCGGCTCGCTCAACTTCACCGCCGGCACCTTGCTGTGGCCGATCGTGTTCATCATGACCGACACGGTCAACGAGTATTACGGCAAGCGCGGCGTGCGGCTGATCAGCTGGCTGGCGGCGGGGCTGATCGCGTACGGTTTCGTGTTCGCCTTCGTCGCCATCCACCTGGCACCGGCGTCGTGGTGGGTGACGGTGGTCGCCGAGGAGGGCGTGCCGGACTACCAGGCCGCGTTCGCCGCGGTGTTCGGCCAGGGCCTGTGGACGATCTGGGGCTCGCTGATCGCCTTCATCGTCGGCCAGCTGATCGACGTCCACGTGTTCCACCGCATCCGCCGCGCCACCGGCGAGCGCCACGCCTGGCTGCGCGCCACCGGCTCCACCGCGGTGTCGCAGCTGGTGGACAGTTTCGTGGTGCTGTACATCGCCTTCGTGATCGGCCCGCAGCACTGGCCGACCTCGCTGTTCCTGGCGGTGGGCACGCTCAACTACGGCTACAAGATGCTGGCCGCGATCGCGCTGATCCCGCTGCTGTACCTGGCGCGCGCCGGCATCCACCGCTACCTCGGCCGCGCGCGCGCAGACGCCCTGCGCCTGCGCGCTGCAGCCGGCTGAGCCGCGCCGTCCGACGCGCGTAGTGCCGCATCGGGCACTGGATCCTGGTCTCTTGACGGTGCCCGGCGAAGTGTGCTTTGCGATTGATCCAGATCAGGGCGACGGGCGCAGGCGCCGCGCACCGTGGGGGCGAAGACACAAACACAGGAGGTCTTCCATGTCCGTCTCCGATAGCGCTTACGCCGTCGCGCGCAGCGAGCACGACGCCCAGGAACGCGAGGCCGTGATCGACCGCGAACTCGACCAGAGCTTCCCCGCCAGCGATCCGCCCGGCTGGACGATGGGGCCCGAACGCTCCGCCTGGTAACCCGCGCCCCGGCCGCGCGCGCGCTGCATGCGCGTCCGCGGCCGGCACTGCGCGCTCCCCGCGGATGCGCGCTTGATACAGATCATGTCGCGCAACGGCGGTGCGGCCTACGGTAATGGTTTCCGTTTACGGGGAACATTGCCATGGCTTTTCCCGCCTTCTTCGCGCAGGCACCGGTGATCCATACCCACGACGCGCTGGCACAACTGCTGGGCGCCTCCGGCGATGGCCGCATCGACTACACCTACGCCGACGCGGTGCGCCTGGCCGGCCATTCCTGCCCGACCGTGGCCGGCGCCTATCTGATGGGACGCGCGGCGCTGCAGGCGCTGTATCCCGATGGTCCCGCCGAACGCGGCCAGATCGAAGTGTCGATGCCCGCGCCCGCCAGCGAAGGCACCACCGGCGTGATCGCCCAGGTGCTGACCCTGCTCACCGGCGCCGCCGCCGACAACGGCTTCCACGGCATCGCCGGGCGCCACGCGCGCAACGGCCTGCTGGACTACGCCGGCCGCCACGACGAAGGCGCGATCACCTTCCGCCGCCGCGACACCGGCGCCACGGTCGCGGTGGAACTGGACACCTCGCCGGTGCCCGGCAACCCCCACGTGCGCGAGCTGCTGGGCGCGATCCTGCAGGGCGTCGCCAACGACGCACAGAAGCAGGCCTTCGCCGACGGCTGGCAGGAGCGCGTGCGGCGCCTGCTGCTGGAGTTCGCCGACGATCCCCGCGTGGTCCGGGTCACCCGCCTGGCGGCCTGAAGCGACACCCACGCTCCCCGCCGCGGGCCGCCATGGCCCGCGCTGCACCGCACGCGTCCGTCGGCTCCTGCGCCCGGCCGCGACGGCTGCTATCGTGGCGCCAGCGCACGCGTGCCGGGGAGGCGCCGATGCCGGATCTGGAATCCCGATTGCTGCGCCGCTGGTCAGCGGCGAGCTTCCTCAAGGCCGGCGCGCTGGTGATCGTGCTCGGCGCCGCGCCGCTGCTGCTCTATACCCTGCTCGGCCCCACCGACGGCAATCCGATCGGCCTGGGCCTGCTGCTGGTGGTCGCGGTGCCGGTCGGCGCCCTGCTGCTGGGCATCGGCCTGCTGCGGCTGCTGGTCGCGCGGCTGCAGCGATGAAACACCTGTTCGACCTGCTCGGCGTGCTGCTCGGCCTGTACACCGCCTACAGCGCCTGGCGCGGCCGCGTCTACGGCAAGAGCGGCGCCGGCGGCCGCAGCTGGCACCGCAACGAGGACCCCAACGGATTCTGGACGCTGATCGCGATCTACGCGGCGGTCAGCGTGCTGCTGGTGGTGTGGTTTTGAGGGACGGGCTTGCGGATGGTAACCAGCCGGCATATCCCCTTTTCTGAGATCTATTAATTGTTAGCCTTACTGGAAAGCTCGATGAGTGCCGAAGATCTCTTAATCCTGACTGACGCCGACATCAAGATGTTTCTTGAGCACGCTCCACTGTACTCATGGAGGCATTTCAAGAGGCCAAGCGTCAATCGCTCCAGCCTGCACATTAACGAGATCGACTCGTACTGCGATGTCTGTGGTCAGATTCGCCCATTCCACGACCTCCAGCCTCGGGGTGGTGGGGCTGGCATGGCCATCGCCGCGCTAAAGACAGGCACGTCCTACTTCAGCTTCACTTGCGTTTCCTGCAAAAAATCCAAGAGAACGTACTTAGTCGAGCAGGTTTTGGATGACGAGACCATCAAGATCCAAAAATATGGGGAGTTGCCGCGTGGCAATATTCCCCGTGACAAGATCTTGCAGAAGTTTCTAAAGGACGACCGGGACAACTACGAGAAGGCTGTGATATGCCTCAGCCATGAATATGGCATTGCGGCTTTCGCTTACTTTAGGCGCGTCGTAGAGAACAACATCAGTCGCATGCTAGACCTGATCCAGGAAGATGCGCAAGCATCTGGAGAGGCCTCCGAAACGCTCAAGGCAATTCAATCTCTTCGAGATGATTCGCCAATGAGCGACAAGATCAGGGTCGCAAACCTAGCGCTTCCCAGCCATTTGCAGCCAGACGGCCTTAATCCGCTGGGCCGGCTGTATCAGGTGCTAAGTGAGGGTGTGCACAGCCTCTCGGAGGCTGAGTGTCTAAAGAAGGCCAGAGCTACTAGCGAGTGTCTAGCATTCCTTGTGAGTGAGCTCGCGTCACGGAAAGAGCATCGAGCTCGCTTCAAGAGCATGGTTGGCGGGCTGTAAGGCTAACAATTCATTCAAGCCGAACCCGCTTCGCGGGTCGGCTTAATTCAGGCGTTAGGGGCCATGACAGGTTTAAGTCGACTGGAAGAAGTGATGCTGGTTCTGGCTGGGCTCAAGAATCAGCTAGAACCATGCTTGCGAACGTTCAAGCGATACCGGCACGACCAAGAGGCTAAGACTTGCCTTGCCAACTACCCCCTCATTCTTGTTTCTTCCTTCCTTCAAGAGTGGCAACGGCTTGAGCGGCTTGGCTCATCCCTTGAAATCAGGCGCACCCTTATTGCCGCAGAACCAGCAACTCGTCGCATCCGGGATTGGCGGGGCATATCGCGCGCGAGATCTTCAATGCTGGCTCATGGATTTCGCGGCAAGGATGGCCGCCTAGTGAACCCAACAACCCTTTTTGGTCCAGGCCAAGTCCCAACAACGTTCGCTGGTCAATTGCTGCTTGGTGAGTTAGCGGTGTACGCAATCGCCACGGCAATTAGCCACCACAAAGCAGCAGGCGATAATGCTCTTAGCTCACTCTCAACCGTCTGGCCGGACGAAGAACTAGAATCTTGCGGCATCGATACCATGGCAGAGTTCGAGCAAGAAATTGCCACGCTTCGTGGGGAAATTTTTGCAATTGATCCAGATTTGGAGCGCTGCTTCCACGGTGGCTAGGCTGGACAAATCATTCAAGCCGATGCCTCTTCGCGGCACGGCTTAATTCTGGCGTTAGGCCCTTTCTGGATGTTTCCGATGAATCTGGAGCCCAGGCACTTCTCGTGTATGAGCTTTCCATTACAGATGGCGCATCGATTGGCCTCAGGGGCTGCCTGCTAGACGCCTCCTACCGCGGCATCCCGGCACTCGGCTAAGATCAAGGCAGACATACGTCCGGGTACGGTGATGCGCCGCTGGAATGGTTGGGGGGACGATGCCGTCGCGTATTCGCTGACCGACGCCGCCCGCGCGTTCCTGCGCCAGCGTATAGGTGCGGGGACGGCGCCGCGCGACGCCACGCGCGAGCAGGCCCTGCGGGCGGTCGGCCCGTCGCGCATCCGCGCCGGCGCGCTGTTCGAGGACGACCCGGCGTTGCGGCTGGACCGCTCGCGCGGCCAGAGTTTCCCCGACTGGGTGGCGATGAAGTCCGGGCGCATGGGTCCGGTGGCCGATGCCGTGGCGCGCCCGCGCACGCACGATGAAGCCGCGACCGCGCTGGCGGAGGCGCGCCGGATCGGCGCGATCGTGGTGCCCTACGGCGGCGGCACCAGCGTGGTCGGCCATCTGGGCGTGCCGCGCGGCGAGCGGCCGGTGGTCGATATTTCGCTGGAACGCATGGACCGGCTGCTGGCGTTCGACGCCACCACGCTGACCGCGACCTTCGGCGCCGGCACTCCCGGCCCGCGCATCGAGGCGCAACTGGCGCCGCACGGCTGCCTGCTCGGGCACTTCCCGCAGTCCTACGAGTACGCGACGCTCGGCGGCTGGGTGGTCACGCGTTCCTCCGGCCAGCAGTCGTATCGCTACGGCCGCATCGAGCAGTTGTTCCATGCCGGCCGCGTGGCGACGCCGAGGGGCGAATGGCGCGTCGGCGGCGTACCCGCGTCCAGCGCCGGCCCCGACCTGCGCGAGGCGCTGCTGGGTTCGGAAGGCCGTCTGGGCCTGCTGACCGAAGTCACCGCGCGCGTGCGCCCCCTGCCCGCGCACGAGAGCTTCCACGGCGTGTTTTTCCCGTCGTGGCAGGCGGGCGTGGACGCGGTGCGGGCGCTGGTGCAGCAGGATGCGCCGCTGTCGATGCTGCGCCTGGCCAACGAGGTCGAGACCCAGACCCAGCTCGCGCTGGTGCAGGGCCACGAGACCGCGCTCAAGTGGCTGCGGCGCTACCTCGGCCTGCGCGGCATCGGCGCGGACGGCTGCCTGCTGCTGGCGGGGATCACCGGCAGCGCGCGCGAGTGCGCGCTGCAAAAGCGCATGCTGCTCGCGGCCACGCGCGAGCATCGCGGCGTGCATGTCGGCCCGGCGCTGGGCGCGGGCTGGGCCGGGAGCCGCTTCCGCGGGCCGTACCTGCGCAATTCGCTGTGGGAGGCGGGCTACGCGGTCGACACCCTGGAGACCTGCGTGATGTGGCCGCAGGCGACCGCAGTGATGCGCGCGGTCGAGCAGGCCGTGCGCGCGGTGTTCGCCGCCGACGGCGAGCGCGTGCACGCGTTCACGCATCTCTCGCACGTGTACCGGCAGGGCTGCTCGGTCTATTCCACCTTCGTGTTCCGCGCCAGCGGCGATCCCGACGCCGAGCTGGCGCGCTGGCGCCGCTTCAAGCGCGCCGCCTCGGACGCGATCCTCGCCCACGGCGGCACCATCAGCCACCAGCACGGCGTCGGCGTCGACCATGCGCCGTGGCTGCCGGCGGAAAAAGGCGCGCTCGGCATGGACCTGATCCGGGCGATGGCGCGCGAGTTCGATCCGCAGGCGATGATGAACCCCGGCAAGCTGTTCGCCGACGCATGAGCACGCGCCCGACCCTGCCCGAGCTTGCGGACCGCTACGACCTGGTCGTGATCGGCGGCGGCATCACCGGCGCGGGTGTGCTGCACGAAGCCGTGCGCGCCGGCGCCAGGGCGCTGCTGGTGGAGCAGGACGACTACGCCTCGGGCACGTCCTCGCGCTCCTCCAAGCTGGTGCACGGCGGCCTGCGCTACCTGCGCAGCGGCCAGTGGCGACTGACGCTGGAATCCGTGCGCGAGCGCGGGCACCTGCTGCGCGACGCGCCCGAGCTGGTGGTGCCGTTGCCGTTCCTGATGCCGCTACATCGCGGCCGCAAGCCCGGCCGCTGGCCGATGCGGATCGGGCTGGCGCTGTACGACCTGATGGCGGGCAGCCGCCGCTCGCGCTTCGTCGCCGCGGACGAGGTGCTGGCGCGCGCGCCCGGCGTGGCGCGCGAGGCGCTGCGCGGCGGCCTGGCGTTCGAGGATGCCAGCACCGACGATGCGCGCCTGGTGCTGCGGCTGATCTTCGATGCGCTGGCGCAGGGCGCGTGCGCGCTGAACTACGTGCAGGCGCAGGCGGTCGCGCCCGGCCGCGTGCGCATGCGCGACCGCATCGACGGCAGCGTGCGCGAGGTCGAGGCGGCGATGGTCGTCAACGCCACCGGCGCCTGGCCGGACGCCACCCCGGGCGCACCGGCACTGCGGCCGTTGCGCGGCAGCCACTTCGTGTTCGCGGCGCAGCGCTGGCCGCTGCGCCGCGCGGTGTCGTGGCTGCATCCGCGCGATGCACGGCCGCTGTTCGCACTGCCGTGGCTGGGCGTGGTGGTCTACGGCACCACCGACCTCGACCACGCCGGCGCCCTCGACGCGCCGCGGATGACCCCGGAGGAAGCCGCATACCTGCTCGAAGGGCTCGCCTGGGAGTTCCCGGGCCTCGGGCTGCGCGCCGGCGACGCGATCGCCACCTACGCCGGGGTGCGGCCGGTGGTCGCCCACGGCAAGGCGTCGCCGTCGGCGGAATCACGCGAATCGGCGATCTGGAGCGGGCCGCGCAGCGTCGGCGTCACCGGCGGCAAGCTGACGACCTTCCGCGTCACCGCGCGCCAGGTGCTGCGGGAAGCGGCGAAGCAGGTGCCGCAGCTGGCGCCGGTGGAGGCAGGCCCCCTGTTCGCGACGCCCGCGCCCGGCGGCGGCGACGACCGCATCGCCGGCACGCCCTTCACCTGGGACGGCATGCGCCACGCGCTGCGCCACGAACAAGTGGTGCACCTGGCCGACCTGATGCTGCGACGCACGCGCCTGGGCCTGGTGCTGGAGCGCGGCGGCGCGGACCTGCTGCCGCGCATCGGCACGCTGTGCCAGCAGGAACTCGGCTGGGACGAGGCGCGCTGGGCGCAGGAGCAACGCGACTATCTCGACGGCTGGCAACGCCAGCACGCACCGGTGCCCGCATGAAATCCGCCCGCCTGCTCGCCCTGGACGTCGGCACCCAAAGCGCGCGCGCGATCGTGTTCGACGCCCACGGCCACATGCTGGCCAAGGCGCAGTGCGCGTTCGACCCGGCCTACGTCTCGTCGCAGCCCGGTTGGGCCGAGCAGGACCCGGAGGTGTACTGGGACGCCCTCGCGCAATGCTGCGCCGAATTGTGGCGCGGCACCGCCGTCAAGCCCGACGAGATCGACGGCATTGCGCTCACCACCCAACGCGCGACGATGGTCTGCGTCGACGGCGGCGGCCAGGTGCTGCGCCCGGCGATCCTCTGGCTCGACCAGCGCCGCTGCACGCAGCCGCCGCCGCTGGGGCCGCTGTGGAACGCCGCGTTCGGACTCGCGCGCGCGTCCGACCTGATCGAGCACCTGCAGGCGCAGGCGGAAGCCAACTGGCTGGCGCAATACGAACCCGCGTTGTGGCGGCAGACCGACAAGTTCCTGTTCCTGTCGGGCTGGCTGCTGCATCGGCTGTGCGGCGAGTACGTGGATTCCAGCGCGGCGCAGGTCGGCTACGTGCCGTTCGACTACAAGCGCCACGCATGGGCGGGCGCTGCGGATTTCAAGTGGAAGGCGATCGCGCTGCGGCCCTCGCAGTTGCCGCGGCTGGTGGCGCCGAGTGCGCGCCTGGGCACGTTGCAGCGCGCGGCGGCCGACGCGCTGGGCCTGCCGGCGGGCGTGGCGATCGCCGCCGCCGCGGCCGACAAGGCCTGCGAGGTGCTCGGCTGCGGCGTGCTGGAGCCGGACCTCGCGCAGCTCTCGTTCGGCACCACCGCGACCATCAATACCTCGCAGCCCCGGTACGTCGAGGTGGAGCGCCTGCTGCCGGCGTATCCGGCCGCGGTGCCGGGCCACTACAACACCGAGGTGCAGATCTTCCGCGGCTTCTGGATGGTGTCCTGGTTCAAGCGCGAGTTCGCCCAGCGCGAGGAGGCGCTGGCGCGCGAGCGCGGGGTGGCCACCGAATCGCTGTTCGACGACCTGATCCGTTCGGTGCCGCCTGGCGCGATGGGGCTCACCCTGCAGCCGTACTGGACGCCGGGCGTGCGCAGCCCCGGCCCCGAGGGCAAGGGCGCGATCATCGGCTTCGGCGACGTGCATACGCGCGCGCACCTGTACCGGGCGATGATCGAAGGGCTGATGTACGGCTTGCGCGCGGGCCGGGAGCAGATCGAAAAACGCATCGGCCGGCGCGTGCGCCTGCTGCGCGTGTCCGGCGGCGGCGCGCAGAGCGACGCGGCGATGCAGATCGCCGCCGACGTCTTCGGCCTGCCGGCCGAGCGCCCCGACATCCACGAGACTTCGGCGCTGGGCGCGGCGATGAACTGCGCGGTGGGATTGGGTGTGCACGCGGATCATGCCGCCGCGGCGCGGGCGATGTGCCGCGTCGGCGCGCGCTTCGCGCCGGACCCGGGCGCCCACAAGACCTACGACGCGCTGTACCGCGAGGTTTACCAGCCGCTGTATCCGCGCCTGCGGCCGCTGTACCGCCGCATCCGCGCGATCACCGGCTATCCCGCTTGAGGCGTGCCAGCGCGTCGTGCGCGCAGCGCTCGCGCACCGGCAAACGCGACGCCTCACGACCGCTCGCACCTGCCGGGGTTCCTGATACTCAGCAGCGGGGAACCTCTGCGGAGGAAGCCGGCTGCCCGGCCTGTGCGGGACACGCCGTGAATCCATTCCGAGTGCGGAAACCTTTGTGGGGGAAGCCAGTGGTCCGGCCTGTGCGCGACGCACCGTGAATCCATCCCCTAGCGCGGAAGCTTCTGCGGTGGAAGCCGGCGGCCCGGCCTGTGCGGGACACGCCGTGAATCCATTCCGAGTGCGGAAACCTCTGCGAGGGAAGCCGGTGGCCCGGCCTGTGCGGGACACGCCGTGAATACATCCATGTAGGCTCCTCGGCGGCATCCATGCCGCCGACGGTCCCGCACAGGCCGGGCCACCGGCTTCTGGCAAGTGAGTCGGCGCTTGTAGAAAAGCCCACGAAGCGAGGAACTCCAAGCTCGCGAAGTCGCCGGCCGGCGGGCTGGGGGTGCGGAGAGTGGACCATGGATGGTCCACGACCCGACTTAAAGACAGGAGGTCGTCAGGAGGGCGCAGCACCCCCAGCCCGCCGGGCGGCGACTCCCGCCGAAGCCGATCTCCCGAAGCCTGGCCTGACTCGAGATCAGGCCAAAGATGACCCGCGCCTTCAATGACGGGGCGTCGTCAGGAGGCGCAGCACCCCAGCCCGCCGGGCGGCGACTCCTGCCGAAGCCGATCCCTACGGCCGAGAGAAGCGCCACAAAAAAGGGCCGGCATGCCGGCCCTTTTTGTCGCTGACGCGGCGTGCGCTCAGGCGCGCGTGTCGCGCCTGCCTGCCCACGCGGCCTGTCCGCCGGAGCGCTGCTTCTTCGGGCCGGCGTGGGGGCCGCGCGCGGCCGGCTTGGCGTGCGCGCGATGCGCGGGCTTGTTGCCCGGGGCGCGGCCCGGCGCGCGCTGGCCGCCCTGGCGCTGGCCGCCGCCGTTCTTCGGGATCGGGGTGTCCAGCCGGATCGGCTTGCTCGGCGCGTAACCGGGCACCACGTCCATCACCAGTTCGACCTTGAGCAGCTGCTGGATCTGGCGCAGCAGCCCGCCCTCTTCCGGCGACACCAGCGACAACGCCTCGCCCTGCGCGCCGGCGCGGCCGGTGCGACCGATGCGGTGGATGTAGTCCTCGGCCACCATCGGCAGGTCGTGGTTGATCACCAGCGGCAGGTCGGGGATGTCCAGGCCGCGCGCGGCGACGTCGGTGGCCACCAGCACGCGGGCCTTGCCGGCCTTGAACAGGTTCAGCGCCTTCTGCCGCTGCGCCTGGCTCTTGTTGCCGTGGATGGCGACGGCCTTCAGGCCGGCGGCTTCCAGCTGCTCGGCGAGGCGGTTGCAGCCGTGCTTGGTCTTGCCGAACACCAGCACCTGGTCGGTGTGGCGCCGGCTCAGGATGTCGATCAGCAGCTCGCGCTTGCGCGAGGCGTCGACCGGATGCGCGCGGTGCACGATGGTCTCGGCGATGGTATTGCGCGCGGTCACCTGCACCTGCTGCGGGTTGCGCATGAACTCCAGCGCCAGCGCCTTGACCCGGTCCTCGAAGGTCGCCGAGAACAGCAGCGTCTGCCGCTGCTTCGGCACGCGCCCGAGGATGCGCTTGATCGGCGGCAGGAAGCCCATGTCGAGCATGCGGTCGGCCTCGTCCAGCACCAGGATCTCGACCGCGTCGAGCTTGGCGCTGCCACGCTCCAGGTGGTCGATCAGACGGCCGGGAGTGGCGACCAGGATGTCGACGCCGCGACGCAGGTTGTCGACCTGCGGGCCCATGCCGGCGCCGCCGTAGACGGTGGTGACGTTGAGGCGCAGATGGCGGCCGTAGGTCTTGAGGCTGTCGGCGACCTGCACCGCCAGCTCGCGGGTCGGGGTCAGCACCAGTGCGCGCGGCTTGCGCGGGCCGTTGGCCGGGGTCGTCTTCGCCAGGCGCTGCAGCAGCGGCAGGCCGAAGGCGGCGGTCTTGCCGGTGCCGGTCTGGGCGCCGCCGAGCAGGTCGTGGCCGGCCAGCGCCAGCGGGATCGCCTGCGCCTGGATCGGCGTCGGGGTGGTGTAGTGGTATTCGGCCAGCGCGCGCAGCAGCGCGGGCGACAGCCCCAGCCGGGCGAAGCCGATGTTGTCGTCGGCGGCGTCGGTTTCGGCCGCAGCGATCGCGGCCTGGGCGGCCGGGGTGGAATCGAATGTCATGGAAAACTCCGTTGCTTGCGCCCGCACGCGCCTGCGCCGGCCGCGGTCTTGCGATCCGCTGGCGACGGCAGGGTCGATGCGAGCGTTACCCGGAGCGTTCCTTGAACCGCGCTGCGAGCGATGGTTTGACGGCGCCGGAATTCCGGGGCCGTGTCTGCGCGACGAAAGGCGTGCGGGGAGAGAGGGCCGCGGGGGACCGGATCCATCGAAATCCACACGAGATACGTGTGGACTCGATCAGGGACTCGACCGGGCGGCGGGCTTACCAGGAAAACGGATCAGCCGTGCGCGAACCGGCGCACTGTACGCGAATCGGGCCGACCGCGCCAGCGCGGGCGGCCGCGCATGGCCGCCACAAGGGCGACATCACGGTGTTCCTGACCGGGCGGCCCGGCCTCGCGCCGTAAAAACGCGCGGCCCGCCCGGTGCCGCGGGCGGCGCGCAGGCGCTACACCGTCAGCCGCATGCCCGGATGCGGCAGCGTGGCGACGATGCCGTGGCGCTCGCCGATCTCGCCGGCCAGCGCCTCGCGCGCCTTGTCCTCGCCGTGCACCAGCGCCAGCGGCGGCGGCGGGTCGAAGTGCTCGTACCACTCGATCAGGCCGCGCTGGTCGGCGTGCGCGGACAGCCCGCCGACGGTGTGCACGCGGGCGTGGACGTGGTAGTCGTGGCCGTGGATGCGCACCCAGCGGGCGCCGTCGACGATGCGCCGGCCGAGCGTGCCTTCGGCCTGGTAGCCGACGAACACCACGTGCGCCTCGCGCCGGCCCAGGTTCTGC
Organism: Cognatiluteimonas weifangensis; assembly: GCF_003416885.1. GTDB lineage: Bacteria > Pseudomonadota > Gammaproteobacteria > Xanthomonadales > Xanthomonadaceae > Cognatiluteimonas > Cognatiluteimonas weifangensis. Next base: position 73,134 of record NZ_QVPD01000001.1, read on the forward strand.
TTGAAGTGGTGCAGGATGCGGCCGCCGTTGGCCATGCCCGAGCCGGCGATGATGATCGCGCCCGCGCCGATGCGGTTGAGCGCCACCGACTCCTCGCGGGTGGGCGTGGCGCGCAGGTTGGGCAGGCGGAACGGGCTCGGGCGGCCGTTCCAGACGCGCCGCGCGCGCTCGTCGAACAGGTCGTGGTGGCGGTCGTAGGCGGCGACCACCTTGCTGGCCATCGGACTGTCCAGGAAGATCCGCCAGCGCGCCAGCTGCCACTGCTCCCAGTGCGCGGCGAACCAGTACAGCAGCTCCTGGGTGCGGCCGACCGCGAACGCCGGGATGCAGACGTTGCCGCGGTCGTGCCAGGCGTCCTCGAAGATCTGCCCGAGCTCGGCGACGGTGCTGGCGCGCTCGCGGTGGTTGCGGTCGCCGTAGGTGGATTCCAGCAGCACCAGGTCGGCCTCGGCGATGGGCGTGGGGTCGCGCAGGATCGGCGCGGCGCGCGGACCGAGGTCGCCGGAGAACACCAGCTTGCGGCCGTCGGCCCACAGTTCCACGATCGCCGAGCCGAGGATGTGGCCGGCGTCGCGCAGCGCCAGCTCCACCCCGGGCAGGATTTCGCTGCGGGCGTCGTAAGGCAGCGGCTGCAATTGCCGCAGCGCGACCTGCACGTCGTGGCTGGTGTACAGCGGTTCCACCGGCGGCTCGCCGTTGCGCCGCTCGCGGTTGGCGCGCTCGGCGTCGCCCGCGGCCAGCGCCGCCGAATCCAGCAGCATGATCGGCATCAGGTCGGCGGTCGCGGCCTGGGTGTAGATCGGGCCGCGGTAGCCGCGCTTGACCAGCAGCGGCACGCGGCCGATGTGGTCGATGTGGGCGTGGCTGAGCACCAGCGCGTCGAGCGCGGCCGGGTCGAACGGGAACTCGGCGGCGTTGAGCGCCTCCAGCTCGCGGCTGCCCTGGATCATGCCGCAGTCCAGCAGCACGCGATGGCCGGCCGCCTCGACCAGATGCATCGAGCCGGTCACCATCCCGGCCGCCCCGTGGAAATGCACGCGCATCTGCCGCCCTCGCCGTCTCGGTCGCCGGCAACTTAGCATGCGGCCCGGCGCTGCCGACCGGCGGCGCGGCGATGCCGACGGCGGCCGTCGCCGGCAGGGCGCCGAGGCCGTCTGGCCGCAGCGCGCCGTGCATCGTCGTGACCTTCGACACCCCCTGCCGGCAGACGGCTCGGCTAGAGTCGGCGGATGCCCCGATGCGGGGCTGCTGCGCCGATGTTGCGGTGCAGGGAACCCGTCCGCAGGAGTCGCCCGTGAGCCACGCCCCCGCCTTCAAGCCGCAAGCGCTGATCCTGTCGCTGGCGGTCGCCGCCGCCCTCGCCGGCTGCCAGAAGCCCGACGCCGCCGCGCCGGCCGCCGACGCCGCCAAGCCGGCGGTCGCGCCGCAGCTGCCGCCGACCGCCGCCTTCGCCCTCGCCGACCTGGACACCAGCAAGAACGCCTGCGACGACCTGTCGGGCTTCGTCAACGGCAAGTGGCTGGCCGCGCACCCGGTGCCGGCCGACCGCACCACCTGGGGCAGCTTCGAGATGCTCGACGAGCGCTCCGAGGCCGCCAGCCGGCACATCGCCGAAACCGCGGCCGCCGACGCCCAGGCCGCCGGCGTGGCCAAGCTGGTCGGCGACTTCTACGCCACCGGCATGGACGCGGCCGCGGTCAACGCCGCCGGCCTGAAGCCGATCCAGCCGATCCTCGAGCGCATCGACGCGCTGAAGACGCCAGCCGATGTCGCCCGGTACCTGCGCGAGGAATTCGCCGCCGGCCGCGGCGAGGTGTTCTCCTTCGGCGCCGAGGCCGACTTCAAGGATTCCTCGCAGGTGATCGGCTACGCCTTCCAGGACGGCCTGTCCCTGCCCGAGCGCGCCTACTACCTGGAGGACGGCCAGGACGGCAACTACAAGACGATCCGCGAGGCTTACGTCGCCCACGTCGCCAGGCAGCTGCGCAACGCCGGCGTCGCCGAGGCCGACGCCGCGCGCCAGGCCGCCGACGTGCTCGCGTTCGAGACCCGCCTGGCCAAGGCCTCGCTGTCGCCGATCGACCTGCGCAACCCGGAGAACCAGTACCACTTCGTCACCCTCGCCGACGCCGACAAGGCCTCGCCCAACTTCCCGTGGTCGCAGTTCATGCAGGCCAACGGGCTGCAGGTCGAGGGCTTCTCGCTGTCGCAGCCGCAGTTCTTCGCCGAGTTCGACAGGATGCTGGCCGAGGTGCCGGTGGCGCAGTGGCAGGCGTACCTGCGGATCCACGCCATCGACGGCATGGCGCCGTACCTGGCCGACACCTTCGCCGACGAGCGCTTCGACTTCTTCGGCAAGACCCTGCGCGGGCAGCAGGAGCAGAAGCCGCGCTGGAAGCGCGTGCTCGACAGCGTCGAGGGCAGCGTCGGCGAGGCGCTGGGCCAGATCTACGTGCAGCAGTACTTCCCGGCCGAGTCCAAGGCGGCGATGGAAAAGCTGGTCGACAACCTGCGCGTCGCGCTCAAGCTGCGGCTGCAGCAGCTGGACTGGATGAGCGAGGACACCAAGGCCAAGGCGGTCGCCAAGTGGGACAGCTTCATGCCCAAGATCGGCTATCCCGACAAGTGGCGCAGCTGGGACGGCCTGGCGACCTCGCGCACGGGCTACGTGGACAACGTGCTGGCCGCGGCCAAGTTCAACCACGACTGGCGCATGGGCAAGATCGGCAAGCCGGTCGACCGCACCGAATGGGGCATGACCCCGCAGACGGTCAACGCCTACTACAACCCGCTGCAGAACGAGATCGTGTTCCCGGCGGCGATCCTGCAGCCGCCGTTCTTCGATCCCAAGGCCGACCCGGCGCTCAACTACGGCGGCATCGGCGCGGTGATCGGCCACGAGATGCTGCACGGCTACGACGACCAGGGCAGCCAGTTCGACGCCAGCGGCAACTTCGCCAACTGGTGGCAGGACGCCGACCGCAAGGGCTTCGAGGCGCGCACGAAGAAGCTGGTGCAGCAGTTCGACGACTACGTCTCGATCGACGGCATCCACGTCAAGGGACAGCTGACCCTGGGCGAGAACATCGCCGACCTCGGCGGCCTGACCGTGGCCTACGACGCGCTGCAAAAGGCGCTGGCCGACGCCGGCATGTCGCCGCAGGAAAAGACCGACGGCTACACCCAGGACCAGCGCTTCTTCATCAACTGGGCCACGGTGTGGCGCCGCAACTTCAAGCCGGAAGAGCTGAAGGTGCGGCTCAACACCGACCCGCACGCGCCGGCCGACTTCCGCGCGATCGGCGCGCCCTCGAACATGCCGGCGTTCGCGGCCGCGTTCCAGTGCAAGGCGGGGGACGCGATGGTGCGTCCCGACGACAAGCGCGTGGTGATCTGGTAGCCGGCCGTCGCACGCCCGATCGCGCAACGCGCGACGGCGCGTCTGCGTGTCCCCCAGGCCCGGCATGTCCGGGCCTGGTTTTTTGCGCGCGTTCCGGGCCGCAGGTTCAGTGTCCGCGCGCGGCCGCTTGTTACACTCGGCCGACCCCACCGGACGACTCCGCAGATGTCCAATCCGCGCCCGCTCGCGTTCGCCCTCGGCCTGGTCCTGGCCGCCTCGTTGACCGCGTTGCCGCCGGCCGATGCCGCGAAGAAGCGGAAATCCGCCAGGCCCGCCGTCAGCCTGGCCTGCAGCGATTTCTACGCGCACGCCAACGCCGACTGGCTGGGCGCCCACGACGCCGTCGCCGGCAGCGGCCTGCAGTCGGCGCTGGGCGAGTTGGGCGAGCGCGCGCGGCAGCAGCAGATCGCGCTGCTCGACGACTACATGCGCAACGCGCAGGCCGGCGTGCCCCAGCTACTCGGCGATTTCTGGGCCAGCGGCCTGGACGAGGCGGCGGTGGAGCGCGACGGCGCCGCGCCGATCGCGCCGCTGCTCGCGCGCATCGCCGCGATCCGCCGCGGCAAGGACGTCCCGGCTGCGGTCGCGGCGCTGCACCAGGCCGGCATCCCGGCGCTGTTCGACTTCGGCGCCGACGTCGACCTGGCCGATCCGGAGCGCCACATCGGCTACTTCGGCCAGGGCGGCCTCGGCCTGCCGGACCCGGCCTACTACACCCGCAGCGACGCCGACACCCGCGCCCTGCTCGGCCGCTACACTGACTACGTCTCCCGCATCCTCGCCCTCACCGGCAGCCAGCCCGAGCGGCTGCAGGCCGACACCCGGGCGGTGCTCGACCTGGAGACGCGGATCGCGCAGGCGTCCGCGCCACAGAGCGCATCGCGCGATCCGCGCGACCGCTACGCGCCGGTGCCCGTCGCCGGCCTCGGCAAGCAGTACCGCCACCTGCAGCTGGACCGGTTCCTCCAGGCGCAAGGGGTGAGCGACGACCGCGTGTCGCTGGCCGATCCGCAACTGTTCGCGCAGCTGGACGCGCTGGTCGCCGGACTCAAGCCCGAGCAGTGGAAGGCCTACCTGCGCTACCAGGTCGGCGCGGCGATGGCGCCGTACCTGTCCCGCGCCTGGCGCGAGGCCGACTTCGCTTTCCGCGGCACGGTGTTGCGCGGGCAGGCCGCGCCGGCGCCGCGGCAGCAGCAGGTGCTGGACGCGATCAACCTCGTCGCCGGGCCGATGCTGGGCCGCGAATACGTCGGCCGCTACCTGCCCGACGCGACCCGCACCCGCGCCGCCGAAATCGCCGCCCAGGTGCGCGACGCGCTCGGCCGCGGCATCGAGCGCAACGACTGGATGAGCCCGGCGGCCAAGGCCGAGGCCGCGGCCAAGCTGGCCCGGCTGAAGATCGAGGTCGGAGCGCCGGCACGCGAGCTCGACTACACGGTGCAGCCGATGAATCGCGGCAGCTTCGGCGGCAACATGCTGATCGCTTCCACCTGGCGCCACCGCGAGGAGATGAAGCGCATCGGCCGCGGCAACGCCGACCGCCGCTGGAACGTGCTGCCGCAGCAGCCGGCGCTGGCCTACGACCTCGGCCAGAACCGCCTGCTCGTGACCGCGGCGATGCTGCAGCCGCCGGTGCTGGACATGACGCGGGACGCGGCCGCGCACTACGGCGCGTTCGGTGCGCTGGTCGGGCACGAGCTGACCCACGGCTTCGACGGCAGCGGGCGTCACGTCGACGCCGCCGGCACGGTCCGCGACTGGTGGACGCCGGCCGACCTGGCCACCTGGGACGCGCGCCTGGCGGCGCTGGCCACGCAGTACGGCGCCTATCCGTACCCGCAGCTCAAGGGCACCTCGGTCGGCGGCGGCCAGACCCGGCAGGAAAACGCTGCCGACCTGGGCGGGCTCGAACTGGCCTGGGACGCGCTCGCCAATGCCCAGCCGGCGCTCGCCGACGCCGGCCGCCAGGCCTTCTTCCTGGGCTGGGCGCAGCTGTGGCCGCAACGCATGTCCGCCGACGTCGCCACCCGCCTGGCCGCCACCGAGGTGCATGCGCCGGGGCAGTGGCGCAGCAACGGCCCGCTCGCCGACCTGCCCGCGTTCGGCGCCGCCTTCGCCTGCAAGGCCGGCACGCCGATGCAGCGCGAGAGCGCGCAGCAGGTCAGGATCTGGCGCTGAGTCCGTTTGCCCGACACCGAGAAACGGCGCGGATTCCGCGCCGTTTCGCGTTGCGTCAGCGCACGATCCGCGGCCGCCGCGGGCCGCCCTTGCCGAACGGCGGTTGCCCGCGCCAGTAGCGGATCAGCAGCCAGCCGAACAGCATCCCGCCCAAGTGCGCGAAGTGCGCCACGCCCGGCTGCAGGCCGGTCGCGCCGAGCAGCAGCTCGATTGCGCCGTACACGATCACCAGGGTGCGCGCCTTCATCGGGATCGGCGGGATCAGCAGCATCACCCGCTGGTTCGGGAACAGCAGGCCATAGGCCAGCAGCAGGCCGAACACGCCGCCGGACGCGCCGATTGTGGGATAGGCGCCCGCGCCCTGGGCCACCGCCCAGGAGCCGACCGCCAGCTGGCACAGACCGGCGCCGGCCACGCACACCAGGTAATAGGTCAGGAAGCGGCGGTTGCCCCAGGTGTATTCCAGCGGCGCGCCGAACATCAGCAGCGCCAGCATGTTGAAGCCCACGTGCGCCAGGCTGCCGTGCAGGAAGCCGTAGCTCAGCAGCTGCCACGGCAGGAACGCAGGCGTCGACGCGAACGGCGCGCCGCCATCGCCCAGCGGCCACAGCATGAACGCGGCGAAGGTGCCGTCGCCCAGCAGCTGCTGCAGCACGAACACCACGCCGTTGGCGATCAGCAGCGCCTTGGTGACCGGGGGGAGATTGGAGAACATCGCGATCCTGCGGGGCCGGGCCGGAGTGGCGCGTGGCGGGGCCGGCCATGATACCGGCGCCGCCGGTGCCGCGCGTCGCCGTCAGCGCACGCCCCAGACCTCCGCATCCAGGTCGAAGGCCGCCCGCGCCCGGCGCACGCGGCCGTTGCGGACCTCCACGCCCTCGCTGCGCAGGCGCCGGCTCTGCTCGCGGAATCCGGCCGAGCCCTCGGGGAAGGCGATCCGGCCGTCCGCGCGCAGCACCCGGTGCCAGGGCAGGGCCGGATCGGCATTGCCGCTGAGCACCCGCGCCGCCAGCCGCGCCCGCCCCGGCAGCCCGGCGCGGCGGGCGATTTCGCCGTAGCCGGCCACCTGCCCGCGCGGGATCGCCCGCACCGCGGCGAGGATCCGGTCGGCGGCGGACGGCTCTGGCATATCGATTAGCATAGCCCCCCACCCCCGAAGCAGCCATGCCGCCATGCAGAACTTCGAGCAGATCCGCGACCATCTGGACGGCAGCGATTTCCACGTCACCGTGCAGGATCCCTACGTGCTGTGCGTGGAGCTGTCGCTGGACGGCGGCCGCCGCCACCAGGCGATCTTCCTGTCGGAGATCGAGGACGACGACGGCCGCCGCTACCTGCGCGTGAACAGCGTGATCGCGCCGATCACCGGCATCGACTGCAAGCGCGCGCTTGCGTTCAACTGGCAGAGTCGGGTCGGTTACCTGGCGATCGGCGAGCTCGACGGGGTGCCGTGGATGCAGCTGTGCGAGAACCGCCCCTACGAAGGCCTGACCCCGGCCGAACTGGACCGGCTGGTGCTGGAGATCGGCGGCATGGGCGACCGCCTGGAGCGGGCGCTGTCGGCCGGCGGCGACCTGCTGTAGCTGTAGCTGTAGCAGCAGCCGCGGCGCGGCATCCGCGCGCGGCGCGGACCTACAGCCAGCGCAACAGATCGAACAGCTTGAGCAGCAGGTAGGCGATGCCGCCGGCCGCCGGGATCGTCAGGATCCAGGCCCAGATGATGCGCTCGATCACGGTGAACTTGAGCGCGCGCGGATTCTTGGCGAAGCCCACGCCCATGATCGCGGTGGAGATGCTGTGGGTGGTGGACACCGGCATGCCGAAGTGCGCGGCCAGGGTCAGGATCGTGGCCGAGGCGCTTTCCGCGGCGAAGCCGTGGATCGGGTGCAGCTTCACCATCTTGTGGCCCATGGTCTTGATGATGCGCCAGCCGCCGGCGGCGGTGCCGGCCGCCATCACCAGCGCGCAGGTGGCGATGATCCAGCTGTCGATGTCGGTCTCGCCGCCGTCCGGGTGCATGAAACCCAGCCAGCCCGGCAGCTGGTCCAGTGCGCCGGAGGCCTGCGCGGCGAAGATCGCCAGCGCGATGATGCCCATGGTCTTCTGCGCGTCGTTGGTGCCGTGGGCGAAGCCCATGTAGGCGGCCGACACCAGCTGCGCCTTGCCGAAGAAGGCGTTGACCCAGCGCGGCCGCGCCAGCCGCGCCGCCACGCCGCCGGCGCCGGCCATCGCCGCGATGATCGCCCACAGCGCGACCATGATCGCGATGCCGAGCACGAAACCGGCGATCGGCGAGCTGATCATCGGCACGAACACCTTCCACAGCAGGCCCTTGTTCTGGGTCCAGTCGCCGACGCTCTGCGACCAGATCAGCGCGTCCCAGTCGTTGTGCGCGGCCGCCAGCGCGGCGCCGCACAGGCCGCCGATCAGCGCGTGCGAGGACGAGGACGGCAGCCCCAGCCACCAGGTGATCAGGTTCCAGCTGATGCCGCCGCCCAGCGCGCACAGCAGCACCTGCGCGGTGACCGCGACCACATTGGTGTCGATCAGCCCCGAGGCGATGGTCTTGGCGACCGCGGTGCCCATGAACGCGCCGATCAGGTTCATGGTCGCGGCCAGGATCACCGCCTGCCCGGGCGAGAGCACCTTGGTCGCGACCACGGTGGCGATGGAATTGGCGGTGTCGTGGAAGCCGTTGACGAACTCGAACACGAGCGCGGCCAGCACCACCACCAGGACCAGGGTCAGCATCGGGGTACCTGCCTCGGGCTCAGCTGTTCTTCAGCGCGATTTCGTAGGCGACGACGCCGGCCTCGCGGCAGCGGTCGATCGCCTTTTCCAGGATCTCGAAGAACTCCTTGAGCAGGAACATCTCGCTGGCTTCCAGGCGCCCGGAGTAGATGTCGCGGTACAGCTCCAGGATCAACCGGTCGGCCTCGGCCTCGAGCACGCGCAGGCGGTCGTTGAGCGCCTTCATCCGCTCCAGCCGCAGGTGCGGCAGCTCCTTCACCATCTCCACCACCACCCCGGCGGCCTGCTCCAGCATCGCCGCGCGCGGGGCGAAATCGATGCCTTCCAGACGATGCTGCGCCAGCGCGTAGCGGTCGGCGAAACGCTCGACCTGCTTGGGGATCCGGTACAGCGCCGACCCCAGCGCCTCGATGTCCTCGCGCTCGATCGGGGTGATGAAGCTGTCCACCAGCGCCTGGCTGATCTTGTCGGAAGCCTCGCGCTCGCGCTGGCGGGCGAGCTTGAACGCGTCCAGGGAATGGATCCGCGCGGGCTCGCGCAACATCGCGTGCAGGGCCTTGGTGCTGTCGTGGGCGGCGTCGGCCGCCTGGTCGAGCAAGGCGTAGAACTGCTTGCCCTGGCCGAAGATCGTCTGCAGGGAGAACATCGCAGGGCCCCGTGGAAGGATCGTGGAATCGGCAAATTATGACGGTTTCGCGGCAATCCGTGCAGCGGCCGTCGCGAATTCCGCCCCGGCCGGCTCCCGCGGCGCGGCTGTTATGATTCCGGCTGCGCCCCGGCGCGACCTATGGACGACGTCTCCCCGCCCCCGCCTGCACGCGCCGCCGACCCCGCGGCGCCGACACTGGCCCGCCCCGCCCTCCGCCTGGATCCGCGCGCGTGCTGCAGCTGCTGATCGTCCTCGCCCTGATCGTGCTCAACGCCTTCTTCGCGCTGTCGGAGATGGCGGTGATGACCTCGCGCAAGTCGCGCCTGCGGCAGATGGCCGAGCACAGTCGCGGCGCGCGCAAGGCGCTGGCCCTGGCCGAGCACCCCGACGACCTGCTGTCCACGGTGCAGATCGGAATCACCCTGATCGGCGTGCTGACCGGCGTGTTCGGCGGCGAGGCGATCGGCGCCAGCATCGCCGGCTGGATCGACGGCTGGTGGCCGTCGGCGAGCCAGTACGCCGCGCCGCTGGGCATCGGCACCGCGGTCGGCCTGATCACCGCCGCGCAGGTTATCTTCGGCGAGCTGATCCCCAAGCGCCTGGCGTTGACCAACGCCGAGGAGATCGCCAGCGTGGTCGCCTTCCCGCTGGACTGGCTGGCGCGCGCCGCCAAGCCGGTGGTGTTCGCGCTCGGCGCGATCAACCGCCTGGTGCTGCGCATGCTCGGGATCGGCGACGACGCGCGGACCGCGATCACCGAGGAGGAGATCCGCCTACTGGTCAGCGAAAGCCACGAGCAGGGCGTGATCGACTCCGACGAACGCAACATGATGAACCGGGTGCTGCGCCTGGGCGACCGCACCGCCGACAGCATGATGACGCCGCGCACCCGCATCGTCTGGCTCGATGCCGCCGCCAGCTTCGAGGAAAACCTCGCGGCGATGCGCGAGACGCCGTATTCGCGCTACCCGGTCTACCGCGGCAGCGACAACGACGTGCTCGGCGTGCTCGAGGTGAAGACCCTGCTCGACCGCCTCGACCAGCGCGCGCCCGAGCTGTTCGGCAAGCTGCGACCGGCGGTGTTCGTGTCCGAATCCACGCACGCGCTGAAGCTGCTGGAGATCTTCCGCGAGGAGCAGCAGTCGCTGGCGCTGGTGGTGGACGAGTACGGCGAAGTCACCGGCATGGTCACGGTCAACGACCTGATGGGCGCGGTGCTGGGCCGGATGCAGTCGGGCGAGACCATCCACGCCGAGGCGCTGGTAGTGACGCGCGAGGACGGCTCGCTGCTGGTCGACGGCTCGCTGCCGGTGGACGACCTGCACGAGCTGCTCGGCGGCGGCGAACTGCCCGGCGAGGCCGAGTACGACTACCACACCGCCGCCGGCATGACGATCGCGCACTTCGGCCGCATCCCGCACGCCGGCGAGCGTTTCGACTGGAACGGCTGGCGGATCGAGGTGGTCGACCTCGACGGTCCGCGCATCGACAAGCTGCTGCTGCAGCGGGTCGCCGCCGAAGACGCCGACGATGGCGGGTGAACGCGGCCTGCGGGCGCTGCTCGACGGCTTCGCCGCGGGCGATCCGGACGAGGTGCTGCGCCTGCGCGAGCTGCTCGCGGGCCTGGGCCGACGCGCTTTCGGCATGCTGTTGCTGGTCGCCATCCTGCCGGCCTTCATCCCGATCCCGATCGGCGGCGCGATCAGCGGCCCGCTGGTGATGCTGATCGGCGTGCAGCTGCTGCTGGGGACGCGGCGGCCGTGGCTGCCGCGGGCGATCGCCGAGCGCGGCCCGCACCGGCATGCGCTGGCGCGCTTCGGCCGCAAGGTCTCGCCGTGGCTGCTGCGGCTGGAAAAGCTGGTGCGGCCGCGGCTGCCGCAGCTGTTCCGGCAGCGGCCGGCGATGATGCTCACCGGCCTGCTGCTGGTGCTGCTGGGCCTGTTGCTGTCGCTGCCGATCCCGCTCACCAACTACCTGTTCGGCGGCCTGTTGCTGCTGTTCGCGCTGGCGTTGCTGGAGCGCGACGGGGGGCTGCTGCTGGTGGCCTGGGGCGCGGGTGCGATCGCGATCGCGAGCTTCGGGGTGCTGTCGGAGAAGGTCGCCGGACTGGCGGCGCAGGCGCTGGGCGCGCTGTTCTGACCCGGGCGCGGCCCGTCGCCGGTGCGGCGCCGCACCGGCCGGCCGCTCAGGCCAGCAGCCCGCTGAATTCCTGCGCGCCGACCGGATGCCCGAGCCAGTAGCCCTGCGCCAGGTCGCAACCGCGCTCGCGCAGGATCGCGTACTGGCCTTCCTTTTCCACGCCCTCGGCGATCACGGTGATGCCGAGCGAATGCGCCATCGCGATGATCGCGGTGGTGAGCGCGAGGTCGTCGGGATCGCGCAGCACGTCGGAAACGAAGCTGCGGTCGATCTTGACCCCGTCCACCGGCACCCGCCGCAGGTGGCTCAGGCCGGAAAAGCCGGTGCCGAAGTCGTCCAGCCACACCTTGACCCCGTTGCTGCGCAGCCGCGCCAGCAGCGCGCTGGCGTGGACCTCGTCGCCGATGACCGCGGTTTCGGTCAGCTCGATGTGCAGTTGCGGCGGCGGCAGCCCGGTGTCGCGCAGCGTGGCGACCACCTGCTCGGGCAACTCGCCGCTGCGCAGCTGCCGTGGCGAGACGTTGACCGAGACGAACAGGTCCTTGCCGCGCGGGAACTGCGTGTGCCAGCGCATGGCGTCGTCGCAGGCCGCGCGCAACACCTGCGGGCCGATGGTCTCGATCAGCCCGCTCTGCTCGGCGACGTCGATGAACACCGACGGCGCGATGCTGCCCTGCTCCGGGTGCTGCCAGCGCAGCAGCGCCTCGGCGCCGACCAGCTGGCCGTCGCCGAGGCGGTAGATCGGCTGGTAGACCAGGCTCAGCTCGCCGCGCTCCCAGGCGCCGCGCAGGTCCTGCTCCATGCGCACGCGCCGCTCCACCGCCTGGTCCATCGCCCGGCTGTAGAAGCGGTAGCAGCTCTTGCCGGCGACCTTGGCCTGGTACATGGCGATGTCGCCGTTCTTCATCAGCGCCGTCGCCCCGGCCGCGTCCTCCGGGAACAGGGTGATCCCGATCGAGGTGCCGAGGAACACCTGGCGGCCCTGCACCACGATCGGCCGCCCCAGCTCCGCGACCAGGGTTTCCGCCAGTTCGGTGGCCTGCGCGCGCACGTCGCGGCCGGACGCCTCGCCGCCCTGCAGCAGGATCACGAACTCGTCGCCGCCGAAGCGCGCCAGCAGCGTGTCCTCGGCCTCGCCGTAGCGCTCCACCGCGCTGCGGATGCGGTTGGCGAACTGCAGCAGCACCTCGTCGCCGGCGTCGTGGCCGAGGGTGTCGTTGACGCGCTTGAAGTCGTCGATATCGGCGAACAGCAGCGCCAGCTGGCGGCCGGCGCCGCGCAGCTGCATCAGCCGCTGGTCCAGGCTCTCGCGGAACGCCAGCCGGTTGGCCAGGCCGGTGAGCGCGTCGGTATAGGCCATGCGGCGGATGTCGCGGTCGTGGCGCGCGATGCTGTCGCCCATACGGCCGAAGGCGCGCATCAGCTCGCCGACCTCGTCGTTGCGGCGGCTCTCCGGCACCGTGGTGGCGTAGTTGCCGGTCTCGATCTCCTGGGCGACGCCGGCGAGCTGCCGGATCGGACGCACCAGCGCGCGCTGCAGCACCCAGCTGGCGATCGCTCCCAGCCCCACCAGCGCCGCCAGCAGCAGGCCGATCCACCACAGGTGCTGCGTCCCGATCGCGCCCAGGCGGTCGCCCAGGGCGTTGGCGGCGCGGGTCTCGTCGGCGCGCACCCCGTCCAGCGAATAGCCGATCCGTACCCCGCCCAGGCGCTGGTCGCCGACCCGGATCGGGCTGGACACGTCCAGCACCCGGTCGGTCCATTGCGCATGCACGCCGTTGGCCGACACCGCCTCGTACGCCAGCGGGTCGCGCATTGCCTGGCCGTAGGTGGGGATGTCGCCGGAGCCGTCGTGGATGATGTCGCCCTTGGTGTCGTACACCAGCACGTAGCGCACGTCCGGCTGCTTGAGCACGTTGCGCGCGACCACGCCGATGCTGTCGAGGTCGAAGTAGTACAGCGGGTTGACCAGGGTGTCGGCGACCTGCGCGCTCAGCGCCTCGCCGTGCACGCGCAGGCGCTCGAACACCAGCGCGTGCATCGAATCTCGGCTCTGGTGCACGACCTCGCGCTGCATCGCGCTCTGCCGCTGCAGCATCAGCAGCACTACTGCCAGCATCAGCACCAGGGTGGCGCCGACCAGCGCGATGAACTTGGCGTGCAGCCCGCCCAGGCGCCGGTCGAATCTCATTCGACCTCCGTGCGGACGCGCTTGACGCCGCCGCGCAGCTCGCGCAGCGCGGCATCGGTGGCCGGGTCGATCGGCAGGAACCGGGTGGTGCGGAAGAACTGCAGCAGCGCTTCGCGCGCGTCGGGGTCGCCGCCGGCCTGCAGCAGCACCTCGCGCAGGCGCGCCTGGATCCGGTCGTCGAGGTCTCCGCGCACCATCTCCAGCGCGCGCGGGTAGGCGCGGCTCTGGCCGATGATGCGGAAATCCTTGCGGTAGGAGGGCGGGATGCGCTGCGGATCGTCCCAGTCCAGGTTGCTGATGGTGCCGGCGTCGACCAGGCGCTTGTGCACCCAGGTGGCGATGTTGCGCTCCGAACGCGCGAACACGTAGCCGACCGAGCGCTGGTCGGGGCGGTCCATCGGCGACAGCAGGATCTGCAGCGGCAGCCGGTGCTGCAGCAGCTGCATCGCCGGCACCACGTAGGCGCTGGTGGAGGAAGTGTTCTGGAACGCGACGCTGTGCCCGGGCAGATCGTCCAGCGAAGCCAGGCCGCTGTCGCGGCGCACGAAGATCAGGGTGCGGTAGTCGCGCGCGCCGTTGCGCTCGGTCAGCAGCAGCGGCTGCGCGCCGGCGCGGTCCTGCAGCCGCATCGCGTTGGCGGAGGTCTCGGTGACCCAGTCGACGCGGCCGCGGCGCAGGTAGCTGCCCATCTGCTGCAGGTCGCGGGCCATCAGGATGCGGCCTTCGGTGATGCCGACGTCGGCCATTCGCGGCACCACGTAATCCAGCAGCGGCTTGAGTTGCTCGTAGTGGGCCTTGGGATCGTCGCTGATCCGCCCCAGCACCAGCACGTGCGGATCGCCGGCGCGCACCGGGGCGGCGAGGACGACGCCCGCCAGCAGGCCGAGCAGACAGGTCAGCAGGCGGGTCTGGGAGATGCGCAAGTACGGGTGTCCCGCGGGCGATGGACTGGCGGCGAGCCTAACGGATATGCGTAGTCTACGACAGCGGTCCGGCGCGCTCGCCCGCCAGCCGCGCCATCCGCTGCGCATCGGCCAGCACGCCGCGCAGCAGCCGCACCTCGCGCGCGTCCAGCCCGCAGCGCAGGAACAGCCGGCGCAGTTTGCGCAGGGCCGATTCCGGGGCGCGGCCCTTGTGGAAGTCGATCGCCTCCAGGGTCTGGGCCAGCTGCGCGAACAAGCCTTCCAGCTGGGCGTGGGATGCCGGTGCGGCCACCGGCGCGGCCGCAGCCGGCGCCGCCAGGCCCGCCAGCCAGGCCATGCGCAGCTCGTAGGCCAGCACCTGCACCGCCGCGGCCAGATTCAGGGAGCCGTAACCGGGGTTGGCCGGGATGTGCACCGCGGCGTGGCACAGCTGCAGCTCGTCGTTGTCCAGGCCGGTGCGCTCGCGGCCGAACACCAGCGCCACCTCCTGGCCCTGCGCGGCGGCGGCCAGCGCGGCCGCGGCGGCCTGGCGCGGCGACTGCTCCGGCAGCGCGATCCGGCGGCTGCGGGCGGTGCAGCCCAGCACCAGGTGGCAGTCGGCCACGGCCTCGGCCAGGCCGGCGTGGCGGGTCGCGGCGGCCAGCAGGTCGCCGGCGCCGGCCGCCAGCGCGTCGGCGTCGGCGTGCGGGAAGCGTTCCGGCGCCACCAGCGCCAGCCGCGACAGGCCCATCGTCTTCAGCGCCCGCGCCGCCGAGCCGATGTTGCCGGGGTGCTGGGTGCCGACCAGCACCGTGCGGATGCGCGCAGCCGCCACGAACGGGGGGACGCGGTCGTTTTCTTCGGGCGGACTGGCGCTCATGGCGGCAATGTTAAACTCCGCGCCCCGGCCGCAGCGCCGGTGCGTTCTTTCCCCTTGCCATCTTCCGCCTGCCACCGAGGTCGTGCCGCCATGCTCAAACCCGCCGTCAACGTCATGGTCAAGGCGGCCCGCGCTGGCGGCAGCGTGCTGTTGCGGCACATGAACAAGCTCGACGCGCTGAACGTCGTCGAGAAGGAGCGGATGGACTACGCCAGCGAGGTCGACGGCCTCGCCGAGGCCGAGATCGTCAAGGAACTGCGGCGCGCGTATCCCGAGTACGCCGTGCTCGGCGAGGAAGGCGGCATGCAGAAAGGGCTCGGCCCGCGCGCGCAGGCCAGCGGCCGCTACACCTGGGTGGTCGACCCGCTGGACGGCACCAGCAACTACCTGCACGGCTGGCCGCACTGGTGCGTGTCGATCGCGCTGGTGGAGAACGGCGAACCGGTCCACGGCGTGATCTTCGACCCGTTGCGCAACGAGCTGTTCACCGCCAGCCGCGGCAGCGGCGCGGCGCTCAACGAGCGCCGCATCCGCGTCGCCGAGCGCAAGGATCTGGCCGGCGCGCTGCTGGTCACCGGTTTCCCGCCGCGCGAGCGCGCCCGCGCCGGCGCCCAGCTGGACTGCGTGCGCGAGCTGCTGGTGGCGGCCGAGGACGTGCGCCGCACCGGCTCGGCCGCGCTCGACCTGGCCTACATCGCCTGCGGCCGCGCCGACGGCTATTTCGAAGCCGGGCTGCAGCCCTGGGACATCGCCGCCGGCGTGCTGCTGGTGCGCGAGGCCGGCGGTCGCGTCTGCGATTACCGCGGCGCGGCGACCGGCCGCCTGGACCGCGCCGAGGCGCGCGGGCGCCAGCTCGTGGCCGGCAACGTCAAGCTGGTCGAACCGCTGCAGAAGACGATCGTGTCGTCGGGCTACGCGGCGAGCTTCGACTGACCCAGCTGCCCTCACTCCGCAAGCCGGGTGAGGGTAACAAGGCGGCGGAGCCTCGTGCCGTTCCTTCTCCCTGCTTGCGGGGAGCTCGAATCGGCAGGATGCCGATTTGCACGGCGAAACCGCCCCGAAGGGGGCGGCGACGGGGATGTCGCCGATGCAACGTGCGCGAAGGGCGGATGAGGGGCGGGCGTCGGCCGCCATCGCTTGAGCAGCAGCCCCTTCACCCTGCCGCGCCGAGCGCGGCTGCCGCTCTCCCCGCTACGCGGGGCGAGGGCGGGTCGGCGGGATCGCGCGGTGCGCGATCCGCTGCTTTCAGGGCCGCCGCGCCAGCGCCGCTTCGTCCTTCGCCTTGGGCATCAGGTCCTGCTTGCTCACGCCCAGCCACATCAGCAGCGGGCAGGCGACGAAGATCGACGACAGCGTGCCGACGACGATGCCGATCATCTGCGACTCGGCCATGCCCTGCAGCGAGCCGCCGCCGTACATGTACAGCGCCAGCACCGTCAGGAACGCCACGAACGAGGTGATCACCGTGCGCGACAGGGTCTGGTTGATGCCCGCGTTGAGGATCTCGCGCGCCGGCGCGCGCATGCCGCGGAAGTTCTCGCGCACGCGATCGAACACCACGATGGTGTCGTTGATCGAGTAGCCCATCACCGACATCACGCCGGCCAGCACGGTCAGGTCGAACTCGTGCCCGGTCACCGCGAACCAGCCGGCCACCACCACGATGTCGTGCATGGTGGCCAGGATCGCGGCCACCGCGAACTTCCACTCGAAGCGGAACGAGATGTAGGCCAGGAAGCCGACGATCACGAACAGCATCGCGTAGATGCCGTTCTGCGCCAGCTCCTTGCCGATCTGCGGGCCGACCGAATCGCTGCGCAGCACATGTGCCGGGTTTTCCGCGGTCGAGGCCGCCTTCAGCACCTCGTCGGCGGCGTGGCTGGTCTGCCCTTCGGCCAGGTCCTTGGGCTGCAGGCGCACCAGCAGGTCGTTGCCGGAACCGAAGGTCTGCACCTGCGCGCCGGGGTAGCCGACCTGCTCCAGCCGCTGGCGCACGCCGTCCACGTCCGCCGGCTTGTCGAAGCGCAGCTCGGTGACGATGCCGCCGGTGAAGTCGAGGGCGAAATTGAACCCCTTGGTGGCCATCGCGCCGATCGCGATCACCAGCAGGATCACCGACAGCGTCGCCGACGCCCAGCGCAGGCGCATGAAGTCGAACTTGCTGTCGTGCGGGAACACGCTGAGCGGAAACAGGTTGGAAAGTTTCATGGCAATGGTTCCGTCAGATGGCCACCGACTTCAGCTTGCGCCGACGTCCGTAGATCAGGGTGGCGATGCCGCGCGACACCGAGACCGCGGTGTACATCGAGGTGATGATGCCGGCGATCAGCGATACCGCGAAGCCCTTGACCGGGCCGGTGCCGAAGGCGAACAGCGCCACGCCGGCCAGCAACGCGGTCAGGTTGGCGTCGACGATGGTGCCGGAGGCATGCTGGTAGCCGCCGGCGATCGCGGCTTTCGGCGGCAGCCCGGCGCGCAGTTCCTCGCGCACGCGCTCGTTGATCAGCACGTTGGCGTCCACCGACATGCCCACGGTCAGGGCGATGCCGGCCAGGCCCGGCAGGGTCAGGGTGGCGCCGAGGAACGACATCACCGCGACCACCATCAGCAGGTTGATCAGCAGCGCCACGCAGGTGATCAGGCCGAACATGCGGTAGTAGACGAGGAAGAAGGCCAGGGCGAAGCCGAACGAGTACAGCACCGCGGTCAGACCGCGGCTGACGTTTTCCTTGCCCAGGCTGGGGCCGACGATGCGCTCCTCGACGAAGTCCATCGGCGCGGCGAGGGCGCCGGCGCGCAGCAGCAGCGCCAGGTCCGCGGCTTCCTTGGGGCTGTCCAGGCCGGTGGTCTGGAATTCCTTGCCGAACACGCCCTGGATGGTGGCCACCGAGATCACCTGCTCGCTGGTGCGGGTGGTGCGCACCTCCTGGCCGTCGACCACCTTCACCTCCGGAATCCGCTCGATGTACACCACCGCCATCGGCTTGCCGACGTTCTCGCTGGTGAAATCGAACATGCGCTGGCCGCCGATACCGTTCAGGGTCACGCTCACCATCGGCGTGCCGCTGCGCGAGTCGTAGCCCGATCGCGCATTCACCAGCTGCTCGCCGGAGGCGATCACGCGCTTGTTGAGCAGGATCGGGATCGGCTTGCCGTCGGCGCCGATCTCCTTGCGGTAATAGACCTTGGCCTCCGGCGGGACGTTGCCGCTGGCGACCGCGTCGTACGGGTTGCCCTCGATCACGCCGCGGTATTCCAGGGTCGCGGTCGCGCCGAGGATGCGCTTGGCCTGGGCGGTGTCCTGCACGCCCGGCAGCTGCACCACCACGCGGTCGCTGCCCTGGCGCTGGATGATCGGCTCGGCCACGCCGAGTTCGTTGATGCGGTTGCGCAGGGTGCCGACGTTCTGCTCGATCGCGTCGGTGGTGATCTGCTGGATTTCCTTCTCCGGCACCCGCACCACGATGGTGTTGTCCGCGACCTCGCTGGTGAGGTTGGGCAGAGCCTGCATCACCAGTCCCAGCGCGGCGTCGGCGTCGACGCCCGGGGCCAGGGTCGCGACGATCGAGTTGTCGGCGCGGCGCTCGACCGACTCGTAGCGCACCCGCTTGTCGCGCAGCAGCACGCGCAGGTCCTCGGCGTAGGCGTCGAAGCGCTTGTCCAGCGCGGCCTTCTTGTCCACCTGCATCAGGAAGTGCACGCCGCCCTGCAGGTCCAGGCCCATCAGCATGCGCCGCGCGCCGATCGCGCCGAGCCAGTCGGGCACGGTCGAGGCCAGGTTCAGCGCCACCACGTAGTCGTTGCCCAGGCTCTCGCGCAGCACGTCGTTGGCCTTGCCCTGCTCGATCACGTCGGTCAGACGCACCAGCAGCTCGCCGTCCTTCTCCAGTTCCACCGCCTTGGGCGCAATGCCGGCCTTTTTCAGGTCCGCCTCGATCCGCTGCTGCAGCGTCTCGTTCACCTGGAAACCGCGGTTGGCGGTGATCTGCACCGACGGGTCCTGCGGGAACACGTTCGGCAGCGCGTACAGCGTGCTGAGCAGCACCACGATCAGGATGATGAAGTATTGGAAGCGGCTGTATTCGAGCATCGTCAAGCCCCGCGCGCGGCCCGTGCCCGGAAGGCCGGACCGGCGCAAAATTCAGGTCGGGATCGGATCAATCGGAGCGCCGGCTCAAGCCGACTTCAGGGTGCCCTTGGGCAGGACGTTGGCGATCGCGCCCTTCTGCATGCGCACGCGCACGTTGTCGGCGATCTCCACGGTGACGAAGCTGTCGCCGATCTCGCGGACCACGCCGGCGATGCCGCCGTTGGTGATGACCTCGTCGCCGTTGCCGAGCTTGTCGAGCATGGCGCGGTGCTCCTTCTGCCGCTTCATCTGCGGCCGGATCATCAGGAAGTACATCACGCCGATCAGGACGATCGGAAACAGCAGGCCGCCGAGGCCGCCGCCGAACAGGCCGCCCGGGGCGGGTTGGCCGGTAGCCTGGGCGTAGGCCGGGGAAACGATCAGGTCGAGCAGGGTCATCGGGGTATCCGGTGGCGAAACAACGGGGAATTATGCCATGCCGCCGGCCGCCGGCAGGCCCGGGCGGGCGGGGTCAGGTCGGCGGCGACAGGCCGCGCACGGCGTGGAAGGAGTCGCGGAAGGCGCCGAAGGTTCCCCGTTCGATGGCCGCGCGCATCTCAGCCATCAGCCGCTGGTAGTGCCACAGGTTGTGCAGGGTGCCCAGAATCGGCGCCAGCATCTCGTTGCAACGGTCCAGGTGCCGCAGGTAGGCGCGGCTGTAGCCGCCGGCGCAGGCCGGGCAGCCGCAACCCTCCTCGATCGGGCGGGTATCGCGCTCGTACTGCGCGTTGCGGATCCGGATCGCGCCGCCGGCGGTGAAATAATGGCCGTTGCGGGCGTTGCGGGTCGGCAGCACGCAGTCGAACATGTCCACCCCGCGCGCCACCGCCTCGACCAGGTCCTCCGGACGCCCGACGCCCATCAGGTAGCGCGGGCGCTCGCCGGGCAGCTGCGGGCAGGTGTGCTCGAGCATGGCGTTGCGCTCGGCCTCGGTCTCGCCGACCGCGAGGCCGCCGATCGCGTAGCCGTCGAAACCGATCGCCTTCAGGCCTGCGGCCGAGCGCGTGCGCAGCTCGCGGTGCACGCCGCCCTGGACGATGCCGAACAGCGCCGCGTCGTTGCCCTCGTGCGCGCGCTTGCTGCGCTCGGCCCAGCGCAGCGACAGTTCCATCGACCGCCGCACCAGGTCCGCGGCGACCGGCACGCCATCCACCTGCACCGGCGGGCACTCGTCGAAGATCATCACGATGTCGCTGTCCAGCGCCTTCTGGATGCACATGGACTCCTCGGGGCCGAGGAACACGGTGGAGCCGTCGGTCGGCGCCTGGAAGGTCACGCCCTGCTCGGTGATCTTGCGGCGGTGCGCCAGCGAGAACACCTGGAAGCCGCCGGAATCGGTGAGGATCGGCCCGTCCCAGCGGGCGAAGCCGTGCAGGCCGCCGTGCGCCGCGATCACCTCCAGCCCCGGCCGCAGGTACAGGTGGAAGGTGTTGCCGAGGATGATCTGCGCGCCGAGCGCGCGGACCTGGTCGGGCAGCATGCCCTTGACCGTGCCGTAGGTGCCCACCGGCATGAACGCCGGCGTCTCCACCGTACCGCGCGGGAACGTGAGCCGGCCGCGGCGCGCGGCGCCGTCGGTCTTGAGCAAATCGAAGGAAAGGCGGCTCATGGATATCGGGGGAGAGGGCTTCGGAGGGGTTGGCGGCACAGGCGAGGCATCCTGCGCGGCTGCGTCCGCGCTGTCCCTGCCCGCAGTCGCCGTGCGTTATCCCTGGCGCACGCGGCGGACGCCGCGCCGGCGCCGCCCACATCGCGCCCGGCAGACCCCGCGCTGCGGTAGGCGAAGACGAGGCTCACGGTGTCTGCACCGGCGGCCACAGCAGCATCGCATCGCCGTAGGAAAAGAACCGGTAGCGCTCCCGCACGGCGTGTGCATAGGCGGCGAAGATCCGCTCCTGGCCGGCGAAGGCCGACACCAGCATCAGCAGGGTGCTTTCGGGCAGGTGGAAGTTGGTCAGCAGCGCGTCGACGCTGCGGATGCGGTAGCCGGGCCGGATGAAGATCGAGGTTTCGCCGGCAAAGGGCTGCAGTTCGCCCTCGCGCAGGGCCGACTCCAGCGCCCGCACCACGGTGGTCCCGACCGCGACCACGCGGCCGCCGCGCGCGCGGGTACGGCGCACCTGCGCCACCAGCGACGCGTCGACGCGCAGCCATTCGCTGTGCATGTGGTGCGCGTCCAGGTCCTCGACCCGCACCGGCTGGAAAGTGCCGGCGCCCACGTGCAGGGTGAGCTGGCCGGTCTCCACGCCGCGCGCGCGCAGGGCCTGCAGCAGCGGCGCGTCGAAGTGCAGGCCCGCGGTCGGCGCCGCGACCGCGCCCGGCTCGCGCGCGAACACGGTCTGGTAGCGGGCGTCGTCGGCGGCGTCCGGATCGCGGTGGATGTAGGGCGGAAGCGGCAGTCGGCCGGCGTGCCGCAGCCAGGCCTCCAGCGGCTCGTCGACCTCGAAACGCAGGCGGTAGAACTCGCCGTCGCGCCCCAGCACCCGCGCCTGCGCGCCGGCCTCCAGCACGATCGTGCTGCCGGCCGCGGGCGGCTTGCTGGCGCGGATCTGCGCCCGCGCCTGGTCGCCGTCCAGCAGCCGCTCGATCAGGATCTCCACCCGGCCACCGCTGGCCTTGTGCCCGAACAGCCGCGCGCGGATCACCCGGGTGTCGTTGAACACCAGCAGGTCGCCGGGCCGCAGCAGCTGCGGCAGCTCGGCGATGCCGTGGTCGGCGAACGCCGCCGGCGCCGGCGGCACCAGCAGCAGGCGGCTGGCCGAGCGCTCGGGCAACGGGGCCTGCGCGATCAGTTCCGGCGGCAGGTCGTAGTGGAAGTCGGATTTCTTCAAGGATGCCTCAGCGTTCGAACTTGGTCGACAGCACCAGCGAGGAGGTCGTGCGTTCCACGCCCGGCAACGCGCCGATGCGGTCGGTCAGCAGGTCCATGTCGCCGACCGTCGGCACCACCGCCACCGCCACCAGGTCCCAGCTGCCGTTGACCGACTGCAGGCTGCGCACCTCCGGCATCGCCCGCAGCGCCTCGACCACGGCCGGCATCTGCTTGGGGTAGACGGTGAGCATGATCAGCGCACGGATGCGATCGCGGGCGAAGTCCTCGCCGATCCGCAGCGTGTAGCCGGCGATCACCCCCATCCGCTCCAGCCGCTCGATCCGGCTCTGCACGGTGGTCCGGGACAGCTGCAGGCGGCGCGCGATCTCGGCGGCCGGAGCGCGCGCATTCTCGCGCAGCAGCGACAGCAGGGCCTCGTCGGCGGGGGTCAAGGCCATTTGCCGGCTCCGGTACGTCGAATCGACGAAATCTACATCGATTATGCGCAAAACGCACCTGTTATTCGACGAAAACTTCCCGATAATAGGAAGATCGCCGCGACAGCCCGCGCTCGCGGCCCCCATCCAGACCCGAGGCCCGCCCATGTCCCTGCTCGACCAGCTCGCCCCGCTCCGCGCCCGTCACGGCAAGCGCCGCACCGAGGGGCTCGACGACGCCACCGTGCTGCGCTTCGGCGCCGGCCATCCCGACCTGGCCGCCGCCATCGCCGCGGCCGCGACCGAGTACGCCAGGATCCAGGCGGACTGCGCCGACCTGCTCGACCTCGACGAGGATGCGCAGGTGCAGGCGGTGCAGGCCGGCTTCGTCAACTTCTACCCGCAGGATGCGGTCAACCCCTACGTCGCGCTGGCCGCGCGCGGGCCGTGGATCGTCACCCTCAAGGGCGCGGTGCTGTACGACACCGGCGGCTACGGCATGCTCGGCCTGGGTCACGCGCCTCCGGCGGTGCTGGAGGCGATGGCCAGGCCGCAGGCGCTGGCCAACATCATGACTCCGAGCCTGTCGCAGCTGCGCTTCACCCGCGCGCTGCGCAAGGAAATCGGCCATGCCCGCAAGGACGGCTGCCCGTACGCGAAGTTCATGTGCCTGAACTCCGGCTCCGAGTCGGTGTCGCTGGCCGCGCGCATCGCCGACACCAACACCAAGCTGATGACCGACCCGGGCGCGAAGTACGCCGGGCGCAAGGTCAAGCGGCTGGTGGTCAAGGGCAGCTTCCACGGCCGCACCGACCGCCCGGCGCTGTATTCGGATTCCAGCCGCAAGACCTACCTGCAGTTCCTGGCCAGCTACCGTGGCGAGGACTCGGTGATCGCGATCGCACCCTACGACATCGACGCGCTGAAGCAGGTGTTCGCCGACGCCGAGAGCAACGGCTGGTTCATCGAGGCGATGTTCCTGGAGCCGGTGATGGGCGAAGGCGACCCGGGTCGCAGCGTGCCGGTGGCGTACTACGCCGCCGCGCGCGAGCTGACCAAGGCGCACGGGTCGCTGTTCCTGGTCGACTCGATCCAGGCCGGGCTGCGTGCCACCGGCGCCCTGTCGATCGTCGATTACCCCGGCTTCGAGGGCCAGGAAGCGCCGGACATGGAGACCTACTCCAAGGCGCTCAACGCCGGCCAGTACCCGCTGTCGGTGCTGGCCTGCAACGAGCGCGCCGCCGGCATCTACCAGCGCGGCACCTACGGCAACACCATGACCGCCAACCCGCGCGCGCTCGACGTCGCCTGCGCGGTGCTGGCGCAGCTGACCCCGGAACTGCGCGCCAACATCCGCGAACGCGGCAAGCAGGCGGTGGCCGGGCTGGAAGCGCTGAAAGCCGAACTCGGCGGCCTGATCACCAAGGTCCAGGGCACCGGCCTGCTGTTTTCCTGCGAGCTCGCTCCGCAGTTCAAGGGCTACGGCGCCGGCTCCAGCGAGGAATGGCTGCGCGAGCACGGCCTGGGCGTGATCCACGGCGGCGCCAATTCGCTGCGCTTCACCCCGCACTTCGACATGACCCAGGACGAGCTGGAACTGATGCTGGGACTGGTCAAGCGCGTGCTGCTGGAAGGTCCGCGCCAGCAGCAGTCCGCCGCCGCCTGACGCCCGCCGCCGCAGGGCAGGAAAAGGCCGGGCAACCGGCCTTTTTTGGTCTTCAAATCGGGGCGCAGGCCATCAATAGCCTGCACTCGGGAGATCGGCTTCGGAGGGAGTCGCCGCCCGACGGGCCGGCGGTGCTGCGCTCTCCTGACGACGTCCTGTCTTTAAGCCGGGACGCAAGCGCCATTGGTGGCCTGACCTTGGGGGATCGGCTTCGGACGGAGTCGCCGCCCGGCGGGCTGGGGGTGCTGCGCCCTCCTGACGACCTCCTGTCTTTAAGTCGGGTCGTGGGCCCTCCATGGTCCACTCTCCGCACCCCCAGCCCGCCGGCCGGCGACTTCGCGAGATTGGAGTTCCTCGCTTCGTGGGCTTTTCTACAAGCGCCAACTCACTTGCGAGAAGCCAGTGGCCCGGCCTGTGCGGGACCGTCGGCGGCATGGATGCCGCCGAGGAGCCTACAGGGACGTATTCACGGCGTGTCCCGCACAGGCCGGGCCACTGGCTTCCCCCCACGGAAGCTTCCGCACTTGAAGGGAAATCTACACGGCGAGTCCCGTACAGGCTGGGCCGCCGGCTTCCCCGCAAAGTTCCCGCACCCAGGTTTCATTGCGCCGCAGGGACGATCCCGCCCCGCAGCCACGGCCTGCCTGCCCGGACCCCGGGTTATCGCGGAGACGGCAAGGCCGGCACGCTCCCGAGCAGTGCATCCCCGGCCAGCACGAGTCCGGCCAACGCCATCGCCAGCAGCACCAGCCAGGTCAGGGCCGTACCCCAGAAGCGGCCGAAGGACGCGCCGGCGCTGCGCGACAGGCCGACGGCGTGCAACACCCGCGCCAGCAGCAAGGCGGCGCCGAACGCCCACAGCCACGGCGCCGCCAGCCCGCACAGTTCCAGCAGCGCCAGCAGCAGCAACGCCATCGGCACGTGCTCGATGAAGTTGCCGTGCACCCGGATCTTGCGCGCCAGCAACGCGTCGCCGCCATCGCCGAAACCGATCCGGTGGCCGTGGCGATGGCGCGAAATGCGCGCCAGCAGGACCAGCAGCAGCAACGCGTGCAGGGCGGCGAACAGCAACGTGATCCACGGCATGACGTTCCCCCGAAGCGGCAATCAGCGACCGCGCCGGCGCACGATCGCGGCCGCCAGCAGCAACACCAGCGCGCCGCCGGCCATCCACCGCCACGGCGCGCGCGCGGGCGCCGGTGCGGGCGCAGGCGGCGTCGCGGCGACCGCGGCCGGCAGCGCGTCCTCGCGCAACTGCCAGCGCCCCTCGCGCAGCACGATCCGATCCTGCAGCGGCGGCAAGCGCAATTCGCGCCAGTGGATGCGCAGGTCGCCGACCTGCGGGGCGAGCGGATTCTCGGCGCTGCCCAGGCCGTCGCCCTGCGGCTGGAAGGTCGCGGCCAGGTTGCCGGGCAGCGCGTTGAAACTGGGGCGGAATTCGCGCCACTGCCCCAGGCGCTCGAGCACCGATGCCTCCAGCGGCCGGCCGTCGACGGTGACCTTGCGCGCCAGCCAGCGCCGGCCCTGCAGCGGGAACGGCGGATTGTCGTGACCGGGGGCGAAGCCGGCCGAGTCCAGCGACCGCTCGCTCCAGCCGCGCGCATAGCCGCGCGCGGTCGCGTACCACTGGTACATCGCGACCCGGCGCTCCAGGCCGAAATGGCGCGCGACCACGCCGAAGTCCGGGTCGCGCACGCTCCGCTCCGGCTGCGGCGGCGCATCCGCGCGCGGCATGCCGGCGTCCGCTGCGGACGCCGTGTCCTGCGCCCGTGCGCTGGCCGCACAGCCGGCGCACAGCGCGAACGCCGCCGCCAGCCACCAGCCGCGCTTCATGCAGGCAAGGCCCGTGCGTGCAGCTCGGCGAGCTCGTGCGCGGTGCCGTAGCGGCCGCGCGCGTCGCAGGTCACCTGCGCCAGCGCGCAGCCCGGATCGTGGGTGAAGAACAGATGCACGTTGCGCGCCAGCTTGTCGGCCAGGAACTCGCGCTTCTCGTCGATCAGCAACTCGGCGTTGCGGTCGTAGCCCATGGTGATCGGCACGTGCACCCACGGCCGCCCCGGGATCAGGTCGGCGCAGAACACCACGCCACCGCGGGTTTGCCCCGGCGCGTGCCCGGGGCCGACGATTTCGGCCAGCATCAACCCGGGGGTGTGGCCGTCGCTGTAGTGGAAGCGCACGGCGTGGCCGAGCGTTTGCGAATACGTGTCGTCCACGATCTCCAGGCGGCCGCTTTGCTGCAGCAACGCCGGCAGTTCCGGAATGAAGCTGGCGCGATCGCGCGGATGCGGCGCGCGCGCGCGATCCCAGCAGCCGGCGCTGACCAGGAAGGTCGCGTTGGGGAACAGCAGCCGCGGCGGTTCGCCCTCCCGCCACGGCGCCAGCAGGCCGCCGGCGTGGTCGAAGTGCAGGTGCGAAAGCACCACCACGTCGATGTCCTCGTGGCCGTAGCCGGCCGCGCGCAGCGACTCCAGCAGTACGTGCCGGTCCTCCTGCACCCCGTAGCGCTCGCGCAGTTTCGGCTCGAAGAAGGCGCCGATACCGGTCTCGAACAGCACCGTCTTGCCGGCCAGCGGGCTGGCGAGCAGCGCGCGGCAGGCCAGATCGATGCGGTTGGCGGCGTCGGGCGGGGACCATTTCTCCCACACCGCGCGCGGCGCGTTGCCGTACATCGCCCCGCCGTCGAGCTTCTGCGAATTGCCCAGGATCGACCAGAGTTTCATGGGCCGATTCTATCGCTTGCGCTATCGCGCCGGCGCCTGCGGCTGGACCCGGGCCGAGCCGACTGGGTTGCGCGGATCGCTGCCGCCCGACAGCGTGTTGTCGCTCCGGTCCCAGGCCACCGTCTGCAGGTTGCCCCAGGGGCCTTCGGCCGCATTCACGGTGTGGCCCATCGCCTGCAGTGCCTGCACCGTGGCGGCGTCGAGCGCGCCGGCCTCGGCGGAGATCACGTCCGGCCACCACTGGTGGTGGATGCGCGGCAGCGCGGCGACCTGCTGCGCGCCCAGTCCGGCGTCGTAACCGAGGATGCCCAGCAGCACCTCGGTGATGATGCGGCTGCCGCCGGGCGCGCCGAGCGCCGCGATCTTGTCGGGTGAGGCCATGATCGTCGGCGTCATCGAGCTGAGCATGCGCTTGCCCGGCGCCGGCGCGTTGGCGGCGAAACCCATCACCCCGAAGGCGTTGGGCGTGCCCGGCTTGAGCGCGAAGTCGTCCATCTCGTCGTTGAGCAGCACGCCGGTCCCCGGCGCGACCAGGCCCGAGCCGTACAGCAGGTTGACCGTCTGCGTCGCCGAGACGATGTTGCCCTCGGCGTCGATGATCGAGAAGTGCGTCGTCTCCTCGTCCTCCAGCGGCGCCGGCTGCCCGGGCAGCAGCGCGCTGGGGGTGGCCTTGTCCGGGTGGATGGTGGCGCGCAAGCCGGCGGCGTAGTCGGCGCTGGTCAGGCGCGCCAGCGGCATCGTCACGAAGTCCGGATCGCCGAGGTAGATGGTGCGGTCGCGGTAGGCGCGGCGCATGGCCTCGACCAGGATGTGCACGCGATGGGCGGGATCGAGCTGTGCCAGGTCCCAGCCGGCGGCGATCTGCAGGATCTGCGCCAGCGCCACCCCGCCGGAGGACGGCGGCGGCGCGGTGGTGATGTCCCAGTCGCGGTATCTGAAGCGCAGCGGTTCGCGCGTGCGCACCCGATAGGCGGCCAGTTCCGCCGCGGTCCACCGGCCGCCCTCGGCGTTGACCGCGGCGACGAGCCGATCGGCCACGTCGCCGCGATAGAAGCCGTCGAACCCGCGCTCGGCGAGCAGTTCCAGGGTGCGTGCCAGGTCGGGTTGGCGCAGCGTCTCGCCGACCTGCGGCGGATCGCCGTCGGCCAGGAACACCGCGCGCGTGCCGGGATAGCGCTCCATCACCGTGCGCCGCGCGGCGTACCCCTTCTCCAGTCGCGCATACACAGGGAAACCTTCGCGCGCGATGCGGATCGCCGGCGCCAGCGTGCGGCGCAGCGGCAGCCGGCCGTAGTGCCCGGCCAGTTCCACCAGCGCCGCCGGCAAGCCGGGGATGCCGGCCGACCAGGGGCCGTTCTGCGCGCGATCGGGATCGAGGTCACCGTCGCGATCGAGGTAGGCGGCCGGCGTCGCCGCTTCCGGCGCGGTCTCGCGCGCATCCAGGAACACGTCCTTGCCCGACTGCGCGTCGTGCAGCAGGAAGAAGCCGCCACCGCCCAAGCCCGAGCTGATCGGTTCCACCACCGACAGCACCGCCGACACCGTGACCGCGGCATCGAAGGCATTGCCGCCGGCGCGCAGGGTGGCCAGGCCGGCGTCGGTGGCCAGTGCATGGCCACTGGCGATCGCCGCGCCGGGCGGATGCGTGGCCGGGGCGGCGTGTTGCCGTTGCGCCGCCAGCCCCGGCGCGAACGCCAGCAGCAGCAATGCCAGGCCCCAGCTCGCGTTGCGGTGGCTCCCGCAGCGGGTCTTCATGCCCCGCCCACGGATGGGAAGGTCACGGTTCGGGTGATTTTCAACGCCATGCCGACACGATACCGCGACGCGGCCGCCGTTGCCCGCGGCGGCGGGCCGGCGACGACGGGGAAGGCGTGCCCGCGGCTCCCCGCGGACACGCACGCAAGCCCGGGTCAGGCGCAGGTCACTGCTTGCTGGTATCGATGAACACGTAATCGACGCCGGCCGGGGCGAGCGCGGCCTTGACTCGCTCGTTGTCGGCGGGCTGGCCGATGAACAGCACGCGCACGTTCTTCATCGAATCGGCCGGCACTCCGTCGAACGCGGCGATCACCAGGTCGGCCATCTTCGCCGAGGCCGGCGAGCCGTAGGCCAGCAGGTTGCCGGCGATGATGCCGCGGGCAACGTCGGCTTGCGCCTTTTCCAGCAGGCGGTCGTACTGGTCCTGGAAGTCCGGCGTGGCCTCGCCCGGCAGCCAGTACACGTAGGGCTGGTTGGCGATGCCGGCCATGTTGCGCGGCACGACGTCGTTGAGATAGTCCACCCAGGCCTGGCGGTCGTCGGTGGTCGGCGCGCTCATCGGCGCCTTGACCGCGGCTTGCGGCGCCTCGGCCTTCTTGCATGCCGCGAACGGCAACACCAGCAAGGCGATCAGGATCAAGCGGGTCATGGTTTTCATACGTCTCCCCCAAGGAGTCGAGTCATGCGACAGTGCGCTGCCATTCGGCCTGCAGCGCTTGGGCCACCGCCGGCGGCACGAACGCCGAAACATCGCCGCCCAGGCGGGAGATTTCGCGCACCAGCGAAGAAGAAATGAATCCGTATTCCTCGGCCGGGGTCAGGAACAGCGTCTCCACGTCCGGGATCAGGTGGCGGTTCATGCTCGCCAGCTGGAATTCGTATTCGAAATCCGACACCGCGCGCAGACCGCGCAGCAGCACTCCGGCGCCGACGTCGCGGACGAAGTGCGCCAGCAGGCTGTTGAAGCCGCGGACCTCGACGTTGGCGTAGGCCGCCAGGGCGTTGCGCGCCAGTTCCACCCGCAGCGCCAGCGACAGCGCCGGACCCTTGCCGTGGCTCTCGGCGACGCCGACCACCAGGCGCTCGAACAGCGGCGAGGCGCGGTCGACCAGGTCGACGTGCCCGTTCGTGATCGGATCGAACGTGCCGGGATAGACCGCGATGCGGGTGCTGGCCACGCTCATTGGGTCGCTGCATCGGCGTTGGGATCGGCGGCCAGTGTAGCAGCGGCCGCCGGAGGCCGCTGCACCCGCCGGTACAGGGTGTAGCGCACCTCGCGGGTGCTGCCGGCGCGATGCGCCGACCAGTCGGCACCGGGCACGGGGGCCGCCGCCAGCGGCGCCTCCAGGTACAGCCAGGCGTCGACGGCCAGCCACGGCGGCAGCAAGGCCAGCGCCGCGTCCCAGAGCCCGGCGGCGAACGGCGGGTCGAGGAATACCACGTCGAAACGCCCGTGCGCGGGCGCGCGCAGCCAGGCCAGCGCGTCCGCGCGCACGACTTGCGCCTGGGCGCCGGCCTGCAGCCGCGTCACCGTATCGCGCAGCGTGGCGGCCAGGCGCGGGTCGCGTTCCACCAGCAGCGCTTCGCGCGCGCCGCGCGACAGCGCCTCCAGCCCGAGCGCACCGCTGCCGGCGAACAGGTCCAGCACCCGCGCGCCCGGCAGCTTCGGTTGCAGCCAGTTGAACAGGGTCTCGCGCACGCGGTCGGAGCTCGGCCGCAGCCCCGCCGCGTCGGCCACCGCCAGGCGCGTGCCGCGCCAGCGACCGCCGATGATGCGCACGGCGCCGGGCGGGCCGTTGTCGCGGCGCCGGCTCATCGGGTCTGCACGGAGGGCGGTGCTACCATGCGCGCCATTCTGCGCGATGGTCCCCACGATGGTGAGTTTTTTCCGCCGCAAGAAGACCGGCGCGGCGGCACCCGCCGCGGACGCGGCCGGCGACGACCGCGGACGCAAGGACGGTCCCGGCTATTCGATCGAGGAACTCGCGGCCGTTTTTCCCGCCGCCGCAGAGCCGACGCCGGGCGCTGCCGCCGGTCCGCCCCCCGCGCTTGAGGCCGCCGACCCCGGCGCCGGCAACCGCACGCACGATGCCGCGCCGGCCACGGACGCGCCCCGCGAGAGCGCCGGCGCTGCGCACGGCCCGGCGGCGCCGGCCACGCCCGGCCCCACGGGCTGGCGCGAGCGCCTGCGCGGCAGCGGCTTCGCGCGCAGCCTCGGCGGCCTGTTCTCGCGCCATCCGAAGCTCGACGAGGCCCTGCTCGAGGAGATCGAGACCGCGCTGCTGACTGCCGACGTCGGCGTCGGCGCGACTTCGCAGCTGGTCGAGGGCCTGCGCAAGCGCATGCAGGCGCGCGAGTTCGCCGATTCCGCCGCGCTGCTGGCGGCCTTGCGCGCGGACCTGGTCGCGCTGCTGGCACCGGTCGCGGTGCCGCTGCGGATCGATCCGGCGGCCAGACCTTTCGTGCTGCTCGCGGTCGGCGTCAACGGCGTCGGCAAGACCACCACCATCGGCAAGCTGGCGCGTCGCTTCAAGGACGAAGGCCGCTCGCTGATGCTGGCCGCCGGCGACACCTTCCGCGCCGCCGCGGTTGCGCAGTTGCAGGCCTGGGGCGAGCGCAACGGCGTGCCGGTGATCGCCCAGGGACAGAATGCCGACGCCGCCTCGGTCGCCTTCGACGCCTTGCAGGCGGCGCAGGCGCGCGGCGTCGAGGTGCTGATCGCCGACACCGCCGGTCGCCTGCACACGCAGCAGGGGCTGATGGCCGAACTGGGCAAGATCCGCCGCGTGCTCGGCAAGCTCGACCCGGCCGCACCGCACGAAGTGCTGATGGTGATCGACGGCACCACCGGCCAGAACGCGCTGTCGCAGCTGCGCCAGTTCCACGCCGCGGTCGGCGTCACCGGGCTGGTCGTCACCAAGCTCGACGGCACCGCCAAGGGCGGCGTGGTGTTCGCGCTGGCACGCGAGTTCGGCATCCCGATCCGCTACGCCGGCATCGGCGAGCGCCCGGAGGATCTGCGCGTATTCGATGCGCAGGCCTTCGTCGACGCGCTGCTGCCCGAGTCGCTCGGCGGCTGACGCCGGGCCCGCGCGCGGCATGAGCACCGGCACCGACCCCGGTCTGCCAACGTCGCGTCGCCGCGCGCGCATTGTCCTCGGCGTCGCCCTGGCGTTGCTGACGCTGGGGCTGGCGCTGCGTTTCGCCCTGCAGCCGCAGCGCGCGACCGGGTTTCTGCTCGCGCGCGCCGGCGCTGCGCTGGGGCTGGAGATCACCGCCGCGGGCCGCGCCGAATACCGCCTGCGCGGCACGCCGCAACTGGTGCTGCGCGAGGTCGTGGTGCGCGAACCCGGCGCGGCGACGCCGCTGCTGCGCGCCGAACGCATCTTCGTGTCGCTGCCGTGGTCGACGCTGCGCGCCCGCGGCGCGGTGCTCGCCGCCACCCGGCTGGAGCTCGATGCGCCGGTGCTCGACCTGCCCGCGCTGCGGCACTGGCTGGCGACGCGGCCGCCGACGGAGAAGAAACTGCCCACGCTCAGCGCCGGCCTGCGCATCCGCGACGGCAGCCTGCGCAACGACGCTGCCGGCGGCGGTGGCTGGCGCATCGACCGCATCCAGGTCGATCTGCCGCGGCTGATCGCCGAGCGGCCGTTGCAAGCGCGCCTGCGCGGCCGCTACCTGGCGCCGCCGCTGGCAATGCCGCTGGACCTGGCGCTGGCGATCGCGCGCCCCGATGCGCTGCTGCAGGCGCGCGTCACCGGTGCCGCCATCGCCGGACGGGTTACCGTCGTGCACGGCAACGACTGGCGGTTGCCGGCCACGGTGACCTTCTCCGGCCCGCTGGTCCTCGCCGGGGACGGGCTGCGAATCGCGCCGGCACGCCTGGGCGTGGCGGCGATCTACGCCTCCGGCGCCACCCGGCTGCCGTTCGCGTTCGACACGCACGGCCCGCTGCGGTTCGAGCGGGCGACGTGGACGTTGGCGCCGGTCGCAGTGACGCTGCGTCCGCGCGGCGGGGATGCGGCCGCTGCGGTCCCGACCCTGGACGCGCGCGGCCAGCTCGTGCTGGGACAACGCCTGCAACTGCGGCTGCACGGCACGCTGGCGGACTGGCCGCGGTCCTGGCCGGCGCTGCCGCCGCCGCTGGCGCAATCGCGCGCGCCGCTGCCGCTCGCGCTCGATTACGCCGGTGCGCCGGATCTTTCGGCCGTCGTCGCGCTGCGGCTGCAACGCGACGCCACCCGTTTCGACGGCCGTTTCCGCCTGCGCGAAGTCGGTGCCTGGGCCGCGGCGGACGCGGCATCGCCGCTGCCGCCGCTGGACGGCACGCTGCGTACGCCGCGGCTCGACATCGCCGGCGCGCGCCTGGACGGCGTGGAAATCACCTTCGACGACCCCGGCGTGCCCGATGCCGGGCCGTGACGCAGAACCGGCCGCCGGCACTGTCGCGCCGCGGCTGCTGGCCTGGTTCGACCGTTGCGGCCGCCACGACCTGCCGTGGCAGCGGCCGCGCACGCCCTACCGCGTGTGGCTGTCGGAAATCATGCTGCAGCAGACCCAGGTGCGGGTGGTCGTGCCCTACTTCGAGCGCTTCGTGGCCGCGCTGCCGGACATCGCCGCGCTGGCGGCGGCGCCGCTGGACACGGTGCTGGCGCTGTGGTCGGGCCTGGGCTACTACGCCCGCGCCCGCAACCTGCACGCGGCCGCGCAACGCTGCATGCAGGACCACGGCGGCGAACTGCCGCGCGACCTCGCCGCGCTGACCGCCCTGCCCGGCATCGGCCGCAGCACCGCCGGCGCGATCCTGGCGCAGGCCTGGGGTGAGCGTTTCCCGATCCTGGACGGCAACGTCAAGCGCGTGCTCGCGCGCTACCACGGCATCGCCGGCTGGCCGGGGGCACCCGCAGTCGAGAAACGCCTGTGGGCGCTCGCCGAAACGCATCTCCCCGCGCAGCGCCTGGCCGACTACACCCAGGCGCAGATGGATTTCGGCGCGACCCTGTGCACGCGTTTCGAGCCGGCCTGCGGGCAATGTCCGCTACGGGACGACTGCGTCGCCTTGCGCGAGGGCCGGATCGCCGAACTGCCGACGCCCAAACCGGGCAAGCCGCTGCCCGAGCGCAGCGTCGTGGTCGTGCTGGCGCGCGACCGCGACGGCCGCGTGCTGCTGCAGCGGCGCCCGCCCGTCGGCGTGTGGGCGGCGCTGTGGTCGCTGCCGCAAGCCACCGATCACGCCCTGGCGCGCGCGTGGTTCGCCGCCCACCTGCGCGGCGACCACGAGGCCGGCGAGGCGCTGACCGCGATCGACCACGGCTTCACCCACTACCGCCTGCGGCTGCACCCGCTGCAGTGGCGCGCGGTGGCCCTGCGCGCACGGGTAGCGGACAATGACGACTTGCGTTGGGTCGCGCGTGCCGAACTGGCGACGCTCGGCATCCCCGCCCCGATCCGCACCCTGCTCGAGACCACATTTCCGGAGCGCAGTCCATGAGTCGCAGCGTCTTCTGCGAATACCAGCAACGCCAGGCCGAAGGCCTGGATTTCGTGCCCTGGCCGGGGGAACTCGGCAAGCGCGTGTTCGCGCACATCGGCAAGCCGGCCTGGGCGGCCTGGCTGGCGCACCAGACCATGCTGATCAACGAAAACCGGCTGTCGCCGCTGGATCCGGAACACCGCGCCTTCCTCGAAGGCGAGATGCAGAAGTTCCTGTTCGCCGGCGGCGCCGACAAGCCGCCCGGCTACGTGCCGCCGGCGGACTGACGCGCGCGGTTTATTCCGCCGCGCGCTGCGCCGCGCGCACCGCGGCGATGTCGACCCGGCGGATCTCCTCGATCCGGCAGCTGGCCGGCGACTCGGCCGTACGGATGCGGTCGAAGCCGGCGCTCAGGCGCCCGGTCTGGGCACTGATCAGGATCGTCGGCGAGGCCCCGCCCCAGTCCAGGCACGGCCCGGAGATGCGCAGCAGCCAGACCTCGCTGGGACGCATGGTCAGCAGCAGGTGCTGGTCGTCGACCTTGTCCCAGCCGACCGGGTTGCTGTAGCGGATGTCGCGCACCGGCGCGCCGGCGTGGCTGCTGTAGAGCGCGAGCTTGTCGGCCTCGCTCATGCGCCCGGTCGAGGCGCAGGCGGCAAGCGAGAGCAGCAGCACGATTGCGAAAGGCAGACTGCGCATGGCGGTGACCTCGAAGTCGCAGGGGTGACCGTATCTTGCGCCGCGGCGCGGGCGCCGGAGGCGCCGGGCCGATCCCCGTTCAGCCGGCATCCGGCTTGCCCCGCGCGCCCCGCCTCCGTATCATCGCGCCCTCGCAGATGCGGGCTTCGCGGCATCCGCCGGCCCGGTCTCCGGGCAGAGCGGGGGTTGCACCGGCCGGGTAGCTCAGTTGGTAGAGCAGGGGATTGAAAATCCCCGTGTCGGGGGTTCGATTCCCTCCCCGGCCACCATTTCGGTGGCGGCATCACGGATCAGCAACGCCCCGCCAGGCCCGGCCGTGCGGGGCGTTCGTTTTCCGGACTCCGCCTGCAGATGCGGGCGCCGGCAGACATCGGTCATCGGACCCGAGGGACATCACCATGCAGGTACCAAGCGGATTCACCACCGGATTGCTGATCGAATCCGCCGCCGAGGGCAGGATCGCCGTCGGCTTCGCCAAGGATGGCGTGCTGATGGGCGATTTCACCCTGTCGCCGCTGGACGTCGCCAACATGGCCGCCGCACTGCTGGCCGCCTCCAAGGACGGCGCGGACAAGCTGCCCGCGCGCGACGGCGAGACCCAGGACTCCGGCGCGCTGGTGCTGCCGTCCTCGTTCTCGCTCGGCCCCGGCATGATGCCCGGCCAGGAGGCGCTGATCCTGTCGTTCGGGCAATCGCACCTCGCCTTCTCCATGCCGCAGGCGACGATGCAGTCGCTGGGCGAAAGCATGGTCATGCTCGCTACCCGCAACCGCGCGCAGTAATCCGCGCATGCGCGGCGCGCCCCGGCGTACCGCCGCGGGCGCAGTGTATGCTCGCCGGCAACTTCATCGCGGGACGATCGGCATGAAACGACTGGCGATGGCGGGCGTGCTGCTGCCGCTGCTGTGGCTGGGCGCCTGCAACAGCAGCGGCCCGGTGCGGCGCGTGTCGGAACCCGCGGCTAGCATCCAGCAGCTCAGCGTGCGCGCCGACGGCAGCTGGTCGGTGGACCTGCGCATCGACAATTTCAGCAGCATGCCGATGCGCTTCGACGGCATCAGCCTGGCGGTCAGCGTCGGCGACCAGCCGGCCGGCACCCTGCAGGGGCAGCCTGCGCTGTCGATCGGGCCGGAAACCGCGGACGTCGCCACCCTGGCGCTGGTCCCCGCCGCCGGCGCGAAAATCCTGATCGCCGACGCGCTGGCGGCGGGCCGCAGCATCGGCTACCGCCTGCAGGGCAGCCTCACGGCCGCGCCGCAGGACGCCGGCGCGCGGACCTTCCGGATCGAGCGCGACAACACCCTGAGCCCGGTCCCGGGGCTGCCGGGCGTGCTGCGCTGAGCGCGCCGGCCGGCACCCGAGCAAAAGCTCGACGCCGGAGTTGCACCCTCGATCCGACTCCCTCCTTCCCGGGTTTGCCATGAGCAGCTACCGCGCGCCGCTGTCCGACATGCGTTTCGTCCTGTTCGACGTGCTCGGCGCCGAGGCGCTGTTCGCGCGGCTGGGCTTCACCGACGCCACCCGCGACATCGTCGACGCGGTGCTGGAGGAAGGCGCGCGTTTCACCGAAACCGTGCTGGCGCCGCTCAACCGCGGCGGCGACGCGACCGGCTGCAGCTACGATCCCGCCACCGGCACGGTGACCACGCCGCCGGGCTTCAAGGAGGCCTACGCACAGTACGTCGACGGCGGCTGGGCCGGACTGGTGTCGCCGGTCGAACTGGGCGGCCAGGGACTGCCGCAGGCCGCCGGCGTGCCGCTGAAGGAAATGATCGACGCCGCCAACCTGGCCTGGGGCAATTTCCCGCTGCTCTCGCACGGCGCCACCGAGGCGCTGCTGCACCATGGCGCGCCGTGGCAGCAGGAAGCGTTCCTCAAGCCGATCATTGCCGGCCGCTGGACCGGCACCATGTGCCTGACCGAGCCGCAGTGCGGCACCGACCTGGGCCTGCTCAAGACCCGCGCCGAACCGCAGCCAGACGGCAGCCACGCGATCACCGGCACCAAGATCTTCATCACCGCCGGCGAGCACGACTTCACCGACAACATCGTGCACCTGGTGCTGGCGCGGCTGCCGGACGCGCCGGCCGGCAGCAAGGGCATCTCGCTGTTCATCGTGCCCAAGACCAAGGTCGGCCGCGACGGCGCGATGGGCGCACGCAACGCCGTGCGCTGCGGCGCGCTGGAACACAAGATGGGCATCCACGGTTCGGCCACCTGCGTGATGAATTTCGACGGCGCGCAGGGCTGGCTGATCGGCGCGCCGAACAAGGGCCTGGCCGCCATGTTCACCATGATGAACACCGCCCGGCTCGCGGTCGGCCTGCAAGGCCTGGGGCTGGCGGACCGCGCCTGGCAGAACGCACTGCGCTACGCCCGCGAGCGCCTGCAGATGCGCGCGCTGTCGGGGGCCAAGTTCCCCGACAAGCCGGCCGACCCGATCATCGTCCACCCCGACGTGCGCCGCATGCTGCTGACGCAGAAGGCGCTGGTCGAGGGCGGACGCGCGCTCGGCTACCACGCCGCCTTGCTGGTGGACATCGTCGGCCACGGCGCCGATGCCGCGGAGCGCGAACAGGCCGACGCCCTGCTCGGCTTCCTGACCCCGATCGTCAAGGCCTGCCTGACCGAATGGGGCGTGGAATGCACCTACCACGCGCTGCAGTGCTTCGGCGGCCACGGCTACATCGCCGAGCACGGCATGGAACAGCTCGCCCGCGACGCGCGCATCACCACCCTGTACGAAGGCACCACCGGGATCCAGGCGCTGGACCTGATGGGCCGCAAGATCATGCAGTCGCAGGGTGCCGGGCTGCGCGTGTTCCTGCAGATGATCGAGGACTTCTGCCGGGCCAACGCCGGCAGTCCCGCGCTGGCGGAATTCGTCGAGCCGCTGCGCGCCAAGGCCGCCGAATGGCAGGCCCTGACCATGACCATCGGCCAGCGCGCCGTGGCCGATGCCGACGAGGTCGGCGCCGCGGCCTACGACTACCTGTTCTATTCGGGCTACGTCGCGCTCGCCTACTGGTGGGCGCGCAGCGTCGCCGCGGCCGACGCATCCGCGCATCCGGAGGCTTTCAAGGACGCCAAGCGCCAGACCGCGCGCTTCTACTTCGCGCGGCTGCTGCCGCGCACCCTCGCCCACAAGGCCGCGATCGAGAGCGGCGGCGGCAGCCTGCTGGCACTGGAAGCCGACCGTTTCGATGCCTGAACCGGCGGCTGGACGCGCGCCTACAAAACCCCGGCAAACGGGTATAAGCTGAATTTCCGATGGAGACCGACAGAGCGATTGGCCCGGTTGACCCCGGCACGTACGCCAACGGATCCCCTGCGGATCCCGGCGCCGACTCCGCCGCCGTCGCGGTTGCCGACGCCGCCGCGCCGCCGATCCGGCTGGACGCGGTGCGCCTGCTCTCGCTCGATGCCCATGGCCGCGTGCTCGACTGGATGAGCTGGCAGGACGCGGCCTGCCTGTACGTACGCGGCGCGGTGGCCTGGACCCTGGGCGACCCGTGCCTGCAGGTGCACGGCGGCACCAGCCGCGCCACCGGGACGCAGAGCGTGCTGCAACTGCACCCGATCATCGCTGCACGCAGCCACGCCCGCGCGCAGGCGCTGGATCCCACGCCGGCCCTGACCAACGCCGCGCTGTTCGCACGCGATCAGCAGTTGTGCCTGTACTGCGGCCGCGAGTACAGCCGCCAGCAACTGACCCGCGACCATGTCCTGCCGCTGTCGCAAGGCGGGCGCGACATCTGGGAAAACGTGGTCGCCGCCTGCTTCCACTGCAACTCGCGCAAGGGCGGCCGCACCCCGCAGCAGGCGTCGATGCCGCTGCTCGCGGTGCCGTACCGGCCGAGCTGGATCGAGCACCTGATCCTGAGCAATCGCAACATTCTGGCGGACCAGATGGCCTTCCTCAGAAGCCACTTGCCGCGGCGCAGCCGCCGCTTCAACTGAAAATCCGCCGCAATCCGGGCGACGCGCGGCGTGGCGCGGCCGCCGGCACGACGTTTGCGGCGTGACCGCCGTCACTGCGACGCGCCCGTTTCGGCGGTCCTTGCCCCGACGCCCTCGCATCCGGACTGCCGTCGCGCGCGTGCCAGGCGCAAGCCGCTATCCGCCGCAACCGCGGCCATGCAAGCTACACTCGAGTTTTCCTCACGGACCGCGACGATGTCCCTGACCCTCGGCCTGACCGGCATGGATCCGGCCACCGAAACCGAACTCAAGGCCGCCTTCGAGCAAGCCAATGCGCGCCTGGGCGGGCGCTGGCAGCTGCTGCCGGAAACCGAGGCCACCCACGTCATCGTCGACCTGGACAGCATGTACGGGCCGATGAGCTGGCTGCGGCTGCACGCAGCCGGCAAGTGCGTGATCGGGATGACCCAGGCGACGCGCACGCAGACCGATTTCCGCCTGGCGCGCCCGTTCGACGTGGACAGCGTGGCAGCGCTGCTGCAGGCGGTCGCGGGCGGCGCCGACAGCGGCCCGCAGGGCGCAACACCCGCGCCGCCGGCAACCGCCGCCGGCGTTGCCGACGACCGGGCCAGGCCGGCCGGCATGGCGGCCGCGCCCGTGCCCGAGGACGAACTGCCCGAAGAGCACCCGCAGCCGGTCGACGAGGAAGCCGCCGCGCCCGGTCCGGCGCCCGGGCACCCGGCCTCGGCCGAGGCCGGCACGCTGACGCAGGCCACGATCGCCCCGGCCGCGCCGCGCGCGCACGCCTTCGCCGACTGGCTGGCTCCGGGGGCACTCTCGGGTCGGGTGCGCTATCGCCACGGCGCCGGGCCGGTCCTGTGGATCGATGCGGACAGCCACCAGTACCACGGGCCGACGGCGCTGAAACCGCTGACCGATTATTTCGATGGCCTCGTCGCCGAGGCGGACTTCGAAGCCGTCGACGCCGCCATCTGGGCGCGCGAGACAGCCGCGCTGGGCCCGGCGCAACCGCTGGCGCGCCTGCAGTGGTTCGGCGGCCTGCTCGCCGGCAAGGGCGCGCTGCTCCCG
Organism: Cognatiluteimonas weifangensis; assembly: GCF_003416885.1. Classification (GTDB taxonomy): domain Bacteria; phylum Pseudomonadota; class Gammaproteobacteria; order Xanthomonadales; family Xanthomonadaceae; genus Cognatiluteimonas; species Cognatiluteimonas weifangensis. The sequence goes on from NZ_QVPD01000001.1 coordinate 112,928, forward strand.
GGCTTCGACCCCGCCGGCCGTTACAAGCTGAGCAAGTGGCCGCAGACCGAGCGCGAATTCCCCAAGCATTTCCGCATCGCCACCGCGATGATGAAAGGGCCGGCGACGCTCGAGGAAATCGTCGCCGCCAGCGGCGTGGCGCTGCCGGAGGTGGCCGACTTCGTCAACGCCAACCTCGCCACCGGTTACGCGGAGTCCGCGGCGGAACCGGCCCCGGAACCGACCGAACCGCAGGGCCGCGGCGGCCTGTTCGGGCGGCTGCGCGGAAAATAACCGCGCCGTCCGCCACGCGGGGCCCGGATCGCCTTGCCCCCCCGCCGTCGCGGGGGCGAAAATGCCCGCATGATCGACTCCCCACTGATCGACGCGACCCGCTACCCGCATCTGTCGCGCATCGATACCCCCGCCGACCTGCGCCGCTTCGACGAAGCCGAGCTGCCGGCCATCGCCGCGGAGCTGCGCGCCTACCTGATCGAGTCGGTCGGCAGGAGCGGCGGCCATTTCGGCGCCGGGCTGGGCGTGATCGAGCTGACCACGGCGCTGCACTATGTCTACGACACGCCCGAGGACCGCCTGGTCTGGGACGTCGGCCACCAGTGCTACCCGCACAAGATCCTCACCGGGCGCCGCGACCGCATCCACACCGTCAAGCAGAAGGACGGCATCGCGCCGTTCCCCAAGCGCGAGGAAAGCCGCTACGACACCTTCGGCGTCGGCCATTCCTCGACCTCGATCTCGGCCGCGCTGGGCATGGCGATCGCTAATCAGCGCGCGGCCGCCGCGGGCGCCGCCGCGCCGCGCAAGATCGTGGCGGTGATCGGCGACGGCGCGATGACCGCCGGCATGGCGTTCGAGGCGCTCAACCACGCCGGCGGCCTGGAGCCGGAAGCGGACCTGCTGGTGATCCTCAACGACAACCGGATGTCGATCTCCGAGAACGTCGGCGGCCTGACCAAGATGCTCGGCCGCATGACCGGCAGCCGCACCCTCAACGCGATCCGCGAAGGCGGCAAGAAACTGCTCGGCGACAAGAACAAGCCGACCGCGAAATTCGTGCGTCGCTGGGAGGAACACTGGAAAGGCATGTTCGTGCCGTCCACGCTGTTCGAGGAGATGGGTTTCCACTACACCGGGCCGGTCGACGGCCACGACATCCGCGCCCTGGTCGCCGCGCTGAAGCTGCAGCGCACGCTCAAGGGTCCACAGCTGCTGCACGTCATCACCACCAAGGGCAAGGGCTACGAGCTGGCCGAGGACGACCAGATCGGCTACCACGCCGTCTCGCCGTTCGACCCGTCCACCGGCGTGGTCAGCAAGCCGGGCGCGGCGAAGAAACCGACCTATACCGACGTGTTCGGCGACTGGCTCTGCGACATGGCGGCCAGCGACCCGACGCTGATGGGCATCACCCCGGCGATGCGCGAAGGCTCCGGCCTGGTGCGCTTCAGCCAGCAATACCCGGAACGCTACTTCGACGTCGCCATCGCCGAGCAGCATGCGGTGACGCTGGCCGCCGGCATGGCCTGCGAAGGCGCCAAGCCGGTGGTCGCCATCTATTCGACCTTCCTGCAGCGCGGCTACGACCAGCTGGTGCACGATGTGGCGATCCAGAACCTGGACGTGCTGCTGGCGATCGATCGCGGCGGCGTGGTCGGCCCCGACGGCGCCACCCATGCCGGCAACCTCGACCTGTCGTACCTGCGCTGCGTGCCCAACCTGGTGGTGATGGCGCCGGCCGACGAGAACGAATGCCGGCAACTGCTGTCGACCGGGTTCGCGTACCCCGGCCCGGCCGCGGTGCGCTACCCGCGCGGGACCGGGCCCGGGGTCGCGGTGCAACCGGCGCTGGAGACGCTGCCGATCGGCAAGGCGCAGTTGCGTCGGCGCGGCACCCGCATCGCGCTGCTGGGCTTCGGCGCGATCGTGGCGGCGGCCGAACAGGTGGGGGCGGAACTGGGGCTGACGGTGGCCAACATGCGCTTCGTCAAGCCGCTGGATCGCGAGCTGCTGCTGGAGCTGGCGAAAACCCACGAGGGTCTGGTCACGCTCGAGGACAACGTGGTCGCCGGCGGCGCCGGCAGCGGCGTGGCCGAGCTGCTGGCGGCCGAGGGCCTCGCGCTGCCGATCCTGCACCTGGGCCTGCCCGATGCATTCCAGCACCACGCCAGCCGCGAGCAGTTGCTGGCGGAAGCCGGCCTGGACGCGGCCGGGATCCGCACCGCGCTGCTGGCGCGCTGGCCGCAACTGGCCCGACCGCCGCGGCAGGTGTCCGCGGGCTGAGGCCGGCGGCCGTTACCGCGACAGCAGTTCGCCGAAGCCGGCGGCCTTGACCCAGTGCCCGTCGCCGCCATCGACCAGAACCTCGGTGGCGACCTGCTGCTGCTCCCACAGCACGCGCGCGGCCTGCGTGGCCGCCGCGACCGCGGCGCCGCGGTCGGGATAATCCGGGCCCTCCGGGGCCGCGCGGCAGCGCACCTCCCAGTGGTCGGCGACGGCGGAAACGAAGTACATGACGGGCCGCATGCGCCGACGGTAGCAAATCTTCCGGCTCGCGACCGTGTCGAGGGCCGGCGTGCCGGCGCACGAAAAACGCCCGGCAAGCCGGGCGTCTTCCTGGCGGCCCGGGAGCCGGGCGCGCCGTGTTTTGGTCGGGGTAGCCGGATTTGAACCGACGACCACTTGTCCCCCAGACAAGTGCGCTACCAGGCTGCGCTATACCCCGACGGGGCCGCGATTATAGCCCACGGCGACGCGGGTGCAGCGTCCGGCGGTTACCGGCGCAGCAGCCGCAGGACTTCCTCGAGCTCCATGCGTACCGCGCCAGGTGGAAATCGGCTTGAGACGCCTTCCCGACGCGCCGCCGCGCGTGATGGAACGCACATCCCGGGTTCTACCGGCGCAGCAACTGCAGGACTTCCTCGAGCTCCATGCGTACCTGTCGCACGATCTGCGTGCTGAGCGCGGACTCCTGCCTGGCGCCCTCGCCTTCCAGTCGCAGGCGCGCGCCGCCGATGGTGTAACCCTGCTCGTACAGCAGGCCGCGGATCTGACGCACCATCAGCACGTCGTGGCGCTGGTAGTAGCGGCGGTTGCCGCGGCGCTTGACCGGCTTCAGCGACGGGAATTCGGTCTCCCAGTAGCGCAGCACGTGCGGCTTGACGTCGCACAGCTCGCTGACCTCGCCGATGGTGAAGTAGCGCTTGGCCGGGATCGGCGGCAGTTCGCGGTTGCTGCCCGGGTCAAGCATGCTTCACCCCGGCATAGGCCTCGACCCGCTCCTTGAGCTTCTGCCCCGGGCGGAAGGTCACCACAGTGCGCGCGCTGATCGGGATTTCCTCGCCGGTCTTGGGGTTGCGCCCCGGGCGCTGGTTCTTGCGCCGCAGGTCGAAATTGCCGAACCCGGACAGCTTGACCTGGCGCCCCTGCTGCAGCGCGCCGCGCAGCACGTCGAAGAACGCATCGACGAATTCCTTCGCCTCGCGCTTGTTCAGGCCGACGTCCTCGTACAGGCGTTCGGCCATTTCCGCCTTGGTCAATGCCATCTCGTCCCCCTGTGAACGAAGTGGAATGTCCGGCCACGGACGCAACGGCATGCGCGCGCGCAGGCGCTCATGCCCGGATCGCCGCGCCGTGGTCGTGCTGCAGGGCGGCGGTCACGGCCGCCACGACCGCTTCCACGTCGCGCTCGGTCAATGTGCGGGATTCATCCTGCAGAATCAAGCCCATAGCGAGACTCTTGAAACCCGATTCCACGCCCTTGCCGGCGTAACGGTCGAACAGCCGCAGCTCGCGCAGGACCGGGCCCGCGGCCGCCTGCACGCTGGCCGCCACCGCCGCCCACGGCACCGCCTCGGCGACCACGAACGCAAGGTCGCGACGCACGGATGGGTACCGGGACAGCGCCCGCGCCCGCGGCAGCGGCCGCGCCAGCAGCGGCTCCAGGTCGAGTTCGAACGCGACCACGTCCGCGTCCAGCCCCAGCGCCTGCTGCAGGCGCGGATGCAGCTGGCCGATCCAGCCCAGCGGAGTCGCGCCGCCGTCCGGCGCCAGGCGCAGCACGTCCGCGGAGCGGCCGGGATGGCCCCAGGAGCGTTGCGACGGCCGGTAGGCGAGCCGCGCGCCGCTGAGCGCGGCCAGGCTCTCCAGGTCGCCCTTGAGGTCGTGGAAATCCACGCCCCGCGCGGGCAGGCCCCACTGCTCGGCCGCCGCGCCGCCGCAGGCGGCCAGCGCCACCCGCAGCGTCTCCACCGGCGCCGCCTGCGGATCCGGATTCGCGAACACCTTGCCCAGCTCGAACAGGCGCACCCGCGTCTGCTGGCGCGCGAGGTTGCGCGCCAGCGCGGCGACCAGGCCCGGCAACAGCTGCGTGCGCATCACGCCGAGTTCGGCGCTGAGCGGATTGGCCAGCGGCACCGCTCCCGCCGCAGCGTCCCACGTCGCCAGCAGGCCGGCATCGACAAAGGCGTAGTTGATCGCCTCCAGGGCATCGCGCGCCGCCAGCTGCCGGCGCAGGCCCGCCTCGTCCACGCGGGTTTCGCTGGGCGCGGCCATGCGCAGGCTGCCGGCAGGCAGGGTCGCCGGAATCGCGTCGTAACCGTGGATGCGGGCGACCTCCTCGATCAGGTCCTCCTCGATGGCCAGGTCGAAACGGCGCGAGGGCGGCGTCACCTGCCAGCCCTCGGCGTCGGCGACCACCGCCAGCCCGAGCGCGCGCAGGATGCGCTCGACCTGCGCATCGGCGATGGCCGTGCCGAGCACCCGCGCCAGGCGCGCACGGCGCAGGTGCAATGGCTGCGGCGCCGGCAGGTGTTCGGGCAGCAGCGCCTCGACCACCGGGCCGGGCGCACCGCCGGCGATCTCGACGATCAGGCGGGTGGCGTATTCGATCGCGGTGCGCGGCAGCTCCGGGTCCACGCCGCGCTCGAAGCGGTGGGAAGCGTCGGTGTGCAGGCCGAGCCGGCGGCCGCGGCCGATGATCGCGGCCGGCGCGAAATGCGCGGCCTCGAGGAACACGTTCCGGGTCGCCTCGGTCACGCGCGTGTCGTAGCCGCCCATCAGCCCGGCCAGGGCGACCGGGCGGTCGGCGTCGGTCACCACCAGGAAGCCATCGTCGAGCGCGGCGTCGCGGCCATCCAGCAGTTTCAGCGCCTCGCCCGCGCGTGCCCGGCGCACGCCGATGGGGCCGTGCAGCAGGTCGCGGTCGAAGGCGTGCATCGGCTGCCCCAGTTCCAGCATCACGTACTGGGTGACGTCCACCAGCAGGCTCACCGGGCGCACGCCGCTGCGGCGCAGGCGCTCGGCCATCCACACCGGCGTCGCGCGGGTGGCGTCCACGCCTTCGATCACGCGTCCCAGGTAGCGCGGCGCATCGGCGCCCGCGTGCAGTTCCACCGGCAGCGCGGCGGCGTGCCGGACCGGCTGCGGTGCGGCGTCGAACGGCAACACCTCGGTGCCGAGCGCCGCGGCGACGTCGTAGGCGATCCCGCGCACGCTGAAGCAGTCGCCGCGATTGGGGGTCAGGCCCAGCTCGAACACGGTGTCGGGCAGACCGAGATAGTCGGCGAGCGGGGTGCCGGGCGGCGCGTCGGCGGGCAGTTCCAGCAACCCGGACGCATCGGCGTCCAGCCCCAGCTCCCGCGCCGAGCACAGCATGCCGTTGGACGCCACCCCGCGCAGGGTCGCCGCCTGGATGGCGTGCCCGCCGACCTGCGCGCCGATGGTCGCCAGCGGCGCAACCAATCCCGGGCGCGCGTTCGGCGCGCCGCAGACGATCTGCAGCGGCGCGCCGCCGGCGTCGACCGTGCACACTTGCAGGCGGTCGGCCTCCGGGTGCCTGGCGCAGTCGACGATGCGCGCGACCACGACGCCGTCCAGCGCCGCCCCGGGCTGCTCCACGCCCTCGACCTCCAGTCCGATCATCGTCAGCCGGCGCTCCAGCGCGGCGCTGTCGACATCGATGGCGACGTGCTGTCGCAGCCAGTTTTCCGAGAGTTTCATCTGCAGGGTTTTCCGGTTCCACCGTAGCCCGGGTCAGCCAGCGCACCCGGATCGCGCTCCCGGGGTGCGTCGCCGCCCGGGCATGGACGCCTTTACGCGAACTGCTTCAGGAATCGCACATCGTTGTCGAAGAACGCGCGCAGGTCGCCCACGCCGTAGCGCAGCATCGCCAGCCGCTCCACGCCCATGCCGAAGGCGAAACCGGTGTAACGCTCCGGGTCGATGCCGACGCTGCGCAGCACGTTGGGATGGACCATGCCGCAGCCGAGCACCTCCAGCCAGCGCGCGCCGCTGCCGTCGCGACCGTCGTCGTCCGTGCTCCAGCGGATCACCACGTCGGCGCCGGGCTCCACGAACGGGAAATAAGTCGGCTTGAACAGCATCTCGAAGTCGCGCTCGAAGAAGCCGCGCAGGAATTCCGCGATCGTGCCCTTGAGGTCGGCGAAGGTGGCGTGCTCGTCCACCAGCAGGCCCTCCACCTGGTGGAACATCGGCGAGTGGGTCTGGTCGCTGTCGCTGCGGTAGACCTTGCCGGCGGCGATCATCCGCAGCGGCGGCGCGTGGTCGCCCATGTAGCGCACCTGCACGCCCGAGGTGTGCGTGCGCAGCAGGCGGGCGACGCCGCCGCCGTCGGGCGGCAGGTAGAAAGTGTCGTGCATCGCCCGCGCCGGATGGTGCGGCGGAAAATTCAACGCCTCGAAGTTGTGCCAGTCGTCCTCGATCTCGGGACCGTCGGCCAGTTCGTAGCCCAGGCGTCCGAAGATGTCGACGATCCGCTCCAGCGCGCGGCTGAGCGGGTGCAGGCCGCCGTACGCGCCGTTGCGGCCGGGCAGGCTGACATCGACGGTCTCGTTGGCCAGACGCGCGTCGAGCGCAGCCTCCTCGAGCGCGCGCTTGCGCGCCGACAGCGCCTCGGCGAGCGCGTCGCGGGCGCGGTTGATGGCCTCGCCCGCGGCCTTGCGCTGGTCCGCCGGCAGCGCGCCCAGCGCCTTCAGCTGCACGGTGACGCTGCCATTCTTGCCGAGCAGCGCCACGCGCAGGCCCTCGAGCGCATCGGGCGAATTCGCCGACTCGATATCGGCGAGCGCTTGTCGTGCCAACGATTCGATTCCACTCATTCCCGACGAACCTCCCGGATCACCGCACCGTCGTTCCCGCGCAAGCAATCCTGCGACTTTGTCCTTCGCCCGCCGAACGCCCGGTCCGGACGAGGCCGGATTCCCGCTGGCGCAGCCACGACGGTCGAAGCCGACAGCCTGAAACGAAACATGGGGAAGGACTTGCGCCCTTCCCCATGCGTGTACCGCGTTGCGCAATGCCGCGAGGTACCTGGTACGGACCCCCGCAGCCTTGCGGACAACTTACGCTGCGAGTGCGCCCTTCGCCTTTTCGGCCAACGCCGCAAACCCCTGCGCGTCGTGCACGGCGATATCCGCCAGCACCTTGCGGTCCAGGGTGATGCCGGCCTTCATCAGGCCGTTCATGAAGCGGCTGTAGCTCAGGCCGTTGATGCGCGCGGCCGCATTGATGCGGGTGATCCACAGCGAGCGGAAATTGCGCTTCTTCTGCTTGCGGCCGATGTAGGCGTACTGCAGCGCCTTGGTGACCGCCTGCTTGGCGACGCGGAAGACCTTGCGACGGGCGTTGTAATAGCCCTTGGCCTGCTTGAGAACCTTCTTGTGACGGCGGCGCGCCATCACCCCACGCTTGACTCGTGCCATTGTTCAGCCCTCCTCAGAGATACGGCAGCATGCGGTCCAGACGGCCCGCGTCCTCGGCACGAACATGGTTCGCCTGCCGCAGGTTGCGCTTCCGCTTGGTCGCCTTCTTGGTGAGGATGTGGCTCTTGTTGGCGTGGCCGCACTTGTACTTGCCGGAAGCGGTCTTCCGGAAGCGCTTGGCCGCCGCCCGATTGGTCTTGATCTTGGGCATTGGAGTGTCCTTGCGAAATCTTCGAACTGGCCTGGGCGGCGGCGCCTGCACGCTGCAGTTGCCACGCTTTCCGTCCTGCCCTTGCCGGCGGTAAGTCGCTGATCCGGATGGGATCCGGCGACGGGTCCTGGGTGACGCAAACACCAGCCCGGAGTACCGGGCCGCACATTATGCGGCCTGGCTCGGCGGCTTGCAATTATTCCTTTGGGAATCAGGCCTTTGGGGACCAGGTCAGACACACCCTCACCCTGGTTCGCTGCGCGAACCTGTCCCTCTCCCCGCAAGCGGGGCGAGGGTAAGGCGCCCGCTCGGTGGGCGTCAAAGTCGCGAGGCTCTGCGTTTATCCTTCCCCCTGCTTGCGGGAAGAAGGTGCCGGAAGCTGCCCGATCTGCCGCCCGCCGCCGATTTATCCTTCTCCCTGCTTGCGGGGAGAAGGTGCCCGAAGGGCGGATGAGGGGCGCCCTTGGCGGGGATTTCCGCAAAAAACGAAGGGCGCCTGCGGCGCCCTCCCCCTTTCCCTATGCCCTCGCCCCGCAGTGCGGGGCGAGGGGAGCGGTCGGCGAGCGGCCTGTGGCCGCTGGCTTTCTCCCGGAGAACGGTCGGCCTGACCGGCCTGCGGCCGGTCAGGTTTTCTTCTTGGGGGCGATCATCATCACCATCTGCCGGCCTTCCAGGCGCGGGCGCGACTCGATCACGATGTTCTCGCCCAGGTCGGCCTCGATCCGCGCCGCCATCTCGCGGCCGAGTTCCTGGTGGCTCATCTCGCGGCCGCGGAAGCGGATGTTGACCTTGATCTTGTCGCCCTCTTCGAGGAACTCGCGCATCTTGCGCAGCTTGATCTGGTAGTCGCCCTCGTCCGTGACCGGACGGAACTTCACTTCCTTGATCTCGACCTGCCGGGTCTTCTTCTTGGCCTCGTTGGCCTTCTTCTGCAGTTCGAACTTGAACTTGCCGAAGTCCATGATCTTGCAGACCGGCGGATCGGCGTTGGGCTGGATCTCGACCAGATCCAGGCCTTCCTCTTCGGCCATGCTCAGGGCTTCGTCGCGCGACAGCACGCCGATCATCTCGCCATCGCTGCCGATCACGCGTACGCGCGGTACGCGGATCTCGTTGTTCTTGCGGTTCTGCTTTTCGGGGGTGCTGATATTGCAATCTCCGGAGTGGATCGTGCCGCCCGGCGTTGCCGGACGGGCCTGGCGTCAAACCGCTGTGCGCCGACTGGTATGTTCCCCACGCAAACGTGAAGCGAAATCGGCGACGGTCATGGTCCCCAGATCCTCGCCGCCCCGCGTGCGCACGGCCACCGCGCCATTCTCCTTCTCGCGGTCCCCGACCACCAGCAGGTATGGCACCCGCTGCAGCGTGTGCTCGCGGATTTTATAGCCGATTTTTTCGTTCCGCAAATCCGATTCGACCCGGAAGCCTTGATTTGCAAGGGTTTTACGGACCTCCCCGGCCCAGTCGGCCTGGGCGTCGGTGATGTTCAGGACTACCGCCTGGACCGGCGCCAGCCAGGCCGGGAGGCTGCCGGCATGGTGCTCAATCAGGATCCCGATGAAACGCTCCATCGAGCCGACGATGGCCCGGTGCAGCATCACCGGATGGCGCTTCTGGCTGGATTCGTCCACGTATTCGGCGCCCAGCCGGCCCGGCATCATGAAATCGACCTGCATGGTGCCCAGCTGCCAGGTACGGCCGATGGCGTCGCGCAGGTGGTACTCGATCTTGGGCCCGTAGAAGGCGCCCTCGCCCGGCAGTTCCTCCCACTCCACCCCGGCCGCACGCAAGGCCGCGCGCAGCGCGTCCTCGGCCTTGTCCCAGGTGGCATCGTCGCCCAGCCGCGGTTCCGGCCGCAGCGCCAGCTTGACCTGGACGTCGGTGAAGCCGAAGTCGGCGTAGACCCGCATCGCCTGGGCGTGGAAGGCGGTGACCTCGGACTCGATCTGCCCTTCCGTGCAGAACACGTGGCCGTCGTCCTGGGTGAAGCCGCGCACGCGCAGGATCCCGTGCAGCGCGCCGGAGGGCTCGTTGCGGTGGCAGGCGCCGAACTCGCCGTAGCGGATGGGCAGGTCGCGGTAGCTGTGCAGGCCCTGCTTGAACACCTGCACGTGGCCCGGGCAGTTCATCGGCTTGAGCGCGTAGGTGCGCTTCTCCGACTCGGTGAAGAACATGTTGTCCTGGTAGTTGTCCCAGTGCCCGGATTTCTTCCACAGCTCCACGTCCAGGATCTGCGGGCAGCGCACCTCGCCGTAGCCGGTGTCGTGGTAGACGCGGCGCATGTACTGCTCCACCACCTGCCACACCGCCCAGCCCTTCGGATGCCAGAACACCAGGCCCGGGGCCTCTTCCTGCAGGTGGAACAGGTCCTGCTGCCTGCCGATGCGGCGGTGGTCGCGCTTCTCGGCCTCCTCCAGCATGGTGAGGTAGGCCTTGAGGTCCTTGTCGTTGAGCCAGGCGGTGCCGTAGATGCGGCTGAGCATCGCGTTGTGGTGGTCGCCGCGCCAGTAGGCGCCGGCCACCTTCATCAGCCGGAAGCTGCGCAGCTTGTCGGTGGACGGCACGTGCGGGCCGCGGCACAGGTCGGTGAACTCGCCCTGGGTGTACAGCGACAGTTCCTCGTTGGCGGGGATCGACTCGATGATCTGCGCCTTGTATTCCTCGCCGATGCCGCGGAAGAACGCGGTGGCCTCGTCGCGCGACTTGACGCTGCGCGCCACCGGATGCGCCTCCTTGACGATCTTCTGCATCTCCGCCTCGATCGCCGGCAGGTCCTCGGCGGTGAACGGGCGTTCGTAGGCGAAGTCGTAGTAGAAGCCGTTGTCGATCACCGGGCCGATGGTCACCTGCGCGCCCGGATGCAGCCGCTGCACCGCCTGCGCCAGCAGGTGCGCAGTGGAATGGCGCAGGATGTCCAGCGCATCGGGATGCTTCTCGGTGACGATCTCCAGCGCGGCGTCCTGGTCGATGCGGAAGCCGGTATCGACCAGCCGGCCGTCGACCTTGCCGGCCAGCGCGGCCTTGGCCAGGCCCGGCCCGATCGCGGCGGCGACCTCGGCGACGGAGACGGGATGGTCGAATTCGCGGCGCGAGCCGTCGGGAAGGGTGATGGCGATCATGGACAAGGGCCTGCCTGGTAAGCCGGTAACGCAACGCGCTGCGGCACGTTGGAGACTATCGCAAGCGCGTCTCCATGGGCGCAGCAACAAAAAAAGCGCCACGAGGGCGCCTGCGGGATGCGGAAGCCTCGGGCGGGTGTCAGCGTGGGGCGGTGGTAGTGTCCATGTCGCACGCTCGGCCGGCGTTGCCGCGGGCCACCTTCGTTCTCGCTCGTCGGGCCACGCCATTCCCGCCGGAATCGCGTGGTGGGCGGTACAGGGTTCGAACCTGTGACCCCTACCATGTCAAGGTAGTGCTCTACCGCTGAGCTAACCGCCCGATCGCCTGCCGGAAAACGCCGGCAGGGGGCGCGCATTCTAGCCCGGCCGGAGCCCTGCAACAACCAAGATGCGGATTTTTCCGGGCGCCGGGAGACAGCCCCCTGCCCGCATGCGGGCAAAGGGATCCACGGCTACCGGGCGCGGGTGATGCGGTACGCCCTCTCCCCACATGCGGGGAGAGGGACCGCTGCGCGCAGCGCAGCAGGGTGAGGGGCGCGTCTGTCCGCAGAGCGCCGGCATGGGGGTGCGAGTGTCGCGGAGTGGTGGCATGGAACGCGGCCTTCCGTGCAATACACCAGCACCGCGCACCCCTCATCCGCCCTGCGGGCACCTTCTCCCCGCAAGCGGGGAGAAGGCAACGGCACGGTCGGCGCGACCGGGGCGGTCGCCTGGCCTGCCGGGCTCAGCCGGCCAGCTGGGCGTCCTTGAGCCGGCGGATCTCGTCGCGGACGCGGGCCGCGTCCTCGAACTCGAGGTCGCGGGCGTGCTGGTACATTTTCTGCTCCAGCTCCTTCAGCCGCGCCGCCGACTGCGCCGGGGTCAGCAAGGCGTAGTCCTCGGCCGGCTCGGCGACCTTGCGGCCCTTGCCGCGGCCGACCTTGACCGTACCCGGCTCGGTGCGCGCACCCTCCATCACGTCGCGGACCGCGCGCTCGACGCTCTTCGGCGTGATTCCGTGCTCGGCGTTGTACTCGATTTGCTTCTGCCGGCGGCGGTCGGTCTCCTCGATCGCGCGCTGCATCGAGTTGGTGACCCGGTCGGCGTACAGGATCGCCTTGCCGCGCAGGTTGCGGGCGGCGCGGCCGATGGTCTGGATCAGCGAGCCAGTCGAGCGCAGGAAGCCTTCCTTGTCGGCGTCCAGGATCGCCACCAGCGACACCTCCGGCATGTCCAGGCCCTCGCGCAGCAGGTTGATGCCGACCAGCACGTCGAACTTGCCCAGGCGCAGGTCGCGGATGATCTCCACCCGCTCGACCGTGTCCACGTCCGAGTGCAGATAGCGCACGCGCACGTCGTGCTCGGCCAGGTACTCGGTCAGGTTCTCGGCCATGCGCTTGGTCAATGTGGTGACCAGCACGCGGTCGCCCATCGCCACCCGTTCGTGGATCTCGCCGAGCAGGTCGTCGACCTGGGTACCGACCGGGCGGATCTCGACCGGCGGGTCGACCAGGCCGGTCGGGCGCACCACCAGCTCGGTGACCTCGCCTTCCGACATGCGCAGCTCGTACGGACCGGGCGTGGCCGAAACGAAGATCGCGCGCGGCGCGCGGCCTTCCCACTCCTCGAACTTCAGCGGCCGGTTGTCCAGCGCCGACGGCAGCCGGAAACCGAACTCCACCAGCGTTTCCTTGCGCGAGCGGTCGCCCTTGTACATCGCGCCGATCTGCGGGACGGTGACGTGCGATTCGTCGACGACGAGCAGCGCATCGGCCGGCAGGTAGTCGAACAGGCACGGTGGCGGCTCGCCCGGCATGTACCCGGTCAGGTGCCGCGAGTAGTTCTCGATGCCGTTGCAGTAGCCGACTTCGGCCATCATCTCCAGATCGAACTGGGTGCGCTGTGCCAGCCGCTGCGCCTCGACCAGCTTGTTCTGCGCGTACAGCCACTCCAGCCGCTCGCGCAGCTCGGCCTTGATCGTCTCCACCGCGTCGAGCACGGTGCGGCGCGTGGTGACGTAGTGCGAGCCGGGGTAGATGGTGTAGCGCGGCAGCTTGCGCAGGGTCTCGCCGGTGAGCGGGTCGAACAGCGTCAGGCTCTCGATCTCGCCGTCGAACAGCTCGATCCGCAGCGCCTCGGCGTCGGACTCGGCCGGGTGCACGTCGATCACCTCGCCGCGCACGCGGAAGTCGCCGCGCGCCAGCACCATCTCGTTGCGGGTGTACTGCATCTCGGTCAGGCGGCGGATCAGTTCGCGCTGGTCGATGCGCTCGCCGCGGACCATGTGCAGCACCATCTTGTGGTACTCGCCGGGGTCGCCCAGGCCGTAGATCGCCGAGACCGTGCAGACGATGATCGCGTCGCGCCGCTCCAGCAGGGCCTTGGTCGCCGACAGCCGCATCTGCTCGATGTGCTCGTTCACCGAGCTGTCCTTCTCGATGTAGGTGTCGGAGGACGGAACGTAGGCCTCGGGCTGGTAGTAGTCGTAGTAGCTGACGAAGTACTCGACCGCGTTGTGCGGGAAGAACGCCTTGAACTCGCCGTACAGCTGCGCCGCCAGGGTCTTGTTGGGCGCCATCACCAGGGTCGGCTTCTGCACGTTCTGGATGACGTTGGCGATGGTGTAGGTCTTGCCCGAGCCGGTGACGCCGAGCAGGGTCTGCCGCGCCAGGCCGGATTCGAAACCCGCCGTCAGCCGGGCGATCGCCTGCGGCTGGTCGCCGGCCGGGGAATACGGGGCGAGCAGCTGGAAACCGGCGGGATGGAGCGTGTCGTTCATGGCGTCGCGTCGCGGGGATCGGCCAGTGTATCGCCGTCGCCGTGTCGTGCATGACCGGTTCCTGTCGACGATATTTCGGGGTGCGCCGACCATGATCGCATCGGCACGCGAACCCTCGGCGCTCCCGGCCCCGTTCGCGCGCAGCGAAGTCGAAGGGCCGGAGGACCGCGCCTCTCCCGGCTCCGTTCGCCCTGAGCGTAGCGCAGCGAAGTCGAAGGGCCGGCGGGCTGCGCCCTCTCCCGGCCCCGTCGCCCTGAGCGTAGCGCAGCGAAGTCGAAGGGCCGGCGGGCTGCGCCGCAACTCGAATGGGCTGCGCATCAGGCATATCAGGCGTTGCCATCGGGCGTTTTCCTACCCGCCCGGCCGGCATCGTCCGATCCCGCAGGCACGCCCGCCCCCGCATCCTGCCCCGGTCCCCTCGCCAGGAGCCGAGCATGCGCGGCAAGCCGTCCGGATTCACCCTGATCGAAGCCGTCATCGCCCTGGCCGTGGCCAGCGTACTGGTCGGCACCGCGGTTCCGGCCTGGACCGGCGCCAGCGAAGCCGCCCGCGCCTCCTCGGCCCAGGCCGCGCTGCTGGCGTCGCTGCTGCAATCGGTCAACCACGCCGCGCTCACCGGCAGCGAAGTCGTGCTCTGCCCCGGCGACGCCACGGGCTGCCGCGACACGGCCGACTGGAGCGGCGGCTGGATCGCCTACGCCGACCTCGACGGCGACCGTGTCCGCAGCCCCAACGAGACCCTGCTGCACGCCGAACCCGCCCTGCCCGGCCAGGTTCGCCTGCGCAGCACCGCCGGCCGCAAGCGGCTGGTGTTCCAGCCCAACGGCGGCAATGCCGGCTCCAACGTCACCTTCACCCTGTGCGACGGCCGCGGCGCGGCCCGGGCTACCAGCCTGGTGCTGGCCAACGACGGGCGCCTGCGCGCGGGCCAGCCCAGCGACGCGGCGGCCCAGGCCTGCGTGCAGGGCTGAACCGGACTGCACGCCGGACCGCCAGCAACAGCATCTGGGCCGCCCGCCAGGCAAGCCTCGGACGCCACCACCAGCCGCGGCGAACAGGTCCGGAGCGGCAGCGTCCGTATCAAAAGAAAAAGGGCTTGCGATCGCTCGCAAGCCCTTGATTTGTCTGGCGCCCGAAGTTGGACTCGAACCAACGACCCCCTGATTAACAGTCAAGTGCTCTAACCGGCTGAGCTATTCGGGCGGGCCGCATATGATGCGGACGCGCCCGGGTCCAGTCAACTCGATCACTGGCAAGGAATCGTCCAGACCGTCTTGTTGCTGGCGTCGCAGGACGGCGTCGCGTCAGTGGTCGTACGGCTGAAGCTGGCGGTCACGGTGCTCGGATTCGCCACCGCGTTGCTGAGTGAGGGCAAGGTGAAGCGGATGATCTCGCCGACCTTGCCGGTCTTGGCCGGATCCACCACGGTCGCACTGGCGGCAGCGACGGTGCCGTTGGGCTGATCCACGGTCGCGCCGGTAAACGTGTAGATCACGCAGGTGGGCTTCGACGTCTTCGCATTTCCCCCGGCACAATCATCCTTGACGTCGCTGTACTGGATGCGGTTGTAGCCGGCCAGGGAAATCTCCACCCCCGTCGTGCCCGGTGCATTGCAGGTGTGCGGATTGGTGGTGTTGTTGGCCGAGGTGTTCGGCGAGCAGATGCCGGAGTTGGTGACGCTGGCGGTCGGATCGTCGCCGGTCGCGCTGCCGGAGACCGGCGATGCCGGGTTGCCCGAGGGGAAATTCCACGACAACTTGAACGACAGCGGCGCCGAAGTCTGGGCATAGCCGCGCATCGGATTGAGCGGGTTGCCGAAGAAGCGCGCGGTGGAGGGATTCGGGCTCGGCGTGTTCAGCCAGACCGACTGGGTCGGCTCGGTCGCCGCCAGTTGCACGAACAACTGTTCGTCGACGGCCGGGTCGGACGCATCCGTGGGATTGATCGAGTCGAACAGGGCCAGCGCCGAGTTGAAACGGCGGATGACGGTGCGCGCGAAATTGAAGTACTTCGCCGCGAGCGAGGCCAGATTGGCAGGGCGCGCGTCCGCATCCGTGCTGGCACGCGGCGACCAGGTGGCGATCTCGGTGGTGTTGATCGTGGCCATGGGGATGTAGGGCAGCACGCAGTGCGCCTTGTCCGCGTCCGAGGCCGGAGCCTCGCAGTCCTGCGAGGCCGTGACCACCCGCTGTTGTGCGTCGCTCTCCAGGTAATCGGTCATCACGATGCGCGAGTGCAGCCAGCGCCGGTCCGCGGTGGGCAGGATCGGGACGTAGCTGGGCACGTTCAACGAGCTGGCCTGCAGCGCCGCATAGTCCACGGCATTGCCGGTGCCGGCCACCGCGGTTGCATCGAAGAACAGGCGCGCCACCGCACCGTATACGTAATCGACGTAACCCGACTTGCCATCGGTGGACAGGGCCGGGGATGTCGCGGCGTTGTTGTTCAAGACCCCCGCCAGCTGCGAGCCAGCGGTGTCGGTGCTGGGATAGACCTGGGTGGCGATCAGCGCGTTGTCCTGGATCTTCGGGTCCGCGGAAACGCGGAAGACCCCGTCCACGCGGATCACGCGGCAAGCCTCGAGATAGGTTTCGTTAGCGGCAGCCACAACGAACGCACCCGCGCCGTCGACGCGATAGTGCGCCGCCGTCTGCCCCGGCCAGGGGCTGAACTTGGGCCCGGTCACGCCCGTCGGATCCTTGTGGTCGCGGCAGCAGATGTCGCACAGCGCGCTCTGCGGCACGTCGGCGGGGCTGGTGCTGACGGCCTCCGTCGCGATCTCCGGCGTCCTGTACGCGGTTCCGGACCAGTAGGTGGGCCGGTAGCCCTGGGCGAGATTGAAGGCCCTCAACGCCGCACCCGGGCCGTTCCCGGTGAAGCCCGCCGTGCTGTTCTGGCAGGTGCAGCCGACCACCGCGGTCTCGATGCGCTTGTTGAAGCGGGCGAAGTCCGTCGGCGCGTCCGACGAATAGGTCAGCACGTCGAAACGGGTGTCGGACACGTACGAGCCGTCGTCGCCGCCGAGCAGCTTCGGCTTCGGGTTGGTCGCCGCAGTCTGCTCGCTGTCCTCGCCGCCTGTGGCGATCGGAATCATGCCTTCGGTCACCGGGTTTTCGCGTCGCACGATCGGACGCAGGCCCAGTGCGCCGGGTGGCGGCCGGTTGACCAGGACGTTGTTGGAGGTGAGCGCCAGCGGACTGATGTCGCTGGAGACGCTGAGCGCGCGCGAGCCGCCGGTGGCGTCGGTCCACGAAAGCGTCAGCGTATTGCGGAAGAAATACGCGACCGCCCCGCTTGCGGGAGGATTGCGTGCGCAGTCGGTGTCGGCCGTGGTGAAGTTGCCCGACGTGTCCGCGCTGTAGGTGATGTCGCAGGCAGTCTGGATCAGTCCGGACAACCCGCCGGCTTTGGCGGCCAGCGAAATGTCATCCGTCCCGGCGGCCGTCGCGCTTTTATCTGCCACGATTCCATCCCTGCGGATGCGATCCATCTCGCTGGCCGCGTAGGCCGCGACCTGCGATCGTGCCTTGCTGTCCGCGCTGGCTCGGGTCAGGGCACCCTGCAGCGCGGTCAGCGCCAGCAGGCCGGTGGCGAGCACCACCACCGCGATCAACACCTCGAGCAGGGCGAAACCGCGCTCCCGGAACTGGAATGAGCTTTTCATGGCCTGCCCTCAGTAACGCAGCCGATCGGTCCACGACCCGGGGATCGACGCCGGATTGACGTTGCCCGGATTGTTGATGAGATTGAACAGCACGTCCTTGTTGTAGACGATGGCCGCGGTACCGCCGCCGCCGGATTCGACCTTGCCCTGCACCACCGCGGCGCCGTAGATCACCGCGCCGCCGTTGAGACCCAGCTTGGCGCTGCCGCCGGTCGTCTTGTCCACCACGGTAGTGGCGTTGGGCTCGCGCACGAACAACAGCCCGTACAGATGGAAGTGGACCTGGGTCAGCTCGCCGTCGTAGATCAGGGCGACCGGCGCGCTCGGCTTGCCCAGGTCGTCCAGCCCCTTGATGGTCGTGTCGCAGTCGTAACCGGGCATGTCCGCGATTGCCTGCTTGTGGACCCAGACGAAACCGCTGGTGCCCGCGCCCAGGGCCGCGCATTCGGCCGCATCGTCGATGCCGTCGCCGATGTGGATCTTGTTCTGGATGTTCAGCAGATAGCAGGTGTCCTCCGGCACGGAGGCGACTTTCGTGATGCCGGCGGCATCGACGTACTTGCAGGCCGGGTTGTTGATCCTGGTCTCGGCGAAATGGCATTCCAGGTCGTCGCGCGCGCACGGCGAGGGCGGGCTGCTGCCCTTGATGTCATCACGCCAGGAGGGCTGCCCGAAGACGTAGGCAAAGATGTCGTCCGGGAATTCCTCGCGGTGGATGCTGAGGTTGGCCGAATTCTTGCAAACGGCATCGTTCTTGTCGTAGAGATCGTAGGCGGCCTGGTCGTACCCGGAACCGGAACCTTCAATATCGGCGATGTCGATGCCCTCGCACAGCTTGGCGCCGCTGCCATAGGACAGCGACTGGTCGGTCGGGCAATTGCAGGTGTGGCAGACAGCGATGCCGTCGTAATACGCAGGGCCGCTGCTGGTGCCGCCCTGGCGCAGGAACTCGTCGAAATAGCAGGTGTTCGGCGTGCCGTTGGCATCGACGTCCAGACGGGTCCAGATCGAGGTCGGCACGCCCGAGCCGGCCGCGTCCGGCGCGGTCACGATCTGGATGCCGCCACCCACGGCCACGGCGCCAGAGGCGACCAGCGGCGGGGTATTGGGCCCCAGGTTGAAGACGTTGTAGCCGCCCAGGGTCTGGGTGATGGTGGAACTCGAACCCTCGCCGGTCAGCGTGCCCTTGGAGACGACCGTGACCACCCAGGTCGTGGAGGCGTCGGCAGGATCCTCCGCGCAGGCGATGCCGCCGCCGGGCGGGGTCACCACGCTGACGCGGCACAGCACCGCTCCGACCTGGCGGGTCGCCGGGAAATTGCCCGCGGCGCTGTCGGCCAGCGCAGCCGGAAGCGGCAGCAGCCGGGACGACATCGTCGTCGCCGCGTCGCCCACGGTTGCGCGATAGGTGTACATCGTGCTGCGACGGCTGTCCGGCACGCCGCCGCACGGGAATGCCGTCTCGGTCGCGCCGCACAGGCGCCAATGGTCGTCGCTGGCGAACAGCGCCTTGTGGGCGTTGAGGTACTCCACGCCGAGCGAAAGCCCCGATTCGGCCACTTCCAGCGCCAGCTTGGCGCGCAGGTCGTTGCCCGAGGTGCGCTGCTCGAAACGGCCGACGTTGAGGGCGAAGACCACGAACAGCGACGCCAGCAGCAACAGCACGACCACGACCAGCAAGGCGCTGCCGGCGTTGCGTGCGGATCCGGTCCCCGGACCGCGACCTCTCTTGGATGGGAAATGCATGTCAGTTCACCGGGCCTGAGCGGACGAAGACCGTCTCGCGGAATTCACGTTCGATGGCCGCCAGCGTCGAACCGGCGGGTGCGTTGGCGAGCTTGCCTTTCACCACGATGTCGTAACTGCTGTCGCTCGTCGGATTGAAGCGCAATTGCGTGATCTGCACTTCGGAGGAATTCAGCTTGCTGCCGTCGCTGGTGCTGGCGCATGCCGCGGTGGGATCGGCGTCCGTCTTGAGCACGACATCAGTGCCGACCAGCCTGATCCGGTGCGACAGGGTGGAGATCGGCAGGTTCGGCGGGTTGTCGTAGCTGTACTGGATGCAGGACTGCGGGCCGTCCGCCAGGGCCGGGTAGATCGCGTCGTGATCGATCGCGGCCGGGCCGGCGCCCACCAGCCCGGCCGGATCGACGACATAGCGCGCACGCCGGATATCGCGCGCCATGACGTCGGTCAGCGACCGCAACTCCTGGGTCAGGCGGGTGACCTGGATGTTCTCCGAGTTCGCCTTGGCCACGGACACCACGAAGCCGACCGCGGCCAGCACCACGATCAGGCCCACTACCAGCGCCACCATCAGTTCGACGAGCGTGAAACCGCCCGCCCTCCTGGAGTCGCGGAACGAGCGCATCAGCATGGCTTGTACCCCGGGATCGGCCGCTTGCCGGCGATGGTGCAGGCGCGCGCCTGTCCGAGCGCGTTGACCTGGATGGCGAGTCCGTAGCGCTGGCTGGAGGACAGGAAGGAAATGGTCTTGGGCAGGCCGGCAGTGATGTCTTCTTCGCGCAGCGTGCCGCCCTTGCTGTCGTAGGTGAACGCGGTCCCGACCGCGGCCACGCTGACGCCGGGACGCCCGGAGCCGTCGACCGTCATCTGGCCACCGTCCACCTGGCAGGAAGCCGGCGTGGTGCTGCAATTGCAGGCCGTGGGCGTTTCGTCCACCAGCGCCCCGGAATTGGCTGCCGGTTCCGCGGCCTGCACCGCTCCCACGCACCAGGCCGTGGTCGAGCCGCCCACGGCCAGCGTGACGTTGCGGTCCGCCTCCACCGCGGCCTGGCGCGCCTGCGCGAACACCGACAGCGTGTCGTCCACCGCGCTGCGCAGCCGGTAGCGCTCGAAGAAGTCGGCGAACGAGGGTGAGGCCAGCATCAGGATGATGGCCAGCACCGACAGGGTCACCATCAACTCGATCAGGGTGAAACCGGTTTCGCGTGATCGCGGCAGGCGCATCGCCGACCCCTCTTGTTCCCCACAGGGCAATCTAGGCGGCCGGATCGTCGCGAACAAGCCCCGGGCGGACGGGCGGCCGCAGGGGACGGACGAACGTCCGCCGGGAGCCCGCTGGCGTTTCCGCGGCGATGCTAAGATCGGCGCGACTGCCAAGGGGAGGCCGGCGATGCGTCAGCGCGCAATCAGCAAGGGGTTCACCCTGATCGAGTTGATGGTGGTGCTTGCCATCATCGCGATCATCGCCGCCATCGCTGTCCCCAGTTACACCGAATCGGTGCGCAAGGGACGCCGCGCCGACGCGGTGCGGGAGATCGGGCGGCTGCAGCTGGAGCTCGAGCGCTGGCGGGCGGAAAACCCATGCTATGGCCAGTCCGCCGTCGGTACCTGCCCGACCTTCACTGCCGTGGGCGCTTATCCGGCGCTGCCGGATGCGACGGCTTCGCCGTATTACACCCTGACCATCGTGACGGCCAGCACCGGCCCCTCCGGATACCAGATCACCGCGGCGCCGCGCGCAGGCAGCGCGCAGGTCGGCGACCGCTGCGGCACCTACACCTTCACGCTGGCGGCCGGCGTGCTGACCAAGACCGCCGGTTCCAGCAACTGCGGCATCTGAGACTCAGGCCACGATCTCGTAGCACGGCCTGTATTCGCCGGCGATCTTCATCCGCCGCTGCTCGACGAAGGCGCGCAGCAGCGCGTCCAGCGCCTGCATCATGTCGCGGTCGCCGTGGATCTGGTACGGGCCCAGTTCCTCCACGCGGCGCATGCCCGCCTCCTTGACGTTGCCGGCGACGATGCCGGAGAAGGCGCGGCGCAGGTCGGCGGCCAGTTCGTGCGGCTTGCGGCCGCGATGCAGATCCAGCGCCGCCATCGCCTCGTGGGTCGGCTCGAACGGGTGCTGGAACGCCAGCGGCACGTCCAGCGACCAGTTGAAATAGAACGAGTCCTTCTGCTCGATCCGGTACTGGCGCACGTGGTTGATGCCGCGGGCCATGTCGCGGGCGACCTCGGCCGGGGCTCCGGTGACGATCCGGTAGCACGCGGTGGCGGCCTCGCCCAGGGTCAGCCGCAGGAAGCGGTCGATCTGCTCGAAGTACGGCGCCGAGGCGGTCGGGCCGGTGAGGATCAGCGGGAACGGCAGCTGCGCGTTCTCCTCGCGCAGCAGGATGCCCAGCAGGTACAGGATCTCCTCGGCGGTGCCGACGCCGCCGGGGAACACGATGATGCCGTGGCCCAGGCGCACGAACGATTCGAGCCGCTTCTCGATGTCCGGCATGATCACCAGGTGGTTGACGATCGGGTTGGGCGACTCGGCGGCGATGATCCCCGGCTCGGTGATGCCGATGTAGCGGCTGTGGCGCCGGCGCTGCTTGGCGTGGGCGATGGTGGCGCCCTTCATCGGCCCTTTCATCGCGCCCGGGCCGCAGCCGGTGCAGATATCCAGCCCGCGCAGGCCGAGCTGGTAGCCGACCTCCTTGGTGTACTCGTACTCGTCGCGGTTGATCGAGTGGCCGCCCCAGCACACGACCAGGTTGGGGTCGCCCGGCTGCAGCACGCCGGCGTTGCGCAGCAGCCGGAACACGGCGTCGGTGACGCCGGCCGCGGTGCCGAGCTCGCCGGCGTACTCGGGCGCGAGTTCGGTGGCGGTGTAGATCAGGTCGCGGACCACGGCGATCAGCAGCTCGGCGACGCCGCGGATGATCTGGCCGTCGACGAAGGCCATCGCCGGCGCGTTGTACAGGTCCAGGCGCACGCCGCGGTCGCGCTGCTGCACCTGGATGTCGAAATCCGGATACAGCTCGCGCGCGGCGCGCGGGTCGTCGTTGGCGCTGCCGCTGGTCAGCACCGCCAGCGCGCAACGCCGCAGCAGTTCGTGCATGCCGCCGGTGGAAGCATCGCGCAGGCGCGCGACCTCCTCGCGCGAGAGCACGTCGAGGTCGCCGCGCGGATAGAGGCTGGCGTCGACGGTGGGGAGCCGGGTGCTGGTACTGTCGTTCATGCAATGCGATCCGTTGGAAGCCTCCGACTCTAGCGCAAAGCCGGATGGCCGTAGGGCCTTGTGTCCGCGTCCGGCCGGAAACGCGGACGGCCGGGTCACCCCGGCCGTCCGTGATTGCCTGCGGCGGTGGATCAGAACTCGTAACGCAGGGTCAGCAGCAGCGACCAGCGCGAGACCAGGCGCGAGGGATACCTGGAGTCGGCATCGTATGGCGTGAGGTTCTGCCACGACGGGTTGCTGTCGCTGCCCAGGTCGTAGACATAGGTCCCATCGGCATTGATCCCGTCCAGAGCCGCCATGAAACGGGTGTCGAAACCATCGATTTGCCTGGTGACGCCCCAATCCTCGTTGAGCATGTTGAGGAAGTTGTAGACGTCCAGGCGAACGATGGACTTGTGCCCGCTGAAGAAGCCGGGCAGCTCCTGCTGGATGCCCAGGTCGAGCTGGTTGACCCACGGCAACCGGCTCTGGTTGCGCCCGGCGATCTGGCCGCGATGCGACGACAGGTACGAATCGCCGTCGATGAACGCCTGGAACGCGGCGATCTGCTCCGCGGTAGCCGAGCCGTAGCTGACGTTGGGATCATCGACCAGCGGAATATAGGCGGGATCCTGGAAGATGCCGTCGCCATTGACGTCGCCATCCATGATCCAGGTGTACGGCAGTCCGTCGCGGCCGTTGTAGTAGGCGGTAATGCTGGTCTTGTAGTCGCCGAAGAAGGCGTGTTCCCAGCCCAGCGAAGCCTTGATCGAATTGCGGATCTCGCGGGTCGCGGTGGTGGCGATCTCCTCGTTCGGGTTGACGCGGGATACGAACTGATAGCTGGACCACGCCTGCGAGCTGCCGTCCGAACCCACTTCGTCGGCCTTGGTGTAGGTATAGCTGATGCTGCCGAACCAGCCGTCGACCAGCGGCTTGTTCAGGGCGAAGGTCAGCGAGGTGGACGAGCCCTTGTCGGTATTGCCGAGCAGGGTGGAATCCCAATCGAAGCCGGGAGTCCTGCCGCAGTTCTTGTTGGAACCGGACAGGCTGCCGAGGGTGCACCAGTAGCTGTTGCGACCGTCGGCCAGGGTGCCCTGCACCTGGCCGATGTTGAGCGCCTGGTAGAAGACCGCGTCGCGCGCGCGGATGTTCTGGAGTTCGATCGACCCGAGCAGCCCATACCAGGGCAGCTCGGCGTCATACGCCAGGCTGGTCTTCCACACGGTAGGCAGCTTGAAATCCGGATCGATGGCATCGATCTGCGCCACCCCTCCGCTCGGCCCCCCCGTCGGAATGTTCTGGTTGAACGCATCGGGGCTGAACGGCGCATCGGCCGGGTCGTTCGAACGATACGACACCGAAGTCACGCCGTTGTTCTGGTACGGGTTGGCCAGCCACACGAACGGCGGCACGCTCTGGAATGCGCCGATGCCGCCGCGCAGCTGCGAGTGGCGTTCGGTGTCGAAGCTGTAGTTGAACGACACGCGCGGCAGCACGACCTTGTTGTCCGAGCCCAGCTTGTAGTCGTTCGGGAAACCGAACGCCGCCTCGAACCCAGGCATCTTCGGCGGCGCATCGGCAGCCTTCGGGATGTTGACGCGCACGCCGTACATCAGCGACAGGCGGTCGTTGACCTGCCAGGTGTCCTGCAGGAACGGGCTGAACTGGCTGTAGACGAGCGCGGCGGCGGTATCGTCGACCGTGAAGCCGTCGGCCGGCGTGCGCAGGTCGTACCGCGAGTAGTTGCCGGCGGCGAAATCCGCGAGGCTGTCGAACTGGTACGTGCCGTGCAGGTCGCGGCCGTACAGGTTGTACACGTCGTGGCGCTGGTAATCGAAACCGCCCTTGATGGTGTGGTCGCCGGCGTAGTAGGTGCCCGAGATCGAAGCGGAGATCCGGTCGGTGTTGATCTGGTTCTCGTGGCGGTTGTTGTCTTCGCCGATGAAGATATGGCCGCCGTTGGCCACCTCGATATCCACTTCCGGCTGGTCGATCGGGTTGCCGTTGACCTGATCGAAAGTCTGCTGGCTCAGCTTGATCTCGGTGGAGAAGTTCTCGGTCCAGTCGCTGAACAGCTGCAGCGAGGTGTTTTTGGTGATGTTGTCGATGTTGTACCAGTGGCTGGTCAGCACCACGTTCTGGGCGCGATCGTCGTACGGCGAGGGGAGGAACTCCTCGGTCTGCTGGTAGGTCAGGCTGGCGCGGTGGAAATCGTTGATGTTCCAGTCCAGCTTGGCCAGGTAACGCTTGTTCTCCAGGTTGATGCCGGT
>NZ_QVPD01000001.1:137714-373812 GCF_003416885.1 Cognatiluteimonas weifangensis
GGCGGAACTCCTCGGTCTGCTGGTAGGTCAGGCTGGCGCGGTGGAAATCGTTGATGTTCCAGTCCAGCTTGGCCAGGTAACGCTTGTTCTCCAGGTTGATGCCGGTGGCGCCATAGACGCCGGGCTGCATGCCCACGTCGTTGGCGATCGAGATCGCCTGGTCGATGTCGTCCTGGGTGACGTCGCCGTTGGCCAGGCCGTCGGAGGCGGACTCGCCGCCGAAGTTCTTGATCGCCTGCTCTTCGTACGAAGCGAAGAAGAATAGCTTGTCCTTGAGGATGGGGCCGCCGAGGGTGATGCCCTTGGTCTCGTCCTTGTCGAACAGGCCGTACTCCTCGCCGTTGCGCTCGCCAACCATGCTGCTGGCGTCCTTCAGCGCGTAGTACACCGAGCCATGGAACTCGTTGGTGCCCGACTTGGTCACGGCGTTGACGGTCGCACCGACGGTGTCGGTGGTGACATCGTAATCGCTGATCTTGATGTCGTAGGCGGCAATGGTGTCGACCGAGATCGGCGAGCCGACGTAGGGCATGCCGTTGGCATTCAGGCCGAAGGGGTCGCCTTGCGACAGGCCATCGACGGAAATGGTGTTGTAGCGGTTGTTGATGCCGGCGACCGAGATGGCGCCGGAGGCCTGGTCGGTCACCTGGATCCGCGGGTCGAGGCGGGCGATATCGTCCAGCGAGCGATTGCCCTGCGGCGCCAGCGCCAGCTGGCGGCCATCGACGGAAGTGCCCACGCCCTTGTTCTGCGAGCTGAAGAGGTCCGCCGTGGCATCGGCGTAGACGGCGACGCCGCCCAGGTTGGTGACGTCGGCATTGAGGGTGGCATCGACGTCGGCGACCTGGTTCAGGCTCAGGTAGACATCGCTGTGGGTGCTGCTGCCGGCGCCTTCCTTGTTGACGGTGATCGTGTACGGGCCGCCGACGCGCAGGCCGCGGGCGCTGTAGTTGCCGTTGGCGTCGGTGACGGCGCGGCTGACGGTGCCCGATTCGACGTGGGTGATGACGACCTCGGCGCCGGCCACGGGCTGGCCGTCGGCGGCGACCACGGTACCGCCGACGCCGGCGGAGGTGCTCTGCGCGAACGCGGGGGCGGCGGCAAGCGCCATGATCAGGGCGAGCGACAGCTTGGACAGCCGGGCGTGGTTCGACCAGAGGTTGCGATGGGTCATGATGGTTTCCTGGAGCTGCTGGATTCGGTGGCGGACATGGCGCAGGCCGACTACCCGCGGGACGCAGGTGTCGGCGCTTTCAGGCATTCCCCGACCCGTGCGCCAGCGCACGGGTTAACGCCAGTTTAACACCCTACCCGGGGCCGGTGACAGGGCCATGACCGCCCGCGACCGGCCGCGCCGGCTCATCCGGCCAGCGTGGCGCCGCTGCCCAGGTAGGCAGCCAGTCCGTCCATGAACATCTGCACGGAAATCGCCACCAGCAGCATGCCCATCAGCCGCTCGATCGCGGCCAGCACGCGCCCGCCCAGCCATTTGTAGAGGTAGGTGGCCGAAAACAGGATCGCCGCGGTCGCCGCCCAGGCGAGCAGCAGGGCGAGGCTCCAGGCGCCCATGCGGTCGGGCTCCTGGCTGCCCATCAGCATCACCGCGGCCATGCCCGAGGGCCCGGCGATCAGCGGGATCGCCATCGGCACGATGAACGGCTCGCCGCCGGGCAGCTCGCCCAGCAGGCCTTCCGGCGGCGGGAAGATCATACGGATGCCGATCAGGAACAGCACGATGCCGCCGGCGATCGACACCGACTCCTGGCGCAGATGCATCAGTTCCAGCGCGTAGCGGCCACCCCACAGGAATGCCATCAGCACGCCCAGCGCGATCAGCATCTCGCGCGCCAGCACCACGCGCTGGCGGTGCGCCGGCATGCCGCGCAGCAGGCTCAGGAACACCGGGACGTTGCCCAGCGGATCCAGGATCAGGAACAGCAGCAGCGCGGCGGAGGCGATGGTCATGGCGGCAGCATCGCGGAGCGACCCTGGCTGTCGTCCTGGCGCAAGCCGGGAGCCGGCGACTGCAGCCGAGCGGCATCAAGGGGGCCGGGACTGCGCTGGCGCGGCAACGACGCGCAAGCCGGTCCCTTGCCGCGCACGGGGTAGCCGTCGGCACGCTGCGCGGCGGCGCCCATGCCGCTCACGCGTGCGGGGCCCAGACCTGGCCGCGGTGCGCGGCGCCGGCGGCCGACAGCAGTTCCACGCAGGCGCCGGCGTACGCCTCGGGTTCGCGCGCGCTGCGATCATCCTCGGCGACGAAGGCACGGCCGCGCAGGGCGGTGCGCATCGGCCCGGGCTGCAGGCCGCACACGCGCACGCGGGAATTGGCCAGTTCGGCGTGCAGCATGCCCACCAGCGCGGCCAGGCCGTGCTGGGCGATGCCGTAGCCGCCCCAGTAGGCCTGCCGCACCCGGGCGAGGTCGTCGACCGCGAACACCACCGCCGCGTCCGCGGCCTGCGACAGCAGCGGCAGGCAGGCCTGGGTGAGCCACCATTTCGTGGTCAGGCCGACGTGCAGCGCGCGCGCGAAGTCGGCCGGATCGGTGTGCTGCAGCGGGGTCAGGCCGCGGAATTCGGCGGCGCAATGCAGCAGGCCGTCGAGGCGGCCGAGCTGGTCCTGCAGCCGGCCGGCGAGCTCGGCGTAATCGTCGGGCGAGGCGCCTTCCAGATCCAGCGGATACAGCAGTGGTTCGGCGCCCTCGCGCGCGATCGCGTCGTACACGCGGTTCAATTTCGGCACCCGTCGGCCGAGCAGGACCACGCGCGCGCCGGC
Source organism: Cognatiluteimonas weifangensis (assembly GCF_003416885.1). Taxonomy (GTDB): domain Bacteria; phylum Pseudomonadota; class Gammaproteobacteria; order Xanthomonadales; family Xanthomonadaceae; genus Cognatiluteimonas; species Cognatiluteimonas weifangensis. The sequence continues at coordinate 140,491 of NZ_QVPD01000001.1, forward strand.
GCGGGCGCAGGCCAGCGACGCCGCGCTGCCGAGACCGCCGTGCGCGCCGGCGACCAGCACCACGCGCCCGGCCAAAGCCTGCGCGGCCGCGGCTCCGGCCGGCCGGCCCGGGTCGGCTGCGGCCGTCGCGCTCACGCCTTCTGCGCCTCCGCCAGCATGCGCGCGAGCTCGCCGGACTCGAGCAGCTCCAGGGTGATGTCGCAGCCGCCGATCAGCTCGCCGTTGATGAACAATTGCGGGAACGTCGGCCAGTTGGAATAGCGCGGCAGGTTGGCGCGGATTTCCGGCTCTTCGAGCACGTTGATCGTGTACAGCTCGCCGGCGCCGGCGGTCTTCAGCGCCTGCACCGTGCGGCTGGAAAAACCGCACATCGGGAACTGCGGCGTGCCCTTCATGAAAAGCACCACCGGATGGCCTTCGACCTCGGCCTGGATCCGCTGCGACACCTGCATCGCTGTCTCCTGCGTTGCGCCGCTGCCGGCATTGACGGGCCGGCAACGGGACGTGGGGGTAGAATTGCCATTGTAAGACTTCCCAGACCTCAGTTCGCCCTGAGCCCAGGCCCGCAGGGCCGGAGTCGGAGGGCTGCCCTCGACTACGGGCTGGTCCTTGGACTTCGCGCCTTCGGCGCTGCGCTCAGGACGAACGGGATTCCTGCCCTCTTCCGATACAGGAGCCTGCCATGGCCATCGAACTGCCTGCCCTGCCCTACGCCCGCACCGCGCTGGAGCCGCACATCTCCGGCGAGACCCTGGATTACCACTACGGCAAGCACCACAAGGGCTACGTCGACAATCTCAACAAGATGATCGCCGGCACCGAGTTCGAGGCGATGCCGCTGGAGGACATCGTGCGCAAGGCGCAGGGCGGGATGTTCAACAACGCCGCGCAGATCTGGAACCACAGCTTCTACTGGAACTGCCTGTCGCCCAATGGCGGCGGCGAGCCCGGCGGCAAGGTCGCCGACGCGATCGCCAAGGGCTTCGGCAATTTCGCCAAATTCAAGGAACAGTTCAGCGACACCGCGGTCAAGACCTTCGGTTCCGGCTGGGCTTGGCTGGTGCAGCGCCCGGACGGTTCGCTGGCACTGGCGTCCACGCCCAACGCCGCCACCCCGCTGACCGGCGAGGACACCGCGCTGCTCACCTGCGATGTCTGGGAGCACGCCTACTACATCGACTACCGCAACGCACGGCCGAAGTACGTCGAGGCGTTCTGGAACCTGGTCAACTGGGATTTCGTGGCGTCCAACATGCGCTGAGCGCGATCGGCGCCTGCGTGACGCGAACGGCCGGGGAAACCCGGCCGTTCCGCTTTGCGGGAAGCGGGCAGTGATCCGCTCCGGTCGCGCCGCGGACCGAAAGGCAGAACGTGCCGGGCGGGGCACGGAGCCGTACGTCGCAGCCGACCGCGACCGCACCGCCGGCCCCCTCATCCGCCCTGGCGGGCACCTTCTCCCCGCAAGCGGGGAGAAGGGACGGCGTCGCTCTCGCTCTCGCCCAGCAAACGGGGAGAAGGAACAGCGTCGCTCTCGCCCAGCACGCGGAGAGAAGGAACAGCGTCGCCCTCGCTCTCGCCCAGCACGCGGGAAGAAGGAACAGCGTCGCTCTCGCTCTTGCCCAGCACGCGGGGAGAAGGAACGGTGTCGCCCTCGCCCCGCGGAGCGGGGAGAGGGACAGCTTCGCGCAGCGAAGCAGGGTGAGGGGTGCGTCGCGCGTTTGTGGAAGTGCGTCCGGCCGCGCTGCGTCGCCCTCAGGCGTCGTATGCGCGCAGGCGTTCGAGCACCGACGCGACCTGCGCCTGGCGCTCCAGCGCCTGGCCCACGCGCTGCAGCGATTGCGCCAGTTCGACCGCCGCATCGGCGCGCAGCGTGGCGTGGCCGACCTTGCGCCCGGCACGCGGCGACTTGCCGTAGTCGTGCCAGTGGCCGCCGGGTTCGCACAGCACCGCCGCCGGATCGGGCATCGCGCCGATCCAGTTGAGCATGCAGGCGGTGCCGACCATCCGGGTGTCGCCCAGCGGCAGGCCGAGCACCGCGCGCAGGTGGTTCTGGAACTGCGAGGTCTCGCTGCCCTCGATGGTCCAGTGGCCGGAGTTGTGCACGCGCGGCGCCAGTTCGTTGGCCAGCAGCTGACCGTCCTTGCAGAACAGTTCCAGCGCGAACACGCCGACGTAGTCCAGCGCTTCGGCCAGCTTGCGGGCGTGGGCAATCGCCGCCGCGGCCAGCGCAGGCGTGACCGCGGCCGGCGCCAGACTCGCCGAAAGCACGCCGTCGACGTGCCAGTTTTCGGTCAGCGGCCAGCTGCGGAAGCCACCGTCGCGGCCGCGCACCGCCACCACCGACAGTTCGCGCTGGAACGGCACGAACGCTTCCAGGATCAGGCCCACGGCCGGCGCCTGCGGGCCGAGCGCGGCCCACGCGGCGTCGGCATCGCCGGGCGTCCTGATCCGGAACTGGCCCTTGCCGTCGTAGCCCAGGCGGCGGGTCTTGAGAACCGCCGGCGCGCCGATGTTCGCGATCGCGGCATCGAGCCCGGCGCGCGAGTCGATCGCGGCGAACTGCGGCACCGGGATGCCGAGTTCGCGGAACAGGGTCTTCTCGGCCAGCCGGTCCTGCGCGGTCGCCAGCGCGCGCGGGCTCGGGAACACCGGCACGCGCTCGGTCAGCCAGCGCGCCGATTCGGCCGGCACGTTCTCGAAATCGAAGGTGGCCACGTCGATGCGCGAGGCGAATTCGGCCAACGCCGCCTGGTCGCGATAGTCGCCCACGACCATCGGCGCGCACTGCCCGGCGCAGGCGTCGCCGGCGGTGTCCATCACCAGGAAGCGCAGGCCCAGCGGCGCACCGGACAGCGCCAGCATGCGGGCCAGCTGCCCGCCGCCGAGGATGCCGACGGTGGTCATGCGCCGCGGCCCCCGAGGGTCATGCGAAATCCGGGGATGGTCATGCTGCATTGCTCCTGTGTTCTGGAACCTCGACCGCGTCCGCGCGGCTGCCGCGGCGCCGGCGCAGGTTGAAGGGCGCACCGCCCGCCGCGCCTTTCGACTTCGGCGCGGCGTGCCCGCGCTGCGGAGGAACGGCGCCGGCGCTTGCCGCGCGCATCACTTGCGCGGGTCGTCGTGGTCGGCGACCTCGGCGGTCTGGCGCGCGCGGAAGGCCGCCAGCGCCGCGGCGATGTCCGCATCGCCGTGCGCCAGCAGCGCCGCGGCGAACAGCGCCGCGTTGGCGGCGCCGGCGTTGCCGATGGCGAAGGTGGCGACCGGCACTCCGGCCGGCATCTGCACGATCGACAGCAGCGAATCCAGGCCGTTGAGCGCCTTGCTCTGCACCGGCACGCCGAGCACCGGCAGCGCGGTCTTGGCCGCGAGCATGCCCGGCAGGTGCGCGGCGCCGCCGGCGCCGGCGATGATCGCGCGCAACCCGCGCGCCTGCGCCGTGACGGCGTAATCGAACAGCGCGTCCGGGGTGCGGTGGGCGGAGATCACGCGCACCTCGTGCGGCACGCCCAGCTGCGCCAGCCGGTCGGCGGCGTGCTGCATCGTGTCCCAGTCCGAGCGCGAACCCATCACCACGCCGACCCGCGGGGCGGCTTGCGTCGAGCTTGCAGGATTGGAAGACATGGCTCTCCCCGGTCGCGAACACGTATTCTAGCGGCCCGTGCCGGTCTTCACACCGGCGCTCGCCGCGCGGGCCCGACCGGTCCGTGCGCGACACGCCACCGATAGAGGCTCACCCGATGGACCGCAAGCTGCTCGACATCCTCGCCTGCCCGGCCACCCGCCAGCCGCTGGCGCTGCTCGACAAGGCCGGGCTGGAGGCGCTCAACCGCGCGATCGCCGCCGGCGGCGTGCGCCGCGTCGACGACAGCGCGCAGACCGCGCCGCTGCGCGAGGCGCTGGTCACCCGCGACCACAAGCTGGTCTACCGCATCGACGACGGCATCCCGGTGCTGCTGGTGGAGGAAGCCATCGCCACCGCGCGGATCCCGGATTTTCCGAAGCAGTGAGCACGGCCGCTGCGCCGCCGCCGGCGGAGCTGGTCGACGCCGACGTCGCCCGCGCCCTGGCCGAGGACCTGGGCAGCGGCGACGCCACCGCCGAGCTGCTGCCCGACGTGCCGGACGTCGCCTATCTGCTGTGCAAGGAGCCGGCGGTGGTCTGCGGCCGCCCCTGGTTCGACGCCTGCCATCGCGTGCTGGATCCGGACGTGCGCATCCACTGGCGCGTGGCCGAGGGCGCGCGCGTCGCCGCCGGCAGCGTGCTGGCCACCCTCGCCGGCCGCAGCCGCGCGCTGGTCAGCGCCGAACGCACCGCGCTCAATTTCCTGCAGACGCTCAGCGGCACCGCGACCGTCACCGCGGCCTATGTCGACGCCGTGCGCGGCGCCCGCGCGCCGGCGCCGGATCCGCGCATCCTCGACACCCGCAAGACCCTGCCCGGCCTGCGCCACGCGCAGAAGTACGCGGTCCGGGTCGGCGGCGGCGACAACCACCGCATGGGCCTGTACGACGCAGTGATGCTGAAGGAAAACCACGTCCGCGCCGCCGGTTCGATCGGCGCCGCCATCGCCGCCGCGCGCGCGCGGCACCCGGCGCTGCCGCTGATCGTGGAGGTGGAAACGCTGGCGCAGCTGCGCGAGGCGCTGACCGCCGGCTGCGACCGCGTCCTGATCGACGACTTCGATGCCGCCACCCGGCGCGAGGCGGTACGCATCGCCGCGGCCGCGCCGTTCGCCGGCGCGATCCCGCTGGAGGTGTCCGGCGGCGTCGACCTCGACGGGCTGCGCGCGATCGCGCGCGACGGCGTGGACTGCATCTCGATCGGCGCACTGACCAAGCACGTGCGGGCGATCGACCTGTCGATGAAGCTGGGCGAGCCGCCGCACTGAGCCGCGCCGATCGGCGGCGGTGGCGGACCCCGCGAGAAGGTCAGCGCAGCAACGCCGCCATCCAGATCGCGGCCAGGCCGGCGGCCGCCAGTCCGACCCACCACCACGGCGAAATCCGCGCCGGCGCGTGCACGGGCGCCTCCGCGGCGGGGGCTGCCGCCGGTTCGGACGCCTGCGCGGGCGCGGTCAGGCGGAAGCGCAGGGTGTCGAAGCCGATCTCGTCGCCGGGCGCGGCGAACCCGTGCTGCACGCGCTTGCCGTTGATGAAGCTGCCGTTGGTCGAGCCCAGGTCCTCGACCTGGACCCCGCCGTTGGTCGGAATCAGGCGCGCGTGCTGGCGCGACAGGCCGGCTTCGTCCATGCGCAGGTTGCATTCCGGCGCGCGCCCGACCAGGGTCGGCCCGAGCAGCGCATGGGTGCGCCCGAACGCCTCCCCGGAGACGCCGCGCAAGGCGTACCGGGGCAGCACCGGCCGCACCGCGGTGGCGCCGGGATCGTCGTTGGCCGGGGCCGGCAGCGGACCGATGTGCTGGCGGGCCGGCGCCGCGGCCTCGAGCGTGGCCAGCCGCGCCTGGATGCCGTCGAAACTCACGCTGTCGCCCGGGCGCAGCGCGATCAGGCCGTCGACGCTGCGGCCGTTGACGCTGACCGTGGTGCCGTGCGGCACCTGCAGCATCACCCCGTGCGCGGTCACGTGCAGTTCGCAATGCTGCGGCAGCACGCCCGGGCGGTCGAGCACGATGTTGGCCTGCGGGTCGGAACCGACGCGGTTGATGCCCGGACCGAGCAGCACCTGCGGGTGTTCGCCACCGGGAAAGACGAGTTTCATGCGGTTCACCGGTCCGTGCATGGCGGGAAGAGGCAGCGCGCGGCGGCAGGGCGGCGGCTCCGCGGCATTCTAGCTTGCCGAAACCGGCACCAGACCGCACATTGCACGCATGCCGAATCTACTCGTCCTGATGATCTGCATTGCGACCGCGGTCGCAGTCTGGAGCGCGGCCCGCGCCGCCGCCGAGCGCGCCGAGGCCATGGGCCGCGACGCCTGCCGGGCCGCGGGCGTGCAATGGCTGGACCAGACCGTGCACGCCGACGGCCTGCGCCTGCGCCGCGGCGAGAACGGCCGGCTCGGGCTGGAGCGCAGCTTCCGCTTCGAATATTCCGAGGATGGCAGCGACCGCCACGTCGGCCGGCTGGTGCTGCGCGGCGGTCAGCTGATCGCCTTCAGCGGACCGGTGCGGGCGACCCAGGCGGTGACCCTGCACTGAGTGCGGGACTACGGCTCGGCTTGCTGCCGGTGACAGGCTGAAGAGTTCGCGGCTTCAGCCGCGCACCGCTGGTGCGGGCGCCATGCTTTTTCGCAGGAGCGCCGCAGCCCGCGACGCTCTTGCGCGGCGGATCGCGGCTTACGCCACTCCTGCGGGGCCGAAATCGTCCAGAAGGGCCCGCGACCGCACGCCTGTCCCGGACCTGTCGAAAGCTCTCGCCTACTTGACGATCCGCAGGTGCGCACCGCGCTTGGGCGCGGGCGGCCCGTCGCCGCCATCGTCGGGGGGCAGTCCGTCGGCGGACGCGGCCTCCGCGCCGGCGTCCGGCTCCGCCGTGCTCGCGTCCTCCGGCAGCGCCATGCCCTGCCCGGTCTCGCGCGCATAGATCGCCAGCACCGCCGCCACCGGCACGATCACCGCCTGGCTGACGCCGCCGAAGCGCGCGGTGAAGGCCACCGCGTCGTTGCCCATGTCCAGGTGCGCGACCGCGCGGTCGGCGATGTTGAGCACCACCTTGCCGTCCTTGATCGTGTGCGCCGGCACCCGCACGCCGGCGCAGGTCGCGTCGACCAGCAGGTGCGGCGTCATGCCGTTGTCGGCGATCCATGCGTACAGCGCCCGCAGCAGGTACGGGCGGTGACTGGTCATGCCGGGCGCGGCGGTATCGCTCATGGCGGCAGTGTAGCCGCTGCCGCCGCCGGCGGCCTGTCGCGGGACGCGGCGGCAGCCACCGGCGCACCGCGGGTGCGACGGGTCCGCGACTGCCGTCGCCCCCGGCCGATCACGCCCGGGCGGGTCGCTACGCCGGGAGCTCGCGCAGGTTCTTCTCCTGCGGGGTCAGGCTGCGGGCGAAGCCGGGGTTGCGGAAGATGCGGTTGCCGTAGTCCTCGATCGCCTTGCCGTCCCTGGGCAGGCCGATGCCGAGCGAATCCAGGCGCCAGATGATCGGCGCCATCGCGCAGTCGGCCAGGCTCATCTCCGGGTTGAGGAAGAACTTGCTGGCCTTGAACAGCGGCACCGACGCGGTCAGCAGCTCCTTCAGGCGCTTGCGCCCGGCTTCCGCCTGGGCCTTGTTGCCCAGCTGGATCGCCTGCACCTGCGGCACCCAGTCGTGCTCGATCCGCAGCATCGCCAGGCGCAGGCGCGCGCGCGACAGCGGATCCACCGGCATCAGCGGCGGGTGCGGGTAGCGCTCGTCGAGGTATTCGCAGACCACGCTGGCGGCGTACAGCACCAGCTCGCGCTCCACCAGCGTGGGCACGGAGTGGTAGGGATTGAGGTCGATCAGGTCTTCCGGCGGGTTCTGCGGATCGACCGGGATGAAATCGTAGGTGACGCCTTTCGCGGCCAGCACCAGGCGCACGCGATGGCACAGCACGTCGTCGACGGAAGAAAACAGGGTCAGGGCGTTACGCATGCGCGGACTCGTCGCCATCATGGGCTTCTCCGGCGACCGGAACCGCCGGCCGCACCGGCGCCGCCTGCCCCTTGCAGGCGGTCGCCACGGTTCCCGAGCGCGACCCGGCAAAAAAGCCTGCGCCGGCCCGGCGCGGGCTTTTCCTGCGCAAGTCCGCGGAGGGGGGCGCGGAGGCCTGCGACGGGGTTCGCGATTACTTCACGTCGCGCCAGTATTCCTTCTTCAGCAGGAACGCCAGGAACGTGAAGAACGCCAGGAACAGGAGCACCCACACGCCCAGGCTCTGGCGCTTGAGCGCGGCCGGCTCGCCGACGTACTCGAGGAAAGCGGTGATGTCGCGCGCGGTCTGGTCGAACTGCGCGGGCGTCTGCGTGCCCGGCTGCGCCAGCACCAGCTTCTCGACCGGGCGTTCGCCGGTGGCGTCGGCCGGGCCGTACTCGGCGTGCTGCAGGCCCTGCATCTCCCACAGCGGGTTGGGCATGGAGACGTTGGGGAACAGGGTGTTGTTCCAGCCCAGCGGGCGCGACTCGTCCAGGTAGAACGACTTCAGGTAGTTGTAGATCCAGTCGCTGCCGCGCACGCGCGCGATCACGCTCAGGTCCGGCGGCGCCTTGCCGAAGAAGCGGGTGCCGTCGTCCTCGGTCAGCGCCACCCGGATCTGCTCGCCGGCCTTGGCGCCGGTGAAGTTGAGGTTGTCCTGCACGTCCTCCTCGCTCAGGCCGAGGTCCTCGGCCATGCGCGAGTAGCGCATGTACTTGAGCGAATGGCACCCGGAGCAGTAGTTCATGAAGTCGCGGGCGCCGCGCTGCAGCGACGCCCGGTCGCCGAGGTCGGTGCCCGCCTGCGGCAGGTGCGCGCCTTCGGCCGCCATGGCCGGGGCGGCGCCCAGCCCGGCGCCCAGCAGCAGGCCCGCGAACAGCACGAGGATCTTCTTCAAGACACGTTCCCCACAAGACGACTGGCTCTTCGAAAAGCCCGCGCGCCGCGCGGACTGCCGCACAGGGACCTGCACATGCCTACTCATGCGTCGTCACCCGTTCCGGCACCGGCTTGGTCCTGTCGAGCCTGGTCCACAGCGGCATGGAGATGAAGAACGCGTAGTAGAGGAAGGTCAGCACGCGGCCGATGATCGTCTCCACCGGATCGGTGCCCGGGCCGGCGCCGATCTTCATCAGCCACACGAAGGAGACCACGAACACGCCCAGCATCAGCCACGACAGCTTGCCGCGGTAGCGGTAGGACTTGACCTTGCTCTTGTCCAGCCACGGCACCAGGAACAGCAGCACGATCGCGCCGAACATCACCAGCACGCCCCACAGCTTGATGCCGAAGAACGACGGCACCACCCGCAGCATCGCGTAGTACGGGGTGAAGTACCACACCGGCTTGATGTGGGTCGGCGTCACCAGCGCATTGGCCTCGGTGAAGTTGTCGTGCTCCAGGAACCAGCCGCCGAAGGTCGGCGCGAAGAAGATGATGAACGCCGCCAGCATCAGGAAGAAGCCGACCCCGACCAGATCCTTGACCGTGTAGTACGGGTGGAACGGGATGCCGTCGGCGGGCGCGGTGGTCGACCAGCGGTTGCCCTTCGGGCCCTTCTTGATCTCCACGCCGTCGGGGTTGTTGGACCCGACCTCGTGCAGCGCGCCCAGGTGCAGCACCACCAGCAGCAGCAGCACCAGCGGCAGCGCGATCACGTGCAGCGCGAAGAAGCGGTTGAGGGTGGCGTCGCCCGGGTTGTAGTCGCCCATGATCCATTCGGTCAGGCCGTTGCCGACCACCGGGATCGCGCCGAACAGCGAGATGATCACCTTGGCGCCCCAGAACGACATCTGCCCCCACGGCAGCACGTAGCCCATGAAGGCCTCGGCCATCAGCACCAGGTAGATGGTCATGCCCAGCAGCCACACCAGCTCGCGCGGCTTCTTGTAGGAGCCGTACATCAGCCCGCGGAACATGTGCAGGTAGACGACGACGAAGAACAGCGAGGCGCCGGTGGAGTGCATGTAGCGGATCAGCCAGCCCCACTCCACGTCGCGCATGATGTACTCGACCGAGCCGAAGGCCTCGGCCGCGCTCGGCTTGAAGTGCATCGTCAGGAAGATGCCGGTGACGATCTGGTTGACCAGCACCAGCAGCGCGAGCGAGCCGAAGAAGTACCAGAAGTTGAAGTTCTTCGGCGCGTAGTACTCGGTCATGTGCTTGCGGTACATCGGCATCATGCCGGGCGCGCGCGCGTTGACCCAGTCCATCACGGTGTCGGCGGTACGGGTGATGATGTTGGCCATGGCTTATGCCGCCCCCTGCGGATCGACGCCGATCACCAGCGTGGTGTCGTTCTCGAAGTGGTACGGGGGCACCGGCAGGTTGGCCGGCGCCGGCTGGCCGGAGTAGACCCGGCCGGAGAGGTCGTAGCGGGACTTGTGGCAGGGGCAGAAATAGCCGCCCTTCCAGTCCGGGTCGAACGGCTGCGGCGCCAGCTCGGGCACGAACTCCGGGGCGCAGCCCAGGTGGGTGCAGACCGCGATTAGCACCAGGTACTCGGGCTTGATCGAGCGGTATTCGTTCTTGGCGTACTCGGGCTGCTGGTCGGTGTTGTCGGACTTGGGGTCCAGCAGCAGCTTGTCCATGGTCGGCAGCACGTCCAGCATCGCCTTGGAGCGGTGCGCCACGTACACCGGCTGACCGCGCCACTTCAGCGTCAGCTGCTGGCCCTCCGGCAGCGCGCCGATGTCGGCGGTGACCGGCGCGCCGGCCAGCTTGGCCTGCGCGCTCGGATTCCACGACTTGATGAACGGCACCGCCGCAAAGCCGGCGCCCACGGCACCGACCACGGCCGTGGTCGCGGTCAGGAACCGGCGTCGGCCCTGGTTTTCGACCCCATCATTGCCCATCAGGCACTCCGCAAAGACTCGATGTTCGGACCCGTCCGCCTGCGCCACGCGCGACAACGCGCTCCGGCCGGCGGCCGCAAAGACGGGAAGTGTAACGGAACGTGAATTAGGCCGACAACGTTTGCGGCCAAAACCGCCCGGCGCGGCTCAACGCGCGGCCAGGGTGCCGCGGTAGCGCTCGGCCAGCACCCCCACGCGCTGCACGTAGCGCCGGGTTTCGCTGTAGGGCGGCACGCCCTGGTACTTGTCGACCGCGCCCTCGCCGGCGTTGTAGCCGGCCGCGGCCAGGGTCAGGTTGCCGTTGAAGCGCTTCAGCAGCCAGGCCAGGTACTGGACCCCGCCGCGGATGTTCTGGCCGGCGTCGAAGGCATTGCCGACGCCGAAGCGGCGCGCGGTCGCCGGCATCAGCTGCATCAGCCCCTGCGCCCCGACCCGCGACAGCGCATTGGGGTTGAAGGCCGACTCGGCATGGATGATGGCGCGCACGATCGCCTCGTCGACGCCGTAATCCCGGGCCGCGGCGCGGATCTCGTCGCCGTAGGCGCTGGTGTTCAGGCGCACGCGGCCGAAATCGACGCCCGGGCGGCCGCAGGCGTAGCAGGTCTCCATGTAGCTGTACTTGATCGTGCGCAGCGCGCTGACGCCGGCCTGGCCGCGCGGCGGGGTGCTGCTGTAATGGCGCACGCCGTTGCGGATGTAGGCATAGACCTGGCCGCGGACCAGCCGCGGCGACTGCGACGCCGGGGGCGGCGCAGCCGCGGTCGACGGCGGCGCCGGCAGGTTGGCCGCCAGCGGCGAGCCGGCGGCGGACGTCTCCAGCGTGGCCGCGCCGGCGGCCCGCGGCGCCGCGGCCGGAGCCTTGCGACGGGCGGCCCGGTAGCTGCTCACGGCGGTGCATTTGGCGCCGGGGACGCGCTTGCTGGAATAGCTGCGGCTGCCATCGGCGCTGTCGCAGCGGTACACGGTGCCGGCCACGGCCGGAGCCGCCAGCAGCAGGCATGCCAATGCCAGGATTCCCCGTGCCCCCATCATGCCGGCGAGTGTCCTACCATCGCACCGCGATGACAAGTGCTTGATTTTGCTGAACGCCCACGCAGATCCAGCGCCACTGCCGTCCCCCGCCTTACACTGCGCCCGGTGCGGATGCACCGCCGTCACCCGGATTTCAACGCCATGCCCCACCCCACCCGGCCGCCGCGCGGCAAACTGTTCATCCAGACCCACGGCTGCCAGATGAACGAGTACGACTCGGCGCGGATGGCCGACGTGCTGGCCGCCTCCGACGGTCTGGAACTGACCCAGAACGTCGAAGAAGCCGACGTGATCCTGGTCAATACCTGCTCGGTCCGCGAAAAAGCCCAGGAAAAGGTGTTCAGCCAGCTGGGCCGCTGGAAGACCCTCAAGCAGGGCGACCGGCCGGTGCTGATCGGCGTGGGCGGCTGCGTGGCCAGCCAGGAAGGCGCGGCGATCGTGCAGCGCGCGCCCTACGTGGACCTGGTGTTCGGCCCGCAGACCCTGCATCGGCTGCCGGAACTGATCCGCGCGCGCCGCGTCTCCGGCCGGCCGCAGGTGGACATCAGCTTCCCGGAGATCGAGAAGTTCGACTGCCTGCCCGAGCCGCGCGCCGACGGCCCCAGCGCCTTCGTCTCGATCATGGAAGGCTGCAGCAAGTACTGCTCGTTCTGCGTGGTGCCCTACACTCGCGGCGAGGAGGTCAGCCGCCCGTTCGAGGACGTGCTGGTCGAGGTCGCGCAGCTGGCGGCGCAGGGCGTGCGCGAGGTCAACCTGCTGGGGCAGAACGTCAACGCCTACCGCGGGCCGATCGCGCCGGTTGATGGCGGGGGCGACGGAGAAACCGCCGACCTGGCGCTGCTGATCCGCGCGATCGCGCAGATCGAGGGCATCGATCGCATCCGCTTCACCACCTCGCACCCGCTGGACTTCAGCGATTCGCTGGTGGAGGCCTACCGCGACGTGCCCAAGCTGGCCAACTACCTGCACCTGCCGGTGCAGTCGGGCAGCGACCGCATCCTGGCGGCGATGAAGCGCGGCTACACCGCGCTGGAATACAAGCAGAAGTTGCGCAAGCTGCGCGCGGTGCGCCCGGACATCTCGATCTCCTCGGACTTCATCGTCGGCTTCCCCGGCGAGACCGAAGCCGATTTCGACAAGACCATGAAGCTGATCGAGGACGTCGGTTTCGACCAGTCGTTCTCCTTCATCTATTCGCGCCGTCCGGGCACGCCGGCGGCCGACCTGGAGGACCACGTCGACGACGCCGAAAAGCACGCGCGGCTGGCGCGGCTGCAGGCGGCGATCAACGCCAACGCGGCGCGGATCTCGCAGGCGATGGTCGGCTCGACCCAGCGGGTGCTGGTCGAGGGCCCGTCGAAGAAGGATCCGAACGAGCTGACCGGCAAGACCGAGAACATGCGCTCGGTGAATTTCCCCGGGCGGCCGCGCCTGATCGGCCAGTTCGTGGATGTCGTGATCACCGAGGCGCTGAGCAACTCGCTGCGCGGGCAGGTGGCGACGGTCGACGCGGACGTGGCGGCCTGAGTCTTTCGCTCCGGAAAAGCGGACCAACTGGCCGGGTGCGCTTTCCCTCGGTCAGTGCGGCTCTGCCCCGACTCGCGTGCGCCATCGCTGGCGTACTGGATGCAGCGCTCGGTCCGTCCGGCTCCGGAAAGGCGGGGCCGGCTGGCCGGGTGCCGCTTTTCCCTCGGTCAGGGCTTCCTGCCCTGACTCGGGCGCGCGCCATCCATGGCGCGCTGGACGCGGCACCCGGCCAGCCGTCCCCTCCGTCGCACGTGCAACGGATGCAACTTCGATCACGAGAAAACCCGGGCTGCGCCTGATGCCACCCGAGCCTCTGGAACACAGACTCTGCGGATCAGGGGGTGGCGGGCGGGGAGTCGCGCCAAGCGCGCCAGGGAAGGCGCGCGCCCGAGTCAGGGCAGGAGGCCCTGACCGAGGGGAAAGCGACTCCCCGCCCGCCGCCCCGGCCCGAAGCCGACAAAGCCTGCGCCAAGGCACGCGGGCTGTCGGCGAGGTCGACACGGCCCGCGCTAGGGCGTGGGCGCCGCGGCCTGGTAGACCGGCTGGCCGTCGACATAGGTCGCCAGCACCTCGAGCCCGCGCAGCTGCTCCGGGGCGACGGTCAGCGGGTCCTGCGCCAGCAGCACGAAATCGGCGCGCTTGCCGACCGCCAGGCTGCCGACTTCGTCCTCGGCGAAGCCGGCGTAGGCGGCGTCCAGGGTGAAGCCGCGCAGGGCCTCGTAGGCAGTCAGTTTCTCCTGCGGCTGCCAGCCGCCGGCGGGCTGGCCCTGGGCGTCGGCGCGGGTGGCGGCGGCGTACAGGCCCAGTCGCGGATCCACCGATTCCACCGGGAAGTCCGAACCCAGCGCCAGCCGCGCGCCGCTGTCGCGCAACTGCCGCCAGGCGTAGGCGCCGACGATCCGCTGCGGCCCGAGCCGGGTTTCGGCCCAGGGCATGTCGCTGGTCGCGTGCGTGGGCTGCATCGAGGCGATCACGTGCAGGCGCGCCAGCCGCGGCAGGTCCGCCGGCGCCAGCACCTGCGCGTGCTCGATCCGCCAGCGGTGGTCGCTGGCGATGGCGTCCGCGCCCAGCGCCTTGGCATAGGCTTCCAGCACCAGATGGTTGCCGCGGTCGCCGATCGCATGGCTGGCGACCTGCACGCCGCAGCCCCTGGCCTTGGCGGCGACGGCGTCCAGTTGTTCCGGCGCCATCAGCAGCAGGCCGCGGTTGCCGTGGTCGTCGCTGTAATCCTCCAGCAGCGCCGCGCCGCGGCTGCCGAGCGCGCCGTCGATGTACAGCTTGACCGTGCGCATCTGCAGCCGGTGCGAGGGGTGCCGGTACAGGCCGTTGTCGCACAGCCACGCCAGCGCTTCGGCGTCGCCGTCGGCCATCGCGGTGATCCGCAGCGGCAGCGCGCCGCGGTCGGCCAGGCGCTGGTAGGCGCGCAGCTGCGTCAGCGGGATGCCGGCATCGTGCACGCCGGTGAGGCCGCTGGCGACCGCATCGTGCATGCCCAGTTGCAGCGCGCGCTCGATGGCGGCGTCGTCCAGCGGCGGCTGCACCGCGTCGACCAGCGCCATCGCGCCGTCGACGAACACGCCGGTGGCCTTGCCCGCCGCATCGCGCACGATGCGGCCGCCGTCGGGTTGCCAGTCGCCGTCCAGTTCGCGCGGCACCGCGCGCAGCGCCGCGCTGTTGGCCCAGCCGGCGTGGCCGTCGATGCGCGAGAGCCAGACCGGCCGGTCGGGGAACGCGGCATCCAGGTCGGCCGCGGTGGGGAAATCGTGCTGCGGCCAGTCGTTCTGGTCCCAGCCGCCGCCGGTAAGCCAGGCGTCGGCCGGCAGCGTGGCGGCGAACGCGCGCAGGCGCTGCAGCACTTCCTCCTTGCTGGCGGTACCGGTCAGGTCGACCCGCAGATGGGTCAGCCCGAGCCCGGCGACATGGCCGTGCGCATCGATCATGCCGGGGATGACGACCGCAGCGCCGGCGTCGATCCGGCGCGCGCCCGGATATCGCGCCAGCAGCGCCGCGCCGTCGCCGAGCGCGAGGATGGTGCCGTCGGCGTCGAAGGCCAGCGCCTGCGCCCGCGGCTGCGCGACGTCCATGGTGTCGATCCGCGATGCGGTCAGCACCGTGACCTGCACCGCCTGCGCCGCCTGCATCGGCCACGCGGCCAGCGCGCACAGCGCGGCCAATCCCAGTGTCCCCAGCACGCTCCGCATCCTGTGTCCCCTTTCCGCATGGTTCGCCGATGACCGCGGCACTTTGCGAAAAACGGCCCCCGGGCGCAAGCTGGCCCGCCCGGACCCGCCAGCATCACGACCGCGCCGATGCCCCAACACAGCACGTCCGAATTCGCCCTGGATCCCGCCGACGGCGAGCGCCTGGCCAACCTCGCCGGCCCGTTCGACGGCCACCTGCGGCTGCTGGAACTGCGCCTGGGCGTGGAAATCGGTAACCGTGGCAACGTGTTCCGCATCACCGGCCCCGAAGCGTCCGTGCGCGCGGCCGAGAAGCTGCTGCGCGAGCTCTGGCGCGACGCCGCCACCGAACCGCTGGACGAAGCCGCGATCCATCTGCGCCTGGCCGTGGCCGGCGCCGACCGGATCGTGGACGCGGACATCCAGCCGCAGGAAGTCGCGATCCGCGTCAAGCGCGGCACCATCCGCGGCCGCGGCGCCAACCAAGCCAAATACCTGCACGCGATCGCCACCCATGACATCAACTTCGGCATCGGCCCGGCCGGCACCGGCAAGACTTTCCTCGCCGTGGCGATGGCGGTGGAGGCGTTGAACGAATCGCGGGTGCAGCGGCTGGTGCTGGTGCGCCCGGCGGTGGAGGCCGGCGAGAAGCTCGGCTTCCTGCCCGGCGACCTCACCCAGAAGGTCGACCCCTATCTGCGCCCGCTGTACGACGCGCTGTACGAAATGCTGGGCGTGGAAAAGGTGCTCAAGCTGCTGGAGAAGAACGTCATCGAGATCGCGCCGCTGGCGTACATGCGCGGGCGCACGCTCAACGACGCCTTCGTGATCCTGGACGAGGCGCAGAACACCTCGATCGAGCAGATGAAGATGTTCCTCACGCGCATCGGCTTCGGCTCCACCGCCGTGGTCACCGGCGACCTGACCCAGATCGACCTGCCCAAGCAGCAGAAATCCGGACTCAGGGACGCGCTGGAGGTGCTGCGCGGCGTCGACGGCATCGGCTTCACCTTCTTCGAGGCGAAGGACGTGGTGCGGCATCCGCTGGTGGCGCGGATCGTCAACGCCTACGACGCACGCGACAGCCGCGACGCCCCCGCCGGGCCGGCATGAACCGGCCCGCGCACGACGGCCGCCTGCAACCGCGCTGCGTCCGGCGCGGCGGCCGCGTTCGCGCCGCGAGACCGCGGCGGGCCCTACAATTGCCGCCGTCATGACCAAGGGTCCGCTCCGCCTGGATGTCGCCGTCGGCTACGCGCTGCCGCGCGCCGGGTTGCCGGCCGCCGCCAGCTTCCGCAAGTGGGTCGCCGCCGCGCTCCAAGGCCGCATCCGCGAGGCCGACCTCGCCATCCGCCTGGTCGACGCCGACGAGGGCCGCGCGCTCAACCGCCACTACCGCGGCAAGGATTACGCCACCAACGTGCTCAGCTTCCCGGCCGAGGTCGCGGAAGGCGTCAAGCTGCCCAGGGGCGTGAAGCTGCCGCTGCTCGGCGACCTGGTGCTCTGCGCCCCGGTGGTCGCCCGGGAAGCGCGCGAGCAGGGCAAGCCGCTCAACGCCCACTACGCCCACCTCACCGTGCACGGCGCCCTGCACCTGCTGGGCCTGGACCACCAGGACACGCGCGAAGCCGAGTGCATGGAGCGCCTGGAGCGCGAGATCCTCGCCGGGCTCGGCATCGAGGACCCGTACCGCGAACGCTAGGCGGAATCCGGCGTCGCCCCACCGTACAAAAGAGACCCGCCAACAGGCGGGCTTACTTGTCGAAGACAACCTGGCTGCCTCCGCCCCCCTTGTCGATTCGCCCCGGCGCAAACAGCCGCCGGCGGGCTTGATTTCCCGGTACCCGACGGCCACTTACCAGCCCGCGACGCGCTCGCGCTAGACTTCCCCCGTCGCCCGCCGGGCGCCCGCATGAACGCAATGTCCGAGGACGACAGTAGTAGCTCCCCCACCCAGGCCGCCGACAAGGGCCGCCCCGAACGCCGCTCCTGGCTGGACCGCATCGGCGCGATGCTGTCGGGCGAGCCGAGCACCCGCGAGGACCTGGTCGAGTTGCTGCGCGACACCCAGGCCGACGGCCTGATCGCGGCCGACACCCTGCGCATGATGGAAGGCGCGATCGCGGTCTCCGATCTCAGCGTCGGCGACGTGATGGTCCCGCGCGCGCAGATGGTGGCGCTGTCGGCGCAGGTGCCGCTGCTGGAGCTGATGCGGCAGGTGGTGGAATCCGGGCATTCGCGCTTCCCGGTGCACGACGAGGACCGCGACGAGATCCTCGGCATCCTGCTGGCCAAGGACCTGCTGCGCGGCGTGGTCGCCGACCACGACCTCAGCCACAGCACCGTGCGCGAGCTGCTGCGGCCGGCGGTGCTGATCCCGGAGTCGAAGAAGCTCAACGTGCTGCTGCGCGAGTTCCGGCAGTCGCGCAACCACATGGCGATCGTGATCGACGAGTACGGCGGCGTCGCCGGGCTGGTGACGATCGAGGACGTGCTGGAGCAGATCGTCGGCGAGATCGACGACGAGCACGACGAAGCCGAGGACGTGACCACGCTGATCGCGGCGCAGGCAGACGGCCAATATGTGGTCGACGCGCTGACTCCGATCGAGGACTTCAACGAGCGCTTCGGCGCCGACTTCGACGACGACGAATACGACACCATCGGCGGCCTGGTCACGGCCGCGATCGGGCACCTGCCCGAGGCCGGCGAGGAACTGACGCTGGGGCGTTTCGGCTTCCGCGTGGCGCGCGCGGATGCGCGGCGGCTGCATGCGCTGCACGTGAGCGTGCATGGGGAGTGACGCGGGCCGGCGGCCCCTCATCCGCCCCTGCGGGGCACTTTCTCCCCGCAGGCGGGGAGAAGGGACGCGTGCTTGGCTGCGTGGGTTCCCGACGCGTGCCTGGCTGCGTGGCTGCCTGTTGCCCGCGCTGCTGCTGGCGCTGGCGTTGCCATCGATGGGACTCGCGCAAACGGGAGCGGGCGATCGGCTGGTAGCGGCCATCGATGCGCCGGCGGGCACGGCAGGCCAACCGGCGCCGGCGGCGGCGCCTGCTCCGGCAGCCACCACGGCCGACGCGGCGGCAACCGTGACGCCCGCTCCGGCCGCCGCGGCGACGCCGCGTCTCGGGGTGATGACGATGCAGCCGGGCGAGATCTTCTGGGAGCGCTTCGGCCACGATGCGATCGTGGTGGTGGACCCGGCCAGCGGCGCGGCGACCTCGTACAACTTCGGCTTCTTCGACCTGGACGAACCCGGCTTCCTCGGGCGCTTCGTGCGCGGGGAAATGCAGTACATGCTGGTGGCGCTGCCGCTGCAGCAGGATCTGGCGGTCTACCGCGAGGAAGGCCGCGGCGTGTTCATCCAGTGGCTGGACCTCACGCCGGCGCAGGCGACCCGGTTGGCGCAGGCGCTCGCCGAGGCCGCGCGGCCGGAGCATGCGCGCTACCGCTACGACTATTTCACCGCCAACTGCGCCACCAAGGTGCGCGATGCGCTGGACGCCGCGCTCGACGGCCAGTTGCATCGCCAGATCGCGGGGCGCTCGCGCGGCAACACGTATCGCAGCGAGGCGGTGCGGCTGGCCTCGCCGGCGCCGTGGCTGTGGCTGGGCTTCGACCTCGGCCTGTCGCGCCACGCCGACCAGCAGCTGTCGCGCTGGGAAGAGGCGTTCGTGCCGATGCGCCTGGCCGACAGCCTCGCGGAAACCCGGCTGGCCGACGGCCGGCCGCTGGTGGCCGCGACCCAGGTGCTGCTGCCGCACCGGATCGCGCCGGAACCGGCGGAGGCACCGCGTCCGTGGTGGCCCTGGGCGCTCGCCGGGCTGGCGCTGGCGGCCGCCGTTCTCTGGCTCGGGGCGCTGCACCCGCGGCGACTGGCGGCGATCGCGCTGCCGTTCTGGCTGCTGGGCGGCCTGCTCGGGGCGCTGATGCTCTTTCTCTGGCTCGGCACCGCGCACCGCGCCGGCTGGGGCAACGAGAACCTGCTGCTGTTCAGTCCGCTGTGCCTGCTGCTGCTGCCCGGTGGCTGGCGCCTGGCCCGCGGCCGCGACGGCGGGCGCCTGTTCCGCGGGGTGCTGTCCACGGTGACCCTGGGCGCGGCCGGCGCGCTGCTGCTGAAATGGATCCTGCTGTTCTCGCAGGCCAATCAGCCGTGGATCGCACTGCTGCTGCCGCTGCACCTGGCGCTGTACGTGCGCCTGCGCCGCCGCTGAGCGCTTGCCGCGGTCGCGGCCGCAGCGCAGGATGCGGCCATGACCGACGCCACCGCCCTGCCCGGCTGCGTGATCAACTGCGTGGCCTACGACCGCGCAGGCCGCCGCCGCGACATCGCCCTGGACCGGATCAGCGACGTGCTGGCGGTGGACGACGGCAGCTTCGTCTGGGTCGGCCTGTACGAGCCCGAAGACGCGCTGCTGGACAAGCTGCAGGAGGAATTCGGCCTGCACGACCTGGCCATCGAGGACGCGCAGCACGCGCACCAGCGGCCGAAGATCGAGGCCTACGGCGATTCGCTGTTCCTGGTCGCGCATACCGCGCAGGCAGTCGACGGCGGCCGCATCCGCTTCGGCGAGACGCACGCGTTCCTGGGCCGGCGTTACCTGGTCACGGTGCGGCACGGCGCCTCGGCGTCGTACGCGTCGGTGCGCACGCGGGTGGAACGCGAACCGGAGCTGCTCGCGCTGGGCCCCAGCTACGGCCTGTACGCGGTGCTGGATTCCATCGTCGACAACTACCTGCCGATCGTGGGCGAGTTCCACGAGGCGCTGGTCGCGCTGGAGAAGGACATCTTCGCCGACGAGTTCCGCCGCGACACCATCGTCGAGCTCTACGACCTCAAGCGCGAGCTGACCCAGCTGCGGCTGGCGGTGGCGCCGCTGCAGGACATCCTCGCCCAGCTCACGCGCATGCACGGCGAGCTGATCCCCGGCGAGGTGCGGCCGTACTTCCGCGACGTGCTCGACCACGCGCTGCGGGTCAACGAGTCCACCGACACCATGCGCGAGATGCTGGGCGCGGCGATGAGCGTGAACCTGTCGCTGGTCACCATCCGCCAGGGCGAGGTGGTCAAGCGCCTGGCCGGCTGGGCGGCGCTGCTGGCGGCGCCGACGCTGATCGCCAGCTGGTACGGGATGAACTTCCGCTACATGCCGGAACTGTCCGGACGCTACGGCTACTACGTGCTGATCGGGGTGGTGGCCGCGGTCTGCATCGGGCTGTACCGCTATCTCAGGAAGGTGCGCTGGCTGTAGCGCGTCACGACGCGCCGGACCCCGCGTAGCCCGGTCCGCCCAGCCCGGCGCGGTTCAAGGCGGGGGAGCGATCACGATGCGGTCGTGCCCGCCCTGCTTGGCCGCATACAGGGCGTGGTCGGCGCGGCGCATGCTCGCGGCCAGCTCCTCGTCCGGGCCGGCGAACACGATCCCGGCGCTGAGCGTGCAGCCCAGCTCGCTGGTGGCCTGGGCGAAATCCTCGCGCACCCGCTGCGCGTAGCGCTCCACCGCCGCCGGCGCGGCATCCACCATCAGCACGATGAATTCCTCGCCACCCAGGCGCGCGGCGTAGCTGTCGGCGCCCAGCCGCGCGGCGATCGCCAGGCCCAGCAGGCGCAACACCTCGTCGCCGCGCTCGTGGCCCCAGGTGTCGTTGATGCGCTTGAAATGATCGACGTCGAAGAAGATCAGGCTGCGCGTGGCCGCACGCTTGCCGGCATCGGCGTACACCCGGGCGGCGTCGCGCTGCCAGCCGGTGCGGTTGCACAGCCCGGTGAGCGCGTCGGTGGTGGCCTGCTTCCACAGCAGGTGACGCACGCGGTAGGCCTCGACCGCGAAGTCGGTGCGGTAGCCCGACAGCATCAGCCCGAACACGACGGTGGCGGCGGTGTACAGCCAGTACAGCGCGGCGCCGGAGGCCGGCGCGCCGTGCAGCAGCAGCCGCGCGGCGGCCAGGCCCAGCAGCACCAGCACCAGCGCCACGGTGGACGTCGCCCGCACCGTCAGCGCCAGCAACGCGATCGGGATCAGGTGGAACAGGCCGGTGCGGATCGGCAGTTGCGCGCTGGCGGCGGGCGTCGGGATCGACAGGAACACCCCGAGCAGGATCATGCTCGCCAGCAGCGCCAGCAGCCGCAGCCGCCAGTTGCGCAGGCGCCAGTTGGCCCAGGCCAGCAGCGCGACCGCGGCGGCGGCGGCGAGCACCAGCCAGGGCGGATAGCCGATGCCGGGCGTGACGCCGACCCACTGCAATCCCCCCACCAGGGCCAGGATCGCGGCGCCGCCGGCCAGCACCGCAGTGAACGCCGGCCGGGTGGCGGTGACCTGCACCGCGGTCAGCCGCGCGCGATCCTCGGGACCGAGATGGCGCAGCCACTGCCGGCCGAAGTACTGCGCCGGATGGCGCAGCGCGGACCGTACCGAACCTTCCGCGACCCGCGCCCACCAGCGCTCGGTGTCGTCGTCGGCGTCGTTCACGGCGCGGCCTCAGCGGATCGGGATATCGTCCCAGCGGCCGTGCTTGCGCCGGTCCTTGCCGCTGCGGCGATCGCCCTTGTCCAGCTCGAAACGGATCTCCTCGCGGCGGTCGCCGTGTTGGCGGCGCTCCTTGCCGCTGCGTCGTTCCGGACCGCGGTAACGCTCGCCCTGCTTCTGGTCGTCGACCATCGCGCACCTCCCCGGGGCCCGCCCCCGCGCCTAGGTTCGGGCCGGCCGCGGGGTCGCGTCAAATCGCGGCCCCGGTCCCGTTCACGGCTGCCGGAGGTGCGCGCCCAACCAGGCATTGACGGTGTCGTGCCAGAGCAGGCTGTTGGCCGGCTTCAGCACCCAGTGGTTCTCGTCCGGGAAGTACAGGAACTTCGACTCGATGCCCTGGCGCTGCAACGCGGTGAACGCGGCGATGCCCTGCTCCACCGGGATCCGGAAGTCCTGCTGGCCGTGCACCACCAGCATCGGCACCCGCCAGTTCTTGACGTGGTTGACCGGGTTGAAGCGCTCGTAGCCCTGCGGGTTGTCGTAGGGCGTGCCGCCGTTTTCCCACTCGCTGAACCACAGTTCCTCGGTGGCGTAGCCCATCATCCGCTGGTCGAACACGCCGTCGTGGTTGACCAGGCACTTCCAGGCGCCGCTGGCCGGGGCAGGCCAGTTGCCGGCGATCCAGTTGACCATGTAGCCGCCGTAGCTGGCGCCCAGCGCACAGGCGTTGGCGCCGTCGAGGAACGCATACCGCTGTTGCGCGGCGGCCCAGCCCTTGCGCAGGTCCTCCAGCGGGCGGTCGCCCCAGTGCTGGCTGATCGCGTCGGTGAAGGCCTGGCCGTAGCCGGTGGAGCCGTGGAAGTCGATCATCACCACGGCATAGCCCTGGCCGGCATAGGTCTGCGGGTTCCAGCGGTAGCTCCAACCGTCGCCGAAGCTGCCCTGCGGGCCGCCGTGGATCAGGAACGCCACCGGGTAGGTCTTGCCGGCCTCGAAGTTCCACGGCTTGACCACGTAGCCGTGCACGGTCTCGTCGTTCCAGCCCGGGAACGAGAACTGCTCGTACTCGCCCCACTTGACGTCGGGCAGCATCTCGCCGGCGCTGGGCGTGATCGCGCGCTCGGGTGCGCCGTCGAGGCCGCCGACGAATACCTGCGCGCCGCTGCGCATCGAGTTGCGGGTGAACACGGCGGTCGGCCCGGCGATGGCGAAGTCACCGATGCTGCCGTCGCCGAGCGCGCGGGTCGCGGTGCCGCCGGCGATGTCGACCGCGAACAACGGATGCTGGCCCAGGTCCTGCGCGGTGGCGTAGAGCGTCTTGCCATCCTTCGACAGCACGATGTTGTCCGCCGAGCGGTCCCATTGCGGAGCGATTTCGCGGGTCTTGCCGGTCGCCAGGTCCATCGCCACCAGCGCGAAACGGTCGGCCTCGAAACCGGGCCGGCGCATCGCGCGGTAGTACAAGGTCTGGCCGTCGGCGCTGAACACCGGGCCGGCGTCCCACGCCGGGTTGGCGGCGGTGAGGTTCACGGCCTGGCCGCTGCCGTCGGCCTGCAGCCGGTACAGGTCGAAGTTGGTCGAACGCGGTTCCTCGGCGTTCGACAGCCGCGCGCTGACCACCAGCGACTGGCCGTCCGGCGCCCAGGCCAGGTCGGACAGGTCGCCGAACGGCTTGGACGGCACGTCGGCGAGCAGGTCGGCGCCGAGCAGCGTGGCCGTCGTCACCGGGGCGGCCGCGGCGGCCGGCAGCGTCGCGACGAAAATCCGGTTGAGCGAACCGTCGGCCCAGGTGTCCCAGTGGCGGATGAACATGCGCTCGAACACCACGCCGCTGGCGGCGCGCTTGGCGTCGAAGCGCTGGCGGCTGCAGGCCAGGTCGCCGCCGCAGGCGGGAAACGCCGCCGCGGCGAAGGCGATGCGCGTGCCGTCGGGCGACAGCGCATAGGCATCCACGCCGAGCGCGAAGTCGGTGACCTGCATCGGCGCGCCGCCGGCGGCCGGGATCGCGTACAGCTGCGAGCTGCCGGACTTGCCGCTGAGGAAATAGACCGTGGCGCCGTCGCTGGAGAACGCCGGCGAGTTGACGTTCCAGCCCTCCGGCGTGAGCCGCACCGGCGGCGCGGCGTCGCGCGCGGACAGATCCTCGATCCACAGCGCGCTGGCGGCCTTGTTGGCGTCCATGTCGACCACGCGCCTGGCGAACACCAGCTTGCGGCCGTCCGGCGACAGCACCGGCGAGGAATAGCGGTCCATGGACACCAGGTCGCTGGCCTGGAAGCCGCGCTCGGCGAGCGCCAGCGACGGCAGCGACAGCAGCAGCGCGAGGGGCAGGAGGGCGTAACGGATCTTCATGTCGGATCTCGGGTAGGAACGGTGGCAGGAGCAGTTGCGGGAGTGGCGCCAGCGACGATTGCGGCGCGGCTCACATCGGCCCCGGTTCGGTCTCGCCGAGCGTGCGCCGGGTGCCGCTGCGGTACAGCAGCCAGGCCACCAGCGCCAGCACCGCGAGCCCGACCCATTTGCCGAACTGCCAGCCTTCCGGCAGCGCCAGCACGTCGGCGCGGCCGGAAGCCACGATCGGGATCGCGATGGCGATGCCCATCAGCGCCTCGCCGGTGATCAGGCCGGCGGCGAACAGCGTGCCGGGGCGGTGGATGCGGTCGCGCAGCGATTCGTCCCTGGTACCGACGACGCCATGCCGGCGCTCCACCAGCCAGGCGAGCAGGCCGCCGAGGAAGATCGGCACCATCAGTTCCAGCGGCAGATAGATGCCGATCGCCGCGGCCAGCACCGGCACCCGGAAGCTGGAGCTGCGCGACTTCAGCCAGCCGTCGAAGGCGATGATCGCGGCGCCGACGCCACCGCCGATCGCGATCATGTCCCAGGGCAGATGGCCGCCGAACATGCCCTTCGCGACCGAGGCCATCAGCGTCGCCTGCGGTGCCGACAGCGGGTTCGGGTGCTCGGCGGTCGGTGCGCCGATGCCGTAGGCCTGCGCCAGCAGGTTGAGTACCGGCGCCATGATCAGCGCGCAGGAGAAGGCGCCGATCATCAGCATCAGCTGCTGCTTCCACGGCGTCGCGCCGACGATGTAGCCGGCCTTGAGGTCCTGCAGGTTGTCGCCGCCAACCGCCGCCGCGCAGCACACCACCGCGCCGATCATGATCGCGGCGACCGCGCCGATCGGCGAGTCGCGGCCGAGCATCAGCATCAGTACCACCGAAGCGAACAGGATGGTGGCGATGGTGATGCCGGACACCGGATTGTTGGACGAGCCGACCAGGCCGGCCAGGTACGCCGACACCGACACGAACAGGAAGCCGGCGACGATCATGATGATCGTCATCGGGATGCTCACCAGCCATTGCCCGACGATCGCCTGGTAGAGGAAGGCCAGCGGCACCACGAACGCCACCAGCGCGATCAGCATCCACTTCATCGGCAGGTCGCGCTCGGTCTCGGCGACGATGTGGCCGGCGCCCTTGCGCGCGGCGGCGATGCCGCTGCGGATGCCCGAGACCAGCGAATTGCGCAGCGAGAACAGCGTCCACACGCCGCCGACCAGCATCGCGCCGACGCCCAGATAGCGGACCTTGGCGCTCCAGATCGCGAACGCCGCGTCCTCGGCGCCGGCGCCGGCGATCGACGCCGCCAGCGCCGGATCGCTATCCAGGAAGAAGGCGTGGTAGATCGGGATCGCGATGTGCCAGGACAGGATGCTGCCCGAGAGCACCACGATGCCGATGTTGAGGCCGACGATGTAGCCCACGCCCAGCAGCGCCGGCGACAGGTTGGTCCCCAGGTAGCCCAGGTACTTGCCGAAGAAGCCGGCGCCGGCGGCGGTGTCGGGCAGCATGCGCAGGCCGCTGGCGGCGGCGAGCTTGAACGCGCCGCCGAGCACCGCCGAGAAGCCCAGCAGTTTCAGCCCCGGCCCCGGGTTTTCGCCCGCCTTGAGCACTTCCGCCGCGGCCTTGCCCTCGGGGAACGGCAGCGGATCCTCGACGATCATCGTGCGCCGCAGCGGCACCGAGAACAGCACCCCGAGCAGGCCGCCGAGACCGGCGATCGCCAGCACCCACGAATACCGGAAGTCGTCCCAGTAGCCGAGGATGATCAGCGCCGGGATGGTGAAGATCACCCCCGCCGCGATCGAGGAGCCGGCCGAGGCGCCGGTCTGGACGATGTTGTTCTCCAGGATCGTGCCGCCGCCCAGCAGCCGCAGCACGCCCATCGACACCACCGCCGCCGGGATTGCGGTGGCAATGGTCAGGCCGGCAAACAGGCCCAGGTAGGCGTTGGCCGCGGCCAGGATCACCGCCAGGATCATCGACAGCACGATCGCGCGGAAGGTCAGCTGCGGGACACGGGCGGTCGGGTTCGGGTCGGGCGTACTCATCCGGGCTGGCTCCCCTGGGTTGGACGGTCCGGCCGGCGGCCGGGAACGCCGGATGATGGCACCCGCGCATCGCCGGCGCAAAACCGCGGGACGCGCGCTGCGGCCTCGCTATACTCCGGCGAACCCTGCCGGGGCCCGCCCTTGTCCGTCACCGCCCGTTCCCTGCCCGCGATCCGCGGGGACTTCCTCGGCCATCCCAAGGGCGTGTTCGTCTGCTTCTTCACCGAGATGTGGGAGCGCTTTTCCTTCTACGGGATGAAGGCGCTGCTGCTGCTGTACCTGCTCAAGCACCACCGCTTCAGCGACGACATGGGCTACGACCTGATCGGCGCCTACGGCGGGCTGGTGTACGCGGTGCCGGTGATCGGCGGCCTGGTCGCCGACCGCTGGCTGGGCATGCGCAAGGCGGTGGTGCTGGGCGGCGTGCTGCTGTGCCTGGGCCACTTCGGCATGGCCTTCGAGGGCGCCGACGCGCGCGTGGTGGATGGGGTGGTGGTGCGCGACGCCGGTGCGTTGCAGGTGTTCTACCTGTCGCTGGCGCTGATCGTCATGGGCGTGGGCTTCCTCAAGCCCAACATCTCCACCATCGTCGGCAAGCTCTACGCGCAGGACGACCCGCGCCGCGACTCCGGCTTCACCCTGTTCTACGCGGGCATCAACGTCGGCGGGCTGTTCGCCGGGCTGATCTGCGCATTCCTGGGCGAAACCTACGGCTGGAAGTACGGCTTCGGCGCCGCCGGCGTCGGCATGCTTGCCGGCCTGGGGATGTTCCTGTGGGGGCAGAAATACCTGCACGGGCACGCCGAGCCGCGGAATCCGGCGAAGCTGCGCGAGCGCGTGGCGGGACTGACGCGCGAGGGCTGGATCTACCTGCTCGCTTTCGCCGGCGCGGCGATGGTCTGGCAGCTGATCCAGCGCAGCTGGACCGTGCAGGGCGCGATGCACCTGGTGGCGGCGGGCTTCCTGGCGTGGTTCGGCTGGTTCCTGGCGAAGCACTGCAACCGCATCGAACGCCAGCAGATGCTGGCGCTGGTGGCGATGATCCTCGGCGTGCTGGTGTTCTTCACCCTGTACGAGCAGACCTACGGCTCGTGGCTGACCTTCACCGACCGGCTGCTGACCAAGGACCTGTTCCCGTCGCTGGTGAGCGACGCCGGCGGCACCCTGCCGTGGTCGCTGTACCTGATGGTCGCGAGCGTGCCGTTGATGGCGCTGGCGCTGCGCGCCAGCGACCGCGGCGCCCGCGCGCTGTCGGGCTGGCTGGTGGCGCTGATGGCGGCGGGCATGGCGGTGGCCTGCTTCCGCGACGTGGTGCTGGTGCCGCAGACCGCCGGCTCGCTGACGTTCCTGGGCTCGTTCTTCATCGTGTTGCTGTCGCCGCTGTTCGCCTGGCTGTGGCCGTGGCTGGAGCGTCGCGGCCGCAATCCGGGCAAGCCGCTGAAGAGCGCGCTCGGGCTGCTGTTCGCGGCGTTGTCGTTCCTGCCGCTGATGGCCGCCGCGGACACCGCGGCCGGGGGCGCGCTGGCTAGCGTGTGGTGGCTGGTGCTGGCCTATTTCATCCTCGAAATCGGCGAGATGTGCCTGTCGCCGATCGGGCTGTCGGCGGTCACCCAGCTGTCGGTGGCGCGGGTGGTCGGGTTGATGATGGGCGGGTTCTGGCTGGCGACCGCTTACTCGGAGCTGCTGGCGGCGCAGTTCGGCAAGCTGGCGTCGCTGGAGATCCGCGAAGGCGAGGCCATCGATCTGGCCACCGCGGCGGCGAAGTACGGCGAGCTGTTCCAGTGGCTGCTGTGGATCGGTCTGGGCGCCGCGCTGGTGTTCCTGTTGCTGGCGCCGCTGCTGCGGCGCTGGATGCACGGGGTGAAGTGAGGCAGCGATGCGGCTATGCGTGCAGCACAGTCGCGGCTGCCCGGACGCCGCCCCACGCCAGCAGGAATCCCGCGACAGGATCGACTTTTCTGGATCGGCTTCGGACGGAGTCGCCGCCCGGCGGGCTGGGGGGCTGCGCCCTCTGACGACCTCCTGTCTTCAAGTCGGGGCGTGGCCTGACCTCGGGAGATCGGCTTCGGCAGGAGTCGCCGCCCGGCGGGTTGGGGGTGCGCCCTCCTGACGACTCCTGTCTGAAAGCAGACGCGGATCGGCTTCGGAGGGAGTCGCCGCCCGACGGGCTGGGGGTGCTGCGCCCTCCTGACGACCTCCTGTCTTTAAGTCGGGTCGTGGGCCATCCATGGCCCACTCTCCGCACCCCCAGCCCGTCGGGCGGCGACTTGGCGAGATTGGAGGTCATCGCTTCGGGCGGCTTTTTTCTGCAGGCGCCGACTTACTTGCCCGGAAGCTGGTGGCCCGGCCTGTGCGGGACCGTCGGCGGCATGGATGCCGCCGAGGAGCCTACAGGGACGTATTCACGGCGTGTCCCGCACAGGCCGGGCCACCGGCTTCCCGCGCAGACGCTTCCGCACTTGAAGGGATGTTCTCGCGACGCGCCCTGCGCAGGCCTGTGCGACCGGCTTCCCCCATGCACAGGTTCCCGGCGAGAACGCGGTTCCAGGGGACGTGCGGCTAGCCGCGCGGCAACGCGTCGAGGACGGTCGCCAGGCCCGTGCGCCAATCGGGCAACTCGATTCCGAAGTCGCTTTGCAGCGCGCTGCAATCGAGCACCGAATACGCGGGCCGCGCCGCGGGCGTCGGATAGTCGGCGGTGGCGATCGGCAACACGCGCGGCATGCGTGCCAGCAGCCCGCGCGCGTGTGCGCCGGCCACGATCGCCTCGGCGAAACCATGCCAGCTGGTGGCGCCGGTCGCGGTCAGGTGCCAGGTTCCAGATCGCGACGGGGCTTGCGCCAGTACCCGCGCGGTGACGTCGGCGATCAGCACCGCCGGGGTCGGCGCACCGACCTGGTCGGCGACCACCCGCAGCTCGTCGCGCTCGCGCGCCAGCCTCAGCATCGTGCGCAGGAAGTTGCTGCCGTGCGCCGCGTACACCCAGGCGGTGCGGAAGATCAGGTGCCGCGCACCGCTGTCCCGGACCGCCTGCTCGCCGGCGAGCTTGCTGGCGCCGTAGACGCCCAGCGGCGCGGTGGCGTCGTCCTCGCGGTAGGGGCGCGTGCCGCGGCCGTCGAACACGTAGTCGGTCGAGTAATGCACCAGCAGCGCATCGCGTTCGGCGCAGGCCGCGGCCAGCGCCTGCGGCGCCTGCGCGTTGGCGCGGAAGGCGGCCTCGGCGTCGTTCTCGGCACGGTCCACCGCGGTGTGCGCCGCGGCATTGATCACGACGTCCGGGACGATCCGCGCGACCAGCGCCGGCAACGCGTCCGGGACATCGAAATCCGCGCGCTCGCAGGCCGTGCCGTCCTTGAGCGCGCCGCTGCGGGTGGTGGCGATCACCGTGCCCAGCGGCGCCAGGCTGCGGCGCAATGCGCTGCCGACCTGGCCGTTGCCGCCCAGCAGCAGGATCCTCATGCCGCCGCGCTCACGGCACGTAGACCGGGAGCCGCTCCGGCGCCACGTCGGCCAGGAACGGCGCCCTGGCATCCTTGTCCGACAGCAGCGGCGCGGCGACCGGCCAGTCGATGGCCAGGTCGGCGTCGTTCCAGGCGATGCCGGCGTCGACATCACGGTCGTAGGTGGCGGTGCACAGGTAGGTGAACAGCGCGCGCTCGCTGAGCGCGACGAAACCGTGCGCGTAGCCTTCCGGAATCCAGAAATGGCGGTTGTTCTCCGCGCTCAGCAGCACTGCGGTCCAGCGGCCGAAGCTCGGCGAGCCGCGCCGGATGTCGACCGCCACGTCCCAGGCCTCACCCTCCAGTACCGACACCAGCTTGCCCTGCGGCTGCGGCCACTGGTAATGCAGGCCGCGCAGCACGCCGCGCGCGGAGGCGGACACGTTGCCCTGCACGAACTGCGGCGTCAGCCCGATCGCGGCGAGCTTGTCGCGGTTGAAGGACTCGTAGAAGAAACCGCGCTCGTCGCCGAACACCTGCGGCTCCAGCACCAGACAGTCCGGCAGGTCGGTCCGGATCACCTTCATGCCGCCGCCCTCATGCCGGCTGCCCGTGCTCGAGCAGGTCCAGCAGGTACTTGCCGTAACCGTTCTTGGTCAGCGGTTGTGCCAGATCGCGCAGCTGCGCGGCGTCGATCCAGCGGTTGGCGAAGGCGATCTCCTCCGGGCAGCACACGCGCAGGCCCTGGCGCTTCTCGATCGTCTCGATGTAGGCCGAGGCCTCGACCAGCGACTCGTGGGTGCCGGTGTCGAGCCAGGCGAAACCGCGGCCGAGCTTCTCCAGATGCAGGTCGCCCTGCTCCAGGTAGCAGCGGTTGAGGTCGGTGATCTCCAGCTCCCCGCGCGGCGACGGCTTGAGTCGCGCGGCGAAATCGCCGGCACGGCCGTCGTAGAAATACAGGCCGGTGACCGCGTAGCTGGAGCGCGGCTGCGCCGGCTTTTCCTCCAGCCCGATCACCTTGCCGCCGGCGTCGAACTCGACGACGCCGTAGCGCTCGGGATCGCGCACCCAGTAGCCGAACACGGTCGCGCCGTGCACGCGCTGCGAGGCGCTCTGCAGCAGCTGGGTCAGGCCGTGGCCGTAGAAGATGTTGTCGCCCAGCACCAGGCAGCTCGGCTGGCCGGCGACGAACTCGCGACCGATCAGGTAGGCCTGCGCCAGCCCGTCCGGGCTCGGCTGCACCGCGTACTCGATGCGCATGCCCCACTGCGAACCGTCGCCGAGCAGGGTCTTGAACAGCGCCTGCTCGTGCGGGGTGTTGATGATCAGCACCTCGCGGATGCCGGCCAGCATCAGCACCCCGAGCGGGTAGTAGATCATCGGCTTGTCGTACACCGGCAGCAGCTGCTTGCTGATCGCCTGGGTGATCGGATACAGCCGGGTGCCGGAGCCGCCGGCGAGGATGATGCCCTTGCGCGCGTTTGTCGCGGCCGCCCGCGCATCGCTCCGCGGACTTTCCGCCACCGCGCTCACGCGCTCACCCCGATGCGCTCGAGCCGGTAGCTGCCGTCGAGCACCCGCCGCACCCAGTCCTGGTGGTCCAGGTACCAGTCGACGGTGGCGGCGATGCCCTGCGCGAAACCGTGCGCCGGAGCCCAGCCGAGCTCGGCCTTGAGCTTGGAAGCGTCGATCGCGTAGCGGCGGTCGTGGCCGGGGCGGTCGGCGACATGGGCGATCTGGCTGCTGCGCGGCTTGCCGTCGGCGCGCGGCCGGCGCTGGTCAAGCAGCGCGCAGATGGTTTCCACCACCTCGATGTTCTGCTTCTCGGCGTCGCCGCCGACGTTGTAGGTCTCGCCGACGCGGCCGCGCTCCAGCACCGCGCGGATCGCGGCGCAGTGGTCGCCGACGTACAGCCAGTCGCGCACGTTCTTGCCGTCGCCGTAGACGGGCAGCGGCTCGCCGGCCAGGGCACGGGCGATGATCAGCGGGACGAGTTTTTCCGGGAACTGGTACGGACCGTAATTGTTGGAGCAATTGGTGGTCAGCACCGGCAGGCCGTAGGTGTGGTGGAACGCACGCACCAGGTGGTCGGAGGCGGCCTTGGACGCCGAATACGGCGAGTTGGGCGCGTACGGCGTGGATTCGGTGAACCTGCCGGTCTCGCCGAGGGAACCGTAGACCTCGTCGGTGGACACGTGCAGGAAGCGGAACGCGTCCCTCGCCCCGTCGTCGAGCGCCTTCCAGTAATCGCGCGCGGCTTCCAGCAGCGCCAGCGTGCCGACGACGTTGGTCTGCACGAAGGCGGCCGGGCCGTCGATCGAGCGGTCGACATGGCTCTCGGCGGCGAAATTGATGATGGCGTCGGGCCGGTGCTCGCGCAGCAGGCGGTCGGCCAGCGCGCGGTCGCCGATGTCGCCGTGCACGAACACGTGGTCCGGATTGCCGTCCAGCGCCGCCAGCGTGTCGCGGTTGCCGGCGTAGGTCAGCGCATCCAGGTTGACCACACGCACGCCGGAGGCGACGGCCGCCAGCACGAAATTACCGCCGATGAAACCGGCACCGCCGGTGACGAGCCAGGTTGGCACAGGGACCTCCATGTCAGGAAACGGAACGAATCGCCCGACGCCTTTCCCGGGCGTCAGAACGGGATGTCGTCATCGGCGAATTCGTCGGCGAAATCCGCCTTGGGCGCGGTCGGGGCCTCGCGCCGCGCCGGCGCGCTGCGCTGCGGGCGCTCGGCGCGTTCGGCGCGCGGCTCGCCGCGGCCCTCGCCGCCGCCGAGCATCTGCATCTCGTCGGCGATGATCTCGGTGATATAGCGCTCCTGGCCGTCCTGCCCGGTGAACTTGTCGTAGCGGATCGAGCCTTCGATGTAGACCTGGCGGCCTTTCCTCAGGTACTCGCCGGCGATCTCGCCGAGCTTGCCGAACAGCTTCACCCGGTGCCACTCGGTGCGCTCCTGGGTGTTGCCCTCCTTGTCCTTGCGCACCGAGGTCGTGGCCAGCGACAGCGTGCAGATCGCCATGCCGCCCTGGGTGTATTTCACGTCCGGGTCGTTGCCGAGGTTGCCGACCAGGATCACTTTGTTCACGCCGCGGGCCATGGCTGTCCTTCCGGTAGCGCCCGACAGTGGGCAGGGGGCATTGCAGTATACCTGCGGCCCCGCGTCCCTCGGCCGCCGCCGCGGCCGCGCGTCGGGAAACGCCCACAGCCGCCGACCGCGGGAAAACCGCCTCCGTATAATCGGGGCTGGCCCGCCCCGAGCCCCGCATGGACATCCCCCCGCCGCGCCCCGCCGCCCCCGACCTGCCCGCGATCCAGGCCCTGGCCGCCGCCGACATGGCTGCGGTCGACACCCTGATCCGGCGCCGGCTGGCCTCCGACGTGGTGCTGATCAACCAGGTCGCCGAGTACATCGTCGGCGCCGGCGGCAAGCGCCTGCGGCCGATGCTGCTGCTGCTGGCCGCCGCCGCGCTGGGCAAGCGCAGCGGCGATGGCGAACCGGGCGTCGGCGCCGATGCGCAGCAGTTGGCGGCGGTGATCGAGTTCATCCACACCTCGACCCTGCTGCACGACGATGTGGTCGATGCGTCCGACCTGCGCCGCGGCCGCCGCACCGCCAACGCGGTCTGGGGCAACGCCGCCAGCGTGCTGGTCGGCGACTTCCTGTATTCACGCAGTTTCCAGCTGATGGTCGAGCTGGACTCGATGCAGGTGCAGCGGATCCTCGCCGACACCACCAACCGCATCGCCGAGGGCGAGGTGCTGCAGCTGCTGCACGTGCGCAACCCGGACACCGACGAGGCCGCATATCTCGGCGTGATCGAACGCAAGACCGCGGTGCTGTTCGCCGCCGCCACCCGCCTGGGCGCGCTGCTGGCCGGCGCCGATGCGGCGACCTGCGATGCCCTGCACGATTACGGCCTCAACCTCGGTTACGCCTTCCAGATCGCCGACGACGTGCTCGACTACGCGGCCGACGAGGCTGCGCTCGGCAAGCACCTGGGCGACGACCTGGCCGAAGGCAAGGCGACCCTGCCGCTGATCCACGCCATCGTCCACGCCGACGCGGCGGCCCGCACGCGCCTGCGCGCGGCGATCGAGCACGGCGACAGCGGCGCGATGCCGGAGGTGCTGGCGGCGATCGCCGCCGCCGGCAGCCTCGACTACAGCCGCCGCCGCGCCGGCGACTACGCGCAGGCGGCCGAGCGCGCGCTCGCCGGACTGGCGGACAACGCCCATGTCGCCGCGCTGCGCGGACTGGCGCGCTACACCGTCAGCCGCGACCGCTAGACCGCCCGACGCCTGCCGCCTGCCGTGCAGGCGCGGACCCACGACTCCAGGCGTCCACGGCGCGAGGGTTTCGGACGGACGTGGCGGCGCCCGACTCCTGCGCCGCCGCGTGCTCCGCGCTACCCGCCGAAACGCTCGTCGAAGAATCCGCGCATGATCCGCTCGGCGCGGGTGGCGGCGCGCTCGTTGTAGAGGCAGCCGGGCGGGTTGTTCGCCTCCGGCAGCGCGAAACAGTGCACCGCGCCGCTGAAGTTGACGAACTGCCAGTCGGCGCCGGCGGCGTTCATTTCCCGCTCGAAGCCGGCGATGTCGCCGGCGGTGCCGCGGTCGTCGGCGCCGTTGAGCACCAGCAGGCTGGCCTTGACTGCGCCTTTTTCCGCGGGCATCGACGTGTCCAGGCCGCCGTGGAAGGTGGCGACCGCGGCGATGTCGGCACCGCTGCGCGCCAGTTCCAGCACCGTGGCGCCGCCGAAGCAGTAGCCGATCGCGCCGAGCTTCGCGGTATCCAGCGGCGCACCGGCCGCATTCGCGCGCAGCACCTCCAGCGCCCGGTTGACGCGCGCGCGCAGCACACCGCGGTCGGCATACAGCGATTTGACCTGGGCCAGCGCCTGGTCGCTGTCCTTCGGCCGCACGCCGGCGCCGTAGACATCGGCCACCAGCACCACGTAATCGTCGCCGGCGATATGCTTGGCCTTGGCCACCGCGCTGTCGGTGACGCCCATCCAGTCGGGCACCATCACCAGGCCGGGGCGCTTGATCGCATTGGCATCGTCGTACACCAGCACGCCGCTGAAGGCCTGCGCGCCGACCTTCCACTCCACCGTCTTCGTCTGCATCTTCGCCAGCGCCGGCGTCGCGCACAGCGCGAGCACGGCGACCGCAAGCCATCGCTGCAACCCAATCCTGGTCTTCATGGCGGCACTCCGCGTCGGGGATTTCCTAGCCTATCCCAAGCCCGTGCACGCGGCCGTCCACGGCACCCCCACACGACGCACCGTGTCGATGTCGCTCCTCCACCGGGCATGGGAACTTCCGCGGGAGAACCCGGTGTCCAGATCTTCGCGGGACACGCCGTGAATCCATCCTTCATGTGCGGAAACATCGCGGGGGAAGCCGGTGGCCCGGCCTGTGCGGGACACGCCGTGAATCCATCCTTCATGTACGGAAACATCGCGGGGGAAGCCGGTGGCCCGGCCTGTGCGGGACACGCCGTGAATCCATCCCTGGAGGCTCCTCGGCGGCATCCATGCCGCCGACGGTCCCGCACAGGCCGGGCCACCGGCTTCTGGCAAGTGAGTCGGCGCTTGTAAAAAAAGCCGCCGAAGCGACGATCTTCAATCTCGCCAAGTCGCCGCCCGGCGGGCTGGGGGTGCGGAGAGTGGACCATGGATGGTCCACGACCCGACTTAAAGACAGGAGGTCGTCAGGAGGGCGCAGCACCCCCAGCCCGTCGGGCGGCGACTCCCTCCGAAGCCGATCTCCCAAGGTCAGGCCATCAATGGCGCTTGCGCCCCGGCTTAAAGACAGGGTGTCGTCACGAGGGCGCAGCACCCCCAGCCCGCCGGGCGGCGACTCCCTCCAAAGCCGCTCTCCCGAGTCCAGGCCATGACTCGACGTCAGGCCAGGCATCGCCCGCGCCCAGACTAAAAGACAGGATGTCGTCAGGAGGGCGCAGCACCCCTGGCCCGCCCCTCCGAAGCCGATTTCCGGAGGTCAGATGAAAGTCCACCGGGCGACGTATTCCATCCGAAGCCGATCCCCGCAGCCGGGAAAAGCACCGCAAGACGATCGCGATCGAGAAACACTCGACCAGTTCGGCCGCGGAAGCGCGGCGCGCGCATGCTGCCTACCCCGAGCCGCGTTCCGATGGCTTGAAGACTGGATCCCGCTTTCGCGAGGATGAGGACAACGCTTCTTCAGGCCTTCCTCCAGACACGGCATCGTCGGAAGGCGCAGCCCCAGCCCGCCGAGCGGCGACTCTGGCCGAAGCCTCTCCCGCCATCGGGAGAGGAGCCTTACGCGATGCCGAGGCCGGGAATGGTGCTGATCGTGTCGGGGTCGAAACCGGCCAGGCGCGCGAAATGCCGGCCGCGCTCGGTGTAGTCGCGGTAGGCGCCGAAGCTGGGTGCGCCGGGCGACAGCAGCACCACGCCCTCGCCCGCCAGCGCCGCCCGCGCCTGACGCACGCCCTGCTCCAGGTCGGCCGCCGCATGCAACGCGAACCTGCAGGCCGGCGCCAGCGGCGCCAGCAACTCGTGGATACGCGGACCGTTCTGGCCGGCGACGCCGTGGCCCAGGGTGACGATCGCCGCCGGGGCGCGCTCGCGCATTGCCGCGGTGAAGTCGTCCCAGGCGATGCCGCGGTCGTGGCCGCCGACCAGCAGCGCGATGCGGCGGCCGCGGTACACCTCCAGCGCCGCCAGGCTGGCGTGCGGCGTGGTGCTGATCGAATCGTTGACCCAGGTCAGGCCGTCGCGCACGCCCAGCGCCTGCAGCCGGTGCGGCAGCGGGCGGAAGCTGGCGGCGTGCGCGGCCAGCGCGGCCGCGTCCACGCCCAGCGCCTCGATCGCCGTCAGCACCGCGCACAGGTTGCCGCGGTTGTGGCGGCCGGGCAGCGGCAGTGCCACGGTGTCCATGACCGCGGTGTCGCCGCGGTGCAGGACCTCGCCGCGCAGGTGCCAGCCGTCGGCGCGCCCGAACCAGCGCACCTCGCTGTCCGGCAGCGACAGCGCCGCCAGCGTCGGGTCGCCGGCGTTGAGCACGGCGATGCGCGGCCGGGCGTCGGTGAGCAGGCGCAGCTTGTCGGCGACGTAGCGCGCGTGCGAGCCGTGCCAGTCCAGATGCTCGGGGAACACGTTGAGCGCGACCGCAACCTGCGGGCGCACGCCGCTGTCGGCGACGTCGCCGGTCTGGTAGCTGGACAGCTCGATCGCCCAGTACTCGGCGCGTGCGTCCGCCAGTTCCAGCAACGGCAGGCCGATGTTACCGGCCAGCGCGGTGCGGTGGCCGCCGGCGCGCAGCAGGTGCGCCAGCAGCGCGGTGGTGGTGCTCTTGCCCTTGGTGCCGGTGATGCAGACGCTGCCGGGCGCGATGCCCCTCGCATCGCCGCGTTCGCCGAACCACAGCGCGGTGCCGCCGACGAAGCGGGTGCCCGCCTGCGCCGCGGCCACGGCTTCGGGCCGGTACGGGCTGATGCCGGGCGACTTCACCACGACCTCGAACGCCGCCAGGCGTGCGGCGTCGGGCTCGGTGTCCACCGCCAGCAGCGGATCGCCGGCGGCGCGCACGTCCGCGGCCTCCTCGGCGCGGCAGAACACGGTCAGCGGCAGCGCCGGCAACCGCGCGCGCAGCGCCCGCCAGGCGGCGCGGCCTTCGCGGCCCCAGCCCCAGAGCGCGACCCGGCGCCCGTCAAGCTGCGAAATGCGCACGCAGCCTGCCCCACAGCGCCGCGGGGATGCGGTGCTCGGTGTCGTCGGGTTGCAGCAACGGCTCGATCCGCAGCGACTCGGCCTCCAGCTGCGGGCGGATCAGGCGGTCGAAACGCTTCACCAGCGCGTCCTCGCGCCATTCCGGGCGCTGCGCCAGCGCCGCCATCGCCGCGCGCGACTCGCGACCCTCGCCGACGCACTCGAACGGCTTGTGCTCCTGGTATTCCAGCAGGGCGTCGTAGCCGTCGGTCTGCGCCGGATCGTCGAGGAGGTTGCGGCCGAGGATGCCAACCAGCCGCGGCTTGGGCATGAACGGCGCCAGCGCCAGGAACACGAAATGGCACTTCGGGCAAACCCCGCACCAGCGGTTGACCGGACGCTCGCCAAGGATGTGGAAGTTGCGGTTGCAGCTGGAGAAGTGCGCGTCGTAGCGGTCGCTCCTGGCGAACTGCCGCGCCACCGCCAGCTCCGACAGCGGCCGCAGCAGCGAGTAGTAGTGCAGGTCGGCCGCGACCTGGCGCTGCAGGTACTCGCCGAACGCGCGCTCGCAGGCCCAGCCCTTGGACCACTGGTGGTTCACCTCGCCGGTGCCCTCGATCAGGCTGCCGTAGCTGGCCGAGCGCTCATTGGAGAACACCACCTGGCCGGCGCCGTGCAGCAGCGCGGCCAGCGCCAGGATCGCCGAGTTCAGCACGGTCACCGGAATGTGCCCGTTCCACGCGCCCTCGCGGTTGTAGTCGAACAGCTGCGGCGCCAGCTGGCGGCCGAGGTTGAGGGTCGGCAGGCCGGTGCGTGCGGCGCAGGCGGCGATCAGCTGCGAGCCGCCGACCCAGGCCACGGTCTGGGTCACGCCCAGGGTGCGCAGCGCCTCGATCGAGACCAGCGAATCCTTGCCGCCGCCGATCGCCACCAGCGCATGCTCGCGCAGGCCCAGCGCCGGCGCCGCCGGGGTTGCGGCGGCGGCATGCGGGAAGCGGATCCGGCCGTGCAGGTCCAGGCCGTTGCGGTAGGCGAACTCGCCCAGGCCATTGACGTAGATCGTCTCCAGCAGGGCCGCCGTGTCGGCATCGATCGCGTACCCCTCGATGCGGATCTCCGGCGGCACCGCGGCCTTGTAGTAGCTCACGCCGGCGATCAGGTGCAGCAGCCGCAGCGCGCGCTCGACCGCCGCGGCGCGGGCGCCATCGAGCGCGAACGGCGCCCCCGGCACGGTCACAGTCTCGACCAGCTCCGGGCCGTCGTCGCAGGCATACACCAGCTGCGCGACGCCGCTGGCCGGGTCGAACCCGCAGCGCACGAAGCGGAACGCGCGGATCGCGTCGCGCCGGAACTTCCACCCATTCATTCGATGACATCCTCCGCCGGCAGCGCCCGCAGGTTGTAAGTGTTGGCCATTGCCCGGCCGTAGGCGCCGGCGTCGGCCAGCAGCAGCACGTCGCCCTCGGCGGTGGCGGCCGGTAGCGCACGCTGGCGCCCGAGCACGTCGCCGGATTCGCAGATCGGG
Organism: Cognatiluteimonas weifangensis; assembly: GCF_003416885.1. Classification (GTDB taxonomy): domain Bacteria; phylum Pseudomonadota; class Gammaproteobacteria; order Xanthomonadales; family Xanthomonadaceae; genus Cognatiluteimonas; species Cognatiluteimonas weifangensis. The sequence continues at coordinate 179,225 of NZ_QVPD01000001.1, forward strand.
CCGACCACGTCGCACACCATCGTAGCGCCGGCGTCCGCACGCGACAGGTTGACGATCCCGTGGAACGCCTCGTACAGCGCCGGCCGCAGCAGCGCGTTCATGCCGGCGTCGCAGCCGACCCGGCGCACGCCGTCCTTCTCCACCACCTGGGTCGCGCGCAGCAGCAGCACGCCGCATTCGGCCACCAGGTAGCGGCCCGGCTCCACCGCCAGCGCGAACTGCGGATAGGCCGCCTTGATCACCGCCAGGTCGCGCGCCCAGCCGTCGAGATCGAACGGCGCGGCGTCGGGCAGGTACGGCACCGGCAGGCCGCCGCCGATATCGATGGTCGCCACCGTGCCGATGCGCTCGGCGAGGGTGGCGAGCTCGGCGTAGACCTCGCGCCAGTGCGCCGCCGGCTCGATCCCGCTGCCCAGGTGCGCGTGCAGGCCGACGATGCGCAGATCCCCTGCGCGGGCAGCCTCGAGGAACGCATCCAGCCGCGCCAGCGGCAAGCCGAACTTGGCCGCGCTGCCGCCGGTGCGGACCTTGGCGTGGTGGCCGTCGCCGCGGCCCAGGTCCAGCCGCAGCCACACTGCGCGGCCGCGCAGCAGGTCCGGCCAGCGCTGCAGCGCCTCGACGCTGTCGAGGGTGACGGTGACGCCACGGGCGAAGGCGGCCTCGTATTCGGCGCGCGGGGCGAAGCTGGGGGTGAACAGCACCCGCTCAGGCTCCAGCTCCGGCAGCGTGGCGAACACGTGCGCCAGCTCGCCGGCGGAGACGCATTCGAAGCCGAACCCCTCGGCCGCCAGCGCGCGCAGGATCGCCGGGTGCCAGTTGGCCTTGAGCGCGTAGTAGCGGCGGTCGATCGCGGCGACCGCGCCCAGGGCGCGGGCGCGCTCGCGCAGCGTCGCCAGGTCGTAGACGTAGCGCGGCGTGCCCTGCGCGGCCAGTCGCAGCAACGTCTCGCGCCGCTGCTCCCACCACGGCGGCGCGCGCCGCGCGCGGCCGTGCGCGATCTGCTGCCAGCTCGGGCCGAACACGCCGGGGTCGTGCATCGGCATCGCGCCGCTGCGCTCCAGCTCGGCGTGCAGCAGCGGCAACAGGCCGTCGGCGTCGGCCTCGTCGATGACGAAGGTCAGGTTGAGGTCGTTGGAGGACTGCGACAGCAGGTGCACGCGCTCGCGCCCGAACGTGGCCCAGACGTCGCCCAGCCGGTGCAGCAGCGAACGCATGCCGCGCCCGACTAGGGTGATCGCCGCGCACGGCACGATCACCTTGACCCGGCACACCTGCGCCAGGTCCGCGCTGAGCGCCTCGATCACGTTGCTGCTGACCAGGTTGTCGCTGGGGTCCAGCGACACGGTGACGTTGGTTTCCGACGAGCCGATCAGGTCCACCGACAGGCCGTGGCGCTTGAAGCGCTCGAAGATGTCGGCGAGGAAGCCGACCTGCTGCCACATGCCGATCGATTCCATCGACACCAGCACGATGCCGTTGCGGCGGCTGACCGCCTTGACCCCGGGCACGGTCGCGGCGCTGGCGTCGATCCGGGTACCGGGCAGGTCCGGGCGCGCGGTGTCCAGGATCGCCATCGGCACGCGCGCGTCGCGACACGGCGCGATCGCGCGCGGGTGCAGCACCTTGGCGCCGGTGGTGGCGATTTCCTGCGCCTCGGCATAGTCCAGCCGCGCCAGCAGCCGCGCCTCCGGCACGATCCGCGGATTGGCGCTGAACAGACCGGGCACGTCGGTCCAGATCTCCACCCGTTGCGCCTGCAGCAGCGCACCGAAATACGCGGCCGAGGTGTCGGAGCCGCCGCGGCCGAGGATCGCGCTGCCGCCGTCGCCGTGGCGGGCGATGAACCCCTGGGTCAGCAGCAGCCGCGCCGGCTGTGCGGCGAAGCGCGCGCGCCAGGCGGCGTCGGCCTGGTGCCGGCACGACGCCGACAGCCGCGTCGACCAGGCGTTCTGGTTCGGCAATGCCACGGCATCCAGCCAGTCGCGCGCGTCGCACCAGCCGAAGTCCAGGCCCTGCGCGCGCAGGTAGGCGGCGCCCAGCGTGGACGACAGCAGCTCGCCCTGCGCCAGCACCTCGGCCTGCCAGGCCAGCGTGCGCGCGGCGGCACGCGGATCGACCGCCAGCGCCTGCAGCGCGGCCAGGCGCGCGCCGAGCACGGTGTCCGGGTCCAGGTCCAGTTCGACGGCAAAGGCGCGGTGGCGTTCCGCCAGCGCCGCGGCGCGGCCGGCGCGGTCGCCGTCGCCGTCGCCGTCGGCGATCGCCTGCAGCGCGTTGGTCACCCCCGACAGCGCCGACACCACCACCAGCACGCGCGCATCGGCCGCGCCCGCGCGCTCGCGCGCCAGCCGACCGATGGTGTCCCAGCGCTCGCGGCGCGACACCGAAGTGCCGCCGAACTTGAGCACCAGCCAGCGGTCGGGGAGGGTCATGGCGGGAAACATCGGAACCGTGGCAGCGCAGGCGCCGGGCCGGCGCCGGAAACCCGTAGAATCCGGCGCCTGTCCCATGCCGGGCAGGAAGCCGCAATTCTAGTCGAAGGCCCCGCCTGCATGACCGCCCGACGCTATCTGCAACTGGACGTGTTCGCCGATCGCCCCGGCGCCGGCAATCCGCTGGCAGTGGTGCTGGACGCGCAGGGCCTGGACGCGGCCACGATGCAGGCGATCGCGCGCTGGACGCGGCTGCCGGAAACCACGTTCGTGTTCCCGGCCACCGAGCCCGGAGCCAGCTACCGCCTGCGCATCTTCAGTCCCCGCCACGAGGTGCCCTTCGCCGGGCATCCGAGCGTGGGCACGGCGCACGCCGTGCTCGAGGCCGGACTGGCGGCGCCGCGCGACGGCCTGCTGCTGCAGGAAGGCGTCGCCGGGGTATTGCCGTTGCGGGTGGACGGCAGCGGCCGCCGCCGCACCATCGCCGTGCGCACGCCGCGGGCGCAGGTGCTGGAGGTCGCCAGCACGGACGATCCGCGCCTGCGCGAGGCCCTGCGCGGGCTGCCGGCCGGCGCGCTGCCGCCGGCGCTGGTGGACGGCGGCCGCCGCTGGTGGCTGGCGCACGTGGCCGACGAAGCGGCCTTGCGCGCAGCGACCCCGGACTGGGCCGCGATCGCGGCCCTGGCGCAGGCCACCGGCAGCATGGGCGTGTGCGCGTTCGCGCGCAGCGACGACCCGGTCTACTACCTGGCCGTGCGCGCGTTCGTCGGCGCGCCGGCTCAGTTCGAGGACGCCGCCTCGGGCGCGGCCAACGCCACCCTGGCCGCGTGGCTGGCCGCACGCGGCGCACTGCCGGGCGCGGGCGGCTTCTACCGCGTCAGCCAGGGCCGCGAGGTCGGCCACGACGCGATCATCGAACTGACGGTGGACGCCGCCGGGGACGTGTGGTCCGGCGGCCGCGTCTGCAGCGTGATCAGCGGCCAGCTTGCCTGGTGAGCGGATGTCCTCGCGCGCGGCGGCGCGCGGCGCAGGGCGTGCACGGCGATCGAATACGGCGGCATCCCGCCGGCGACCGGCGGATCCCGCCGCGCGACCGCATCGCAGCCGCGCGCTACCGGATCAGGCCAGCGTGGCCTGCAGGCTGATCGGCACCGCGCTGAGCGCGCGCGAGACCGGGCAGTTCTTCTCCGCGTCCTCGGCCAGCGCCCGAAACCGGGCCGGGTCGATGCCGGGCACGTGCGCGGTCACCTTGAGCCGGATCGCCGCCAGCGACGGCCCGCCGTCCAGCGACAGGTCGACCTCGGCGCGGGTATCCAGCGCCGCCGGCGGGTGCCCGGCGTCGCCCAGCCTGGCCGCCAGCGCCATGCTGAAGCAGCCGGCATGCGCGGCGGCGATCAGTTCCTCCGGATTGGTCCCCTTGCCGTCGCCGAAACGGCTGTTGAAGCCGTACGGGGTGTCCACCAGCAGGCCGCTGGCGGGCGTCCCCAGCGTGCCGCGCCCGGACTTCAGATCGCCTTCCCAATGCGCCACGGCGTAGCGCGAAATGTCCATGTCGAGACCTCCTGCACTGCGGACGGGACGCCAACCTACCGATGGCGGCGTGAGCGCCGCATGCGCGGCAGTCGCCCGCGGCTTGACCGCCGTCGCCGGCTGGGGGACGCTTGTCTGCCGGTGCCTGCGTACCGGTACCCGCCATGACCGCCCGCCGAGCGCCTGCTCGGACGGTGGCGACTCCGCTGCGGACAGCCATGACGGCCCGTTTTCTGACCACCCGGTTCCCGGCGCCACGCCCGGGCCGGGCAAGGGAGCAACGGCCGCATGTCCTACTCGACCCAGCAGATCCGCAACGTGGCCCTGGCGGGCCATCCCGGCGCCGGCAAAACCACCCTGTTCGAAGCCCTGCTGCAGGCCGGCGGCGCGATCCAGGCGGCAGGCACGGTCGAACGCGGCACCACGGTGTCGGATTTCGACCCGATCGAGAAGCAGCGCGGCCATTCCATCGATGCCGCCATCGCCGGCATTGACTACGGCGTCGGCCGCGAACCGATCCACCTCAACCTGATCGACACCCCCGGCTATCCGGATTTCCGCGGTCCCACGCTGTCGGCGCTGGCTGCGGTCGACACCGTCGCGGTCGTGGTCGACGCCGACGCCGGGATCGGCCACGGCACCCGGCGGATGCTGGAGTACGCCCGCGATCGCGGCCTGTGCCGCGCGCTGGTGGTCAACCGGATCGATCACGCCGGCGCCGACTGCGCGGGTCTGCTGGATGAGTTGCGCACGCGCTTCGGCCCGGAGCTGCTGCCGCTCAACCTGCCGGCGGACGGCGGCACGCGGGTGGTGGACTGCTTCGGCAGCGACGCCGGCAGCAGCGACCTGGGCCCGGTCGCGCAGTGGCACCAGAAGATCATCGACCAGGTGGTCGAGATCGACGAGACGATGATGGACCGCTACCTGGACCAGGGCGAGGGCGGGCTCTCGGGCCAGGAGCTGCACGACGCCTTCGAGCGATGCCTGCGCGAGGGCCACCTGGTGCCGGTGTGCTTCGTTTCCGCGCGCACCGGCGTCGGGGTGAAGGAGTTGCTCGGCATCGTCGCGAGCCTGTTCCCGCATCCGGGCGAGGCCAATCCGCCGCCGTTCGTGAAAGGCGCCGGCGCCGAGGCGACCCCGATCCGGGCCAGGCCGGATCCGGACGCGCACGTCATCGCCGACGTCTTCAAGATCGTCAACGACCCTTTCGTCGGCAAGCTCGGCGTGTTCCGCGTCCACCAGGGCACGGTGCGCCGGGACGCGCAGCTGTTCGTCGACGACGGCAAGAAGCCGTTCAAGGTCGCGCACCTGTTCAAGCTGCACGGCAAGGACCACGTGGAGATCGAACAGGCGATCCCCGGCGACATCGCCGCGGTGGCCAAGGTCGAGGACCTGCACTTCGACGCGGTGCTGCACGACAGCCACGACGAGGACCGGATCCGCCTGGCGCCGATGGCCTACCCGCGGCCGATGTTCGGGCTGGCGGTGGAGGCCGCGAGCAAGGGCCAGGAGCAGAAGCTGTCGGCCGCGCTGCACAAGCTCGCCGAGGAGGATCCCGCGTTCGCTGTCGAACACCACGCCGAGCTCAACGAGACCGTGCTGCGCGGGCTCTCCGACCTGCACCTGCGGGTGATGCTGGAGCGGCTGAAGGACAAGTACGGGGTGGAAGTGGTCACGCATCCGCCGCGGATCGCCTACCGCGAAACCGTCAGCGCCGGCGCCGAGGGCCATCACCGGCACAAGAAGCAGACCGGCGGCGCCGGACAGTTCGGCGAGGTGTTCCTGCGGATCGAGCCGCTGCCGCGCGGCGCCGGTTTCGAGTTCGCCGACGAGGTCAAGGGCGGCGCCATCCCCGGGCAGTTCATCCCCGCGGTCGAGAAGGGCGTGCGCCAGGTGCTGGCCAGCGGCGCGGTCGCCGGCTATCCGCTGCAGGACCTGCGCGTGACCGTGTACGACGGCAAGTACCACAGCGTCGACAGCAAGGAGGTCGCGTTCGTGGCGGCCGGGAAAAAGGCCTTCCTGGACGCCATCGCCAAGGCCGGCCCGCAGGTGCTGGAGCCGATCGTGACGCTGGAGGTGTCGGCGCCGGAGCAGCACATGGGCGACATCAGCGGCGGCCTGGCGGCCAAGCGCGCGCGCATCAACGGTACCGATTCGGTGCGCGGCGGCGAGATCGTGATTCGGGCGCAGGTACCGCTGTCGGAGCTGGAAGGCTATGCCGCGGAGCTGAAATCGATCACCGCCGGTCGCGGCCGTTATGCCCTGGATTTCAGCCATTACGAGCCGGTTCCGGCGCAGGTGCAGCAGAAGCTGATGGCGGCGTACAAGCCCCGGCGCGAGGAAGAGTGACGCCCCCGGATGCCCGTCCGGCACAGTCGCCGCGGCGAATAAACCCGAAAAAAAGCCGCTTTCGGGACTTGGCGGCGGCGCGGACTTGCCCTACATTTCGTGTGCCGAGGGGATTTCCAGGCACCGATTCCATACCGACCGATCCAACCACCGAGTACCACAGGACATATATGGCGAAGAAGAAGGCGACAAAGAAGGCCGCTCCGAAGAAGGCCGCTGCCAAGCCGGCCGCACCGAAGCCGATCAAGGAAGCCCTGAGCAAGTCCGGGCTGGTGGCGTACATCGCCGAAGCCAGCGGCATCGCCGCACGCGACGTGCGCGCGGTGATGGGCGCGCTGGAAGGCGCGGTCCACGGCTCCATCAGCAAGAAGGGCGCGGGCACCTTCACCCTGCCCGGCCTGCTGAAGATCACCGCGGTCAACGTGCCGGCCAAGCCCAAGCGCAAGGGCATCAACCCGTTCACCAAGGAAGAGCAGTGGTTCGCCGCCAAGCCCGCCTCGGTGAAGGTCAAGGTGCGCCCGCTGAAGAAGCTCAAGGACGCCGCGGCCTGATCGTCGCCACGTTACGCCGGTGCGGTTCGCCGCACCGGACCGAAAGGCCGGAATCCCGAGGGATTCCGGCCTTTTTCGTTTGCCGGTTGCGGATGCCGCCGCGCGCACCGCGCATGCCGCGCGCGTCCGGGCGGGGACCGCTGTCCGCGCCGCGCGCGACGCGCTAGCATCGCCGCGTCGCCGTCCCCACCCGCGACTTCGTCCCCCCGGGCCTTCCCTCGATTCGGAGTCATCCCATGGACAAGCGTTTCTGGGTCTGCGGCATCCTGGTCGCGATCGCCGCGTTGCTGCTGGACTTCCTGGTGCACGGCGTGCTGCTCGCGGGCGACTACCAGCCCCTGGTCGGCCGCGGGATCATGCGCGACGCGGCCGACGCACAGGGCTACCTGCCGTACATGCTGGGCGCGCACCTGCTGATCGGTTTCGGCCTGACCTGGCTGTACCGCAAGGGTGTCGACTCGGGCAAGCCCGCGCTCGGCCAGGGCCTGCGCTTCGGCGCCGCGGTGGCGGCAATCGCCACCCTCCCCGGCTACCTGATCTATTACGCGGTGCAGCCGCTGCCGGCGTCGCTGGTGGGCAAGCAGCTGCTGTACGGCACCATCGCGACGCTGCTGCTGGGCTTGCTGCTGGCCTGGCTCAATCCGGGCCGCAAGACCCTGTGAAGCCCGCGCGGTCCGGGGGCGTCGCCGCCGGACCGCACGCCACCGACCGCGGCCTGGTCGAGCGCCGGCTGGGCACGCGCACGTCGGACCCTGGCCCCGGCCTGACGACGGCCCGCCGCTCTCGGCATGGCGGCGCGGCGGCGCGAGCACGATCGGGCGTGCGCGCACGCCACGGCGGCCCCGCAAACGTTATGCTTGCCCGCCATGCGCGCTATCGGCCGCCTCCTCGCCCTGCCCTGCCTGTTGCTGCTGCTGTCTGCCTGCGGCGATGGCACCCGCAGCGACGCTGCCGACGCCACCGCCAGCGGCGCCGACGCCAACCTGCCCAAGCCCGAAGCGACCCGCGGTTCGGTCACCGGCATGCCCGACACCCCGGGCCCCGGCCCGGTCGGGCCGCCGCCGGCCAACCCGGCGCTCGACGGCTTGCCATCCGACACCACGCTCGCCGGGGACGGCAGCTTCGGCTTGCCGCCTGCCGACGGCAGCGCGCCCGCGACGGACGCGCCCGCAGGCGCGGCCCAGGCCGGCGACCCGCAAGCAGGCGGCGCCGTGGAAGCGGCGGCCGCCGAGCCCACCGCGCAGGATGCGGCCGCGGTGGTGCGCGAATACTACGCGGCGCTCGACGCCCGCCAGCCCGCGCGCGCCCGCGCGCTGTGGATCGACGCCGGTCGGGCCGGCACGTCGCCGTTCGCCGACGGTTTTGCCGAAGGCACGCAAGTGAGCGTGGAACTGCGCACGCCGGGCCGGGTCGACGCGGCCGCCGGCTCGCGCTACATCCAGCTGCCGGTGGCGGTCCGCGTCAGCGCCCGCGACGGCAGCGTGCGCCGCTACGTCGGCACCCACACCCTGCAGCGCGCGGTGGTCGCCGGCGCCAGCGCCGAACAGCGCGCGTGGCGGATCGTCGCAGCCGACCTGCGCGAGGTCGAGTGACGCTGCTCCGGCAGCAGCGACACGAACCGCGAGCGCGCGATCGCCACCGACGCCCGTGCCGAGCCCGGCGCAGCGCCGCCCCTACAATTCGAAGCGGTAGCTCAGCTTGATCAACAACTGCTCGCTATCGCGCAGCGCGAAGGCATCGCGCAGTTGCGACGCCTCGTCCCGCGCGAACTCGTCGAGCAGGTAGCCGCCGCGGCCGTAGACCACGTACAGGTCCGACAGCGGCGCCAGCTCGTAGCGGTAGCGCACCTGGAAGCCGAGGTTGCGCAGGCTGAAATCGGCGACCGGCTCCTGGACCGGGATCGGGGTGCCGTCCGGCGCGGCGCGCCAGGCCTGGCGCAGCTTCGCCTCCAGGCCGATCGCCTGCAGCTTGACCCGCAGTTCCTGGCGGTCGCCGATGGTCCAGTTGACTCCCGCATCGATCTCCAGCGCGCGCTCGTCGAAGGTACCGACCAGGTTGTCGCGCTGCCATACCACCCACTGCGGCGCGTGCTCCAGGTAGCCGAGCACGAACACGTTGAAGGCATCGCTGATGAAGTAGGTCGGCCTGAACTGGGCGTTGTAGCCGAGCTTGCGATCGGGGCCGATGCCGCCGCGGTTGATGCCCACGTTGCCGTAGAACTCCCAGTCGCCCTTGCGCGGGCGCGACCGCTCGTAGAACGCGTTGAAATTCGCCGGCATCGCGATGCTGCCATGGCCGCGCAGCAGGCGGTCGTCCTGCCCGGCGGAGTTGATGTTGATTTGCGCGTACTCGTTGCCGCCGTCGCGCCGGGTGCTCTGGCGCATCATCCGGAACTGCCGCTGCAGCGCCAGGCCATGGTCGTTGTCGGTACCGCTGATGCGCCAGCGCCACTCGTGCGAGGCATACGCCGAGGTTTCCGGCAGGTCGGTGAAACGGCGCGACAGCTGCCAGTGCCCGTAGTTGAGGTTGGCGCGCGACAGGTAGCCGAAATCGTTGATCTGCAGGCTGTCGCCGAAGTGCATGGCCAGCCATTGCGAGCGCCAGCCGTTGTCCAGCTCGTAGTCCACGACCACAGTCGCGCCGCTGCCGCGGGTGCTGTCGCCGGCCTGGTCGATGCGGCTGCCGAGCAGCCGGGTCTGCACGTTGAGGTGCTCGGTCGGCCGCCAGTTGTGGTCGATGCCGAGCACCGTCGCCTCGCGGTCCAGGTACGGATGCTCGACCTGGGTCAGCATCAAGCCGAGGTTCTGCTTGTCGTAGTCGCGCACCAGCCGCAGCGCGCGGAACGAGCGCCCGGCGGCATCGGCCTCCTCGGCCGCGAACAGGCCGTACTTGTACGCGCCCAGGCTGCCGTTGAGCTTGACCGCCGCGGTGATGTCGCCGGGACCGCTGCCGTCGTCCGCCGGGCCGCCGACCCGGCGCGTGTACAGCAGCTGGCTGAAGTCCGACGGCGTGCCGAAGTCGAAGATGCCCTGGTTCTCGGTGAAGAACGGGCGCTTGTCGCTGAAGAAGGTCTCGTTGGCGCCGAAATTGACCACCAGGTCGTCGCTTTCCACCTGGCCGAAGTCCGGATTGACGGTCGCGGTGAGCTGGGTCTGGCCGTTGGGTTTCCAGACCAGGTCGACGCCGGCGTCGAAGTGCTCCTGGCCGGCGATGTTGTCGTAGCTGCCGACCGCGTACGGCGTGACTGCCAGCAGCGACTGGCTGTATTGCGGCACCGCCAGCGGCGAGAACTCCGACAGGAAGCGCGGCCGGGTGAAGCTCGCCGCCGGCCACGCCACGCGCTCGCCGGTGGAACCGATCACGCGGTCCAGGTAGATGCCCAGCGTGCGCTTGCCCTCGGCGCCCTTGCGCATCGGCGCGATGTACCAGGGGATCAGCATCTCCGCCGACCAGGTGTCGCCGTCCTCGCTGGTCGCATGCCGCCAGTTGCCGTCCCAGTCCTTGTTGAAGTCGGACTCGTTGGCGATGGTGGCGTCGATGATGCCGTCGGTGATGTACAGGGTGAAGTTGTAGCCGGTGCGTCCGTCGCCGTCGAAATCGACCATCAGGTTGACGCGGTCCACCTGCGCGTCCTCGTCGCGCTGGGTACGGCGGTAGGTGCGCGGCACGCTGGCCGGCTGGGTGTTGCGGAACCCGATCGCCAGGCCCTCGGGCGTGGCCTTGATCCAGGCTTCGGTCGGGTACGGCGACGGCGCGCGCGTCAGCGGTTCGACCACGCGGAAATCGGTGATGTGCTCGGCGCCCTGCCATTCGGCCGGATCGATGCGGCCGTCGACGTCGATCGCCAGGGCCGGGCCGGCCGTGGCCAGGAGCAAGGTCGCCAACAGTGCGCGCATGCGTGCGGGTCCGGGAATCGCGGGATTGCCGGGCACGATAGCCGGCGGCGGCGGCGCGTCTAACTGGCGGAAGTCATTGCAACCTTTCGGCCGGTGGACGCAACGCGGTTCAGGCCGCTCGCGGCAGTGGCGGCGGCGTACCCATGCCGGGGGGTGGCGTCGCGCGGCTGCGCTGGACCCACAGGCGGCCTTCGGCGAGGTCCAGGGTGACCACCCAATCCTTGAGGAAGGGCATGCCGATGTTGCCGTCGATGGTGAGGTCGGGCGTGAACATCAGGCCCTCGACGCGGATGCCGGGCGCGATGTCGAAGGCGCCGTGCTGCGGCCCCTGCGCTTCGGGGTCGAGGCCGAACAGCGCCGCGTAGGGCCTGGACACCAGGATCGTGCCGCCGTTGCCGCTGTCGATCTCGAAGCGGACGATTCCCTTGCGGGTGGGCACCTCGACCATCGCCGCCAGCGCCACGCCGTATTCCCGCACCAGCCGCAGCGGCAGCTCGCGCGCCCCGGCGATGCGGCGTCGCGCGCTCGCGGGCGACTCCACCACCAACTCGCCGGCGGCGAAATCGATGCTGATCGTCTGGCCATCGAACACATCGAGCGCCAGCGAACCGTCCACGGGCTCGGCGTCCTTTGCGATCAGGGCAGTGACATCGAGCACCCCGGCAACCGGCGCCCGCAAGGCGTGGCCGCCGACGCTGAGGTCGAAATCATCGCAGCGCGGCATCTCCAGACGGTTGCCGGTCATCTGGAAGCCGACCATCCGGCCCCACGGCTTGCAGCCCGCCGCAGCCGCGAAGGCGGGGGAAACGACGGTATTGCCGCCGGCCGTATCCAGCGTGAACAGCCCTGGCTTGCCATTGGCCACCACCCTGACCGCGACGCTCTTGCGATACGGCTCGAGCTTGAGCACTGCGATCGGGGCGGCGTCGGCAGGCCCCTGCGCGAGGGCCGGGGCCGATGCGGCCGGCAGCACCGCCGCCAGCGCGAGCAGACAGCATGCGGTCTTGGTCCAGGATGGCATTGCCGGGCTCCGCGACGGGGGCGTGCCAGCATGCGATTGCCGGCCCCTCGCCGACACCGCCATCAGTCATGCGACCCGGGGCCCGCGTCGCGCATCTAGCGCTTGGGCTGGAGCATGGTCCCGGTGCACTTGCGGGCGCCGCAACGGCAGGCCCAGATCTTCTTCAGCCGCGCGGTGTGCGGCTCGTCCAAGGTGATGCCGTAGTTGTAGGTAAGCTCCTCGCCCGGCTCGATCGCGCGGATGGCCTCGATGAACACGCGCGATTTCTTCGGATCGCGCGCGTTCTCGTCCAGCACCGCCTCGCAATTGGGCTTGCAGCTGTGGTTGATCCAGCGCGCGCTGTTGCCACCGTAATTGGCGTCGATGACGTAATCGTCGTTGAGGGTGAACAGGAAGGTGTGCCCGCTCTCGATATCGCCGCTGTCGCCGGCATCGACCTCGGCATGGGTGCGGCGCAGGCCCTTGTATTCGATGATCCGCTCGCCCTTGGCGATCGGGGCGAGGGCGAACACGCCGTTGCCGTGGATGCGGGACTTGCGGGCGACGATCTTGCGCGGCATGGGAATTCCGTGGGGCGAAAACCCGCATTGTCGCCGCAGCGGCCGCCGATCGCCATCGCGTGGCCGCCGATCGCGCCGGGTGGCGTTTGCTCGGCATTCCCGTAACGAGAACTTCCGATGCACGCACGCCCCACCCTGTCCCTGCTGGCCGTCTCGACGCTCGCCGCCTGCGCCCCGGGCCCGCAGACCGTCGATACCGCGGCCCTGGCCGCCAACCTGACTCCGGCCCCCACCTCCGCCCCCGCCGCCATGCCCAGCGAGGCCAAGTTGCGCGCGCGCGGCGAATATCTGACCCGGATCGCCGGCTGCAACGACTGCCACACGCCGGGCTATGCCGAATCCGGCGGGCAGACGCCGCAGCACGACTGGCTGACCGGCTCGCCGCTGGGCTGGAGCGGCCCCTGGGGCACAACCTACCCCGCCAACCTGCGGCTCAAGGTGCAGGAAATGGACGAGGCCGCCTGGCTCGAGTACAGCGCCGAACTGCACACGCGCCCGCCGATGCCGGACTTCGCGGTGCGGGCGATGGATGAATCCGACCGCCGCGCGCTGTATCGCTTCATCCACGCGCTGGGGCCGGCCGGCCAGCCGGCGCCGGCCTACCTGCCGCCGGGACAGGTGCCGCAACGGCCGTACGTGCAGTGGGTGCTGCCGCCGGCACCCGCGCCGCAGGCGCCGTCCGCCGGCTGATTGCCGCCCGCCGCGCGCCGGGTTGGCCCGCGCGGCGGAAATCCGTACAATTTCAGTACGAAATGCGGGCCGTCCTCCCGGGCCCGCATCCGCGCTGCGGATTTCCCCCACCCCGGCCCCTGCCATGCTGCGCGTCACCAAGCTCACCGACTACGCCACTGTCGTCCTGACCGCGCTTGCCGCGCGGCCGGGCGTCGTGCTCAGCGCGGCGGACCTGGCCGAACAGGCCGGGCTGGAAATCCCCACCGTGGCCAAGGTGCTCAAGCCGCTCGCCCAGGCGCGCCTGGTCGAAGGCTTCCGCGGCGTCAACGGCGGTTACCGCCTGACCCGCGACGCGACCGCTATCAGCCTGATCGAGATCGTCGAGGCGATGGAAGGGCCGCTGGCCATGACCGAGTGCAGCATCCACACCGGCACCTGCAGCATCGAGCAATCCTGCGGCGTCCGCGCCAACTGGCGCCGGCTCAACGACGTCGTCGCCGAGGCCCTGCGCGGCGTGACCCTGGCGCACATGCTGGCGCAGCCGCTGCCGACCCCCGTCTTGCGCAAGGCCGCCGCGCCGGCGCCGAGTACCCCATGACCCCACCGACCGCCACGCCCCAAGCCCTTCCCGCCCGGACCCCGCCCATGGATACCGCCGCGCCCGGCAACGCGCAGATCATCGAACAACTCGGCCGCCGCTACGACGCCGGTTTCATCACCGACATCGAGACCGATTCGCTGCCGCCGGGCCTGTCGGAGGAGATCATCCGCGCGCTGTCGGCCAAGAAGCACGAGCCGGAGTGGATGACGCAGTGGCGGCTGGACGCCTACCGCCACTTCCTGACCATGCGCCAGCCGGACTGGGCCAAGCTCAGGCTCGGCCCGATCGACCTGCAGGCGCTGAGCTACTACTCCGCGCCCAAGGGCCCCAAGTACAAGTCGCTGGACGAGGTGCCCAAGGAGCTGATCGACACCTACGACAAGCTCGGCGTGCCGCTGCACGAGCGCGCCAAGCTGGCCGGGGTAGCGGTGGACGCGGTGTTCGACTCGGTGTCGGTCGGCACCACGTTCCAGAAGGAACTGGCGGCGGTGGGCATCATCTTCACCTCGATGAGCGATGCCATCCAGAAACACCCGGAGCTGGTGCGCCAGTACCTGGGCACGGTGGTGCCGGTGGGCGACAACTACTTCGCCGCGCTCAACTCGGCGGTGTTCTCCGACGGCAGCTTCGTGTTCATTCCCAAGGGCGTGCGCTGCCCGATGGAACTGTCGACCTATTTCCGCATCAACGCCGGCCACACCGGCCAGTTCGAGCGCACCCTGATCGTCGCCGAAGAGGGTTCCAACGTCTCCTACCTGGAAGGCTGCACCGCGCCGATGCGCGACGAGAACCAGCTGCACGCGGCGGTGGTCGAGCTGGTGGCGCTGGACGACGCCAACATCAAATACAGCACGGTGCAGAACTGGTACCCCGGCGACGAGAACGGCGTCGGCGGCATCTACAACTTCGTCACCAAGCGCGCCGAGTGCCGCGGCGCGCGCAGCAAGGTGACCTGGACCCAGGTCGAGACCGGCAGCGCGATCACCTGGAAATACCCCAGCTGCGTGCTGCGCGGCGACGATTCGGTGGGCGAGTTCCATTCGGTCGCGCTGACCCACCACTACCAGCAGGCCGACACCGGCACCAAGATGATCCACATCGGCAAGCGCACCAAGTCGAAGATCGTCAGCAAGGGCATCAGCGCCGGCCGCGGCCAGAACATCTACCGCGGCCTGGTCAAGGTCGAGCGCAGCGCCGAGGGCGCGCGCAACCACACCCAGTGCGACTCGCTGCTGATCGGCAAGCAGTGCGGCGCCCACACCTTCCCCTACATCGAGGTCAAGCAGCCCGGCGCCACCGTCGAACACGAAGCCACCACCTCCAAGATCTCCGACGACCAGCTGTTCTACTGCCGCAGCCGCGGCATCGGCGAGGAGGATGCGGTGTCGATGATCGTCGACGGCTTCTGCAAGCAGGTGTTCCGCGAGCTGCCGATGGAGTTCGCGGTCGAAGCCAAGAAACTGCTGGACGTCAGCCTGGAAGGCGCGGTCGGCTGACCCGGTCCCCCTTCCCCGCTTCCCATTTCCCCACTCCGAATCCCAATCCCAATCCCATGCTGAAGATCGACAACCTCCACGCCCGCATCAACGGCCGCGACATCCTCAAGGGCCTGTCGCTGCAGGTGCAGCCCGGGCAAGTGCACGCGATCATGGGCCCCAACGGCGCCGGCAAGTCCACCCTGGGCAACATCCTGGCCGGGCGCGACGGCTACGAGGTGACCGCCGGCAGCGTCGAGTTCCAGGGCCGCGACCTGCTGCAGCTGGCGCCGGAGGCGCGCGCGGCGGCCGGGGTGTTCCTCGCCTTCCAGTACCCGGTCGAGATCCCGGGCGTGAACAACACCTACTTCCTGCGCAGCGCGCTCAACGCCCAGCGCAAGGCGCGCGGCGAGCCGGAGCTGGACTCGATGCAGTTCCTGAAGAAGGTGCGCGAGAAGCTGGCGATCCTGCACCTGGACGATCGCCTGCTGCAGCGCGGGGTCAACGAGGGCTTTTCCGGCGGCGAGAAGAAGCGCAACGAGATCTTCCAGCTGGCGGTGCTGGAGCCGGCACTGGCGATCCTGGACGAGACCGACTCGGGCCTGGACATCGACGCGCTCAAGAGCGTCGCCGACGGCGTCAATGCGCTGCGCTCGCCCGAGCGCGCGTTCCTGGTGATTACCCACTACCAGCGCCTGCTGGACTACATCAAGCCCGACGTGGTGCACGTGCTGGCCGACGGCCGCATCGTCGAGAGCGGCGGGCCGGAGCTGGCGCTGGAACTGGAAGCCCACGGTTACGCCTGGCTCAAGGACCGGGTCGCGCCGGAGGCCGCCTGATGGGCGCGCTGCTCGACTCGCTGGCCGCCGGTTTCGACGGCGACGCCGGACGCCGCCTGGCGCTGGATGCGGCGCTGCGCGACGGCCTGCCGCCGACGCGCAGCGAGGCCTGGAAGTACACGCCGCTGCGCGCGCTGGAGCGCCGCAGCTTCAGTGCGTTGCCGCAGCCGCACGCCGCGGTCGACCCGGCGCTGCTGGCCGCCATCCCGGCGCCGCGGATGGTGCTGGTCAACGGCCGCTTCGACCCGGAGCTGTCCGACCTGTCCGGGCTGCCGGCCGGCGCCACGCTGCGCCCGCTGGCGCAGGTCCTGGCCGACCCGGACCCGCGCGCCGGCAATTTCCTGCAGCGCCGCTTCGAACGCGCCGACGAGGTCTTCGCCCGGCTCAACGCCGCCTTCGCCGTCGACGGCGCGGTGCTGCGCGTGGCCGAGCACGTGCGCCTGCCCGCGCCGCTGCAGCTGGTGTTCGTGGGCGCGGCCGCGGACGCCGACCTCGCCTGGCATGCGCGCCATTTCATCGAACTGCGCCGCGGCGCCGAGGCGACCGTCGTCGAGCACCACCTCGCCGCCGGCGCCCACGCCCATCTCGGCAACACCCTGACCCACGTGCATCTGGCCGCCGGCGCGCAGCTGCAGCACCTGCGGCTGCAGGACGAAGCGCCGCGCGCGACGCTGATGGCGCGCACCGACGCGGTGCTGGCGCGCGAGGCGCAATACCAGCGCCTGGACCTGGAGCTTGGCGCCGCGCTGTCGCGCCACGAGCTCAACGTGCGCCTGGAAGGCGAGAACGCCATGCTGGTCTGCAACGGCGTGCTGCTGGCCAGCGACAAGCGCCACCTCGACACCCGCCTGCACATCGAGCACATCGCCCGCGACACCGCCTGCGACCTGACCTGGCGTGGCCTCGGCGCCGGCCGCGGCCGCGCGGTGTTCCACGGCGGCATCGTCATCCGCCCCGGCGCCGACGGCAGCGACGCCAACCTGTCCAACAAGAACCTGCTGTTGTCCGACCAGGCCGAGATCGACACCCAGCCGGTGCTGGAGATCTACGCCGACGAGGTCAAGGCCGCGCACGGCGCCACCGTCGGCCAGCTCGATCCCACCGCGATGTTCTACCTGCGCTCGCGCGGCCTGCCCGAATCCGAGGCGCGGCGTCTGCTGACCGCGGCCTTCTGCCGCGAGGTGCTGGCGGTGCTGGAACCAGCCACCCTGCGCGAGACGCTGACCGCGTCGCTGGACCGCGCCCTGGCCGCGCTGGCGCCGGCATGAACGCGGCCACGCCGATCCCGGCCGCGATCGACTGGGCGCGGGTGCGCGCCGACTTTCCGCTACTCGACCGCCAGGTCCACGGCAAGCCGCTGGTCTATTTCGACTCCGCCAACACCGGGCAGAAGCCGGAGCCGGTGATCGCGGCGACCGACGATTTCTACCGCCGCCACAACGCCAACGTCAGCCGCGCGGTGCACGCGCTGGGCAACGAGGCGACCGACGCCTACGAGGCCGCGCGCGGCAAGCTGGCGCGCCATCTCAACGTGCGCAGCGACGAGCTCGTGTTCACCAGCGGCACCACCTTCGCCATCAACCTGGTGGCCTATTCGTGGGCGCTGCCGCAGCTGCGGCCCGGCGACGCGATCGTGCTCACGCGCATGGAGCACCACGCCAACATCGTGCCGTGGCAGCTGGTTGCGCAACGCACCGGCGCCACGATCAAGGTCGCGGAGATCACCGCCGACGGCGCGCTCGACCTGGACGCGCTGGACGCCGCGCTGACCCAGGAGGTCAAGCTGCTCGGGGTGGCCCACGTCTCCAACGTGCTCGGCACCATCAACCCGGTGCGCGAGATCTGCCGGCTGGCGCGCAAGCGCGGCGTGGTCACCGTGGTCGACGGCTCGCAGGCGCTGCCGCACATGGCGGTGGACATCGCCGCGATCGGCTGCGACTTCTACGCCCTCACCGGGCACAAGATGTGCGGCCCGACCGGCACCGGCGCGCTGTGGGCGCGGCGCGAGCACCTGGCGGCGATGCCGCCGTTCCTCGGCGGCGGCGAGATGATCCGGCAGGTGCGCTTCGAGGGCACCACCTTCAACGATCCGCCGCACCGTTTCGAGGCCGGCACCCCCAACATCGCCGGCCAGGTCGGCCTCGGCGTCGCGGTCGATTACCTGGGCGCGCTGGGCATGGCCAACGTCGCCGCGCGCGAAACCGAGCTGCTGGCGCACCTGACCGAGGAAATGCGCAAGATCCCGGGCCTGCGCATCATCGGCACCGCGCCCGACAAGGCGGCCGTGGTCTCGTTCCTGGTCGAAGGCGCGCACGCCCACGACCTGGCCACGCTGCTCGATCTGGAAGGCGTGGCTGTGCGCTCCGGCCACCACTGCGCGCATCCGCTGATGCAGTTCTACGGCGTGCCGGCGACCTGCCGCGCCTCGCTCGCCTTCTACAACACCCACGCCGAGATCGAGGCCTTCATCGCGGCGCTGCTGAAGGTGCGGCGCCTGCTCGGCTAGACTCCGCCGGTGCCGACGGAGGATCCGATGCCCGACGAGACCGCCACGCTGTTGCGCGAGATCCGCGACAACCAGCGCGCGAGCCTGCAACTTCAGCGCGAATACATGGCGCTGTACCAGGCGCAACTCGACCGCGCCGAGCGCATCAACGACCGCACCGAGGCGATCCAGGGCCGGGCCGGCAAGGCCATCCGGGCGATCCTGTGGCTGGCCGTGCCGCTGTTGTTGCTGCTGTTGGCGCTGATGCTCTGGCCTAACCTGCGGGCCCTGTCGCCATGAGTGCCCCCGTCGCCTCCCCTGCCCCGGCGTTCCGCGCCGCCACCGCGGACGACGTGCCGGCGCTGGTGGAGCTGGTCACCGCCGCCTACCGTGGCGACGCCAGCCGCCGCGGCTGGACCACCGAGGCCGACCTGCTGGACGGCAACCGCATCGTCCCGGAAGTGCTGTACGCCGACCTGGCGCGGTCGCGCAGCCGGATCGTGCTGGCCGAGCGCGACGGCCTGCCGCTGGCCTGCGCGCATGTCGCCGAGGTCGACGGCGCCGGCTATTTCGGCATGTTCGCGGTGCGTCCGGAGCTGCAACGCGGCGGCCTCGGCCGCGCGGTGCTGGCCGAGGCCGAGCGCATCGTGCGCGAGGAGTGGCGGCTGCCGGCGATGCGCATGACCGTGATCGACCTGCGCGAGGAACTGATCGCCTGGTACCAGCGCCGCGGCTACCGCCGCACCGGCATCAAGAAGCCGTTCCCCGCCACCGATCCGCGCTTCGGCATCCCCAGGCGCGACGACCTGCGCTTCGAGGTGCTGGAAAAACCCCTGTAGCGGCGCGTCCGCCGGCCCTGCGCAGCGACGAACACCTGCGCGCCCGGCGCCGCTGCTGCCACCCGCCGTTGCCGAGACAGCCCGCCATGCCCGACTGGATCCGCGTCTGCGCCACCTCCGAAATGCTGCCCGGCGAGAGCAAGCTGGTCTGGGACGGCGATACCCCCATCCTGGTGGTCAACTATGACGGCGCCTACTACGCGCTGGAGGACCGCTGCAGCCACGAGGACTTCGAGCTGTCGGCCGGCTGCTTCGATGCCGGCAGCGGCACCATCGAATGCGTGCTGCACGGCTCCAGGTTCGACGTCCGCGACGGCCGGCCGCTGAATCCGCCGGCCTACACCCCGGCGGTCCGGTTCCCGGTCAAGCTCGAGGACGACGCCGTCTGGACCCGCGACGACCGCGACTGAGTCCGGCACCGAAACGATTGCGACTGCGAATCGTTCTCATTACCATGGCGGATGACGCGGCCCACAGGCCGCCCCATTTGCCGAGGAACCGATGCCGTCCCTGTCCCGTGCGCGCGCCGCGCGCTGTTGTCGTGCCCCTTTGACCCTGGCCCTGGGCCTGGCCCTGTGCGCGCCGGCCCTGGCCGCCGACGGCGACCCCGTCGACGACGACGCTCCCCAGGACTTGGCCGGTGTCACCGTGGTCGGCCAGCGCTATCTGCCGGACTACACGGCGCGCAAGACCCGCACCGCCACCCGCACCGACACGCGCCTGCTCGACGTGCCGCAGGCGGTGACCGTGGTCACCGACAAGCTGGCCGCCGATCAGGCCATGACCAGCCTCGCCGACACCCTGCGCTACATGCCCGGCATCGGCGTGGCGCAGGGCGAGGGCAATCGCGATACGCCGGTGTTCCGCGGCACCAGCTCGACCGGCGACTTCTTCGTCGACGGCATCCGCGACGACGTGCAGTACATCCGCGACCTCTACAACCTGGAGCGGGTGGAGGCGCTGAAGGGCCCCAACGCGATGATCTTCGGCCGCGGCGGCAGCGGCGGCGTGATCAACCGCGTGACCCGCCAGGCGGACGGCCAGAGCCACCGCAGCGGCACCCTGCAGTTCGGCTCCGGCGACCGCCGCCGCGCCACGCTCGACTACGGCACTGGCCTGGGCAGCGGCAACGCCGATGCCGGCTTCCGCATCAACGCGGTGTACGAGGACTCCGGGAGCTTTCGCGACGGCTACGAGCTCGAGCGCCATGGCCTGAACCCGACCTTCGGCATCGACCTGGGCGCGCACACCCGGCTGCAGCTGTCCTACGAGCATTTCCACGATGCGCGGGTGGCCGACCGCGGCGTGCCGTCGCTGGGCGGGCGCCCGCTCGATGTCGATCCCTCGCGCTTTTTCGGCAACCCGGAACTGAGCCCGGTGCAGGCCACCGTGGACGCCTTCGACGCGGTGCTGGACCACGACTTCGGCGACAGCCTGAGCCTGCGCAACCACCTGCGCTGGGCCGACTACGACAAGTTCTACCAGAACGTGTTCCCGGGCGCGGTGGACGCCGCCACCGACAGCGTGGCCCTGGCGGCCTACAACAACGCCACCACCCGCCGCAACCTGTTCAACCAGACCGACCTGGTGTGGAAGCTCGCTACCGGCGGCGTGCGGCATACCGTGCTGGCCGGCGCCGAGTTCGGCCGCCAGGTCACCGACAACCTGCGCATGACCGGCTACTTCGGCGCGCCGGGCAGCACCGTCACCGGCATCAGCGTGCCGCTGTCGGATCCGCGCAGCCCGCTGCCGGTGGAGTTCCGCCGCAAGGCCAGCGACGCCGACAACCACGGCGTGGCCGAGGTCGCCGCGGTGTACCTGCAGGACCAGATCGAACTGTCGCCGCAGTGGCAGCTGATCGCCGGCCTGCGCTACGACGACTTCCGCGTCGACCTGCGCGACCACCGCAGCGGCGAGACCTTCCGCAGCGACGACGGCCTGCTCTCGCCGCGCGCCGGGCTGGTGTACAAGCCGCTGGACCGCGTCTCGCTGTACGCCAGCTACTCGGTCGCCTATCAGCCGCGCGCCGGCGACCAGTTGGCCTCGCTGAACGTCGGCAACGCGGCGCTGGACCCGGAAACTTTCCGCAACCGTGAGCTCGGCGCCAAGTGGGACCTGCGCCCGGACTTGCAGGCCAGCCTCGCGGTCTACCGGCTGGACCGCGGCAACGTCGCGGTCGCCGACCCCGCCGACCCGACCCGCTCGCTGCTGGTCGACGGCCAGGTCGCCAAGGGCGTGGAGCTGGGCATCGCCGGGCGCATCACCCCGGCCTGGCAACTGATGGGCGGTTACGCGTACCAGACCGGCGAGATCACCAGCACCCAGTCGGCCACCGCGCTGGCCGGCAATCGCCTGGCGCAGCTGCCGCGGCATTCGGCCTCGCTGTGGAACCGCTACGACTTCACCCCGGCCTTCGGCGTCGGCCTGGGCATCGTCCACCGCGGCGCGATCTTCGCCAACGTGGACAACGCGGTCGAGCTGCCGGCCTTCACCCGCTTCGACGCGGCCGTGTACTGGACCCTCGCCCCGGCGCTGCAACTGCAGCTCAACATCGAGAACCTGACCGACCGGCGCTATTTCGCCAGCGCCCACAGCAACAACAACATCAGCCCGGGCGCGCCGCGCAGCGCGTGGATCGGGGTGAACTACCGGTTCTGAGGCAGCGGCCGCGACGCCTGCCCACCCCACCGCCGCAGCGGTGGGCCGGGGCTGTCCGTGCCCTTGCAGGTCGGCGCTCAGGTACCTGGCTGCGAGCGCCCCCGGATCCCCGGTCCGGTGATGGAGCCCCGCTGCGGCAACGACGCCCGGCCGCAGGGCGCCAGCGCCGTGCGGGGCCCGGCGGACGTGCGGTTGCGGCCGCTGCCCGGGGTCGCCTAGCGGCGCTCGCGCGGGGCGAGGCGCACCAGCAGCACCGCGCCGCTGCCGTCGAGCACGCAACGCCGGCGTGCGGCAGTGGCGGCGAGCAAGGCGGTATCGCCCTGCTGCAGGTCGCCCAGCCCGGAGTCGTCGGCGAAGCGTGCATGCCCGGCCAACTGGTGCACGGCCCAGGTTTCGCCGGGTCCGGCGAACAGCACCATCGTCCCCACCAGCGGCCGGTGCCAGAGCCGGGCGTCGAACGCGTCGCGGCGCCACATGAGGTTGAAGTCCTGGGTCGGGCCGTCGAGCAGTTCGCCGCGCAACGCGCGCTCGCCGGCAAAATGCAGGCGGTCGTGCGGCGGCAACAGCTCGCGGATCTCGCCGTCGTCGAAGCGCAGGCGCAGGCCGTTGCCGGCCAGCAGCAGCAGTTCGCGCTCGATCCCGGGAAAGACGGAGAACGGTGCGTCCTGCTCGATCTCGGCGATCGACAGGCGCCAGTCCCAGCCGTCGGCGGGCGCCGGCGCCGGCTGCGCATGGATCTCCCGGGTCCAGCCGGCCCCGTTGCGCCAGCGCTGGCGCCGGTACTCGTTGGCGGGGATGATCCGGATCGCGCGCTCCATGCCGCCAGTGTAACGAGGCGCGGCGGCGACATTGGCCACCCCGCCGGGCGGGCCCGCCCGGCCGCAACAGAGCCGCCCGCCTCGCGCTTCCTGCGCGGGGCGGGCGGCATACGTCCCTGTGGCGGCATCCTGCCGGTCCTGGCTGGAGCGTCCTGCTCCTGCGGCCGCGGCGCGCCTCCGTGCGCGTCCGGCGTAGCGGTCAGCGCGTGGCGACCTTGCGCGCGGCGGGCGCGGCCGGCTTGCGCGCCGGGGCGACGGTGCCGAGCACGATGCGGTCGCGGTTCTTCTCGACCGTCTTCAGGCCGATGCCCTTGACCAGTGCCAGCTGCTCGACGCTGCGGAAGCTGCCGTGGGCCTTGCGGTAGGCGACGATGGCCTGCGCCTTGGACGGGCCGACGTTGAGCAGCACCCGGTCGATGGTGGCGGCGTCGGCGGTGTTGATGTTGACCCGGTCGGCGGCGAACGCGGAGGCGGACAGCGCGCTGGTGGCCAGCAGCAGGGTCAGGGCGAGCGACTTGAGGGTAGCGGCGAAGGTGTTCATGGCGGATCTCCTTGGGTGATGTGGGCTTCCGTTTCCGGGCCGGCTGGTCTTGGCTGCCGGTGGAAACAGTGTCCGCATCCCGATGCCGCCACCCTATCGCCGCATCCGCCGCGGCGAAGCCGGGAAATGCCGCATCCCGGCGTAGGAAAAGTCCTACACGCCGCCGCAGCGTAGAATTCGGCGACTCCACGCACGCAAGGCCCGCCATGGATGCCAGCAAGATCGAACGCTTCGTCGCCGACAAATGGGACGCGGACATCGTTCCCCAACTCGTCGAATACATCCGCATCCCCAACAAGTCGCCGATGTTCGACGCGGACTGGGTCGGGCACGGCTACATGGACGCTGCCGCCGGATTGATGGAGACCTGGGCCCGGGCCCAGGCGATCCCCGGGATGACGGTGGAGGTGGTGCGGCTGGAAGGGCGCACGCCGCTGATCTACCTGGAGATCCCGGCCACCGGCGCGGACACCGGCGAGGACTGCGTGCTGCTTTACGGGCACCTGGACAAGCAGCCGGAGATGACCGGCTGGGACGAAGGCCTGGGGCCGTGGACGCCGGTGCTGCGCGGCGAGCGCCTGTACGGCCGCGGCGGCGCCGACGACGGCTATGCGATCTTCGGCTCGCTGGCGGCGATCCAGGCACTGCAGGCGCAGGGCGCACCGCATGCGCGTTGCGTGGTGCTGATCGAGGCCTGCGAGGAATCGGGCAGCTACGACCTGCCGGCCTACGTCGACCACCTCGCCGAGCGGATCGGCAAGCCCTCGCTGGTGGTATGCCTGGATTCGGGCTGCGGCAACTACGAGCAGCTGTGGTGCACGACCTCGCTGCGCGGCCTGGCCGGCGGCAATCTCACCGTCAAGGTGCTGTCCGAAGGCGTGCACTCGGGCGACGCGTCGGGCATCGTGCCCTCGAGCTTCCGCCTGCTGCGGCAGTTGCTGTCGCGGATCGAGGACGAGGACAGCGGCCGGATCCTGCTCGACGGCCTGCACGCCGAGATCCCCGCCGACCGCGCGCTCCAGGCGGCCAAGGTCGCCGAAGTGCTCGGCACCGAGGTCTACGACAAGTTCCCGTTGCTGCCGGGCATGCAGCCCATGCACGCCGACCTGACCGAGCTGGTGCTCAACCGCACCTGGCGCCCGGCGCTGTCGATCACCGGCATGGACGGCATCCCGCCGCTGGCCTCGGCCGGCAACGTGCTGCGTCCGCAGACCGCGGTCAAGCTGTCGCTGCGCCTGCCGCCGACCCTGGACGGCAAGCGCGCCGGCGACCTGCTCAAGGACGCCCTGCTGCGCGATCCGCCGAACGGCGCGCAGGTGACGCTGGACCTGGAGAAGGCCTCCACCGGCTGGAACGCGCCGGCGATGGCGCCGTGGCTGGAGCGGGCGATCGACACCGCCAGCCGGGAATTCTTCGGCAAGCCGGCGATGTACATGGGCGAGGGCGGCTCGATCCCGTTCATGGGCATGCTCGGCGAGAAGTTCCCCGGCGCGCAGTTCATGATCACCGGCGTGCTTGGCCCGCATTCCAATGCGCACGGGCCCAACGAATTCCTGCACATCCCGATGGGCAAGAAGGTCACCGCCTCGGTGGCGCGGGTGCTCGCCGAGCACCACGCCGCCAGCGTGCGTGGCGAGACCACCGGCGCGGCGGTGGCCGCCAGCGTCCAGGAACGCGGCACCCACGGCTGCTGCTGAACCCCGGAGCGGCGCATGGAGCACGGCCCGGTCCAGATCGTCCAGTTCCTGCGCCTGTTCGAACGCCTCGGCGATGGCTGGATCGCCCTCGTGGCGACCGGCGTGTTCGCCGGCTTGCTGGTGCGACTGGCCAGCAGCCGGCAGCGCCACGTCGGCTTCTGGTCGAGCGCCCTGCTCGGGGTCGCGGGCGCCGTGCTGGGTGTATCCGCGGCCGGCGTCTTCGGCATCGCCCTGCCCGGCCCGGGCGCGCGCTTCCTCGCGGCGCTGGCCGGCAGCTGCGTGCTGGCGCTGCCGGGCGGCATGCTGGCCCGCATGCTGCGCCGCCGCAAGGCTCCGCCGCCCTGACCCCCTAGGATGCGGCGGGCAACACCCATCTCACCCTAGGGGAGCACAAGCATGTTCGAAGGCATCCTTGGCTACATCGTCGGTGGCGCGGTGATCGGCATCCTGGCCCGGCTGTTCAAGCCCGGCGCGGATCCGCTGGGCTGGATCATGACCATCGTGCTGGGCATCGCCGGCGCGCTCGCCGGCAACTACCTCGCGGGCATGTTCGGGGTGGGTGCGACCTGGCAGGTCTGGGCGCTCGCGGTCGGCTGCGCGATCGTGCTGCTGTTCCTCTACGAACTGCTGCGCCGCAAGAAGCCCGTGGCCACGACCTGACGCGACGCTTCCGCCCGCAGGCCCGGCGCCCCGCGAAAGCGGGGCGCTTGCGTTCAGGCGCGGCCGTACACGTCCTCGTAGCGGACGATGTCGTCCTCGCCGAGATAGTCGCCCGACTGCACCTCGATCAGTTCCAGCACCTCGCTGCCGGGGTTCTCCAGCCGGTGCTTCGCGCCGATCGGGATGTAGGTCGACTGGTTGGCGTGCAGCTCGAACACGTCGTGGTCGCGGGTCACCCGCGCGGTGCCGCTGACCACGATCCAGTGTTCGGCGCGGCGCGTGTGCGACTGCAGCGACAGCGCCGCGCCCGGCTTGACCTTGATCCGCTTGACCTGGAAGCGCTCGCCCTGGTCGACCGAGTCGTAGCTGCCCCAGGGCCGGTGCACCTCGCGGTGCAGCGCCGCCTGGCTGCGCTGGTCGGCCTTGAGCTGCGCGACCACCTCCTTGACCTGCTGCACCTTGTCCTTGCGCGCCACCAGCACCGCATCGTCGGTCTCGACCACGACGATGCCCTCGACCCCGACCAGCGCCACCAGCCGCCGCGCATAGGCGTAGCTGTCGCGGCTGTCGACCGCGATCACGTCGCCGCGGCAGGCATTGCCTGCCGCGTCGCGCTCGGCCACGTCCCACAGCGCCGACCACGAGCCGACGTCGTTCCAGCCGACCTCCACCGGCAGCACCATCGCCGCATCGGTGCGCTCCATCACCGCGTAGTCGATCGACTGCGCGGGGCAGGCGACGAAGGCGTCGCGGTCCAGGCGGATGAAGTCGCCGTCGCGGCGGGCCGCCGCGAACGCGGCGCGGGTGGCCGCAAGGATGTCCGGGCGCAGCCGCTCGAGCTCGGCCAGGTAGCGCGAGGCGCGGAACAGGAACATGCCGCTGTTCCAGTAGTAACCGCCCGCGTCCAGGTAGGCCCGGGCGGTGTCGGCATCGGGTTTCTCGACGAAGCGCAGCACCTTGCGCACGCCCTCGCCGGGGGCGGCCTGGATGTAACCGAAGCCGGTTTCCGGCGCGTCCGGCACGATGCCGAAGGTCACCAGCGCGCCGTCCGCCGCCGCCGCGCAGGCCGCGCGCACCGCGGCGCGGAACGCCTCGGCGTCGGCGACGACATGGTCGGACGGCAGCACCAGCAGCAACGGGTCCGCGCCCGCCGCGGTCGCCTGCAGCGCCGCTGCGGCGATCGCCGGCGCGGTGTTGCGGCCGACCGGTTCCAGCACGATCGCCGCGGCCGGCGCGCCGGTCAGCCGCAGCTGCTCGGCGGCGAGGAAACGGTGCTCCTCGCCGGCGACCACGATCGGCGCGGCGTCGGCCAGCGGCGCGACCCGGCGCCAGGTCGCCTGCAGCAGGCTGTCCTCGCCCGCCAGCGGCAGGAACTGCTTGGGATAGGCCTCGCGCGACAACGGCCACAAGCGGGTACCGGAACCGCCGCACAGCAGCACGGGTTGCAGTGTCGCCACGATCATCTCCCTGTAATCGAAGCGGCAGTTTACCCTGTGCGGCACCGCGCCCCGCCCGGAGAACGCATGAACCGCCCCGCCGACGATCCTTCCGCGCGCGCCCTGGAGCGCCTGGCCTGGGCCCGCGACGCGCTCGCGGCCCCGGCCGCGACGCTGGTGCGCGCGTCGACGGACGCCGGTTTCCGCAGCTACTGGCGCACGCTCGGCGCGGCGCCCAGCCGGATCGTGATGGATTCGCCGCCGGACAAGGAGGATGTGCGGCCGTGGCTGCGCATCCGCGACCTGCTCGCGGCCGGCGGCGTGCGCGTACCGCAGGTGCTGGCGCGCGAGGTCGAGCGCGGTTTCCTGCTGCTGGAGGACCTGGGCGCGGACACCTGCCTGCAGGCGATCGACGACTCCAATGCCGACGCCCTGTTCGACGCCGCCCTTACGCAGTTGCTGAAGCTGCAGGCGATCGCGCCGCCGCCGGACCTGCCGGCCTACGACGAGGCGCTGCTGGCGCGCGAGCTGCGGCTGTTCGACCAATGGTTCCTCGGCCGCCATCTCGGCGTGACCCTGGACTGCGGCGAACTGGAGACGCTGGATCTGGTCTACCGGCGCCTGATCGACGCCGCGCTGGCGCAGCCGCAGGTGCTGGTGCACCGCGACTTCATGCCGCGCAACCTGATGCCGGTGGACGGCGGCTTGGCGGTGCTGGATTTCCAGGACGCGGTGCGCGGCCCAATCGCCTACGATCCGCTGAGCCTGTTCAAGGACGCCTTCCTGAGCTGGCCGCAGGCGCGCGTGGACGGCTGGCTCGGCCGCTATCACGCGCGCGCCGTGGCCGCCGGCCTGCCGGTGCCGCCGCTGGCGCGGTTCCGCCGCGACGCCGACTGGATCGGGGTGCAGCGGCACCTGAAGGTGATCGGCATCTTCGCGCGCCTGCAGCATCGCGACGGCAAGCCCAAATACCTCGCCGACGTGCCGCGCTTCTTCGCCTACCTCGACGCGGTGCTGCCGCGCTACCCGGAGCTGGCGCCATTGGCCGCGCTGATCGCGCGCCGGGTGCCGGCGCCGGCGCGCGCGGCCGGGACCGGGCCCGGATGAAGGCGCTGATCTTCGCCGCCGGCCTCGGCGAGCGCATGCGCCCGCTGACCGAGACCACGCCCAAGCCGCTGCTGCGCGCCGGCGGCAAGCCGCTGATCGCCTGGCACCTGGAAAAGCTCGCCGCGCTCGGCGTGCGCGACGTGGTGGTCAACACCAGCTGGCTGGCCGAGCAGTTCTCGCGCGCGCTCGGCGACGGCGCGCACTGGGGCCTGCGCCTGCACTACGCCTACGAAGGCGCCACGCCGCTGGAAACCGGCGGCGGCATGCACCACGCGCTGCCGCTGCTGGCCGGCGCCGACGACACGCCGTTCCTGGCGATCAACGGCGACATCTGGTGCGACTACGACTTCGCGCGGCTGCCGCGCGCCCCCGCCGGCGCCGCGCACCTGGTGCTGGTCGACAACCCGCCGCAGCATCCGCACGGCGACTTCGTCCTGCGCGCGGACGGTGGCCTGGCCGCCAGCGGCGCGGCGGCGCTGACTTTCGCCGGCATCGGCGTCTACCGGCCGTCGCTGTTCGCCGACTGGCGCGCGACGATCGGCGCGGCCCCCGGCGTGGAAGCCACACCACCACGCTTCAAGCTCGCGCCGTTGCTGCGCGCGGCGATCGCGCGCGGAGCGGCGACCGGCGAACACCATCGCGGCCGCTGGACCGATGTCGGCACGCCGCAGCGGCTGGCGCAGCTGGATGCCGGACTGGCCGCGGAAAGCTCCTGAGCGGCGGTGCCCGCGGCCGCTCAGTGGCCGGGCGCCAGGATCCGCCGCAGGAACGGCACGGTGACCCGCCGTTGCGCCGCCAGCGAGGCCCGGTCGAGCCGGTCGAGCAGGCCGGTGAGCCCGGCCAGGTCGCGTCCGACCCGCCGCAGCAGCCATTCCAGCGCCGCCTCCTCCAGCACCAGCCCGCGCCGCTGTGCGCGCTCGCGCAACACCGTGCGGCGGCCGGCATCGTCCAGCGGCGCCAGCGCGATCCGGGCGCACTGCGCCAGCCGCGAGCGCAGGTCCGGCAAGGCCAGCGGCAAGGCATCGGGCGCCACCCGCGCGGTGTACAGCAGCGCGCGGCCGGCCGCGCGCGCGCGGTTGTGGAAGCCGAACAACGCAATCTCGTCGTCGCGGCTGCCGGCGATGGCATCCAGGCCGTCGAGCGCGATCACGTCGCTGCCCTCGAGCGCATCCAGCGCGAGCGGCAGGCGCCCGGCGGCGGCCTGCAGCGGCAGGTAGGCGGCGCGGCGACCGGCGGCCTCCGCGGCCGCGCAGGCGGCCAGCGCCAGATGGGTCTTGCCGACGCCCGCCGGCCCGCACAGGAACAGCCCGTCGGCGCCGGGCGCCTGCGCCAGCGTGCGCAGCTGCGCCAGCGCGCCGGCGGGCGCGGCAACGAACGTCTGCAGGCGCTGGTCGGGGGGGTAACGCAGCGCGAGCGGCAGCTGCCGCGCCGCGTCGGGGCCGGGCGCGCTCACGCGTCGTCCCGGCTCGCGGCGCTGTCGTCGGGCGCGACGTAGTCGTCGAGCAGGATCGCCGGGTGCCCGCCGGCATACAGCCGGCTCTGGGTATAGCGCTCGTGCGCATAGCGCAGCAGCACGTTGGCGATCGCCGCCACCGGCAGCGCCAGCAGCATGCCGAGGAAACCGAACAGGGTGCCGCCGGCCAGCACCGCGAAGATCACCGCCACCGGATGCAGGCCGATGCGGTCGCCGACCAGCTTGGGGGTCAGCCAGTAGCTCTCGATCGCCTGGCCGATGCCGAACACCGCGGCCACCCCGACCAGGTGCTGCCAATCGCCGAACTGCACCAGCGCGGCGATGCTGCCGAGCACCACCACCGTCGCCGGCCCGAGATAGGGCACGAAGGTCAGCAGCCCGGCGATGATGCCGATCAGGATCCCCAGGTCCAGCCCCACCGCCCACAGCCCGAGGCCGTAGAGCACGCCCAGGATCAGCATCACCAGCAGCTGCCCGCGCAGGAAGCCGCCGAGCACCTCGCTGGATTCGCGCGCCAGCCGCGCCACCGTGCTTGCGTGGTCGCGCGGCACCAGCGCCGCGGCCCGGCCCACGAACAGGTCCCAGTCGCGCAGGAAGAAGAACGTCAGCACCGGCAGCAGCACCACGTTGGCCACCCAACCCAGCAGCGCGAAGCCCGAGCGCGAGAGGTAGCCGAAAACCGTCGCCGCGGCGCCGCCGGCCTGCTGCCAGTGCGTGCGCACCAGTTCGATCAGCCGTGCCGGATCCAGCCAGCCGACCAGCTGCAGCCCGGTGCGCACCTCGACCCACGGCAGCGCGGTGCCGATGAACCAGTCGCGATAATTCGGCAACGACGCCACCAGGGTGACGATCTGCCGCTGCAGCAACGGCAGCAGCAGCAGCAGGCCCAGCAGCACGATCGCCGCCATCACCGTGAACACGACGATCACCGCGGTATTGCGCGCACGCCCGGCGCGCTCGAGCCGGTCCACCAGCGGATCGCCGAGCCAGCCCAGCAGCGCGGCCAGCACGAACGGCGTCAGCACCGGCGCCAGCAGCCACACGCCCCAGCCCACGGCCAGCGCCAGCAGGCCCCATTGCAGGCGCTGCAGGAAGGTCGCCAGCGCGTACTCGTCGCGACCGTCCATGGCGGCCTCAGCGCAGCCGGAAGCGCGGCGGCTCGTCCGCGCCGTCGGCTTCCAGCAGCTCGTCGTCGAGCAGGCGGCGCAGGCCGGCAACGCCGGTGGTCAGTTCCAGTTCCAGGTCCAGCGCCTCCGGCGTCGCCCGCACCGGCGTGATCCCGCGCACCACCGACAGGTCCTGCAGCCAGGCCGACAGGCGCAGGTAGTCCTGGCTGCTGTCCAGGCCGGTGAAGCGCACCAGGTAGCGGCCGGGCGGCCCGATCGGCGCGACCTTGGCGTAACGGCGCGCCAGCGCATCGGCGGCGCCGTCGGCGCCGGCAGCCATCGCCCGGCGCGCGCTGCGGTCGCTGTCGGACCAACGCGCCAGCACCTTGCCGTGATCGACGAAGATCCAGTCGGCGACCCAGCCGCCGTTGCCGCGGCGCAGCTTGCCGATCAGCTGCAGCGGCGGGCTGTAGCGCGCGGAGATGCGGGCGATGGCACCGGTGTCGCCGCGCCAGATCGCGCCGACCGCGGCCTGCTCGGCGGCGCTGCCCGCGGGCAGGCCGAGGCGGTAGCCGCGCTCCAGCGCCCGGTCCAGAACCGAGCGCGCCGCCTCGGCCTTGGGCAGGCCCACCAGGCGCGGGCCGCTGCCGTCGTCGATCGCCAGCCACAGCACCGGCTTGGGCCGCGGCTGCGGCCACACCGGCAGGCCGAGCGCGGCGGCGATGTCGTCGACCTTGTCGCGGTCGAAGCGCACGATCAGGGTGGTGTCGTAGGTCGGGGCGCCGGTGACCGCCGACACGCCCTCGTCCTGGCGGTAGTCGTAGCCGTCGACGTAGTCGCCGGCGCGGCGCATCTCGTCGTCCACGCCCGGGCGCGCGGCCGCGCCGCGGTCCCCGGACAGCTTGCCCAGCACCTGCGCCAGCGCGCGGGCGAACCCGGCGTGGCGCTCGCTTTCGGCCTGGCTGCGGACGCTGACCTCGGCCTGGTAGACGCCGCGCGCGGCGGCGCGGTCGCCTTCCACGCGTTGCGCGCTGGCCACGCCGATGCCGCCGGCGAGCAGCACCAGCAGCCACCCTGCCCGCCACGCCATCCGGATCGTCCGCCGCATCGCTCCTCCCCGCCTGGCTACCGACGGAAATGGTGCCGCACCCGCGCCGGCGCGTCCATCGCCGCGTCGGCGCCGGGCCGCAGCCGGGGCGGCGCTGCTAAAATCGCGGTTTCGCGCGCCGCCGGAATCCGTGTGAACACGCCCAAGCCCCCCGCTCCCACGCCCCTGACCTACCGCGACGCCGGGGTCGACATCGACGCGGGCAACGCCGTGGTCGAACGCATCAAGCCCCTGGTCCGGCGCAGCTACCGCCCGGAGGTGATGGGCGGACTCGGCGGCTTCGGCGCGCTGTTCGACCTGTCCGGCAAGTACCGCGAGCCTGTGCTGGTGTCGGGCACCGACGGCGTCGGCACCAAGCTCAAGCTGGCGCAGCAACTGGGCCGCCACGACACCATCGGCATCGACCTGGTCGGCATGTGCGTCAACGACGTGCTGGTGCAGGGCGCCGAGCCGCTGTTCTTCCTCGACTACTTCGCCACCGGCAAGCTCGATGTCGACACCACGGTGGCGGTGGTCGGCGGCATCGCCCGCGGCTGCGAGCTCGCCGGCTGCGCGCTGATCGGCGGCGAGACCGCCGAGATGCCGGACATGTATCCGCCGGGCGAGTACGACCTGGCCGGCTTCACCGTCGGCGCGGTGGAGAAGTCCGACCTGCTCGACGGCCGCAAGGTGCGCGCCGGCGACGTGCTGCTGGGCATCGCCTCCAGCGGCCCGCATTCCAACGGCTATTCGCTGATCCGCCGGATCTACGACCGCGCCGGCCGGCCGGCCGAGCTCGACCTCGGCGGCGTGCGGCTGGTCGACGCGCTGATGGCGCCGACCGCGCTGTACGTCAAGCCGGTGCTGGAACTGCTGCGCGGCGACCAGGGTGCGGCGATCCACGCCATGGCGCACATCACCGGTGGCGGCCTGACCGAAAACATCATCCGCGTGATCCCCGACGGCCTGGGGCTGGACATCGAGGCCTCGGCCATCGTGCTGCCGCCGGTATTCGACTGGCTGCAGCGCGAGGGTGCGGTGCCGCGCGAGGAGATGTGGCGCACCTTCAACTGCGGCATCGGCTTCGTGCTGGTGATCGCGGCCGAGGCCGTCGCCGCGGTCGCCACGGAGCTCCAGCGCCTCGGGCTTGCGCATCGCGCCATCGGCGAGGTGGTGGCAACGACGGGCGCTGCCCGCGTGCGCATCGCCTGAGGCGGAGGCAATGGGGGGCAGGGACATCGACGCCGGAAGTCGCGGCCCGCGGGCGCAACCGGACGCATCGACGCCCCCGATTCCATCGCCCCTGCCCCGCCTCGCAGTGCTGGTCTCCGGCCGCGGCAGCAACCTGCAGGCGCTGCTCGACGCGATCGCTGCCGGCCATCTCGCCGCGCAGGTCGTCGGCGTCTTCAGCGATCGTCCGGCGGCGCCGGCGCTGCAACGCGTGCCGGCGCCGCTGCGCTGGAGCCGCGACGCCAGGGCCTTCCCGACGCGGGCGGAGTTCGATGCCGCGCTCGCCGTCGCGGTGGCCGCAGCGCAGCCGGACTGGATCGTCTGCGCCGGTTACCTGCGCATCCTCGGCGACGACTTCGTCGCCCGCTTCCGCGGCCGCGTACTCAACATCCATCCCTCGCTGCTGCCCAAATACCGTGGCTTGCACACGCATGCACGCGCGCTGGCGGCGGGCGAGCGCGAGCACGGCGTCAGCGTGCATTTCGTGGTGCCGGAGCTCGATGCCGGCGCGGTGATCGCGCAGGCGCGGGTTCCGGTGCTCGCCGACGACGAAGCCGACACGCTGGCCGCACGCGTGCTGCAGGTCGAGCATCCGCTGCTGGTCGCGGTGGTGCGACTGGCGGCCGCCGGGCGCATCGCTGAACACGGCGCAACCGTCCTGCTCGACGGTCATCCGCTGTTTACTCCGCTGCAATTAGATTCCACGGGGCATTTGGACCACAGCGAGCCTCGATCCGGGCCATGACCCTTCCGCGATTCCTGCTGTTGGCGTGCGGGCTGCTGTCCGGCGTGGTGTTGGCGCAGTCGGCACCGCCCACTGCAGCGCCGCCGACTGCAACGCAGTCCTCCGCGGCATCAGCGCGCGACGCCGCCGCGCTGCCCGCGCCCGACCCTGCCCCGGCACCGGCGCTGGCGCCGTTCGTGGCCACCTACCAGGTGTTCAGCGACGGTCGCCGGCTGGGCGATGCCAGCTTGCGGTTGCTGCGGCTGGACGACCGCCGCTGGCGCATCGACCTGGGCATGGCCGGCAGCGGCCTGATGCGCCTGACCGGGCTCAACGTGCAGCAGAGCACCCTGTTCGACAGCGACGGCCACCACTACCGGCCGCTCAGCCAGAGCACGCTACGGCGCGTGTTCCTGTCCAGCAAGCGCAGCACCGGGGTCTACGACTGGGTCGCCGGCAGCGCGCGCTGGGACGGCGACCTGAAGAAATCGCGACGCGCGCCGGTGCCGTTGCGCGAGGGCGACCTCAGCGGCCTGCTGATCGACCTGGCGGTGATCCGCGACGCCGCGCCCGGCCGCACCCTGCACTACCGCTTCGTCGAAGGCGGCCGCGCGCGCGAGCACACCTACGTCGTCGCGGCGCAGACCGAAGGCATCGAGGTCGACGGCCTGTCCTACGACGCGATGCGGGTCAGTCGCCAGGACGGCAACGACCAGACCGTGGTCTGGGTCGCCCGCGGCGTGCCGACGCCGATCCGCATCCTGCAACGCGAGGACGGCGACGACGGCACCGACCTGCGCCTGGTCGAATACAAGGAAACCCTGCAATGACCCTGGTCGCTCCCTGCCCGCACAAACCCGGATGGCTGCCGGCGACGATGGCGGCCCTGCTGCTGGCCGTCGCACTGTCCGCGTCCGCGGCCCGGCCCGCGGCGCTCAAGCCGTTCACCGCCACCTACCAGGCCAGCTACATGGGCCTGCGCGGCACTGGCACGATGACTCTGGTCGCGGTCGGCGGCGATCGCTGGAAATACAGCCTGGAGATCGACGGCGCCGTCGCCCGGCTCAGCCAGAACACCGTGTTCCAGGCCGACGGCGGGCACTGGAAACCCCTGTCCAACAGCGACTCCTCGCTGCTGCTGATCAAGAAGAGCAGCAAGCACGCGACCTACGACTGGGATCGGCGCGAGGCGCGCTGGAGCGGCAACGTCAAGCCCGATCGCGCCGGCCCGGTCGCGCTGCGCGCCGGCGATCTCGATGCGATGCTGGTCAACCTCGCGATCGTGCGCGATGTGCAGGCTGGCGAGGCCAGTCACAGCTACCGCATGGTCGACGACGGCCGCGCCAAGCAGATGACGTTCCGAGTGGTCGGCAAGGACACCATCGACGTCGACGGCAAGTCGCACGCGGCCACCCGCGTGTCGATGCCGGACGGCTCACGCGAGACGGTGCTGTGGATCGCCGAGGGCGTGCCGGTACCGATGCGCATCCTGCGCCGGCACAATGGCGACGACGAAATGGACCTCAGGCTCAGGTCGCTGCATTGAGCCCACCCGAAAGGACCCGACATGACCCGCATTCACGTTTCCACCCGGTGCACCGCGGCAGCGGTGCTGGCGCTGGCCTTCGCGCTCCCGGCTGTGCCGGCGCTCGCGCTCAAGCCCGCCCAGGCCCGCTACGACCTCAGTTACAACGGCCGCCCCGCCAGCGGCAGCATGAGCGTGCGGCCGCAGACCGGCGGGCGCTGGCTGGTGTCCCTGCGCGTCGGCAACCTGTTGGGTAGCATCGACCAGGCCACGGTCTTCGATTTCGCCGCTGCCCGGCCGCGCCCGCTGGGCAGCAGCCGGCACGTGTCCACAGTAGTGTCCAACAAGGGCGTCGTCGCCCGCTTCGACTGGCGCCACCGGCGCGCGAGCTGGAGCGGTGACGTCAAGCCGCACAGGCGCGGGCCGGTACCGCTGCTCGCCGGCGACGTCGATCCGCTGGTGCTGAACGTGGCGCTGGCTGCCGACGTCGCTGCCCACCGCACTCCGAGTTATCGCATGCTCGAGAACGGCCGTGCACGCATCCTCGCCTATCGCCGGCTACGCAACGAGACGCTGGTGGTTGGCGGCCGCCGGGTGGACACAGTCAAGCTGTTCGCCAGCGAGGCCGGCAAACAATACGTCGCGTGGGTGGCGCCAGGCGTGCCGCTACCGGTGCGCCTGCTTCAGCACGAGCTGGGCGGTGATACCGTCGACCTACGGATGCGGGCGTTGCCCTGAGCGATGCGCGCTTGCCGGAGCCCGGTGGCGCTCAGTCGACCCGCCGGATCCGGGCGCCCAGCCCCGAGAGCTTGGCCTCGATGTTCTCGTAGCCGCGGTCCAGGTGGTAGATGCGGTCGATGGTGGTTTCGCCGCGCGCCACCAGCCCCGCCAGCACCAGCGAGGCCGAGGCGCGCAGGTCGGTCGCCATCACCGGCGCGCCGCCGAGCGTTTCGACGCCGCGCACGATCGCGGTGTGGCCCTCGACCCGGATGTCCGCGCCCAGCCGCAGCAGTTCCTGCACGTGCATGAAGCGGTTCTCGAAGATCGTTTCGTTGATCACCCCGACGCCGTCGGCGATGCAGTCCAGGGCCATGAACTGCGCCTGCATGTCGGTGGGGAACGCCGGATGCGGCGCGGTGGTGAGGTTGACCGCGCGCGGCCGGCGGCCGTCCATGTCCAAGGTGATGCGGTCGCCGTCGCAGTCGATCTGCGCCCCGGCTTCGCGCAGCTTGCCCAGCACCGCATCCAGCGTGCCCGGGCGCGCACGGGTGGCGGTGATGCGACCGCCGGTCATCGCCGCGGCGACCAGGAAGGTGCCGGTCTCGATGCGGTCGGCGACCACCGTGTGCTCGCCGCCGTGCAGACGCTCCACGCCCTCGACCACGATCCGGCCGCTGCCGGCGCCCTCGATCTTCGCGCCCAGCGCGGTAAGGCATTGCGCCAGGTCGACGATCTCCGGCTCCATCGCCGCGTTTTCCAGCACCGTGCGGCCCTCGGCGAGGGTGGCGGCCATCAGCACGTTCTCGGTGGCGCCGACGCTGACCATGTCGAACACCACGCGCGCGCCGGTCAGGCGCTTGGCCGCGGCCTTGATGAAACCGTGCTCGACACTGACTTCCGCCCCCAGCGCCTGCATGCCCTTGATGTGCTGGTCGACCGGGCGCGAACCGATCGCGCAGCCGCCGGGCAGCGAGACCTCCGCGGCGCCGTGGCGCGCCAGCAGCGGCCCCAGCACCAGCACCGAGGCGCGCATGGTCTTGACCAGCTCGTACGGGGCGACGTGGCTGCGCACGCTGCGTGGGTCGATGCGGATGCCGGCCTCGCCGTCGGCGGCGATGCCGGCGCCCAGCTCGGCCAGCAGCCGCAGCGTGGTCTTGACGTCGTGCAGGTCGGGGACGTTGCGGATCAGCACCGGCGCGTCGGCCAGCAGGCCCGCGCACAGGATCGGCAGCACCGCGTTCTTGGCGCCGGAAATGCGGACCTCGCCGCGCAGCGGCCGGCCCCCCTGGACGACGATCTTCTGCATGCGATGGCCTGTACGGCGGGCTTCGGCCCGCCACGATGGAAAGAGGAAAGTGGGATCGGGGGCCGGGCCCGCTTACGCGCCGGCTTCCTCGGGCGTCAGCGTCTTCAGCGCCAGCGCGTGGATCTCCCCGCCCATGCGCTCACCCAGGGTGGCGTAGACCAGGCGATGGCGGGCGAGCGGCAGCTTGCCGCGGAACGCCGCGCAGACCACGGTGGCTTCGAAATGCACGCCGTCGGGGCCCTCCACCTGCACCCGGGCGTCGGGCAGGCCCTGCTGGATCAGTCGCTGGATGGTTTCGGCGTTCATCGGGCCAGTCGCGTAAAATCAGGCGCTCCAGTCTAGCGGAATGACTGCCGTACCGATGGCCTCCGTCCCCGCACTTGCCGACAATTTCGACTTCGCCGCCAGCGGCCGGCGCGTGCTCGCGGTGGAAATCCGCGGCCTGGAGGCGATCGCCGCACGCGTCGACGGCGCCTTCGGCCAGGCCTGCCGCCTGCTGCTGGCCACGCGCGGTCGCGTGGTCTGCACCGGCATGGGCAAGTCCGGGCACGTCGCCCGCAAGATCGCCGCGACCCTGGCGTCCACCGGCACCCCCGCCTTCTACGTGCACCCCGGCGAGGCCGGTCACGGCGACCTGGGCATGATCACCGACGCCGACGTGGTGCTGGCGCTGTCCAACTCCGGCGAGACCGACGAGTTGCTGATGCTGCTGCCGGTGCTCAAGCGCCAGGGCAACAAGCTGGTGGCGATGACCGGACGCGCCGACTCGACCCTGGCCACCGCCGCCGACATCCACCTGGACGTCAGCATCCCGGCCGAAGCCTGCCCGCTGGCCCTGGCCCCGACCACCAGCACCACCGCGGCGCTGGCGCTGGGCGACGCGCTGGCGGTGGCGCTGCTGGAGGCGCGCGGCTTCACCGCCGACGACTTCGCCCGCTCGCACCCGGCCGGCACCCTCGGCCGCCGCCTGCTGCTGCGCATCACCGACGTCATGCACGCCGGCGACGAGGTCCCGCGGGTGCGCGCGGAAGCCTCGCTCAGCGAAGCGCTGCTGGAGATGAGCCGCAAGCACCTGGGCATCACCGCGGTGGTCGACGACGACGGCCGTCTGCTGGGCCTGTACA
The DNA here is from genome assembly GCF_003416885.1 of Cognatiluteimonas weifangensis. GTDB lineage: Bacteria > Pseudomonadota > Gammaproteobacteria > Xanthomonadales > Xanthomonadaceae > Cognatiluteimonas > Cognatiluteimonas weifangensis. The sequence continues at coordinate 217,685 of NZ_QVPD01000001.1, forward strand.
CCGACGGCGACCTGCGCCGCACCCTGGACGACGCCGCCATCGACCTGCGCGCCACCCGCATCGCCGAGGTGATGACGCGCACGCCCAAGTCGATCGGCCTGGAGGCGCTGGCGGTGGAAGCGGCGCAATTGATGGAACAACACAAGATCAGCGCGCTGATGGTGGTCGATGCCGAGCGCCGCGTGGTCGGCGCGCTCAACATCCACGACCTGCTGCGGGCGCGGGTGGTCTAGCCGCGGGGACTGGCGATTGGAGAGCGGGGCTTCGCAACAGCGGGCTCCGCGCCAAGCCCCGAACCCGAATCCCGAATCGTCCCGAACCCCCCGAATCCCGGTTTCCGATGCCCTACTTCCCCACCAGCGACTATCCGGCCGACATCCGCGAACGCGCCGCGAGGATCCGCCTCGCCTGCTTCGACGTCGACGGCACGCTGACTGACGGCCGTCTGCTGTACGACGCCGACGGGCGCGAATGGAAGGCCTTCCACGTCCAGGACGGTCAGGGGCTGGCGCTGCTCCGGCGTGCCGGGATCGCAGTGGCCTTCGTCACTGCGCGCCCGGGCGCGGTCGCGCAACGCCGCGCCGCGGAACTGGGCGTGCAGGCGTTTGCGGAAGTCAAGGACAAGCTCGCCTGCGTGCGCGAACTGGCGGCGCACCAGGGCATCGGCCTGGAAGCGGTCGCGTTCATGGGCGACGACCTCGCCGACCTGCCGGTGCTGCGCGCGGTCGGGCTGGCGGCGGCGCCGGCCGACGCGCATGCGTGGATCCGCGAACGCGTGCACTGGCGCACGGTCGCGCGCGGCGGCCGCGGCGCGGCGCGCGAGCTGTGCGACCTGCTGCTGGCCGCGCAGGGCCGGGTCGAGGAGCTGCTGGCATGAACTGGCGCACCACCCTGACCCTGCTGCTGCTGGCGGGCGCGCTGGTGTCTGGCTGGTCGGTGTGGATGCATCGCGGCGCCGCCGAGACCGGCGCCGGCAGCGGCGGCCGCTCCGATTACGTGCTGCACGATTTCGAACTGGTCGCGCTCGACGACGCCGGCCGCGAATCCTTCACCCTGCGCGCACCGCGGATGGCGCGCGATCCGGGCGACCGCACCATGGCGATGCAGACGCCGCTGTTCCTGCTGCCCGATTCCGAAAACCACTACTGGCAGGTGCGGGCGCGCAGCGGCTGGGTCGCCGCCGACGGCAAGGAGTTGCGCCTGCGCGGCGACGTGCGCGTCGACGGCCCGCCGCAGGGACGCAAGGTCGCGCTGCGGACCGAGCAGCTGAACGTCTTCCCCGACCGCGACCTGGCGACCTCGCCCGCCGTCGTGACCATCACCCAGCCCGGTTCTATACTGCGCGGCCGCGGCCTGGAAACCAATCTGGCCAGCAAGCGCTACGAACTCAAGTCGCAGGTGCACAGCCGCTATGTCCCGCAACGCTGATCTGTCCCGCCGCCGCGCCGGCCGGCGCCTCCCGGCGTGGCTGCTGCTGGGGGCCGCACTGCTTGCGGCCGGCGCCGCGTGGGCGCGCAGCTCCGACCGCAACCGGCCGATGGACATCGAGGCCGGTCGCCAGGTCGGCACCTTCAGCGGCGACAGCGTCAACACCTTGTCCGGCGGCGTGCACATCACCCAGGGCAGCCTCGACATCACTGCCGACAGCGCCCGCATCACCCTGGCCGGCGGCGATCCCACTCGCGCCGTGTTCAGCGGCGGCCCGGTGGTGCTGAAGCAGGTCCTGGACGACGGCACGCCGATGAGCGCACGCGCGGACGCCGTGGACTACGACCTGCGGACCGAGGTCGTGGTCTTCACCGGCAACGTCAGCATCCAGCAACCGCGCGGCAGCATGAGCGGCCAGCGCGTGGTCTACGACCTCAAGAGCGGCCGCGTGGACAGCGGCGGCGAAGGCGGCGGCCGGGTGAGGATGCGGATCCTGCCCAGGGATGCCCAAGGCGCGACCGCGCCGGAGACCGCCCCGGACCGCAAGGACGACCGCTGATGCTGGTCGCCGAAGGGCTGCGCAAGCGCTACCGCGCGCGCACCGTGGTGCACGACTTCGGCCTGAACCTGGACGCCGGCGAGGTCGTCGGCCTGCTCGGCCCCAACGGCGCCGGCAAGACCACCTGCTTCTACATGATCGTCGGCCTGGTGCCGGCGGACGCGGGCCGGATCGTGCTCGACGGCCGCGACATCACCACCGAGCCGATGTACATCCGCGCCAAGCTCGGGGTCGGCTACCTGCCGCAGGAGCCGTCGGTGTTCCGCAAGCTCAGCGTCGCCGACAACCTGCGGCTGGTGCTGGAGCTGCGCCCGGACCTGGACAAGACCGGGCGCGCGCGCGAACTCGACAGCCTGATGGACGAGCTGCAGGTGGCGCACGTCGCCGACCAGATCGGAGCGAGCCTGTCGGGCGGCGAGCGCCGCCGGGTCGAGATCGCCCGGGCGCTGGCGGCGCGGCCGCGGCTGATGCTGCTGGACGAACCCTTCGCCGGCGTCGATCCGATTTCCATCGGCGAGATCCAGCGCATCATCCGCCACCTCAAGAATCGCGGCATCGGCGTGCTGATCACCGACCACAACGTGCGCGAGACCTTGGGCATTTGCGACCGCGCGTATATCCTCAACGAAGGCGGCGTGCTCGCGCAGGGGGCTCCGGACGCGCTGCTGGCCAATCCCGACGTGCGTCGCGTGTACCTGGGCGAGTCCTTCCGCCTGTAGCCTCCGGGGTCGCCCGTGGTTGCGGCGGGCCCCGTTTCCAGACCCTGCGGCCGCCGTCCCCAGCCAGGACGCGTTGTACCGGTCATGAAGCCCCGCCTGCAGACTTCGCTCGGCCAGCAACTGGTGCTCACGCCCCAGTTGCGGCAGGCGTTGCACCTGCTGCAATTGTCGGCGCTGGAACTGGACGCCGAACTCGCCGCCGCGGTGGAGAGCAACCCGCTGCTGGACTGGGCCGAGCCGGAGCCGCTGTCCAGCCACGAGTCCGTCGACACGGCCGGCGAGGCCGACGGCAGCGAACAGGCCGCGACCGAGGACCTCCCGCCGTGGACCCGCGGCGAGGAGCCCTGGCAGCAGCGGCTGGGACCGGCCACCGACGAGGATCCCGGCGAGGCCGCCGAGCGCGTGGTCGAAACCGACTCCCTGCACGACCACCTGCTGTGGCAGCTGCACCTCACCCACCTGTCCGCCCGCGACCGCCGCATCGGCCTGGCGTTGATCGATGCGATCGACGACGACGGCTACCTGCGCGATCCGCTCGAGACGATCGCCGAATCGCTGCGCCCGGAGCTGGTGGCGGGCGCCGACGAGGTGCTGGCGGTGCTGCGCCAGCTGCAGCGCTTCGACCCGGCCGGCGTCGCCGCCCGCGACCTGGGCGAATGCCTGGCCCTGCAGCTGGCGCCGCTGCCCGAGGACACCGCCGGCAAGGCGCTGGCCCTGCGCATCGCCAGCGGCCCGCTGCAACGCCTGCCCAAGGCCGGCGTCGACGGCCTGGCCGCGGAGCTGCATTGCGACAGCGACCAGGTGCAGCTGGCGCTGCAGCTGCTGCGCACGCTGGACCCGCGCCCGGGCGCACAGATCGGCGCCCTGCCCGCCGATACCTACATCACCCCCGACTGCGTGATCTGGCGCCAGCAGGGCGTGTGGCGGGTGGCGCTGGCCGCCAGCCACGCTCCGCGGCTGACCATCCACCGCGGCTACGAAGGCATGATCGCCGGCGCCACCGCCGCGGATGCCGGCTACCTGCGCGGGCGTCTGCAGGAGGCGCGCTGGCTGCTGAAGAACCTGCAGGCCCGCGGCGAGACCCTGCTCAAGGTGGTGCGCTGCCTGATCCGGCAGCAGGCCGGCTTCCTCGAGTTCGGCGACCAGGCGCTGCGGCCGCTGACCCTGCGCGAGGTCGCCGCCGAAATCGGCCTGCACGAGTCGACCGTGTCGCGCGCGGTCGCCCGCAAGTACGTGCGCACGCCGCGCGGGACCATGCCGCTGCGGGCGTTTTTCGCCTCGGGCATCGACACCGAAGGCGGCGGCGAGGCGTCGAGCACCGCGATCCAGTCGATGATCCGGCGCCTGATCGACGCCGAGAACCCGCGCAAGCCGCTGTCGGACGCGCGCCTGGCCGAGACCCTCAAGGCCACCGGCGTGCCGGTGGCGCGGCGCACCGTGGCAAAATACCGGGAGGCCATGAACATCCCGTCCTCGCACGACCGCCTCCGGGTCGGCTGAGCGGCTGCCGCTGGCGGTGGGGGACGCCGTTCCCGTAATGGGGTAACGTCCGTCCACGGCACCCGTCCCGGTTCCGGGCACTGCCGCCGGTCCCACGCAGACGAAGGAGAGGTTGCGATGCGCATCGAAACCCACGGCCAGCAGATCCAGATCACCCCGGCCCTGCGCGATTACGTCGAAAACAAGCTGGCGCGGCTGGGCCGCCATTTCGAGCAGCCGCTCGAAGTGCGCGCCCAGCTCGGCCTGGACCGCCACGACCACCGTGCCGAGGCCACCGTCGGCATCGCCGGACGCACCCTGCACGCCGACGCCACGGCGGTGGACATGTACGCGGCGATCGACCTGCTCGCCGACAAGCTCGACCGGCTGCTGGTCAAGCACAAGGAAAAGCTGGTCGATGTCAGCCGCCGCGCCGAGAGCACCTCGCGCAGCGGCGACTTCTCCTGACGCCCGCCCGACGCCCGATCCGCGGCCCGCCACCCGATGCCCCTGCCCGAACTCCTCAATCCCGACCGCATCGTGCTGCTGGCCGACCCGGTCGACCGCGAACAGGTGCTCGACGCGGCCGCGCGGCTGCTGGCCGGCGCCGCTCCGGCGCTGGCGGCCACGATCGGTGCGTGCCTGCGCCAGCGCGAGCGCCTGGGCAGCACCGCGATCGGCCACGGGGTCGCCATTCCCCACGGCCGCAGCGATGCGTTCGAGGAGGTGCGGGCGGCATTCCTGCGCCTGCGGCAGCCGGTGGATTTCGGCGCCGGCGACGGCGTGCCGGTGGACCTGGTATTCGCGATGGCGGTCCCGGAGCATTTCACCCAGCAGCATCTGCAACTGCTTTCGGAACTGGCCGAGCGCTTCGCCGATCCGGGGTTCCGCAGCGCGCTGCGGCAGGCCCCGGATGCCGGCGCGCTGCGCGCGATCCTGCTGGGCACCGCCCCGGTCGCGCCCTGAGGCCCGGGACCGCATGATCGCCGCCATCAGCGCCCGCGAGCTGTTCGAGCAGCAGCGCGACCGCCTGGACCTGCGCTGGATCGCCGGCCAGGAGGGCGCCGAACACGTGCTGGAGTCGGTGGAGACCGTCGCCCGGCGGCCGTCGCTGGCCGGCTACCTCAACGCCATCTATCCCAACAAGGTGCAGATCCTGGGCACCGAGGAACTGGCCTGGCTCGACAGCCTGGACTCGCGCCAGCGCTGGGAGACGATCGAGAAGATCATGCACTTCCGGCCGCTGGCGCTGGTGATCAGCAAGGACCAGACCTGCCCGGAGGACCTGCGCCGCGCCGCGGAGGAATCCGCCACCCCGCTGTGGTCCTCGCCCAAGCGCGGCCACGAGTTGCTCAACCACCTGCAGTACCACCTGGCGCGCACGCTGGCGCCGCGGGTGACGCTGCACGGGGTGTTCATGGAGATCTATTCGATCGGCGTGCTGATCACCGGCGAGTCGGGTTCCGGCAAGAGCGAGCTGGCGCTGGAGCTGATCACCCGCGGCCATCGCCTGGTCGCCGACGACGCCCCGGAATTCACCCAGATCGCGCCCGACGTGCTCGACGGCACCTGCCCGGAACTGCTGCTGGACCTGCTCGAGGTCCGCGGCCTGGGCGTGCTCAACATCCGCCAGATGTTCGGCGACACCGCGGTCAAGCGCAACAAGTACCTGCGCCTGATCGTGCACCTGGGCAAGCCCACGGCCGAGCCGTGGCCCGCCGCCGCGGGCGACAGCAGCGGCCTGGCGCGACTGACCGGCGACGGCGGCGTGCGCCGGGTGCTCGACCTGGACGTGCCGACGATCACGGTGCCGGTGATGGCCGGCCGCAACCTCGCGGTGCTGACCGAGGCCGCGACCCGGGTGCACATCCTGCGCGCCAAGGGGGTCGACCCGGCCGCGGCGTTCATGGCCCGCCACAGCCATTTCCTGGAGCGCGCGCCGTGACCCCGGGTGTCACCCCGCAGTTGATCGTGGTCAGCGGCATGTCCGGCTCCGGCAAGTCGGTGGCGCTGAAGACGCTGGAGGATCTGGGCTTCTACTGCGTCGACAACCTGCCGGCGGAGCTGCTGCCGGCGTTCGTGCACAGCGTCGCCGGCGACGACGCCCCGGACAAGCTCGCCGTCGGCCTGGACGTGCGCAACCGCCACAGCGACCTGGCCAACATCCCGGAATGGCTGTCGGCGGTCGGCGCGATGGGGCTGGACCCACGGCTGGTGTTCTTCGACACCCGGGACACGGTGCTGCTGCGGCGCTACGCCGACACCCGCCGCCGGCATCCGCTCAGCCATCTCGGGCTGGTGCTGGCCGACGCGATCTCGCTGGAGCGGCAGGTGCTCAAGCCGCTGCGCCAGATCGCCGACAGCGTGATCGACACCAGCGCGCTCAACGTGCACCAGCTGCGGCGCCAGGTGATCACCGAGTTCGGGCTCGGCAACGATGACACCCTGTCGCTGCTGTTCGAATCCTTCGCCTATCGTCGCGGGGTGCCGCCGGACGCGGACTTCGTGTTCGATGCCCGGGTCCTGCCCAATCCGCACTGGGACGCCGAGTTGCGGCCGCTGTCCGGGCGCGACCGGGTGGTGCGCGAATTCCTCGAAGCCCAGGCCGAGGTGGTCGAATACACCGGCCAGGTCGCGCAGTTCCTGGACACCTGGCTGCCGCGGCTGCGCACCGACACCCGCAGCTACGTCACCATCGCCTTCGGCTGCACCGGCGGCCGCCACCGCTCGGTATACCTGGCCGAGCGCCTGGCCGCGCACTGCCGCGAACGCGGCTGGGGCGAGGTCGCCGTCCACCACCGCGAACTGGACTGAGCCGCACGGCCCGCGGCGCGCGCCCGGGCCGCCGACGTGCAGCGCCCGCGGTCGCGTGCCAAGATGATGCCGGGCCGCGCGGCGCATGCGTACCGTCGCGGCCTCTCCACCAGTACGCGACCAACAGGGGACCCCATGCAGGACAGCACTCCCGGCGCCCGCGCCGGCCGGACGCCATGGCTGGCGCTGATCGCCGGCCTCTGCTTCGCCGCCGCCGCGCCCGCGGCCAGCCTCGATCCGCAGCGCCTGCCGGGCATCCAGGCGGCGACCTTCGAAGTGGTCTCGGCCAAACCGCTGCAGGACCCGCTGCAGTACGAGAGACCGCTGCCGCTGGAACTGCTGCCGTTCCAGCAGCGCAACGACAAGTACTACTCGATCGGCACCGCCTTCGCCATCGGCGACGGTCGCTACGTGACCGCCGCGCACGTGCTGCTGACCGGCGTCGACAGCCTGTGGGGACCGCCCGCGCTGCGCGACAACGGCGGCCGCGTGTACGCCATCGACAAGGTGCGCAAGTTCTCGCTGGAAAAGGACTTCGTCGTCTTCACCCTGGCCGCGCCGCCCGCGGTCGCCGCGCTGCCGCTGGAGACCGTGCCGGTGCCCGGGCAGGCGGTGTATTCGGTGGGCAACGCCTACGGCACCGGGGTGGTGATCCGCGATGGCCTGTATACCTCCGACACCCCCGAGCAGCAGGACGGACGCTGGAACTGGCTGCGTTTCTCCGCCGCCGCCTCGCCGGGCAACAGCGGCGGCCCGCTGGTGGACAAGGACGGCAAGGTGCTGGGCGTGGTGCTGGCCAAGTCGCCCAACGAGAACCTCAATTACGCGCTGCCGATCGCGCAGGTCCTGGACGCGCCCGACGACCTGGCCCGGATCGACCAGCGCGTCAGCTACCAGTTCGACGTCTTCGACAGCACCATCAGCAACACCTTCAGGACCCAGTTCGCGCTGCCGCTGGCGCTGGACGATTTCTACGCCGCCTATTCGGCGCGCGTGGACGCCTATGTCGACAGCCAGCTGCGCGAACTGCTGGGCAAGGAACCGCAGCGCCTGTTCCCCAACGGCGAGGGCTCCAGCGAGCTGCTGCACAGCATCGCCACGATGGGCGATTTCCCGCGCTTGATCACCCGCAACAGCAGCGGCACCTGGGGGCTGTCCGGCGAGGCCGAAAACGACGTGCGGCTGGCCGCCAACGGCTACGTCACCCCCGGCGCGTTCGGCAAGAACCTGCTGTTCCACCTGCGCAAGCCCGACGACGTGCCCGCCGACCGGCTCTACCGCGAGCCCGCGGTGGCCATGGACCTGCTGCTGAAAACCGGCTTCCTCAAGCGCAACGTCGGCGCCGAGAACATCCTCGTCACCTCGCTGGGCGCGCCCGCCAAGGCCGCCGTCCATGTCGACGCCTGGGGCCGGCGCTGGCAGGAATGGCGCTGGCCGCTGCCCTACGCCAATGCCTGGCTGGTCGTGCTGGCGCTGCCGGTGCCCGACGGCTACGTCGGCGTGGCGCGCTTCGCGCTGGCAATGCAGGAGCACGACCAGCTGATCAACACGCGCGCGCTGACCGACTTCGTCTACGTCAATTACGACGGCACCCTGGCGCAGTGGAAGGAATTCCTGCGCCGGCCCGAACTGCTGCCGGCGGCGCTGCGCGACACCCGCATCGACTTCGACTACGGCCGCCGTTTCAGCTACGCCTCCGGGCGCATGCGCTTCGCCTTCACCCCGCAACTGCAGGCGATCCAGCCCGACAGCGTGCTGACCCTGGGCTTCGCCTTCTTCCCGGACCGCGGCAAGGTGGTGTGGGACGCGGCCGAGGTCTGGCTCTCGGCCAAGGCCAGCGACGACAATTACCTGATGCTGGTCCGCGGCCAGGCGCCGCCGCCGCACCTGGGCGACGACTACCGCAACGACTGGGAAAAGAAGCTGCGACGGCAGCATCCCTTCGACGCCAAGGTGCGCAGCGACGAGGACGCGACCAAGATCACCACCGTGGTGGCGATGCCCGGCGCCGACGACCCCGCGGTGCTGTACACCGCCTACTACACCGCCGAGGGCAGCCAGCCGCAGGCGCAGATGCAGGACAAGCTCGAGCTGCTGCTGCAGGACCTGCACGTGCTGGAGCGCTGATCGGCCGCGGTGCCGGCCGCCGGCGCCGCGCGCGGCGGCGCTTTCGGCCGCGGGCCCGGGTCTGGTAAGTTGGGGCATGTCCGTCGGCATCCTGCTCATCACCCACAAGGGCATCGGCTCGGCGCTGCTGGCGGTGGCGTCCCGGCTGCTGCGGCAGCTGCCGCTGCCGGCCGAAGCCTTCGAGGTGGCCTTCGACGCCGATCCCGAGGCCGAGCTGCCGGCCGCCAGCGCGGCGCTGCGGCGGGTCGACCGCGGCGCCGGCGTGCTGGTGCTGACCGATCTCTACGGCGCCACCCCCAGCAACCTGGCCGCCCGGCTGGCACGGCTGGGGACGCCGGTGCGGCGCGTGTCGGCGGTCAACCTGCCGATGCTGCTGCGGGTGATGAACTACGCCGAGCTGGAGCTCGACGAGTTGCCCGCGGTCGCCGCCGCCGGCGCCCGCAACGGGGTGATCCATGACGACGCCTGAGGCCGCACGCCCGTGATCGAACGCGAACTCATGATCGCCAACCGCCTCGGCCTGCACGCGCGTGCGACCGCGAAGCTGGTGCAACTGCTGTCCGGCTACCGCTGCAGCGCCACGCTCGCGGCCAAGGGCCGCGAAGTCAACGCCAAGAGCATCATGGGCGTGATGCTGCTGGCCGCCGGCAAGGGCACCCCGCTGCTGCTGCGGGTGGAGGGCGAGGACGAGACCCAGGCCGCCGACGCGGTGGCCGCGCTGTTCGAGCGCCTGTTCGACGAGGAGGGCTGATGCGGCGGGTGCTGCCCGGGCACGGCGCCTCGCGCGGCAGCGCACTGGGCCGCGCGCGGATGCGGCTGCCGCACGTGCTGGACGTCGCCGAGGAACGCATCGACGACGTCGAGGCCGAACTCGAGCGCCTGCACGCGGCCATCCGCATCGTCCGCAGCGACATGCACGGCCTGCGCGAACGCCTGCACGGCGCGCTGGCGCAGGAGGTCGGCGAATTCCTCGACCTGCACGCGCTGCTGCTCGACGACCCGGAACTGCTGCACGGCCTGGACGAGCTGATCCGCACCGGCCGCTACTCCGCCGAATACGCCCTGCGTCTGCAACGCAACCGCATCGCCGGCGTGTTCCAGGACATGGACGACGCCTATCTGCGCAGCCGCGTCGACGACATCGATCAGGTGATCGGCCGCATCCACGCCGCCCTGCATCGGCGCCCCGCCGATCTGCAGGGCGTGGCCGGCGAGATCCTGGTCACCGACGGCATCGCCCCGGCGGAACTGGCGCAGCTGCAAAGCCAGGGCGTGATGGCGGTGGTCACCACCGGCGGCAGCACGCTGTCGCACAGCGCGATCCTGGCGCGCAGCCTGCACCTGCCGCTGGTGGTCGGCGTGGCGCAGGCGCTGTCCAGGATCAACGACGGCGACGTGCTGGCGGTGGACGGCGGCAGCGGCCTGGTGGTGGTGGAGCCGGACGCCGCCGACCTGCGCGCGCACCGCACCCGGCTGCGCGAACAGGCGCGCGAACGCAAGCAGCTCAACCGGCTGCGACGCGAGCCCTCGCGCACGCTGGACGGCGTCGACATCAAGCTCTGGGCCAATGCCGAATCGCGCGAGGACGTGGCCGACGCGCACGCGCTCGGCGCCGCCGGCGTCGGCCTGTACCGCACCGAGTTCCTGTTCCTGGGCAGCAGCGAGTTGCCGGACGAGGAGGCGCAGTTGCGCGCCTACCGCGACCTGGTGCTGGGCATGACCGGACGCACGGTCACCATCCGCACCCTGGACCTGGGCGCGGACAAGGCCGACCGCACCGGCCTCACCCTCGACCACGAGCCCAATCCGGCGCTGGGCCTGCGCGGCGTGCGCCTGTCGCTGGCGCGCGCGGACCTGTTCGACACCCAGTTGCGGGCGATCGCGCGCGCCTCCGGCTACGGCCCGGTGCGGGTGCTGGTGCCGATGGTCAGCAGCCGCGAAGAAATCGTCGCCGCGCGCGCGCGGCTGCAGCGCGTGTGCCGCCAGTTGCGCGACGAAGGCTTCGAGGTCGCCGAGTCGATCCCGCTGGGGGCGATGATCGAGGTCCCGGCCGCCGCGATCGCGCTGCCCGGTTTCATCCACGCGCTCGATTTCCTGTCCATCGGCACCAACGACCTGGTGCAGTACCTGCTGGCGGTCGACCGCAACAACGACGCGCTGGGCGAGTTGTACACGCCGTTGCATCCGGCGGTGATCCGCCTGCTGCACGACACGATCCGCAGCGCGCGCGCGCGCGGCAAGCCGGTGGCGGTGTGCGGCGAGATGGCCGGCGACGCAGCGTTCGTCCCGCTGCTGCTGGCGCTGGGGCTGGAGGAGTTCAGCCTGCATCCGGCCACCATGCTGGAAGTGCGGCGCGCGATCCGCGGTTGCGACCTCGGCGCCCTGCGCGCGCGCGCGGCCGCGTTGCTGCGCATGCGCGATCGCGCCGGGATCGAGGGCTGGCTGCGGGAGTGCTGAGCGGGGCCCGTCGGTCGCACCCTTCCGGCGCGGCCGGCAACGTCGTTCGTCGCAGCCATCCCCGCGTCCCGCACCGCCAGGGCCCCGGCGCCGCGCGTCACCGGCCTGCGCGCCGGCCCGCGGGGCTGTGCAGTGCGCAGGCAACGGGCGATAATGCGCGCATGAACGCCTGACCCTGTCGCGCCCATCGTGGATGCGACCCGCTACGTGCCTTCCAGCACCAGGAAGCCCCGCATGGCCGAAGCCGTCCGCCACGACAAGACCGCGCGCCAGCTGCGTCTGCTTTCCGACGCGCTCGACAGCGGCCGCCTCGGCCCGGTGCGGCGTCTGGTCAACACCCTGTCGCCGGCGGAGATCGGCAACCTGCTCGAATCGCTGCCGCCGGGCCAGCGCAGCGTGGTCTGGGGCCTGGTCGACGCCGAGGACGACGGCGAGGTGCTGCTGCACGTCGGCGACGAGGTGCGCGAGGGCCTGATCGCGGACATGGATCCGGACGAGATCGTGGCCGCGGTCGAGGACCTGGACATCGACGACCTCGCCGACCTGGTCGAGGACCTGCCCGGCACCGTCATCGACGAAGTGCTCAAGTCGATGGACCGCGAGAACCGCGAGCGCCTGGAACAGGTGCTGTCCTATCCCGAGGACAGCGCCGGGCGCCTGATGAATCCGGACGTGGTCACGGTGCGCACCGACACCACCGTGGACCTGGTGCTGCGCTACCTGCGCCTGCGCGGCGAGCTGCCCGACCACACCGACCACCTGTACGTGGTCAGCCGCCGCCACCAGTACCTGGGCCGGATCGCGCTGCAGGCGCTGCTCACCCACGACGCCAACACCCAGATCAACGCACTGCTGGACGACGAGCAGCCGGCGATCGACGTCGGCGAATCGGCCGAGGAAGTCGCGCGCCGGTTCTCCGACCACGACTGGATCTCCGCGCCGGTGGTGGACGACAACAACATCCTGCTCGGCCGCATCACCATCGACGACGTGGTCGACATCATCCGCGAGCAGGCCGAGCACCAGGCGCTGGGCGCGGCCGGCCTGGACGAGGACGAGGACCTGTTCAGCCCGGTCTGGCGGGCGATGCGCCGGCGCCTGGTATGGCTGTCGATCAACCTGGCGACCGCCTTCCTCGCCGCCAGCGTGGTCGGCCAGTTCGAAGGCACGATCGACAAGCTGGTGGCGCTGGCGGTGCTGATGCCGATCGTCGCCGGCATGGGCGGCAACGCCGGCACCCAGGTGCTGGCGCTGATGGTGCGCGGGCTGGCGCTGGGCCAGGTCGGCGCCTCCAACATCCGCCTGTTGCTGTGGAAGGAAGTCCGGGTGGCGCTGCTCAACGGCGTGATGCTCGGCGCAGTGCTGGGCAGCATCGTGCTGGCGTGGTTCCACAACCTCGGGCTGTCGCTGGTGATTGCCGTCGCGCTCACCCTCAACCTGCTGTTCGCGGCGCTGGCCGGAGTGCTGGTGCCGGTGCTGGTCAAGCGCTTCGGTTACGACCCGGCGCTGGGGAGCGGGATCTTCCTGACCACCGTGACCGACGTGATGGGCTTTTTCACCTTCCTCGGGCTGGCGACGCTGCTGCTGATGCAGTGAACGCGCAGCGCTGCATCCGCGGCCGCGGGTCAGCCCAGCAGTTCTTCCAGCACCGCCATCCGCACCGCGACGCCGTTGGCGACCTGGGCCAGGACGCGCGACTGCGGGCCGTCGGCGACGGCGTCGTCGATTTCCACCCCGCGGTTCATCGGCCCCGGATGCAGCACCACCGCATCGGGCGCGGCGCGGCGCAGGCGCGCCACGGTCAGGCCGTAGTCGCGGTGGTAATCCTGCAGCGACGCGACCAATCCCTGCTGCATGCGTTCGCGCTGCAGCCGCAGCATCATCACCGCATCGACGCCGTCGAGCGCGGCATCCAGGTCCTGCGTCACCGCGCAGCCGGCCAGGGTGGCGGCATCGGGCAGCAGCGCCTGCGGGCCGCAGATGCGGATCTCCGCCGCTCCCAGCGTGCGCAAGGCATGCAGGTCCGAACGCGCCACCCGCGAGTGCCTGACGTCGCCGACGATCAGCACCTTCAGCCGCGCGAAATCGGGGCCCTTGGCCTGGCGCAGGGTCAGCATGTCGAGCAGGCCCTGGGTCGGATGCGCGTGGCGGCCGTCGCCGGCGTTGACCAGTGCGGTGCCGGCACCGGCGGCCTGCGCCAGCGCGGCAACCGCGCCATCCTCGGAATGGCGCACGACGAACCCGTGCACGCCCATCGCCTGCAGCGTGCGCAGGGTGTCGGCCGCAGTCTCGCCCTTCTTGGTCGAGGAGGTGGACGCATCGAAGTTGAGCGTGTCGGCGCCCAGCCGCGTCGCCGCCAGCTGGAAGCTGGAGCGGGTGCGCGTGGACGGCTCGAAAAACAGGTTGCACACCGCCTTGCCGGCGAGCGTGCCGCGCAGGGCGCTGCCCGCGTAGGCATCCGCGCGCAGCGCCTGCGCGCGGTCGAGCAGCCGCAGCAGCGCGGCACGCGGTAGGCCTTCGAGGGCAAGCAGGTGGCGCAGGCGGCCGCTGGAATCGAGTTGTTCGGTCATGGATCCGGCTTCGATTGGGTCCCGGCCCGCGCCGGGCGGAAAGGACAGGTCACGGCAACGGCTGCGCATCCTGCGGCGCCGCCAGCCAGCGTTCGACGATCACCGCGGCGGCGACCGCATCCAGCACGGCGGCGTCGCGGCGCTTGCGGCGCCCCTGCGCGCGCTCGGCAGCGAAACGCTGCGCGGCCTCGATCGAACTGGAGCGCTCGTCCACCAACACCACCGGCAGCGCGTAGCGCGTGCGCAGCTGCGCGGCAAAGGCGTGGGCGACGCCGCGGATCGGCTGGTCGCCGCCGTCCAGGGTCATCGGGTCGCCGACCACGAGCCCGTCCGGCCGCCATTCGCGCTGCAGGCGGTCGATCGCCGCCCAGTCCGGACCCTGCGCATGCACGTCGACCACCGCCAGCGCGCGCGCCCCGTGGCCGAACGCGCTGCCGACCGCAACCCCGATCCGGCGGGCGCCGACATCGAAGCCGAGCACGGTGCCGTCAGGCCGGATCGACGCCGGAGCCGGCGTGGCCACCGTCGTCGTCGCCGGCGCGCGCTCAGGCACGGCCGCTGTAGTCCGCGACCCGCGCCAGGTCCACGCCGATGCGCCCGGCCGCCGCCTGCCAGCGCGCCTCCAGCGGCAGCGCGAACAGCAATTCCGGATCGGCCGGCACGGTCAGCCAGCTGTTCTCGACCAGCTCGTGCTCCAGCTGGCCCGCACCCCAGCCGGCGCAACCCAGCGCCACCAGGGCCGAGTCCGGCCCCTGGCCGCAGGCCATCGCCTCCAGCACGTCGCGCGAGGTGGTGACATAGAGGCCATCGGCGATGGCGAGGCTGGAATCCCACTCGCGGGCGCCGTCGTGCAGCACGAAGCCGCGCTCCGGGTGCACCGGCCCGCCGGCCAGCACCTGGCGCGCGTTGAGCTGCGCGTCGTCGCTGTCGATGCCCATCTGCCGGAACACCTCGCCCAGGGTGTACTCGGAGGCGCGATTGACCACCAGCCCCATCGCGCCGTCGGCGTCGTGCTGGCAGACCAGCGCGACGCTGCGCGAGAAGTTGGGGTCGGCCAGCGTCGGCAGCGCGACCAGCAGCTGGTTGGCGAGGGTGCCGGGGGCGTCCATGCGCCCATTCTAGCGTGCCGTCGGTATTACAGCCGCAAGGTCAACCGGAGCACCCAAGCCACAGCATCCCCCACCGGCGAAGCCACGAGGTGACATCGCCAGCAGGGAATGCTTTCGAGCTAATGGCCAATCGGGTCCACGACATCTCGCTCAGGATGGCCTGTTGCGGATTACGGGATCGTTCTCGGCCATCATGCCCTCCACCTGCATCGTGTTCCTTTTCTGTGTCGGTCGCTCACCCCGCGTCGTACCGTCGGTGGCCGGAAACGTAATATGGTTTCCGGCGGCGTCGATGATATGCACTTGATATCCGTAATCGGTGTCGGTGGTACTGGTGTTGTCGTCGGTACCCGAAGCGCTGTCTCCGGTCGCGGTGATCCCGCTGATGGGCGCATTCGGGTCATAGAAGGTGATCGGCGGATCGTCGAATGTGAAGGTGTCGCTATTCTCGTGGGGGCCCCACTCCAGCGGACGGCTGCCCTTGTCGACCGCATGGATGTTTGGGTGGACGGTGACTGTATTGCCACTCAATTTCACTTTGATCGTCATGACGCTGTCTCCTCCGTTGCTGGTTTTCCCCTGAAATCAATGCCCGCGCCGGGCAACTTCCGCACTGCCGGAAGTCCTGCTCGGCGGGACTGGCATTGCCCATGCCATGTAGTCCCGATCGCGATAGCCCATTGCATCCAGTCTCGCAACCAGGCGCCCGGCATCCGATTCGCGGCCAAGCCGATGCAGCAGCTCGGCCTGCACCGCGATCTGATCCGGATCGCGGGAATCCGCTCCGAAAACGCGCATCGCTTCCAGACCATGTGCCCATGCGCTCATCGCGCGGCGAGAATTCCCGGCCGAATCATCGATCACGCCAAGCAGTAATTGGGCACGAGCCATGCCCAGCGCGGCTGAGCGATCATCCTTTCGCTCACGCAGGAATGTTGCGTATGAATCGCGCGCAGCAAGGACGTTGGCCCGGGATTTAACGGTGTCGCCAATCTGCCAGGCCAGGCGTGCCTGCTCCAACGTCGTGGCGGCCTTCCCGCCCTCGGCGCGCACGTCTTCCGGCGATTTCGTCAATATCCGCGCATACAGCGCATCGGCGCGATTCAGCAGCGATGCCGCAGCAGCCGTGTCGCCGCGCAGCCGTAGATTTCGCGCCAGTCGCCGGCAATAGGACGCCAGATCCCCGACCTTGTCCATATCGTCTGCATCGGAGGAAAGAAACTCCTCGCCAATCTGCATCGCACGCTTCAGGCTTTCGTTCGCGACATCCGAATGCCCCCTCGCCTCAGCTATCTGCGCGAGGAAGGTTTCGGCAAACGCCAGATCCCGCTTCCACACGTTGTTGCCGGGCCGGCGATCGATCAGCCAAAGAAGCAGCCTTTGCTCGTCGCCGTAATGCTTCTCGGCGACAGCAAGATTTCCCAATGCGTAATTCACCTGCCCGAGGGCGTCGTGTGCATTCGCCAGCTCGGCTTTGAGTGCATCATTCCCGGGATCGGCTGAAATCCGGTTTTTGATGAGATCGAGAACCACGTTGTATTCGCGCAATGCAGCCCGGAGATCTCCGCGTTGTTCGAAAACATGGCCGATGTTGTAGTGCGACCAATACAGGCGAGACAGCCAATCCTTGTTGTCTGGATTTGCTGTTACCACTCCATCGACAATTGGCTGCGCGGCCTCGAAATGCGCCAACGCCGACTTCAGATCGCCACGCTGCCACGCTGTCTGGCCGAGCCATGAGTGCGCATCCGCGATCGCAATCTTTCTGGCCGGGTCTGCCGGTTGGCTCTCCGCAAGGGCGCTTGCCAGGCGTAACGACCCGTCGAATGCTTTCTCCGCCTGTTCGTACTTGCCCTGCCCCATCCGCACCCTTCCGATCAACAGCAAGGCCTCGGCGCGCTTGGCTCCCAACTCATCGTCGCCACTGTCTTCGCCTTGCGCGTCGAAATAGCCCATGGCGTGGTCTGCGACCTCGTCGAGGATGTCGAGCCGGTTCACCGCCTCCAGCTTGTCGCGCAGGTTGCCAAGCATGAAACCGACCAGGTTTTCGGCCTGCTCGCGCTGGAACCGCGCCTGCTCGCGCCCCTTCAACGCGGCGACCGCAAGCCCGGTCGCCAGCAGCATGCCGAGGATCGCCAGCGCCGCGACCCAGGCCAGCCGCCGCGTGCGCCGCTGCTGCTCGCGCTGCCGCAGTTCGTCGAAACCGACACCCAGCAATCCCGACAGCAGCTTGAGCTTGGCGTTGGTCTTGCCATCCTTGCCGGGGCGGGCGTCGGCGGCGATCGGCTCGGCGCGCTCGGTCGTCGCTACGCCGTCGGCGCCGACCCGGTAGCGCAGCGCGGGCACGAAGCATTCTTCGGCCTCGCGACCCGGCATGTCGCTGGCGTTGGGTTCGCCCTCGACGACCAGGCAGAACACGCGCCCCTCGCGGCCGAGGCGCTTGAATGCGCGCACCTCCGCGTCGACCCAGCGCGAGGCCGCCGCATGCGGCGAGCAGATCACCACCAGGCTGGCCGATTGCGCCAGCGCCTCGTCGACCTTGCCGCCGAGGTCGTGGGCGCTGGGCAACTCGTCGCGGTCGCGGAAGATCGGCGCGAGCTTTTTCGGGATCGTCCCGGCCGCGGTCCGGCGCCCGACCAGGCGTTGCGGGATCGGGTAGGTCTCCAACGCCTTGTGCAGCCAGTCGGCCCAGCGGCGGTCGACATGGCTGTAGCTGATGAAGGCGTGGTACTTGAACTGCGGCATCGGCGGTCCCCGGGGGAGGACGGATGACGTCGTACGGAGCGGATGCCGCAGATCGCAGGCCCTGGCGATCGTCCCTGGCATTCCGTGCGCGCTGCCACCGTGGCCGGCGGCCCGATGGCCTTGTATGAACGCAACCTGTCCAGGATTGCGGACAGCCCGGCAAACGCCATCCCGTCGGCGACGCTAGGATGGCGGTCTTCCCCCTGAGCGGAGCCTGCCATGCCCATCCCGAGCCGCCTGCGGGCCCACCGCCGCCTGCTGGTCGCCTGCCTCCTCGCCGCCCTCGCCGCGGCGACGACGGGTTGCCAGCGCGACGCAGCACCCGCCGCTTCCGCCGAAGGCGCGGCGCCACCTGCCGCACAGGGCAGCTACGCCCGACAGCACGCCGGCGACTACGCGACCGTGCCGCTGAAAGCCGACCTGTCGGCTTTCGACGAAAACGGCAAGCGCATGATCGCGCTGCTGGTGCAGGCCAGCGAGGTGATGAACGACCTCTACTGGCAGCAGTCCTGGGACGGCGACCGCGCCGCGCTGCTGGCGCGCGCACCGGACGCCGCCACCCGGGACCTGGTCGCGCTCAACTTCGGCCCCTGGGACCGGCTCAACGCCGACACGCCGCTGCTGCCGGGAATCGGTCCGCGACCGGCCGGCAGCACCTTCTATCCGGCCGACATGACCAAGGCGGAGTTCGAGGCCGCGAACCTGCCGGACAAGACTTCCTGGTACACGCTGCTGCGCCGCGACGACGCCGGCAAGCTCGTCACCGTGCCCTACCATGTCGCCTACAAGGCCGACCTGGAACGTGCGGCGGCGCTGCTGCGCGAAGCCGCGGCGGCCAGCGCCGACAAGTCCTTCGCCAACTACCTGTCGATGCGCGCCGACGCCCTGCTCAGCGACGACTTCCAGCCCAGCGACCTGGCGTGGATGGACATGAAGTCCAATCCCGTGGACATCGTGATCGGCCCGATCGAAACCTACGAGGACCAGCTGTTCGGCTACAAGGCCGCGTACGAGGGCGTGGTGCTGGTCAAGGACCAGGCCTGGAGCGCGAAGCTGGCGCGCTTCGCCGCGTTCCTGCCGGAGCTGCAGCGCGGCCTGCCGGTCGCGGACAAGTACAAGGCCGAAACGCCCGGCTCCGACGCCGACCTCAACGCCTACGCGGCCGTGTACTACGGCGGCAACGCCAATGTCGGCGCCAAGACCATCGCCATCAACCTGCCCAACGACGAGCAGGTGCAGCTGCGGAAGGGCACCCGCCGGCTGCAGCTCGAGAACGTCATGCAGGCCAAGTTCGACGCCATCATGGTGCCGATCGCCAGGCAACTGATCGCGCAGGACCAGGTCGCCAACGTCACCTTCGACGCGTTCTTCCAGAACACCATGTTCCACGAGGTCGCGCACGGGCTCGGGATCAAGAACACCCTCGACGGCAAGGGCACGGTGTCCGAAGCGCTGAAGGATTACGCATCGAGCTTCGAAGAGGGCAAGGCCGACGTGCTCGGGCTGTACATGGTCGACGCGCTGGCCAACAAGGGCGAGCTGGACAAGTCGAAGCTGCTGGACAACTACGTCACGTTCCTCGCCGGCATCCTGCGCTCGGTGCGCTTCGGCGCCACCGACGCGCACGCCAAGGCCAACATGCTGCGCTTCAACTTCTTCGCCGAGCGCGGCGCTTTCGCGCGCGACCCGCGGAGCGGC
Organism: Cognatiluteimonas weifangensis; assembly: GCF_003416885.1. GTDB lineage: Bacteria > Pseudomonadota > Gammaproteobacteria > Xanthomonadales > Xanthomonadaceae > Cognatiluteimonas > Cognatiluteimonas weifangensis. The sequence continues at coordinate 237,390 of NZ_QVPD01000001.1, forward strand.
CGCTATCGCGTCGACTTCGACAAGATGCATGTGGCGATGAATGCGCTCGGCGAAAAGCTGCTCACCGTGCAGGGCGACGGCGACTATGCGCAGGCCAGGCAGCTGACCGACACCCTCGGCGTGATCGGCCCCGAACTCGCCGGCGACCTGAAGAAACTCGACGGTGCCGGGATCCCGGTCGACATCCGCTTCGAGCAGGGGCTGGAAACGCTGGGCCTGTCGCAGTACGCGGCTCCGCCAGCAGCGCGGGAATAAGCGACCCGGCTTTCCACCGGCAGGATCGAAAGCCATATCGGGCCAGGGTCGGGGTCGCGGTTGTCGTGCAGGACCGGGGCCGGTTGTCGCTGCGCCGCCGATCACGCGCCGGCCACGACCGTGCCGCCAGCATCGCGGCATGGCGATCCGCATCGGCATTTCCGGCTGGCGCTATCGGCCGTGGCGCGGCGTGTTCTATCCCGCGGGACTGGGGCAGCGGCGGGAGCTGGAATACGCCGCCGCCTGCTTCGGCAGCATTGAGATCAACGGTTCGTTCTACTCGCTGCAGACCCCGCGCAGCTATTCGTCCTGGCGCGACGCCACCCCGCCCGGCTTCGTGTTCGCGGTCAAGGCCCCGCGCTACATCACCCACGTGCTGCGGCTGCGCGATGCCGACAAGGCGCTGGCCAACTTCTTCGCTTCCGGGATATTGCGGCTGCACGCCAAGCTCGGCCCGATCCTGTGGCAGCTTCCGCCGAGCCTGCGCTTCGACCCGGCGTCGATCGACGGCTTCCTGGAGAAGTTGCCGCGCGACAGCGCGCAGGCGCTGGCATTGGCGCGCCGCCGCGACGTCGCCCGAATGCGCGGGCGCAGCGCACTGGCGATCGACCGCAAGCGACGCTTGCGGCACGTCGTCGAAGTGCGGCATCCGAGCTTCGGCGATCCCGCCTTCGTCGCGCTGCTGCGCAGGCACGGGGTGGCGCTGGCGGTGGCCGATACCGCGGGCAAATGGCCGTACTTCGAGGACATCACCGCCGGCTTCCTCTACCTGCGCCTGCACGGCGACACCGAGCTCTACGCCAGCGGTTATTCGGATGCCGCGCTGGAGCGCTGGGCGGCGCGGATCCGCACCTGGGCCGATGGCGGCCAGCCGGACGACGCGCGCCTCATCGGCGGCGCGCGGCCGGTCGCGCGCCGCCGCCGCGACGTCTACTGCTACTTCGACAACGACGCCAAGGTGCATGCGCCGTTCGACGCGCTGGCGCTGATGGAAAAGCTGGGGATGCCGGCGCGCAGCGGCGCCCGCCGCCCCCCGTGGCCTAGCGCGCCTCGGCGACCTCGACCCCGTCCAGCCCCTGCGCCAAGGTCTTGGCGTCGCCGCCCTGCGCCAGCTTGATCCGCAGACGCACCTCGTTGGCCGAGTCGGCGTAGCGCAGCGCATCCTCGTAGCTGATCTCGCCGGCCTGGTACAGCTCGAACAGCGCCTGGTCGAAGGTCTTCATGCCCAGGTTGGTGGATTCCTTCATCACTTCCTTGAGCTTGTGGATCTCGCCGTCGCGGATGTAGTCCTGCACCAGCGGCGTGCCCAGCAGGATCTCCATCGCCACCCGCCGGCCCTTGCCGTCCGGGGTCGGGATCAGCTGCTGCGCGACCACGCCCTTGAGGTTCAGCGACAGGTCCATCAACAGCTGGCCGCGGCGGTCTTCCGGGAAGAAGTTGATGATGCGGTCCATCGCCTGGTTGGCGTTGTTGGCGTGCAGGGTGCACAGCACCAGGTGGCCGGTCTCGGCGAAGGCGATGGCATGGTCCATGCCCTCGCGGGTGCGGATCTCGCCGATCATGATCACGTCCGGCGCCTGGCGCAGGGTGTTCCTGAGCGCTGCGTCCCAGCTGTCGGTGTCGATGCCGACCTCGCGCTGGGTGATGATGCAGCCTTCGTGCTTGTGCACGAACTCGATCGGGTCCTCGATGGTGATGATGTGCCCAGTCGAATTCTGGTTGCGGTAGCCGATCATCGCCGCCAGCGAGGTCGACTTGCCGGTGCCGGTGGCGCCGACGAACAGGATGATGCCGCGCTTGGTCATCGCCAGCGTCTTGATGATCGGCGGCAGATTCAGTTCCTCGACCGTCGGGATCTTGGTCTCGATCCGGCGCAGCACCATGCCGACCTGGTTGCGCTGGTAGAAGCACGAGACGCGGAAGCGGCCGACGCCGGACACGCCGATCGCGAAATTGCACTCGTGGGTCTTCTCGAACTCTTCGCGTTGCTGCGGCGTCATCACGTTCAGCACCAGGTCGCGCGACTGCTGCGGCGTCAGCGGGTTCTGGGTGATCGGCGAGATCTTGCCGTGGACCTTCATCGACGGCGGCATGCCGGCGGTGATGAACAGGTCCGACGCCTTCTGGTGCGCCATCAGCTTGAGGAACGAGGTGAAATCGATGCTGCTCATTGCTTTGCTCCATTCCACCGGCCTGCGGACCGGTGGCTAGCCGTGCCTTGTCGCGATCCGGCCGTCGTTGCCGTCGCGGTCACTCGAACAACCGCTTGTCCTTGGCGTACTCGCGCGCCTGCTGACGCGTGACCACGGCGCGCTTGACCAGGTCCTGCAGGTGCTGGTCCAGGGTCATCATGCCGTACTGCTGGCCGGTCTGGATCGACGAATACATCTGCGCGACCTTGTCCTCGCGGATCAGGTTGCGGATGGCCGGGGTGCCGACCATGATCTCCCACGCCGCGGTGCGACCGCCGCCGACCTTCTTCAGCAGCGCCTGGCTGATCACCGCGCGCAGCGATTCGGACAGCATCGAGCGCACCATCGGCTTCTCGCCGGCGGGGAACACGTCGATGATGCGGTCGATGGTCTTGGCCGCCGACGAGGTATGCAGGGTGGCGAACACCAGGTGGCCGGTTTCCGCCGCAGTTAGCGCCAGGCGGATGGTCTCGATGTCGCGCATTTCGCCGACCAGGATGTAGTCGGGGTCCTCGCGCAACGCGCTGCGCAACGCCTCGTTGAAGCCGTGGGTGTCGCGGTGCACCTCGCGCTGGTTGATCAGGCACTTCTGCGCGGTGTGCACGAACTCGATCGGATCCTCGATGGTGAGGATGTGGCCGTACTCTTCCTTGTTGATGTTGTCGACCATCGCCGCCAGCGTGGTCGACTTGCCCGAGCCGGTCGGCCCGGTCACCAGGATCAGGCCCTGCGGCTGGTCGATCAGCTCCTTGAAGATGCGCGGGCAGCCCAGGTCCTCGAGCGTCAGCACTTCCGAGGGCACGGTGCGGAACACGGCGCCGGCGCCGCGGTTCTGGTTGAAGGCGTTGACGCGGAAACGCGCCAGGCCGGGGATCTCGAAGGAGAAGTCGACCTCGAGGAATTCCTCGTAGTCGCGGCGCTGCTTGTCCGACATGATGTCGTAGACCAGCGCGTGCACCTGCTTGTGGTCCAGCGCCGGGATGTTGATCCGGCGCACGTCGCCGTCGACCCGGATCATCGGCGGCAGACCCGCCGACAGATGCAGGTCGGAAGCCTTGTTCTTGACCGAAAACGCCAACAGCTCGGCGATATCCATGCGTGCTCCCCTGCACCGACTGCAACCAGCTTAATCGAAACGCCACGGCTGGCATGGAATGCCTGCCGTCGGCAGTATAGGCGGAAACCGGAGGCCCCCGGCCCCCGCAAACCGCCCATTCACAGGATGCCCCGACGTGCTCGCGCATGCCTTGCACGACCTGCTGCAACAGCTTGATAACGCGGCACGACGGGCGGGGCGGCCATCGCCGCGATTATTGGCCGTGAGCAAGTTCCAGAGCGCGACCGCGGTCGCGGAACTGGCCGCGGCCTGGCGCCGCGAACGGCCCGGGCAGTGGCCCGCGTTCGGCGAGAACTACGTGCAGGAGGCGCAGGCCAAGCAGGCGGCGCTGGCGGATCCGGACCTGGAATGGCACCTGATCGGCCACCTGCAATCCAACAAGGCGCGCGAGGCGGCGGCGCTGTTCGACTGGGTGCAGTCGCTGGACCGGGCCAAGCTGGTGGCCGCGCTGGCCGCGCACCGCGACTCCGCGCGCGCGCCGCTGAACGTGCTGGTCCAGGTCAACATCGACGACGAAGCCAGCAAGCACGGCTGCCGCCCCGACCAGGTGCCGGCGCTGGCCGCCGCGATTGCCGCGCAGCCGCGGCTGGCGCTGCGCGGGCTGATGGCGATTCCGGCGCCGCTGCCGGATCCCGAGCGCCGCCGCGCCGCGTTCGCGCGCATGCGCGGGCTGTTCGAGCAGCTGCGCGCGGCCTACCCTCAGGCCGACACGCTGTCGATGGGGATGAGCGAGGATGCCGCCCTCGCCGTCGCCGAGGGCGCGACCATGGTCCGGGTCGGCACTGCGCTGTTCGGGCCGCGGGTCCGGCAACCGCAAGACGGGCGCCCGGACTAGGCCGCCCCCCGGCGGCCCGGCGAGGTCCGCACCGCCGTGCGCCGTGCGGGGATGCAATACCATCGCACCATTACCCCGTCGCATTCGGCCGCCGATGACTGCCTCTCCGCTTTCCGCTTCCCCTGCTCCGACCTCCGCCGGCGCCATCGCCTTCATTGGCGGCGGCAACATGGCGCGCAGCCTGATCGGCGGCCTGGTCGCGCGCGGCACGCCCGCGGCCGCGATCCGCGTGGCCGAACCGGTGGCGGACCTGCGCGCCGGGCTGCAGCGCGACTTCGGCGTGGCGGCGCTGGCCGACAACGCGCAGGCGGTCGCCGGTGCCGCCACCTGGGTGCTGGCGGTGAAGCCGCAGGTGCTGCGCGGCGTGTGCGAGGCCCTGGCGCCGCAGGCGCAGGCCGCGCGGCCGCTGGTGGTGTCGATCGCCGCCGGCATCACCGCCGCGCAACTGCAGCGCTGGCTCGGCGGCGAGATCGCGGTGGTGCGCTGCATGCCCAACACCCCGGCGCTGCTCGGCGCGGGCGTCACCGGCCTGTACGCCAACCCGCAGGTCGACGCCGCCGGCTGCCGGCGTGCGGAAACGCTGCTGGCGGCCGCCGGCGAGACCGTGTGGCTGACCGACGAGGCGAAGATGGACGCGGTCACCGCCGTCTCCGGCAGTGGCCCGGCCTACGTGTTCCTGCTGGCCGAGGCGATGCAGGCGGCGGCGGTAGCCGAGGGCCTGCCGGCCGAGGCGGCGCGCACGCTGGTGCTGCAGACGATCCTCGGCGCCGCGCGCATGCTCACCGCGGGCGATGCCGAGGCCGCCGACCTGCGGCGCCGCGTGACCTCGCCCGGCGGCACTACCCAGGCCGCGATCGAGACCTTCGAGGCCGGCGGCTTCGCCGCCCTGGTCGCGCGCGCGATCCATGCCGCCACACAGCGCGGCCGGCAACTGTCCGCCGCCAACGACTGAGCGGCCGCGCCGCCGGAGTCCCGCATGCCAGCCATACGTTCCGTTCTTGCCGCCCTGTCGCTGGGCATCCTCGCCGCCTGCACCGGCACGGCGACGGCACCCGTGCCCACCACGCCCGCGTCGTCGGCCGATGCGGCCGGCAGCCAGGGCGATGCGGTCGTGCGCGTGGGCGACGTCACCATCCGCGCCAGTGCGGTGCAGACGGCGCAGCTCGACGCCGCGGTCGCGCGCCGCTACGGCATCGCGCGCGATCCCGGCACGGCGCTGCTGCTGGTGTCGGTGCGCCAGGGCCCGGACGCCAGCGCAAGCGCGCTGCCGGCCGCGGTCACCGCCACGGTGGCCGGCCTGACCGGTGGCCGCGAACCGCTGGCGATGCGCGAATTGCGGATCGACGGGCTGATCGACTACATCGGCACCGCCAGCACCACGCTGCCCGACACCTTGCGCTTCGAGGTCACCGTGGTCCCGCAGGGCGGCACGGCCGCGAGCCTGCAGTTCAGCCGCGATCTCTACCCCTTGTAGCCGCGAGCGGCGGGAGCGACGCACAGGAACGACGCAAGTCGCGATCCGCCCCCACGCGGACGAGCAGCGCGGCTCATGCCGCTCCTGCGCCCGGCTGCACCTTCAGGGATAGAGCATCCGCTTCGACCACGCCCCGGCGACGTCGCGCTCGTACAGCCAGCGCTCGTGCAGGCGGAATTCGGCGCCGTACCAGAACTCGATCCAGCGCGGCCGCACCCGGAACCCGGTCCAGCGCGGCGGCCGCGGCACGGCGCGGCCCTCGAACCGGGCCTCGACCTGCGCCAGGCGCTGCGCGAAAGCCTCGCGGCTGTCCAGCGTCTCCGACTGCAACGACGCCCAGGCGCCGAGCTGGCTGCCGCGCGGGCGGGTGGCGAAATAGGCGTCGGCCTCCTCGTCGGGCACCGTGTGCACCCGGCCCTCGATCCGCACCTGCACGCCCTGGCGCACCCGCGGCCAGTGGAACAGCAACGCGGCGTACGGATTGGCCTGCAGCTCGCGGCCCTTGCGTCCGTCCAGGTGCGTGTAGAACACGAAGCCGCGCGCATCGACCCCTTTCAGCAACACCGTGCGCGCCGACGGCCGCGCGTCCAGGGTGGCGGTGGCGAGCGTCATCGCGGTGCGGTCCGGCTCGCCGGCGCGCGCCGCCTCCTCGAACAATCGGTCGAACTCGGCCAGGGCCTGGGCGTACAGATCGGTGTCGTCCATTGCGGTATTGTCGCGCGATGGCAACCCTCGCGCATCCGGCCTCCGACGCCGCAGCCCACCCCCCCGGCCACGGCTACGACGCATCCTTCGTGGCCGCGATCCTGGACGCCGCGCTCGCCGGCGACAGCCGCATCTACGCCCTCGCCGGGTTGCAGGGCACCGGCAAATCGACCCTGTCGGCGCAGGTCGCCGCGCTGGGCGCACAACGCGGCTTGCGGGTGGTGCCGCTGTCGATCGACGACTTTTATTTCGGCCATGGCGAGCGACAGCGCCTGGGTCGCGAGGTGCATCCGCTGTGCGCGACCCGCGGCGCGCCCGGCAGCCACGACGCCGCGCTCGCCTGCGCGGTGCTCGACGCGCTGCGCGAGGGCCGCACCGCGGCGTTGCCGCGCTTCGACAAGATCGCCGACGACCGCCTGCCCGAATCGCAATGGCCGCGGGTGGCGCACGCCGACCTGGTCCTGTTCGAGGGCTGGTTCCTGAAGGTGCCGCCGCAGGCGCCGGCCGAACTGGTCGCGCCGCTCAATGCGCTGGAGCGCGACGAGGATCCGCACGGCCGCTGGCGGCGCTGGAGCAACGACGCGCTGGCGCGCGACTACCCGCCGCTGTGGGCGCGACTGCCGCGGCTGCTGCTGCTGCGCGGTCCCGGGTTCGAGGTCGTGCCGCAGTGGCGCTGGCAGCAGGAGCAGACGCTGCAGGCGCAGCACCCCGGCCGGCAGGCGATGTCGCAGGCGCAGGTGCTGCGCTTCGTGCAGTTTTTCGAGCGCGTCAGCCGCCATGCGCTGCGCGTGTGGCCGGCCCTGGCCGAGCGCAGCATCGACCTGGACGCGCAACGGCGGCCGCTGGCGGGCAGCCCCGCGCCCGCATGAGGGGACTGCACGCCGCACGCGCCGCACGGCTCAGATCACGTCCCAGCCGTAGCCGCCGCGCGCCAGGGTCGCCACCGCCAGGCGCTCGATCGCCTCGTCCTCGTTGCGCTCCAGCCCGCGCACGTTGCGCGCCATGCGCCGGCGCGCCTGCCGCGCGAACAGGCCGGCGATCGCCACCGCATCGTCCGCGGCCGGGTGCGACTGCGCCACCAGGCTGGCGGCACGCGACAGCACGCACAGGCCGACGAACAGGTCGATGGCGATGTCGGCGATGCGCTTCTGCGCGTGCTGCCGGTCGGCGATCTGCTTGCCGTGGCGCCGCAGCAGCCGGTCGGAAGCCTTCGACAGCTCGACCGTGTACTTCTCGCAGGTCGTCGCCAGCCGGCGCAGCGCCGGCGGCAGCGGATGGCGGATCCGGTCGATGCCGTAGCCGGTGGCCTCGCGCATGCGCCGGCCGGTGTAGCCGCCAAGCACGCCGAACCCCTTGATCGGGTCGTTGAAGATCTGTCCCGCCGCCGCCTGCAACTCGCTCAGGCCCGCCCCCACGTCCTTGAGCCCGGACAGCGCGACGTACAGGCGCAGGATCTCGTTGGTGCCCTCGAAGATCGACAGGATGCGGCTGTCGCGGGCGATCTGCTCGTACGGGAACTCGCGCATGAAACCGTTGCCGGCCGCGATCTGCAGCGCCTCGTACGCCGCACGCTGGATCGCCTCGCTGGCGAACACCTTGCTGATCGCCGCTTCCACCGAGTAATCGGCGCTACCGCTGTCGATCAGATGCGCGACCATCCACACCGTGCTCTCGGCGGCGAAGCAGTCCAGCGTCATCTGCGCGATCTTCTCGCGCACCAGGCCGAACTCCGCGATCGGCTTGCCGAACTGCTCGCGCTGCTGCGCCTGCGCGGTGGCCAGCCGCAGCAGCGCCTTCATCCCGCCGACCGCGCCGCCGCCCAGGCCGGTGCGACCGCTGTTGAGGATGCTCATCGCCACCTTGAAGCCCTTGCCGACCGGGCCGAGCACGTTTTCCGCCGGCACCCGCACGTCGTCGAAGGCGACGGTGGTGGTCGAGGACGCGCGGATCCCCATCTTGTCCTCGTGCGGGCCGTGGCTCACGCCCGCCCAGCCGGCCTCGACCAGGAACGCGGTGATCCTGCCCTCGGGCGTGTCGGTGCGTGCGAACACGGTGTAGAAGTCGGCGATGCCGCCGTTGGTGATCCAGATCTTCTCGCCGCTCAGCGTCCAGCTGCCGTCGTCGTTGCGCGTCGCCCGGGTGCGGATCGAGGCGGCATCGGAACCGGCGCCGGCTTCGGTCAGGCAGAACGCCGCGATCAGCTCGCCGCTGGCGAGCCCGGGCAGGTAGCGCCGCTTCTGCTCGTCGCTGCCGAACAGCAGCAGCCCCTTCATGCCGATCGAACTGTGCGCGCCGATGGTCAGCGACACCGAGCTGTCGTGGCTGCTGGTCTGGGCGAGCACGCGCGCGTAGGCACCATTGGACAGCGCCAGGCCGCCGTATCCCTCGGGGATGATCAGCCCGAACAGGCCCATGTCGCGCAGCGCCTGGAGAAACTCCGGCGGCTGCTCGGCGATGCGGTCGTAGTGCTTGAGGTCGCCGGCGCGCTCGCCCAGGAACTGGTCGATGGCGTCGGTCATCGCCCCCAGCATCTCGCGGTCGCGCGCGCGGATCTGCGGATAGGGAAACAGGCGCTCCTCGAGGATCTCGCCGAGGAACAGTTGCTTGGCGACGCTGGCGTCGTGCTGGGGATCCGGGGTCATGGCGCCTCCTGGGGCTCGAGGTCCCGCCACTATGGCCAATCGGCACGACCGCTGCAGCCACCGGTCGTCGGCGCGCGCGTTCCCGCACCCGCCTAGGTCTCCCTCACTCCACGCGGACTTCCCTCACCTCGCCGCAGGCTTCCCGCGCCTCGCTTGCGGGGAGAGGAACAGCGGCGAGGGCGACCGCTCCGCCGGCCCCTCATCCGCCCTGCGGGCACCTTCTCCCCGCACGCGGGGAGAAGGAATTCATGGCGATGGTGAGCCGTGCCGGGATCGAACCAGCGACCAGCGGATTGAGGCCGATTCGGAGACCGGCTGCAGAACACTGGTGGGCCGTGCTGGGATCGAACCAGCGACCAGCGGATTAAAAGTCCGATGCTCTACCGACTGAGCTAACGGCCCACGGAGGCGCGCGTGGCGCGGAGACGGATTCTAGCGCAGCCCTGGCTGCCTTACGGGCGATAACGCGTCGGATCGGCGACGCCGGCCGCAGCGAAGCCCTGCGCGCGCAGCCGGCAGGCGTCGCAATGGCCGCAGGCGCGGCCGTCGGCATCGGCCTGGTAGCAGGACACGGTCTGCGCGAAATCCACGCCCAGGCGCAGGCCCTCGCGCACGATGTCGGCCTTGGACAGCCGCAACAGCGGCGCGTGCACGCGGAAACCCACGCCCTCGACACCGGCCTTGGTGGCGACGTTCGCGAGCTGCCGGAAGGCCTCGATGAACTCGGGCCGGCAGTCCGGGTAACCCGAGTAGTCGACCGCGTTGACCCCGCAGAACAAGTCGGCGCTGCCCAGTACCTCGGCCCAGCCCAGCGCCAGCGACAGCATGATGGTGTTGCGCGCCGGCACGTAGGTCACCGGGATGGCGGTGCCGATCTCGTGGCCGTCGCGGTCCTCGGGCACCGCGATGCCGGCATCGGTGAGCGCCGAGCCGCCGATGCTGGCCAGATCCACCGCCACGGTCTTGTGCGCGACCGCGCCCAGCGCGCGCGCCACGCGCGCGGCGGCGTCCAGTTCGGAGGTGTGGCGCTGGCCGTAGCGCACGCTCAGCGCATGCGTCGCATAGCCCTGCTCGCGGGCCAGCGCCAGCACCACGGCCGAGTCCATGCCTCCGGAGACGAGAACGACCGCTTTTTTCATGTCGGCACGGCCGCGATGGCGGCGGATCGATGGAAACCTCGCGGTTCCTGCACGCCGTCCCCGCGAAAGCGGGACGCCGGCGGCTTCGATCCAGTAGCCGCAAGGGCACCCGCGCGAGGGCCGTGCGCCCACCGAAATTCCCCGCTTGCGCGGCAATGACGGCAAGAAGTCATCGCCCCGGCTCCGCGCCCCACAGGACCTTGTGCAGTTGCAGCTGGAAGCGCACCGGCGGGCGGTCGGCCACGATCCAGTCGGCCAGCTCGCGGGCCGGCAGCTGCGCGGCGCTCGGCGAGAACAGCACATCGCAGCGCTCGTGCAGCTTGCGTTCGGCGACCACTGTGCAGGCCCAGTCGAAGTCGGCGCGGTCGCAGATCACGAACTTGACCTGGTCGTGCGCGGTCAGCAGCGGCAGGTTCGACCACAGGTTGCGCGCGACCTCGCCCGAGCCCGGAGTCTTGATGTCGAGCACGCGCGAGACGCGCGGGTCCACCGCGGAAATATCCATCGCACCCGAGGTTTCCAGCGATACCGCGTATTCGGCATCGCACAGCCGCTGCAGCAGGCCGATACAGCGCTTCTGCGCCAGCGGCTCGCCGCCGGTGACGCAGACGTGTCGCACGCCATGGCGGGCCACTTCCGCCAGGATCGCGTCGATCCCCAGCCACTGCCCGCCGTGGAAGGCGTAGGTGGTATCGCAGTACCGGCAGCGCAGCGGGCAGCCGGTCAGGCGCACGAACACGCTCGGCCAGCCGGCGTCGCGGGCCTCGCCCTGCAACGACAGGAAGATCTCGGTGATGCGGAGCCGATCCGCCGCCGCGGCGACGGTCGCTGCGGGCGCGACAGTGTTCACGCCGCCATTTTACCCGGGCCTGCCGCCGGCGGCCGGTCAGCGCAGCGCGTTGAGCCGGATCGCGTGCAGGCGGTCGTCGGCGGTGCGCGCGGCGTCGGTGCCGGGGTAGCGCTGCAGCACCTGCGCCAGGGTCGCCTCGGCGGCCTCCAGCTGCCGCAGGCCGTATTGCGACAGGCCGACCTTGAGCAGCGCGCCCGGCGCCTTGTCGTGGGTCGGATAGCGGTCCAGCAGGGCCTGGAACTGCTGCTGCGCCAGCGCGTAGTTCTGGGTGACGTAGTAGCTCTCGCCGAGCCAGTACAGCGCATTGGGCGCCCAGGCACCGCCCGGGTAGCGCTGCAGGAAGTCCTGGAACGCCTGCGCCGAGTCGGCATAGCGGCCGGCCTTGAGCACCTCGAAGGCGGCCTCGTAGGCTGCGCGCTCGCCCTCGCCCCGGGCCAGCGTACCGGCGTCGCCGTGCACCGCCGGGGGCCGCTCGGACCCGGTCACCGGCTTCGCGGCGGCGGGCGTCGTTGCCGGAGCCGCGGCGGGCGTCGCCGGCGGAGCGCCGCCCTCGAGCCGGTTGAGGCGGCCGTCCAGGTCCAGATACTGGTTGCGGCTGCTGTCGCGCCATTGCTGCTGCTGGTGCTGCAGCTCCTCCAGTTGCGCGCGCAGCGCCTGCACTTCGGCCTTGAGCGCGGTGACCTGGTTGAGCAGGTCGACATTGCCCTGGTGGTTGGCGGCCTGCTGCTCCAGCGCGGCCACGCGCTCGGCGAGGCTGGCGCGCTGCGCCGTCGCCGGCAGGGCGGTGGCGAGCGACAGTGCGCCGAGCAGCAGTGCGCCAAGCAAGGGCGCGCCGGCCAGAAGCGGGATGCGGGGTGTGTTCATGGCTGCACTCTAGTCCATCGAAGCGGAACGGAAACAGAAAGCCCCCGGTGACGGGGGCTTGCGGCCCTCGCCGTGGCGAGGGCCCTGCGACGCGGTGCCGGGAACGGCATCCGCCGGCTCCCGGCACCGCATCCTTCGCCTTACTTGGCCGTGTAGACGATCTCGACGCGGCGGTTCTTGGCCCAGCAGTCCTCGCTGGACTCGGTGCAGGTCGGGCGTTCCTCGCCGTAGCTGACCACGGTGATCTGGCTGCCGGCGCCGCCGTTGGCCTGCAGCGCGGAAGACACCGCGTTGCCGCGGCGCTCGCCCAGGCCGAGGTTGTACTCGCGGCTGCCGCGCTCGTCGGCGTTGCCTTCCAGGCTCATGCGCGAGGACGGGCGGTCGCGCAGGTACTTGGCGTGGCAGGCCATCGCCGCCTGGAACTCCGGCCGCAGCGCGTCCTGGTCGAAATCGAAATACACCACGCGCTGGCGCAGGCAGGCGTCGGTATCCAGGTCCTCGGGGCCGTACATGCCGGTGCTCGGCGCCGGCTCGGTGACCGGGGCGGTGCTGGGACCGGTCTCGACCGGCGGAGCTTCCTTGACCTTCTTGGAGCAGGCAACGGCCGCGGCGCACATCAGCGCGGTCAACAGTACTCGGGTGGGCGTGTTCATCGTCGTTCCTTCCTCGTTTTCTTGCTGTGGAACAGCTGGCTGGTGAAAGCTGGCTGTGGAAACTTGCCGATTCCGGTCGCGGTGGGCGGCGCGCTCAGCGCGGCTGCCGGTACGGGCCCCAGGCCGGTTCGCGCACGTCACCGTCGGCCAGCACCAGGCGCTGGCGCACCCGGGCGTCGGCCGAGACCGCATACAGTACGCCGCGCCCGCCTTCGCGCGCGGCGTACAGCACCATGCTGGCGTTGGGGGCGAAACTCGGCGACTCGTCCAGCGAGCCGGGCGAGAGCAGCGACCAGCGCGGCGACCCCAGGCTGCGGTCCATCAGCGCGATCCGGTAGTTGTTGCCGTTGCCCTGGGCCATGGCGAGCTTCTTGCCGTCGAAGGACACCGTCGCGGTGGCGTTGTAGCTGCCCTGGAAGGTGACCCGGCTGGCGCCGCCGCCGCTGGCGGACACCTGGTAGATCTGCGGGCGGCCGCCGCGGTCGGAGGTGAAATACAGGGTGGCGCCGTCGGCGCTCCACACCGGCTCGGTGTCGATCCCCATCTGGTTGGTGATCCGGGTCAGCGCCTTGCTGCCCAGATCCATCACGTAGATCTCGGGGTTGCCGGACTTGGACAGGGTCAGCGCCAGGCGACGGCCGTCGGGAGAGAAGTTCGGGGCGCCATTGATGCCGCGGAAACTGGCGACCAGCTCGCGCGCACCGCTGGCGATGTCCTGGATGTAGATCGAGGAATTGCCGCGCTCGAAGCTGACATAGGCCAGCTTGCGCCCGTCCGGGCTCCACGCCGGCGACAGCAGCGGCTCGCCCGAGCGCACCACGGTCTGCGGGTTCCAGCCGTCGGCATCGGCGACCATCAGCGCGTAGCGGCTGCCCTTGCCGACGCCCGAGGCGGTGACGTAGGCGATCCGCGTCCAGAACGCGCCGCGCACGCCGAGCACCTTCTCGTAGATCGCGTCGGCGATCTGGTGGGCGACATCGCGCAGGGCGTTGCTGCGCGCGGTCAGGGCGAAGCCGAGCAGGCGCTGCTGCCGGGCGACGTCGAACAACTCGTACTCGACCCGGTAGCTGCCGGCGCCGGCGTCCAGCACCCGCCCGACCACCAGGAAATCCTGCTTCAGCAGCCGCCAGGTCGGGTAGTTGACCTCGCTGCCGCGGGTCGGACGCTCGACCAGGTCGCGCTCGGGCAGGCTGCGGAACTGGCCCGAACGGTCCAGGTCGGCGCGGACCACCGCGGCGACGTCGGTTCCCGGCATGGCGGCAGCGCCCTGGTAGGGCATCGGCACCACCGCGATCGGCAGCGCCGCGGCATTGCCGCCGACGATGTCGATTTCCAGGCCCTGTTCCTGGGCCGCCGCGGTCAGCGGCAACAGCAGGGCGGCCACAAGCAGCAGCAGGGGGACCAGCCGGCGCGAGGCAGGGTTCATCGGCACTTCCGGGGAGGGGGCAGTCAGGATTGTTAACAGCTTGGTCGTGAAGGCCACCTCAAAGATGAATGGAGCCGTAACCCGACGGAAATTACCGGCCGCGTTTTGCGCCCGGATGACCGCGCCGCGACTAGTTCGAGGGCCGGAAGGTGAAGTTGAGGCGGCGGCGGAACACCCGCTCGAATCCGGCATAGGGCAGCGGTTGCGCGCGCAGCACGGCGGCTTCGACCGAGCGTCGACCGAGCTCGTCGTAGGGGCAGCTGGGATCGACCTCGGCGCTGAGGACCTCGCCGCCGGGCAATTGCACGATCAGGACCCGGCAGGCCGCGCCGGCGGGGATGTTGTCCGGGCGCGTCCAGTTGCTCTCCACCGCGCGCTGGATAGCGAGGACGTACTGGCCCAGCAGGGCCTGGTCGGCGCCCTCGTTGCCCGGCGGCGGGCTGGCGGACGCCGCGGTTTCGGCGGCATTGCGCGACCGCGCGTCGGCCAGCTGCCGGAGTTTCTGCTCGGCGAGGTCGGCCTCGCGCTGCGCGCGGGCGCGCTCGGCGCGGATCCGGTCCAGCTTGTCCTGCAGCTCGCGCTGCTGCGCCAGCCGGCGTTGCTGTTCGGCGGCGGCCTGGCGCTGGCGCTGCGTCAGGTCGATCTGTTCCTGGCGGCGTTTTTCCTCCTGCTCGCGGGCGGCGCGCTGCGCCGCCTCGGCGTCGCGCTCGACCCGGGCCTGCTCGCGCACGTCCGGCTCGGCAAGGCGTTCCTGCGCCTGGGGTTGCGGCGGCAGCGGCGCGTCCTGCGGCCTGGGTTCGGGTTGCGGCTGCGGCGGCGCGGCGGCAGCCGGCTGCGGGGGCGGCGCCTCGGCTGGCGCGTCGAGGGCGCGGCGCAGCGGCGCCGACAGCGCAGCCGGGTCGACCAGGTCGGCCTCGATCGCCGGTCCGGCCGCCGACGCCGGCGCGTTCGTCCGCGTCCACCACAGCCCGGCGAACAGCAGCGCGAACAACAGCGCGTGCAGCGCCAGCGCGCTGACGACCGCGGCCCGGGTGTCGGCGCGGGTTTCCCTCACGGGCGCGTCGGCTCCGGCGCGCTGGTCAGCAGCGTCGCTTTTTCGACCCCGGCGTCGGTGCGCAGGCGCTGCAGGATGGCGAGCACCGTGTCGTAGCGCGCGGCGCCGTCGCCGGCGACGAACACCACCAGCGCGGGATTGGCGGCACGGAAGGCGCGGACGCGATCGATCAGCGCCTCCTCCTCCAGCGCCAGCTTGCTGGTGGCGCCGTGCTCGTCGCGCTGGATCAGCGACAACGCGCCGTCGTCGGCGACCTGCACCACCACCTGCTGCTTGGGCTGCTCGACCGTCGCCGCGGCAACCTGCGGCAGCTTGACGTCCACGCCCAGATTCAGCAGCGGCGCGGTGACCATGAAGATGATCAGCAGCACCAGCATCACGTCGATGTAGGGCACGACGTTGATTTCCGCCTTGAGTTTGCGCTTGCGGATGCGGCGCCCGGTGGCGGTCATGGCCATGGCAGAAATCCTCTCGAGGCGTCGGCGGGAAAGGTCGAAGTGAATGTCGCGCCGACGGCTGCCGCCAGGACCCGGACTCCTGCCACAGAATTGCGCTCCGTCCCTTCCCGTTGTCCCGCGCGCGGCGCCATCGGCTAGTCGTCCGCGTGCGCCTGCCGCTGCAGGATCGAGGAGAATTCCTCGGAAAAAGTGTCGTAACGCACGCTCATGCGCTCGACCTTGGTGGCGAAGCGGTTGTAGGCCCAGACCGCGGGAATCGCCGCGAACAGGCCCATTGCGGTGGCGATCAGCGCCTCGGAGATGCCCGGCGCGACGGTGGCGATCGTCGCTTCCTTGACGTTGGCCAGGCCCTGGAACGAGACCATGATCCCCCACACGGTGCCGAACAGGCCGACGTAGGGCGCGATCGAGCCGACGTTGGCGAGGAACTCCAGGTTGCGCTCCAGGCCGTCGAGCTCGCGCGAGGCGGCGGCGCGCATCGCCCGCTGCGCGCCCTCGAGCCGGGCCCGCGCATCCATGCCGCGGCGCTGGCGGACGCGGTCGAATTCGCGGAACCCGCCCTCGAAGATCGCCTCCAGGCCGCCGACCTCGCGGTTGCGCTCGGTGGCGCCGGCGTAGAGCCTGGACAATTCCGTGCCCGACCAGAAGCGCTCCTCGAAGCCGTCGGCCTCGCGCTCGGCGCGGTCGAGCACGCGCTTCTTGCGGAAGATGATCACCCAGGAGGCGACCGAGGCGAACAGCAACAGCAGCATCACCAGTTGCACCGGCAGACTGGCATGCAGCGCCAGCGCCAGCATGTCGATGCCGTTGTGGGCGACGGCGGGCGCGGTGCCGGCGACGGCCTGCGCCGCGTTGGCGGGCGCGTCTTCCGGCAGCGGTTCGGCCGCGGCCTGCAGGGCAGCCAGCAAGGGAATCATGCGTCACGCTCCATCGGTGTCTTGCCTCGGATCGGTGGTTTCGAGCGATTTCAATGCCTGGTACAGCGGCGCCGGGATCGCGCGCGGGCGGAAGTCGCCGGCGCCCAGCGCCGCCACCCGCACCTGCGCCTCCAGCAGCAACGCGCCCTCGCGCCGCACCGTCTGCGCGAGCGTCAGGCTGGCACGGCGGCATTGCAGCAGCGCGACCGTGACCTCCAGCGCATCGTCCAGCCGGGCCGGCAGGCGGAAGTCGATCCGCATCGCGCGCACCGCGAACACCAGGTCGTGCTCGCGGCGCAGCCACTCCTGGCCTTGCCCGCGCGCGCGCAGCCACTCGCTGCGGGCGCGCTCGAGGAACGCCAGGTACTGCGCGTGATAGACCACGCCGCCGGCGTCGGTATCCTCCCAGTACACCCGTGTCGGCCAACTGAACACGGAATCAGGCGCCACTTGCATCCGCGGCCGGATCGGGTTCGAACAGCTCCGAGGCGCCGGCCCGGGGCGGCAGACCGAGGTGCCGGTAGGCCTTGGCGGTGGCCATGCGGCCGCGCGCGCTGCGCACCAGGTAGCCCTGCTGGATCAGGAACGGCTCGACCACGTCCTCGAGCGTGCCGCGCTCCTCGCTCAGCGCCGCCGCCAGCGACTCGACCCCGACCGGGCCGCCGTCGAAGGACTCCACCACGGTGCGCAGCAGGCGCCGGTCGAGTTCGTCGAAGCCTTCCGGATCGACCTTCAACATCTTCATTGCCGCGTCGGCGACCGCGCGGTCGATGTGCCCGGCGGCGCGCACCTGGGCGAAATCGCGCACCCGCCGCAGCAGCCGGTTGGCGATGCGCGGGGTGCCGCGCGCGCGCCGCGCGATCTCGCCGGCGCCGTCGCCGGCGCAGTCGATGCCCAGGATCCGCGCCGAGCGGCGCACGATCCGGGTCAGGTCCTCGACCCCGTAGAACTCCAGCCGCTGGACGATGCCGAAGCGGTCGCGCAGCGGCGCGGTCAGCAACCCGGCGCGGGTGGTGGCGCCGACCAGGGTGAACGGCGGCAGGTCGAGCTTGATCGAGCGCGCGGCCGGGCCCTCGCCGATCATGATGTCGATCTGGTAGTCCTCCATCGCCGGGTACAGCACTTCCTCGACCACCGGCGAGAGACGATGGATCTCGTCGATGAACAGCACGTCGTGCGGCTGCAGGTTGGTCAGCAATGCGGCCAGGTCGCCGGCTTTCTCGATCACCGGGCCGGAGGTCACGCGCAGGCCGACGCCCAGCTCGTTGGCGATGACGTGGCTGAGCGTGGTCTTGCCCAGCCCGGGCGGGCCGAAGATCAGCACGTGGTCGAGCGCCTCGCCGCGTTTTTTCGCCGCCTCGATGTAGATCCCGAGCTGCTCGCGCACCGGCTGCTGGCCGAGGTATTCGTCCAGCCGCTGCGGCCGGATCGAGGCCTCGGCGGCCTCGTCCTCGCGGGTGGCGGCGGCGGCGATGATGCGGTCTTCGGTCATTTGCAGCCGGACAAGGGAGGGGTGCGGGGCGCGGGAAACCGCATCCATGCTCGCACATCGGCGCCGCCCGCGGTGGTCGGCGCCCCGCTGGAACCCCGGCCGTTCAGATCTCCACCTGCGCTCCCAGCTCCACCAGCCGGTTGCCCGGGATCCGGAAGAACCCGGTGGCCGAGGCCGCGTTGCGGTGCATGATCGCGAACAGCCGGTCGCGCCAGATCGGCATGCCGCGATGGCGGCCGGCCACCACGTTCTCGCGGCTGGCGAAATAGGTCGTGTCCATCGGATCGAAGCTGACGTCGGAGCGGTCGCACGAGCGCATCAGCGCCAGCGGCACGTCCGGCGTCTCCATGAACCCGAAGCGCAGCACGATGCGGTAGAAATCCTCGCCGATCGGGTCGATCGCCATGCGCCGGTCGTGCGGCGCGTACGGCACGCTCAACGTCTCCACGGTCAGGAACACGTTGCGCTCGTGCAGCACCTTGTTGTGCTTGAGGTTGTGCAGCAACGCCTGCGGCACCATGCCCTGCTGCGCAACCAGGAAGATCGCCGTGCCCGGCACCCGCACCGGCGGCGCCAGCATCAGCCCCGGCAGGAAGCTGTCGATCTGGATGCCTTCCTTGCGCAGTTCCGCGTACAGCAGCGCGCGGCCGCGGCGCCAGGTGCGCAGCAGGGTGAACAGCACGATCCCCAGCACCACCGGGAACCAGCCGCCCTGCATCAGCTTGCCGCCGTTGGCGACGACGAACGCGGATTCGATCGAGATGAAGAGCAGGCACAACGGCAACACCCACCAGCGCTGCCGCGGCCACAGCTTGCGCGCCACCAGCACCAGCAGCAGGGTGTCGATGAACATCGTCAGCGACACCGAAATGCCGTACACCACCGCCAGGTTGGAGGAGGTGCGGAAGCTCAGCACCAGCGCCAGCACCAGTACCATCAGGAACCAGTTGACCGCCGGCACGTAGATCTGGCCGATGGTTTCGCGCGAGGTGTGGACGATGCGCATGCGCGGGATGTAGCCCAGCTGCATCGCCTGGCGCGCGATCGAGTAGGCACCGGTGATCACCGCCTGCGAGGCGATCACCGTGGCGGCCGTGGCCAGCACCAGCATCGGCCAGCGCCCCCATTCCGGCACGCCGATGTAGAACGGGTTGCGGATCGCGGCCGGGTCCTCCAGCACCAGCGCGCCCTGGCCGAGGTAGTTGAGCATCAACGCCGGCAGCACGAAGAAATACCAGGCCCGGCGGATCGGCTTCGCGCCGAAATGCCCCATGTCGGTGTACAGCGCCTCGCCGCCGGTGACCGCCAGCACCACCGCGCCGAGGATGAAGATGCCGTGCCAGTGGTGGACGACGAAGAAGCGCGCCGCCCAGGCCGGGTTCATCGCCTGCAGCACCTGCGGCGCGTGCAGGATATTGGCCACCCCGATCGTCGCCAGTACCACGAACCACAACACCATCACCGGGCCGAATACCTTGCCCACGCTGGCGGTGCCGAAACGCTGGGCCATGAACAGCGCCAGCAGCACGATCACCGTCAGCGGCACGATCCAGTGGTGCAGCCCGGGCGCCACCACCCCCAGGCCTTCGATCGCCGACAGCACCGAGATCGCCGGCGTGATCACGCCGTCGCCGAAGAACAGCGAGGCGCCGAGGATGCCGACGATGCCGACCGCGAACGCCGGCCGCGAGCCGAGGGAGAGCGTGCGCTGCGCCAGCGCCATCAGCGCCATGATGCCGCCCTCGCCTTCGTTGTCGGCGCGCATGATGATGGTGACGTACTTGAGCGTGACCACGATCGTCAGCGCCCAGAACACCAGCGACAGGATCCCGAGCACGGTGTCGTGGTTGGCGGTCAGGCCGTAGTGCGGGCTGAAGGCTTCCTTCAGCGTGTACAGCGGGCTGGTACCGATGTCGCCGAAGACGACGCCGACGGCACCGACCATCAGTCCGGCCAGGCCGACATTGCCGTTGCCATGCGTGCCGGCGACGGCCTGCACGGGTGGGTTCTGTGTGGACATCGGGCTTCCTGGGCCGCGGCGCCGCTCAGCGCAGCGCGGACTGTAGCGCCTTGCGGATGATGGTGGCGGCATCGTCGCCGGCGCCGGTCGCATCGCGCGCCATGCGCGCGGCTTCGGCCGGCTTGTAGCCCAGTTGCTGCAGCGCGATCGTGGCCTCGCCCTGGGCGTCGGCGGGTGCGCCGGCGGCTGTGGGCGCGCCGACCTCGACGCCACCCCATTCGTGGCCCGCGACGCGGTCGCGCAGCTCCACCAGCATGCGCTCGGCGGTCTTCTTGCCGATGCCGGGGATGCGGGTGAGCGCGGCCACGTCGCCGGCCTGCAGCAGCCGCGCGAACTCGCCCACGCTGGCGCCGGACAGCACCGCCAGCGCGATCTTCGCGCCGATGCCGGACACCTTCTGCAGGTCGCGGAACAGCCGTCGCTCGCCCTCGCGCAGGAAGCCGTACAGCGCCACGCTGTCTTCCTTCTGCGCGTAATGGGTGAACAACGACACCTCGCGGCCCACGTCCGGCAGGTCGTAGAAAGTGCTCATCGGCGCTTCCAGCTCGTAGCCGACGCCGCCGACGTCGACGATCAGCCACGGCGGCTGCTTGTGCGCCAGGATCCCCTTGAGCCGGCCGATCACGGATGGCCTCCGGGCATGGCGTCGCGCGGGCGGGGCCGCAGGATCCGCGACGGCCGGCAACGGCCGGCGACTGCGGCGGGGAGCAACGGGTTGGAGGCCGCCATCATCTTCTCCGCATCAGGGCCGCGCTGACGCCGCTCCGCGCGGCGGTCGCGCTCATGTGCGCGTGGGTCAACGCCACCGCCAGGGCGTCGGCGGCGTCGGCCTGCAGCCGGGTGTCGGCCAGATTGAGCAGCAACCGCACCATGTGCTGCACCTGCACCTTGTCCGCAGCGCCGCGGCCGACCAGCGACTGCTTGATCAAGCGCGGCGCGTATTCGCTGACCGGCAGGTGCCGGCGCACCACCGTCGCCAACGCCGCGCCGCGGGCATGGCCGAGCTTGAGCGCCGAGGTCGCGGACTTGTCCATGAACACCGTTTCGATCGCGACCTGCTGCGGCTGCCATTGCTCCAGCAGCGCCTCCAGGCCTTCGCACAGCAATCCCAGGCGCGCGGGGAAATCCTCCGCGCCCAGCAGCACCAGCGCCTGCGCGTGGACGTAGGCGCAGCGGCCGTCGGCGGCGACGTCGATGATGCCGATGCCGGTGCGCTGCGAGCCGGGATCGATCCCGAGGATTCTGGTCACGGGGGCCAGCTTACGCGGTTACGCGTAGGCATCCGCGCCGAGGTCGGCATTGGAGTACACGGCCTGCACGTCGTCCATGTCCTCGAGCCAGTGCAGCAGCTTGGCCACCTGCTCGGCGTTCTCGCCCTCGACCGACACGTTGTTGTCGGCGCGCATGGTGATCTCGGCGATGGCCGGCTTCAGGCCGGCGCCCTCCATCGACGCCTTGACCTGCGCGAACGCTTCCGGCGCGGTGACCACGTCGATCGCGCGGTCGTCGTACACCACCACGTCGTCGGCGCCAGCCTCGATCGCGGCCTCGGTGATGGCGTCCTCGTCGGCGCCGGCGGCGTAGCTGAGCACCCCAAGCTTGTGGAACATGAAGGCCACCGAACCCTCGGTACCCATGTTGCCGCCGAACTTGCCGAAGGCGTGGCGCACGTCGGCCACGGTGCGCACCTTGTTGTCGGTGAGGCAGTCCACGATCACCGCGACGCCGCCCGGGGCGTAGCCCTCGTAGCGGATTTCCTCGTACTCCACGCCCTCCAGCTCGCCGGTCGCCTTCTTGATCGCACGCTCGATCACATCCTTGGTCATGTTCGCCGACAGGCCCTTGTCGATGGCGCCGCGCAGGCGCGGGTTGCCGGCCGGGTCGCCGCCGCCGGCGCGCGCCGCCACGGAGATCTCGCGGATGATCTTGGTGAAGATCTTGCCGCGCCGCGCGTCCTCGGCGTTCTTGCGGGCCTCGATGGAGGGGCCTCTGCCCATGGGAGTTCCGGATAGTTGCGGGAAGGGGCGGCGATTTTACCGCTTCCCTGCGCGCGGGCGGATCTTCCGCCCGCCGCGCGCCGCGCCGCACCCGGCTACGGATGCCGGAAACCGCCGTCGCGCAGGAACGCGATCGCCTGTTCCGCCGCCGCCGCCGAAAACAGCAGGCCGCTGTGGCTGGCATCGACCACGACATGGTCGGTCAGCCCCGGCAACCGCGTTTCCGCCACCGCCACGGTGCCGTCGTGCTCGCCGGAAAAGCCGGCGAACAGCGCGCCGAGGCCGTGCGGCACCCGCCCGGCGATCACCCCGACCTGGGCCCGGCCCTGCCAGCAGGCGACGCCGTGCTGCAGCAGCGCCGCACTGCGCCCGAGCAGGGTCGCCGCCGGTGCCCAGCGCAGCATGCCGCTGGCCGCGCCGCTGCCGGTCAATGGCGAGCCCAGGCACACCACCCGCGCCACCGGCAGCTGCGGCGCCTCGCACAGGGCCTGCAGCGCGATCAGGCCGCCGAGGCTGTGGGCAAGGATGTCGGCACCGCCCTGCGCGCGGCTGGCCTGCAGCAACCCGACCAGACGCGGCACCGCCAGGTCCGGGCCGTCGGCGACGCTGCGGTAGCCGAAGACTTCCGGGGCGAAGCCGGCGGCCTGGAGCCGCGCGGACAGCCAGTGCATCGCCGCGCCGGGCATCCACAGGCCGGGCAGCAGGACGACGCGGCGGTTCATGCCGAGGCGGCGCGGCGCCGGAAGATGAACTCGCGATCGCGCACCCGGCCCACCGGAAACTCGTATTCGCCGGCCTGCTCGAAACCATGGCGTGCGTAGAAGCGTTGCGCGCCGTGGTTCTGCGACCAGACGCTGATCCACAGCGTGCGCGGGCCGTCGCGCTGCAGCCAGTCCAGCGCGGTGGCGAACAGGCGCCCGCCCCAGCCGCCGTTGTGCAGCGCGGGCAGCAGGTACAGGCGCTTGAGCTCGCCGTCGCCGGGCGCCAGTTGCGGATGCGGCAACCCGGCCGGCCCGGCCAGCGCGTAGCCCAGCACCCGGCCGGCATCCCCCAGCAGCCACGCTGCGTAGCGCGGATCGGCGAGGTAGCGCGCATACGCCTGCGACGAATGGCTGTCGGCGAGGAACGCCTGCAGGTCTTCGTCCGGGTACAGGTGGCCGAAGGTGGCCACGAACGTGTCGGCACCGATCCGCGCCAGCGCCTGCGCGTCCGCCGGCGTCGCGCGGCGGATCGTCGGCGAAACCAGGGGCGGAGCGGGGTCGGTTGCAGTCATGCGGTGTCCGGTACGGTCGCGGGAAATCCTACCTCGACCCCGGGTTTTCCGATTCCGGCGTTTTCCGCACCGCGACGTGCACCTCAGCCAGCTGCGGGTCCGGAATCGGCGACGGCGCGTCGGTCAGCAGGCATTGCGCACTGGTGGTCTTGGGGAAGGCGATGACGTCGCGGATGGAGTCGGTGCCGGCCATCAGCGCGGCGATCCGGTCGATGCCGAAGGCGATGCCGCCGTGCGGCGGCGCGCCGTACTTCAGCGCGTCGAGCAGGAAGCCGAACTTGGCCCGGGCTTCCTCGGCGCCGATCCCGAGCAGTTCGAACACCGCCGACTGCATCGCCGAACGATGGATGCGGATCGAGCCGCCGCCGATCTCGTTGCCGTTGAGCACCATGTCGTAGCCGCGGCTGACCGCGGTCGCGGCATTCGCGCGCAGGTCGGCCTCGTCGTCCACCGCCGGCGCGGTGAACGGGTGATGCAGCGCGACGTAGCGCTGTTCCTCCTCGTCCCACTCGAACATCGGGAAGTCGGTGACCCACAACGGCTTCCAGCCCGCGCCCACCAGGCCGAAGTCCTTGCCGGCCTTGAGCCGCACCGCGCCCATGAAGTCGCTGACGGTCCGGTAGGGGCCGGCGCCGAAGAACACGAGGTCGCCCTTGCCTGCGCCCGTGGCCTGCAGCAGCGCGGCGAAGGCCGCTTCGTCGAAGAACTTGGCGATCGGCGAGTTGACCGCGCCGGCCTCGTCGAGCTTCGCGTAGGCCAGGCCCTTGGAGCCGAACTTGGCCGCGTGCGCGGCGTACTCGTCGATCTGCTTGCGCGACAGCGCGGCGCCGCCGGGGATGCGCAGCGCGGCGACGCGGCCGCCTTCGGCACTGGCCCAGTCGGCGAACACCTTGAAGCCGCAGTCCTTGACCAGGTCGGCCACGTCCACCAGCTCCAGCGCGATGCGCAGGTCCGGCTTGTCGGAGCCGTAGCGGCGCATCGCCTCGGCCCAGGTCATGCGCGGGAACGGGTCGGCCAGTTCGACGCCCATCACCTCGCGGAACACGTCGCGGATCAGCGCCTCGGTGGTGTCCTGCACGATCTGCTCGTCGACCCAGGCGAACTCCATGTCCAGCTGGGTGAACTCGAGCTGGCGGTCGGCGCGCAGGGCCTCGTCGCGGAAGCAGCGCGCGATCTGGTAGTAGCGGTCGAAGCCGGCAACCATCAGGATCTGCTTGAACAGCTGCGGCGACTGCGGCAGCGCGTAGAACTCGCCCGGGTGCATGCGCGCCGGGACCAAGAAGTCGCGCGCGCCCTCGGGCGTGGCCTTGGTCAGGATCGGGGTCTCGATGTCCTGGAAGCCGCGCGCGTCGAGCCAGCGCCGCAGCGCCTGCACCAGGCGGATGCGCGTGCGCAGCATCCGCTGCATCTTCGGCGTGCGCAGGTCCAGGTAGCGGTACTTGAGGCGGATGTCCTCGCCGGCGTTCTCGTGGGCGTGGAACGGCAGCGGCTCGGCCTTGTTCAGCACCTCGATGGCGGTCGCGACCACTTCCACCTGGCCGGTGCGGATCTTGGCGTTGACGCTCTGGCGCCGACGCACGCGTCCGGTGACGCGCAGGCAGTCCTCGTAACCGACCCGCGCGGCGGTGGCGAGCACCGCGCCGTTGCCGGGCGCATCCGACGGCTCGGCGACGATCTGGACGATGCCCTCGTGGTCGCGCAGGTCGATGAAGCACAGGCCGCCGAGGTCGCGGGCGACATCGGCCCAGCCGCACAGGGTCACGGTCTGCCCGACCAGGGACTCGTCGATCAGGCCGCAGAAATGGGTACGCATCGGAATGGGGGCCGGCAGGAACAGCCCGTCATTCTAGCGGTTACGCGTCCGCCTTCGGCTTGGCCTCGGCGGACTTGGCCGCGGCGGGCTTGGCATCCGCGGGCTTGTGCCCGGCCGGCTTGGCGCCGTCGCCGGCCAGGTTGCGCTTGTGGTCTTTCTTGAAGTCGGTCTCGTACCAGCCGCTGCCGGCCAGGCGGAAGCTCGGCGCGGTCACCTGGCGCCGCACGGCGGCCGCGCCGCAGTCGGGGCAGGCAGCCGGGTCGGGATCGGAGAGTTTCTGCAGGCGATCGAACTGATGGCCGCAGGCGGCGCAACGGAAAGCGTATATCGGCATGGCGGGAGGGGCAACGCGGAAAACCTGCCCCCATTTTGGGGCCTGCGGCCGCGCAATCAAGCCGCGCGACTTCGCGTCGCGCACGGATCCCCCGGTTACACTCGCCCCACCCCGATCCGCGAGGCGCCGGCCATGACCCCCAACAGCCCCCGCTCCATCGTCGCCGCCTTGCTGCTCGCGCTCGGCCTGCTCGGCGCCGGCTGGTTCGCCGCGCAGGGCATGGCGCGGCTGAAAACCCAGGACCGCTACGTCACCGTCAAGGGCTCGGCGGAAAAGATCGTCGACGCCGACCTGGTGGTGTGGCCGCTGCCGCACACCGTCAGCGGCAACGACCTGGCGGAGGTGCAGCGCCACCTCGACGCCAACACCGCCAGCATCCGGGCGTTCTTCGCCGAGGCCGGATTCAAGCCCGAGGAGATCGTGGTCTCGCCG
Organism: Cognatiluteimonas weifangensis; assembly: GCF_003416885.1. GTDB lineage: Bacteria > Pseudomonadota > Gammaproteobacteria > Xanthomonadales > Xanthomonadaceae > Cognatiluteimonas > Cognatiluteimonas weifangensis. Next base: position 263,332 of record NZ_QVPD01000001.1, read on the forward strand.
CCGCGGCTGGAGGACCGCTGGGCCTGGGCCTTCGGCGACAACCGGCCGCCGGAGCGCTACCGCTACGCCAACACGGTCGCCCTGCGCACCAGCAACGTCGCCCAGGCGCTGGCGGTCCTGCGCCGCAGCGGCGAGCTGGTCGCCCGCGGGGTGATGCTGGGCAGCGAAGGCGATCCGGGCGGCGGCGGCCCGGCGTTCGACTACACCCGGCTCAACGACATCAAGCCGGCGCTGATCGCCGAAGCCACCGCCAATGCGCGCGAGTCGGCGGAGCAGTTCGCCAAGGACTCCGGCGCGCGCCTGGGCGGCATCCGCAGCGCCAACCAGGGCGTGGTCAGCATCAGCGACCGCGACCAGAGCAGCCCGCAAGTGAAAAAGGTGCGGGTGGTGACGACGGTGGAATACTTCCTCAAGGACTGACCCGGACGACGCGGCAGCGCGCGCGACGGCGCGTGTCGCGGATGCCGCGCCGGCGGCGTTGTTCCGGCCGGGTCGCAGCAGCGGACTCAGGCCGCGGCGGCGTACAGCGCCAGCAGCTCCTGTTCGGCGCGGTCGAGTGCGGCGCGCAGTTCGCCGCGCTCGCGGCCCAGCTGCGTGGCCCGCGCGCCGTGGTCGCGGGCATACAGCTGCGGATCGGCGAGCTCGGCTTCCAGCGCCGCCAGCCGGGTTTCCAGCTCGGCCACGCGCGCCTCGGCCCGAGCCAGCTTGTGCGGGTTGACCCGCGCCGCCGGTCGCGGCGGCGGCGCCGGCACGGCGGCGGCTTTCGCCGGCTTCGCGGCCTTGTCCGCCTCGCCGCCCGGGCGCGTGCGCAGCCATGCCGCGTACGCGTCGAGGTCGCCGTCGAAGGCCTCGACCGCGCCGCCGGCCACGCGCCAGAACGTCTCGCATACCAGCCCGATCAGGTGGCGGTCGTGCGAGACCAGCACGATCGCGCCGTCGAAGTCGGAGAGCGCCTCGGCCAGCGCCTCGCGCATGTCCAGGTCCAGATGGTTGGTCGGCTCGTCCAGCAGCAGCACGTTGGGCTGCCGCCAGGCGATCAATGCCAGCGCCAGGCGCGCCTTCTCGCCGCCGGAAAAGCTGTCGATCGACTCGAAGGCGCGGTCGCCGGGGAAGTTCCACTTGCCGAGGAAGTCGCGGAACGCCTGGGTCGGCGCGTCGGGCGACAGCGCGCGCAGATGGTCGACCGGCGACTGCCCGGCGCGCAGCGACTCCACCGTGTGCTGGGCGAAATAGCCGATGCGCATGTCCGGATGGGCGTTGCGCTCGCCGGTCAGCAGCGGCAGCTCGCCGACCAGGGTCTTGACCAGCGTCGACTTGCCGGCGCCGTTGGGGCCGAGCAGGCCGACGCGGTCGCCGGCTTCCAGGCCGAAGCCGACGTCATGCAGGATGACGGCCGAATGTCCCGCGTGCTGCGCGGAAGCGGAAGCGGCCGCGGCCGCGTGCGCGGCGCCGGCCTGTTCGGCCTCCGGCAGCCGGTACCCGCAATCGGCGTGCTCCAGCCGCAGCAGCGAGTTGGGCATCCGCGCCGGTTGCGGAAATTCGATCCGCAGCGCGCGCTCGACGCGCACCGCCTCGGTGCCGGCGAGCTTGGCCAGGCGCTTGATCCGCGACTGCGCCTGCCGCGCCTTGCTGGCCTTGGCCTTGAAGCGGTCGATGAAGCTCTGCAGGTGCGCGCGCTCGGCCTGCTCCTTGTCGTGCGCGATCTGCTGCTGGCGCAGCTGCTCGGCGCGCTGGCGCTCGAAGTCGGTGTAGTCGCCGGCGTACAGCCTGGCGCGACCGTCGTTGAGATGCAGGGTGTGGGTGGCGACGTTGTCGAGGAACTCGCGGTCGTGCGAGATCACCAGCAGCGTGCCCGGGTAGCGCAGCAGCCACTGCTCCAGCCACAGCACCGCATCGAGGTCCAGGTGGTTGGTCGGCTCGTCCAGCAGCAGCAGGTCGCTGGGCGTCATCAGCGCGCGGGCGACGTTGAGGCGCACGCGCCAGCCGCCGGAGAACGCCGCCACCGGCCTGGCGTGCGTGTCCGCCGGAAACCCGAGGCCGTGCAGCAGGCGTCCGGCGCGCGCGCTGGCGTCGTAGCCGTTGAGCTCCTCCAGCCGCTGGTGCGCGGCCGCGACCGCTTCCCAGTCTTCGCTGGCGAAGGCGTTGGCTTCCAGCTGGAGCGCCGCATGCACCGCCGCGTCGCCGGACAGCACGAAGTCCAGCGCCGAATCCGGCAGCGACGGGGTTTCCTGCGCCACCCAGGCGATGCGCGCCTTGCCCGGCAGCTCCAGTTCGCCGCGGTCCGGCTCCAGCTGGCGCATCAGCGCTGCGAACAGCGAGGACTTGCCGGTACCGTTGCGGCCGACCACGCCCACCCGCCAGCCGGCGTGCAGGGTCAGGTCGACGTCCGACAGCAGCAGGCGCTCGCCGCGGCGCAGGGCGAAATTGCGGAAGGAAATCATCCGCGCATTGTACCGGCCGCTCGCTGGCGCCCCGCGCGCCGCCGGCCGATGCGGGCGCCGCGTTGCCGCCGCGCCGGCCGGCGCCGCGCGGGCCGGCCCCGGGTGCGGACGCGCGACCGTACCGGCCCCGCCCGGGCCGGGCGTTTGCGCGCCGACCGGCGCAGCGGCGACACTCCCGCCCCTGCCCCCGCCCGGAATCCGGATGCCGCACCACACCTCGCTGATCGCCATGCTCGTGTTCGGCTTCGTGCTGGCTTTCGTGCTGGGCGCGCTGGCCAACCGGCTGCGGCTGTCGCCGCTGGTGGGCTACCTGCTGGCCGGCGTGCTGGCCGGGCCGTTCACGCCCGGCTTCGTCGGCGATGCCGAGATCGCGCCGCAACTGGCCGAGATCGGCGTGATCCTGCTGATGTTCGGGGTCGGCCTGCATTTCTCGCTGCGCGACCTGATGTCGGTGAAGAACATCGCCATCCCCGGCGCCCTGGCGCAAATCGCAGTGGCGACCTTGCTGGGCTGGGGCCTGTCCGAACTGATGGGCTGGTCGCACATCGAGGGCATCGTGTTCGGCTTCTCGCTGGCGACGGCGAGCACCGTGGTGCTGTTGCGGGCGATGGAGGAACGGCGCCTGCTCGACACCCGCCGCGGCAAGATCGCGGTCGGCTGGCTGATCGTCGAGGACCTGGCCTGCGTATTGGCGCTGGTGCTGATCCCGGCGCTGGCCGGCGCGTTCGACGGCAAGCCCGATGCGGGCGGCGTGTGGCAGGCGCTGGCGCTCACCCTCGGCAAGGTCGTCGCGTTCGTGGCCTTCATGCTGCTGATCGGGCGCAAGGCGATCCCGTGGATCCTGGCGCGCACCGCCGGCACCGGCTCGCGCGAGCTGTTCACGCTGGCGGTGCTGGCGATCGCGATGGGCGTGGCGTTCGGCTCGGCCGAGCTGTTCGGGGTGTCGTTCGCGCTGGGCGCGTTCTTCGCCGGCATGCTGCTCAACGAGTCCGAGTTCAGCCACCAGGCGGCGCAGGACTCGCTGCCGATGCGCGACGCGTTCGCGGTGCTGTTCTTCGTTTCGGTCGGGATGCTGTTCGACCCGCGCATCCTGGTCGAGCATCCGCTGCAGGTGCTGGCGACGACGCTGATCATCGTGTTCGGCAAGTCGGCGGCGGCCTACGTGATCGTGCGCGCGTTCGGCCATCCCAACTCGACCGCGCTCACCATCTCCACCAGCCTGGCGCAGATCGGCGAGTTCGCCTTCATCATCGCCGGGCTGGGGCTGACGCTGGGGATCCTGCCCCGGGACGGATACAGCCTGGTGCTCGCCGGCGCGCTGATCTCGATCATGCTCAATCCGGTCCTGTTCATGCTGCTGGACCGCTGGCAAGCGCGGCAGGACGCGCGCGAGGATGCGCGCATCCGGCGCGAGACCCCGCCCGAACCCGACGTCGTGCCGATGGACATCGACGGGCACGCGATCGTGATCGGCTACGGCCGCGTCGGCAGCGAGCTGGCCAGGCTGCTGCACGAGCGCGGCGTGCCGCTGGTGGTGATCGAGGACGATGCCGACCTGGCCGAGCGCGCGCGTGCGCACAGCTTGCCGACGATTCGCGGCAACGCGGCGAACAAGCGGGTGATGCTGGAGGCCGCGCCGGAGCGGGCGAAACTGGCGGTGTTCGCCATCCCGCAGGCGCTGGAGGCGGGCGAGACGATCGCGCGGCTGAAGCTGCTCAATCCGGCGATCACCGTGCTCGCGCGTGCGCACAGCGATGCCCAGGTCAAGCACCTGCTGGAGCGCGGCGCCGACGCCGCGGTCCTGGCCGAACGCGAACTCGCCTACTCGCTCGCGGAAATGGTGATGGCAACCCCGCCCTACCGCCCCGCGCGTGCCTGACGCCCGTTCGCCCGCGGCGCCCTTTCTCCTTCGCATGAAGCCGGGCGGGAAAGCCGGCGGTTCGGCCTGTGCTGGGCACGGCGCGAAGACTTCCCTTCAAGTGCGGAAGCCTTCGTGGGGGAAGCCGGCGGCCCGGCCTGTGTGGGACGCGCAGTGAATACATCCCTCAAGCGCGGAAACCTCTGCAGGGGAAGCCGGTGGCCCGGCCTGCGCGGGACACGCCGTAAATACATCCCTGTAGGCTCCTCGGCGGCATCCATGCCGCCGACGGTCCCGCACAGCCCGGGCCGCCGGCTTCTGCACAGTGAGTCGGCGCTTGTAGAGAAAACCAGCCAGAAGCGATGAACTCCAAGCTCGCGAAGTCGCCGCCCGGCGGGCTGGGGGTGCGGAGAGTGGGCCATGGATGGCCCACGACCCGACTTAAAGACAGGAGGTCGTCAGGAGGGCGCAGCACCCCCAGCCCGCCGGGCGGCGACTCCTGCCGAAGCCGATTACACGAGAGCAAGCCAGACATGGCCCGCCCCCGACTTGAAGACAGGACGTCGTCAGGCGGACGCAGCGCCCCGAGTCCACCGGGTAGCGACTCCATCGGAAGCCGATTCCCGGAGTCGGGAGAAGAGCCGATCAGCGGAAGACCAGGTGCCCGCTCTCGGCGTCGACGTGGACGGTGTCGCCGCTGCCGAACTCGCCGGCGAGGATCCTCTGCGCCAACGGATTCTCCAGCTGCTGCTGGATCGCGCGCTTGAGCGGACGCGCGCCGTACACCGGATCGAAACCGACGTTGCCGAGCAAGGCCACGGCGTCCTCCGACAGCGCGATGGCGATCCCGCGCTCGGCCAGCCGCTGTTCCAGCCCGCGCAGCTGGATCTTCGCGATCTGCCGGATCTGCGCCTTGTCCAGCGGATGGAACACCACGATGTCGTCGAGCCGGTTGATGAACTCCGGGCGGAAGTGCGCCTGCACCACGCCCATCACCGCGGCCTTCATCTGCGTGTAGGCCTCGGCCGAATCGTCCGCCGCGAGCTCCTGGATCTGGTGCGAGCCCAGGTTGGAGGTCATCACGATCACCGCGTTGCGGAAATCCACCGTGCGGCCCTGGCCGTCGGTCAGGCGACCGTCGTCGAGCACCTGCAGCAGGATGTTGAACACGTCCGGATGCGCCTTCTCGACTTCGTCCAGCAGGATCACGCTGTACGGCCGCCGGCGCACCGCCTCGGTCAGATAGCCGCCTTCCTCGTAGCCGACGTAGCCCGGGGGCGCGCCGATCAGCCGCGCGACCGAGTGCTTCTCCATGAACTCGCTCATGTCGATCCGCACCATCGCGTCCTGGCTGTCGAACAGGAATTCCGCCAGCGCCTTGCACAACTCGGTCTTGCCGACGCCGGTCGGCCCCAGGAACAGGAACGAGCCGGTCGGCCGGCCCGGGTCCGACAGGCCCGCGCGCGAGCGGCGGATCGCGTCGGACACGACCTCGATCGCCTCGTCCTGGCCGACCACGCGCGTGTGCAGCTGCGCCTCCATCTGCAGCAGCTTCTCGCGCTCGCCCTCGAGCATCTTGCTGACCGGGATGCCGGTCCAGCGCGACACCACCTGTGCGATTTCCTCGGCGGTGACCTTGTCCTGCAACAGGGTGAAGCCGCGGGTTTCGGCCTCCTGCGCGGCGTTGAGCTGCTTTTCCAGCGCCGGCAGCGTGCCGTACTGGATCTCGCTCATGCGCGCGTAGTCCTGGCGCCGCTGCGCGGCTTCCAGTTCCAGCCTGGCGGCCTCGATCTGCTCCTTGATCCGGGTCGCGCCCTGCAAGGTCGCCTTCTCGGCCTTCCACACCTCCTCCAGGTCGTTGAACTCGCGCTCCAGCGCGGCGATCTCGGTTTCCAGGTCGGCCAGGCGCTTTTTCGATTCGGCGTCCTTCTCCTTTTTCAGTGCCTCGCGCTGGATCTTGAGCTGGATCAGCCGGCGCTCGCGGCGGTCGAGCTCCTCGGGCTTGGAGTCGATCTCCATGCGGATGCGCGAAGCGGCCTCGTCCATCAAGTCGATGGCCTTGTCCGGCAGCTGGCGGTCGGCGATGTAGCGGTGCGACAGGGTGGCCGCGGCGACGATCGCCGGGTCGGTGATCTCCACGCCATGGTGCACGGCGTAGCGCTCCTTGAGGCCGCGCAGGATGGCGATGGTGTCCTCCACGCTCGGCTCGCCGACGAACACCTTCTGGAAGCGCCGCTCCAGCGCGGCGTCCTTCTCCACGTACTTGCGGTACTCGTCCAGGGTGGTCGCGCCGATGCAGTGCAGTTCGCCCCTGGCGAGAGCAGGCTTGAGCATGTTGCCGGCGTCCATCGCGCCTTCGGCCTTGCCGGCGCCGACCATGGTGTGCAGCTCGTCGATGAACAGGATGATCTGGCCTTCGTTCTTGGCCAGGTCGTTGAGCACGGCCTTCAACCGCTCCTCGAACTCGCCGCGGTACTTGGCGCCGGCGATCAGCGCGCCCATGTCCAGCGACAGCACGCGCTTGCCCTTGAGGCCCTCGGGCACCTCGCCGTTGACGATGCGCTGGGCCAGGCCTTCGACGATCGCGGTCTTGCCCACGCCCGGCTCGCCGATCAGCACCGGGTTGTTCTTGGTCCGGCGCTGCAGCACCTGGATGGTGCGGCGGATCTCCTCGTCGCGGCCGATCACCGGGTCGAGCTTGCCCTTCTCGCTGCGCGCGGTCAGGTCGATGGTGTATTTCTCCAGCGCCTGGCGCGCTTCTTCGGCGTTCTCGTCCTGGACCTTCTCGCCGCCGCGCATCGCGTCGATCGCGGCCTCGAGCTTCTGTTTGGTGGCGCCGGCGGCCTTCAGCGCACGCCCGGCCTCGCCGGAGTCGTCGACCGCCGCCAGCAGGAACAGCTCGCTGGCGATGAAACCGTCGCCGCGCTGCTGCGCCAGCTTGTCGGTGACGTTGAGCAGGCGCGACAAGTCGTTGCCGAGACTGACGCTGCCGGCCTGGCCGGACACCTTCGGCAACTTCTCCAGGCTCTCGCCCAGGCGCTCGCGCAGCAGCGGCACGTTGACCCCGGCCTGGGCCAGCAGCGGGCGGCTGCCGCCGCCGGCCTGGTCCAGCAGCGCTACCAGCAGGTGCGCCGGTTCGATCAGGTTGTGGTCGCGGCCCACGGCCAGCGACTGCGCGTCGGCCAGCGCCTGCTGGAAGCGGGTGGTGAGCTTGTCCATGCGCATGGACGCGAACTCCATGTTGGGCCGGAGGTCCGGCGATAGCGTGGAGGTGCGGCCGTGAAGCACGAATGCAAGCCGGGCGGGTAACATCCGCGCCGACCGGCACCGAGGTTGAGCGATGACGATCCGGGCATGGCAGGCGGTAGCGGGCCCCGCGGCGGTGGCCGCGGCGTTGACCCTGGCGGCGCTGCCCGCCGGCACCCGCCTGGGTATGGGTGGTTTCAGCCTGGCCGCGGGCGTCGCGGCACTGACGCTGATGGCCGCCGCAGCGCTGCTGGGCTCGCGCTGGCGCTGGGTCGAGCACGCCTTCGGCGGCCTCGACCGGGTCTACGTCGCCCACAAGTGGCTGGGCATCTGGGCGCTGGCACTGGCCAGCGCGCACTTCCTGTTCAAGGCCGACGCCGACGGCTGGGACGTGGCGGCGATCCTGGAGCTGCCGGCATTCTGGACCCGATTGGTGCGCCAGCTGTCGTACGTGGCGCTGGGTCTGATCGTGCTGCTCGCGCTCAACCGCAACATCCGCTACTCGGTCTGGCGCTGGTGGCACAAGCTGTCGGGGCCGCTGTTCCTGGTGGTGGTGTTGCACTGGCTGAGCTTCCGCTCGCCGATCCGGTTGGAGAGCCCTGCGGGCGTGTGGCTGGCGACCTGGTCGGTGCTGGGGGCGGCGGGCGCGCTGTACAAGCTGCTGCTGTATCCGCTGCTCGCGCGGCAGGCCGAGTACGAGGTGGTGGCGATCGACCCGGGGCAGGCGGCGGCGCACATCCAGTTGACGCCGGTGGCGCATCCGGTGCGCTTCGTGCCCGGGCAGTTCGGCTTCCTGCGCATGAAGCACGATGGCCTGCGCGAACCGCATCCGTTCACCATCGCTTCGGGCAGCGGCGGCGACGGCCGCGTGGATTTCGTGGTCCGGGCGCTGGGCGACTTCACCGCGAAGCTGGTGGCGCAGGTGCGTCCCGGGATGCGCGCGGACGTGTACGCGCCCTACGGTCGCTTCGTGCGCAATGCCGCCGCGCCGCGCGAAGTCTGGATCGGTGGTGGCGTGGGCATCTCGCCGTTCATCGCCTGGCTGCAGGACCAGGCCGCCGACGCCTTCCACAAGGTCACGCTGTTCTACTTCTACACCCCCGGCCGCGAGTTCCCCGAGCTGCCGGTGCTGGAGGCGATGGCGCGCGAACGCGGCGCCGAGCTGGTCGGCGTGGCCGGTGGTCCCGGCGATCCAGCGTTCGTCGAGCGTTTCGCCGCGCTGTGCCGCGAACACGGTCCGCGCGCGGTGGACGTGGCCTTCTGCGGCCCGAAAGGCCTGCTCGGTCGCGTGCGCGCCGAGCTCGCCGCCAACGGCGTGCCCGCGGAAAACCTGCGCCACGAGCTGTTCGAGTTTCGCTAGCGCTCGCCTGCGCCGGCGACCTGCGCCGACGGCCCGGAGGGCATGGGCATCGCCGGTTCCGGCAGCCATGCGGACGGGGAAAGCGCCGACCTCGATGCGATCCCGCGCCAGACGCGGTGCGCGGCGATCCCGATGCACCCGGCGAACGCGCCGCGACGATGAGAAACGCGTGAAGGGCCGCTAACGCCGCCTTGCGCCACAATGGCCGCATGTCAGCGAGCATTCGGACACGGGTGCGGCCGCCGGCGCCGGCCGACGACTGGGCGCTGTTCCTCGACGTGGACGGTTGCCTGCTGGACCTGGCCGCGGCGCCGGATGCGGTAACGGTACCCGCCGCCTTGCCGGCGACGCTGGCGGCGCTGGCGCGGCGGCTGCAGGGCGCCCTGGCGCTGGTCAGCGGTCGCTCGATCGCCGGCATCGATGCACTGTTCGCGCCGCTGCGGCTGCCGGCCGCCGGCCTGCACGGGCTGGAACTGCGCAGCGGCGAGCGGCTGCGACCGGCGCCGGTCGCGCCCGCGGCGCTGGCGGGCATCCGCGAGGAGGCCGCGCTCCTGGCGCTGCGCTATCCCGGCGTCGTCGTCGAAGACAAGGGCGCCGCGCTGGGACTGCATTGGCGGGCGGCACCGCCGGCGCGCATCGCGCTGCACGCCTTCGCCGAGGCCGCGCTGCCGCGGCTGCCCGGCTATCGGCTGCAGCACGGCGACCATGTGGTCGAGCTGCGCCCGGCCGACGGCGACAAGGGCGCGGCGATCCGCACGCTGCTGCAGCAGCCGCCGTTCCGCGACCGCCTGCCGGTATTCGCCGGCGACGACCTCACCGACGAGAGCGGTTTCGCCGTGGTCAACGCCTGCGGCGGCCTGAGCGTGCTGGTCGGCGCCCGCGAGCGCAGCGCCGCGCACTACGCGCTGCGCAACCCGGCGGCGGTGCGCGGCTGGCTCGGCGCCGCCGGGCCGGGACCGGTCCATGCAGGAGACGCGCCGTGAGCGAGACGGCGACCGCACGCCCCAGCCTCGACCTCGGCCTGGTCGGCAACGGCAGCTTCGGCGCGCTGCTCGACGCCCGCGGCCGCGTGATCTGGAGCTGCCTGCCGGCGTTCGATGGCGATCCGGCGTTCTGCGCGCTGCTGCAACCCCGGCTCGACGGCGGCGACTGGAGCGTGGAGCTGGAGGACTTCTCCCACGCCGAGCAGCATTACCTGGACAACACCGCGCTGCTGCGCACGCTGCTGCACGACGCTCACGGCGGCAGCGTCGAGCAGATCGACTTCGCCCCGCGCTGGCGCCAGCACGGCCGCTTCTACCGCCCGGTGATGCTGGTCCGGCGGCTGCGGCCGCTGACCGGCAGCCCGCGCGTGCGCATCCGCCTGCGGCCGCTGGCCGACTGGGGCGCGCGCGTGCCCGAGCGCACCTGGGGCAGCAACCACCTGCGCTTCCTGTTGCCGGGGATGACCCTGCGCCTGACCACCGACGCGCCGCTGCGGCTGCTGCGCGACGAGTTGCCGTTCGTGCTCGACCGCGAGCTGCGTTTCGTGCTCGGCCCCGACGAGACCCTGACCCGCGGGCTGGACGATTTCGTCGACCACGCCCAGCGCCAGACCAGCGCCTACTGGCTGGAGTGGGTGCGTTACCTGTCGATCCCGCTGGAATGGCAGGAGGCGGTGATCCGCAGCGCGATCACGCTGAAGCTGTGCCAGTACGAGGACACCGGCGGCATCGTCGCCGCCATGACCACCTCGATCCCGGAGGCGCCGGGCACCGCGCGCAACTGGGACTACCGTTACTGCTGGCTGCGCGACGCGGCCTTCGTGGTGCGTGCGCTCAACCGCCTGGGCGCGACCCGCAGCATGGAGGAATACATCCGCTACATCTTCAACCTGGTCGCCGGCGAACATCCGGAACTACAGCCGGTGTACGGCATCGGCTTCGAGAAGACCCTGGCCGAGGACGAGATCGACAGCCTCGCCGGCTACCGCGGCATGGGCCCGGTGCGGCGCGGCAACCTGGCCTGGCTGCAGCAGCAGCACGACGTCTACGGCAGCGTGGTGCTGGCCTCCACGCAGCTGTTCTTCGACCGGCGCCTGCGCCAGCGCGGCGACCTGGCGATGTTCGAGCGCCTGCAGCCGCTGGGCGAGCGCGCTTTCGCCCTGCACGACCAGCCCGACGCCGGGCTGTGGGAGTTCCGCGGCCGCAGCCACGTGCACACCTATTCGGCGGTGATGTGCTGGGCCGCCTGCGACCGGCTGGCGCGGATCGCCACGCGGCTGTCGCTGTCCGACCGCGCGGACTACTGGCGCGAGCGCGCCGACAGCATCCGCGCGCGGGTGCTGGACGAGGCCTGGAACCCGGCGCGCGGCTACTTCGCCGACGCTTTCGGCGGCGAGCGCCTGGACGCCTCGCTGCTGCTGCTGGCGGACCTGGGTTTCCTGGCGCCGCGCGACCCGCGCTTCGTCGCCACGGTCGAGGCGATCGGCCGCGAGCTCAAGCGCGGCGACGGCCTGTACCGCTACATCGCGCCCGACGACTTCGGCAAGCCGGAAACCAGCTTCACCATCTGCACCTTCTGGTACATCGACGCACTGGCCGCGATCGGCCGCCACGACGAGGCGCGGGCGATGTTCGAGCAGGTGCTGGCGCGGCGCAACCACCTGGGCCTGCTGTCGGAGGATCTGGCATTCGACGGCGGCGAACTGTGGGGCAACTTCCCGCAGACCTACTCGCACGTGGGCCTGATCATCGCCGCGATGGCGCTGAGCCGGCCGTGGCAGAGCGCGGTATGAGCGGGCGCGAGCGCGGCGGTCGCCTGGTGGTGGTCTCCAACCGCGTGGCGGTGCCCGGCGAATCGCGCGCCGGCGGGCTCGCGGTGGCGCTGCAGGCCACGCTGGAGGAGTTCGGCGGGCTGTGGTTCGGCTGGAGCGGCCGGATCGACCCGCTGCGCTCGGGCAGGCTGCGCGAACAGCAGGCCGGCGACATCCGCTACGCCACCATCGACCTGTCGCGGCGCGACCACGCCGACTACTACAACGGCTTCGCCAACCGCTCGCTGTGGCCGCTGCTGCATTTCCGCATGGACCTGGTCGACTACAGCCGCGAAACCTACGCGGCGTATCGCCGGGTCAACGCGCTGTTCGCGGAGAAACTGGCGCCGCTGCTGCGCGAGGACGACCTGGTCTGGGTCCACGACTACCACCTGATCCCGCTGGCGGCGCTGCTGCGCGAGCGCGACGTGCGCTGCCGGCTGGGTTTCTTCCTGCACGTGCCGATGCCGTCCTCCGACCTGCTGGCGGCGCTGCCGCAGCACGGGCGCCTGTTCGAGGGGCTGTCGGCGTACGACCTGGTCGGCTTCCAGACCACGCGCGACCTGGAGCGCTTCCAGGACTACGTGCGCCTGTTCGGCCGCGGCAACGTGATCGCGCCCGGGGTGCTGGAGACCGCCGGCGGCCGCCGCCTGCGCGCCGGCGCGTTCCCGATCAGCATCGACACCGCGCTGATCGCGCGGCAGGCGCGCGAGGCGATCGACAAGGCCAGCGTGCGCCGGCTGCGCGACAGCCTGTCCGGACGCGCGCTGGCGATCGGCGTGGACCGGCTGGACTATTCCAAGGGCCTGCCGGAGCGCTTCCGCGCCTACGAACGCTACCTGCAACGGCACCCGGAGCAGCGCGGCAAGCTCACCTACCTGCAGATCGCGCCGGTCTCGCGCGGCGACGTCGCCGAGTACCGCGCGCTGCGCCAGGAGCTGGAACAACTCGCCGGCCACGTCAACGGCGGCCACGCCGAGCCGGACTGGACGCCGATGCGCTACGTCAACCGCAACTTCGCCCACCCCACGCTCACCGGCTTCTACCGGCTGGCGCGGGTCGGGCTGGTGACGCCGCTGCGCGACGGCATGAACCTGGTGGCCAAGGAATTCGTCGCCGCGCAGAACCCGGCCGATCCCGGGGTGCTGGTGCTGTCGAGCTTCGCCGGTGCCGCGCGCGAACTCGACCGCGCGCTACTGGTGAACCCCTACGACCTGGACGGCGTCGCCGACGCCATCGCCAGCGCCATGCGCATGCGCCACGGCGAGCGCGTCGAACGCTGGCGGGCGATGATGGACACGCTGCTCGCCCACGACATCGCCGCCTGGCGCCGCGACTACCTCGCCGCGCTGGCGGAAGCCTGACGCCAGACCAGGGTGGCCATGCGCCCGCTGCGGCGGTCGCGGCGGTGCGAGTAGAAGCGCGCGGGATCGGAGATCGTGCACAAGCCGCCGCCGTGGATCGCGTCGGCCGCCAGGCCGGCGGCGCGCAGGCGCCGGCGCGCCAGGGCGTACAGGTCCACATGCCAGTGCCCGGGACGGGTCGCGGCGAACGCGGCGGCCGCGTCCGGATCGCGCGCGAGGAACGCGTCGCGGACCTCCGCGCCGACCTCGTAGGCGGCGGGCCCGGCCGCCGGCCCCAGCCAGGCGAGGAGCCCGGCCGGGGGCACCCGCAACGCCGCGACCGTCGCCTCCAGCACGCCCGCGGCGAGTCCGCGCCAGCCGGCGTGGGCGGCCGCCACCGCGCTGCCGTCGGCGGCGGCGAACACCACCGGCAGGCAGTCGGCGGTGAGGATCGCCAGCACCGCGCCCGGCGTGCGGGTGACCGCGGCGTCGGCTTCGGGTTCGTCGGTGCCAGGTTCGATCGCCACCGCGGCGCCGTGCACCTGGCGCAGCCAGCGTGGCGCGGACGGCAGGCCCAGGCCGGGCTGCAGCAGCGCGCGGTTGGCGGCGACCACGGCGACGTCGTCGCCGCTGCCCAGGCCCAGGTTCCAGCGCGCGAACGGCGGCGCGGAAGCGCCGGCCGGGCCGCGCAGGGTCACCAGTGCCTGCACCCCGGGCGGCGCCGGCCAATCGGCACGCAGCACGCTGGCGGCGACCGCGGCCGCGGCCATCAGCGGCCCGCCTGCGCGTGCGCGGCGGCGTCCTCGCGCAGCGCCTGCAGCAGCGCGCGCAGGTCCGCCGGCAGCGGGGCGTCGACCCGCAGCGGCTCGCCGCTGGCCGGATGCACGAACTCCAGGCTCTCGGCATGCAGCGCCTGGCGCCGGAAGCCGCGCAGCGCCGCGACCAGCGCGTCGCCGGCGCCGCGCGGCAGCTTCAGCGGCCCGCCGTACAGCGGATCGCCGACGATCGGGTGCTTGAGGTGCGCCATGTGCACGCGGATCTGGTGGGTGCGGCCGGTCTCCAGCCGGCACTCCAGCAGCGTGTGCGCGCGGAAGCGCTCGCGCAGGCGGAAGTGGGTGACCGCATCGCGGCCGCCCTCGCGCACCGCCATGCGGAGGCGGTCGCGCGGGTGGCGGTCGATCGCGGCGTGCGCGGTGCCGCCGGACACCAGCGCACCGACCACCAGCGCCAGATACTGCCGGTGCACCGTGCGCGCCGCCAGCTGCGCCACCAGCGCGGTGTGCGCCGGCAGCGTGCGCGCCACCACCATTGCCCCCGAGGTGTCCTTGTCCAGGCGATGGACGATGCCGGCGCGCGGCAGCGCCGCCAGCGCCGGGTCGCGATGCAGCAGCGCGTTGACCAGGGTGCCCGCGGGATTGCCCGCGCCCGGATGCACCACCAGCCCCGCCGGCTTGTCCAGCACCAGCACCTCGCGGTCCTCGTACAGCACCGCCAGCGGGATGTCCTCGGGCGCGGCTTCGGTCTGCGTGTCCGGCGCCGCGTGCAGCAGCACGGCCTCGCCGCCGCGCACCGGGTCGCGCGGCCGCGCCGGCGCGCCGGCGAGCAGGGCATCGCCCGACTTGATCCAGGCGGCCAGCCGCGAGCGCGAGTATTCCGGGAACAGTTCCGCCAGCACCGCGTCGAAACGGCGCCCGGCGGCGGCCTCCGGGACGACGGCACGACGCGCTGCAACGGCGGGATCGGGGCGATCTTCGGGCATGCGGCACAAGCCTGCTGGGGTCGGGGAAGCCGCCGCGCAGGCCGCGGCGGCACCGCGTTGGCGGCCTGCTATTATCCGCGCTTCGTGCCTCCGGCGCCTTCAGTCCTGTCCATGATCCCACGCCCCTTGTTGCGCCCCGTGCTGCTCCTGCTGATCGTGGCCGTGCTCGGCAGCGCCGGCTGTGCCCGTCTCAAGGGCGTATTCAAGAATGCCGACGCCAACGAGGGGGTGCCGGTCGCCGAGCTCTACCAGAAAGGCCACGAGCAAATCGTGGACGGCGACTGGAGCAGCGCGCTGACGGTCTACAAGCGCCTGGTCGCGCAGTACCCGTACGGGCCGTATACCGAACAGGCGCTGATGGAAACCGCCTACGCCCAGTTCAAGTCGGGCAAGAACGACGACGCCATCTCCACCATCGACCGCTTCATCCGCACCTACCCGACCCACCGCAACACGGCCTACATGTACTACCTGCGCGGGCTGGTGAACTCCGGCCGCGACACCGTGTTCCTGCAGCGGGTCTGGAAACTCGACGCCAGCCGCCGCGACTTGGCCACGCCGCAGCAGGCCTACAACGACTTCAAGATCGTCGGCGAGCGCTATCCCAACAGCCGCTACGCCGCCGACGCGCGCGAGCGCATGCTGGCGCTGCGCAACATGTTCGCGCGCCACGACCTGGACGTCGGGCTGTACTACCTGCGTCGCGGCGCCTGGGTGGCCGCGGCCGGCCGCGCCAAGTACGTGCTCGAGACCTATCCGCAGAGCCTCTACCAGAACGATGCGGTCGCCACCCTCGGCGAGGCCTACACCCGGCTCGGCAACGCCACCCTGGCCGCCGACGCCCGCCGCGTGCTGCAGCAGAACGACCCCGCGCACCCGTGGCTGAGCGGCGACTGGCCGGATTACCCGTCGCACCTGCGCCGTCTGAACCCGTTCGCGGGCGACCGCTCGGCGCTGGGTCACTGACGCGAAAGACGCAGGGAGCGAAGCGTTTCGCTCAGCTCCCTGCGTCCCCGTCGCCCTCGCGATAGCCGTTGCTGATCGGGTAGCGCCGCTCGCGCCCGAACGCGCGCCGCGACACCTTCGGCCCCGGCGCCGCCTGGTGCCGTTTCCACTCGCTGGTGCGCACCAGCCGCAGCACCTTGTCGACCACGTCCGGATCGAACCCGGCGGCGACGATCTCCGCGCGCGACTGCTCCTGGTCGACGTGCCGCAGCAGGATCGCGTCGAGCACGTCGTAGGCCGGCAGCGAATCCTGGTCGGTCTGGTTGGCGCGCAACTCCGCCGACGGCGCGCGCTCGATCACCGCCTGCGGGATCACCTGGCCGCCGTGCGGCGCGCTGCCGCCGACGGTGTTGCGCCAGCGCGCCAGCGCGAACACCTCGGTCTTGTACAGGTCCTTGAGCGGGGCGTAGCCGCCGCACATGTCGCCGTAGATGGTGGCGTAGCCGACCGCGTATTCGCTCTTGTTGCCGGTGGTCAGCAGCAGGCCGCCGAATTTGTTGGACAGGGCCATCAGCAGCGCGCCGCGGATGCGCGACTGCAGGTTCTCCTCGGTGGTGTCGGCCGGGCGGCCGGCGAAGGTCGCCGCGAGGGTATCCAGATAGCCCCGGAACGGTGCCTCGATCGGCAACTCCAGCAGCCGCACGCCCAACGACGCGCACTGCTGCGCGGCCAGGTCGTTGGACACATCGGCGGTGTAGCGCGAGGGCATGCGCACCGCGGTGACGCGGTCGGCGCCCAGCGCATCGACCGCGAGCGCCAGCACCAGCGCCGAATCGATGCCGCCCGACAGCCCCAGCCAGACCCGCTCGAAGCCGTTCTTGCGGCAGTAGTCGCGGGTGCCGCGCACCACCGCGCGCCAGGCCAGCGCGTCGCGGCTCTCGTCGCCGTCCACCGTCCACAGCACCGCCTGGAAGCGGCGCGTGTCCGGGTCGAAGTCCGCGACCAGCCAGTCGTCGAGGAACGCCGCGGCGGCCGGATGCACTACGCCGTCGCCATCGGCCAGCACCGAGGCGCCGTCGAACACCAGCGCGTCCTGGCCGCCGACCAGGTTGAGGTAGGCCAGCGCCGCGCCGCGGCCGTCGACCCGGGTCTCGGCGACGCGCTGCGCCAGCAGGGCGTCGCGCTGCGCGTGCTTGTCGCGCTCGAACGGCGAGGCGTTGGGCACCAGCACCAGCTGCGCGCCGGCGGCGACGGTCTGCGCCAGCGGTTCCGGGAACCACAGATCCTCGCAGATCAGCAGGCCCACGCGCACGCCCTCGACCGCGAACACGCACGGGCCGCCGTCGGGGTCGACGTCGAAGTAGCGGCGTTCGTCGAACACCGCGTAGTTGGGCAGCTCGCGCTTGCGGTAGGTGGCCTCGACGCGGCCCTCGCGCAGCACGCTGGCAGCGTTGTACACCACCGCACCGGCCGCCTGCGGCCAGCCGACCACGGCCGCAATACCGTGCGTGGCGGCGGCGATGCGCTGCAGCGCGGCCTCGCATTCGGCCAGGAACGCCGGCCGCAGCAGCAGGTCCTCGGGCGGATAGCCGCACAGGGCCAGTTCCGGGAACAGCACCAGCCCGGCGCCGAGCTCATCGCGCGCCTGGGCGATCAGCGCGGCGAGGCGCGCCGCATTGTCGGCGACCGCGCCGACCGGGAAATCGAATTGCGCCAGCGCGATCCGCAACGCCATGCCTGCTCCCGCGGGACGGCCACGCGGCCTCCGCCAACGCCGCGCAGTGTACCGGTCGGCGGCCGCGGCCCGTGGCGCGGGACCGGCCGGAAGCCGGCGGGCCGTGCCCGCCGTCCGGCGCGCAGGCGCCTATTCCACGACGAACGAGATCCGCAGGTTCACCCGCCACTCCTTGACGTTGCCGCGATCGTCGGTGACCACCTTGATCTCGTTGACCCAGGCGCCCTTGATGTTCTTTACCGATTCGGCGCACTTGCTGAGCCCGGCCTGGACCGCATCCTCCATGCTGGTGCCGGATGCGGCATTGAGTTCGATGATCTTGGCGACCGACATGGCCCTTCTCCCTAAGCATCGACGGACATCCGCCGCCGGCCAGCCTAATGCCCGGCCCGTTAAGCAGGCGCAAGCGCGGGCGCGCTGCTAGCATCGCCGCCATGAATCCCGCCCCCAATCTGGTGCTGGTCGGCCCGATGGGGGCCGGCAAGACCTCGCTCGGCAAGCGTCTGGCCGAGCGCCTGGGGCTGCAGTTCGCCGATGCCGACCGCGACATCGAGCTGCGCACCGGCGCCAGCGTCGGTGCGATCTTCGACTACGAGGGCGAAGCCGGATTCCGCGCCCGCGAGCGCGCGGCGCTGGCGCAGCTGCTGGCCGGCTCCGGGCGCCTGATCGCCACCGGCGGCGGCGCGGTGCTGGATCCGGACAACTGCCGGCAATTGCGCGCGCGCGGTTTCGTGGTCTGGCTGCAGGTCGGGGTGGCGGAGCAGGCCGAGCGCCTGGCGCGCGACCGCAGCCGGCCGCTGCTGCAGGGCGACGACCGCCTGCAACGGCTGCAGCGGCTGGCGGCCGAACGCACGCCGCTGTACGCGCAGGTCGCCGACCTGGCCTTCGACACCCGGGGCCTGGCCGTGGCGGAGGCCGCCGGCGCGCTGGCGACGCTGCTGCAGACGCACTGGCGCCCCACCGTCGCGGCCGGTCCGACGGCATGAACGCCGCCGTGCGCACGATCGCGGTCGGCGGCGCCCACCCCTACGCCGTGCAGGTCGGCCCGGGCCTGCTCGACGCCGGCGACGCCCTGGCGGCGCAGGTCCGCGGCCGTCACGTGCTGCTGGTCAGCGACAGCCACGTCGCCCCGCGGTACGCCGCGCGCGTGGTCGCGGCACTGTCGGCGCACACGCCGGCGCGGGTCGCGGTCGCCTGCGTCGCCGCCGGCGAGGCGGCCAAGTCGCTGGACGGCTTCGCCGGCCTGCTGCGCGAACTGGCCGACCTGGGCGCCACCCGCGACGCCTGCGTGTTCGCGCTCGGCGGCGGCGTGGTCGGCGACCTGGCCGGCTTCGCCGCCGCCTGCTGGATGCGCGGCATCGACCTGGTGCAGTTGCCGACCACGCTGCTGGCGATGGTGGATTCCGCGATCGGCGGCAAGACCGCGATCGACCTGCCGCAGGGCAAGAACCTGGTCGGCGCCTTCCATCCGCCGCGCGCGGTGTTCGCCGACACCGCGGTGCTGCGCACGCTGCCCGAGCGCGAGCTGCGCGCCGGCCTGGCCGAGGTGGTCAAGTACGGCGCGATCATGGACGCGCCGTTCCTGGACTGGCTGCGCGCGCACACCGCGGCGCTGCTGGCGCGCGAGGACGCCGCGCTGGCCGCCGCCATCGCCCGCAGCTGCGCGCACAAGGCCGCCATCGTCGCCCGCGACCCGCACGAGCACGGCGAGCGCGCGCTGCTCAACTTCGGCCACACCTTCGCCCACGCGATCGAGGCCGAACAGGGTTACGGGGGCTGCAACCACGGCGAGGCGGTGGCGATCGGCATGCTGCTGGCCGCGCGGCTGTCGGCGGCGCTGGGCCTGGCGGCGCCGGCGCACGCGCAGCAGTTGCAGGCGCTACTCGCCGGCTTCGGGTTGCCGACCGCGCTGCCGGCCGGGCTGGCGGCCGAGGCGCTGCTGGCGCGCATGCGCCTGGACAAGAAAGCCGCCGGCAACGGCCTGCGGTTCGTGCTGTGGGACGGTCCCGGCGCCGCGCGACTGCTTGCCGGGGTGCCGGAGGCGGCCGTGCTGGAGGTGCTGCGCAGCGCCTGAAACGCGCGGCCGCCGCCCGCGCCACGGCTACAATAGCCGGCCATGCGCCTGCTGCTGCAACAACGTCCCGACGGCCACCAGGCCCCCCGCTTCGTGCAGTTGCTGCTCGAACGCGACCTGCTGGGCGGCTGGACGCTGGTGCGCGAAAGCGGGCAGATCGGCGGCCGCAGCACGCTGCGCCGCGAGCAGTACCTGGACCAGGCCAGTGCCCTGGCCGCGTTCGAGCACGCCCGCGACCTGCAGCTGAAGAAAGGCTTCCAGCTGATGTTCGCCCAGGGTGAGGCGTCGCGTTCGTGAACCGCCGGCCCGGCCGTCCGCGCCGCGCCGCACGCGCGGCCGCGCAGGCCCGGAGCGCCGACATCCGCGACGCGGCGCCGGCGACGACGGCCGGCCGGCCACCCACCCCATGACCACCATCCCACGGGAGTGCACCCGAGTGTCGACCCCCCACAACGACCGCCTGCTGCGCGCGCTGCGCCGCGAACCCGTCGACCGTACCCCCGTCTGGCTGATGCGCCAGGCCGGCCGCTACCTGCCCGAATACCGGGCGGTGCGGGCGAAGGCCGGCAGTTTCCTGGCGATGGCGAAGCATCCGGAGCTGGCCTGCGAGGTCACGCTGCAGCCGCTGCGGCGGTTCCCGCTGGATGCCGCGATCCTGTTCTCCGACATCCTCACCATCCCCGATGCGATGGGCCTGGGGCTGTATTTCGTCGAAGGCGAGGGGCCGAAGTTCGAGCGCCCGGTGCGCGATGCCGCGGCGATCGCGAAGCTCGGCGTGCCGGACATGGAGACCGAGCTGCGCTACGTGATGGACGCGGTGCGCACCATCCGCCGCGAGCTGGACGGCCTGCCCAGCCAGAGCCGGGTGCCGCTGATCGGCTTTTCCGGCAGCCCCTGGACCCTGGCCTGCTACATGGTCGAGGGCGGCGGCAGCAGCAACTACGCGCGGATCAAGGCGCTGGCGCTGAACGACCCCAAGGCGCTGCACGCGCTGCTCGCGGTCAACACCGACGCGGTGATCGCCTACCTGGCCGCGCAGCGCGCCGCCGGCGCGCAGGCGCTGCAGGTGTTCGACACCTGGGGCGGAGTGCTGTCGCCGGCGATGTACCGCGAATTCTCGCTGCCCTACCTGACCCGCATCGCGCGCGAACTACCCCGCGGCGAGGGCGCGCAGCGCACGCCGTTGATCCTGTTCGGCAAGGGCAACGCGCCCTATCTCGAGGAACTCGCCGGCTGCGGCTGCGAGGGCTTGGGCGTGGACTGGACGGTGACCCTGGAGGAAGCCGCGCGGCGCACCGCGGGCAAGGTCGCGCTGCAGGGCAACCTCGACCCGGCGATGCTGTACGGCTCGCCCGACGCGATCCGCGCGCAGGTGCGCCTGGCGCTGGACAGCTACGCCGCCGGCCACGGCGGCTCGCGCGAGGGCCATGTCTTCAACCTCGGCCACGGCTTGTCGCCGGACATGGATCCGGCGCACGTCGCGGCCCTGGTCGACGAAGTGCACGCCTACAGCGCGCGCTGACCCTGCGGCAGGCGCGCCTCAGGCCGGATCCGGCAGCGGCAGCAGGGCCTCGATCGCCTCGGCCAGCATCGCGCCGGTCAGCGGCTTGCGCAGGAAGCCGTCGAACCCGGCAGCGCGCGCCTGCGGCTCGGCCTCGGCATCGGCGCGCGCGGTGATCGCCAGCAGCGGCATCGCGACGCCCTGGGCGCGCAGCGCCTGCGCCAGCGCCAGCCCGTCCATGCCCGGCAGGTCGAGATCCAGCAGCGCGAGGTCGAAGCGTGCGCCCGCGGCCGCCGTCAGCGCCGCCAGGCCGTGCGCGGCGTGCACCACCCGGTGGCCCTGCACCCGCAGCAGCCCGGCCAGCACCTCGGCCACGGTCGGTTCGTCCTCCACCAGCAACAATTCGAGCGGCGGCCGCGCCCCTGGCGCAGCCGGCGTCGCGACCGGCGCCGCAGCCGCCGCGGCCGCCGGCGGCAACGGCAACTCGACCGTGAAGCGGGTGCCCGCGCCCGGCGCGCTGTCGACGTCGATCCGCCCGCCCATCGCCGCCGCCAGCTCCTGGCTGATCGCCAGCCCCAGGCCGCTGCCGCCGTAGCGCGCGGCGGTGCGCGGGCCTTCGGCCTGTTCGAAGCGCCGGAACAGCCGCGCCTGCTGTTCGGCATCCAGGCCGGGGCCGGTGTCGCTGATCACGAAGCGCACACCCTGCGGCGCCAGCGGCTCCGCGCGCACGCCGACTTCGCCCGCCTCGGTGAACTTGATCGCGTTGCCGAGCAGGTTGAGCAGGATCTGCCGGATCCGCAGCGCGTCGCCGAGCAGCACTGCGGGCACATCCGTTGCCACCTGCTGCACGAAGCGCAGGCCTTTGCGCTGCGCCATCGGCGCTTCCAGCGCGACCACGTCGGCGACCAGCGCCTGCGGGGAGAACGGCTGCGGCGCCAGTTCCAGCTTGCCGGCCTCGATCCGGGCCAGATCGAGCGCGTCGTTAACCAGCCGCAACAGGTGGTTGCCGGCGCGACGGATCGCTTCGGTGTAGTCGCGCTGGCGCGCGTCCAGGCCGGTCCCCAGCAGCAGTTCGCTCATGCCCAGCACCCCGGTCATCGGCGTGCGCACCTCGTGGCCGAGGGTGGCCAGGAACCGGGTCTTGGCCAGCGAAGCCTGCTCGGCGAGTTCGCGCTCGTGCGCGATCAGCCGCAGCGCATGGCGCTGCTGCAGGCGCGCGCGCCAGGCAGCGGCGATCCACCACAACGCCAGCGCCACCAGCGCCAGCAATCCGGCCAGCGCCCACGGCGTGCGCCACCACGGCGGCAGCACCCGCCAGCGCAGCACCTGCTCGGCCGCGGGATTGCCGGCGGCATCGCTGGCGCGCAGATGCAGCGCATAGGCGCCCGGCTGCAGGCCGCTGAAGATGCGCTCGCCGTTGCCGCCCTGCGCCAGCCAGCCGCGGTCGTAACCCTGCAGCCGGCTGAAGTAGCGGTTGGCGAGCGGGTCGGCATAGGCCAGCAGGCGCAGGCGCACGCGCAATTCCCGGGTCTGCGGCGACAGCGCGATCGGCCCCGGCGGCAACGCCTGCCAGCGCCCGGCCCGGCGCACCGCAACCTCGTCGATGCGCAGCTCCGGGCGCGCCGGCGCCGGGTCCGGCGCGGTGGTGTCGACCAGCACCACGCCGCCGTCGGTGGTGGTGGCGGCGAGCACGCCGGTATCGGTCAGGGTGATGCTGTGGGTCTCGAATTCCTGGCTGCTGAGCCCGTCCTGCACGCCGAAGCGGCGCACGCGGCGGGTTTCCGGATCCCAGCGGAACAGGCCGCGCGTGGTCGACAGCCAGACGCGGTGGCTGCGGTCGATGCGCATGCCGGCCGCCTCCACCGCCGGGATGCCTGCCTCGGGGCCGGCCCCGGCGACGCGGCGCCAGGCGCCGCGCACGCGCCGGTACTGCTCCAGGCCGGTCAGCCGCGACAGCCACAGCACGTCGGCGCCGTCGAAGGCCATCGCGTACACGCGCCCGCTCCCCAGCGCCGGCTGCGGCTCGAAGCGCTCGCGGCCGGGATGCCAGCGGGCGACACCGCCATCGCCGGCGATCCACACGCTGCCGTCGGCGGCGAGCTCCAGCGCCTCGATGTCGGCATTGCCGAGGCCGTGGCTGCCCGCCGGCAGGCTGCGCAGCAGCTTGCCGCTGCGTCCATCGCGCTGCTGCACGCCGCTGCCGTTGCACGACAGCCACAGGCTGCCGTCGGCGCCCAGCCGCAGCAGGTCCAGGCCGGGGAACACCGGCTCCTCGGCGTCGTCCGGCCGCCAGCGACGGACGCGGCCGTCGCCGTCGATGCGCACCAGCCCGCTGCGCTCGCCCGCCCAGAGCCCGCCGCGCGGGTCCTCGACGATCGCCATGAACTTGCTGCCCTGCAGCGCCTCGACCGTGGCCGGCGGCAGGTGCTCCACGCTGCCGTCCGCGGCCAGGCGTTCGGGCGCGCCGGCATAGTTGGCCAGCCACACGCCGCCCCGGCGCGCCGGCGCGATCCCGCGGTAGAGGCTGCCGCTCAGGCCGCCGTCGCTGCGCGCGAACTGCGCCAGCTGACGCCAGTCCGCGCGCAGGTAGCCCAGCCCGACGCCCGGGATCGGCGCCCACAGCGCGCCGTCGTCCTGCAGCAGCAGCGAGGCCACGGCCTTGCTCATGCCCGGGCCGTTGTCGTGCACCGGCACCGGCACGCCGTCGGCGCGCGTGCGCCACAGGCCGCGCTGGCTGCCGATCCAGAATTGCCCATCGCGGTCGCGCGCCAGCACCATCATCGCGTTGGGGCGTTCGAACATCGGCGACCAGGACGGCGCCACCCAGCGCCCGTCGCGGCTGCGGCGCCAGACGCCGCTGCCGGCGCCGACCCAGATCGCGTCGCCGTCGCGGGTCAGCGAGAACACCAGCGGCGCCGGTTGCGCGCCCGGCAACGCGATGCGCTCGAAATCCTTGCCGGTCCAGCGCGCCACGCCCTGCGTGGTGCCCACCCACAGCGTGCCCTGTGCGTCGAACAGCAACGCCAGCACCGTGTCCGCCGGCAGGCTGCGCGGATTGCCGGCCTCGGGCATGTAGCGGGTGATGCGGCCGTCGGCGTCCAGCCGGTGCAGGCCGCCGCCGTAGGTGCCGAACCACAGCGCGCCGTCGCGGCTGGCCAGCGCCCAGGTGTCGTCGCTGCCGATCGCCGGATAGTCGGCCTGGCGGTAATGGCGGAAGTGCCGGCGCTGGGGATCCAGCACGCTCAGGCCGCCGGCTTCGGTCGCGACCCAGACCCGGTCCCGGGCGTCGACGTGCAGGGCCTGGATGTTGTTGCCGGGCAACGCATCCGCCGCGCCCGGGGCACTGCGCCAGATGCGGAAGCCGATGCCGTCGTAGCGCGCCAGTCCGTCCGGCGTGGCCAGCCACAGATAGCCGGCACGGTCGCGCGCCACCGCGTTGATGCTGCTCGACGGCAAGCCCTCGGCGACGCCGACCAGGCGGAAGCGCGGCGTTTCCGGCACCCCGGCCAGGGCCGGCGCGGCGCACAGCCACAACAGCCCCGACAGCATCCATGCGATGCGCGACATGGCGCCCCCTTTGCCGCCGCAGGCCGCGGCGCCCCCCGCCGGCATGGTCGCAACCCGGGTCGGCGGCCGCAAGTCGCACCGTTCCACCGGCGCGACGGAGGCTTGCGTCGTTCCGGCCTAGAATCCCGGCATGCCGTATCGTCCCCTGCCGCTGCCGTTTCCGCGCCTTCGCCCGCCGCTGCGCGCCTGCCTGCGCGCCTGGCCGCTGCTGGCCCTGCCCGCGCTGGCGCT
The DNA here is from genome assembly GCF_003416885.1 of Cognatiluteimonas weifangensis. GTDB lineage: Bacteria > Pseudomonadota > Gammaproteobacteria > Xanthomonadales > Xanthomonadaceae > Cognatiluteimonas > Cognatiluteimonas weifangensis. The sequence continues at coordinate 288,186 of NZ_QVPD01000001.1, forward strand.
GCCTGCGTCGGCGCTGGCGCAGGCCGCAGGCTACCGGCTGGACCCGGTGCATACGCGGGTGCTGTTCGGGGTCAGCCATGCCGGCTTCTCGACCGCGCTGGGGACCGTGTCCGGGAGCACCGGCACGCTGGCGTTCGACCCCGAGGACTGGCGCAGCGCGCGGCTGCAGGTGGAGGTGCCGCTGCTCCGCGCCGATCTCGGCGACGCGGGCTGGAACCGCGCGCTGGCCGCCCGCAACCTGCTCGACACCGCGCGCTGGCCGGTGGCGAGTTTCGTCTCCAGCCGCATCGAACCCATCGACCCGGCCCGCGCCAACGTCTGCGGCACCCTGACCCTGCGCGGAGTCGCCCGCGAGCAGTGCCTGCAGGTGACCTTCCACCAGCTCCGGCGCGCGCCCCTGCCGCCGTTCCGGCGCACCGCCGGCTTCTCCGCAACCGCGACCCTCAAGCGCAGCGACTTCGGCATCGATGCCTGGAAAAGCATGATCGGCGACGAGGTCGAGTTGCGGATCGAGGCCGAGGCGGTGCGCGACGACGAAGCGCTCAAGGCGCTCCAGGCCCTCGACACCCTTGAGGCGCCCGCGGCCGTCCCCGCCCCTGCGGCGCCACCGCCCGCCGACGCGGCCGCGCCACCGCCGGTGCCCGCGCCGCCGCCCGCGCGTCCGCAGCCATGATCCTGAAGAATTCCGCCACGCGCTGGGGCGCGGTCAGCCAGGCGCTGCACTGGCTGATCGTGGCGCTGATCCTGGTGATGGCCTACCTCGGCCTGAGCATGACCGAGCTGCCCAACACCCCGGTCAAGGTCCGCGTCTATGCGCTGCACAAGTCGATCGGCCTGGGCATCCTGGCGCTGGTGGTATTGCGGCTGGCGTGGCGCGGGTACGCCGGCGCGCCGCGCGCGCTGCCCGGGCCGCGCTGGCAGCAGCGCGCGGCTGCACTGGCCCACGCCGCGCTGTACGGATTGCTGCTGGCGATGCCGCTCAGCGGCTGGCTGGCGCATTCGGCCAGCGGCTTTCCGCTGCGCTGGTTCGGGCTGCTGCGGGTGCCGCCGCTGGTGGCGCGCAATCCGGCGCTGCAGGACCTGGCCGAGCGCTGGCATGCGGCCCTGTTCTGGACGCTGGCGGCGCTGGTGCTGGTGCATGCGGCCGCCGCCTTCTGGCACCACCTGTTCCGGCGCGATGCCACCCTGGCGCGGATGCTGCCGCGCGGCTGGCTGCGCGTCCCGGCTTCCGAGGAGTCTTCCGATGCGTAATTGCGTTGTCGTGTTCGCCGCGCTGTTCGCGCTGATCGCCGCCCCGGCCCTCGCCGCCGACTATCGGCAGGCGCCGGGTTCGACCCTGGCGTTCGCCGGCAAATACCAGGACGAGGTGTTCGTCGGCCGCTTCCCCGGGTTCGTCACCACGCTGACGTTCGATCCGGCGCAGCTGGCGGCGGCCAGGCTGGAGGTGACCATCCCGCTGGCCACCGCCACCACCGCCAACCCCGACTACGACAGCGAGCTGCGCGGTGCGGCGTTCCTGGACAGCGCCCGTTTCCCGCAGGCGCGCTACACGGCGAGCCGCTTCCGCAGCCTCGGCGGCAACCGTTACGCGGCCGACGGCACGCTGGCGCTGCATGGTATCGAGCGGCCGGTCACGCTTACCTTCACCTGGACTGCGGGCGCGCGACCGGTGCTGGCGGGCCAGGCCACGGTGCGGCGTCTGGACTTCGACGTCGGCGGCGGCGACTGGGCCGATACCGATCTGATTCCCAACGAAATCGCGATCAGCACCCGCGTCGTCCTGCAACCACGCTGATCTTCCGGTCCCCCCGACTGCTGCTGTTTCTCGGAGGAAGGCCGGCAGCATTGCCGTCATCCTCGCAAAAACGGGGCTTTCGGCAGACGCGCGTCTGTCCATCCAGCGTCGAGCCATAGAGGGGCAAGCGCGCCCTGCTTCCGCAGGAATGGCGGATAAACACGCCCCCGGCTTCAGACGGAGTCGCCGCCCGGCGGGCTGGGGGTGCTGCGCCCTCCTGACGACCTCCTGTCTTTAAGTCGGGGCGTAGGGCGTGCCTGGCCTGACTTCGGGCCATGGCCTGGCCTTGAGAGATCGGCTTCGGAAGGAGTCGCCGCCCGGCGGGCTGGGGGTGCTACGCCCTCCTGACGACCTCCTGTCTTTAAGTCGGGTCGTGGACCCTCCATGGTCCACTCTCCGCACCCCCAGCCCGCCGGGCGGCGACTGCGCGAGCTTGGAGTCCGTCGCTTCGGGCGGCTTTTTTCTGCAGGCGCCGACTCACTGCGCAGAAGCCGGTGGCCCGGCCTGTGCGGGACCGTCGGCGGCATGGATGCCGCCGAGGAGCCTACAGGGATGTATTCACGGCGTGTCCCGCACAGGTCGGGCCACCGGCTTCCCTCGCAGAGGCTCCGTGCTTGTGACAAGAACCCAGAGTGCCTGCCCTATGCGCAGCGCGATGCCAGCAAAGGTGTCGGCAGGCGGATCCGGGCGAGACCATTGCCAGCCTGGAGTCAGCGCGGAGCCTGGCGGAATGTCTTCACGACGTGATCTGCACAAGCAGGGCCGACGGCTTCCCCGCAAGGATTCCTGCTGCCACGGCCCTATGGGGCAGCGAGGAAGGCGCGGAGGGTGTCGGGCGTGAATGGCCAGTCGAGTTCGCGGCCGGCGACCGCGTCGCGCAGGACCGGCACGCGCTGGCCGTAGCACTGTTCAAGCTCGGGATCGTCGTCGATGAATACGCTCTCGAACGCCGGCGCACGCACCGTCGCGAGCGCCTCCAGCGCCAGGTCGCAGAGGTGGCAATCGTCGCGCTGGTAGAGGATCAGGGCGGGCGGCGTCATGCGGACTCTCGTTGACGGGCGGATGCGGATCGTCGGCGCCACATGCACGCGCGGCCGCCTAGAATAGCCGCGTCCGGCCGCGCTGCCGGGCGCGCGGCGGTGGCCGCCCTTTTACCCGGAGATCCGTGTTGGCCGTCAGCACCTTCGACCTGTTCAAGATCGGCATCGGCCCCAGCTCCTCGCACACGGTCGGGCCGATGCGCGCGGCCGCGCGTTTCGTCGAGCGCTGGCTGCACGAGACCGGCACGCTCGACCGCACCGCCCGCATCCGCGCCGAGGTGTTCGGCTCGCTGGCGCTGACCGGCCGCGGCCACGGCACCGACAAGGCGGTGCTGCTGGGGCTGGAAGGCCACATGCCCGACACCATCGACCCGGACCTCATCCCCGCCGCACTGGAGCGCATCCGCGGCGAGCGCCGGCTGCTGCTGCGCGGCAGCCATGCGATCGGCTTCGAGGAGAAGACCGACCTGGTGATGAACAAGCGGCAGAAGCTGCCCTACCACCCCAACGGCATGCGCTTCACCGCCTACGATGGCGACGGCGCCATCCTCGCCACCCGCGACTACTACTCGGTCGGCGGCGGCTTCGTGGTCAACCAGGACGAGGCCGCGCAGGACCGCATCGTCGCCGATACCACGGCGCTGCCGCATCCGTTCCGCAGCGGCGACGAACTGCTGGCGCGCTGCGCGGCCGACGGCCTGAGCATCGCCCGGCTGATGTGGGCCAACGAACGGGTCTGGCGCAGCGACGAGGAGATCCGCGCCGGGTTGCGCGCACTCTGGGACGCCATGCAGGCCTGCGTGCAGCGCGGCATCCGCGCCAGCGGCACCCTGCCCGGCGGCCTGCACGTGCAGCGGCGCGCGCCGCTGCTGCACGCCGAGCTGACCGCCAGGCCGGCGCCGACGCCGGCCGACCCGCTGACCACCCTGGACTGGGTCAACCTGTTCGCGCTGGCGGTCAACGAGGAAAACGCCGCCGGCGGCCGGGTGGTGACCGCGCCGACCAACGGCGCCGCCGGCATCATCCCCGCGGTGCTGCACTACTACACGCGCTTCATCCCCGGCGCCGACGAGCAGGGCGTGTTCGACTTCCTGCTCACCGCCGCGGCGATCGGCATCCTGTACAAGGAAAACGCCTCGCTTTCCGGCGCCGAGGTCGGCTGCCAGGGCGAGGTGGGCGTGGCCTGCTCGATGGCCGCCGGCGGCCTGGCTGCGGTGCTGGGCGGCAGCATGTCGCAGGTCGAGAACGCCGCCGAGATCGGCATGGAGCACAACCTCGGCCTGACCTGCGATCCGATCGGCGGGCTGGTGCAGATCCCCTGCATCGAGCGCAACGCGATGGGCTCGGTCAAGGCGATCAACGCCGCGCGCATGGCCCTGCGCGGCGACGGCAAGCACAAGGTCAGCCTCGACAAGGTGATCAAGACCATGCGCGACACCGGCCGCGACATGCAGGACAAGTACAAGGAAACCTCGCGCGGCGGGCTCGCGGTCAACGTCATCGAGTGCTGAGCCGGTAGACGCGGCCGCCCGCCGGGCGCTTGCGGTCCGGCGATCCGCGCGCAGCGTCGGGCAGCGCGGCAGCGCCTCGCACCGGCCTTGGCCCCGCACCCGCAAGCAACTGCGTGCGGAGTCCGGCCGGGCGGCAACCCGGTTGCCGGCACCCCGGTACCGTCCGTCGCGGATCGCCCTGGCGGCTCCGGCCCTGTCCTGGCTGGCCGATCGCCGTGTCGCCAGGCAGGGACGGGGGCGTGCAGTCCCCGCCCCCGTCGCATTTCTTCCCGATATCCGCATACTGCGCGCATGCGGAAACGAATCTTCCCGGGCGCCTGCGTCGCCCTGCTACTGGCTGCCTGCGGCACCACGCAACCGCGCCTGGAACCGGCGCCCGCCCCGGCCGGGCCGGCGGCCGCAGCCGCGCCGGCTGTCCAGCGCATCGCCGAGGCCTGGGTTTCGGCCCCGACCCCGGCCGAGGAGCTGGACTCGCTGGCGACCTGGACCACGCCCGACGGCGACACCTGGCTGATCGCCACTGCCAAGTCCACCCACCGCCTGGTGGTGTACGACGCGCAGACCGGCCAGCGGTTGCGTACCGTCGGCGGCGAGGGCACCGCGCTGGGGCAGTTCGACCGCCCCAACGGCGTCGCCGTGTACGGCGATCACCTGTTCGTGGTCGAGCGCGACGACCACCGCGTGCAGGTGTTCACGCTGCCGGATTTCGCCCCGCTGGGCAGCTTCGGCGGCGACATCCTGCGCAGCCCCTACGGCATCTGGATCAACGAGACCGAACCCGGCGAACTGGAGGCCTACGTCACCGACAGCTTCATGTACGGCAAGCGCTTCGACCAGGTGCCGCCGTGGCGCGAACTCGACCAGCGCGTGCGCCGCTTCCGCGTGCAGTTCGACCAGGCCGGGCGGCTGCGCGCCCATTACGCCGGTTCCTTCGGCGACACCCACGAGGACACCGCGCTGCGGATGGTGGAGTCCATCGCCGGAGACCCGGCCAACGACCGCCTGCTGATCGCCGACGAGGACACCCGCCACGCCTCCACCCTGCGCGAATATTCCTTCAGCGGCCGCTACACCGGGGTCAGCCTGCCGCAGGACGTCTTCGGCGCCGAGGCCGAGGGCGTGGCGCTGTGGGCCTGCCCGGACGGTGGCGGCTACTGGATCGCGGTCGACCAGCTGTCGCCGCTGACCACCTTCCATCTGTTCGACCGCCTCACCCTGGAGCCGCGCGGCAGCTTCGAAGGCCAGGTCACCGCGCACACCGACGGCGTCGCGCTGCACGCGATCGCCACGCCGCGCTTCCCCGGCGGCGCGCTGTACGCGGTGCACGACGACAAGTCGGTGAGCGCGTTCGACCTGCGCGACGTCGCCGCCACCTTCGGCCTGGCGGCGGATTGCGTGCACTGACGGCGATGCCCTTGCGCCCGGCCCTCGCCCGCCTGCTGCCCGCGCTGCTCGCCGCGCTGGTGGCAGCGAGCGGCGCGGCGCAGGCCGGCAAGGTCTACAAGTGGACCGACCGCAACGGCGTGGTGCATTACGGCGACCGCCCGCCGGAAGCGAAAATGGCGGCCTCCCCGATCACGGTGATCCCGGTGCAGGCGCAACCCGGCGCGATGGTGCGGCTGCGGGTGGAAAACGACCGCGGCGCCTATCTGGCCTGGGCCGACAACACCCTGGCCGGGCCGATCGAGGTGCTGCTGCGTTTCGGCAGCCAGCGCAACGTCGCCGGCGATCCGCCGCTGCCCGCGCGCGCCACCGTGCCGGCGCGCGGCAGCGCGCTGGTGGCGCGGATCGGTGCCGCGGACCCTTCGCTGCCGGGCCAGTTCGAGCTGCGCCTGGACGGCATTCCCGGCGATCCCTCGGCGCGGCCGCGCGACGTCGACTACCTGCTGCCGCTGCGCCAGCGCGCGCTGCAGGTCGACCAGGGCTACGGCGGCAGTTTCAGCCATACCGACCCGCAGAACCGCTACGCGGTCGATTTCGCCGCCGACGTCGGCACCCCGGTGCTGGCCGCGCGCGCCGGCGTGGTGATGCAGGTGGAGAGCGATTTCGACAAGGCCGGCCTCAATCGCGAGAAATACGGCGGTCGCGCCAATTTCGTCCGCATCCTGCACGAGGACGGCAGCATGGCGCTGTACGCGCACCTCAAGCCCGAGGGCGTGCTGGTGCGCGTGGGCCAGCGGGTGCAGGCCGGGCAGCAGATCGGCCTGTCGGGCAACACCGGCTTCACCACCGGCCCGCACCTGCACTTCGCGGTGCAGGTCAACCGCGGCATGCGGCTGGAATCGATCCCGTTCCGCATGCGGGGCGTGGAGGCGGCGGCGCGCTGACGTCGGGCGCCTCCCGGGCTCCGGCAACGCCCGTCGGCGGGTGCAGCGGCGAGCGGTTCGCGCGGGCCGCGACGGCGGTACGCCCGGCCCGGAACGCCTTCGGCGGGCCGCGTCCGCGACCGCCCGCGACGGCGGTTCCGTCGGCCGCTACGCCGCGTCGGCCATCTGCGCGACCATCTCGCGCCAGCGCGGCAGCTTGTCGTGCACGCCGACGGTGCGCAGGTACGCTTCGTCCACCTCGGTACCGGTCACCAGCGCGAAGGCGACGTGCACCGCGCCGGTCACCCAGAACCCGCCGGAACGCACGCGCGCCGGATTGTGGTGGTAGGCGACCGCTTCGACGATCGGCATCGGCAATCCCCACAGGCCGAGCAGGTAGGCGCCCGCCTCGGCATAGTGCGGGCCGCCGTCGGCGCCCACTCCCGGCAGCAGCAGGCCGATCTCGGAGAGCAGGCCGGCGGTTACCGCCAGCTCGGCGCTGGCGCCGGCCAGCAGGCGACCGGCGAGGCGGGAGGTGCGCAATGCGCGGTCCTGCAGGGCATCGCGATCCACCCGGCTGGCCGACTGGATCGAGCCGAAGGTTTCGCTCGCCAGCACCAGCCGGCGGATCGCCTGGTGCCCGAGCCGGGTCACCGCCATCCGGAAATCGGTGATCTGGCGGCCGCCGGAAAAATACGCGGAGTTGCACAGGCGCAACACTTTCGCCGCGATCGCCGGATCCTGCGCCAGCACGTCGGCGATCTCGCCGTTGCTGGCCTCCGGGTCGCGCAGCAGCTGCGTCAGTTCGATGTACACCCGCGGCGGCGGCGGCAGCGAGCCGATCGCTCCGATCCGGCGCTTGAGGTCGGCGTTGCCGAGCAGCTCGCGCAAGTCGGCCAGGCTCTCGACCGCCTCGATCAGTTCGCCGGCGTCCAGCGGCACGCGCAGCAGCCGATGCGCGCTGTCCAGCGCCTGCAGCACGTCGGTTTCCTGCTCCGCTTCGACCAGCAGCACGCGCACGGCCGAGGGATGGCGTTCGCGCACCTGCTTCAGCAGCTCGGCCTGCGCCCGGGTGGCCACGTAGACGTCGATCGGCTCGCACGCATCGAGGGCGTGGGCCGGGTCCAGCGGGCGTTCCACCTCCCAGTCCAGTCCGAAGTCGGCCAGCGCCTGCTCGAACTGCCCGACACGACCGCCGTCCTCGCCCAGGATCGCAATGCGCACGCTCCACTCCTCCTTGTTTTCCCCAACGATAACGCCCGCTGGCCGGTTTTCTTGAGGCGCGCCGCGATCTGCGCAGGCGCGCACAGTCCGATGCGGCACGGGGTCTCGCCCGCGGGTCGGACGGCGAGAACACCGTGCACGCGGGCGGGAGAGACCGCGACCCTGTGCGCGGCCTGGATGCCGCGGATGAGCCCGCAGGGCGCCCATGCGGCTTTCCTGTCGGCCTTTCCCCTCTCCCGCCCGGCGCGCTGCGCGGCACCCGGCGCCGGTATAATCGCTGCCTCCCCGCTTTCGGCCGGCGCGTCCTGCGCCGCTTCGCCATGCCCGACGTTTCCCTCGAAGCCGCGCGCCGCCGCACCTTCGCGATCATCTCGCACCCAGACGCCGGCAAGACCACGCTGACCGAGAAGCTGCTGCTGTTCGGCGGCGCGATCCAGCTGGCCGGCTCGGTCAAGTCGCGCAAGACCACCCGCAGCGCCACCTCCGACTGGATGGCGCTGGAGAAGGAGCGCGGCATCTCGGTGACCAGTTCGGTGATGCAGTTCCCCTACGCCGGCCGCATCGTCAACCTGCTCGACACCCCCGGCCACGCCGACTTCGGCGAGGACACCTACCGCGTGCTGACCGCCGTCGACTCGGCGCTGATGGTGATCGACGTCGCCAAGGGCGTGGAGGAGCGCACGATCAAGCTGATGGAGGTGTGCCGGTTGCGCGACACGCCGATCATGACTTTCATCAACAAGCTCGACCGCGAGGGCCGCTCGCCGATCGACCTGCTCGACGAAGTCGAATCGGTGCTCGGCATCCGGTGCGCGCCGGTGACCTGGCCGATCGGCATGGGCCAGCGGCTGAAGGGCGTCGTCCACCTGCTCAGCGGCGAGGTCCACCTGTACGAGCCCGGGCGCAACTTCACCCGCCAGGACTCGACCATCTTCGCCTCGATCGACGACCCGCAACTGGAAGCGCGGATCGGCGCGGCCATGCTGGCCGAGCTGCGCGAGGAACTGGAGCTGGTGCAGGGCGCCTCGCATCCGTTCGACCAGGCCGCCTACCTCGCCGGCCGGCAGACCCCGGTGTTCTTCGGCTCGGCCGTCAACAACTTCGGCGTGCAGCTGCTGCTGGACTTCTTCGTCGAACACGCGCCGGCGCCGCGGCCGCGCGCGACCACCACCCGCGAGGTGCAGCCCGCGGAGGACAAGCTGACCGGCTTCGTGTTCAAGATCCAGGCCAACATGGACCCGCAGCACCGCGACCGCGTCGCCTTCATGCGCATCTGCTCGGGCGAATTCCGCGCGGGGATGAAGGCCTTCCACGTGCGCAGCGGCAAGGAGGTCAAGCTGGCCAATGCGCTGACCTTCCTGGCCAGCGACCGCGAGATCGTGGAAACCGCCTATCCCGGCGACGTGATCGGCATCCACAACCACGGCACCATTTCCATCGGCGACAGCTTCAGCGAAGGCGAGCCGCTGCAGTTCACCGGCATCCCCAACTTCGCCCCGGAGCTGTTCCGCCGCGCGCGCCTGCGCGATCCGCTCAAGCTCAAGCAACTGCACAAGGGCCTGGCCCAGCTCAGCGAGGAAGGCGCGACCCAGTTCTTCCGCCCGCTGATGAGCAACGACCTGATCCTGGGCGCGGTCGGCACGCTGCAGTTCGACGTGGTCGCCTACCGGCTCAAGGACGAGTACGGCGTGGACGCGAGCTTCGAGCCGGTGCAGGTCGCCACCGCGCGCTGGATCCGCTGCGACGATGCCAGGACGCTGGAGGAATTCCGCGACAAGCACGCGCTGCACCTGGGCATCGATGCCGCCGGCGAACTGGTCTACCTCGCCCCCAGCCGGGTCAACCTGCAGCTGGCGCAGGAACGCGCGCCGGGGGTGACGTTCCTGGCCACCCGCGAGCACGCGCGCACGGTCGCCACCGACTGATGCCCGCCGGCGCGACGGCGCCGTCGTCCGCGACCGCGACGCTGGCCGGCAAACCCGCGGACGCCCGCACAGGGGAAGCGACGCCTTCGCGCGACCGCTCGTCCCGGCCCCCCCGCTCGCGGCCGCGCCCGCGCCCGCGCAGCCGAGCATTTGCTCCAGCGGGGGCCGCGATGCTGCGGCCATGCAGGTCGCGTCGCCCCGCGAGGAAGTCGCCAATGCCATGACCCACGGCGCCGGGGCGCTGGCCGCGCTGGCCGGCGGGGCGACGCTGATCGCGCTGGCGGGACTGCGCGGCGACGGCTGGCAACTGGCCGCGGCGATCGTGTTCGGCGCCAGTTTGCTGCTGCTGTACGTGACCTCCACGCTGTACCACGCGGCCCGGCAGCCCCGCATCAAGGCGCGGCTGAAGGTGCTGGACCATTGCGCGATCTACCTGCTGATCGCCGGCACCTACACCCCGTTCACCCTGGTCGCGTTGCGCGACAGCGTGGGCTGGTGGCTGTTCGCGGCGATCTGGTCGCTGGCCGCGCTCGGGATCGCGTTCAAGCTGCGCTTCACCGGGCGCTTCAAGCTGGTGTCGACACTGGTATACGTGGCGATGGGCTGGCTGGCGCTGATCGCGATCCGGCCGCTGCTGGCCGCGCTGGGCGGCTGGAGCCTGGGCTGGCTGCTGGCCGGCGGCGGCGCCTATACCCTGGGCACGGTGTTCTATCATCGCCCGTCGCTGCGCTATTCGCATGCGGTCTGGCATCTGTTCGTGATCGCCGGCAGCCTCTGCCACTATCTCGCGGTGCTGCCGCTGCTGCTGTCGCCGCGCTGAGCCGCGCGGCGAGGCTTCACCGCCGCTTGACCCTGCGCTGGCAATGGTGGGCGGCGATCCCGGCCACGCGAGGTTCCCATGCGCCACTTCATCTGCCTGCCGTTGCTCGCGCTGCTGCTGCTCGCCGGCTGCAACCGCAACGCCGCCGAGTCCGCCGCGCCGACAACGGATGCCCCCGCGCCTGCCGCCGCACCCGCCCGCGATGCCGCCGGCGCGCTCATGCGCTACGCGTGCGACGGCGACACCGAGGTCGCCATCCTGGAGGGCGAGCGGGCCCGGGTGTTCCTGCCCGAGGGCCGCAACATCACCCTGAGCAAGGTCGCCGGCAGCCAGCCGCCGGTGTTCACCGGCGCAGACCTGTATTTCGCCATCGGCGACAACGGCGCGTACCTGACGCAGGGCGACCGCACCAATGAACTGACCTGCCGGCCGCAATAAGCGGCTGCGCCGATGGCGGATCCGGACGCCCGCATGCCTCCCTTCGATCCGCGCCGGGCGTGGGCCGGGCTGCGGCGGCATCCCTGGCTGGCTGTGCTGGCCTCGCTGCTGGCCGCGATTGCGGTGCTGGTCGCACTCTGGGACTGGAATTGGTTCCGCGGCCCGATCGAACGCCAGGTCGAGGCCCGCACCGGGCGCAGTTTCGAGATCGGCGGCAACCTGGACGTCGACCTCGGGCGCATCACCACGATCCGCGCCGACGCGCCCAGCTTCGGCAACGCACACTGGTCGAAGGCGCCGATCATGGCCAGCACCGACCGGCTCGAATTCGGCATCGCCGTGTGGCCATTGCTGCTGCATCGCGAGGTTCTGATCCCGGACATCCGCCTCGCCAAGCCGCGTCTGCACCTGGAAAAGGGCCCCACGGGCGTCGGCAACTGGGTGTTCGGCGAGCGCGGCGAAATGCAGCCGCGGTTCCGGCGGCTGTGGATCGACGACGGCCGCCTGCGCTTCATCGATGCCGCGAACAAGACCGACATCGAAGTCGCCGTCGACAGCACCGCGCAGGGCAAAGGCCAGGTCGCGCCACCGATCGACGTCGAAGGCGGCGGCCGTTGGCACGGCAACAGGTTCAGCGTGCGCGGCCACGCGCAATCGCCGCTGGACCTGCGTGATCCGCGAAGCCCCTACCACATCGATGCCCACGCCCAGGCCGGCGGCACCAAGGCGCATGCGCGCGGCACCCTGCTCGATCCATTGCGGCTGCGCGATTTCGACCTGAAGCTGGCGCTGGCGGGCCAGGACATGGCCGACCTGTACCCGCTGCTCGGCATCGCCACGCCGCCCACGCCGCCGTATGCGCTGGACGGACGCCTGACCCGCGAGATCCAGGGGGCTCGCACCACCTGGCATTACGACAGCTTCGGCGGCACGGTCGGCGACAGCGACCTGTCCGGCAGCGCCAGCATCACTACCGGCGGTCCGCGCCCTTACCTGCGCGCACAGCTGGTGTCGAGACAACTGGATTTCGACGATCTCGCCGGCTTCGTCGGCGCCGCGCCGCGGGCCGGCGGCAGCGAGAGCACCAACCCTGAACTCGCCGCGCAGGCCGCGCGCCAGCGGGCCAGCCCGAAGCTGCTGCCGGACACGCCCTACGCACTGGAAAAACTGCGCGCGATGGACGCCGCCGTGCGCTGGAAGGCGCAGCGGATCGACGCGCCCAAATTGCCGCTCGACGACATGGACGCGCACCTGCTTCTGGAAAGTGGCGTCCTGCGGCTGCAGCCGCTCGACTTCGGCGTCGCCGGCGGCGACATCCGCGCCGACATCCGCATGGACGCGCGCCAGTCGCCGATCCGCACTCGCGCCGACATCGCCGCGCGCGGCCTCAACCTGGGGCCACTGCTGCCTGAGGCAAAACTGGCGGAGGACGCGATCGGCAAGCTCGGCGGCCAGGTATCGCTGCGCGGCAGCGGCAACTCGATCGCGCGGATGCTGGGCAGCAGCGATGGCGACGCCGCGCTCGGCATGGGCCGTGGCCAGATCGGCAACCTGCTGATGGAATACGCGGGTCTGGACATCGCCGAAGCGCTGAAATTCCTGGTGCAGGGCGACCGCAAGATCCCGATCCGCTGCGCGTTCGGCGATTTCGCGGTCGAGGACGGGGTGATGACGGCACGTGCGCTGGCCTTCGACACCACCGACACCATCATCGTCGGCGAGGGCACGATCAGTCTGAAGGACGAGACGCTGCAGTTGAAGCTGCGACCCCGCCCCAAGGACCGCAGCCTGTTGGTGTTGCGTTCGCCGCTGATCGTCGGCGGCACGTTCAAGGATCCGGACTTCCATCCGGATTACGCGCGCGTCGGCTTGCGCGGCGCGATCGCATTGGCGCTGGGCAGCATCGCGCCACCGGCCGCCTTGCTGGCAACCCTGGAACTCGGCCCGGGCGAGGACGCCGCCTGCGGCGGCAACTACGCCAAATGAGCGGCGCCCGCCGCGCAGCAAGGGCTGCCCGCGCGCACGGCAGGAACGCATGGTGGACGCGCGGCCTGTGGCGCGGCGCGATTTTCGTCCGGCGTCGCGGCGCGCCGCCGGCGTTCAGCTGGCGATGTAGCGCTGCAGCTGTTCCAGCTCCAGTTGCTGGTCCTCGATCACCGCCTTGACCAGGTCGCCGATCGACACCACGCCCAGCACGTTGTCGCCGTCCAGCACCGGCAGGTGGCGGATGCGACGGTCGGTGACCAGTTGCATGCAGCGGTCGGCCGTGTCCTCCAGGCCGACGCCGATCACCTCGGCGGTCATGATGTCGCGCACCGGGGTGTCCTTCGACGAGCGCCCCTGCAGCACGATCTTGCGGGCGTAATCGCGCTCGGACACGATCCCGACCAGGCCGCCGGCCTGCATCACCAGCAACGCGCCGATGCGTTTTTCGGCCATCAGCCGGATCGCGTCGATCACCGGCGCGTCCGGGCCGATGGCGAAGATCTCAGGCGCTTTCGCCTCCAGCAACTGCCGCACGCTGCGCATGGCCATCTCCTTCGACAGGGGACTGGCGCGAGCATACCCCGGGCGCTGTCGCGGCGCATGCTGGCGCCGGCCGCCAGGCGTCGATCAGGTACAGCGGGCGCTGCTTGGACTCCATGTACAGGCGCCCCAGGTATTCGCCGATCAGGCCCAGCGCCACCAGCTGCACCCCGCCCAGGAACAGGATCACCGTCATCATCGTCGGCCAGCCGGCGACCGGGTCGCCCCACAACAGCGCCTTGAGCACGATCCACAGCGCATACACGAACGCCAGCAGCGCCGTCAGCACGCCCAGATAGGTCGCCAGCCGCAGCGGCGCGGTGGAGAAGCTGGTGATGCCCTCCAGGGCGAAATTCCACAGTTTCCAGAAGTTGAACTTGCTGCGGCCGGCGATCCGCGGCTCGCGCTGGTAGGCGATCGCCACCCGCTCGAAGCCGACCCAGCCGAACAGGCCCTTCATGAAGCGCTGGCGCTCGCGCAACTGCCGCAGCGCCGCCAGCGCGCGCGGCGACAGCAGGCGGAAGTCGCCGGTGTCCTCGGGGATCGGGGTCTTCGACAGCCGCCCGATCAGGCGGTAGAAGACGTGTGCGGTGCCGCGCTTGAGCCAGCCCTCGCCGTCGCGGGCGATGCGGGTGCCGTGGACGTCGTCGTAGCCCTCGCGCCATTTGGCCACGAACTGCGGGATCAGCTCGGGCGGGTCCTGGGCGTCGGCGTCCAGGATCAGCGCGGCGCCGGCCTCGACCCGGTCCAGGCCCGCGGTCAGCGCCGCCTCCTTGCCGAAGTTGCGCGACAGCCGCAGCAGCGCCACCCGCGGGTCGGCGGCGGCGAGCCGCTGCAGCACGGTCCAGGTGCCGTCGCGGCTGCCGTCGTCCACGTACAGCACCCGGCCGTCGACGCCCTCGCCGCGCAGGCGGTCCAGCACCGCGGCAATGCGCGGGTGCAATGCGGGCAGGGCGTCGGCCTCGTTGAAGGCGGCGACGACGACGGTGAGCAGGTCCCGGGACATGGTGTGATGGTAGCGGGCGCGACGGCCTGCTTGACGATATTCCATATTTCTGGAAGTATCGAACAATGCACACCGATACCGCCCTCCAGGCCCTGCATGCCCTCGGCCAGCCCAGCCGCCTGGCCGCCTTCCGCGCCCTGGTCCAGGCGGGCGTGGACGGATTGAGCGTGGGCGAGCTGCGCGAGCAGCTCGACCTGCCCGCGGCGACCCTCAGCGCCCATCTCAACGTCCTGCGCCGTGCCGGCCTGGTGCGCGATGCGCGCGCGGGCCGGGTGATCCGGGTCAGCGCCGCCTACGCGCAGATGAACGCCCTGCTTGCCTATCTCACCCAGAACTGCTGCGCCGGCGCCGATTGCGGCACGCCCGCCGCGCCCTGCAGCCCATCCCCGGAGGAATCCCGGCCATGACCGCCCAGCACCGCTTCCACGTCCACGTCCACGTCGCCGATCTCGACGCCAGCCTGCGCTTCTACACCCGGCTGTTCGGCACCGATCCGAGCGTGCAGCAGCCCGATTACGCCAAATGGATGCTCGAGGATCCGCGCCTGAACTTCGCCATCTCCAGCGGCAAGGCCGGCGCCCCCGGCATCGCCCACCTCGGCCTGCAGGCGGACACGCCCGAGGCGCTGGCGGCAATCGGCGCCCGTCTGCAGGCGGCCGATGCGGTGGTCCTGGCCGAAACTGGCACCACCTGCTGCTACGCGCGCTCGGACAAGTTCTGGGCGCAGGATCCGCAGGGCGTGCGCTGGGAGGCATTCCACAGCCACGGCGCGGCGACCAGTTACTACGCGCCGGCCGCCGAGGCGCCGGCCACGACCTGCTGCGGCCCGGATGCAGTGTGCGCAGCCCCGGCTACCGCCGACCAGGCTTGCTGCGACAGGCCGGCCACCGCGAGCCAAGACACCTGCTGCGGTGCGACTTCCGCCAGCCAGGACGCCTGCTGCGGCTCGGCCGCGACCTGCTGCTGATCCCGTCACTCCCACACCCGGCCATGACCACGAATCCTTGCAACGTGCTGTTCCTGTGTACCGCCAATTCCGCGCGCAGCGTGATGGCCGAAGCCCTGCTCGAGGTGCTCGGTGCGGGCCGCTTCCGCGCCTTCAGCGCCGGCAGCCACCCGAGCGGCCAGGTGCAGCCGCTGGCCGCCGAACTCGCCACGGCGATCGGCTACGACCCCGCGCACCTGCGCAGCAAGAGCTGGGACGAATTCGCGGGTCCCACAGCGCCGCGCATCGACCTGGTGATCACCGTCTGCGGCAACGCCGCCGGCGAGACCTGCCCCGCCTGGCCGGGGGCGCCGGCGCGCGCGCACTGGGGCGTGGACGATCCGGCCGCCGTCGCCGGCGACGAGGACGCCCGGCGACGCGCCTACTGCGCCGCCTTCGACGCGTTGCGCCGGCGCGTAGAACGGCTGGTCGCATTGCCGCCGGCCCAACTCGGGCCCGCGACGCTGCAGCAGGCGGCGCGCGCGATCGGCACGGAGCCGGCGCCATGACCGCGGTCGCCGCGACCGCCGAGCCCGCGCCGCCCGCGCTGGGCCGGTTCGAACGCTGGCTGAGCGCCTGGGTCGCAGCGTGCATCGTCGCCGGCATCGGCCTGGGGCGCGGATTCCCGGCGGCGTTCGCGGCGCTCGGCGACGCACAGGTCGCCAACGTCAACCTGCCGGTGGCGGTGCTGGTGTGGCTGATGATCGTGCCGATGCTGATGAAGGTCGACTTCGCCGCGTTGCGCGCGGTCGGCCGGCACTGGAAAGGCGCCGGCGTCACCTTGTTCGTCAACTGGGCGGTGAAGCCGTTCTCGATGGCGCTGCTGGGCTGGCTGTGCATCGGCGTGCTGTTCCGGCCGTGGCTGCCGGCAGCGCAGATCGAGTCCTACATCGCCGGGCTGGTGCTGCTGGCGGCCGCGCCGTGCACGGCGATGGTGTTCGTGTGGAGCAACCTGTGCCGTGGGGAACCGCATTTCACCCTCGCCCAGGTCGCGCTCAACGACGCGATCATGCTGGTCGCGTTCGCGCCGATCGTCGGCCTGCTGCTGGGGCTGTCGGCAATCACGATCCCGTACCCGACGCTGCTGCTGTCGGTGCTGCTGTACATCCTGGCGCCGATCGCGATCGCGCAGGGCCTGCGCCGCGCCTGCCTCGCGCGCGGCGGCCAGGCGGCGCTGGACCGCCTGCTGCGCCGGCTCGGACCATTGTCGCTGCTGGCGCTGCTGGCCACGCTGGTGCTGCTGTTCGGTTTCCAGGGCGAAACCATCGTGCGCCAGCCGCTGGTGATCGCGTTGCTGGCGGTGCCGATCCTGCTGCAGGTCTACTTCAACGCCGGCCTGGCCTACTGGCTCAACCGCCGTTTCGGCGTCGCCCACTGCGTCGCCGGGCCGAGCGCGCTGATCGGCGCCAGCAATTTCTTCGAGCTCGCGGTGGCCGCGGCGATCGCCCTGTTCGGGCTGCGCTCGGGCGCGGCGCTGGCGACCGTGGTCGGGGTGCTGATCGAGGTGCCGGTGATGTTGTCGGTGGTGCGCATCGTCAACCGCTCGCGCGGCTGGTACGAGCGCGGCGCCGCTGCCGGCCGGCCGCCGCCGGCCCTGCCTCAGTCCAGCGTCTCCAGATAGGCGCTGCCGCCCAGGTGGCGCATTTGCCGCTGGATATTGGCGCTGCGGCGGCGCACGTAGGGGCCGGGGTTGCGGGCGTCGTAGCGCCGCGGGCTCGGCAGCACCGCCGCCAGGCGCGCGCTTTCGGCCGGCGACAGGCCGCTGGCATCCTTGCCGAAGAAGCTGCGCGCCGCCGCCTGCGCGCCGTACACGCCATCGCCGAACTCGGCGATGTTGGCGTACACCTCCAGGATCCGGCGCTTGGGCCACAGCGCCTCGATCAGCACCGTGTACCAGGCCTCCACGCCCTTGCGCACCCAGCTGCGACCGCTCCACAGGAACAGGTTCTTGGCCACCTGCTGGCTGATCGTGCTGGCGCCGCGCAGCTTGCGCCCGCGTGCGTTGTTGCGGCGCGCCTTGGCGATCGCCTCGAAATCGAAGCCGTGGTGCACGGGGAAGTTCTGGTCCTCGGCGGCCACCAGCGCCAGTGGCAGGCTCGGCGCGATCCGCTCCAGGTCGCGCCAGTCGTGGACGATGCCGTAGTCCCAGTCGCCCTGGCGCCAGGCCGCGAGCTGGCGCGCGGCCATGAACGCCGAGAACGGCGGGTCGACGAAGCGCAGCGCCAGCACCTGCAGCCCCGTGACCAGCACCCACAGCAGCGGCAGCGCCAGCAGCCAGCGCCACCAGCGGCGCCGCCGACGCCGGGGCGGACCGGGCACGAGAAGCGGTTCGGCTTGCACTAGCGGTCCCCGATCCCCATTGAATCCGCCACCTGTCCCGTCGCAGCGCGCATTATCGCCGCCGCGCGCCCCACGCACGAGCACTGCATGATCGATCCCGCAAGCACCCGTACCGCTACCGCCAGCGCCGATTCCGCCGGGGACCATGCCTCCGACCGCCTCACCCGCTTCCTGCTGCCGCAGGCCGGGGTGCGCGGCGTCCATGTCCACCTGGACGCCACCTGGGCGCAGATCCGCGCGCGCGCCACCGACTTCCACCGGGCGGCCCCGGCGGCGGTGACCGAGCTGCTGGGGGAGGCGGCCGTCGCCGCGGCGCTGTTCACCGGCCACGCCAAGGTCGAGGGCCGGCTCTCGGTGCAACTGCGCGGCGATGGTCCGCTGCGCACCCTGTTCGCCGAATGCACCGTTGCCGGCACCCTGCGCGGGATCGCCCAGGTCGCCGGCGACGCCGCGCTGCCGCGCGACCTGCGCCTGCTCGGCGCCGGCGCGGTGCTGGCGATCACGATCGAAAACCCGGCCGTCGACGGTCGCGAACCGGTCCGCTACCAGGGCCTGGTGGCCCTGGAAGCGGATTCGCTGGCCGGGGCGTTCGAGGATTACTTCCGCCAGTCCGAGCAACTGCCCACGCGGTTGCTGCTGGCGGCCGACGACCGCCGCGCCGCAGGCCTGATGTTGCAGAAACTGCCCGGCGACAGCGGCGACGAGGACGGCTGGACCCGCGCCGGCGCGCTGTTCGACACGCTCACGACCGGGGAGTTGCTGGGCTGCCCGGCCGCCACCCTGCTGCGACGGCTGTTCCATGAGGACGGCGTCGAGGTCCTGGGCGAGCGCCCGCTGCGCTTTGCCTGTTCCTGCTCCCATGAACGGGTGGTCGCGATGCTGCAGGCGCTGGGGGAAACGGAGGCCCGGGCTGCCGCGGCCGCTGGGCCGGCCGAGATCCGTTGCGAGTTCTGCGGCCAGCAATACCGGTTCAGCCTCGAGGAAGTCGCTGCCCTGTTTCCGGCGCAGGCGGTTACCGCCGCCGCACCGGAGCGGTTGCAGTAAGGGCGGATCCCCGGCCCGGCGATTGTTAAAGAAACATAAATCCGGTAGATTGGATATCCCCACCCCGGGAACTCATTCCCGGGGCCAAGGTCTCACCCGCACATGATCGTCCGGCTGCTGAAATTGCCTCTGGCGCTGCTGCTCCTGCTCTGCATGGCGGCAGGCGCTTCGGCGCAGACGCGACGCGGCGACAGTACCTGGCTGCCGGTCTGGAACAACGCCAGCGGCAAGCTGGAAGCCTATCTGGTGCTCGAACCCACCGAGGCGCCGCAGGTCGGCAGCCGCTGGCGCTTCGGCAACAACTCGCTCGATGCCACCTTCGGCCTGGAAGCCGGGGACTCGCTGGCGCTGCTGTGCGACCGCAAGAGCGGAGTCGCCGGCGCCCTCGGCAACCTGCCCAACAACTGCCTGCTGGCCGCCCTCGGCAACAGCTTCGACAAGGACCACAACGGCAGCCGCCGCGCCAGCGCGTCGGCTGCATTCAGCCGCGCCGGAGGCAAGCTCGGCCTGGCCGCCGGCAGCGGCCGCGACACCCTCCCCGGCTGGCTGGTGCCCGGTGCCCCGCGCAGCCAGGTCGACGTCAACGACCTGACCGTGTTCGCGCAGAAGAACCTGCGCAACGAAGGCTTCGTGTCGATCGCCGGCACCGTCGCCAAGGCCCGCCTGGTCCCCGCATCGCAAGTCCCGGATCTGGCCGATCGCTGGAGCAGCAAGTCGCTGACCGTGGGTGGCGGCTTCGGCGCGTTCGGCGCCAGCATCGTCGGCCACGTTGTCGACACCCCGGGGCAGCCCAAATGGAGCGGCCTCGGTCTCGGCCTGACCTGGCGCACGCCCTGGAGCGGGCAACTCACGGTCGGCGCCGACAACGTCGTGACCCGCGGCAAGAACCCGTTCTCGACTACCGGCGACGAGTCCGGCGACGGCACCGTGCCGTACGTGCGCTACGAGCAGGATCTGTAACGGGACGACTCGTCCAGCGGCGGCGCGCCCTGCCTTTTCCTCGCCGCGTCCGGCCGACGCGCCCAACGCGGCCTTGCGAGTGCCCAGGGCACCCCGCGCTTGTGACGTGGGATAACGCCCCGTCCGGTCCGGCTGATTGCTACGCCCGCGCTGCCGGCATCGCGTCGCACCACGCTCAGTCGTCGCGCAACGCCTGGATCAGCGGCTGCAGATAGGCCTCGTACGGCGCCCACTTCGGGCGCTCGCGAGCGACGATCCCCTGCCGGACCTGCACTGCGCTGGCGGTTGCCACGCCGCGCTTGCGTTCGGTGAGCGCCAGCATCTGCGGCTGGAAGTCCAGGCCACAGAATGCGCAGATCCGGCGCAAGACCGTTTCCGGATCCCGGGTCAGTTCGGCGTAATCCACATCGAGGATCCTTCCCGGCCACTGCCGGTGCCAATGCGCCATCAGCCGGCGGTACTGCTTGTAGAAATCCGCCAGTTCCAGCTGGTCGTAGGAATAGGGGTTGGCCTCGGAAAACAGCTCGCGGAGGTTGGAGAAACAGGTTTCGACCGGGTCGCGCACCATGTGCAGAATCTTGGCCTGCGGCAGCGCCCGGCAGATGAAGCCGATGTTGAGGAAATTGGACGGCAGCTTGTCGGTGAAATACGGCTCCGGGCCCAGCCGCCATTCCATCTTTTCCAGGTAGCCGCGGCCAACTGCGGAGAAGTCCACATCCCGCGCACGCTCGACGATGGTGGCATCGATCACGCCGCGGCAATGGTGGTCGGTGGCGTAACGCATCTGGCTGGTGAAGTCGTACAGTTCGCCGACGCCCTTGACCTGGTCGTGCCCATCCAGCAATTGCTCCAGCAGCGTGGTGCCGGAGCGGTGCATGCCGACGATGAACAAGGGCGTATGTATCGATCGAGCTGCCACGCTAGCGGCCGGCGCATCTCCAGCCTGCGGTGGAGACGCGGAGGCCAATAGTGCATCGACCAACCTGCGTGAATCTTCGCTTCGGTAATCCAGCATCGATCTCTTGGCGCGACACGCTCGATCCAGCGCTCGCGCCGCTTCGACGTAATCCTTAAGATCGTCCAGTTCCTTATGCAGGGCATAGCCGAGCATTGCCTCATCCGCCGCGGGGCGCCCCTGGCGCGCCAGTTGCTCGCGTATCTGCGCGACGTGATTGTCCGCAGGTGTCTGCGTGCGCAGCCGTGACAGCAACCAATACGTTTGCGCAAGTTCCGGCGCGCGGCGCAGGCTGTGCAGCAAATCCTGCTCCGCCTCTTCGAAACGCGCCATATAGGTCAATACCTGCCCGCGCGACATGAGCGTGGCGGGATAGTCCGGATCTGCACGCTTCGCCTCGTCGAGCAGAGCCAATGCACGCTCCTGCTCATTGAAGTAACTCAACTGCGCGGCGCAACCAAGCAGCAGGGGGATCGGCATGCGTTCTGGCGGCCCCAGCCGGCCGAGCAGACGATGAAAGACCTCCGCCTCATTGAAGGTGCGCAGGCGAGGCAGCAGCTGGTTCACTACCTGGGGAGAGATGGGTACATTGGCCGCGCCAGCGCGCAAGGCAGCCGCTCTCGCTGCACGGTAATGCCCTTCCAGGGAACAGATGTAGGACAGCTGCACCAAGACTGCGGGATCATCCGGCCGATAAGCCAAGATCGAATTGAAGCAGGCTTTGGCCTGTTCCCACTGCTTGCGCTCGGCATGCCTGTGCGCCCGTTGCCAAAGCGCCTCGAGTTCTCCAGCCTCAATCTGTCGCACCAATCCTGTCTCCGTGCAAAAAGTGACTGCCGGCAACGCTAGTGCAATTCCGGAATTACCCCACGCAATCGCTCACGCAGCGGCGCAAGCCGATGCTCGTAGCGCCTCCAGGCGCCGATGCCGCCTCGATGGATGGGGCTGCGCACCTGCGAACTGCTGGCCGTCGAGACCGGCGCGGCGTTACGGGTGATGTCGACGCAATCCGGCTCGATCTCCAGACCGCAGAATGCCATTACACGACCGCTGACCCCCAGAGGGTCGGCAACCAACGCCTCATACTCGACCGTCATGAACCGCCCGGGCAACATCGCACTCCAGTGCTCCACCAGACCACGAAAAAGTAGCCAATATTCGCCCAGAGTATCGAGATCGTAGCTGTAGCCATACCCTCCCCCGGGAAACAATTCCTTAAGGTTGGAGAAACAGGCGTCCATGGGATTTCGCAACAGACACAGGATCTTCGCCTGTGGCATGGCACGGGCGATAAACCCGGCATTGAAGACGTTCAACGGGTTCTTGTCGATCAGATACGCGCGATCGCCATAAAGTGGAATGGTACGCTGCATGTACAGCGCCCCCACAGACGCGAAGTCAAGTTTCATGGCGGCATGCACGGCGTCGGCCGCTGGCGGCGATACGAAGCTCCGATCCAAGGACAGCCCCATGCAAACCGAAAAGGTATTGAGCTCACCCGCACTGGCGACACGGCTGTGATTGCCCAGAATGCGCTCCAGCACAGTGGTACCAGTGCGCGGCATGCCGACAATGAAGACTGGCGTATGCCCACCACCATGCGACGGACCCGCAGCCAAGGGGGTATCGAAGGTTTTACGCAATGCCCGCACTGTGGCCTGTTCGTGGGCAGGATCGTAGTGCTGCAAGCGGCGCATGGCTGTGGCCGCCGCCATAAGCGCATCCCAGGCAGCCTCGGTTTCTCCGGCGTCGTCGAGCTCCTTGAACAGGGCGTAGCCCAGGTAAACCTGCTGCATGGTGTCGCCTGACGCGCGGCTCAGTGCCATACGCACCCGCGCAGTGCGGGCTCCGGGCGGCTCGGCCCTGGCATGGCAGGAAAGCGCCCAATGCGCCTCGGCAAACTGCGGCGCCAAGGACAGGCAATGCTCGAATGCCGCTGTGGCCTCCTTCATCCGGCCCAAATACCTGAGCAGGTTGGCGCGCACATAATGCAGCAAGTGGCTGTGAGGCACCGCCCGCAACGCGATGTCTGCCAATCGCAATCCTTGCTCATGGGCGTCGGCCAGCCACAGCTGCTGTGTCAGCACTGCTGACTGCGCCAGGATTGTCGGATTCGACCAATCCGCTGCCGCGATGGCGTGTCGCACGGCAGCCCGCTCGTCGAATCCCAATAGTTGTTGAGTCAGATAAGGCAGCGCCTTCCAGCGACAGCTGTCAACGGCAATCATCGCGCCCTGGACCGCGGCAGCGTGTGCATCCCGATAACGGCCCTGCAACAAGGCAAGCGCAGATAGCCGATACCAGGCGAACGCCTGGGTCTGGTCACCGCGCAGGATCGATTCGTAAATCGCACGCGCAGCAGACAGCTCGCCCTTGACCTCATGACCACGGGCCGCGAGCCACTGCGGCTCCAGGCTGGATTGCATCGTTAACCCGAATCCGGAGAGAGAGAGAGAAACACTTTACAAAAAAAGACGGCCGCCCGGAGGCGGCCGTCGAAATACAGCTACAGTTTGAACTTAGAAGTCGTACTGCACCATGAAGCGGACCGAACGCGGCTGCTGGAACGAAGCCGGCAGCAGGTAGGTCGGACTCGGGGAACCCGATGCCGCATCTTCCGCAGTTTCGATGACCGAGGTCACCTTCTGCGAGTTCAGGACGTTGAACACGTCGACCTTGAACTGCAGGCCTTCGGCCCAGTTGGGCTGATAGACGACATTCAAGTCCAGCTGGCTGGTCCAGGGCAGGCGGCCCTTGGTGCCGCGCGGGAAGCGCTGCACCGTGGCGTCGTCGATCGCACCGGCGCCCGTGGTGCCGCAGCGCATGAACGAGGAACCGTACGGGTGCGGGTTGTAACCAGCAGTCGGATCCCGATCCAGCACACCGAAGCAGTTCAGCGGACGACCCGACTGGACGAGCAGGTTGGCACCCACAGTCCACTGGTCAGTGATGTCGTAGCTGCCGAACAACTTGAGGCTGTGACGGCGATCATTCGGCAGGTAACCGTAGGTATCGACGGTGAGTTCGATGTAGTCGAAGTCCTGCGTGACGTTGGTGTCGTCCTGGCCGATATCCGACTTCACGCCTCCCTCGGTATTGCCCTTGGACTTGGCGTAGGTGTACGAACCCTGCATGAAGAGCTTGTCCCAGCGGCCGTCGAAGAAGAACTCGAGCGCGCTGTAGGTGCGCTTGGCCTTCGGAGACAGGCGCGCACCGGGGACCGTCACCGTGGTGAGGTTGCCATCCCCATAGAGATCGGTCTCGAAGATCGCGTCCTCACCCGGGTTGAACATCCGGCAGTACGGGAAGCCGGGATTCGGCAGGTTCGGGTACTCGCCATTGGCATCGGTCCACCAAGTGGCCGGGTCGTAGGTGAAACCATTCGCCTCAAGCACCGCGGTGTAGTCGCAGTTGTCGTCGATGGCCGCCTTCAGATCGCGGTAAATGCCGCGCACGCCCAGCGAGAAGTTGTCGTTCAGCTGCTTCTGGAAGCCCAGGATGTACTCGTCCTGGTACATCGGCTTCAGGTTCTTTGAAGCGACGGTCGACGCAATGTGCGGCTCACCGGTCTCGGCGTTGAGATAGCGGAAGTTGCCGCGCGACACCGGATCGATCGGCGAACCCGTCTCCGGGTCG
Organism: Cognatiluteimonas weifangensis; assembly: GCF_003416885.1. Taxonomy (GTDB): domain Bacteria; phylum Pseudomonadota; class Gammaproteobacteria; order Xanthomonadales; family Xanthomonadaceae; genus Cognatiluteimonas; species Cognatiluteimonas weifangensis. Next base: position 312,697 of record NZ_QVPD01000001.1, read on the forward strand.
ACCTGCGTGAAGTTGAAATCCTCACGGCTGAACAGCGAGGCGCTGGCGCCACGCACGGCAACGCTCGGGGTCAGCGGCAGCGCATAACGGCCGGCATTACCGAAGACCTTGAAGGTCGAGTCGCCGAACACGTCCCAGCTGAAGCCCAGGCGCGGACCGAACTGGTCCTTGATGTGGACGTAGGTATCACCGTTGCCGTTGATGTTCTCGAAGGTATCCCAACGACCGCCCAGGTAGGCAATGAAGTTGTCGGTGATGTGCCAGCTGTCTTCGATGTAGTAGGCGTGCTGCTTGACCTCGACCGTCGCACCCTGGCTGAAGAACTGCTGCCGGACAATGTCCTGCTCGTCGCCGTTGTTCGGAATGCCGTCCGGATTGCGGGTCGAGTAGCGCCACTGGTAACCGCCCTCGAGCCCTTCGCCCGCCACCGACTCATAGTTGTCGACGTCGTAGCCGAAGCGCAGCAGGTGATCGCCCAGCTGCCATTCGGCGTCGAGGCGGTACTGGTCACGGGTGTCACCGGAATCGATCCGGTCCAGCGTGGTGCCGCTGATGTTGCAGGTGCTGAAGTACGGTCCCGTGATCGCCTGTCGGTAGCCGGGACGGGCATCGACCACGACCGGGCAGCCCGGCTGCGCGGGCGCGCTGATGTCGCCGTTGTAGAAAATCTTGGTGCCATCGGGGCTCAGCAGGTAGACGCTGCGCGCGAACTCGCTGTGGCCGGCAAGGGCCGACAGGGTAAAGGTATCGGTCAGGTAACCGGTGTACTTCAGGATGTAGTTGTCGCCGCCCGACTCCAAGACCCTCTGGCCGAGGTAATCGGTGCGCTCGAACGAACCCGGCTCGTTCAGGTAGGAATCGATGTAGTCGGTGCGCTTGTCCGAGAACGCGGTGAATTCGAGGATATTGTTGTCGTTGATGTTCCAGTCCATCTTCAACAACCACGTCGGGCTCTTGGTCTCGGTGCTGGTGTTGCCGGTGGCCAAGGTGCTGCCGAAGGCGTCATTCTGCATCTTGCTGTAGGAAAGCAAGCCGTAGAAGAACAGCTTGTCCTTGATCAGCGCGCCGCTTGCCCAGGCATTGGCCGTGGCCTTCCAGCCGCCATCATGCGAATTGTCGCTGCGCAGGGTGCCGAAGCTGTCGGGCGTCAGCGGGTTGGAGTAGTACGTGTTCTTCACGTCCTCCGTCAGCGACTCGGGCTCGAAGTAGACATTGCCGCCGGCATGGAACTCATTGCTGCCGCGCTTGGTGATCTGGTTGACCACGCCACCCAGCGAGCGGCCGAACTCGGCGCCGTAACCGCCGGTCTTGACCTGCTGTTCGGCGAGGCCTTCGAACGGGATCGAGCCGAACCTCAGGTTACGGAAAGTATTGGTGACGTTGAAGCCGTTGACGTAGTACTGGTTCTCGGCGACCGAGGCACCACCGAAGGAGGCCAGGTTGCCGAACGCGGCGTCGCCACGCACCGTGCCCGGCGCCAGCAGAGCGACGGAGGTGGTATCGCGTGCGACCGGGATACGGTTGATCTGCTCGGCGGTGAGAATCGTGGTCGATTCGACCGAGGAGACGTCGATCGGGTTGACGACGTTGGTACCGACGACCGTCACCGTACCCAGCGTGGTCGCATCGCCACCGAAATTGACGGTGGAAGCAGTACCGACCTGGACCGCGACGTTACGCGGAGTGCCCGAACCATCGGTGATGGTGTACTGGCCGGTCGGCAGCGCCGGGAAGCGGTAGTTGCCGTCGGCGCCGACCGTGATGCTGCGGGTGAAGCCGGTGGCCGGATTGGCGATGGTGATGGTGTCGCCCGGATTCGCGCTGCCGACGATGGCGCCGGACACGTTCGACTGCGCATTGACGCCGCCGACGAAGCACAGACCCAGAGCCACGGTCAGTGCGCTTCGCTTCAGGCCTTTTGCGAGTTGCTTAGAAGCCATTTTTGTTAACCCCCATAGGGACGAAGGACCTTGAGATGTACATGTACGTCAAAGCCGAAGGTGGCATGACCGGCCGACTATAGAACAGGCAACAATTCTTTAACAACCCCCCGGGGCCGCAGTCGGGGTTGAAACGGCCATGCCCGGCCCCAGCCCCGGGCGCGGGCCTGGATTTCTGTCGTATCTCCTTGTTTCAAAAGAGGACGCCGGCAATCCTGTTCAGATCGCCGGCGCCGGTTTTGGTGCGTCGCAACATGTGAAGCCGTTAAGAGCGCGTGAGGCTCACTCCTGCAGCTGCGCCGCGATGCGCTGTTGTTCGGCCCGGAGCGCCTCCGGGATGCGCGGGCCGTACTCGGCCAGGTATTCGGCCAGGCTGCCGAATTCGCGGCACCAGCCTTCGCGGTCGAAGCCGAACAATGCCTCCTGCGCCTCCGGCGTGAGCGCCACGCCCTCCAGGTCGATCTCCCCGGGCCGGGGCAGCGCCCCGATCGGGGTCTCGACCGCGCCGGCCGTGCCCTGCACCCGCCGGATCATCCATTCCAGTACCCGCAGGTTGTCGCCGAAGCCCGGCCACAGGAACTTGCCGTCGGCGCCCTTGCGGAACCAGTTGACGTGGAACACTTTCGGCAGCTGTGCGCCCGGCTGGTCGAACGACAGCCAGTGGGCGAAATAGTCGGCGAAGTTGTAGCCGCAGAACGGCTTCATCGCCATCGGGTCGCGGCGCAGCACCCCGACCTGGCCGGTGGCGGCGGCGGTGGTCTCCGAGCCCATCGCCGCGCCGACCAGCACGCCGTGGGTCCAGTCGCGGGCCTCGAACACCAGCGGCACCAGCGTGGCGCGGCGGCCGCCGAAGACGATCGCGCTGATCGGCACGCCCTGCGGGGCCTCGGCCTGGTCCGAGTAGCTGGGGCAGCGCCGGGCCGACACGGTGAAGCGCGAATTGGGGTGCGCGGCCGGACGCACCGCCGGATCGTAGGGCTGCCCGCGCCAGTCGACGACCGGCTGCTGGCCGTTGTCGATGCCCTCCCACCACGGCTGGTTGTCCGCAGTCACGCCGACGTTGGTGAAGATGGTGTGCGACTGGATCGTGGCCAGAGCATTGGGGTTGGACTTGCGCGAGGTGCCCGGGGCGACGCCGAAGAAGCCGGCCTCCGGGTTGATCGCGTACAGGCGGCCGTCCGCGCCCGGGCGCATCCAGCAGATGTCGTCGCCGATGGTCCAGATCTTCCAGCCGGCCTCGCGGTAGCCCTCCGGCGGGATCAGCATCGCCAGGTTGGTCTTGCCGCAGGCCGAGGGGAACGCGGCGGCGATGTAGTGGGTTTCGCCCCGCGGGGTCTCGAGCCCGAGGATCAGCATGTGCTCGGCCAGCCAGCCCTCCCGGCGCGCCTGGTAGGAGGCGATCCGCAGCGCATGGCATTTCTTGCCCAGCAGCGCGTTGCCGCCGTAGCCGGAGCCGTAGGACTTGATCGTCAGCTCCTCCGGGAAATGCATGATGAAGCGGCGCTCGGGGTCGAGCTCGCCGATCGAGTGCAGGCCCTTCACGAACCTGCCCTCGCGCTCGATCCGCGCCAGCGCCGGCGCGCCCATGCGGGTCATGATCCGCATGTTCGCCACGACGTACGGCGAATCGGTGATCTCGACGCCGCAACGCGACAGCGGCGAGTCGATCGGGCCCATGCAGTACGGGATCACGTACATCGTCCGGCCCCGCATGCAGCCGTCGAACAGCGCGTCGATCTTCGCGTGCGCCTCGGCCGGGGCCAGCCAGTGGTTGTTGGGGCCGGCGTCCTCGCGCTGCGGCGTGCACACCAGGGTCAGGTGCTCGACCCGGGCGACGTCGTCCGGGTGCGAGCGGTGCAGCCAGCTGTGCGGATGGGTCTGCTCGTTGAGCCGGACCAGGGTGCCGTCGGCTTCCATCCGCGCGACCAGCGCCGCGTTCTCGGCGTCGCTGCCGTCGCACCAGTGGATCGCGTCGGGCCGGGTCAGCGCGGCGACTTCGGCCACCCAGTCGGTCAGGGCCTGCAGCGTGCTGCCGGCGCCCGCCGGCGCGGGCGGGGTTGCGGGCAGGTCTTTGGAAAGTGCGCTCACCGGTGTTGCCTCCAGCAGGTCGAGTCGAAAGGGAAAAACGGAATTCAGGACGGGATCAGCGTGGCCATCACGTGCTCGACGTAGGCCTCGAACTCGTCGTGCTGCAGCCGCGGCTGGTGCAGTTGCAGGCTCAACTGCAGGAAGCCGACATAGGCGGCGTAGGTCAGGCGCGCGCGATGCCTGGCCGCGTTGCGGTTGAGGCCGGCCTGGCGGAACGAGGCGGTCAGGTAGTCCAGCCGGCGCGCCGACACGCGCTCGATCACCGGCTTGACTGCCGGATGGTCCAGCGCCTTGAGCAGCTCGCTGTAAATGATGTGCGAGCGCGCCTCGTGCGCGACCAGGTCGAACAGCGCGCGCAGGCGCTGGCCCGAATCCGGGATCGCCTCGAGCTGGCCGAACACGTCTTCCTGCTCGACTTTTTCCCAGCGCTCCAGCGCCGCCACCAGCAGCGCCTCGCGCGAGGGGAAATGCCAGTAGAAGCTGCCCTTGGTGACCCCGAGCCGGCGCGCCAGCGGCTCGACCGCCACCGCCAGCACGCCCTGGTCGGCAATCAGGTCGAGCGCAGCCTGCGCCCAGTCCTCGGCGCTGAGCCGCCCGCTGCGTGCTGGCCTGGAGGCAGCCGGGGTCGGGGTCGTCGTCATCGGGCGGGTCGGTCCATACGGCATGTCGGGCAATAGTACGCGCTGGGCGCATGATGGACAGGCAAACGCCGCGTGACGGCCCCGCGGGAGGGTCGATTGACAGCGTCTTCGAATGCTATCCATACTTCGGCGTATGGTATAGCCCGGACGCAGCCCCTGGCCGCGGGCCGGTCCGACTTCTCCTGTGGAGCGCACGATGAGCATCGCCCTTCCCTTTGTCGTCTTCCTGCTCGCCGGGGCCGTGGCCGCCTACCACCGCCTGCGCCTGGCGGTCTGGGCCGCGATCGCCGGCTCGCTGCTGCTGGCCTGCTGGCTGCTGGGCGCCAACCCGGCCGCGACCCTGGTGGCTGCGGGGTTGCTATTGCTGATCGCGCTGCCACTGCTGCTGCCGGGCATCCGCAAGCCCTACCTCACCGCGCCGCTGCTGCGCTTCTACACCCGGATCCTGCCGCCGCTGTCGGAAACCGAACGCACCGCACTCGAGTCCGGCACGGTCGGCTTCGAGGGCCAGCTGTTCTCCGGCAAGCCGGACTGGCGGCAACTGCTGTCGCAGCCCAAGCCGGAGCTCAGCGCCGAGGAGCAGGCCTTCCTCGACGGCCCCTGCGAGCAACTGTGCCGGATGGTCGACGACTGGGACATCACCCACGTCCGCGCCGACCTGCCGCCGGAGCTGTGGCAGTACATCAAGGCCAACAAGTTCTTCGGCCTCAACATCCCGAAGGAATACGGCGGCCTCGGCTTCTCGGCGCTGATGAACCACAAGGTGATCCAGAAGCTGGCCTCGATCTCGGCGACCGTCAGCTCCACCGTCGGCGTGCCCAATTCGCTGGGCCCGGCGGAACTGCTGATGCACTACGGCACCGACGAACAGAAGCGGTACTACCTGCCGCGCCTGGCCGACGGCACCGAGGTGCCGTGCTTCGCCCTGACCGGGCCGTTCGCCGGCTCCGACGCCACCTCGATCCCCGACTACGGCATCGTCGCCATGGGCGAGTGGGGCGGCGCGCAGGTGCTGGGCATCCGGCTCACCCTGAACAAGCGCTACATCACCCTGGCGCCGGTGGCGACGTTGATCGGCGTGGCTTTCCGCATGTACGACCCCGACGGCCTGCTCGGCGACAACAAGGACATCGGCATCTCGCTGGCGCTGGTGCCGCGCGACACCCCGGGGCTGCGGATCGGCCGCCGCCACTTCCCGCTCAACAACCCGTTCCAGAACGGCCCGGTCCAGGGCGAGGACGTGTTCGTGCCGCTGTCGCAACTGATCGGCGGCGAGGACTACGCCGGCCGCGGCTGGCAGATGCTGATGGAATGCCTGTCGATCGGGCGCTCGATCACGCTGCCGTCCACCGCCAGCGGCGGCGCCAAGGCGGGCGCCTGTGTCACCGGCGCCTATGCCCGCATCCGCAAGCAGTTCGGGCTCTCGATCGGGCGCTTCGAAGGCGTGGAAGAAGCCCTCGCCCGCATCGCCGGCAAGGCCTACGCGATCAGCGCGCTGTCGCAGGCCACCGCCGCGGCGGTGGCGCGCGGCGAGAACCCGGCGGTACCCTCGACCATCGCCAAGTACCACTGCACGCAGATGGCGCGCGAGGTGGCCACCGACGTCATGGACATCCACGGCGGCAAGGGCATCATCCTGGGCCCGCGCAACTACGCCGGCCGCAACTGGCAGGCGCTGCCGATCATGATCACGGTCGAGGGCGCCAACATCATGACCCGCTCGCTGATGATCTTCGGCCAGGGCGCGATCCTGTGCCATCCGTGGGTGATGAAGGAGATGAAGGCGGCGCAGCTGCAGGACCCGGTGCAGCGCCTGGACGAATTCGACCGCAACCTGTTCGGCCACATCGGCTACGCCATCTCCAACGCCGTGCGCGCGTTCTGGTACGGCCTGACCTGGTCGAAGTTCGGCGCCGCGCCGGGCGACGCCTACACCCGCCGCTTCTACCGCAAGCTCGACCGCTATTCCGCCGCGCTGGCGGTGATGGCCGACACCTCGATGCTGCTGCTGGGCGGCAAGCTCAAGTTCAAGGAATCCCTGTCCGGGCGCCTGGGCGACGTACTCAGCCAGCTCTACATCTGCAGCGCGATGCTCAAGCGCTACCAGGACGAGGGCTGCCCGGAAGGCGACCAGCCGTTGCTGGCGTGGGCGTTCCACGATGCGATCAACAAGATCGAGAGCGCGCTCTCGGGCGCGTTGCGCAACTTCCCGATCCGCCCGGTGCGCTGGCTGCTGTGGGCGCTGGTGTTCCCCTGGGGCCGCCGCGCCACGCCGCCCAGCGACCGCCTCGGCCACCGCGCCGCCGCCCTGATGATGACCCCGTGCGACGCGCGCACGCGGATGGCGCAGGGCGTGTTCCTCACCCCGTGCGCCAACAATCCGGGCGGGCGTATCGACAGCTACCTGCCGAAGGTGGTGCTGGCCGAACCGGTGGAGCGCAAGTTCCTCAAGGCGCTGAAGAACAGCGACATCGAGGCGCTGGAATTCCCGGCGCAGCTCGACGAGGGCGTGCGCGAAGGCTGGATCAGCGCCGAGGAACGCCGGCAACTGGAAGAGCTGCGGGCGATGACCCTGGACGCGATCACGGTCGACGACTTCGAGTCCGAAGAATTGCGCTCGGCCGGCTACGCGACGCTGTACGGGCGTACCGCCGCGCGCACGGCCGCGTAGGGCGATGGCCTCGCCGGTGCTGGCGGCGTACCGGCGCCTGGCGCGCTGGCCGGGCGGACGCTGGCTGTTTTCGCGGCTGGTCTGCCGCAAGGCGCCGTACTTTTCCGGCATCGCCCCGCGCATCCTGACGCTGGAGCCGGGACGCGGCGTCGCCGCCATCCGCCATCGCCGCGCGGTGACCAACCATATCGGCACCGTGCACGCGATCGCACTGTGCAACCTGGCCGAGCTCATCGGCGGGCTGACCTGCGACGTCAGCATCCCGGCCTCGATGCGCTGGATCCCCAAAGGAATGACGGTCGAATACCTGAAGAAGGCGATCGGCACGATGACCGCCACCGCCAGCCCCGCATTCGCACCGCTGGCCGCCGCCGATGCCGGCTACGAACTGCCGGTGGAGGTGCTGGTGCGCAACGACGCCGGCGAGACGGTCTTGCGCGCGCGCATCGCGATGTGGGTGTCGCCGAAAACCAGGCGCTGAGCGCCGCTCCGAACAGCGGCGCGGCCAACGCGGCTGGCACGCGAAGCTGTGACCGCGCCGTGGCTGCCAACCAGCACGACGCGAGCCAGGAGAGCCGGCAGAACACGCGCGGGCCGGTGACCAGGCCATGCGGCAGGCAGCCACAGGCAGCCGTTGTCCCGGCGGGCCGGCCAGCCCTTCGATGCCCGCCGGGCTTCGCGGCCTGGTGCCGCGCGCGGCGTTTACTCCAGGACCAGTTCGGCGTCGCCGGAGAAGGTCTCCATGCGGATCTCGCCGGCGCCGCTGCCGTAGCGCTGCTCCAGGCGCTTGCCGGGGCCGAACTCCTCCTTGTGGACGCTGGCGCCGGGGGCCTGCAGGTCGCCGCTGAAGCTCTCGCCGCTGACGCGCGCGGACAGCGCCTTGGGCAGGTGCAGGCGGATGTCGCCACTGACCGACTCGGCCTTGATCTGGCCGCCGTCGCGCAGCCCCACGCGCGCCTGCGCGTCGCCGGAGACGGTGCCGGTGGACAGGCGCCGCAGGCGCTGGCCGCGGCTGTCGACGGCGATGTCGCCGGACACGGTCTCGGCATGCACCGCACCGTCCAGGCGCCCGGACAGGACGATGTCGCCGCTGACTGTTTCCAGCCGCACGTCGCCGCTGTTGAGCGTCAGCCGCAGGTCGCCGCTGACGCTGTTGACCTGCGCCTGTTTCGGCGCGGCGGCCGCGACCACGTTGCCGCTGACCGTCTCCACTTCCAGCTCGCCCGGGGCCACGCCTGCGACATCGATGTCGGCAGAGACCGAGCCGAGGTCCAGGTCGGCCTGCAGCGGCACCTGCAGCCGCAGGTCGCTGGGGCCGGTGCGGTCGGTGCGCCAGGCGCCGATGCGCTTGGGGTATTGCACGCGCACCACCAGGTGGCCGCGGTCGCCCTCGATCAAGAGCTTTTCCGCGCCCTCGCCGAGCGTGCCGGTGATGCGGACCTCGTTGCGCTCCCAGGCGCGCACCTGGATGCGGCCCTTGAGGTTGTCGACCTCGACCCGGCCGCGCGGGTCCAGCGGACGGGTCTGCTCGATCGGCGTGGCCGCCAGCAGCGGCGTGGCGACGAGACCGGCGAGCAGGGCCAGGGCCAGGGTGGGGATGGGGTGGCGCATGACGTCGTCTCCGAAAGCGGTGCTGGATCAGGTCAGGGCGGCGCGCTGGGTGAGTGCCAGGCGCAGGGTATAGGTGTGGCGCAGGCGCTCGAGCAGGAAACGCGCGTCGGGATCGCGCGCCAGCGCGGTGCGGATCTGCGCGGCGCTGCGGTCGAGCTCGCGCAGCGCCGGCTGCTCCGCCTGCGGCGCCGGCGCGGCGGCCTGCAGTTCCTGCAACGCGGCGCGATATTCGCGGGTCAGCGCCGTGGCCTCGCGGTCGAGCGACGGCGCCGACGCCAGCGTCGCCCCGGCCTGCGATGCGGGTGGCGGCTGCAGTTGCCAGGCCACGCCGACGGCCAGTAGCAGCGACGCCGCCAGCGCCCATGGCGCGAAGCGCCGCGGCGAGGTGCGCGCCGACTGCGTGCGCGGCAACTGCGTGCGCGTCGACCGCGTGCCTGCCGACGGCGTGCCTGCCGGCGACGCGGACGCGGCGATGCGCGCCGCAATCTCCGGCCACAGGTCGTGCGCAGGGGCCAGCTCGCGGCGCAGACCGCGCAACTGCAGCCGCAGGCCGGCGTCCAGCGGCGCGTCGGCGGCGTGCTGCGTGCGTTCGGGACGGATGTCGTCGTTCTCGTTCATGCGTGCGCTCCCAGGCGTGCGCGCAACAGGCCGCGGGCGCGGTGCAGTTGCGCCTTGGAACTGCCGACCGCCATGTCCAGCGCGGCGGCGATTTCCTCGTGTTTCCAGCCTTCCACGTCGTACAGCACCAGCACCGCGCGGGCGCGCGGCGGCAGGGTCGCGACCGCGCGCTCCAGGTCCAGCGACAGCGCAGTGGCGTGGCCGGCCGAATCCGGCGCGCCGGCGTGGTCCAGCGCCTGCTCGTCGTCCTCGATCTGCGGCCGGCTGCGGCGCGCACGCAACTCCATCAGCGCGGTGTTGACCGCCAGCCGGTGCAGCCAGGTCGTGAACGCGCTCTCGAAGCGGTAGCCCGGCAACGCCTGCCAGGCGCGCACGAAGGCTTCCTGGGTCAGGTCCTCGGCACGCGCGCGGTCGAAGCCGACCAGCCGCGCGACCACGCCATGCACGCGCGCGGCGTGGCGCCGATACAGCGCCTCGAAGGCGCTGCCGTCGCCGGCCGCGGCCGCGCGCGCCAACGCCTGGTCGACGTCGGCGGCCGCCGGCGCGGCGGAGTCGGGATCGGGCTGCCAGTCGGACACGGTGACGGTGAGCATACCCACTCCGATGCGCGTGACCCGCCGATGGTTTAGGCCGCGGGTCCGGCTCCGGGGAGCGTCGCGAAGCGCGCCCTCCGGGCAGGGCTGTCGCCGGCGTGGAGGCGGGCGTCAGGTCTCCAGGATGGAATGCACGGCATGGCTCGCCTGCGAGGCGGGGCCAGCACGGCATCGCAAGCGAGTTCGCAAGCGCCTTGGGCGCGACGCTCCGGTTCCGCGGTGAGCCACGGCGGCAGTTAGGGTTCCGGCGGCCCGCCGCGTTCCACGCGCCGGGCCAGACGCCAGCCGATGGTGCCGGCGGCGGTCGCGGCGAGGGCCCCGAGGGCCGCGAACCCGCCGGTGGCCACGCCGGCCAGGCGCAGCAGGTTCATGCCGCTGGCGGTGACCACGTCGCCGAAACGCCACACTGCCGTGTCCACCGCGTTCTTGCCCTTGTAGCGCAGGCTGCGCGGGACGAAGGTGAACAGGCTTTCGCGCGCCGGTCCCTGCATGCCGTAGGACAGCCCGCGGCTGACGATCAGCGCCACCGCCACCGTCGGCAGGACGGCGCCCGTCGGCAACCCGACCACCGGCGTAGCCATCGCCAGCAGCAGCGCGGCGACCGTCGCGGCCGCCCAGATCGCGATCGGCAGCGCCGCCCCGTGGCGCACCAGCAACCAGCGCGTCAGGGTCAACTGCACCGCCACCTGCAGCACGTTCGTGGCCAGGTCGATGTCGGCCGCGAACCGCGTGCGCGACACCGCGTCGTGGAAGGTCGCTCCCGAGTAATCGGTGACCAGCACATAGTTGACCGTACCGATCGCATCGCCCAGCAGCATCAGCAACGCCATCGCGCGCATGAACGGATCGCCGAACACCTGCTTGAGCCCGTCGAACATGCCGCCGCCCAGCGCCGCCTCGTCATCGGCCTGCCGGCGCGCGCCATGCAGCCGCGACCAGCGCCCCAGCGCCACCACGCACACCAGCGCCGCGCCCAGCAGCGCCGCCGACACCAGCAGCAGCGGCGCCACGCCGATGACCCCGACCAGGCTGCGGGTCAGCGCCGGCCCGGCGATGGCGCCGGCAGTGCCGCCCAGGGCAATGAGCGGGAACAGCCGCCGCGCCTGCCGCTGGTCCCAGATGTCGGCCATGAAGCTCCAGAACACCGACACCACGAACAGGTTGAACACGCTCACCCAGACGAAGAACACCATGCCCAGCAGGCGCGGGTCGAGCAGCCCGCGCACGCCGAACAGCGGCACGAAGCCCAGCAGGCAGGCGATGAAGAACAGGTACACCACCGGCACCAGCACCCGCCGCGGCCAGCGCGCCGCCAGCCACGCGAACACCGGCGTCAGCGCCAGGGTCGCCACGAAGGTCGCCGCGAAGAACCACGGCAGCTGGGTCGAGCCCACCGCCGCGGCCAGCTGCTCGCGCACCGGCCGCATCACGTAGTAGGCGGCCAGCACGCAGAAGAAATACGCGAACGACAGCCCCACCGCGCGCGCTTCGCCGGCATGGACGCGTCCACCTGGACTTGCGGGCATGGGGTTTCCGCTGGCCGCTGCCGGCCCGGCAGCGCGTGCACGGTAGCCGATGGCGGGCGCCGGCCGCCAGCGCGGGCCGGCACCATTCCCGAGCATTTGCTCCAGCAGCCGGGCATAGTTTGCCCCTGAAGTCGGCACACCCGTGCCGCGGGGTGGCCCGTGTACGACTACATCATCATCGGCGCCGGTTCGGCCGGCTGCGTGCTCGCCAACCGGCTCAGCGAGGATCCCGACTGCAAGGTGCTGCTGCTGGAAGCCGGCCCGCGCGACTGGCATCCCTTCATCCACATGCCCGCCGGCCTGGCCAAGCTGGTCGGGCAGAAAGGCGTGAACTGGAACTACGACACCGCGCCGCAGCCGCATCTGGACGGGCGCACGCTGTGGTGGCCGCGCGGCAAGGTGCTGGGCGGCTCCAGCTCGATCAACGCGATGTGCTACATCCGCGGCGTGCCCGCCGACTACGACGGCTGGGCCGCGCAGGGCGCCGCGGGCTGGGACTGGGACACGGTGCTGCCCTACTTCATCCGCAGCGAAGGCAACGTCCGCGGCGGCGATGCGCTGCACGGCGGCGACGGCCCGCTGACGGTCTCGGACCTGCGCTACGTCAACCCGCTGTCCTACGCCTTCATCGAGGCCGGGCAACAGGCCGGTCATGCCCACAGCCACGACTTCAATGGTCCGGACCAGGCCGGCGTCGGCCTGTACCAGGTGACCCAGCGCGACGGCGCGCGCTGCTCGGCCGCGGTCGCCTACCTGGCCCCGGCGCGCACGCGCTCCAACCTCACCGTGCACACCCATGCGCTGGTCAGCCGCATCACCTTCGAGCGCGCCACGTCGGCCAGCCCGCGCGCCAACGGCGTCACCTACTCGATGCGCGGCAAGGCCTTCCACCAGCCGGCCGCGCGCGAGGTCATCGTCTGCGGCGGCGCGGTCAACTCGCCGCAGCTGCTGATGCTCTCGGGCGTCGGCCCGGCTGCGGAGCTGCGCCGGCATGGCATCGCCGTGGTCGCCGACGCGCCCGACGTCGGCGCCAACCTGCAGGACCACCTGGACATCTGCACCCTGCAGCATTGCCCGCCGCGGCTGAGCTACGACCGCCTCGGCGACCTGCGGATCGCCTTCGACTATTTCCTGCGCGGGCATCGCGGCCCGGGCAGCAGCAACATCGCCGAGGCCGGCGGCTTCGTGCGCTCGCGCCTGGCCAGGGATGCGCGTTGCGACGTCCAGTTCCATTTCGTCCCGGCGATGCTCGACGACCACGGCCGTCATCGCCTTGCCGGCGATGGCTACACCCTGCACGCCTGCTTCCTGCATCCGCGCAGCCGCGGCCGCATCGCCCTGGCCAGCAACCGCGCCGGCGACAAGCCGCGGATCGAGGCGAACTACCTCGGCGACGCCGAAGGCTTCGACCTGAAGATGATGGTCGAGTGCGCCCGGCTCGCGCGCGAGGTGTTCGCGCAGAAGGCCTTCGACCCGTACCGCGGCGCGCCGATCTTCCCGGCGCGCAGCGACCTGTCGGACGCGGAGCTGGCGGCGTTCGTCCGCGCCAAGGCCGAGACCGTGTACCACCCGGTCGGCAGCTGCCGCATGGGCAGCGACGCGGCAGCGGTGGTCGATCCGCAGCTGCGCGTGCGCGGCGTCGACGGCCTGCGCGTGGTCGACGCCTCGGTGATGCCGTGCCTGCCGACCGGCAACACCAACGCGCCGACGATCATGATCGCCGAGCGCGCCGCCGACCTGATCCGCGGCCGGGCCTGAGCGCGCGCGACGACCGGATGCCCGGACTTTTCCCGGATCCTTCTACCAATCGCGGAACCTCTGCGGGAAAGCCGGCAGCCCGGCCGATGCGGAACACACCGCGAATCCGTCGCTGGAGTCTCGGCGGCGCCATCCCTTCGTCTCCCAAGCGCGGAAACCTCCGCGGAAGCCGGTGACCCGACCTGTGCAGACACGCCGTGAATACGTCGCTGGAGTCTCGGCGGCCCCATCCCTTCGTCCCCCAAGTGCGGAAACGTCTGCAGGGGAAGCCGGTGGCCCGGCCTGTGCGGGACACGCCGTGAATACGTCCCTGTAGGCTCCTCGGCGGCATCCATGCCGCCGACGGTCCCGCACAGGCCCGGCCACCGGCTTCTGGCAAGTGAGTCGGCGCTTGTAAAAAAAGCCGCCGAAGCGACGATCTTCAATCTCGCCAAGTCGCCGGCCGGCGGGCTGGGGGTGCGGAGAGCAGGCCAAGGATGGCCTGCGCCCCGACTTAAAGACAGGAGGTCGTCAGGAGGGCGCAGCACCCCCAGCCCGCCGGGCGGCGACTCCTTCCGAAGCCGACTCCCGAACGGGGGAAACTCTTGCTCAGGGAACGGCCCGCTCCAGCATCGGCGGCAGCGGACAATGCAGCACGCCGCAGATCGTGCGCAGCAGTTCGGACTCGGCCACGCCGATGCGGCCGTCGTGGCCGATGGTGGCGGACAGGCCTTCGACCAGCGCCTGCCGCGCCAGCGGATCCAGCGCGTCCAGCGGCGCCCACACCGCGTCCAGCGCCAGCACCCCGCCGGCGCGCGGCAGGTACGGCAGGTGGTCGCGCGGCAGCACCCGCTGGATCCCGGCCAGGTAGGCGCGCTGCGCTTCGGCCGGATCGGCATGCCCGGCCTGCGCTACCACGCACAGCAGCGTGGATACCTCGCTGCGCACCCCGGCCAGCTTGCGCCGGCCGAACCGCGCATAGCGCGCCGGGTCCAGCGCTTCGCGCACCTGCACCTGCAGCAGCCGGCCCAGGCAGTACTCGAACAGCGACACCCGGCCGTCGGCATTGACCACCGCGTGCACGGTGTCCAGGAACGTGTCGAGTTCCGGCCGCGGCCGCCGCCGCAGCACCGGGAACGCCAGCGCCGCCAGCGGCAGCCGCAGCAATGGATGCAGGCCGGCGAGGGATCGTGCATGCGCCTGCCGCGCCGCGTCGGCCACGGCCGCACCCAGTCGCGCGGCGATCTCGGTGTACTGGATCCGCGCCAGTGCGGGCTCCTCGGCCAGCAGCAGGCCCAGCAGCAGCGGCATCACCGCGTCGCGGCGCGCGGCCAGGATGCGCAGTTCGTCGGGAATCCGGGCGACGATCGCGTCGGCGCGACGGTAGTCGTCGGCAGCCGGCGCGGCCACCTGCGCCACCACCATCGGCGGGGTCAGCGCGAACTCGCCCGCCGCGGCCGGGAGCGTCGCGTCACCGGCGGGTACCAGCCCCAGCTGCACATCCTCGGCCAGGCCGTCGGGCGGTGCCGCCAGCCAGCGCCGCTGCAAGTCGTGCAGTTGCTCGGCGCGGAACGTCGGCTCCAGCGCCTGGATCCGCGCCAGCAGCGGCGGATGGGTGGCGAACAGCCCGGAGAAACCGACGCCGTCGCCGAACAGCATGTGGCTGACCTCCTCGGCGTCGCCGCGGTCGTTGAGCCTGGAGCCGGCATCGAGGCCGCCGATTTTCTTCAGCGCGCCGGCCAGGCCCCGCGTCTGCCGGGTGAACTGCACCGCGCTGGCGTCGGCCAGCGACTCGCGCGTGCGGCTGACGCCGGCCTTGATCACGCGCCCGAAGAACAGCCCGACGTAGCCGACCAGCAGCGCGATCAGCGCCGCCACCAGGATCACCGCCGCGCCGCGGCTATTGCGGCCGCGACCACCCAGTTGCAGCACCTTGCGGCCGATGACGCCGAGCATCAGGATCCCGAACAGCACCCCGATCAGGCGGATGTTCAGGCGCATGTCGCCGTTGAGGATGTGGCTGAACTCGTGCGCGATCACGCCCTGCAGTTCGTCGCGGTTGAGCCGGTCGAGCGCGCCGCGGGTGACCGCGACCACCGCGTCCGACGGCGTGTAGCCGGCGGCGAAGGCATTGATCGCGGCCTCGTGCTCGAGCACGTAGAGCTTGGGCACCGGCACCCCGGAGGCGATCGCGATTTCCTCGACCACGTTGCGCAGCCGGCGCAAGTCGGCATCGGTGGCGTCCTCGGGTACCGGCACGCCGCCCAGTTGCAGCGCCACCGGCTCGCCGCCGCCGCGCAGCGAGGCGACCCGGTACAGCGAGCCGATGCCGATGATCGCCAGCGTGGCGAGGGTGGTGAAGGTCAGCAGTGCGCCGGCCCGGCCCGCCGCGCCGAACACCAGATACACGCCGGCATCGACCGCGAGCACGATGCCCAGCACCGCCAGCGCGAACAACAGCAGCAGCCGCGTCGAGGTGCGGCGCGCGGCGGCCTGGCGTTCGAAGAAGTTCATGGATCCTGCTGCCTGCGATCGTCGGGCCCGCGACAGCGTGGCTTCGCCAGCTCGCAGGCCAGGCGTCTGCGCGCGTGCTTCAGAACTGCACCTTGGGCGCCGCGCGCACCTCGGCCCGCTGCGCGGCCGGGATTTCCAGCAGTGCCGCCGCGGCGAAGCCGAACAGGCCGGCGACCACGCTCGAAGGGAACACCTCGCGCTTGTTGTTGTAGGCCATCACCGAGTCGTTGAAGGCCTGGCGGGCGAAGGCGACCCGGTTCTCGGTCGAGGTCAGCTCCTCGGTCAGCTGCAGCATGTTCTGGCTGGCCTTGAGATCCGGGTAGGCCTCGACCACCGCCAGCAGCCGCCCGAGCGCACCGTCGAGCATGCCCTGTGCCGCGCCCAGGGTGGCCATCGCCGCCGGGTCGCCGGGGCTGGCCTTGGCCGCGGCCAGGCCCGAGAGCGCCGCGCCGCGCGCGGCGACCACCGCTTCCAGGGTTTCGCGTTCGTGGGTGAGGTAGCCCTTGGCGGTCTCGACCAGGTTCGGGATCAGGTCGAAGCGCCGCTGCAGCTGCACGTCGATCTGGGCGAAGGCATTGCGGAAGGCATTGCGGGCCGTGATCAGACCGTTGTAGATGGCCACCGCCCAAACTGCGACGACGGCCACAATCCCGAGCAGAATCAGCAGCGTGCCCATCGAAGTTCCCCTTGTTCATGCAAAGACGGGAGCAGGCGTTATGATCGACCCGCAGGCGCAGCATACGCAGGGGGCATGCCCGATGAAAGACGATCCGGTGCGGACAGCCTTGTCGGTTCCCGAGCCGCTGCCGCATCGCTGGCGCAAGCATCGGCTGGCTGCGCTGGCGCTGCTGTTGCCGCTGGCGCTGGGGTCGGCCGCGCAGACGCCGTTGCGCTGGTCCTCGCCGTCGCCGGCGACGCAGCTGGCGACCGTGGTCACCGCGCCGGCACGCAGCGCCCCGGTCGCCCCGCATCAGATCGCCTACGTCCCGCCGCCGCCGCGGGCGATGCCGCTGGCCACCGGCTTCGACGTGCAGCGCTTCGAGGCGATGGCGCAGGCGCTGGTCGCCGGCCAGCGCGTCCCCGGCCTGGCGATGGCGATCGTCAAGGACGGCCACATCCTCAGCGCGCGCGGCTACGGCATCACCGCCGTCGATGCCGCCGAGCCGGTCGATGCCCACACCGTGTTCCGCCTGGCCTCGCTGTCCAAGGCCTTCGCCGGCACCGTCGCCGGCCTGCTGGTGTCCGAGGGCGCGCTGCGCTGGGACAGCCGCGTCGCCGACTTCATGCCCGAGCTGCAGTTCTCGCAGCCCGGCGCCGCGCAGCAGCTGACCGTCGCCGAGGTCCTCAGCCACCGCGTCGGCCTGCCCCAGAACGCCTACGACCGCGACATCGAGAACAACGCCGACTACCGCAGCCTGGTGCGCCGGCTGGCCGCGGCGCCGATGAAGTGCGCGCCCGGCCAGTGCTACGCCTACCAGAACGTCGCCTTCAGCCTGATCGGCGACGTCGTGTTCGCCGCCACCGGGCGCTTCTTCAGCGAGGCCGTCGCCCGCCGCATCTTCAAGCCGCTGGGCATGGACGACGCCAGCTACGGCCTGGACGGCATCGAGGGCAGCCCGCGCTGGGCGCGACCGCACGTGCGCGGCCGCAACGGCTGGGTGGCGCTGACGCCCAAGCCCACCTATTACCGCGTCGCCCCCGCCGCCGGGGTCAACGCCAGCATCAGCGACATGGCGCAATGGCTGATCGCGCAGACCGGGCACCGTCCCGACGTGCTGCCCGAATCCCTGCTGGCGACGCTGCACGCGCCGGTGGTGGACACGCCGGCGGAACTGCGCGGCTCTTCGTGGCGACGCGAGCGCCTGGGCGCCGCCGGCTACGGCATCGGCTGGCGCGTGTACGACTACGCCGGCCACCGCGTGGTCTTCCACGGCGGCGCGGTGCAGGGCTACCGCGCCTCGATCGCATTGCTGCCCGAGCGCGATCTGGGCGTGGCGTTGCTGTGGAACAGCAGCAGCAGCGCACCGGGCGGGCTGCTGCCCACCATCCTCGACAGCGCGATCGGGCTGCCGACCGGCGACTGGCTGGAGCTAGACCAGGACGATGTCGAGCTGCTGTACGCGCAGCAGCAACATGCGCCGCAGGCGCCGTCGGTGCAGTCCGGCAGCGACGACTCGGTATCGCGCGCCCGGCCGGAATAACGCCGCGCGGCAGGAGACAAGCCGGGCTGCGCATCTGCACCCGGCGTCCTTCCCAAAACCGGATCTCCCCTCCCACGCGAGAGACTTTTGCGCGGGAACCCGGTGGCCCGGCCGCAGGGCCGGCGCGAAGACACCCCTTCAAGCGCCGAAGCTTCTGCGGCGGAAGCTGGTGGCCCGACCTGTGCGGGACACGCCGTGAATACCCCTTCATGTGAAGCAACATCCGCCGGGGAACCAGCGCGATCCAGCCTGTGCGGGCGAAGACATCCCCAAGTGCGGGAATATCTGCGGGGAAGCCGGCGGCCCGGCCTGTGCGGGACACGCCGCGAAGACATTCCCAAGTGCGGAAACATCGCGGGGGAAGCCGGTGGCCCGACCTGTGCGGGACACGCCGTGAATACGTCCCTGTAGGCTCCTCGGCGGCATCCATGCCGCCGACGGTCCCGCACAGGCCGGGCCACCGGCTTCCAGGCAAGTAAGTTGGCGCTTGCAGAAAAAACCAGCCGAAGCGACGAACCTCCAGTCTCGCGCAGTCGCCGGCCGGCGGGCTGGGGGTGCGGAGAGTGGACCATGGATGGTCCACGACCCGACTTAAAGACAGGACGTCGTCAGGAGGGCGCAGCACCCCCAGCCCGCCGGACGGCGACTCCTCCCGAAGCCGATCAAAACCGAGGACAGACCCATGGATAGGATGGCCTGCACCCCGACTTGAAGACAGGGCGTCGTCAGGAGGGCGCAGCACCCCCAGCCCGCCGGGCGGCGACTGCTTCCGAAGCCGATTCCCGGAGTCGGGAATGTCCGAGCCCCTCGGTTCGTTTTTGATGGTCTCAAGACACAGGATCCCCGCTTTCGCGGAGATGACGACGACGCTCAGGCCTTCTTCGGGCCATGACGTCGCGAGCAGGGTGCGGCCACTCCCGACCGGCCGGGCAACGGCTCTGCCCGGAACCGATCCACGGAGTCGATAAGAAAGGGCGAAAAAAAACTCCCTCTCCGCCTGGGCGTGCGGAGAGGGAGTCTTGATGACGGCTAATCGGGTACCGCTTACATCATCGGTGCGGGAGCGGTCGGCATCGCCACCGGGGCGGCCTTGCGCTTCGCAGGACGCTTGGCCTTCTTCGCGGCCTTCTTGGCAGCCGGACGCTTGGCCGCCTTCTTGGCGGTCTTCTTCGCGGCCTTCTTCGCCGGGCGGCGCTTGGCCGCGGCCTTCTTCGCCGGACGCTTGGCCGCCTTCTTGGCGGTCTTGCGCACGGCCTTCTTGGCGACCTTCTTCGCCGGACGCTTGGTCGCCTTCTTGGCGGTCTTGCGCACGGCCTTCTTGGCGGCCTTCTTCGCCGGGCGCCGCTTGGCGGCGGTCTTGCGGACGGCCTTCTTGGCGGTCTTCTTGGCGGCCTTGCGCACGGTCTTCTTGGCGGCTTTCTTCGCCGCCGGTTTCTTGGCGACCTTCTTCGTCGCCTTCTTGGCGGACTTCTTCGCAGCTTTCTTCATGGCCATGAGATGGCTCCTCGTCAGTGGACTTACGGGTACTGCAGCCCAGTTCAAAACGACATCGCGGGAGTCGGACCCGCGACCAACCGCCGACGCGCGGAGCGCGCCGGAACGGATCCCGATGGAGAGTCCGCGCCCGTGAGGGCGGACTCCTGCGGAGGGATTCCCCGCATCAGTCGAGCACCGGCAAGCAATGGCCGGCAACAAAAAACCCGCGTCGCGAGGCGATGCAGGTCGGCGTGTTGGGTGTGACGATCGCTTTTTCGGGGGGAGACGGTGCCCGCGTCCACCTTCGAGACTGTCCGGGCGGAGGGTTGTGTCGTGCTGCTCGTTGTCGCGGTTGTCCGACTCACTCTCGTCCGCAGGTCACGTCTGCTGGGCGAAACCTAATCACGGTTTTTTCGGCTGTCAACAACCTGTCGCAAAAAAATTCCCGCGCTCGGCCGCCGCGGTCGCCGCCGCCGGGCGCGCGGCATGCGCGCTGCGCGCGTGTCGCGCACCGCCGCAACGCACCGGCGACATCGCGCCGGATTCGGCGGCGCACGAAAAAACTCCGCGTTTTATGCGGTTTGCGTCGACCGGCGGCACCGACGCGCCCGCGATCGCGGACATGCGGCGCGGCATGCGTGCGCCCGCGCCGCGCACGCCGCCGGGCGTCCGGCGCCGCCGCAATGGAGCGCCACCACGACAGCGCCGATGGCGCGTCGCAGCAGCCCGACTGCGCCAAAGTGCGCAAGAAATTCCGGTCGCCGCGCGACGCCGACCACGCGCGTCCGGCGTGCGTCGCGCGGGTGGAGACGTCCGTGGCGTCGTCCGCGCGAACCTCGCTGCGCATCCGGATCGCGGCGGCAGCGATGCCGCCCGGACATTGGCGCCGCGGAGCGGCGCACCGCACCGACACCGCAGCAGCGCGCCTGCGCCGCGCTTTCGCCGGCCGCAAACGAAACCGGCCGCACAGGGCGGCCGGTCGCAACGCACGCGGCGGGCGCCGCGCTCAGTGGTCCTCTTCCTCGAGCAGCTCGGCGTAGGCGTCCGGATCGAGCAGCTCGTTGAGCTGGTCCGGCTCCTCGATCTCGACCACGTACAGCCAGCCGTCGCCGTAGGCGTCCTCGTTGATGGTTTCCGGCTTGTCCGCCAGCGCGCTGTTGACTTCGACCACGACCCCGGTGACCGGGCTGTACACGTCGGAGGCGGCCTTCACCGACTCGACCACGGCACTGGCGTTGCCGGCCTCGACGCGGTCGCCGACGTTGGGCAGCTCGACGTAGACCAGGTCGCCGAGCAGGCCCTGGGCGTGATCGGAGATGCCGACGGTGACCTTGCCGTCGCCTTCGACGCGCGCCCACTCGTGGGACTTCAGGAATTTCAGATCGCCGGGGATCTCGCTCATCGTGGGCTCCGGGAATGCGGGTCGGACCGACCGTGGGGTTGGGGGTCGTAGTTTAGCCAGCCAGCCGGGATGAAAATCAAATCCCGGCCTGCGCCTGGCCCTCGCGCACGAACGGGAACTTCACCACCCGCACCGGCACCTCGCGGCCGCGGATGTCCACGCGCACCTCTCCGGGCTCACCGGCGGGCACCCGCGCGAACGCGATCGCCTTGCCCAGGGTCGGGGCGAAGGTGCCGGACAGGATCTCGCCCTCGCCGTTGGCGGTGAGCACGCGCTGGCCGTGGCGCAGCACGCCCTTCTCGTCCATCACCAGGCCGATCATCTGCCGCGGCGCGCCGGCGGCGTGCTGCGCTTCCAGCACCGCGCGGCCGATGAAGTCGCGGTCCGCGTCCAGCGCCACGGTCCAGCCGAGCGCGGCTTCGTAGGGAGTCACCGTCTCGTCCATGTCCTGGCCGTAGAGGTTCATGCCCGCTTCCAGGCGCAGGGTGTCGCGCGCGCCCAGGCCGGCGGGTTTGACCCCGGCTTCGAGCAGCGCGTTCCACAGCGCGACTGCGCGGTCGACCGGCACCACCATCTCGAAGCCGTCCTCGCCGGTGTAGCCGGTGCGGGCGAGGAACAGCCGGGTGCCGTCCTTCGTCTGCACCTCCACCGCGGCGAAGCGGGCCAGCTTGCCGGCGACCTGCGCGCCCGCCTCGTCCAGCAAGCCAAGCACCCGCTCGCGCGCGGCCGGGCCCTGCACCGCGATCATCCCGAAGTCCTCGCGTTCGGTCGCCGCCACGCCGAACGGCTGCGCCTGCGCGCCGATCCAGGCCAGGTCCTTGTCGCGGGTGGCGGCATTGACCACCAGGCGGAAGAAGTCCTCGGCCAGGTAATAGACGATGAGGTCGTCGATCACCCCGCCCTGCGCGTTCAGCATGCAGGTGTAGAGCGCCTTGCCGGGCTTGCGCAGCTTGTCCACCGAGTTGGCGACGAGGTGGCGCAGGAACTCGCGCACGCGCGCGCCGTGCAGGTCGACCACGGTCATGTGCGAGACATCGAACATGCCGGCATCGCGCCGCACCTGGTGGTGCTCCTCGACCTGCGAACCGTAATGCAGCGGCATGTCCCAGCCGCCGAAATCGACCATCTTCGCGCCGAGGGCGCGATGGGCGTCGTTGAGGATGGTCTTGCGGGTCATCGGCCGGGCTCGTGCGGGGGGACGCCGATTATCCCGCGCCACGGCGAAACTTGCTCGTGACGCCCTCCGGCGCGTGGTTGCACGGCGCGGAACCGCCTGGGGGGCACTTCCCGGGAGACGACGGCCGCTGCGCCGGTCAGCCGTCGTAGCCGAAACCTTCGTTGCGGCAGCGGACATCGGCGGCCGCGACCGGCTGCAGCTGCCCGGCCGCGATGTCGAAGCGCCACGCCCGCAGCGGCGCCCACCACGCGCGTTCCGTCGGCCGCACCAGCGCCACCAGCGCCGCGTCGTCGCGGCCCCGGAGTCGGCAGGTGGCCGTGGCGACCTCGACGCCGCGATCGTCGAGTTCGCCCGGCTCCAGCGCGTCGGCGATGCGCCACAGCGGCTGCTTGCCGAAATGCGGGGCCTGGGTCAACGCCAGGATCGTGCGCAGCCCGCTTTGCGGATCGTGGAGCACGGCGATGGCGTGGTCGCAGAGCGCCGCCGGCGCGGCCGCGGGATCGCCGATGCAGCTGCCCGCGGTTTCGACCACGCCATCCGGATACGGCGGCACGATCTTGCCGACCCAGCCCCGGCCGCCGTCGCCGGCCAGCGCGGCGGGCAGCACCGCCCACGCGCACAGGCATGCCCACCACGGCCACACCCGGGCCTGGATCACGCCGGCTCCACCAGCAGGTGCATGCCCTCGGCGCCGACGATCCGCACCGGGACCCCGGCCGGCAACTCCGGCCCGCTGACGTCCCAGTAGGCGTCGGCGATCTGCACCCGACCGCGGCCGTTGACGATCGCGGTGTGCAGCGGCACCACCTGCCCGACCAGCGCGGCGGTGCGGCGGTTCAGCGCCGGCCGGTCGCTCTGCGGCTCGCGCCCGCGGAACCAGCGCCGGTACACCTGGATCGAGACGAAGCTCAGCACCACGAACGCGGCGACCTGCGCCAGCAGCGGGATCCCCGGCAGCACCCACACCGCGAGGAACACCGCGGTCGCGGCGAAGCCCAGCCACAGCATGAACGCACCCGGCGCCAGGGTTTCGGCGGCGAACAGGATCAGCGCCAGCGCCGCCCAGGCGAACACGTCCCAGCGCATGGTTCAGCCCCCCGCACGCGGCGCCGCCGCCGTGCCGGCCGCGCGACCGGACTGCTGCAGCAGCGACTCCTTGGCCAGCTCGGCGATGCCGCCGAGCGAGCCGATCACGCCCGCCGATTCCATCGGCATCATCACGAACTTCTGGTTCGGCGCCTCGGCCAGCGCCTTGAACGCCTCGATGTACTTCTGCGCGACGAAGTAGTTGATCGCCTGCACGTTGCCGCCGGCGATCGCGTCGGAGACGAACTGGGTGGCCTTGGCCTCGGCCTCGGCCAGGCGCTCACGCGCCTCGGCCTGGCGGAACGCGGCTTCCTTGTCGCCCTCGGCTTCCAGGATCGTCGACTGCTTCTCGCCCTCGGCCTTGAGGATCGCCGCCTGGCGGAAGCCCTCGGCCTCGAGGATGTTGGCGCGCTTCTCGCGCTCGGCCTTCATCTGCCGCGCCATCGCCTCCACCAGGTCGCGCGGCGGGGCGATGTCCTTCAATTCGATGCGGTTGACCTTGATGCCCCACGGGTGCGTCGCCTGGTCCACCGCCACCAGCACCTTGGCGTTGATCTCGTCGCGCTTGGACAGCGACTCGTCCAGGTCCATCGAGCCGATCGCGGTGCGGATGTTGGTCATCACCAGGTTGAGGATCGCGATCTCCAGGGTGGCGACTTCATAGGCCGCCTTGGCCGCGTCCAGCACCTGGAAGAAGACGATGCCGTCGACCTTGACCACCGCGTTGTCCTTGGTGATGACGTCCTGCGACGGCACCTCCAGCACCTGTTCCATCATGTTCACCTTGCGGCCGATCCCGTACACGATCGGGATCAGGAAATGCAGGCCGGGGCTCAGGGTCTCGGTGTAACGGCCGAAGCGCTCCACCGTCCATTCCCAGCCCTGCGGCACCATGCGCACGGTCTTGAACAGGGTGATGACGCCTGCGACCAGCAGGACCATGGCGAGCAGCGATACGGACATCCGGATTCCCCTTCCTCGAAAGCGCATTGGGCGCCTCCAGATCATAGCCCGGGCCACCGCCGCGGGCGCGGCGACGGCTGCGCGCGGCGGCCGCTGCGACCCTTTCGCCCCCTGGCGCATCCTTCCCCTGGAATGCCCGCCACCGCCCCGCCCGCCTCGGCCTTTGCCATCGACGTGCCCGCCGCCCTGCTCGCCCGGGCGCGGTCCGGCGAGCGGGCGGCGTTCGAGCAGCTTTACCGCCGGTTCGAGCGCCCGGTCTTCACCCTGGCGCTGCGGTTGTGCGGCGACCGCGAAGAGGCGGCCGACGTGCTGCAGGACACCATGCTCAAACTGCTCGACCGGATCGGCGACTACCGCGCCGTCGACGGCGCGCCGTTCTGGAGCTGGCTGCGTCAGGTGGCGGTGAACGAGGCGCTGATGCGCCTGCGCCGCGGCAGGACCGCCGGTCCGCCCCGGGAATTGCCCGGCGAGGACGACCTGCCCGACGATCTGGCGCCGCCGCCCGTGGCCGCCGCCGAGGCCGCCGCGCTGCAACGCGCCCTGGCGGCGCTGCCGGCGACGACCCGCAGCGTGCTGTGGCTGTACCACGCCGAGGGTTACACCCACGAAGAGATCGCCGCGCTGATGGAGCGCACGGTGAGCTTTTCCAAATCGCAACTGGCGCGCGGCGGCCGCAGGCTGCGCGCACTGCTGGAGGAATCCGTCCATGCCTGACGCCCAAGATCCGCGCGGGCGCGGCCCGGCCGACTGGGGCGCCGCGTTCGCCGCCCTGCCGCAGGAGACGCCGCCGGCCGCTGCGTGGTCGCGCATCGCCGCGCGACTCGATACGCGCGACACGGACGCGACGCCGCCGGCCACCGCGACCGCACCCGCCGGCATGCCGCCGGTCGCGACCGCCACCCGCCATCGCGGCCGCAGGCGCCCTGCGCGTGCCGTCGGCTGGCTCGGTGCCGCCGCCGCTGCCCTGGCACTGGTCATCGCGTGGCCGCGGCACGACGCCGCACCCGTCGCCCCACCGCCCGGCTCCACCGCGCCCGTCGTCGCCAGCGCGGCGCGCCCGGCGTTGCCGGCCTCGGCAATCGCATCGAAACCCCCGGCAATCTCCGCAGCAGGATCCGCCGCCGCCGCCGCGGTCGCCGCCGGGAGCCGCAAGCCGGATGCCGACGCGGCTGCCATCGCGTTGCCGGAGGCCGTCGAAGCCGCCCGCAAGCCGCGCTACGCGGCGCACACCACGCCCGCGCCGGACGCCGCGCAGCCGCTCGACGCGCTGTACGTCGAGTCGGCCCGCCTGGAAGCGCTGCTCGCGCTGGCCCGCGACGACCGCGTCGCCAGCGCCGGCGCGGCCCTGCTCTCGGCCGAACTCGACGCACAGGTCGCCGACATCGACGCCCGCCTCGCCCGGCCCGGGCTCGACGCCGCGCAACGCGCCGCGCTGTGGCAGGCGCGCGTGGACGCGCTGCGCCAGGCCGCCGGGTTCGAAAGCACCCAGCGCATCCTCGCCGCGCAGGGCGACGGCGGCGCGCTGCTGGTGAGCGTGGATTGACCTGCCGCACACCCATCCCGACACGACCAGGAGAGAACGCATGACACTGTCCCCCACCCGCGCGGCACTGTGGCTCGCCGTCGCTGTCGCGCTCGCCCTGCCCGCGGCCGCCCAGGAATGGAGCGCCGCCCCGGAAACCAGGGCGCCGACCGCCGCGCAGCAGAAGGAACTCGATGCCGCACGCGCACAGCTCGACGCCGCCGCCAAGCGCTACGCCGAGCTGGTCCGCGCGTACGGCGGAGACGAGCCGGCCCGCTGGACGATCGAACAGCGCCTGCTGCGCAAACCGGTGATCGGCGTGGTGCTCGCGCCCGACGCCCAGGCCGGCGTGCGCATCGCCGGCGTCACCCCCGGCAGCGCAGCCGACGCGGCCGGCGTGAAAAGCGGCGACCGCATCGTCGCCATCGACGGCAAGGCGCTCGCCGGCACCAGCGCCCCGGCGCGCGTGGAAGCCGCACGCGCCGCCATCGGCAGACACGACGTCGCATCCAAGGTGCAACTGCGCCTCTGGCGCGATGGCCGCGAACAGACGGTCGCGGTGGCGCCGCGCGCAGGCGACCGGCTGATGTTCATCGGCCCTGAGGGCGAGATCGAACTGCGGCAAGCGCGCGTCGCGGCCGAGCATGCGCGCGCGCTGGCGAGCGAAGCCCTGCCGGCCGCGCGGCGCGCCGCGAGCGAGGCGCGCGCCGCCGCCGAGGCCGCGCGTGTCGCCGCGATCGCGCCGGAAGTACGGCGCGAGATCATCCGCCTCGCACCGGGCAGCGATTGCCGGGGCGACGACTGCAAGTTCCCGGTGATCATGGAGGCGATGCGCTGGAACGGCCTCAACCTGGCCTCGGTCGACGCCGGTCTCGGCCGGTATTTCGGCACCGACAAGGGCGTGCTGGTGCTCAGCACCGGCCCGGTGCTGGACGGGCTGCAGCCCGGCGACGTGATCCGCAGCGTCGACGGCCAGCCGGTCGGCTCGCCGCGCGAGGTGATGGAGGCGCTGCGCGGCCGCGATACCGGCAGCAAGGTCGCCATCGGCTACCTGCGCGACCGCAAGGCCGGCAGCGTGCAGGTCGCCGTGCCGGAACCGATGCAGTTCAGGATTCCCGCGCCGCCCGCACCGCCTGCGCCGCCCGCACCGCCTGCGCCTCCTGCGCCGCCGGCAGCACCCACGTCCGCGCCGTCTGCACCTCCCGTACCTCCCGCGCCGCTGCTGCCTCCGCCGATCGACTGACGGTAGGATGGGGGCTCCGCAGCACGGAGCCCCCCATGCAATACCGCCGCCTCGGATCCTCCGGCCTGCAGCTTTCCGCGCTGTCCTTCGGCGCCTGGGTCACCTTCGGCAACAAGGTCGGGCGCGGCGCGGCGCGCGAGATGATCGCCGCGGCCTGGGACCACGGCGTCAACTTCTTCGACAACGCCGAGGCCTACGCCAACGGCGAGGCCGAGCGGGTGATGGGCGACGCGATCGCCGACCTGCGCCTGCCGCGCGACGGTTTC
Source organism: Cognatiluteimonas weifangensis (assembly GCF_003416885.1). Taxonomy (GTDB): domain Bacteria; phylum Pseudomonadota; class Gammaproteobacteria; order Xanthomonadales; family Xanthomonadaceae; genus Cognatiluteimonas; species Cognatiluteimonas weifangensis. The sequence goes on from NZ_QVPD01000001.1 coordinate 339,972, forward strand.
TGCGTCTCCAGCAAGGTGTTCTTCGGCGCCGTCCGCGAACCGCGGCCGACCCAGAAAGGCCTGTCGCGCAAGCACGTGGTCGACGCCTGCCACGACGCGCTGCGGCGCCTGCGGGTGGACTACCTGGACCTGTACTTCTGCCACCGCCCCGACCCGGACACGCCGATCGAGGAGACGGTGCGCGCGATGGACGGCCTGGTGCAGCAGGGCAAGGTGCTGTACTGGGGCACGTCCGAGTGGTCGGCGGCGCAGATCCGCGAGGCGCACAAGATCGCGCGCCTGCGCAACCTGCAACCGCCGACGATGGAGCAGCCGCAGTACAACCTGCTGCACCGCGAACGGGTGGAACTGGAGTACGCGCCGCTGTACGCCGAATTCGGCATGGGCACCACGGTGTGGTCGCCGCTGGCCTCGGGCCTGCTCACCGGCAAGTACAACAACGGCGTGCGCAGCGAGGGCCGCCTGGCGCAGGACGGCTACGGCTGGCTGCAGCGGATGGTGATCGGCGAGTCGAAGGAGCGGCGGATCGAGCGCGCGCGCAAGTTCACCGCGCTGGCGCGCGAGCTCGGACTGGCGCCGGCGCCACTGGCGATCGCCTGGTGCCTGCGCAACCCGCACGTGTCGACGGTGATGCTGGGCGCCTCGCGCGCCGAGCAGCTGGCGGAAAACCTCGAGGCGCTCGCGGTGCTGGAGCGCCTGGACGATGCCGCGTGGAAGCGGCTGGAGGCGGCAACGGCCGCCTGAAGGGCGCCCTTCCTCCGCCGCGTCGGCAGGTTCGGCCGCACGCGACACGGCAGGGTGGGAGTGCGGCGGGCACGGGCCATACGCCGCCGCGTGCACGACTGCCGCTTCGCCGGCCCCTCATCCGCCTTCGGCACCTTCTCCCCGCACGCGGGGAAAAGGAACGGCATTGCCCTCGCCCCGCTTGCGGGGAGAGGGACAGGTTCGCGTAGCGAACCAGGGTGAGGGGTGCGGCTTTTATCGGCCCGGCCAGCGCATCGTGCCGGTGGGCGCGATGTTCCGCCGGCCCCTCATCCGCCTTCGGCACCTTCTCCCCGCACGCGGGGAGAAGGCACGGCGTGCCGCTTGTCTTGTCACCTAATCCTGCGAGCCGCCGGAGGAGAGGCGGATTTCCCTTCGCCCCGCGCAGCGGGGAGAAGGTGGCGCGCAGCGCCGGATGAGGGGCGGCTTACCCCAGGCGCTTGGCGATCGCCGCGCCGAGGTCGCCCGGCGACTTGACCGTGGTGACGCCGGCCTTTTCCATCGCCGCGAACTTGCCGGCGGCGGTGCCGGTGCCGCCGGAGGCGATCGCGCCGGCGTGGCCCATGCGCTTGCCCTTGGGCGCCGAGGCGCCGGCGATGAAGCCGACCACCGGCTTGGTCACGTACTCGGCGATGAACTCGGCGGCTTCTTCCTCGGCGCTGCCACCGATCTCGCCGACCATGATGATGCCTTCGGTCTGCGGGTCGTCCTGGAACAGCTTCAGGCAGTCGATGAAGTTCAGGCCGTTGATCGGATCGCCACCGATGCCGATCACCGTCGACTGGCCGAGGCCGGCGTCGGTGGTCTGCTTCACGGCTTCATAGGTCAGCGTGCCCGAGCGCGACACGATCGCGACCTTGCCCGGCTTGTGGATGTGCCCCGGCATGATCCCGATCTTGCACTCGCCCGGGGTGATGATGCCCGGGCAGTTGGGGCCAACCAGGACCACGTCCTCGTAACCCTTCAGCGTGTTCTTGACCCGCAGCATGTCCAGCACCGGGATGCCCTCGGTGATGGCGACGATCACCTTGATGCCGGCGTCGGCCGCTTCCAGGATCGCGTCGGCCGCGTACGGCGGCGGCACGTAGATGACGGAGGCATCGGCGCCGGTCTCGGCGACCGCGTCGGCGACGGTGTCGAACACCGGCAGGCCCAGGTGCTCGCTGCCGCCCTTGCCCGGGGTGACGCCGCCGACGACCTTGGTGCCGTAGTCGAGCATCTGCTCGGCGTGGAAGGTGCCCTGGGTGCCGGTGAAGCCCTGGACGATGACCTTGGTGTTCTTGTTGACCAAAACGGACATTCTTGGAATCCCTTTGAGTGTGCGTGCCCGTGGCTTCGGACACGTCGGACAAGGCTTGAAGCGCCTTGTCCGTCAGGAGTTGCTTCCACATCCCCCACCTTGCCGCTTCGCGGCAAGGTCGCCCCCTCGACTCAAGGGGGCTGGAAGCGGGAACAAACGCATGGTCAGGCGGCCTGCTTGACGGCTTCCACCGCCTTCCTGGCGCCGTCGTTGATGTCGTCGGCGGGGATGATCGCCAGGCCGGACTCGCGCAGCAGGGCCTTGCCGGCCTCCACGTTGGTGCCCGCCAGGCGCACTACCACCGGCACCTGCACGCCCACTTCCTTGACCGCGGCGATGATGCCCTCGGCGATCATGTCGCAGCGGACGATGCCGCCGAAGATGTTGACGAAGATCGCCTTCACCTTGTCGCTGGACAGGATCAGCTTGAAGGCCTCGGTGACGCGCTCCTTGTTGGCGCCGCCGCCGACGTCGAGGAAGTTGGCCGGCTCGCCGCCCGCCAGCTTGATCACGTCCATGGTCGCCATCGCCAGGCCGGCGCCGTTGACCATGCAGCCGATGTTGCCGTCCATGGTCACGTAGTTGAGGTCGTACTGGCTGGCGCGCACCTCGGTCTCGTCCTCCTGGCGGATGTCGCGCATCGCGGCCAGGTCGGGGTGGCGGAAGGTGGCGTTGTCGTCGGAGTTGACCTTGCCGTCGAGCACCGCGAGGTCGCCGTTCTTCAGGATCGCCAGCGGGTTGAGTTCCACCAGCGCCAGGTCCTTGTCGTTGAACAGCTTGAACAGGCCCAGCATGATCCTGGTGAGCTGGCCGACCTGCTTGGCGTTCAGCCCCAGGCCGAAGCCCATCTCGCGGCACTGGTAGGGCTGCAGGCCCTGGACGTAGTTGACGTGCAGGGTCTTGATCGCGTCGGGGTTGTCGACCGCGGTCTTCTCGATCTCCACGCCGCCCTCGCTGGAGGCGATGAAGGTGACCGCCTTGCTGGAGCGGTCCACCAGCACCGACAGGTACAGCTCCTTGGCGATGTCGGTGGCCTGGGTCACCAGCACGCTGTCGATCGGCAGCGCCACGCCGGCGGACTGGTAGGTCTCCATCCTGGTGCCGAGCATGCCCTTGGCGTACTCGCGCACCTGGTCCAGGGTCTTGGCCAGCTTGACGCCACCGGCCTTGCCGCGGCCGCCGGCGTGGATCTGCGCCTTGACCACCCAGAAATCGCCGCCGATGGCCTTGGCCGCATCGACCGCCTCTTCGGGGGTGCGCGCCACGCGCCCGGGGGGAACCGCGATGCCGTAGTCGGCGAACAGCTGCTTGGCCTGATATTCGTGGAAGTTCATCGATCGTCCAGCGGGAATAAGGGGACGCCCGCGGGCAATGTCCGGGGGGCGGTCGCGGGGACCGGCCGGCAGTGGAAGCGCGAGCGGAACCGCCATTGTCGCGCAAGCGCCGGCCCCGGGCAAAACCGGGGCCGGATCCCTGCGCCACCACGCGGCCTCCCACGACCCCCGTTCGCCCTGAGCGTAGCGAAGCGGAGTCGAAGGGCTCTGGCCGCTTGCGTCACGCTGTCCGGCCCTTCGACTCCGGCCCTTCGGGCCTACGCTCAGGGCGAATGGAATACGAGCACGCTTCCAGTCCCGGTCCCGGTTCCGGCGGCCTACGCTCAGAGCAAACGGGAGCCCGGTGCGCCTGGCGTAATCGCCCTGCACCGGCCGCCTATACTCGCGACGACACCGCCCAGGCCCGGACACCCGCCCCTTGCCGCCCAGCCCCGCCACCGCGCGCCGGACCGATACGCTCGCCCTCGCCGACGCCCAGCGCCGCGACCTGTATTTCTTCAGCCTGTACCGCGTGTTCGAGGCGGCACTGCTGGCGCTGGTGCTGTTCAGCCCGGCCGGGGCGCTGATCGGCGAGCCGCGGCACCCGCTGCTGGGCAAGGCCACCACCCTGGTCTACCTGGTCGCCGCGGCCGCGCTGCTGTACTGGGCGCAGCGCCGGCGCGCGCTGCGCGGGCAGGTGCTGGTCGGGACCACGCTCGACATCCTCGCCGCCTCCCTGGCGATCCACTCGCTGCCGCTGGCCGCGCCCGGCATCGCGCTGATGCTGCTGTTCAACGTCGGCGCCGCGGCGCTGATCCTGCCGCTGCGCTACGGCCTGGGCGCCGGCGCCCTGGCCGGCGTGGGCGTGCTGGCCGAGTTCGTCTGGAGCACCCTGTTCGATGCCGACACCGGCCGTCCGCTGGCCGAACGCGTGATGTTCGCGGTCAGCTACCTGTCGATCGCGATGCTGACCTACCTGCTGGGCCGGCAGATGCGCGAAAGCCAGGCGCTGGCCGCGCGCCGCGGCGCCGAGGTCGCCGACCTGGCCGCGATCAACGAGCTGATCATCCGCCGCATGCGCACCGGCGTGCTGCTGGTCGACGGCGAGGGCCGCATCCGCCTGGCCAACGAGGCCGCGCTGCTGCTGCTGGGCGAGAGCGAGGGCGAGCGCGACCTGACCCGGGTCGCGCCCGACCTGGCGCGCCGTCTGCGCACCTGGCTGCGCGACGGCAAGCCCGACGACACCCCGCTGCGTTTCGGCAGCGAGCAGATCGAGGTGCTGCCGCGCTTCGCCCGGCTGCTGGCGCAGGGCGACACCGCGCTGGTGTTCCTGGACGACACCTCGCTGGTCTCGCGCCGCGCCGAGTCGATGACCCTGGCCACGCTCGGCCGCTTCTCCGCCAGCCTCGCCCACGAGATCCGCAATCCGCTGGCGGCGATCAGCTACGCCACCCAGCTGCTGGAGGAATCGGACGACATCAACGCCGCCGACCGCCGCCTGCTGCAGATCATCCACCAGCAGTGCCTGCGCACCAACGGCATCGTCGAGAGCGTGCTCGGGCTGGCCCGACGCGAGCGCGCCAGCGCCGAGCACGTCGACCTGGCGGCGTTCGCGCGGCGCTTCGTCGACGATTACCGGCAGACCTTGCCGCCGGAATCGGGCAGCGTGCAGGTCGGCGGCGAGCCGACGCCGGTGGCGGCGATGGTGGACCCGCGCCACCTGCAGCAGGTGCTGACCGTGCTGGTACAAAACGCCCTCACCTACGGCCACCTGCCGACCGAACCGGCACGGGTGACACTGGCCGTGCACGCGAGCACCGGCGCCCCGACGATCGACGTCCTCGACCGCGGCCCGGGCATCCCCGAGGGCGCCCGCGGCAGCCTGTTCCGTCCGTTCTTCACCACCTCCGAGCACGGCACCGGTCTGGGCCTGTACATCGCCCGCGAGCTGTGCCGCGCCAACGAAGCGACCCTGGACTACGTCTCCGTGGCCGGCGGCGGCAGCTGCTTCCGCATCACCCTGCCGGGCCCGCACACCCTGCTGCCGGCATAACCACCGGCGCACGGCCCCGCCGTGAGCCGCCGTTCCCTTCTCCCCGTGAGCCGCTCCCCCTTCTCCCCGCAAGCCGCTTCCCCTTCTCCCCGTGAGCCAGCGTCTCCTTCTCCCCGCCTGCGGGGAGAAGGTGCCCGCAGGGCGGATGAGGGGCCGGCGAAGCGACTGCACCAACCCGCGCGACGCACCAACCGCGCCGGCAAAAGCCGCACCCCTCACCCTGGTTCGCTCCGCGAACCTGTCCCTCTCCCCGCAAGCGGGGGCGAGGGGCGCCGCAAGCGGGGCGAGGAGGAGCCGCCTGCGGGGCGCGGGGCAGACCGCCGCCCCGCCCGGAAGTCATACTTGGCCCCTGTGCCGCGCATCCGCTAAGGTGCGCGCATGAGCGAAATCCGCGGCGCCACCCAAAGCGCACTGATCGTCGACGACGAGCAGGACATCCGCGAACTGCTGGTGCTCACCCTGGGCCGCATGGGCCTGCGCACCGACACCGCCGCCACCCTCGCCGCCGCGCGCGCGCAGCTGGCCCAGGGCGGCAGCTACGACCTGTGCCTGACCGACATGCGCCTGCCCGACGGCTCCGGCCTCGAACTGGTCGCCGAGATCAGCGCCCGTCACCCCGAAATCCCCACCGCGGTAGTCACTGCCTACGGCAACGTCGAGGCCGCGGTCGAGGCGCTCAAGGCCGGCGCCTTCGACTTCGTCAACAAGCCGGTGGACATCAACGTCCTGCGCGGCCTGGTCAAGCACGCGCTGGACCTGGGCCTGCGCCGACGCGAGGAGGCCGACCGCAACCACCACGAAGTCGGCCTCGGCCGCCTGCGTGGCGACTCCCCGGCGATGCAGGCGCTGCGCGCCACCGTCGCCAAGGTCGCGCGCAGCCAGGCGCCGATCGCCATCACCGGCGAGTCCGGCGTGGGCAAGGAGCTGGTCGCCCGCACCATCCATGCCGAAGGCGGCCGCGCCAAGGGCCCGTTCGTGCCGGTCAACTGCGGCGCGATCCCGGCCGAGCTGATGGAAAGCGAATTCTTCGGCCACAAGAAAGGCAGCTTCACCGGCGCCCATGCCGACAAGGCCGGGCTGTTCCAGGCCGCCGACGGCGGCACCCTGTTCCTGGACGAGATCGCCGAGCTGCCGCTGCCGATGCAGGTCAAGCTGCTGCGCGCGATCCAGGAAAAATCGGTGCGCCCGGTCGGCGCCGCGGTCGAGATCCCGGTGGACGTGCGCATCCTCAGCGCCACCCACAAGGACCTGGGCGCGCTGGTCGCCAACGGCACCTTCCGCCACGACCTGTACTACCGCATCAACGTGATCGAGCTGCGGGTACCGCCGCTGCGCGAGCGCCGCCAGGACCTGCCGCAACTGGCCGCCGGGATCCTCGCGCGCCTGGCCCGCGAACAGGGCCGCGCCGCGCCGGCGCTGGGCGACGACGCCCTGGCCGCGCTGCTGGCCTATCCCTTCCCCGGCAACGTGCGCGAACTGGAGAACATCCTCGAGCGCGCCCTGGCCCTGGCCGACGGCGAGCGCATCGACGCCGACGCCCTGCGCCTGCCGACCGCGCCGCCGGCCCCCACGCCGGCCACGACGGCCGCCCCCGCGCACGCCCCGGCACCTGCGGCCGCGCCCTCCGCCCCGCGCGACCCGCGCACCGTCAGCCCCTACGAAAGCGCCACCACCGCCCTGCCCTCCTACATCGAGGAGATCGAGCGCCAGGCCATCGAACAGGCGCTGCAGGAGAACCGCTACAACAAGACCCGCGCCGCCGCCGCGCTGGGCATCACCTTCCGCGCGCTGCGCTACAAGCTGAAGAAGCTCGGGATCGATTGAGCGGAGCGGCGCCTTGACCACGATGTTGTCCGACGCCGCCGGGCGCGCGCATCGCCGCTTCCTGTTCGGACTGGCCCTGCTCACCCTGTTCGCGTGGCTGCTGCGCGAGTATTTCGTGCTGGCCACCGTGGTCGAGGCGCCGATCCGCGGCGACGTGCGCGACTACGTCGCCTACGCATGGAACCTGCTGCACCACGGCGTGTTTTCCAAGGCATGGCCGACGGACACGGCTGCGGTGCCGACGCCGGACGGTTTCCGCGGCCCGGGCTATCCGTTGTTCATCGCCGCGGCGATGGCCTTGAAGTCGCGACCCGACGACTGGTACGCGCTGCTGCTGCACGCGCAGGCGCTGCTCGGCGCGCTCACCGTCACCGGCACCGTGCTGCTGGCGCGGCGCTGGCTTGCCTCGGGCTGGGCACTGCTCGCGGGCGTGTTGCTGGCGCTGTGGCCGCACCACATCGCCGCCACCGGCGCCCTGCTCTCGGAAGTCGTGCTCGGCGCCACGCTGGTGTTCGCGCTGCTGTGCACGGCGCACGCCTTCGATCGGCCCGGCGCCCGCCGCTGGATACTCGCCGCCGGCGCACTGTTCGGCTACGCCTGGCTGGTCAACCCGCTGGTGCTGTTCCTGCCGTTCGCACTGGCGGCACTGCTGTGGCGCGGGCAGCGCGGCCACGCGGCGGCGTGGCTGCTGGCCGTCTTCCTGCTACCGGTGGCGGCCTGGGGCATCCGCGGCAGCACGCTGGCCGACGGCGGCAGCGGCGACCGCGCCAAGGTCAATCTGGTGCAGGGGGCGTGGCCGCAGTACCACGCGGCATGGAACACCAGCAGCCGCAATCCGATCTCGCGCCGGATCATGCAGGCGATCGACCGCGAGGAACGCCTGCTCAAGGCCGACACCGTCGCCGGCCTGCGCGAGATCGGCACCCGCATGGGCGAGGATCCCGGCTACTACGCCCGCTGGTACCTGCTGCAGAAACCGTGGCTGCTGTGGGACTGGGACATTCGCGTCGGCGCCGGCGGCGTGTACTTCCACCGGGTCAGCCACTCGCCGCTGGATACCCATCCGATCCTGCGCGCCAGCACCGGCTTGCTGCACCGGCTCAATCCGCTGCTGTTCGCGCTGTCGCTCATGGCGTCGCTGGCACTGGTCGTCGGTGCCTGGCGCCGCCGCCCCTGGGCGCCGCCGGCCGCCACGATCGCCGCGCTGCTGTTCCTGTACGTCACCGCGATGCATGCGCTGCTGCAGGCCGAGCCGCGCTATTCCATCCCTTATCGCCCGTTCGAACTGCTGCTGGCCACCGGCGCGCTGGCCGCAATCGCGGGAGCGGCGCGCAGGCGCTGGCCTGCACGGATCTCGTCCGCGTCCGCATCCACGGCCGCATCCGCGCCCTCTTCAACCCCAATGTCGGCATCCGACGTGCCTGCGCCCACCGGGATGACGCGCTGGCGCGCAGCCGGCATCCACCTGCTGATCAGCCTGCTGGTGCTGAGCCTGGCCGCGGCGCTGGCAATCGCGCTGTGGTACCCGCCGTCGCTGTTCCATGTCTCCGGCGTGGACCGTTTGCTGCTGCTCCTGGCGGCCATCGACCTCACCGTCGGGCCGCTGCTGACCCTGCTCGTCTACCGCCACGGCAAGCGCGGCATGCGCTTCGACCTCACCGTGATCGCACTGCTGCAGGCCGCGTTCTTCGCCTACGGCGCGCACGTGTTCTTCCAGAGCCGCCCGGTGTTCCTGGTCGGCAATGTCGACCGTTTCGAGCTGGTATTCGCCAACCAGATCGCGCCTGCCGACTGGGCACGCGCGCGGCCACCCTACAACCACCCCGGCTATGGCCGGCCGCGACTGGTCGGCGTCGCGATGCCGACCGAACCGCAGGCGCGCAACGCCTTGCTGTTCGAAGAACTGTCGGGCCACCTGGCGGTGCAGCAACCGCGGCTGTACCGCGATTACGCAGCGGTAGCGCCGCAGCTGCACCGGCGCGCCCACTCGCTGGATGCCGCGTTGCGCAGCAGCCCACTGGCCAAAGCCCGGCTGCAGGCCGCGCTGCGGCGGCTCGACCTGCCGGCCGCGGCGGTCCGCTGGCTGCCGCTGGATTCCAGCCGCGGCAGCGCCGTGCAACTGGTCGCCGCCGCCGACGCCCGGCCGCTGGCCACGGTGGCGCTGGACCCCTGGACGCTGCTGGCGGCCACCGGCCAGCCGGGTCACCCATCGCGAAGCGACGCTCGACGTCACTAATTGACGTTTTTTTGCATGGCGCCCCGGAACCCTCGGTTTGGAACCGTGACTGGGGTCCGATGCCCTTGTCCAGAAGCCAATCCTGGCCTGATTGGCACGCGACCTGCGTATGCTGTCCGTGCACGTGCATCGTTGCACGGCTCCCGACGGACCGGAGCAGCCGGCACGCGGGGCACGTGAAGTTCACCACTCCTAGGGGATACACCCATGAACATGAAGAAGTTGCAGCAAGGCTTCACCCTGATCGAACTGATGATCGTGATCGCGATCCTCGGCATCCTGATGGCCATCGCCATCCCGGCCTACCAGGACTACACCGTCCGCACCAAGGTGTCGGAAGGCATCAACCTGGCCGCCTCGGCCAAGCTGGCGGTTTCGGAAACCTACCAGTCCGAAGGCACTTTGCCCGACAGCAATGGCGAGGCTGGCTTGGCTGCTGACACCGAAATCGTCGGCAACGACGTTGGTTCGGTTTGCGTAGGCACTACTGGCTGCGCCGACGCCGCTTCCGCCGCTGGCATCATCAAGATTCACTACACCAGCTCCGAGGACAAGATCGACGGCGAGAGCCTCGGCCTGTCCCCGGTGACCACCTCGGGCGAAGGTTCGATCACCTGGATCTGCGGCAACCCCGCCGACACCACGGTCGACGCCCGCTTCCGTCCGGGCAGCTGCCGCTGATCCGCAGCAGCGACAAGCGTCATCCGAGGGCCGCGCAAGCGGCCCTCTCTTTTTTATTCGCGCGTCCCGGCTGGCAGGCGCCCGATGGCTGTGACAGTCTGGCGCGATGACGGCCACCACTCGCTCTCCACTGCCGGCGTTCGCCCTGGTCGCGCTGCTGCTGGCACTGACGGCCGCGGCCTACTGGCCGGGGCTGAAAGGCGGGTTTCTGTTCGATGACCGGATCAACCTCGATGCGCTCGGTGATTACGGTGGCGTGCGCAACCTGGACACGCTCCTCTATTTCCTGACATCAGGCGAGGGCGATCCCACCGGACGCCCGGTAGCGCAGCTGAGCTTCCTGCTCGACGCGCGCGATTGGCCGGCCGATCCGTTCCCGTTCAAGCGCAGCAACCTGCTGCTGCACCTGCTCAATGGCGGCCTGCTGTTCTGGCTGCTGCGGCGGCTGGAAGCCTTGTTGCCGCGATCGCAGGAGGGCGGCCAAGGCCGGCAGTCCCCGGTCGCCCTGCTCGGCGCCACGCTGTGGCTGGCGCATCCACTGTGGGTGTCCACCACGCTGTACATCGTGCAGCGGCAGGCGATGCTGGCGGCCACGTTCTGCCTGCTTGGCCTGCTCGCCTGGGATCGCAGTTACCGGCTATGGCGCGACGGCCGCCGTCTGCACGGCTGGGCGTGGGCGGCGGTCGGCGTCGGCGGCGCGACCTTGCTGGCGGGGCTAAGCAAGGCCAACGGCTTCCTGACCCCGTTGCTGACCCTGATGGCCTGGTGGGTGCTGTACCTGCCGCAGACCGCGATGCTGCCGGTGCCGTGCAGGCGGGCGCTGCGTCGCGACGCCTGGCTGCTGCTCGGCCTGCCGTCGCTGGCCTTGCTCGGCTACCTGCTGCTGCAGGTCCCGGCCGCGATCCGGCGCTGTCTGGCGATCCGTGATTTCACCCTGGGCGAACGCCTGCTCAGCCAGCCCCGCGCGCTGATGGAATACCTGGGCCTGCTGGCGGTGCCGCGCGAAGGCAGTGGCGGCGTGTTCAACGACGGCTTCGCGGCATCGCACAGCCTGCTCGACCCCTGGACGACGCTGCCTGCGCTGCTGGCGATCCTCGCCCTAGTCGTGATCGGATTTGCCGTCCGCACGCGCTGGCCGCGGCTGTCGGCGGCGCTGCTGTTCTTCCTCGCCGGGCACCTGGTGGAAAGCGGACCGGTGCCACTGGAGTTGTACTTCGAGCACCGTAACTACCTGCCCGCGTTGTTGCTGTTCTGGCCGCTGGCGCACGCCCTGCTGGCGCCGGGACCAGCACGGCACGCGCGACTGGCCCTGGCAGTGGCGCTACCCGCCATCCTGCTGGGGCTGACCTGGCAGCGAGCCGTGCTCTGGGGCGATCCTCCGCTGCAAGCTATGGTCTGGGCACAACGCAATCCGGATTCCGCGCGCGCGCAGGGTTACGCCGCAAATATCCTCGCCGCACAGGGCCGCACCGCCGAAGCCAGCCAGCTGTTGCAGCGCGCGCAGCGACGTCTGCCCGGGCAGAGCATCATTGCGCTCAACCGCATCGCCCAGGCCTGCGGCGCCAACACACTGTCGGCCGCCGACCTCGAGGCCGCCGAGCAGGCCTTGCGCGCGCAACGCATCTGGAACCAGGGCATGCTCGACTGGCTGGACCAACTCAACCGGGCCGTGCTTGCGGGGCGTTGCCCGGCACTCGGACTGCCTGGCTGGCAGCGATTGATCGATGCCGTAGCCGCCAACCCGGCATTCGCCCGTGCCCCGACCCGGCAACAGGCGCTGTATCGCCTGCAAGGCCGCGCGGCGCTGGCCACGCACGACCCGGAAGCGGCACTGGCCGCATTCAACCGCGGCCTGGACCTGCAACCCAAGCCGCAAGTCGCACTGGCGCAGGCCGCCGACCTGGGCAATGCCGGCTACGAGGCTTGGGCGTTGCGGCACCTGGACCATTACCAAACCCTTGGCGTTCGCTACGGCCCACGCCGGATCCGCTCCATGGCCGATGTGCATCGCTGGTTGCTGGTGCGGACTGGCTACTACAAGGAAGAGCTCGCCAGATTGCGGGCTGAGCTTTGCAAAAACTCTCTCACGGAAGGAACTACAGCCCCCGGCTGCAGCCGACATCCGCAGGAATGAATCCGTTGCCCACACTCCAGTCGTTCTTCAATTCCGCACTTCGCAGACTCCAGATGGAGGTGAAGCAAGGGCAGATCCTGCGTTCCACCTTCGAAATGGTGGCATTGAAGATCGGCGGAATCCTTTTGGCACTCATGGGCAGCGTCTTCTACGCACGCGTCCTCGGGCCAGACGGCTATGGTCTCTACTCATTCGTGCTGGCGACAGTTGCCATCGTCACCATCCCCGCAAGCCTCGGTTTACCCAACTACCTCATACGCGAAGGAGCAAAAACGGTCGGCAGCCTCGGATGGATGATACGTTGGGCGGATCGGCATATTGTTTTCTCCGGGCTTGCGATGGCGGCAATCCTGCTATTGGCGTTGGTATTGCCGGTTCCGGAAAAGACACGCTGGCTGTTCGTTCTTGCATCCCCCTTGCCCCTGCTCAACAATTTATCGGCCGTACGAACCTCCCTGCTCCAGGCCAGATCGCTCATCATCACGAGCCAATGGCCGCAACTGCTACTGTCTCCCATTATCACGCTGACGGTACTCGGTGCATTCTGGCTGGTTTCCGGATCGCTGGCGCCAGAGCACCTTGTGGCGATGGTCACCGTCACGGCTGCAATTATTTTCGTACTGAAAAGCCACCAGGCTGGCCGGATCGCCGGAACGCATCCGCCCGAATCCGGTCACTCTCCGCTCTCAATCCTGACTTCCCTGCCGCTGATGTGGTTGGCCACCCTCTACCTGCTGAACAGCAGAATCGACCTGCTGATTGTTACGAAGCTGAGCGGCGAGCATGAGGCCGGACTCTACGCGATTGGTGCCCGGACGGCCGAACTGATCACGCTAATCTCCGCAGCTGCAAATATGCACCTCGCGCCCAAGATTGCCCGTCTCTACCACCGCGGCGAAACCGACAATCTCCAACGTTTATTGAGAAAGACAGCTGCCAGGTACCTGGTCGCGACCAGTCCGCTGGTGATCTTGTTTCTGGCCTTTGGGAAGCCGATCATCGTCGCTCTTTACGGCATCGCCTATTCCGGAAGCACCGACAGCCTGCAGATCCTTGCCTGCGCCCAGTTCGGTTTTCTCATTTTCGGATCCGTGGGCACGATACTCATCATGACGGACAACATCCGACACTGTCTCAGGGGTATAGGAATCGCGGTTGCAGCGAACATCGTCCTCAATCTGGCACTCGTTCCGGAACATGGCGCAACGGGAGCGGCTGTCGCCACGGGAATCAGTCTGGTGCTCGGCCAAGGACTATTGTGGCTGTCGATAAGGAAATATACGGGACTTCGCTCCAGCGCAATGGGCTTTTGAAATGGCGGACAAGATGCAAGGACCACGATCCATCTCTATGCGCAACATGGCAGGCAAGGCGTTGAAGCATGCTAAACGCACCTGGCGCCTTTCTACCAGTCGCCCCATCGCGTTGGACAAGATACTCTGCGGCGGGGAGCACGGGATGGACGGGCTCCAGTTTTCGCGACACACGGACGATGCCACTCGTACTTCGACTCAGGTAGCCCACTCCCCACATTCCAGGCTCCTCAGGCAATACATCGAGATCGGTGAGCGCCTGTTCGACGCCGGCACCTTCGAGCAAACCGACTACTACACGAATGCCGTCCGCTGCATCGACATGTTCGGACGCTACTTCAATGCCAAGGATGCAGGCGGAATCCTGCCAATAGCGCGTAACCTGGTGGCGCTTTACCGGGGCGCTGAAATCCGAAAAGGCCAGGCATCACACGCTTTTTCCCGGCCCAACGATCCCATCATCGTTTATCCCATACAGCATTCCGATTGCTACCAACTGAGCGATGGCAACCATCGCGTCGCAGTAGCCTGTGCCCGCGGCTACAAGCGGATCCGCGCATATGTGAGAAACAGGCCGCAGACAACCACATTGCAGCAATACCTTCTGGACGTGAGCTGGAACGTTAATAGACGGGAGTTATACCAGCCCATTTCCAGCCCCGAACTTTCGCAGTGGCGACTGGTGAGAAAGTGCAGTGACCGTCTGGAAATGATGATGAGGCACCTGACTCCCCTCAGGCTGGAAGAAGGGTCCACTTACCTCGACATCGCCTGCAACTACGGCTGGTTCGTCAAGGAAATGCGAGATGCAGGATACGATGCATACGGCATCGAAATCGACAAGTTCGCCAGAAAAATCGGCGTGCTCAAATATGGTTTACCAGTCAGCTCTCTACTTGCTGGCGAGGCGACGATTTTCTTGCGAGAAACTTCATCTCGTTACGATATTGTGAGCTGCCTTAGCCTGCTCCATCACTTCGTTCTAGGCGGAGACCCGGGCCTCGCCACCGAACTGCTCCGCCATCTCGACAGACTTACCAAACGCGTATTATTCATCGAACTCGGCGATGCAGATGAAGCTTGGTTCCGACGCAGGATGCCCGGCTGGACTCCCGCCCATATCCATGACTGGCTCAGGGAGAACACAACGTTCAGCAGCATTGTCGCCTTGGGGAAAGACAGTGATCGCGCGCCCCCTTACGCCGGAAACTACGGGCGCACGCTTTTCGCCTGCACCAGATGAATTCAGGAATGAATGCAACTAGCAGCGCCGGCTCTTCACAGCGTACACATCGCAGTCATTCGGTGTCCCTTGTAGTCCCCGCGTACAACGACGAAAAATATCTCAGCGAAATGCTGCGAAGCGCACTCGCGCAAACTGTTCCTTTTGGGCAGATCACCGTGGTGGACGACGGATCCCAGCACGACCTGACCCGGTTGATCGCATCAGATTTTCCAGCGAGTCCTATTTACTGCATCCGTCAGGACAACGCGGGGCTGGGCCCGGCACGAAACACGGGGATTTCCCTGAGCAAGTGCGAATACATTTTGTTCTGTGACGCTGATGACGTGTTGTCGGACGAACTGCTTGCGACCTTCAGTGAGACGCTAGAAAGCCATCCCGAAATAGATCTGTTTTGCTTTTCAGCCGATGTCTTTTCCGACGAGAACCACCCACTCGGCAACACATCACGCTATCACCGCATGGCCGACATGTACTTCCAGACAGGGAAGGATGCCCTGCTCGACATGCTGCGCCGTCGGGAATTCATTTCCTCCTCCTGCCTCTACATCATGCGTCGCTCCGTCCTCGAGGGAAGAATTCCCCTGCGGTTCCAGGCAATGAAGCACGAAGACGAGCCGTTCACCCTGCAAGCGCTCCTCCGAAGCAAGGGCACGGTGTTTACGCGGAAAACCCTTTACCACCGGCGGATGCGCAGTGGATCGATCATGACTTCCGCCCCCGACAGCACCAGTGTGGAAGGCTATTTCCGCGCGGCGCAGGCTTGGAGGGCCACGTCGATCGAGTTCGAGGCCAGTGATTCTCGATTGATACGGCGCCATGCCGACTCCCTGTACACCAGGGGCATCGAACGTGCGATCAAGGCCGGCCTCGACGAGCCTGATATTCGCTCCATGGCCCGCAGGTTCTCTCCAGCCTACTTTCCTGCCATGAACAGGGATCTGTCATTGTCCCGAGCAAGCCCCCGGTTGGTAGCGGCCTTCTACCAGCTAACCGATCTTTGCAGGCGCCTGCTGTGAGCCGCCCCACCGACACCGGGATCATGATCAGCATTTGTATCCCAACGAGGAACCGAGCGGGGTACCTGGACCGCGCGCTGTCGTCGGTACTCGCCCAGGGGCGGACCGATATCGAGTTGATTGTCGTCGACGACGCTTCCGATGACGCGACGCCGACATTGCTGGATAAATTCAAGCCCCCCATTCCGTTCCGCTGGATCAGGCAACCGAAGCGTCTTGGGGGGAGTGCTTGCCGCAATCGTGCAATACGGGAATCGTGTGGACGCTACGTCACCGGTCTCGACGACGACGACGAGATGCTTCCCGGTCGGTTGAACCGCTTACTGGACGCACTGCAGCCAGGTGACTCCTTCGTCTTTGCTTCTGATCTCATCGCAACGAGCGCAGTGAAGCATCTTCGTCTCGCTCCAGGGCGAGTGGATGCGGGCAGCATTCTCAAGCGAAACGTCGTGGGCAACCAGATCCTAGCCGAACGCTCGAAGGTGCTTGCCTGCGGTGGTTACGACGAGTCCCTTCCGGCGGGGCAGGATTACGACTTGTGGATCAGGATGATCCTTGCCCACGGACCCGCACGGGGCGTCCGACGGCCGCTGCAGCGCATCCACGCGCACGAGGACAGCACCCGCATCAGTCGATCCCCGACGCGCCGACGCGGCTACTGGATGGTGTATCGAAAGCATCGCAAACACATGGACCCGGATTGCCGGCGCGCGCACCTGTACAACCTGCGCCGCGCGAACGGACACGCGACCCGGTTGCCTCGGGATCTCCGCTTCTTCGTCCCCGGCAACAGATTGCGGCTGTTGTGGCACGCCCTGCGTGACTGGTTGCAAGGCGCATCAGGGTAATGACCAAAACGCACATCAGCCTAGTGGTGCCGTGCTTCAACGGCGGCGCGGAGGCACTGGCCACCGTGATAGCGATCGGGCGACTGCCGCGCCCGGCGGATCACACGTTGGAAGCGGTCGTCGTCGACGATGCGTCCACCGACGGCAGTACCGCGCATCTGGCCCGGGAGCTTCCGGACTGGGCGCGCCTGCTTCGGGCACCGGCCAATCTCGGCCGCGCAGGTGCGATCAATCTGGGCGTCACCGAGGCCACGGGCAGCCTGCTGCTGCTGCTGGATTGCGACTGCACGCCCGCGCATCCGGATTTTCTGCAGGCACACCTCGCATGCCTGGCCGAAGGCGCCGACGCCAGCATCGGCGACATCGTCGGCCATGCCGGCGGCTTCTGGGGGCGCTACCAGTCCGCCGCTGGCAGGCGCCGCGCCGCCGCCGCGCACGACGGCGGAATGCTCCATTCGATGACCACCGCCAACATTCTGCTGCGCGCGCCGCTGTTCCGCGCCGTGGGCGGCTTCGATCCACGCTATCGGCATTACGGCTTCGAGGACCGCGATTTGCTGCTGCGGATGCAGCGGACAGGCGCCCGGCTGGCCCACAATGCCAATGCACCGGTCGACCATGCTGCCAACCTGGACTTCCCCGGCATCAGCCGCAAGATGCAGGCCAGCGGACGTTACAGCGCGCCGCTGTTCCGGGGCGACCACCCGGAAGCGTACCGGGCACTGGGGTACGCGGCGATCGATGCGACCCTGCATCCCTGGCGCGCAGCGCTGTTAGCTCCTTTGGCGCGGCTCGCCGTCGCCCGGGCCGACAGCATCGAGGCCGTGCTGGATCAGGCATGGCTGCCCTATCCCCTGCGCAAAGGCCTGGCGCGCGCAGCGACCGCACTCGCGTACCTGCATGGCACCCGCCAATGACACGCACAGGCTATCCGCTGGCAATGTCTAGGAATCCAGCAATCGGGCGATCCCGGACGAAAACGTCGCAGGTTGCCATTCGCCCAACGCGGCCGCGAGTTTCCGCGCGTCCCCCAGCGAATGCCGGATTTCCCCAGGCTGCGGGGACGCATGCCGGATTTCCAGCTCCGGCATCCCTTCTCGCAAGAGCGAGACAAGAGCGTTGATCGTGACGGGGACACCGGCGCAGACATTGTAGGTCCCCGGCCCGAGTCGCCCCGCCGCCGCGGCAGCGTTGACCCGCGCGACATCATCGACATGGACGAAATCGCGCGATTGCTCCCCGTCCCCGTTGATCTGCAACGGCAGGCCACGCGCCAGCCTGTCCAGGAATCGCGTGATCACGCCGGAATAGGGCGAATCCGCCGGCTGCCCGGCGCCGTAGACGTTGAAGTACCGCAGGATGACGACGCGCATGGATGCCTCGTCCAGTGCCCGCAGCAAGCGTTCGGCCTCGGCCTTGTGCGCGCCGTAGGGCGACAACGCGGGGCGCAGGATGGCGTCCTCACGCAAAGGAAGCTGTTCCGCATCCGCATACACTGCCGCCGAAGAGGCGAACACGAATCGGCGGCAACCGGCCGCTTGCGCCGCTTTCGCGACTGCCATCGCCCCGCCCACGTTCATGCGATGGCTTTCCTCGGGTTCTGCGATGCTGCGGGCCACGCTGACCAGGCCCGCCAGATGTACGGTGGCCTCCGGGCGCCAACGCTCGAAAACACGTCGTGTCAGCGCTTCATCGCAGATGTCGCCGGTAATGGCGTCGAATCCGCGATGCCCCGCAAACTCGTCAAGCGCGGTGCGCGCACTGGAGGAAAAATCGTCCAGCACCAGGACTTGCGCATCCTCGCCGAGCAGCCGCCGGACGGTATGGCGGCCGATGAACCCCGCTCCGCCAGTGACCAGCACTTTCATGCGTGCGCTCCGGTGATGGCGCGCAGCGTGCGCGCATAGGCGGCCGCAGTCGCGTCCCAGTCGAAACGCGGGAGCAGTCGATCGCGCAATGCCATTGCCCGGAGGCGGGCTTGCTCGGGCGCGGCCAGAATACGGCCGACGCCTGCGGCCAGCGCCGCCACCGAGCCGGGCGTGACGCAATCGGGTGCGGGCGCGTTGCCGAAGATTTCGCGCGCGGTGGGCAGCGCAGTGGTGACCACCGGGCAGCCGCAGCCGAGCGCTTCGACCAGCACCAGCCCCAGCCCCTCGCGATCGCCATCGCCGGTGGCGACGAACGGCGCGGCCAGCACCGCCGCGCGCCGGTACAGCGCAGGCAACTGCGGCTGCGGTACGGCACCGAGGAAGCGCACGCGGTCCTGCAGGCCCAGTCGCGCGGCCTGTTGGCGCCGCTCGCGCTCTTCCGGTCCGAAGCCGGCAATGCTGAGAAAGGCTTGCGGATGCGCAGCCAGGATTGCCGGCAGCGCGTCGATCAGATGGCGTAGCCCTTTTTTCTCGACCAGCCGGCCCACGAACAGGATCTCGTCGGCACTGCGCGCTTGCGCCGGGTCCGGGGTGAAACGCTGCCGCAGGTCCACGCCCATCGACTGCACCCGGATCTTGTCGTCCGTGGCGCCGACCCGGTGCAACTCCGCGCGCATTGCCTGGCTGACCACCGTGACCGCCGTGGCCCGGCGCACGACAAGGCGCTTCAACGCCTGCAGGGGCGCGGCCTGCAGCGCGAACAGGTCCGCGCCATGCGAGGTCACCAGGAAAGGCGTCCCCAGCAGAGCCGCCACCAACCCTTGTGGCAGCAGCCAGTGCGCATGGACAACGCCGGGCCGCAGGCGGCGCCGCGTCCGCCATGCCTGCCAGAGCAGGCCAAGGACGAAGCCCGGCACCAGCAGCCATTTCCACGGGTGCCGCTTGAGGTTGGTGACGATGCCGCCGTCGTTGACCAGGGTTTCGAGGCCGGCCGGTGCGTAGCGGTAGCGCAGCACGCGCACGCCGTCCATCGTTTCCCGCGGCGCGGCGCCGGCCGCGTGCGGGCAGAGCACGGTGACATCGAACTCCGCACTCAATCGCCTCGACAGCTCATGCACGAATCCCGGCTCCGGGTCGTCGCGCCAGCGCGGGTAGGTCGACGCCAGCACCAGCACCCGGGGCTTGCGGTTGCCGCCTGGATTCATTCGGGCTTGCGTTCCGCCCGGGCCGCCAGGTAGGTCAGCCCGGTGATCTGCTCGGAGACCAGCCCGATCAGGAACACGATCACCGCCGCGCTGAGCAGCAACGCGCTCATGTTGGTGAAGCGGTGCTCGGTGGTGAAGGTGTAGCCGTAGTAGCCCAGTCCCAGCAGCAGGAACGCGAAAGCGGTCGGCGCGAACAGCTTGAGCGGCGAGTACAGGGTGGCGATGCGGAAGATGATCAGCAGGAATCGCAGCCCGTCGCGGATCGGTCGGATATGGCTCTTGCCCAGCCGCGCCGCCACCGGGATCGGCACGTACGCCACCGGGTAGGCGCTGCGGAAGAACGCCATGGTGCTGGTGGTGGGATAGCTGAAGCCGTTGGGCAGCAGATGCAGGAACTCGCGGAAGCGCTCGGCGCGCACGGCGCGGAAGCCGGAGGTGAGGTCGGCGACCTTGTGCCCGGTCATCCAGCTGGCTAGGCGGTTGTAGAAGGCATTGGCGGCGCCGCGGCCGGCGTTGGCCTGGCCCTGGGCGTTGCGGGCGCCGACGACCATATCGTAGCCCTGCTCGAGCCTGGCCAGCAGCTGCGGGATCAGCGCCGGGTCGTGCTGGCCGTCGGCGTCCATGAATACGAGGGTGTCGCCGCTGGCGGCGCGGGTGCCGCGCTTGATCGCGGCGCCGTTGCCCATCGGGTACGGGGAGGACAGGACGGTGGCGCCGTGCGCGGCGGCAACGCTGGCGGTGGCGTCGGTGGAGCCGTCGTCGACGACGATGATTTCCGCGGCGGGGAACAGCGCGCGCAGGGCCGGCAAGGTCTGCTGCAGGCCTTGGGCTTCGTTTTTCGCCGGCAGGATGACCGAGAGTCGCATGCGTTCCCCTTGGCGGGAAGGGTAGCGTGAAAGCAGACTGAGGGGGATGTGCGGGTGGAGCGGCCCCTCATCCGCCCTGTGGGCACCTTCTCCCCGCAAGCGGGAGAAGGGAATACGGTGCGGGTTGAGGAGATGCGCGGGTGGGGCGGCCCCTCATCCGCCCTGCGGGCACCTTCTCCCCGCAAGCGGGGCGAAGGGAATACGCTGCGGGTTGTGACGCCGGTCGCACGCGACGGGCGGTGGGGTGCAGCTCGCGCGGCGCGGGCAAGGGAGCGGCGCTCGTGCGTGGGGCCCGGGGCGGCGATCGTGCGCGGGCCCGGAGCGTGCGTGGGGCCCGGAGTGGCGCTCGTGTGCGGGTCCGGTCGGCGTTCGCGCCGGCGCCGGATTGGGGTAAAGTCGGGACGGGGAATTCCCGAGAGGTCCCGCAGTGGCCATTGCCGCAACCGCCAATCTGGTGGGCATCACCGGCATCGCCCGGCGCCTGGTGCTGGACGGCGCCCTGGACGAGGCCAGCGCGCGCCAGGCGCTGGACGCGGCCACGCAGGAGAAGCGCCCGGTCGCCGGCTACCTGCTGGAGAAGAAGCTGATCGCCCCGGCCGACCTGGCCGCGGCCAACTCGATCGAGTTCGGCATGCCGCTCTTCGACGTGTCCTCGCTGGACCCGGCGCAGTCGGCGATCAAGCTGGTCAGCGAGGAGCTGGTGCGCAAGCACAACGCGCTGCCGCTGTTCAGGCGCGGCGGCCGCCTGTTCGTCGGCATCGCCGACCCGACCAACATCCGGGCGCTGGACGAGCTCAAGTTCCACACCAATTTGACGGTCGAGGCGATCCTGGTCGACGAGGACCGGATCAAGCGCACCATCGACCAGTGGCTGGAGACGGCCGACGCGCTGGCCGACGCGGTCGCCGACAGCGAGGGCCTGGAAGGGCTGGAGGTCAGCGGCGGCGAGGACGACATCTCCGGCGACAGCGGCGTCGACGCCAAGGGCGACGACACCCCGGTGGTCAAGTTCATCAACAAGGTGCTGGTGGACGGCATCCGCCGCGGCGCCTCGGACGTGCACTTCGAGCCGTACGAGTCCGACTACCGGGTGCGCCTGCGCATCGACGGCCTGCTCAAGCAGGTGGCCAAGGTGCCGGTCAAGCTGGCGCCGCGCATCGCCGCGCGCCTGAAGGTGATGGCGCAGCTGGACATCGCCGAGAAGCGCGTGCCGCAGGACGGCCGCATCAAGCTCAACCTGTCCAAGACCAAGCAGATCGACTTCCGCGTCAGCACCCTGCCGACGCTGTTCGGCGAGAAGATCGTGCTGCGCATCCTCGACGGCGGCGCCGCCAAGCTGGGCATCGACAAGCTCGGCTACGAGGAGGACCAGAAGCGGATCTTCCTCGACGCGGTGCAAAAGCCCTATGGCATGGTGCTGGTGACCGGCCCCACCGGCTCGGGCAAGACCGTGTCGCTGTACACCGCGCTCAACATCCTCAACGACGAGTCGCGCAACATCTCCACCGTCGAGGACCCGGTCGAAATCCGCGTCCCCGGCATCAACCAGGTGCAGATGAACCTCAAGCGCGGCATGACCTTCGCCGCCGCGCTGCGCAGCTTCCTGCGCCAGGACCCGGACGTGATCATGGTCGGCGAGATCCGCGACCTGGAGACCGCCGAGATCGCGGTCAAGGCCGCGCAGACCGGCCACATGGTGCTGTCCACCCTGCACACCAACGACGCGCCGCAGACCATCGCGCGACTGATGAACATGGGCGTGGCGCCGTTCAACATCACCTCCTCGGTGACCGTGGTCATCGCCCAGCGCCTGGCACGGCGCCTGCACGACTGCAAGCGCGTGCAGGAGCTGCCCGAACACGCGCTGCTGGCCGAAGGCTTCACCGCCGACGAGGTCCACGCCGGCCTGACCATCTACGAGGCGGTCGGCTGCCCGGACTGCACCGAGGGCTACAAGGGCCGCACCGGCCTGTACCAGGTGATGCCGATGACCGAGGAGATCCAGGCCATCGTCCTGGCCGGCGGCAACGTGCAGCAGATCACCGAAGCCGCACAGCGCTCCGGCGTCCGCGACCTGCGCCAGTCGGCGTTGCTGAAGGTCAAGAACGGCGTCACCAGCCTCGCCGAAATCAACCGCGTCACCAAGGACTGATCCCATGGCCGTGACCCGATCCGTCGCCAAGAAAGCCGTCCGCCGCCCCGACCCGATGGAAGTCTTCGTCTGGGAAGGTACCGACAAGCGCGGCACCAAGATGAAGGGCGAGCAGCCGGCCAAGAACGCCAACCTGGTGCGCGCCGACCTGCGCCGCCAGGGCATCACCCCGACCGTGGTCAAGCCCAAGCCCAAGCCGCTGTTCGGCAGCGCCGGCAAGCGCGTCACCCCGCGCGACATCGCCATCATCAGCCGCCAGCTGGCGACGATGATGAAATCCGGCGTGCCGATCGTGCAGGGCCTGGAGATCATCGGCGGCGGGCAGAAGAACCCCCGCGCCAAGGACCTGGTCAACGACATCCGCTCCGACATCGAGAGCGGCTCCTCGCTGTACGAGGCGCTGGGCAAGCACCCGGTGCAGTTCGACGAGCTCTACCGCAACCTGGTCAAGGCCGGCGAATCGGCGGGCGTGCTGGAGACGGTGCTCGACACCATCGCCAGCTACAAGGAGAACATCGAGAGCCTGAAGGGCAAGATCAAGAAGGCGCTGTTCTACCCGGCCACGGTGATCGCGGTGGCGATCCTGGTCAGCGCGATCCTGCTGGTGTTCGTGGTGCCGCAGTTCCAGCAGGTGTTCCAGAGCTTCGGCGCCGACCTGCCCGCCTTCACCAAGATGATCATCGCCGCCAGCGATTTCATGATCGCCTGGTGGTGGCTGGTGCTGCTGGTGGTCGCGGGGTCGATCGCGGGCATGCTGTTCATGTTCAAGCGCTCGGAGAAATTCCAGCACTTCGTCGATCGCTTCATGCTGAAACTCCCGGTGGTCGGGCAGATCCTGCACAACTCCGCGATCGCGCGCTTCGCCCGCACCCTGGCGGTGACCTTCAAGGCCGGCGTGCCGCTGGTGGAGGCGCTGGACATCGTCGCCGGCGCCACCGGCAACCAGGTGTACACGCAGGCCGTGCACCGCATCCGCGACGACGTCGCGGTCGGCTACCAGCTCAACATGGCGATGAAGCAGGTCAACCTGTTCCCGCACATGGTGATCCAGATGACCGCGATCGGCGAGGAGGCCGGCGCACTGGACGCGATGCTGTTCAAGGTCGCCGAGTTCTACGAGGAAGAGGTCAACAACGCGGTCGACGCGCTGTCCAGCCTGCTGGAGCCGCTGATCATGATCTTCATCGGCGGCATCGTCGGCTGCATGGTCATCGGCATGTACCTGCCGATCTTCAAGCTGGCCGCGGCGATCTGATCCGCGATCGCGTCGCTCCGGCGGCCCCTCATCCGCCCTGCGGGCACCTTCTCCCCGCAAGCGGGGAGAAGGACGGCTGCCTCTGCGCAAGCGGGAAAAGGGACGGCCCGCTCCGGCGGCCCCTCATCCGCCCTGCGGGCACCTTCTCCCCGCAAGCGGGGAGAAGGGACTGCCGACCCTTGCGCAAGCGGGGAGAAGGGATGGCGGCCTCTGCGCAAGCGGGGAGAAGGGGCAGCTGTTTCGCCGCGTGCGGGAGAAGGGTCCGTCGTCTCTGCGCAAGCGTGGGGCAGGACGGCCGCCCTCACCCCGCTTGCGGGGGTGAGGGCGTGCGGCGGCTTGCGAGCCACCGGTTCGCGCACGACCCAACGCCCTTGCGCTGTGCGCAAGGGCCGGGGCACGGAGTGCGGAACCGCTTCGCGCAGCGAAGCAGGGTGAGGGGCGTGTAATGTGGGGCGGGAGCGCACGATCCGGTACGCTGCCGCCGCACGGATGAACCAGGGGTACCGAATGTCCTTCCTCGATCAGAATCCCGGCCTAGGCTATCCCGCCGCGGCCGGTCTCGGGCTGCTGCTGGGCAGCTTCCTCAACGTCGTCATCCTGCGCCTGCCCAGGCGCCTGGAATGGCAGTGGAAGCGCGACAGCCTGGAGGTGCTGGGCGAGCCGGAGGTCTACGATCCGCCGCCGCCGGGGATCGTGGTCGAGCGTTCGCACTGCCCGCACTGCAAGCACCAGCTGGCGTGGTGGGAAAACATCCCGGTGCTGAGCTGGCTGGCGCTGCGCGGGCGTTGCCGCAGCTGCCATGCGCCGATCTCGCTGCAGTATCCGCTGGTCGAGCTGCTGACCATGGCGCTGGTGGTGTGCTGCGTGTGGCGCTTCGGCTTCGGCTGGCAGGGTTTTGGCGCGATCGTGCTGACCTGTTTCCTGATCGCGCTGGCGGGCATCGACCTGCGCACCCAGCTGCTGCCCGACCAGTTGACCCTGCCGCTGCTGTGGCTGGGCCTGATCGCCAGCATCGACGCGCTGTACCTGCCGGCCAAGCCGGCGCTGGTGGGCGCGATCATCGGCTACCTGAGCCTGTGGTCGGTGTGGTGGGTGTTCAAGCAGATCACGGGCAAGGAAGGCATGGGCCACGGCGACTTCAAGCTGCTGGCCGCGCTGGGCGCCTGGGTGGGGCTGCAGGGGATCGTGCCGACGATCCTGCTGTCGTCGCTGGTGGGCGCCATCGTCGGTTCGATCTGGCTGGCGGCCAAGGGCCGCGACCGCGCCACGCCGATCCCGTTCGGGCCGTATCTGGCGGTCGCCGGCTGGGTCGTGTTCTTCTGGGGCGACTGGATGGTGGACGCGTACCTGCGGTTCAGCGGCCTGCGCTGAGCTGGATCGATCGCCGCAGTCGCGACAGACAGGCGCAGCAACGGGGGGCGGGCTCGGCATGAGCGATTACATCATCGGCCTGACCGGCGGGGTGGCTTCAGGCAAGGGCGAGGTGGCGCGGCGCTTGCGGGCGCACGGGGTGCTGGTCGCCGACGCCGATGTCGCCGCGCGTGCGGCGGTCGCGGCCGGCTCCGCGGGTCTGGCCGAGGTCGTGGCCGCCTTCGGTAGCGATGTTCTCGATGCGACCGGTGCGCTGGACCGCGCGGCGATGCGGCGGCGGGTGTTTGCCGACGCCGCGGCGCGACGGACGCTGGAGGCGATCGTGCATCCGCGCGTGCGCGTCGCGCTGCAGGCCGCCTGCGCCGCGGCGCCGGGGCCCTACGCGGTGGCCGAAATCCCGCTGCTGGCCGAGGGCGGCGGTCGCGCCGCCTATCCGTGGCTGGACCGGATCCTGGTGGTGGACGTGCCGGCGTCGGTGCAATTGGCGCGACTGGTGCAGCGCGACGGCATCGATGCCGCGCTGGCCGGCCGCATGCTGGCCGCGCAGGCCAGCCGCGAGCAGCGCCTGGCGATCGCCGACGACGTGATCGTCAACGACGGGCCACTGGCCGCGCTGGATGCGCAGGTGGCGGCGCTGGACCGGCAATATCGCGCCCTGGCGACGGCGAGCCGGGACAACGCGATTCCGTAGACACCGCGCAAGCCGCGATCACCGTCGCGGACCGCCACGGATCGATGCCGGCAGACCCCTGGGGCGCGGAATGCCCTGCGGACCTGGGGCGCTGAAGCGGGCGGCTCGCCACCCCACACCCGTCCTGCCCGGACTCCATCGTGGGAGCGACGGGCGTCGCGATTCCACCGGCGCTGCGGAGTGCATGCCATCGCGCGGGTGACGCCGCGCCTGCGCGGCCGTGGGGAGGCGGGGACGGTACTACGGCACGCGTGCGGGCCACAGCGCGCGGATCGCGGCAATGCCCTGGGCGCCGTGGGTGCGGGCCTGGGCAAGGTCGTCCGGGCGCAGGCCGCCGATGGCATACAGCGGCAGACTGGTGTGCTCGCGCAGCGCAGCGAAGGCGGCCCAGCCGAGTCCGGCGGCACCGGGATGGGTGGGCGTGGGCTGCAGCGGGCCGAGCACGGCGAAGTCGCAACCCAGCCGCTCGGCGTGGCGCAACTCGTCGCGGTCGTGGCACGACGCGGCGACGGGCAGGCCGTCGCGCAGCGGGCGGCGCTGCAGCTGCGGCAACTGCGCCGCGCGCAGGTGCACGCCGCTGCGCAGTTCCTGCGCCAGGGCGATGTCGCCGTTGACCAGCACTTCGGCCTGGGCGCCGCGACAGCGGGCGGCCGCCTGCCGCGCCAGCGTGCGCCAGCGCGCCGGGTCGAGGCCGGCGCCGGGTCGCAGCTGCACGCGGCGCACGCCCTGCGCCAGCGCCGTCTCCAGCGCCCGCAGCCAGGCGGCGTCGTCGTCGCCCGGGGCCGGCGTGACCAGGTAGCGGTCCGGCTGCAGCAGCGCCGCGACCACCGGCCGGTCGGCGGGCGGCATTGCATAGCTGGCCAGCTTGCGCGGCGGCACCCAGGCCAGGGCCTGGCCGTCGAGGCCTTTCGGCGTGCCCTGCCAGGCGTCCACCCGGCGCACGTCCAGGCGCAGGCGTTTGTGCGGGTATTGCTGCGGCACCGCGATCAGCGGCGCGCCGACCTCGGCGGCGATGCCGAGCTCCTCGTGCAGCTCGCGCGCGAGAGTGGCGTCCGGCGCTTCGCCCGGTTCGCGCTTGCCGCCGGGGAATTCCCACAGGCCGGCCAGGTCGCGGCCCTCGGTGCGCCGCGCCAGCAGGATGCGGCCGCGGGCATCGGCGATGACGCCGGCGACGACCTCGACGACGGGCTCAGGCACGGGGATGACCGGATCCGTACGGGGTCACGGCTTGGCTCCGTGCCGCTGGGGTCCCGCGGAGCCTGTGCTCGGGAGCGCGGGGCGCAGCGCAGCCGGATGCGGGGTGCGTGCGGGCGCGGACTGCGGGTCGCGGTGGGGGTTGCCGTCGCTTCGCCGGCCCCTCATCCGCCCTGTGGGCACCTTCTCCCCGCACGCGGGGAGAAGGCACGGCGTCACTCCGCTCCGCAAGCGGGGAGCAGGAAGTGGCGGCAACGCTGGCTCAGGCCAGCTGTCCATGGCAGTGCTTGTACTTCTTGCCGCTGCCGCAGGGGCAGGGATCGTTGCGGCCGACCTTGGGTACGCCGGCCTGCAGCGCCGCGGCCATCGCCTGCGCCTGCGCCGCTTCCTCGTCGGCGCCCAGGCCGCCGACGTCGGCATGCTGGAACTGCATCCGCTGCGCCTGCGCCTGCGCCTGCGCGCGTTCGGCCGCCTCCATCGCCGCGACCTCCTCCTCGGTGCGGATGCGCACCCGCGCCAGCATGGTCACCACCTCGCGCTTGACCTTCTCCAGCATCTGCGCGAACAGCTCGAAGGCTTCGCTCTTGTATTCCTGCTTGGGCTGCTTCTGCGCGTAGCCGCGCAGGTGGATGCCCTGGCGCAGGTAGTCCATCCGCGCCAGGTGCTGCTTCCAGTTGTCGTCGAGCACGCTGAGCATGATGTGCTTCTCGATCATGCGCATGGTCTCGGGGCCGACCTGGGCTTCCTTGTTGGCGAACACGCGCCCGATTTCGCGCTGCACGTCCTCGGCGATCTTCTCGGCGTCGATCTCGGTGGCGCGGGCGACCATGTCGGCCAGCGCCAGGCGCACGCCGAACTCCGCCGCCAGCTCCGCCTCCAGCCCCGGCAGGTCCCACTGCTCGTCGATGGATTCGGGCGGCACGAAGCGCGCGACCGTCGCGGCGACCACGTCCTCGCGGATGCCGGCGATGTTGTCCCGGATGTCCTCGGCCTCCAGCAGCTCGTTGCGCTGCTGGTAGATGACCTTGCGCTGGTCGTTGTTGACGTCGTCGAAGTCCAGCAGGTTCTTGCGGATGTCGAAGTTGTGGGCCTCGACCTTGCGCTGGGCGTTGGCGATCTGCTTGGACACCAGCGGCGACTCGATGATGTCGTCTTCCTTCAGCCCCATCTTCGCCATCACCCGCTGCACCCAGTCGGCGGCGAAGATGCGCATCAGGTTGTCTTCCAGCGACAGGTAGAAGCGGGACGAGCCCGGGTCGCCCTGGCGGCCGGAGCGGCCGCGCAGCTGGTTGTCGATGCGCCGCGACTCGTGGCGCTCGGTGCCGATGATGTGCAGGCCGCCGGCGGCCTTGACCTGGTCGTGGCGCTGCTGCCAGGCGGCCTTGAGCTGTGCACGGGTGGCCTCGTCCACCGGCGCGCCGGTCCGCGCCTCGAGTTCGGCCAGTTCGGTTTCCAGCGAGCCGCCGAGCACGATGTCGGTGCCGCGGCCGGCCATGTTGGTGGCGATGGTGACCGCGCCCGGGCGCCCGGCCTGGGCGACGATCGTGGCCTCGCGCTCGTGCTGCTTGGCGTTGAGCACCTCGTGCGCAATCCCGGCCGCGCGCAGCTGCTCGCTGAGCATCTCCGAGACCTCGATCGAGGTGGTGCCGACCAGCACCGGCTGGCCCTTGGCGTGCGCGTCCTTGATCTCGGCGATCACCGCGCGGTACTTGCCGTCGCGGTTGAGGAACACGGCGTCGGAATGGTCCTTGCGCACCATCGGCCGGTGGGTCGGGATCACCACCACTTCCAGGCCGTAGATCGACTGGAACTCGTAGGCCTCGGTGTCCGCGGTGCCGGTCATGCCCGAGAGCTTGCCGTACATGCGGAACAGGTTCTGGAAGGTGATCGAGGCCAGGGTCTGGTTCTCGCGCTGGACGTTGACGCCTTCCTTGGCCTCCACCGCCTGGTGCAGGCCGTCGGACCAGCGCCGGCCCGGCAGGGTGCGGCCGGTGAACTCGTCCACGATCACCACCTCGCCGTCGCGGACGATGTAGTCCACGTCGCGCTGGTAGATCGCATGCGCGCGCAGGCCGGCATTGAGGTGGTGGACGACGTGGATGTTGTGCGAGGCGTACAGGCTGTCGTCGCCTTCGAGGATGCCGGCCTCGTGCAGCAGCGCCTCGGCCTTCTCCTGCCCGGCTTCCGACAGGTACACCTGCTTGCCCTTCTCGTCGACCCAGTAGTCGCCCTCGCCTTCCTCCTCCTGCTGCCGGGTCAGGCGCGGGACGATCTTGTTGACCTTGAGGTACAGCTCCGGCGACTCGTCGGCGGGGCCGGAGATGATCAGCGGGGTGCGCGCCTCGTCGATCAGGATCGAGTCGACCTCGTCGACGATGGCGTAGTTGAGGCCGCGCTGGAAGCGGTCCTGCTGCGCCAGCGCCATGTTGTCGCGCAGGTAGTCGAAGCCGATCTCGTTGTTGGTGGCGTAGGTAATGTCGGCGGCGTACGCGGCGTGCTTGTCGCCGTGCGGCATGCCGGGGTAGACCACGCCGACCTTCAGCCCCAGCCAGCTGTAGAGCTTGCCCATCCAGGCCGAGTCGCGACGCGCCAGGTAGTCGTTGACCGTGACCACGTGCACGCCCTTGCCTTCCAGCGCGTTGAGATAGACCGGCAGGGTCGCCACCAGGGTCTTGCCCTCGCCGGTGCGCATCTCGGCGATCTTGCCCATGTGCAGGACCATGCCGCCGATCAGCTGCACGTCGTAGTGGCGCATGCCCAGCACGCGCTTGGAGGCCTCGCGGCAGACCGCGAAGGCTTCCGGCAGCAGCTTGTCCAGCGATTCGCCCTTGGCGATGCGCTGCTGGAACTCCGGGGTCTTGGCCTGCAGCTGCTCGTCCGAGAGCGCCACCATCTGCGCCTCGAGCGCGTTGATCTTCCTGACGATGCCGCCGAGTTGCTTGAGCAGGCGCTCGTTGCGGCTGCCGAAAACGCTGGTGAGCAGGCGATTGAACATTCTGGATCCGGTAGGCAGGTCGGAGGGACCGGGGAAGGACAGACCGGCGCGCGCGCACGGAATTCCCCGCGGGCCCCGCGAGGGGGATCCCCGAAAACGGAAAAGGGCGCGGGGCGCCCTTTTGCATGGCAACACGGATTGTAGCGTGGAGGCGCCGGGGGCGAAATCAAGCCGTGTGGCGGCCTCCCTCGCCCCGCTTGCGGGGGTGAGGGCGTGCGGCTTGCGAGCCACCGGCTCGCAAGCGCTCCTCTTCACCCCCGCAGGTGGGGAGAAGGGAAGGCAATTACCTTCGTGGGGAAGGAAGGCCGGTCAGCCGCGCTTGTGCTGCGCCGCCTGGCCCAGGAACTTGCGCGGGTTGACCACGCGGCCGTGGTCCCAGACCTCGAAGTGCACGTGGGCGCCGGTGGAGCGCCCGGTGGAGCCGGCGCGCGCCACCTGCTGGCCGCTGCGCACCAGGTCGCCGACCTGCACCAGCAGTCGCGAGTTGTGCGCGTAGCGGGTCACGTAGCCGTTGCCGTGGTCGATCTCCACCACCTTGCCGTAGCCCGAGCGCACCGCGGCGTAGCTGACCACGCCGTCGGCCACTGCCGTCACCGGATCGCCGGTGCGGGCGTGGAAGTCCATGCCCTTGTGGAACGCCGCGCCGCCGCCGAAGGGATCGGCGCGGCCGCCGAAGCCGGAGGTGATGTAGGTGTTGGCGATCGGCACCCGCGAGGGCGTCGCATCCTGCTCGAGCTTGCGGTTGAACAGCAGCGATTCCAGCACCGACAGCTGCGCGCCGGAGGTCCGGAACTGCGCATCGAGCTGGCCGAGGCCGGCGCGCAGCTCGGCCACCGGCATGTCGCGGGTGGGGCCGGCGCCGCCGACGCCGACCGGGGCGTCGAAATCGAACTCGCCGTCGCCCAGCTGGCCGACCCGGGTCAGGCGCTCGCCGAGGGCGTTGAGGCGGTTGGCTTCGGCCTGCAGCTCGCCCAGGCGCGCGGCCAGGGCGTTGAGCTCGCGCTGGGCCTGGTCGCGGAGGCCGTCGAGCTGCGCCTGCTGCTGGGTGGCGTGCTGCTGCAGCAGCGCGACCTGGGCGAAGCCGACCGCGGTGCGTGCGCCCGCGCCGACGGCGATGCCCGCCGCCAGCAGCACCAGGGCAGCCACGGCCGGCTGCCGCGCGGCGCTGCGGCCGGCGTGTTGCGCCGCCAGCGACAGGCGCTCGCGCAGATGGTCCAGGATGGTGTGTACAGTCATGCGATGTCCGGTTCCCGATCTGGTTCGTCACAGCCGCCCGGTTCCCGGCGCCCGGCGCCGCCGCGTCCGGCGCTCGAGGCGCTGTTCGCCGACGGCAATGCCGACCCGCTGCGCCGCGCCCTGTGGCTCGACGCGCTGGAACAGCGACTGCGTCCCCACCTGCCGCCTTCACTTGCCGCGCACGCACGGTTTGCGAATGTGGATGGCACCAGGCTCGTCTTCGTCGTCGATTCGCCGGTATGGCGGGCCAGACTGCGGCTCGCGGCTGCCGAACTTCTCGACGCAGCCCGTTCCGTCGGGCTGGAGTGCAGCCAGGTGGTGGTCAAGACCACGGCCCTGCCGCTGTGGCCGGATCCTCCGGCACCGCGTCCTTCCCTGCCGCTGTCGACGGCCACGCGCGAAGCGCTGCAAGCCGCCCTGGCGTCGCTCCAGCCCCCGGAACGGGATGCTGAGGGCGAGTCCTGAAATGCTGGCCGCCGGAGACGCAGAATGACGTTCTGCTTCGCGGCGACCGGGGCATGCTACCGGCCGCGCCCGACCCGGGCGTTAACGAATCGACAGGATTCCGGTAACTTTCCGCTAAATTTTCGTTAAGTCAGGCCTGAACCGGGCCGGCGTGCGGCAATGCGGGAACCTGGCTGCGGGGCAGCAGCCGATCGGAGCCGGCACCGGCTGTGCGGCCGCCGGGCGGCCGGACCCGGATTCACGCGGTCTGCGTCGCGCCGTAGGCGGCGGGGGCGGCGGCGGCTTCGGGGAAGCTGACTTCTTCCCAGGCCGAGCGCTCGGCCAGCAGCGCGCGCACCAGCTTGTTGTTGACCGCGTGCCCGGACTTGAAGCCTTCGAAGGCGCCGATCACCGGGCGCCCGGCCAGGTACAGGTCGCCGATCGCGTCCAGGATCTTGTGCCGCACGAACTCGTCGGCGTAGCGCAGGCCGTCGTCGTTGAGCACGCGGAACTCGTCGAGCACGATCGCGTTGTCCATCGAGCCGCCGAGGCCGAGGTTGCGCTCGCGCATGAATTCCAGGTCGCGCATGAAGCCGAAGGTGCGGGCGCGACTGACCTCGCGCACGTAGGCGTCGGTGGAGAACTCGACTTGCGCACGCGACTGCGTGGCCGGGATCGCCGGATGGTTGAACTCGACGGTGAAGTCGAGCCGGAAGCCGTCGTAGGGCGTGAAGCGGGCGAACTTGTCGCCCTCGCGCACCTCCACCGGGCGCTTGATGCGCAGGAAGCGCTTGGGCGCGGCCTGCTCGACGATCCCGGCCGACTGCAGCAGGAACACGAACGGGCCGGCGGAGCCGTCCATGATCGGCACTTCGGCCGCCGACAGGTCGACATGGGCGTTGTCGATGCCCAGGCCGGCGAAGGCCGACATCAGGTGCTCGACCGTCAGCACCTTGCCGCCGTCGCGCGACAGCCCGGTGCAGAGCATGGTCTCGGTGACCAGTTCGGCGCTGGCCGGGATCTCGACCACCGGGTCCAGGTCCACGCGCCGGAACACGATGCCGGTGTCCACCGCGGCCGGACGCAGGGTGAGATAGACCTTCTCGCCGCTGTGCAGGCCGACGCCGGTGGCGCGGATCACGTTCTTGAGGGTGCGTTGCTGGAGCATGCGGGCTCGAGTCTGGCCGGGGCCGACGCCGCAGGGGCGGGCGCGGCGGCCGCCGGAAAGGCGCAAAGATTAACACGCCCCCGGCTGAACCGCGGTGCGACAGCAGCTCCAAAAGGGCTGGGGAACCAGGAATCGGCTTCGAAGGGAGTCGCCGCCCGGCGAGCTGGGGGTGCTGCACCTTCCTGACGACCTCCTGTCTTCAAGTCGGGCCGCAGGTCATCTTTGGCCTGATCTCGAGCCATGACCTGGCTTCGGTGGGTCGGCTTCGGTGGGTCGGCTTCGGCGGGAGTCGCCGCCCGGCGGGCTGGGGGTGCTGCGCCCTCCTGACGACCTCCTGTCTTCAAGCCGGGCCGCAGGGCGTGCATGGCCTGACTTCGAGTCATGGCCGCACTCGGGAGATCGGCTTCGGAGGGAGTCGCCGCCCGGCGGGTTGGGGAGCTGCGCCCTCCTGACGACCTCCTGTCTTTAAGTCGGGGCGCAGGGCGTGCCTGGCCTGACTTCGAGTCATGGCCGCACTCGGGAGATTCGGCTTCGGAGGGAGTCGCCGCCCGGCGGGCTGGGGATGCTGCGCCCTCCTGACGACCTCCTGTCTTTAAGTCGGGTCGTGGACCCTCCATGGTCCACTCTCCGCACCCCCAGCCCGCCGGCCGGCGACTTGGCGAGCTTGGAG
>NZ_QVPD01000010.1 GCF_003416885.1 Cognatiluteimonas weifangensis
GTCCGAAGCCGATCTCCCGAAGCCTGGCCTGACTCGAGATCAGGCCAAAGATGAGCTGTGCCCAACTTCAATGACAGGAGGTCGTCAGGATGGCGCAGCACCCCCCAGCCCGCCGGGCGGCGACTCCTGCCGAAGCCGATCCTTCGATGCGCGTTGGGTCGTGTGCGAGCCGGCGGTTCGCAAGACGCACGTGCTCACCCCGCCAGCGGGGAAGCGGGCGGCCAGGAGGAGGGCGCTTGCGCGTCGGCCCGGGTTACTGCAGCAGCGAGCGCAGCATCCAGGCGTTCTTCTCGTGGGTCTGCAGGCGCTGGGTCAGCAGGTCCACGGTGGGGTCGTCGCCGGCGTCGTCGGCACCCTCGAGCACCTTGCGCGCGGTGCGGCACACCGCCTCGTTGCCGACCGTGAGCTGGCGCACCATCTCGCGCCAGTCGGCAGTGTCGGCCAGCCCCGGCTCCTCCGGGATCGAGGACAGGCGGTCGAATTCGGCGTAGGAGCCGGGCGCGTTGTAGCCCAGCGCGCGGATGCGCTCGGCGACCAGGTCCAGCGCGGTCCACTGCTCGGTGTACTGGGTCTCGAACATCAGGTGCAGGGTGTTGAACATCGGCCCGGTGACGTTCCAGTGGAAGTTGTGGGTCTTCAGGTACAGCGTGAAGCTGTCGGCGAGGAAGCGCGACAGACCCTCGGCGATCTGCTTGCGTTGCGCGCCGCTGAGCCCGATGTCGATCGCCGGCGCCGCCGCGGGTGCGGAACTGGATTTCGACGTCGCTGTCTGGGTCCTGGCCATCTGCGTGCTCCTGTTGGGGTCCAGCCAGCACAATAGGCCGGGTGGGCGTCATCGGGAAATGAATAGTTGCGAACGGGTCGATTCATGACTTCTATGGAACAGCGAAGCGGTCCCGCGCTGCGGCAAGCCCGGCGTGCGCTCGACGACGCGCTCAGCCGCGACCGCGGCCGCCTGCTGGGACTGTGGTCGCGCTGGAACGCGCGGCCGGCCGATACCGCGGCGCAGGCGGCGTTCGCACAGGCGTTGCAAGCCTCGGTTGCGCAGCGCCAGGCGCGGGCCGCGGCCCTGCCGCAGGCGCCGGTGGATCCGGCGTTGCCGATCGCTGCCGCCGCCGAGCGCATCGTCGAACTGGTTCGCACCCACCCGGTGGTGGTGGTCGCCGGCGAGACCGGCTCCGGCAAGACCACGCAGTTGCCCAAGCTGTGCCTGGCCGCCGGCCGCGGCGCCGCCGGCATGATCGGCTGTACCCAGCCGCGGCGGATCGCCGCGCGCGCGGTCGCCCGGCGCGTGGCCGAGGAACTGCAGGTGCCGCTGGGCGGCGCGGTCGGCTTCCAGGTGCGCTTCAACGACAACGTCAGCGAGCAGACCGCGGTCAAGTTCATGACCGACGGCATCCTGCTGGCCGAGATCCAGTCCGACCGCTGGCTGTCGCAGTACGACACGCTCATCGTCGACGAGGCGCACGAGCGCAGCCTCAACATCGACTTCCTGCTCGGCTACCTGAAACGGCTGCTGCCCCGGCGCCCGGACCTGAAGCTGATCGTGACCTCGGCCACGATCGACACCGCGCGCTTCGCGGCGCATTTCGGCGGTGCGCCGGTGGTGGAGGTCGAGGGCCGCGGCTATCCGGTGGAAATGCGTTACCGCCCGCTGCAGGCCGCAGGGGCGGAGACGTCGTCGGGCCACGGGGCGCGGGACGCGGGCGCGCGGCGGGAACACGACGCCGATTCCGTTTCCGTGCTCGACGGCATCCTCGCCGCCTGCGACGAGATCGCGCGCGAGCGACCCACCGGCGACACCCTGGTTTTTCTGCCGGGCGAGCGCGAGATCCGCGAGGCGCATCAGGCGCTGGAAAAGCGCAAGTACCGCCATACCGAGGTGCTGCCGCTGTACGCGCGGCTGTCGGCCAGGGACCAGGACCGGGTGTTCCATCCCGGTCCGCAGCGGCGCATCGTGCTGGCCACCAACGTGGCGGAAACCTCGCTGACGGTGCCGCGCATCCACTACGTGGTCGATCCCGGCATGGCGCGGGTCAAGCGCTACAGCCCGCGGCAGAAGCTCGACCGCCTGCACATCGAGGCGGTTTCGCAGGCCAGCGCCAACCAGCGCGCCGGCCGCTGCGGGCGGGTCGCGCCGGGGGTGTGCATCCGCCTGTACTCGGAAGCCGACTTCGCCTCGTGGCCGGAATTCACCGATCCGGAAATCCGCCGCGCGGCGCTGGCGGGCGTGATCCTGCGGATGCTGTCGCTGGGGCTGGGCAACATCGAAGGCCGCGTTTCGGCGTCGGCCAGACGCGCAGGTCCGCGTCGGCCAACGGACGATGCGAACGTCATCGAGGATTTCCCGTTCCTGGAGCCGCCCGATCCGCGCGCGATCGCCGACGGCTGGCAGCAGTTGAACGAACTCGGCGCGATCGATGCCGACCGCAAGCTCACCGCGATCGGCCGCACCATGGCGAAGCTGCCGGTGGACGTGAAGCTGGCGCGCATGCTGGTGGCCGCGCAGGCGCACGGCGTGCTGCGCGAGATGCTGGTGATCGCCAGCTTCCTCGGCATCCAGGACCCGCGCGAGCGTCCGCCCGACGCGCGCGCGGCCGCCGATGCCGCGCACGCACAGTTCGCCGATGCCAGGTCGGAATTCGTCGGCATCCTCAAGCTGTGGGACGCCTACCGCGCCGCGTACGAGGACCTGACCCAATCGCAACTGCGCAAATGGGCCGACCGCCACTTCCTCGGCTTCCTGCGCCTGCGCGAGTGGCGGGAACTGCACCGGCAGCTGAAGCTGCAGTGCGAGGCGTTGGGATGGCGGCTGGACGCTTTCGATGATGTCGCCGTCGGCTCGTCGCCGACATCTGCGCAGCGCGGGTCTGCGGACGCGGCGCGGGGCGGCGACGGGGGGAGAGCAAACCGTCAGGGACGCCGGAACCCCGCTTCTGCGGGGATGGCGGCGGCCGATGGCCCGGCGGCCGCCGACACGAAAGCCGCGGCCCGGCGTTACGCGGCCTTGCATCGCGCCCTGATCGCCGGCCTGCCGACCCAGCTCGGCCATCGCGCGCCGGCCGAGCCGGGCAGGAAGGCGGGCGCCTCGTACGACGGACCGCGCGGGCGCAAATTCCAGCTGTTTCCGGGCTCGGCGCTGGCGAAATCGTCCGCCTCGAAAGCGGCGCCGCCGTGGCTGCTGTCGGCGACGCTGCTGGACACCGAGAAGGTCTGGGCGCTGACCAATGCCGCGATCGAGCCGGAGTGGGCGATCGCCGAGTTGCCGCATCTGTTGGCGCGGCGCCATTTCGACCCGCGCTGGTCGCGGGCGCAGGGGCAGGTGCTGGGCAGCGAGCAGATCTCGCTGTTCGGGCTGGTGCTGGCGCCGAAGAAACCGATCCACTACGGCGCGCTGTTCCCGGAAGAGGCGCGGCAACTGTTCATCCGCGACGCACTGCTGACCGGGGAGATCGATACCCGCAGCGCGTTCCTCGCCCGCAACCTGTCCACGCTGGAGCGGGCGCGCGAGGAGGAAGCCAAGCTGCGCCGCGCCGGGCTGGTGGTCGACGAGGACTGGCAGGCGCGCTGGTACCTGGACCGGTTGCCGCCGGACGTGCACAACGTGCAGGCGCTGGACGCGTGGTACGCGAAGCTGCCGCCGGAGAAGAAAAAATCGCTGGAGTGGTCGCGCGAGGACCTGCTGGTCGGCGACGAGAGCGACGCCGCGCGCTTCCCGAAATACCTGGCGCTGGGCGACGCGCGGCTGGCGCTGCACTATCGCTTCGAGCCCGGCGCGCCCGACGACGGCATGACCGTGACGGTGCCGCTGCATTTGCTGGGGGCGCTGGATCCGGCGCGGCTGTCGTGGCTGGCGCCGGGGTTCGTCGCCGACAAGGCGGCGGCACTGATCCGCTCGCTGCCCAAGGCCCTGCGCCGCAATTTCGTGCCGGTGCCGGAGTTCGCCCGCGCCTTCGCCGAGGCCTGGCCGCAGCCCTCGGCCGACAGCCTCGAAGGCGAGCTGGCGCGCTTTCTGCACAAGACCACCGGCGTGGCGCTGGCGGCGACCGAGTTCGACCCCGGCAGCATCGAGCCGCACCTGCACGCCAACCTGCGCCTGCTGGACGCGCCGGAGGCGGGCCGGCCCGGCGCCGGCGGTCGCGACCGGCTGGCCGGTCACGTCCTGGCCAGCCATGTTCTGGCCGAGTCCCACGACCTGGCCGGGCTGCGCGCGCGTTACGGCGCCCGCGCCGCCGCGGCGTTCGCGCGGCACGCGGCCCAGGGCCTGGCGCGCACCGGCCTGACCGCCTTCCCGGAAGCGCCGATCCCGGATTCCGTGGCCGGCGCCGGCGGCGTGCCGGCATACCCGGCCCTGCACGACGACGGCGCCAGCGTGTCGCTGGCGGTGCACGCCGAGCGCGCCGTGGCGCAGGACGCGCATCCGCGCGGGGTGCGCCGGCTGCTGGCGCTGGCGCTGGCCGACAAGATCAAGCAGGCGCGCAAGCAGCTGCCGGTCGCGGCGAAGACCGCGCTGCTGTACGCCGCGATCGAGTCGGCGGCGCCGCGCGCCGGTGGCGGCCAGACCGGCGACCGCCTGCGCACGGACCTGGTCGAGGGCGCCTTCGCCGCGCTGACCGCGCAGGGTCTGGGCGGGATCCGCGATGCCGCGGCGTTCGCGCAGCGCCGCGATGCGGTCGCCAGGGCGCTGTTTGCCGAGGCGATGGCGCGCCTGCAGCAGGCCGAGACGATCCTCGCGCTGGTTGCGGAGGTGCGTGCGAAGCTGGATTCGACCCTGCTCGGCTGGGCCCGCGGCAACCTCGACGACATGCAGGCGCAGCTTGCCGCGCTGGTGGCGCCGGGATTCCTGCGCGAAGTCCCGGCGTCGGCGCTTGCCGAATACCCGCGCTGGCTCAAGGCCCTGGCGGTGCGCGCCGAGCGCGCGCTGCGCGACCCGGCCCGCGACCAGGCGCGGATGCTGGAACTCAAGCCCTTCGTCGATGCGCTCGCCGCCGCTGCCGACCGCGGCGCCGACCCGCAGTGGCAGGCGTTGCGCTGGGACCTGGAGGAGC
This sequence comes from Cognatiluteimonas weifangensis, assembly GCF_003416885.1. Taxonomy (GTDB): domain Bacteria; phylum Pseudomonadota; class Gammaproteobacteria; order Xanthomonadales; family Xanthomonadaceae; genus Cognatiluteimonas; species Cognatiluteimonas weifangensis. The sequence continues at coordinate 5,049 of NZ_QVPD01000010.1, forward strand.
TGCGGGTGTCGCTGTTCGCGCAGGAGCTCGGCGCCCGCGGCGGAGTCTCGGCGAAGAAGCTGGCTGCGCGCCTGGCGCAGTTGCGCGCCTGAGCCGCGGCGGCCTGTTCGGCGGGCGCGCGGGCGGCTAAGGTGTCCGCATCCCCACTGTCGTCGTGACCACCGTGCCGCCCCCCGAGCACGCCCGATCCCCGGCCTCGCCGGATGCCGTGCTGACGCCCGCGCTGCTGGCGGCGCCGTCCTGCGCGGCGCTGGCGCCAGCGCTGCGCGGGCTGTTGCAGGACGGCATCGCCGGCGGCGCGGTGGCGCTGCGCGACCCGGCGCCGGTGCTGGCCGACACGCTGGCCTCGCTGGCCTTGCTGGAAGCCGACGGCGAAGTGCTGGCGGCGGCGATCCTGCATGTCGCGCCCGCGCTGCGCGAGGCGCTGCAGCCGCGTCTTTCGCGCGAGTTTCCGGTCGTGGCCGCGCTGCTCGACGGCCAGCGCGCCGCCTCCCAGGTCTGGGCCCTGCACGCCGAACGCCACGCCCAGGGCGCCGGCAGCGAAGGCCTGCGGCGGCTGCTGCTGGCGATCGTGCGCGACCTGCGGGTGGTGCCGATCCTGCTGGCGCGGCAGCTGGCGCGGTTGCGCCACGCCGACCGTCTGCCGCCGGAACAGCGCCGCGCGCTGGCGCAGCTCACCCGCGACATCCACGCGCCGCTCGCCAACCGCCTGGGCATCTGGCAGCTGAAGTGGGAGTTGGAGGATCTCGCGTTCCGCCACCTGGAACCGGACACCTACCGCCGCATCGCCCGCCTGCTGGACGAGAAGCGCGGCGACCGCGAGCGCTACATCGAGCAGGTCAAGGCCGAGCTCGGCGCCGCGCTGGTCGCCCACGGCCTGCACGCCGAAGTCGCCGGCCGCCCCAAGCACATCTACAGCATCTGGAAGAAGATGCAGAAGAAGGACGTGCCGATCGGCGAGCTCTACGACCTGCGTGCGGTGCGGGTGCTGGTGGACGACGTCGCCGCCTGCTACGCCGCGCTCGGCGTGGTGCATGCGCTGTGGCTGCCGCTGCCCAGCGAGTTCGACGACTACATCGCCCGCCCCAAGCGCAACGACTACCGTTCGCTGCACACCGCCGTGGTCGGCCCGGAAGGCAAGACCCTGGAGGTGCAGATCCGCACCTTCGAGATGCACGCCCAGTCCGAGCTCGGCGTCGCCGCGCACTGGCGCTACAAGGAGACCGGCAGCAGCGGCACCGGGCGCTCGGCCGCCGGCGATGCCGCGCTCGACCGCAAGATCGAGTGGATGCGGCGGCTGCTGGAGACCCACGTCGATGCCGGTCGCGGCGAGGCCGGGCGCGACGGCGACGCCGCCGGCCTGCTGGGCGAAATCGACAGCGAGCTGGTCGAGGACCGGGTCTACGCGCTGACGCCCAAGGGCGAGGTGGTCGACCTGCCGCTGGGCGCGACGCCGCTGGACTTCGCCTACCACGTGCACACCGAGGTCGGGCACCGCTGCCGCGGCGCCAAGGTCGACGGCCGCATCGTGCCGCTGGACTACAAGCTGCGCAGCGGCGACCGGGTCGAGATCCTGACCGCCAGGAGCGGCGAGCCGCGCCGCGACTGGCTGGTCGTCGCCAACGGTTTCCTCGCCAGCGCGCGCTCTCGCGAGAAGGTGCGCAACTGGTTCCACAAGCTCGACCGCGCGCGCAACGTGCAGGCCGGGCGCGAGTTGCTGGAGCGCGAGCTCAAGCGGGTCGGCCTGCAGCACGCCGACCCGGCGCCGGCGCTGCAGAAGTTCAATGCCGACAGCGTGGAGGACCTGCAGGTGCTGGTCGCGCTGGGCGATGTCGGCCCGCACCAGGTGGTGCGGGTGCTGCTGGAACACGAGCGCGCCAGCGCCGAGCCGTCCGCGACGGAGACGGCCGCAGCGCGCGCACGCGCGGTGCGCAAACCGGCCGCGGCCACGACCTCGGCGGTCACCGTGGTCGGCGTCGGCAACCTGCTGGTGCAGATCGCGCGCTGCTGCCAGCCGCTGCCGGGCGAGGCGATCGCCGGCTACCTCACCCGCGGCCGCGGGGTCAGCGTGCATCGCGGCGATTGCGCCACCTTCCTGCGCCTGGCGGCGGCACAGCCGCAGCGCGTGCTGCCGGTGGAGTGGGGCAGCCGCAACGGCCGCAGCCACGAGGTCGACGTGCTGGTGGATGCGCTCGACCGCAAGTGGTTGCTCAAGGACCTGACCAACCTGATCGCGCAGGAAGACACCCACGTGCTCGACATCCACAGCGAGCACGCGGGCGGGGGGCGGGTGCGGCTGCGGCTGCGGCTGCGGGTGGCCGATTTCGGGCAACTGTCGCGGTTGCTGGGCAAGCTCGACGGCCTGCCGGGAGTGGAGCGGGCGCGCCGCGCCACGCCGTAAGCCGGACGCCGGGCGCCGCCACCGGCGCAGGACCGCGTGCGGGGCGCGTGCCGCGTGCACGCCGCACTGCGGGCGGCATCTCTTATGCTGCCGGCGATGCCCCACGATCGCGTTCCTCCCGAGCCGGCTCCGCGCGGGCACCGTGCGCCGACGCGCGCGCGCCGGCGTGCGCTGCCGCGCTGGCTGCCGCCGGCGCTGCTCGCGCTGGCGGTGGCGCTGGCGTTGCTGCTGGGATTCCGGCGCCCGCTGGCCGACTGGTTGTGGCCGCAGACCCGGGCGCAGGCGCTGCGTGCGCAGGCCGCGCAGGCGCTGGCGCAGGGCCGGTTGAGCGCAGCCGACGGCAGCGGCGCGCGCGAACTCTACGAAGCCGCGTTGGCGATGGAGCCGGACCGCAACGAGGCGCGCGAGGGCCTGACCCGGGTGGCCCAGGCGGCGCTGGCGCGGGCGCGCACCGCCATCGCCGCGGGGCACTTCGACCGCGCCCACCGCGACCTGGCGCTGGCGCAGGCGCTGGCGGCGCCGCAGGCGCAGACCGACGCGGTCGCGAGCGTGCTGCGCCAGCGCGAAGCCGCGCGCGCCGGCATCGCGCAATTGCTACAGCGCGCCGCTGCGGCCCGCGCCGGACAGCGTCTGGATGGCGCCGAGGATGCGGCCCTGCCGCTGTACCAGCGGGTGCTGGCGCTGGAACCCGGGCGCGTGGAAGCGCTGGAAGGACGCGAGGACGCGCTCGCCGACCTGCTGCAGCAGGCGCGGCAGGCGCTCGTGCGCGGCGAGCTCGCCGTGGCGGCGGCGCTGGTCGCCGCCGCGCGCGGTTACGACCCCGGGCACGGCGACCTGCCCGCGGCCGAGGCCGCGCTGGCGCGGACGCTGGAACAGGCGCGCCAGCAGGCCGAGGGCGAACGCCGCCGCGGCCGGCTCGAGCAGGCCGCGGCCGGCTACCGCGCGCTGCTGGCGATCGACGCCAACGACGTCGCCGCGCGCCAGGGGCTGGAGCAGGTCGGCGTGGCCTGGGCGCATCGCGCCGAGCGCCTGGCCGCGGATTTCCGTTTTGCCGCCGCCGCCGCGGCGCTGGAACAGGCGCGGGCACTGGCGCCGCGCGATGCCGCAGTGGCCGCGGCCGCGCGCCATGTCGTGCGCGCGCGGCAGGCCAGCGCGCGGCTCGGCTCGCCCTTGCCGCCGGCCGAGCGCGCGCGGCAGGTGCGGGCGCTGCTGGCCGCCGCCGCCGCGGCCGAGGCGCGCGGCGAGCTGCTGACGCCGCCCGGCGACAGCGCCTACGACAAGCTGCGCGCCGCACGCGCGATCGCGCCCGAGGATGCCGCGGTGCGCCGCGCCTCCGCGCGCCTGCTGCCGGCGGCACGCGCCTGCTTCGAACGCGAACTGCGCGGCAACCGCCTGCGCCGCGCCGGGGCCTGCCTGGATGCGTGGCAGATGCTGGGCGGCAGCGCTGATGTGGCCCCGGCGCGGCGCCGGCTGGCCGCGCGCTGGCTGGCGGTGGGCGAGGAGCGGCTGGCCGCCGGCGAACTGCAACCCGCCGCGTCCGCGCTGGCCGCCGCACGCGCCAGCGATCCCGCGGTCCCGGGACTGGCCGCCTTCGCCGCGCGCCTGCGCGTGGCCTCGGCTGCCGCGCACTGAGCCGCGCGACCGTCCAGCGGCCTTGTTTCCCCGGGTGAGCCTGCATGAACAGGTTCCTCTCCCGAGCGGGAGCCTCTGCGAGAAGCCGGCGGCCCCGCCTGTGCGGGACGCACCGTGAATCCACCTCCGAGCCGCGGAAGTTTTGCGGGGGAAGCCAGCGGCCCGGCCTGTGCGGGCACGCCATGAATCCATCCCTCATGTGCGGAAACATCTGCGGGGAAGCCGGCGGCCCGGCCTGTGCGGGACACGCCGTGAATACGTCCCTGTAGGCTCCTCGGCGGCATCCATGCCGCCGACGGTCCCGCACAGGCCGGGCCACCGGCTTCTGCGCAGTGAGTCGGCGCCTGCAGAAAAAAGCCGCCCGAAACGATGACATCCAACTCCCGAAGTCGCCGTCCGGCGGGCTGGGGGTGCGGAGAGTGGACCATGGATGGTCCACGACCCGACTTAAAGACAGGAGGTCGTCAGGAGGGCGCAGCACCCCCAGCCCGCCGGGCGGCGACTGTGTCCGAAGCCGATCTCACGAACGCAAGCCACCGATGGTCCACGACCCGACTTAAAGACAGGAGGTCGTCAGGAGGGCGCAGCACCCCCAGCCCGCCGGGTGGCGACTCCACGTGGTGGTTTACCCGACTAGTCGGGCCGGTCCCGGAGCAGCAGCCGGCGCACGCTGTCGCGTGCGGCATCCAGCGAGAAATGCCGGGCGACGTTGGTCAGGCCGCCGGCGCTGAGCCGCTGCCACAGCGCCGGGTTCTGGTACAGGCGCACGATCGCCGCGGCGAAGGCCTCCGCATCGTCGGCCACCAGCACGTCGTCGCCGTCGTGCAGGTGCATGCCTTCCACCGCCGCCGCGGTCGCCACCACCGGTTGCCCGTGCGCCATGCTCAGGTTGACCTTGCCCTTGACCCCGGCGCCGTAGCGCAGCGGCGCGAGCGCGATCCGGCAGCCGTCCATGTACGGCGCGATGTCGGGCACATGCCCGTGCACCTCCACGCCGGCGTAGGCGGCCAGGGCCTGGATCGCCGGCGGCGGGTGGCTGCCGATGCAGTGGAAGCGCACCTGCGGCAGCCGTGCGCGCACCAGCGGGAATACCGCCTCGACGAACCAGCGCACCGCATCCACGTTCGGCGGGTGGCGGAAGCCGCCGACGAACACCAGATCGCGGCGCTGCGCGAACGGCTGCCCGGGCCCGGCGACCTGGTGCAGGTTGGACAGCACCTCGACCGTGGCCTGCGGCGCGTCGCGCGCCAGCAGCGCGCGCTCGACCTCGCTGACCACCACGGTGACATCGCTGCGCGCGATCACGTCCAGCTCCAGCGCGCGCGTGCGTTCGGCCGTGCGCAACCGCGCCGGATCGCCGGCGAGTTCGGCGGCGCGGCGCTCGCGCAGGTAGTGCAGGTCGACGCTGTCGAACGCCACCCGCGCCTGCGGCGCGTGCCGGCGCAGCAGCGGCAGGAATTCGCGCGCCACGTAATGGCGGCAGGCCAGCACGCTGTGGAAGCGCGGGCCGTGCTCGCGCAGCCACGCCGGCGCGCGCCGCGCGAACGGCGCATACCAGGCTTCCACGCCCAGTTGCTGCAACGCCTCGGTGTCGCGGCCGCCGTGTTCGCGGTTGGCCGGCAGGAACACCACGTGCGCGCCTTCCTCGCGCAGCAGCCGCATCAGGTTGAGCAGCCGCAGCGAGCCCGAATCGTGGTCCGGCTGCGGGGTCAGCGCGTCGATCACCAGCACCTGGCGCTGGCGGCGGTGCAGCAGCGCGGGCGAGGGCAGGCTGCCGGGCGCGGGCTGCGCCGTGAGTTCGGCGCGCCGGTGCGCGGCGAAGCGCTCGCGGTTGCGGACCTGGCAGGCCTTGGCGCCGCTGCCGGTGTCGGTACCGGCGGTGGCGCCCTCGTCGTGCACCACCCGCGCGGCCGGCTGGTACAGCACGCGGCGGCCGGCGGCGCGCACCGCGAAGGCCAGGTCGGTGTCCTCGTAATAGGCCGGCGCGTAGCGGGCGTCGAAACCGCCGACCTGCGCGAACAGCGCGCGCGGGATCGCCAGCGCCGCGCCGCTGGCGTAGTCGACCTCGCGCAGGTAGCCGTAGCGCGGGTCGTGCGGCGAGTCGAAGCGGCCGTAGTTCCAGCTGCTGCCGTCGGCGAAGACCACGCCGCCGGCCTCCTGCAGGCGTCCGTCCGGATACAGCAGCTGCACGCCTACCAGGCCGGCGTCGGGATGCGCGGCGAAGGTGCCCAGCAGCGCGTCCAGCCAGCCCGGCTGCGGCACGGTGTCGTTGTTGAGGAACACCAGGAACTCGCCGCGGGCGAGCGCGGCGCCGTCGTTGCAGGCGGCGATGAAGCCGCCGTTGGCGGTGCGGCGGTGGTAGCGCAGGCCCGCGACCTGCGGCAGGGTGGTGGCGGTGGCGTCGGTGGAACCGTCATCGACGACGATGATCTCCACCGGCGCCTGCGGCGGATGCGCCGCCAGCGCGCGCAGGCAGGCCAGCGTGTGCGCGCACTGGCCGTAGACCGGGATCACGATGCTGGCGCGCGGGGCCGCCGCCGCGGGCACGGCGAATGGCGCGAACGCGGCGTCCGCGGGGCGGTACAGCGCCGCGGCCGCCGTCGCCGGCCGGCGCCGCAACTGGGCCCGCACCCGCGCCCAGCTCGCGCGCCAGCCGCGGCTGCGCACGCTGGCCGCGCCGCGCCGCAGCAGGCCGAGCGCGCGGTCGAACAGGAACCGCGCATCGGCCAACGACCACGGCATCGACGGAACTCCGGCTGACTGGGGACAGGCGCGCGCCGGGGACGCGGAATCGTCTGCGCTAGACTCCGCGCTTGCCTGGCACGCCGTGCCATTGTCGCATCCGCATGCCTGCCGGCGCAGGCCAGACCGAACCTCCATGCCGCGCATCGACCAAGACGAAGACGACTACGACGACAGCCACGCCCCCGCCGCCGACTGGCGCCGGCGGCTGTTGACCTGGGGGCTGGCGGCGGTGGGGCTGGGGCTCGGGTTCCTGCTGCCCTACAGCCTGTACCTCAACCACCAGGTCGGCGTGCGTTTCGGCCAGCTGCAGTGGCAGTTGCCGACCCGGGTCTACGCGCGGCCGCTGCTGCTGACGCCGGGGCTGGCGCTGGACACGCGCACGCTCAAGACCGAGCTCGACGCCGCCTCCTATCGCGACGACGGCGCCGGCGTGCGCCCCGGCACCTACCGCCACGACGGCGGCCACTGGCGCATCGCCAGCCGCGGCTTCCAGGACGTGGCCGGCATGGTCGGTCCGAGCCGGATCGAGGTCAGCGTTTCCGGCGGGCGCGTGACCGGCCTGCGCGACCTGGCGCGCAAGCGCGCGATCGAGTCGGCGCGGCTGGATCCGGCGCGCATCGCCACCCTGTACGGGCAGAAGCAGGAAGAGCGACGCCTGGTGCGGATCGAGGAGGTGCCGGAGCTGCTGGTCACCGGCCTGCAGGCGGTCGAGGACCGCGACTTCGCCCACCACCACGGCATCGACCTGTCGGGGATGCTGCGCGCGCTGTTCGTGACCGTGCGCTCGGGCGGGCAGACCAAGCAGGGCGCCAGCACCCTGACCCAGCAGCTGGCGCGCAGCGGGCTGCTCGGCATCGGCCAGGAGCAGACCCTGACCCGCAAGTTCAACGAGATCCTGTACGCGCTGCTGATCGAGGCGCGCTACGACAAGCGCACGATCCTGGAGACCTACCTCAACCAGGTCTACCTGGGCCAGCGCGGCGCGCAGGAAATCCGCGGCGTCGCCGCCGGCGCCGAGTACTGGTTCGGCCGCGACCTGCGCGACCTGTCGACCGCGCAGGTCGCGCTGCTGGTGGGCATCATCCGCGGCCCGTCCTGGTACGACCCGCGGCGCAATCCCGAGCGCGCCAAGGGCCGCCGCGACTTCGCCCTGGAGAAGTTCCACGAAACCGGCCTGATCACCGACGCCGAACTGGCGCGGGCCCAGGCCGCGCCGCTGGGCATCACCGACGCCCCCGGCAGCACCGCGGCCAACCGTTTCCCGGCCTATGTCGACCTGGTGCGCCGGCAGCTGGCGCGCGACTATCCCGCCGACGCGCTGCAGGGCGCCGGCCTGAGCGTGATGACGGCGATGTCGCCGGCGGCGCAGGCCTATGCCGAGGGCGCGGTGGCGAAAACGCTGAAGGCGCTGGATTCCAGCAAGCGGCCGCCGCTGCAGGCCGGGCTGGTGCTGACCGACGTCCACGACGGCGAGGTGCGCGCGGTGGTCGGCAGCCGCGATGTCGCCCAGCACGGCTTCAACCGCGCGGTCGAGGCGCAGCGCCCGGTCGGCTCGATCATCAAGCCGTTCGTGTACCTGCTGGCGCTGGCGCAGCCGGGGCGCTGGTCGCTGGCGAGCTTCGTCGACGACAGCCCGGTCACCATCACCCTGGACGACGGCAAGCGCTGGAGCCCGGGCAATTCCGACGGCCGCAGCCACGGCGGCGTGCGCCTGATCGACGCGCTGGCGCACTCGTACAACCAGGCCACGGTGCGCGTGGGGATGCAGGTCCGGCCCGAGCGCATCGCCGACCTGATCCACACCCTGGCCGGGATCCAGGCCAAGCCCAACCCCTCGCTGATCCTCGGCGCACTGGACCAGAGCCCGTACGCGATGGCGCAGCTGTACCAGTTCCTCGCCTCCGACGGCGAGATCCAGCCGTTGCACGCGGTGCGCGGGGTGATCGACCGCGACGGCAAGGTGGTCAACCGCTACGACAAGGCGCCGGCACCGGCGCAGGAAGGCGATGCGATCGCCGCGCGGCTGGTGACCCTGGCGCTGCAGCAGGCGGTGGTCGGCGGCACCGGGCGGCAATTGGTCGCCGACGGCCTGGGCCGGTTCAACGCCGCCGGCAAGACCGGCACCAGCAACGACAGCCGCGACAGCTGGTTCGCCGGCTGGACCGGCGACCACCTCGCCGTGGTCTGGGTCGGCAACGACCAGAACCAGCCGACCGGCCTGTACGGCGCCACCGGCGCGATGCGGGTGTGGTCGGCGCTGTTCGCGCGGCTGCCGAGCGCGCCGCTGCGGGTCGCCGACAAGGGCCTGGACTGGCAGTGGGTGGTGCAGTCCAACAGCACCGACGCCGGGTGTCCCGACGCGCGCCGCTTCGCCTTCGTCGCCGGTTTCGCCCCGGCCTACCAGCCCTGCGTCTGGGCCGAACCCGACCCCTACTACGAGCAGCAGGCAGCGGAAGCGGCGGCAGGCGAGGGCGGCTGGCGCAGCTGGTTCGGCTGGGGCGAGCGCAGCGATCCGGCGCGGCCGCAGCCCGCGCCGGCGCCGCAATCCGCACCGGCTTCTGCGCCCGCGCCGGCGCCGGTGGAAGCGCCGTGACGGTACGCGGTTCCAGCGGGTCGCGCGCGTTCGCCGCCGCTGCGGTATTGCTGCTCGCCGCCTGCGCCACGCCGCCGCTCGCGCTGCCGCCTGCGGCGCTGACGAGCGCATCGCCGGAGGCGATGGTGGCGGCGATCCGCGCCGCCGCCGGCGACGACGACGGCGAGCTTGCGGTGCAGCCGCTGCGCGAGCCGATGGTCGAGGACCTGCGCGAGGACGCGCTGCGGCTGCAGTCGCAGCAGCGTTACGCGGAGGCCGCGGCGGCGCTGGACCAGGCCCTGGCGCTGGTGCCCGGGGACCCGGCGTTGCTGCAGGAGCGCGCCGAGGCGGCACTGCTGCTGCGGCAGTTCGACGCCGCCGAACGCCTGGCGCGGCAGGCGTACGAGCTCGGCGCCCGGGTCGGCCCGCTGTGCCGCCGGCACTGGGCGACGGTGCGGCAGGCGCGGCTGGTCGCCGGCGACGCGGCCGGCGCGCAGGCCGCGCAGGTGCAGGTCGAGGCCTGCAAGGTCGCCGGTCCGAACCGGTTCTGAGCACCCGATGTCCGCACTGACCGACCGCAGCCGCGCCGCGCTGGCGCCGGGCGGCGCCCTGGCCGATACGATCGCCGGGTTCGCGCCGCGTCCGGCGCAGCAGCGCCTGGCCGCGGCGGTCGCACAGACCTTCGAGCAAGGCGACGTGCTGCTGGCCGAGGCCGGCACCGGCACCGGCAAGACCTACGCCTACCTGGTGCCGGCCTTGCTGTCGGGCCTGAAGACCATCGTCTCCACCGGCACCCGCGCGCTGCAGGACCAGCTTTACCACCGCGACCTGCCGCGGGTGCGCGACGCGCTCGGGGTCGGGCTCAAGAGCGCGCTGCTGAAAGGCCGCGCCAACTACCTGTGCCGCTACCGCCTGGAGCAGGCCAAGGGCGAGCGCTTCGCCAGCCGCGAGCAGGCCGCGCAGTTCCAGCGGATCCTCGCCTGGAGCGGGCGCACGCGCATGGGCGACCTGGCCGAACTCGACGGCCTGGCGGACGATTCGCCGCTGTTGCCGCTGGTCACCAGCACCGCCGAAAACTGCCTGGGCAGCGATTGCCCGTTCTGGGCGGAGTGCTTCGTGGTGCAGGCGCGCCAGCGCGCGCAGGCGGCCGACCTGGTGGTGGTCAACCACCACCTGCTGCTGGCGGACCTGGCGCTCAAGCAGGAGGGCTTCGGCGAAATCCTGCCGGGGGCGCAGGCGTTCGTGGTCGACGAGGCGCACCAGCTGCCGGAACTGGCCGCGCAGTTCTTCGGCGAAAGCCTCGGCGCGCGGCCGCTGCTGGAGCTGGCGCGCGACGCGCTGCGCGAATGCAAGGACGTGCCCGGCGCACTCGCGCTGCTGCAGCCGCCGGCGGCGCAACTGGAACATGCCGTCCGCGCGCTGCGCGCGGCGATGGAGATGCTGCCGCTGCGCGGCACCCGGCAGCGGGCGCTGCAGCCGGCGCCGGTAGGCGAGGCGTTCGAGGCGCTGGTCGGGGCGCTGGCGCAACTGGCTGCGGCGCTGGCGCCCTTGCGCGAAGCCTCGCCCGGCCTGGACGCCTGCCACGCGCGGGCGCTGGACGCGGGGGCGCGGCTGGCGCGCTGGCTGGGGGGAACCGGCTCGGAATCGTTTTCCGACGGGGATGCGTCACCGCGCGATGGCACGACGCTGGAGAACGACTCCGACCCCATTGCCTTTTCCGACGACGACGTGCGCTGGTACGAGCTGACGCCGCGCGGCTTCCGCCTGCAGCGCACGCCGCTGGACGTGTCCGCGCCGTTGCGCAGCCATCGCGAGCAGTCGCGCGCGGCCTGGGTGTTCACCTCGGCGACGCTGTCGGTAGCCGGCGATTTCGCCCACTTCGCGGCGCGGCTCGGCCTGCAGGCGCCGCGCACGCTGCTCGAACCCAGTCCCTTCGATTGGGACCGCCAGGCCTTGTGCTATCTGCCGCCGGGGCTGCCGCCGCCGATGTCGCGCGACTACACGGCGTCGCTGCTGGATGCGTTGCGGCCGGTGCTGGAAGCTTCCGGCGGCCGCGCCTTCGTGCTGTTCGCGTCCCATCGCGCGCTGCGCGAGGCGGCGCAGGCGCTGCGCGGATCGCCGTGGCCGCTGTTCGTGCAGGGCGAGGCGCCGCGCGCGCAGTTGCTGCAACGCTTCCGCGATTCGGGCAACGGCGTGCTGCTGGGCACCGCCAGCTTCCGCGAAGGCGTCGACGTGCCCGGCGACGCGCTCACCGTGGTCGCGATCGACAAGCTGCCGTTCGCCGCGCCCGACGATCCGGTGTTCGAGGCGCGGCTGCAGGCGGTGCGCCGCGCCGGCGGCAACCCGTTCCGCGACGAGCAGCTGCCGCAGGCGGTGATCGCGCTCAAGCAGGGCGCCGGGCGCCTGATCCGCACCGAGACCGACCGCGGCGTGCTGGTGCTGTGCGACCCGCGCCTGAGCGGCAAGAACTATGGCCGCGTGTTCCTGGAGTCGCTGCCACCGTTGCCGCGCACCCGCGAGCTGGTCGATGTCGAAGCGTTCTTTGCGGCACAATCGCCGCCGATGACGGGCACCGATCCGCAATGAAGCTGCTGGCATTCGAAACCTCGACCGAGGCCTGCTCGGTGGCGCTGTGGCTGGATGGCGCGGTGCGCGAGCGCTTCGAGCTGGCGCCGCGCCGGCACGCGGAACTGGCCTTGCCGTGGGCGCAGCAGCTGCTGGCCGAGGCCGGCGTGGCGAAGACGCAGCTGGACGCGATCGCGGTCGGCCGCGGCCCCGGCGCGTTCACCGGCGTGCGCCTGGGGGTGGCGATCGCGCAGGGCATCGCGCTGGCGCTCGACCGCCCGGTGGTGCCGGTGTCGACGCTGGCGGCGCTGGCCTGGCCCGCCGCCGGCGAGCGCATTCTCGCCGCGATTGACGCGCGCATGGGCGAGGTCTACCTCGGCGCGTACGTGCGCGAAGCCGACGCTCTGCGCGCGCTGCAGGCCGAGGCGGTGGGCGCGCCCGGCGCGATCCCGCTGCCCGCCGGCGCCGGCTGGCACGGCATCGGTACCGGCTTTGCCGCAGGCGACGGCGCGCTGCCGGCGCGGCTTGGCGCGAGCCTGGCGGCCGTGGCGGCGGACGCGTTGCCGCATGCGGCCGATGTCGCGCGGCTGGCGGCACCGGCGTTCGCGCGCGGCGAGGCGCTGGCGCCCGAGCGGGTCGAACCGGCCTACCTGCGCGACCACGTCGCGCTCACCCTGGCCGAGCAGCAGGCCCGGCGCGCGACGCGCTGAGCGACGCGAGCCCGGCGCCGCCAGCCGGGAATCTCACCGTCTCATCGTTCCCGGCGACGCATTGCGCGGCATGCCGGGCCGTGACCGCCCTCCGATCCACGCCCTCGACCGGCAGCCCTTGATCAGCGATCGACCAGGGTTCCGCCCGGCAGGAACTGCCAGGTGCGCACGACGTTGAGGATGTCCGGGTCCTCAGCCGTTTTCGGCAGCGGCGGATAGGGTTCGGCAAGCTTGGCGATGCGCAGCGCCGCGGCGTCCAGCAGCGGGATGTGGCTGGAGCGGACGATGTCGGCGCGCTCCACCGTGCCGTCGCGGCGGATGCCGACGTTGATCACCACCACGCCGCCGATGTGGCGCCGCCGGGCTTCGTCGGGATAGTTGAGGTTGCCCACGCGCTCGACCCGGTCGACCCAGGCGCGCAGGTAGGCGGCCCAGGCGTACTCGCGGGTGCTGGCGGAGACGAACTTGCGCGTCGGCCGCTTGGCGTAGCGCTGCGAGCGCAGGTGGATCTCCGCCGCCAGCCGCGCCATCGCCATGTCGTGCTCCAGCTTCAGCCGCCCGGGCGGCAGCGGCGTGGCCTGCACCTGCGGCGCGGTCTGCGGCAGCGGCGCGCGGGCGCGGCCGGCGCTGCTGCTGAGGATGCGCGCCTGCGGCGGGGGCTGCGGCGCCGGGCTTTGCGCCCGCAGCTCGTGCGGGGCCAGGCCGGCGTCGACCTTGGGCACCTGGCCGGTCTGGCTGTCGCGCGGGCGGGTGGTCTTGTCGCTCTCGCCGCCGCCCTGGTTGCTGGCCTGGGCGAGGAAGTCGGCCTGCTTCGGGGTCAATGCGGTCCGGGTCTGGGTCAGGATCACGTCCAGCGTCGGCAGCACCGGCGCGGCGTCGCTGACCACGAAGCCGACCCCGAGGATCAGCAGCCCGTGCAGCAGCAGCGACAGCACCAGGGTCGCGCTCAGGCGCTCGCGGTCGCCGATCTGCGGGCGGGGGGCGGCGACGGCGGCCATCAGTGCCGTCCCGGCAGGCCGGGCCACAGGCCGGGCGGGGCCTGCGCGCCGCTGGAAGGGTGCCCGTCGGCCGGCGGAGCCGGGTCCGGGCGAGGGCCGGCCCCGGGCCGCGGACGCCGTACGGCGGACGGCCCGATCACCCGCATCGGGCCTGGATCGCGTCGAACAGCTGCCCGGCGATGTTGAGGCCGAACTGCTTGTCCAGCTCGCGGATGCAGGTCGGGCTGGTGACGTTGACCTCGGTGAGATAGTCGCCGATCACGTCCAGGCCGACGAAGACCATGCCGCGACGCCGCATTTCCGGCCCCACTTGGGCCGCGATCCAGCGGTCGCGCTCGGTCAGCGGGCGGCCTTCGCCGCGGCCGCCGGCGGCCAGGTTGCCGCGGAACTCGTCGCCCTGCGGGATCCGCGCCAGGCAGTAGTCCACCGGCACCCCGTCGACCAGCAGGATGCGCTTGTCGCCGGCGCTGATCTCCGGGATGTAGCGTTGCGCCATGGCCAGGTGGCGGCCGCCCCCGGTCAGGGTCTCGAGGATGACGTTGGTGTTGGGGTCGCCGTGGCGGGCGCGGAAGATCGAGCGCCCGCCCATGCCGTCCAGGGTCTTGAGCACCGCCTCGCCGTGCTCGGCGACGAAGGCCTTGAGCGCGCCGGCATCGCGGCTGACCAGGGTCGGCGGGCAGCATTGCGGGAACTCCAGCGCCGTCAGCTTCTCGTTCATGTCGCGCAGCCCGCGCGGATCGTTGACCACGCAGGCGCCGGCGGCCTGCGCCAGCCCCAGGACCTGGGTGTCGTGGATGTAGTCGGGATCCACCGGCGGGTCGGTGCGCATCAGCACCACCTGGCCCGCGCCCAGGGGGATCCGCGACGCCGAGTCGAGCTCGAACCAGTCGGCGGGGTCGTCGCGGACCGCGAGCGGGGCGACCAGCGCCTCGGCCAGGCCGTCGCGCACCGACAGCCCGCCCGGCACCACGTAGAGCAGCCGATGGCCGCGCCGCTGCGCCTCCAGCAGCATCGCGAAGGTGGAGTCCTTGGCGACCTTGATCGACCCGATCGGGTCCATCACGATGACGACATCCAGCGACATGCGATCGATCCGCGACGGAACCCGGGGAATGGTAACAGGGGCGCCCGGCGGGCCGGACCGCGTGAACGCGTTCAGACAGCGGTGCCGGCCATCTGGTGCTTGACAGTGCCGCCGCGGGCTGGGATATAGACGGTTCGCAGCGACGCCGGCAAGCACGAAGCGCCGCGCACAGGGGAGCAGCAATGACGCCAGATGACAGCCACACCGGAAGCCTCGACGGCCTCCGCGTGATGGTGATCGACGACTCCAAGACGATCCGGCGCACCGCCGAGACGCTGCTCAAGCGCGAAGGCGCCGACGTGGTCACCGCCACCGACGGTTTCGAGGCGCTGGCCAAGATCGCCGACCACCAGCCGCAGATCATCTTCGTCGACATCATGATGCCGCGCCTGGACGGCTACCAGACCTGCGCCCTGATCAAGAACAACCAGCTGTTCAAGTCCACGCCGGTGATCATGCTGTCGTCCAAGGACGGCCTGTTCGACAAGGCCCGCGGCCGCATCGTCGGCTCCGAGCAGTACGTCACCAAGCCTTTCACGCGCGAGGAACTCCTCGACGCGATCCGCAAGCACGTCAACGCCTGACCGGGGGGCAGGGCAATCCAATGGCACGCATTCTCCTGATCGAGGACTCGCCGACCGACACGGCGGTGCTCACCCAGTTGCTGGAACGCAACGGCCACCAGGTGCTGACTTCGGGCAGCGCCGAGGACGGCATCGAGGTCTGCAAGCGCGAGCTGCCGGACCTGGTGCTGATGGACGTGGTGCTGCCCGGCATGAACGGTTTCCAGGCCACCCGCGCGCTGTCGCGCGACGGCGCCACCAGCGCGATCCCGGTGCTGATCGTCAGCACCAAGGGCATGGAGACCGACAAGGCCTGGGGCCTGCGCCAGGGCGCCAAGGACTACATCGTCAAGCCACCGAACGAGGGCGCGCTGGTGGCCCGCATCAACGAGCTGCTCGGCGCCTGAGATGAGCAGGCAGCGCGGCCCGTTCGAGATCCTCGCCGACTACGAGCAGCGCAGCCTGGCGCACGTCGCCGGCCTGCCCGAGCAGCTCGACGCGCCCGGGCTGTGGCGCGGGGTCGGCTTCCGCATCGGCGGCAAGCGGCTGGCGGCGGGTTTCGACGAAGTGGTCGAGATCCTGCCGATGCCGGAGGTGACGCCCGTGCCCGGCGCGCAGCCGTGGATGCTCGGGGTCGCCAACATCCGCGGCAACCTGCTGCCGATCGTCGACCTCAAGCAGTTCCTGGAAGGCGAGCGCACGGTGCTGTACGAGGGCCAGCGCGTGCTGATCGTGCGCCAGCCCGGCGGCGACGTCGCGGTGACCATCGACGAGCTGTTCGGCCAGCGCAGCTTCGTCGAGGAGCAGCTGCTGCCGGCCGAGGCGCTGTCCGACCACGACCTGGCCGGCGGCCGTTACGCGCATTTCGTCGATCGCGCCTACCGGCAGGCCGACAACGCCTGGGGCATCTTCAGCCTGGAACGGCTGGCCCGCACTCCCGAATTCAGACAAGCCGCGGCCTGACCGCCGCGCATCGCAACCGAAGGTCGAGGTCGAACCATGAGCACTGTAATGGACACTGTCGCCGGCAAGGGCCGCAACGTCGGCACCAACGTCTGGATCTGGTTGCTGATCCTGTCGCTGCTGGTGTTCGCAGGCAATACCATCTGGGCCACGACCAAGGCGGCGCGGCTGGGTGGCGCCAGCACCGCGGCCTCGAACCTGCAGGTGAACTCGCAGCGCCTGGCCAACCAGGGCCGCGAGGCGGTCGGCGGCGACGCCGAGTCGTTCGCCGCGTTCAAGGCCACGCGCCAGCAGATCGACAGCGACATCAAGCTGCTCAACGACCGTTTCGGCCAGACCGCGGGCGTCGCCGGCCCGATCAACACCGTCACCGACACCTGGGCGCCGTTGGCCGAGGGCGCCGACCAGCTGGTCGCCTCGGAGAAGGCGGTGCTCGGCCTGGCCGGTAACGCCAGCAGCTTTACCCAGCGGGTGCCACAGCTGCAGGCGCAGATGGACGAGGTGGTGCGTGCGATGTCGGCCTCCGGCTCGCCGTCTTCGCAGATCTACATCGCCCTGCGCGAGGTGGTGCTGGCCGCGACCATGGCCCGCCGCGTGACCGAGATCCAGGCCGGCGGCGCCAGCGCCTCGCTGTCCGGCGACGCGCTGGCGCGCGACGCCGGCGTGTTCGGGCAGGTGCTCAAGGGCCTGCGCGAGGGCGATCCTGCGCTCAACGTGCAGCGGCTGACCAACGCCAACGCGCTGGCGGCGCTGAACCAGGCCAACACCCTGTGGACCGCGATGAAGACGGACCTCGACGCGATCCTGGGCACATCGCAGAACCTGTTCCGCGCGCAGGCCGCCGCCGACGCCATCGCCACCGGCTCCGACAAGCTGCTGGCGGACAGCGAAAACCTGTTCAGCGCCTTCACCGCGTTCGGCTCGCTGAAGGACACCAGCATCATCGGTGGCGTCTGGGTCAGCATCGTGTCCGGCGCGCTGGCGTTGCTGGCGATCGTCGGCCTGCTGTTCTCGCTGAACCGCGCCCAGCGCCGCCGCTACGAAACCACCATGGAACTCAACAACCGCAACCAGGAGGCGATCATGCGCCTGCTGGACGAGATGGGCTCGCTCGCCGAAGGCGACCTCACGGTGAAGGCGACGGTCACCGAGGACATGACCGGCGCGATCGCCGACTCGATCAACTTCGCGGTCGAGCAGCTGCGCAGTCTGGTGCAGACGATCACCGACACGTCGGTGCAGGTGGCCTCCAGCGCGCAGGAGACGCAGGCCACCGCCATGCACCTGGCCGAGGCCGCCGAGCACCAGGCGCACGAGATCAACTCGGCCTCCGACCGGATCAACGAGATCGCGGCCAGCATCAACCAGGTGTCGAAGAACTCCGCCGAGTCGGCCGAGGTGGCGCAGCGCTCGGTGCGGATCGCGACCAACGGCGCCGGCGTGGTGCGGCAGACGATCGCCGGCATGGACTCGATCCGCGACCAGATCCAGGAGACCTCCAAGCGCATCAAGCGCCTGGGCGAGAGCTCGCAGGAAATCGGCTCGATCGTGGAACTGATCAACGACATTTCCGAGCAGACCAACATCCTGGCGCTGAACGCGGCGATCCAGGCGGCCTCGGCCGGCGAGGCCGGCCGCGGGTTCGCGGTGGTGGCCGACGAAGTGCAGCGCCTCGCCGAGCGCTCGTCCAATGCGACCAAGCGCATCGAATCGCTGGTGCAGACGATTCAGGCCGACACCAACGAGGCGGTCAGCTCGATGGAGCAGACGACCTCGGAAGTGGTCGCCGGCGCGCGCCTGGCCGAGGACGCCGGCACCGCGCTGGGCGAGATCGAAAACGTGTCGACCAACCTCGCCGACCTCATCCAGGGCATCTCCAGCGCGGCGCAGCAGCAGACCGCCGCGGCCTCGAACATCACCGAAGCGATGAACACGATCCAGTCGATCACCGCGCAGACCTCGCAGGGCGCCAGCCAGACCGCCGAGTCGATCGGCAACCTGGCCCAGCTCGCCGCCGACCTGCGGCGTTCGGTCGCCGACTTCAAGCTGCCGGCCTGACCGCCAGGATCGACGCAGGGATGAACATGTACGCACCTGTCCGCGTGTCCGCTGGCGACCTGTGCGCAAGGCGCGCGCGGCGGAGGGTGGCGCGATGACGACGGTGCTGCGCGACGCGATCGACTACACCACGCTGGGCTGGGTCAAGCCGGAGCTGGACGAAACCCTGCGCCAGGCGCGGCTGGAAATCGAGGCCTTCGCCGAGGATCCCACCGACACCAGCCGCATGCGTTTCTGCGCCGGCTATCTGCACCAGGTGCAGGGCACCTTGCGCATGGTCGAGCTGTACGCGCCGGCGATGGTCGCCGAGGAGATGGAGCAGCTCGCGCAGGCGCTGCAGGAAGCGCGCGTGCCCGACCACGACGAAGCCTGCGCCACGCTGATGCGCGGCGTGGTGCTGCTGCCCGATTACCTGGAGCGGCTGCAGGGCGGGCACAAGGACATCCCGATCGTGCTGCTGCCGCTGCTCAACGAGTTGCGCGCGGCGCGCGGCGAGACCGGACTGAGCGAAAGCGTGCTGTTCGCGCCCGACCTGCAGCGGCCGCTGCCGGACACGCTGGCGCCGGAAGCGACCGGCCCGCGGCAGTCGCGCGAGGTCAGCGCGGCGCCGCTGCTGGCACAGCTGCACGATGCGCTCGCCGGCTGGCCGGAGCAGGGCGCGCCGGCATCGGCGGCGGCGCTGGCGGCGGCGATCGACGGCCTGCTGGCGCAGGCCGGCGAGGAAGCCGGCCGGCGCATGCTGTGGGTGGCTTCCTCGGTGGCCGGCGCCCTGCGCGACGGCGCCTTGCCGCCGACCGCGGCGCTGCGCCAGGCCTTCGCCAGCGTCGAGCGCGAAACCCGGCGCCTGTTCGAGGACGACGGCTTCGGCATGCCGCGCGCCGAGGCGGCGCTGGAGCCGACCCGGCAACTGCTTTACCACGTCGCCCATGCCGATGCCGAGCACGCCGCGTTGCAGGGCCTGCGCGACACCTTCGAGCTCGACGCGCAGGCGCCGAGCGAATCGGAACTGGCGCACGCGCAGGGCAGCCTGACCGGCCGCAACCGCGCGCTGCTGGACACCGTGTCGGCCGCGGTCAAGGAGGACCTGCTGCGGGTCAAGGACGCGCTCGACCTGCATCTGCGCAGCGGCCAGGGCGACGTCGCCGGGTTGCAACCGCAGGTCGAGGCGCTGGGCCGGGTCGCCGACACCCTGGGCATGCTCGGCCTCGGCGTCGCCCGCAACGTCGTGCAGCAGCAGCGCGACGCGATGCGCGGCATCGTCAGCGGCGACCACGGCGCCGACGAGGGCGCGCTGCTGGATATCGCCGGCGCGCTGCTGTACGTGGACGCCTCGCTCGACGAGCAGGTCGCGCGTCTGGGCGGCCCCGGCGCCGGCGCCGACGACGACATGCTCGCCAGCGAGTCGCGCAAGGTGCTGGAGGTGCTGGCGCGCGAGGCGATCGCCAATTTCGCCGACGCGCGCCAGGCGTTCGTCGCCTTCGTGGAGACCAACTGGGACCACGGCGAACTGGTCGAAGTCCCGCGCCTGCTGCAGGAAGTCGCCGGCGCGCTGCGGATGCTGGAACTGCCGCTGCCCGCGCAGTACCTGACCGGCGTGCAGCTGTTTGCCGAACGCGAACTGATCGCGCGCCACCGGGTACCCAACGGCCGCCAGCTCGACACCCTGGCCGATGCGCTGGCCAGCCTGGAGTACTACCTGGAGGCGCTGCGCGAGCAGCGCCCCAACCGCGACGACATCCTCGATATCGCGCGCAACAGCCTGGAATCGCTCGGCTACTGGCCGCTGCCGGCGGCCGAGCCGGTCGCACCCGCAAGCGCACCGGCGCCCGACGCGGCCGACGCGCCGGCCCTGCCGGTCGAGCCGTCGCCGGTGGCGGCGGCTTTCGAGGTGCCTGGCATCGAGGTGCCCAATGTCGAGGCGCAGGCCGTCGAAGCGCCGAGCGCGGTGGAGGCGTCCGCCGCCCCCGCTCCCGTCGCGCCGCCGGCGCCCGCCGCGGAGCCGCGGCCGCAACCGGCACCCGCATCCGCCCCGGCCGCGGCGCCGGTCGGCCAAGGCACGGTCGGCGGCTTCGAGGTCACCGGCGACGAGATCGACGACGAAATCCGCGAAGTCTTCCTCGAAGAGTTCGAGGAAGAAATCGACAACCTCGACCAGTTGCTGCCGCCGTGGCGCGCTGCGCCCGAGGACCTGGAGAAGCTGCGCCCGATCCGGCGCGTGTTCCACACCCTCAAGGGCAGCGGTCGCCTGGTCGGCGCCAGGACCCTGGGCGAGTTCGCGTGGAAGACCGAGAACATGCTCAACCGCGTGCTCGACGGCACGCGCCCGGTCAGCGACGCGGTGGTGGCGATGGTCGACCAGGCCTTCTACACCCTGCCGCAGCTGCACGCGGCGCTGCGCGGCGAGGGCAGCCTCGGCGCGGATCTTGCCGGGATGCAGGAGGTCGCCGACCGCATTGCCGCCGGCGAGGACGCGTTCTACACCGCGCCTGCCGCGGCCATGGTGCCGGAGCCCGAACCGGAGCCCGAGCTCGTCGCCGATACGGCCGAAGCCGCAGTCGCCGCCGCCGCCGGGACGATCGCGCCCGAGCTGCCGGCCGGGCCCCAGGACACCGCGACCGGCGACGACGGCGTCGTGGCCAACGTCGATCCGGTGCTGCTGGAAATCCTCGACACCGAGATCAGCGGCCACCTGGCCACCGTCGACCAGTGGATTTTCGCCGCGCGCACCGCCCCGGCCAGTGCCGACGACGGCCTGCTGCGCGCCATCCACACCATGAACGGCGCTTTCGCGATGACCGAGGTGCCGGCGATCACCGACGCCATGACCCCGGCCGAGGCCTACGTCAAGCGCCTGCTGGTGGCGCATGCGATCGTCACGCCCGAGGGCGTCGATGCGCTGGCGCAACTGACCGAAACGGCCCGGCTCACGCTGGCCGCCCTGCATGCGCCGGCGCCGCGGGTGCCGCGCTGCGACGCGCTCGCCGCGCGCCTGGCCGCCCTGCGCGACAGCCTGCCCGAGGGCATCCTGCCGCTGGAGGAAACCGCGGCTCCGGCACTGCCGGTCGAGCCGGCCGACGACGCGCTGGCGCGGGAGCTGGCCGCGCTGGACCTCAGTGCCTACGGCGACCTGGCCGCCGCATTCGAGGACCCGGACGCCGCCCAGGCGGAGCCGAGCCGGATCGAACCCGTGGCCTTCAGCGACTTGGAGGCCAGCGGTCTGGAAGCCGAAATCTTCGCCCCCGGCCCGGAAGCGGCCACGCCCGCCGCGGATGCGCCGGCACCGGTCGAGGATCTCACCGCCGATTTTATCGAAGCCGAGCGCCTCGAAGCCGAGCGCCTCGAAGCCGAGCGCCTCGAAGCCGAACGCCTCGAAGCCGAACGCCTCGAAGCCGAACGCCTCGAAGCCGAACATGCCGCAGCCGAGCGTGCCGAAGCCGAACGCGCCGAAACCGAACGCGCCGAAACCGAACGCGCCGAAGCCGAACGCGCCGAAACCGAACGCGCCGAAGCCGAACGCGCCGAAGCCGAGCGCGCCGAAGCCGAGCGCGCCGAAGCCGAGCGTGCCGAAGCCGAGCGGCTCGAGGAAGCCGAGCGTCTGGAATACGCGCAGCTGGAGGCCGAATACGCCGAACAGGACCGCCTTGCCCGCGAGCAGCAGGCGCAGGCCGAACGTGCCGCAGCCGAACGTGCCGCAGCCGAACGTGCCGAAGCCGAACGTGCCGAAGCTGAACGTGCCGAAGCCGAACGCGCCGAAGCCGAACGCGCCGAAGCCGAACGCGCCGAAGCCGAACGCGCCGAAGCCGAACGTGCCGAAGCCGAACGTGCCGAAGCCGAACGGGCCGAAGCCGAACGTGCCGAAGCCGAACGTGCCGAAGCCGAACGTGCCGAAGCCGAACGTCTTGCTGCAGCCCCGGCCGCAATCCCGCCGGCCGCTCCGGACTCGCGGGCGCGGACGGCCGCAGCGGTCGAGGATCCGGACGAGGCCCTGGACCTCGCCGGGCTCGATCCGGAACTGGTGGACATCTTCGTCGAGGAGAGCGTCGACCTGCTGGACCATGCCGACGGCCTGCTGGCGCAGCTGCACGAGACCCCGGGCGAACGCGAGCTGCTGATCGGCCTGCAGCGCGATCTGCACACGCTCAAGGGCGGCGCGCGCATGGCCGGCATCATGGCCGTGGGCGAGCTCGGCCATGTGATGGAGTCGCTGCTGGAAGCGGTGGTCGACCAGCGCACCGAACTCGGCCGCGACAGCGTGCCGTTGCTGGAGCGCGGCATCGACCGCCTGCATGCGATGGTCACCCGCGTCGGCACGCGCCGCGCGATCGCCCTGCCGCAGCAACTGATCGCCGAATTCGACGCGCGTTCGCGCGGGCAGGCGTTCGCGCCGGCGGCGCACGACACTGGCGCCGCGGCCGCGCCCGCGCCGCTGCCGGCGCCGAAGGTCGAACTCAAGCCGCTGTCGGCGCCGATCGGCGAGCCGCACCCCGACGACGACGTCAGTGTGCGCGCCCCGCAGGAGCAGGTGCGCATCCGCGCCGACCTGCTCGACCGTCTGGTCAACTACGCCGGCGAGGTCGCCATCTACCGCGCCCGCCTGGAGCAGCAGCTCGGCGCGTTCCGCAGCGCGATGGTCGAGATGGAACAGACCAACATGCGCCTGCGCGACCAGCTGCGGCGCCTGGACAGCGAGACCGAAGCGCAGATCATCGCCCGCTACCAGCGCGAGCACGACACCGCCGATCAGACCTTCGACCCGCTGGAACTCGACCGCTTCTCGACCCTGCAGCAGCTCTCGCGCGCGCTGGCCGAGTCGGCCGCCGACCTGACCTCGCTGCAGGGCTCGCTGGACGACCTCACCCGCCAGTACGAAACCCTGCTGCTGCAGCAGTCGCGGGTCAGCTCGGACCTGCAGGAAGGCCTCATGCGCACGCGCATGGTGCCGTTCGACGCGCTGGTGCCGCGCCTGCGCCGGGTGCTGCGCCAGGCCGCGACCGACACCGGCAAGCAGGTCCAGCTCAAGCTGGAAGGCGCGCAGGGCGAGCTCGACCGCAACGTGCTCGAGCGCATGACCGCGCCGCTGGAACACATGCTGCGCAACGCGGTGGCGCACGGGCTGGAAGCGCCGGACGCGCGCCGCAAGGCGCGCAAGCCGGAAGAGGGCGAGATCCGGATCGCGGTGCGCCGCGAAGGCTCGGAAGTGGTGCTGGAGGTCGCCGACGACGGCGCCGGGCTCAATCGCCAGGCGATCCGCGAGCGCGCGCTGGCGCGCGGCCTGATCCGCGGCGACGCGGTGCTGGCCGACAGCGTGCTGGACGCCCTGATCTTCGAGCCCGGCTTCTCCACCGCCGACCACGTCAGCCGCCTCGCCGGCCGCGGTGTCGGCATGGACGTGGTCGCCAGCGAGGTGCGACAGCTCGGCGGCACCATCGACATCCAGACCCGGGCCGGCAAGGGCACCAGTTTCCTGCTGCGCCTGCCGCAGACGCTGGCGGTGACGCAGGCGGTATTCGTGCGCATCGGCGAAACCAGTTTCGCGGTGCCGATCGCATCGGTGCGCGGCGTCGGCCGCATCGCGCGCGCCGACCTCGACAAGCCGGGCGCGAGCTACGCCTACGGCGGCGAGGACTATGCCTTGCACGATCTGGGCGTGTTGCTCGGCGCCGGTGCGGCCAAGGCCGAGGGCCAGTTGCAGATGCCGCTGCTGCTGATCCGCTCCGGCGACCTGCGCGCAGCGGTGGCGGTCGACCAGGTGCTGGGCAACCGCGAAATCGTGGTCAAGCCGGTCGGCCCGCAGGTCGCCTCGATCCCGGGCATCTTCGGCGCCACCATCATGGGCGACGGCAACGTCGTGGTAATCCTCGACGTCGCCCCGCTGGTGCGCCGCCGCGCCGCGCAGCCACGCGATCTCGCGCCGGCGCCGGCGGTGGAAGCGCGCAGGGTGCCGCTGGTGATGGTGGTCGACGACTCGGTGACCATGCGCAAGGTCACCGGCCGCGTGCTCGAGCGCCACAACTTCGAGGTCGGTACCGCGAAGGACGGCATCGACGCGCTGGAGCGGATGGCCGAGCACGTGCCCGACCTGATGCTGCTCGACATCGAGATGCCGCGCATGGACGGCTACGAATTGGCCACCGCGATGAAGGCCGACCCGCGCCTGCGCGACGTGCCGATCATCATGATCACCTCGCGGACCGGCGAGAAACACCGCCAGCGCGCGATGGAGATCGGCGTCAACCGCTACCTCGGCAAGCCGTACCAGGAACACGAGCTGATGCGCAACGTGTTCGAACTGCTGGCGCAGGAACAGACCGCCGGCGCGACCGGCCGGGAGCCGCTGGGCCATGGCTGAACCGGCCATGCGGGTCGCGCTGCTGGCGCGCCCCGGCGCCGCCTGCGAGCGCCTGCAGGCGGCGCTGCAGGAAGCCGGAGCGCAGCTGGTGCTGGTCGCCGATCCGACCCAGGGCGCGGCCGTCGACGTCGCCGCGGCCGGGGCGCAGGCGGTGCTGGTGGCGCTGGAGCCGAGCGTGGAAGAGGCGCTGGACCGCTACGAGGCGCTGCTGGCGGATCCGGCGGTCACCGTGATCTTCGACGAGGCCGAACTCGCCGCGCAGCGCGACGGCTGGGACGCGGCGCGCTGGGTGCGGCACCTGGCCGCCAAGCTCCATCGCCACGGTGACGTGCTGCCGCCCGGCGCCGAAGCCGTGGCCGAGGACGTGGACCTGCAGCCCCAGCCCGGCGGCCTGAGTCTGTACCGACGCCCGGAAAGCGACGGTGATCTCAGCGCCATCGCCGGCGAGGCCGAGACCCTGGCCGTGGCCGTGCCGCGCGACCAGCTGGACTCGACCGCGGCGGCCCCCGACCGAGCGGGACCCGCCGCGGCGCCGGCGCCCCCGCTGGACCTGGGCGAACCCGCCGACGACCACCTCGCCCGCGACCGTTTCCAGCGCGACCTGGACGAGCTGCAGCAGCGGATCGCCGGCATGGAACTGGTCGATGCGCCGCGCCCGCGGGTCAACCGCGACGGCGCGGTGCTGGTGCTGGCTGGAATCGGCGGCCCGGATGCGGTACGACAACTGCTCGGCAGCCTGCCGGAGGGGTTCCCGCGGCCGGTCCTGATCCAGCAGCGTCTGGACGGCGCCCGCCACGACAAGCTGGTGCGGCAGATGCAGCGCGCCACCGCGATGCCGGTGCACCTGGCCGTGGCCGGCGAGGCGCTGCAGCGCGGCCATGTCTACGTATTGCCGGCGGAGCTGGGCCTGATCGCCGACGACGCCGGGCTGCGTTTCGGCGATGCCGGCGCCGACCTGCTGGCGCAGCTGCCGGCCGCCGACAGCGCCGTGATCCTGCTCAGCGGCAGCGATCCGGCGGTGGTGGATGCGGCCATGACCCACGCCGCCCGCGGCGCGCTGGTGGCCGGGCAGTCGCCCGACGGCTGCTACGACGCCGTCGCGGCCCAGGCGCTGGCCGCGCGCGGGGCCGAAGCCGGCGCGCCCGCCGAACTCGCCCGCAAGCTGGCCGCGCGCTGGCCGGCCTGAAGCCCAAGGACTCCCGCCCATGAATTCCTCCACTTCCCAGACCGATATCCGCGGCGTGCTGATCCAGGTGGCGGGCGCGCGTTTGCTGCTGCCCAACGCCACCATCGCCGAGGTGCTGTCGTTCGCCGCGCCGGAGCCGGTCGCCGGAGCGCCGGACTGGCTGCTCGGCCGCATCCGCTGGCGCGGCTGGCAGCTGCCGCTGATCGCCTTCGCGCGCCTGGCGGGCATCGCCGACGAACATGGCGGCCTGGGCAGCAAAGTGGTGGTGCTCAAGGCCCTCGGCGGCGATCCCAAAGCGCCGTTCTTCGCCCTGCTGACCCAGGGCTTCCCGCGTCTGGTGACTGTGTCGCGTGCGGCGCTGGCGGCCGACGATGGCGCCCTTGGCCAGGACCTGCCGGCCGGCGTGCAGGCACGGGTGGTGCTCAACGAGGATGCCGCGCTGTTGCCGGACCTGGAGCAGGTCGAGCAGCTGATCGGGCAGGCGCTGGCGCAGGCGGCCTGAGCACTGCGTCGCGCGCCCGGCGCGGTTCAGCCCAGATCGCCGTGGAGCGCCTGCAGTGCCGCGATCGCGGCGAGGCCGGCGGTTTCCGTGCGCAGCACCCGCGGCCCCAGCCGCAAGCCGGCGAAACCGTGATCGCGCAACGTGGCCAGGTCGCGCGCCGACCAGCCGCCCTCGGGGCCGATCGCCAGCACGATGCCATCGGCCGCGGCGACGCCCGCGTCCAGGCCGTGCGCGGCTTGCGGGTCCAGCAGCAGGCGCCGGGCCCCGGCGGGCAGCCGGGCGACGGCCGTCGCCAGCGGCTGCGGCGCGGACACCGGCGGCACCGTGGCGCGCCCGGATTGCCCGCAGGCGGCGACGACGACCTCGCGCCAGTGCGTCGTGCGCTTGTCGGCGCGTTCGCCGTCCAGCCGGACCTCGCTGCGCTCGCTGACCACCGGCACGATCGCCGCGACCCCGAGTTCGGTCGCCTTCTGCAGGATCCAGTCCATCTTCTCGCCGCGCGCGATGCCCTGCACCAGGATGATCGCCAGCGGCGATTCGTTGTCGGTCCGGCGAGCGGCGACGACTTCCGCCCGCACTTCGCGCTTGCCCACCGACACCAGGCGCGCGTCGTAATCGTGGCCGTCGCCGTTGAACAGCACGCAGGCGTCGCCCGGCTGCAGGCGCAGCACGCGCACCAGGTGCGCGGCGGCGGCGTCGGGCAGGACCAGGGTGTCGCCCGCACGCAGCGGCCGGTCGACGAAGCTGCGGGTCAGGCGCACCGGTCCGCCTCCGCCAGCGCGGTGGCGGTGGCGTGCGCCAGCAGGTCCAGCTGCGCGTCGTCGATGCAGTAGGGCGGCATCCAGTACAGCACGTCGCCCAGCGGGCGCAGCAGCACGTCGGCGTCCAGCGCCGCGCGGTACATGCGCAGGCCGCGGCGGCCGGCGATCTCCACCGCGTGGCCGTCCTCGCGGTTGTCCGGTTCCGGATGCAGTTCGATCGCCACCACCATCCCCAGCTGGCGCACTTCCGCCACCGCCGGATGGGTGCGGAACGGCGCCGCCAGCGCAACCATCCGGGCGGCGGTGGCGCGGTTGCGCGCCAGCACGTCGTCGGCGTCGAAGATGTCCAGCGAAGCCAGCGCCGCCGCGCAGGCCAGCGGGTTGCCGCTGTAGCTGTGCGAATGCAGGAACGCGCGCTCGCGCGAGTCGTCGAGGAAGCCGTCGTAGATGTCCTGCGTCGCCAGCACCGCGCACAGCGGCAGGAAGCCGCCGGTCAGGCCCTTGGACAGGCACATCAAATCCGGCTGGATGCCGGCCTGTTCGCAGGCGAACAGGGTGCCGGTGCGGCCGAAGCCGACCGCGATCTCGTCGGCGATCAGGAACACGCCGTACGCGTCGCACAGTTCGCGCACGCGCCGCAGGTAGGCGGGATGGTGCATGCGCATGCCGCCGGCGCACTGCAGCAGCGGTTCGAGGATGAAGGCGCAGATTTCGCCGGCGTGCGCGTCGAACAGCGCCGCCAGCGCGTCGGCGGCGCGCTCGGCGCAGGCGATCGCGGCGGCTTCATCGCGTGCGCCGAAGGCGTCGGGCGACGGCGCGAACAGCGATTCCAGCAGCAGCGGCGCATACACGCGCCGGTACAGCGGGATGTCGCCCACCGACAGCGCGCCCAGCGTCTCGCCGTGGTAGCTGCCGGTCAGCGCGACGAACTTGGTGCGGCCGGCGACGCCGCGGTTGTGGAACCAGTGGAAGGCCATCTTCAGCGCCACTTCCACGCCCGAGGAGCCGTTGTCGGCGTAGAACACCTTGGCCAGCGGCGCGCGCCCGGCCTCGCGCGGGGCGAGGGCGAGCAGGCGTTCGGCCAGTTCGACCGCGGGCGCGTGCGAGCAGCCGGCCAGGATCACCTGCTCCAGCGTCTGCGCCTGCCGACCGATGGCCGCGGCGATACGCGGTTCGGCGTGGCCGTGCAGGTTGGTCCACCAGCTGCTGACCCCGTCCAGCACGCGGCGGCCGTCGAAGCCGACCAGCCAGGCGCCGTCGCCGCGCGCCACCGGCAGCAGCGGCAGCGCATGCGGATGTTCGCGCATCTGCGTGCACGGATGCCAGAGCACGGCCAGATCGCGCGTACGCCAGTCGTCGGCGTCCGCTATCATCGTGCCGGCATGAAGCCCGTCCCGGTCAGTTTGGCTATGCATTGCCGCATTATCGCCGCATCCGCGTCGCTCGCGTCCGCCACGCCATGGCGCGGAGGCCGGCGATGAGCCGGCGCCTGCCGACGATCCACCACGTCAGCGAGCAGGATGCCGGCCCCTACCGGATGGAGCGGCTGGACCTGGAGTTCGGCAACGGCGAGCGCCGCCAGTACCAGCGCCTGCACAGCCGCGGCCACGGCGCGGTGATCGTGGTGCCGCTGCTGGACGCGGACACCGTGTTGCTGGTGCGCGAATACGCGGCCGGCACCCACCGCTACGAGCTGGGCCTGGTCGAGGGCCGGATCGATGCCGGCGAGGCGCCGCTGCACGCGGCCAACCGCGAGCTGCAGGAGGAGGCCGGCTACGCCGCCCGCTCGCTGCAGCTGCTGCGCATGCTGACGCTGTCGCCGCGCTACATGAGCCACCAGGCGCACGTGGTGGTCGCGCGCGACCTGTACCCGCAGCGCCTGCCCGGCGACGAGCCGGAGGAGCTGGAAGTGGTGCCGTGGAAGCTGCACGCGCTGCACGAACTGGCGCTGCGCGAGGATTTTTCCGAGGGCCGCTCGCTGGCGGCCCTGTTCATCACCCGGGAGTGGCTGCAGCATGGCAACGGATGAGATCGGGCGGCTGCGCGAAGGCGCGATCGCGCTGGCGCATGCGGCCGCGGCCGCGATCCTGGAGGTGTACCGGGGCGAGTTCGCGGTCGCGCACAAGGACGACCGCTCGCCGCTGACCGCTGCCGACCTGGCCGCGCACGCCTGCATCGTCGCCGGGCTGGAGCGGCTGGCGCCGGAGATCCCGGTGCTGTCGGAGGAGTCCGCGCAGGACGTGCCGACGCTGCAGCGCCGGCAATGGTCGCGGATGTGGCTGGTCGACCCGCTCGACGGCACCCGCGAGTTCGTCAAGCGCAACGGCGAGTTCACCGTCAACATCGCCCTGATCGAGGACGGCGTACCGGTGCTGGGCGTGGTGCAGGCGCCGGTGACCGGCGCGCTGTGGTACGGCCAGCGCGGCCACGGCGCGTTCCGTCGCGACGGCGACACCGAGGTCGCCATCCGTACCCGGGTGCCGGCGGCCGCGCCGCTGCGCGTCGCCGCCAGCCGCTCGCACCGCGATCCGCGCACCGAGGCGCTCATGGCCCGGATCGGGGAGGTGGAAACAGTCGGCATCGGCTCGTCGCTGAAATTCTGCCGCCTCGCCGAGGGCGCCATGGACGTGTATCCGCGCTTCGGGCCGACCAGCGAATGGGACACCGCCGCCGGACAATGCGTGCTCGAAGCCGCGGGCGGGATCGTGATCGATCCGCGCGGCCGGCCGCTGCGCTACAACCAGCGCGACACCATCCTCAACGGCGATTTCCTGGCGCTGGGCGATCCCGCGCTGCCGTGGCGCGACTGGCTGGATCCGCGCGCCTGACCGGTGCCCGGCGGCATCGGCTGCGCGCGCGGGCGCCCGAACACGAAAAGCCGGGCCGGGCGTTGCGCAAGCGGCGCCCCGTCGTCGGGGACGGCATCCGCAACCTTGTCGAGGGGAAACGCATGAACGACATCACCGGCGACCCGCGCGAGATCGCCACCCTGCTCGCGATCATGGCCCGCTTGCGCGATCCCGACGGTGGCTGTCCCTGGGACCTGCAGCAGAGCTTCGCCACGATCGCGCCGTACACGATCGAGGAGGCCTACGAGGTCGCCGACGCGATCGACCGCAACGACCTGGGCGACCTGCGCGAGGAACTCGGCGACCTGCTGCTGCAGGTGGTGTTCCATGCGCGCATGGCGCAGGAACGCGGCGCGTTCGCCTTCGCCG
Organism: Cognatiluteimonas weifangensis; assembly: GCF_003416885.1. Taxonomy (GTDB): domain Bacteria; phylum Pseudomonadota; class Gammaproteobacteria; order Xanthomonadales; family Xanthomonadaceae; genus Cognatiluteimonas; species Cognatiluteimonas weifangensis. The sequence goes on from NZ_QVPD01000010.1 coordinate 35,356, forward strand.
ACGTGGTCGCGGCGATCTGCGACAAGATGCTGCGCCGCCACCCGCACGTGTTCGCCGGCGCCAGCGTCGACGGCGTGGAGGCGCAGACCCGGGAGTGGGAGGCGCACAAGCGCCGCGAGCGCGATGCCGCCGGGGAGGCGGACACCTCCGCGCTGGCCGGCATCGCCCGCGGCCTGCCGGAGTGGCAGCGCGCGCTCAAGCTGCAGCAGCGCGCCGCGCGCGTGGGCTTCGACTGGCCCGGGCCGGAGCCGGTGATCGCCAAGCTGCACGAAGAGATCGACGAGGCCCGGGTCGAGTTCGCCGCGGTCGCGGCCGCCGCGGACGATGCGCAGGCGCGCGACCGGCTGGAGGACGAGATCGGCGACGTGCTGTTCGTCTGCGCCAACCTGGCGCGGCACGCCAGGGTCGACCCCGGCAGCGCGCTGCGCCGCGCCAACGCCAAGTTCGAGCGCCGGTTCCGGGCGATGGAGGCGCTGGCGGCGGCCGACGGCGTGTCGTTGTCGCAGCTGCCGCTGCAGGCGCAGGATGCCTACTGGGAGCGCGCCAAGGCGGCCGAACGCGCATAGTCCGGGCCGCGCGCTGCGCGCGCCCGGGGCCGCGGCGATTGCCGGGGGCGCCCCATCCGGTCCGGACGCATCCGGCCGACATGCAGCAGGAGGCCACGATGAAACGCTACGCCAGCTTCGGCGAGTTCTATCCGTTCTACCTGTCCGAGCACGCCAACCGCAGTTCGCGGCGGCTGCATTTCGTCGGCAGCTGCGGCGTGCTGGCGCTGCTGGCGCTGGCGCTGGTGCAGCGCAACGCGTGGTGGCTGGCGGGCGCGCCGGTGTGCGGCTACGGCTTCGCCTGGGTCGGGCATTTCTTCTTCGAGAAGAACCGGCCGGCGACGTTCCGGTATCCGCTGTATTCGCTGATGGGCGACTGGGTGATGTTCAAGGACATCCTCCTCGGCCGCGTCCGCTTGTAGCCAACAGGCGATGGCAAGGCCAGTGCTCCGGCCTGTGCGGGATACGCCGCTAATCCGTCCTTGGCGCGGACACCTCTGCGCGGAAGTCCTGCCGAAGACACACCATGCAGACATTCCTTCAAGCGCGGGAGCTTCCGCGGGGAAGTCGGCGGCCCAGCCTGTACGGGACATACCGTGAAGATTTCCCTTCAAGTGCGGAAGCCTGTACGGGGGAAGCCGGTGGCCCGGCCTGTGCGGGACACGCCGTGAATACGTCCCGGTAGGCTCCTCGGCGGCATCCATGCCGCCGACGGTCCCGCACAGGCCGGGCCACCGGCTTCCGGGCAAGTGAGTTGGCGCTTGAAAAGAGAGCCACCCGAAGCGACAGACTCCACGCTCGCGCAGTCGCCGGCCGACGGGCTGGGGGTGCGGAGAGTGGACCATGGATGGTCCACGACCCGACTTAAAGACAGGAGGTCGTCAGGAGGGCGCAGCACCCCCAGCCCGTCGGGCGGCGACTCCCTCCGAAGCCGAGCTCCCTAGGTCAGGGCCACCAATGACCTGCGGCCCGACTAAAAAAACAGGAGGTCGTCAGGAGGGTGCAGCACCCGCAGCCCGCCGGGTGGCGACTCCCTCCGAAGCCGAGCCCCCTAGGTCAGGGCCACCAATGACCTGCGGCCCGACTAAAAGGACAGCAGGTTGTCAGGAGGGCGTGGCGCCCCAGCCCGCCGGGCGGCGCCCTGCCAGGCGACGACTCTTTGCGAAGCCGATTCCCCCGAATGAATCCGACGGTTCATCGGCGCGCATTGCGCGCTTCAGTCCAGGAAGATCAGCCACGCCGCCGCGACGATCAGGGCGAAGCCGGCCCAGTGGTTCCACTTCAGCGGCTGCCCCAGGTACCAGGCGGAAAAGCCGGCGAACACCAGCAGCGTGATCACCTCCTGCATGCCCTTGAGCTGCGGCGCGCTGTAGACCGCGCTGCCGAGGCGGTTGGCCGGTACCTGCAGGGTGTATTCGAAGAAGGCGATGCCCCAGCTGGCCAGGATCACCGTTAGCAGCGGTGCGGACTTGTACCGCAGGTGCCCGTACCAGGCGAAGGTCATGAACACGTTGGAGCCCAGCAGCAGGGCCACGGGCAGGAAACGGTCGAGGAGGGACATCGGGCGGCCGGACGGGTAGCAAACGGGGCCTCAGCCTAGCGCCTTCACACGCTTTCCACCCCGCACCCGGCATTCTTCACAAAGCTGAAGACAAGGAGCCCCCGCATGCGCGCCTCCCAAGACCCCGCAGGGCTGGTCCTGATCGTCGAGGACAACCGCAACATTTCGGAAATGGTGGGCGAATACCTCGAAGGCCGGGGCTTCGAGGTCGACTACGCTTCCGACGGCCTCGACGGCTACCGCCTGGCGGCGGAAAACAGCTACGACGTGGTGGTGCTGGACCTGATGCTGCCGCGGCTGGACGGAGTGGAGGTGTGCAAGCGCCTGCGCGAGGAAGCGCGCAAGTCCACTCCGGTGCTGATGCTCACCGCCCGCGACACCCTGGACGAGAAACTCACCGGGCTGTCGGTCGGCGCCGACGACTACCTGACCAAGCCGTTCGCGATCCAGGAACTGGAAGCCCGCCTGCGCGCCCTGATCCGGCGCGAGCGTCGCCAGGTCGGCGCGGAAGTGCTCAAGGTCGCCGACCTGGTGCTGGACCCGGCCTCGCTGCGCGCCACCCGCGGCGGAGTCGAGCTGCAGCTCTCGCCGATCGGCCTGAAGCTGCTGACGATCCTGATGCGCGAATCGCCGCGCGTGGTCAGCCGCCAGGAGATCGAGCGCGAGATCTGGGGCAACGGTCTGCCGGATTCCGACACCCTGCGCAGCCACCTGTACAACCTGCGCAAGACCATCGACAAGCCCTACGACAAGCCGTTGCTGCATACCGTGCAGAGCGCCGGCTACCGCATCGCCGACATCGAACAGCAGCCGGCCTGAGCCCGGCGGCGACCGGTCATGGCCCAGGGGTTGCCGCGTCAGTTGCGGGTCGCGTTCCTGCTGCAGGTGGCGCTGGCCAGCGTCGTCATCCTGGCCGGCACCTGGGCGTCGGTGACGCTGGTCACGCAGCAGCTCGCGCGGCGCACGCTGCAGCAGGAAGCCGCCTATTTCTGGACCCGGCGCGCCGGCGATGCCGCGCATGCCGCGCCCGACAGCCGGATCCTGCGCGGTTACGTGCTGCCGGCCGGCGCCTCGACGGCGATGCTGCCACCGCTGCTGCGCGGCCTGCCGCCCGGCCTGCACGCGCTGCGCGATACCCTGGTGCTGGTCGAGCAGCGCGACGGCACGCGCCTGTACCTGACCTACCCGCGGCGGGCGATCGGCTGGCTCGCGTTCCAGCTGGTGCTGCTGCCATTGCTGCTGGCGCTGCTGGCGCTGGCCGCGAGCGCGTGGTTCACCTATCGCAACGCCAGGCGGCTGGTGGCGCCGTTGCACTGGATGGCGCAGCAGGTGCGGCGCTGGGATCCGCTGGAACCGACCGGCAGTGCGCTCGCCGCCGACCGCCTGCCGCCCGGCGCCGGCATGGAGGCGCGGCAACTGGCCGGCGCGCTGCAGCGCATGGCCGAGCGCATGCGCGCGTTCGTGCGCCGCGAGCGCGATTTCACCCGCGACGCCAGCCACGAGTTGCGCACGCCGCTGACCGTGATCCGCGTCGCCAGCGACCTGCTGCAGAACGACCCCGATCTGCCCGAGCGCGCACGGCGTTCGCTGGCGCGGATCCAGCGCGCCAGCCGCGACATGGAGGCGGTGGTCGACTCGTTCCTGATCCTGGCCCGCGAGGGCGGAGTCGAGCCGCAGCGGGAAGACTTCGCGGTGCGCGAGGTGGTCGAGGAGGAAGTGGTGAAGGCGCAGTCGCTGCTCGCCGGCAAGCCGGTCGAGCTGGCGGTGACGGCGAACGCGGACCCGCGGTTGCACGCCCCGCCGCGGGTGTTCGCGATGATGCTGGGGCATCTGCTCGCCAACGCCTGCACGTTCACCGCGCACGGCCGGATCGAAGTGCGGATCGAGCGCGACCGGGTGGCGGTCAGCGACACCGGCATCGGCATGTCGGCCGACGCCCTGCAGCGGGCGTTCGATCCGTTCTACCGCGCCGATCCCGACAACCCCCTGGGCAAGGGCATGGGCCTGCCGATCGTGCGCCGGCTCGGCGAGCGGTTCGGCTGGCCGGTCGGCCTGGAGAGCGTGCCCGGGCGCGGCACCACGGCCACGATCCGCTTTGCCGGTTGAGGCCCGGCGGTTCCGGTCCGGAACCATCGTGGTTGCGCGCCGGTCAACCTGCGCGCTGCCCGGGCGTTAGCCTGAGCTGTCCCCCCTTGTCCCTGCGAAGCCATCCGAATGGGCCGACCCGCCACGCCTGCGAACATCCGCAACCTGCGCCGCCTCGGCGCCATCGTCCTGGCCGTCGCGGCCGCCGTGGCTGCGCTGTGGTGGTGGCAGCAGCGCACGCCCGCTGCGGAAAGCGGCTACCGCACGGTCGCGGTCGAGCGCGGCGACATCCGGGTGGCGATCTCGGCCACCGGCACCCTGAGCGCGATTTCCACCGTCACCGTGGGCAGCCAGGTCTCCGGCCAGGTGACCGAGGTGCTGGTGGACTTCAACGACAAGGTCGAAAAGGGCCAGGTGATCGCCCGCATCGACCCCAGCACCTATCAGGCGCAGATCGCGCAGGGCAATGCGCAGATCGCCAGCGCGCAGGCGCAATTGCGCCAGGCGCAGGCCAGCCTGCGCAATGCCGAACTGGACTACCGGCGCAAGACCGCGCTCGGCGGGCAGCAACTGGTGGCCGCCAGCGACATCGACCTGGCGCGCGCCGCGCGCGACCAGGCGCAGGCGCAGGTCAACGCGGCGCGTGCGCAGATCCGCCAGCAGCAGGCCTCCACCCAGACCACCCGGGTCAACCTCGAACGGACCGTGATCCGCTCGCCGGTCGACGGTGTGGTCCTGACCCGCAGCATCGAGCCCGGCCAGACCGTGGCCGCCAGCCTGCAGGCGCCGGAACTGTTCGTGCTGGCCGAAGACCTGTCGCAGATGAAGATCGAGCTGGCGGTGGACGAGTCCGACATCGGCCAGGTCCGCGCCGGGCAGGCGGTGACCTTCACCGCCGACGCCTTCCCCGACCGCCGGTTCAAGGGCACGGTGGAGCAGGTGCGGCTGTCGGCGACCACCACCAGCAACGTCGTCACCTATCCGGTGGTGGTCACGGTCGACAACAGCGACGGCACCCTGCTGCCGGGGCTGACGGTCAACGCCGAGATCGAGGTCAGCAAGCGCACCGGCGTGCTCAAGCTGGCCAATGCGGCGCTGCGTTACAAGCCGGCCGACGACGCCGCCGCGGCCGGGCCGCGGGCGCCGGCGACCCGCGGCGGCAGCGGCATCGCCGAGGATCTCGCGCGGGCGGCGGCGGGCCTGCGCCTGGACGCCACGCAGCAGGCGGCCTTCGACGCCGCGGCTGCGGCGATCCGGCAGCGCCAGGCCGCGCGCCAGGCGGCGCCGCAGCCAGGCGGCAACGGCCTGTTCGGCGGGCGCGGCTTCCAGTCCGGGGGCGGCAACGCCGGCGGCGACCTGCAGGCGCAGCTGCGGCAGCGGATGCTGGAACGCTTCCAGCAGGATTTCGCCGCCTTCCGCGCCGGTCTCGACGACGCCCAGCGCCGGCAATGGGACGCAACGGTGGCGGCACTGGTCGGCGCGCGGCGGACGCTGGTGTACAAGCTGGTCGACGGCCGGCCGCAGCCGGTGATGGTGCGGATCGGCGCCAGCGACGGCACCGACACCGAAATCGCCGGCGATGTCCGCGCCGGCGACCGGATCGTCACCGGCGAGCGCGCCGCGCAATGACCGCGGTGGCGCCCCGGGCCGCGGTGGCCGCGCCCCCGGTGATCCGGACCCGCGGCCTGGGCAAGGTCTATTCGGCCGGCACCCAGGCCGAAGTGGTCGCGCTGCGGGACGTGGACCTGGACATCGCGCGCGGCGGTTTCGTCGCCATCATGGGGCCGTCGGGGTCGGGGAAATCGACGCTGATGAACCTGATCGGCTGCCTCGACAAGCCCAGCAGCGGCGTGTACGAGTGCGATGGCGTGGACGTGTCCACGCTGGACGCCGAGCAGCTGGCCGCGCTGCGGCGCGACAAGATCGGCTTCGTGTTCCAGGGCTTCCACCTGCTGCCGCGGATGAGCGCGCTGGACAACGTGGCGATGCCGCTGGGCTACGCGCGGGTGCCGGCGCACGAGCGTCAGCACCGGGCGCGCGAGGCGCTGGCCGCGGTCGGCCTGGCCGAGCGCGCCGGGCACCATCCCAACCAGCTGTCCGGCGGCCAGCAGCAGCGCGTCGCCATCGCCCGGGCGCTGATCAACAACCCGGACATCCTGCTGGCCGACGAGCCCACCGGCGCGCTCGACAGCCGCACCGGCGAGGAGATCCTCGCGCTGTTCGGACGCCTGCGCGACGCCGGCCACACCGTGGTGCTGATCACCCACGAGGCCGAGGTCGCCGCGCACGCGGACCGCACCTACGTGATCCGCGACGGCCGCCTGCACGCGCAGGAGGCGGACGCATGAGCTTCCTCGATATCCTGCGCACCGCCGCGTTCGCCCTGCGCGGCAACTGGATGCGCAGCGCGCTGACCTCGCTGGGCGTGATCATCGGCATCGCGGCGGTGATCGTGATGGTGTCGGTGGGGCAGGGCACGCAGCGGGAGATCGACAAGCTGGTTTCCGGGCTGGGCTCGCAGCGGCTGGACATCTCGCCCGGCGCCGGGCGCGGCCCGGGCGGCGGCGTGCGCATGAGCGCCGGCAGCTTCTTCACCCTGACCCAAGGCGATGCCGAGGCGATCCGCGACGAGATCCCCGAGGTCCAGTACGTCGCCGGCGCGCTGCGCGGCAACACCCAGGTGGTGTACGCGGAAAACAACGCCTCCACCAGCTGGCAGGGCGTGCAGGCGGACTGGTTCGACATCAACGGCTGGACCCTCGCCGAGGGCCAGGGTTTCGATGCGCAGGCCTACGGCAGCGCCGCCAAGGTGGTGATCCTGGGCGACACCGTCCGGCGCACGCTGTTCGGCGAGGACAGCGGGATCGGCCAGAGCATCCGCCTGGGCCGGGTGCCGTTCACCGTGGTCGGCACGCTGGCGCCCAAGGGCCAGGGCGGCTTCGGCCAGGACCAGGACGACGTGGTGATGGTGCCGCTGGAGACCGCGCGCCGGCGCCTGCTGGGCACGATGGGACTGCCGCCGGGCGCGGTGATGCAGATCGCGCTGACCGTCGCCGATGCCCGCGACCTGGGCTATGCGCAGACCGAGGTCGAGGCGCTGCTGCGCCAGCGCCACCGGATCAGGCCCGGCGACGAGGACGACTTCAACGTGCGCAACATCAGCGAAATCGTCGCCACCCGCACCGCCACCACCAACCTGATGTCCAAGCTGCTGGGCGCGGTGGCGACCATCTGCCTGATCATCGGCGGCATCGGCATCATGAACATCATGCTGGTGTCGGTCACCGAGCGCATCCGCGAGATCGGCCTGCGCATGGCGGTGGGCGCGGCGCCCTCGGACGTGCGCCGGCAGTTCCTCGCGGAAGCGATGCTGATCTCGCTGATCGGCGGCGTGATCGGGATCGCGATCGGGGTCGTCGGCGCTTTGCTGGTCGGCCGGTTCAGCGGGTTGCCGGTGGCGCTGAACGCACAGGTGGTGGGGCTGGCGGCCGCATTCTCGATCGGCACCGGCCTGTTCTTCGGCTACTACCCGGCGCGCAAGGCTTCGCTGCTGGATCCGATCGAAGCGCTGCGCCAGCAATAGCCGACGGCACCGTCGTCGCCGATCGGCTGCAGGGGATGCTGCGGCATGCAGCGGGGTCCGGGCTGCGGAGGCATGGCGCCGGCGCTATCCTGCGGGGCATGGCTGCCGGAGGATCCCCATGCCGCGTCGTTTCCTGCTGTCCCTGTTGCTGCTGACCGTGTCCGCCCTGAGCGCCCACGCCGCCGAACCGCCGCGCACCGCGCTGGTGATCCATGGCGGCGCCGGCACCATCGAGCGCAGCGCCATGAGCGCCGCCGACGAACAGGCGATCCGTGCCGACCTGGAGCGCGCGCTGGAGGCGGGCAACGCGGTGCTGGCGGCCGGAGGCGCGGCGCTGGACGCGGTGCAGGCGGCGATCCAGGTGCTGGAGGATTCGCCGCGCTTCAATGCCGGCAAGGGCGCGGTGTTCAACGCGGTCGGCGGCCACGAACTGGACGCCTCGATCATGGAGGGCCACACGCAGCGCGCCGGCGCGGTCGCCGGAGTGACCACCGTGCGCCATCCGATCGCGTTGGCGCGCGCGGTGATGGAGCATTCGCCGCACGTGATGCTGGCCGGCGCCGGCGCCGAGGCCTTCGCCGATACCCGTCCCGAGATCGAGCGCGTGGCCAACGGCTGGTTCGACACCGACGTGCGCCGGCGGCAGCTGGAAAAGGCGCAGGCGGCGGAAACCGCGCAGGCCGCTGGCGGCGTGCCGGCGATGCCGGGCGGCTACTTCGGCACCGTCGGTGCGGTCGCGCTGGACGCGCACGGGCACCTCGCCGCGGCCACCTCCACCGGCGGCATGACCAACAAGCGCTGGGGCCGGATCGGCGATTCGCCGGTGATCGGCGCCGGCACCTGGGCCGACGCGCGCTGCGGCGTGTCGGGCACCGGCTGGGGCGAGTTCTACATCCGCAACGCCGTCGCGCACGACATCTGCGCGCGCGTGGCCTACCGCGGCGACAGCCTGGCGGAGGCGGCGGACGCGGTGGTGAACCGGATCGTGCCCGCGGCCGGCGGCGACGGCGGCGTGATCGCGCTGGACGTCGAGGGCAACATCGCGATGCCGTTCAACACCGCGGGCATGTACCGGGCCTGGATCGGGCCCGACGGCCGCCGCGGCGTGGCGATCTTCCGCGACTAGGGCAGCATTGCCGCCGGTCCGCGGTGCCGGCGCGTCGGCGCCCCGCCGTGCGCGGAAATCGCGGCCGGAAATCGCGGCCCGGCAGCGCCGTCGGCATCGGCCTGCCGCCACTGTGGCAAAATCACGGTTCTGCCGTGGCTCCGCCACGGCATTACCGGTAATCCCCCTGTCTCCCATGCCGATCTTCGCGCGTCTTCCCGCCGGCCATCCCGCCGTCCGCTCCGTGCGCGGGGCGGGTCGCCGGCGCGCCGCCGGGCGGGCGGGTGGCGTTGCGCCGGGATCGGCGGGCTGAGGTGGCCGACGAACTCGGCCATCTGCCGCGGCGTCCGGGCCGCATCCTGCTGGCGACCCGCTGGTCGCTGCAGGGGCTGCGCGCCGCCTGGCTGCACGAATCCTCGTTCCGGCTCGAGGTCTACCTGTTCGCGGTCCTCGCCCCGCTGGGGCTGTGGCTGGGCGCCAGCGCGATCGAGCGCGTGTTGCTGCTCGGCAGCTGCCTGCTGGTGCTGGGCATCGAGTTGCTGAATTCGGCGATCGAGGCGGTGATCGAGCGTTATGGCGACGAGCCGCACGCGCTCGCCGGCCGCGCCAAGGACATGGGCTCGGCTGCCGTGTTCGTGCTGATGCTGAACGTGGTGCTCACCTGGGGCCTGATCCTCGGTCCGCGCCTGTCCTGATTTTTCTCCCCCTCTTGCCTGGAACGATCGTTCGATGAGTCTTGCCATGCTTGCCGACCCGCAGACCTGGATCCTGCTGGTCACGCTCAGTTCGATCGAGATCGTGCTCGGCATCGACAACCTGGTGTTCATCTCGATCGCGGTCAGCCGCCTGCCGCCGGCGACCCGCGAGCGCGCGCGCAAGTTCGGCATCGCCGCGGCCTGCGTCACCCGCATCGCGCTGCTGCTGACGCTGGCGTACCTGGCGCACATGAAGCAGGACCTGTTCGTCGTCTACGGCCACGGCTTCTCGGTGCGCGACCTGGTGCTGCTGCTGGGCGGCATCTTCCTGGTGTTCAAGGGGGTGATGGAGATCCGCGACCAGGTCCTGGGCGAGCCCGAGTCCGAGGACATCCACACCAAGCCGGCCAACTCCTTCGCCGCGGTGATCGCGCAGATCGCGGTGATCGACATCGTGTTCTCGCTGGACTCGGTGATCGCCGCAGTCGGCATGGCCGACCAGTACGTGGCGGTGATGGTCGCCGCGATCCTGCTGGCGGTGGCGGTGATGCTGCTGGCGGCGCAGCCGCTGGGTCATTTCATCGACAACAACCCGACCATCAAGATGCTGGCGCTGGCCTTCATCGTGCTGATCGGTGCCTACCTGGTGGTCGAGGGCCTGGAGATCCACGTGCCCAAGGGCTACATCTACGGCTCGATGGGTTTCTCCGCCATGGTCGAAGGCCTGAACCTGTGGGCCAAGCGGCGCGCGCGGCTGCGGCTGCAGGAGGACTGACGCGTTCGTTGCGCCTTCACGCGCGCGGTGCTGCAATGCGCCGTCCCCTTGCCGGAGCCGGGCCATGCGCGTCGTCCTGCTGATCCTGATCGCCGCGATGCTCGGCGGCTGCGGCTACAACCAGATCCAGGGCAAGGACGAGGCAGTGACCGCCGCCTGGTCGCAGGTGCTCAACGTCTACCAGCGCCGCGCCGATCTGGTGCCCAACCTGGTGGCGACGGTCAAGGGCTACGCCAGCCACGAGGAGCGGGTGTTCACCGAGGTCGCGCAGGCGCGCGCGCAGGTCGGCAGCATCACCGTCGATGCCGGCGACCCGGCTTCGCTGGAACGCTTCCAGCAGGCCCAGGGCGCCCTGCAGGGCGCGATCGGGCGCCTGCTGCTGGTCAGCGAGAACTACCCGCAGCTCAAGGCCGACCAGACCTTCCTGCAGCTGCAGGCGCAACTGGAAGGCACCGAGAACCGGATCGCGGTCGAACGCCAGCGCTATATCCAGGCGGTGCAGGACTACAACACCTACATCCGCCGGTTTCCGGTCAACCTGACCGCGATGCTGTTCGGCTACAAGCCCAAGCCGAATTTCTCGGTCGAGAACGAGCAACGGATCCAGCGACCGCCGACAGTCGACTTCGGTGCACCCGCGGCACAGCCGCAACCACCCCCGGCGCGGCAACCCGCGCCGGCCGGTGGCTGATCGCACCGGCGCGCACCGGCACCGTGGCGCCGTCTTGACGGGTCCGTGCTGATGGTTGCCTGGAGCTCGTGGCGGCTGCCCGCGTGGCTGGGGCTGGCGCTGGGGCTGGCCGCTTTGCTCGCGTCGGGGTCGCTGCACGCGCAGCAGCTGGCGCCGATCCCGCCGCTGGACGCGCCGGTGGTCGACGTCACCGGCACGCTCGATGCCGCCACCAGACAGGCACTGGAAGCCCAGGCCTGGGAGCTGCAACAACGCAAGGGCAGCCAGCTGCAGGTGCTGCTGGTGCCGAGCACGCAGCCCGAGGACATCGCCGCCTACACCCAGCGCGTCTACGACCAGTGGAAACTGGGGCGCAAGGGAGTGGACGACGGCGTGCTGCTGGTGGTGGCCGTGGACGACCGCCGCGTGCGCATCCAGCCCGGCTACGGCCTGGAAGGCGCGATCCCGGACGCGACCGCGGCGCGGGTGATCCAGGAATACCTGGTGCCGAAATTCCGTGCCGGCGACTACGGCGGCGGCCTCACCGACGCCACCGCGGCGCTGGTCAAGCTGATCGATGGCGAATCGCTGCCGGCGCCGATGGCCGACAACCGCGGCGGCGGAGGCGGCGACTGGCTGTTCGCCTTGTTCGCCGCGTTCGTGGTGGCGCAGCTTGCGCGCGGGATCTTCGGCCGCGCCCCGGCGCCGGTGCGCGCGCTGCTGGGCGCCGGCGCGGCCGGCGGAGTGGCGTGGCTGATCGCGCAGGCGCTGCTGATCGGCGGGGCCGGCGCGGTGATCGGCCTGCTGCTCGGCCTGACCCGGACGCAGCCGGGACGTTATGTCCGCCATGGCGGCTGGGGCGGATTCGGCGGCGGCAGCTGGGGCGGCGGTTTCGGGGGTGGCGGCGGCTTCGGCGGGGGCGGTGGCTGGTCGGGCGGCGGCGGCATGAGCGGAGGCGGCGGCGCCTCCGGCCGCTGGTAGGGCGGACGATGGCCATGCGATGGCTCAAGCATCTGTTCGCGCCGTCGGCCGCGCGCCTGTTTCCGGCCGCTGCCCTGCAACGCATCGCCGCGGCGGTCGCCGCCGGCGAAGCGCGGCATCGGGGCGAGGTCTGCTTCGCGGTCGAGTCCGCGTTGCCGGCGCGCGCGCTGCTGGCCGGCCACGACGCCCGCAATCGCGCGCACGCGGCGTTCGCGCAGTTGCGGGTCTGGGACACGGCCGCCAACAACGGCGTGCTGCTGTACCTGCTGCTGGCCGACCACCGCATCGAGATCGTCGCCGACCGCGGCCTCGACGCGCTGATCGGCGCCGGGCAGTGGAGCGAAGTCTGCCGGCTGATGGAGCAGCGCCTGCGTGCCGGCGAGGCCGAGGCGGCGGTATTGCAAGGCGTGGCCGCGGTCTCGGACCTACTGGCCGAACATTTCCCGCGCCTGCCGGGAGCGGCAGACGCGAATGAGTTGCCGGATTTGCCGCACGTGTTCTGAAGCGGGTGGGCCTGGGCCGGGTCGGGCCCTACAAAACGGCCTTTTGCCAAGTGCGGGAGCCCTGTAGGAAAGAATGTAACCCGGCCTGTGACACGCTGTGGATACGTGCTTCAGCGTGGAAGTTTCTGTGAGGGAAGCCGATGGCCCGGCCTGTGCGCGACACACCGTGGAGACTTTCCTTCAAAGCGCGGAAGCCTTTGCGGGGGAAGCCGGCGGCCCGGCCTGTGCGGGACACGCCGTGAATACATCCCTGTAGGCTCCTCGGCGGCATCCATGCCGCCGACGGTCCCGCACAGGCCGGGCCACCGGCTTCTGGCAAGTGAGTCGGCGCTTGTAGGGAAAACCAACCAGAAGCGATGGACGCCAATCTCGCGAAGTCGCCGGCCGGCGGGCTGGGGGTGCGGAGAGTGGACCATGGAGGGTCCACGACCCGACTTAAAGACAGGAGGTCGTCAGGAGGGCGCAGCACCCCCAGCCCGTCGGCCGGCGACTCCTTCCGAAGCTGGTCTAACAAGAGCAGCCATGACTTGAAGTCAGGCCAGACATGACCTGCGCCCCAACTTCAAAGACAGGACGTCGTCAGGAGGGCGCAGCACCCCCAGCCCGCCGGGCGGCGACTCCCTCCGAAGCCGATCACACGAAGCGAGGCCATGCGTGGCCTGCGGCCTGACTCAAAGACAGGACGTCGTCAGGAGAGCGCAGCACCCCCAGCCTGCCGGGCGGCGACTCCCTCCGAAGCCGATCACGCGAAGCCAGGCCATGGATGGCCTGCGGCCTGACTCAAAGACAGGACGTCGTCAGGAGGGCGCAGCACCCCCGACCCGCCGGGCCGCGACTCGTCCGAAGTCCGCGCTCCCGGACAAGGGAAGAGCCGAAAGCCCGCAAGTGCATGACGCGGCGTGCGGCGCGCGTTGTGAATCGGGCGAGCGTGCTCCTGTCTTGCACGGCACAATAGGGGCTCCCCATCCCGGAGCCGCCGGTGGCGCCCTACCTGCACCAGATCGATCCGATCGCCATCCAGTTGCCGCAGTTCTCGCTGTTCGGCCTGACCCTGCACCCGGCGGTGCACTGGTACGGGGTCATGTACCTGCTCGGCTTCGGGCTGGCCTGGTGGCTCGGCCGCCGCCGCATCCGCGCCGGCCGCCTGCCGAGCGTCGACGAGACCGGCTTCGGCGACCTGATGTTCTACGGCATGCTCGGCGTGATCCTCGGCGGGCGCCTGGGCTACATCCTGTTCTACGACCTGCCGGCCTACATCGCGCAGCCGCTGCAGGTGTTCAAGATCTGGGAAGGCGGGATGAGCTTCCACGGCGGCCTGCTGGGCGTGTGCGTGGCGACCTGGTGGTGGGCGCGGCGGCGCAAGCTGCATTTCTTCGATGCGATCGATTTCGTGGCGCCGCTGGTGCCGCCGGGGCTGGGGCTGGGGCGGTTGGGCAATTTCATCAACGGCGAACTGTGGGGCAAGTACACGGAAGGCGGCTGGGGCGTGGTGTTCCCGCATGCGGAAGCCACGCTCGCGGGCCTGAGCCCGGCGCAACTGCAGGCGCAGCTGGCCAGCGGCGCGCTCGACCGTTACGCGCGCCATCCCTCGCCGCTGTACCAGGCGCTGCTGGAAGGCGTGGTGCTGTTCGCGGCGCTGTGGTGGTACTCGCGCAGGCCGCGGCCGCGCTATGCGGTGGCGGGGGTGTTCGCGGTGCTGTACGGGGTGTTCCGCTTCGCGGTCGAGTTCGTGCGCGTGCCCGACCCGCAGCTGGGCTACCTTGCCTTCGGCTGGTTGACCATGGGCCAGCTGCTGAGCCTGCCGCTGGTGGCGGTCGGGTTGTTCTGGCTGTGGCTGTCGCGGCGCTCGCCGACGCTGCAGCCGCAGCCGGCGACAGCGGCGAAAGACTGACGCGATGCAGACGTTGCCATGAAGCAGTACCTCGACCTGCTGCGCCACGTGCTCGAACACGGCACCGACAAGGCCGACCGCACCGGTACCGGCACCCGCTCGGTGTTCGGCTGGCAGCTGCGCTTCGACCTGAACGAAGGCTTCCCGCTGCTCACCACCAAGAAGCTGCACCTGCGCTCGATCGTGCACGAACTGCTGTGGTTCCTGAAGGGCGACACCAACATCGCCTACCTCAGGGACAACAAGGTCTCGATCTGGGACGAGTGGGCCGACGCCGACGGCGAGCTCGGCCCGGTCTACGGCAAGCAGTGGCGACGCTGGAGTAGCGGCGATGGACGCGAGATCGACCAGATCCAGTGGGTGATCGAGGAAATCAGGCGCAACCCGGATTCGCGCCGGCTGATCGTCAGCGCCTGGAACGTCGCCGACCTGCCGCAGATGGCGCTGATGCCGTGCCACGCGCTGTTCCAGTTCTACGTCGCCGACGGCAAGCTCAGCTGCCAGCTGTACCAGCGCAGCGGCGACATCTTCCTCGGGGTGCCGTTCAACATCGCCAGCTACGCGCTGCTCACGCACATGGTGGCGCAGGTCTGCGGGCTGGGGGTCGGCGATTTCGTGCACACGCTGGGCGATGCGCACTTGTACGTGAACCACTTCGCGCAGGCGCGCGAGCAGCTGGCGCGACAGCCGCGGCCATTGCCGCGCCTGCGCCTCAATCCTGGCGTCGACGACCTGTTCGCTTTCGGCTATGACGACATCGCCATCGAAGGCTACGACCCGCTGCCCGCGATCAAGGCGCCGGTGGCGGTGTGATGCCGCCGGCATGGGCGCGGGCATCCGCCGCCGTTCCCCCCGCCACCGACGACAAGGCAAGGACGTGACCGAGCTTTCCCTGATCGCCGCCCTCGACCGCGATTACGCCATCGGCAAGGGCAATGCGCTGCCCTGGTACCTGCCCGACGACCTCAGGCGCTTCAAGGCGCTGACCCTGGGCAAGCCGCTGTTGATGGGCCGCCGGACCGCGCAGTCGCTGGGACGCGCATTGCCGGGGCGGCGCAACCTGGTGATGACGCGTGGCGGCACGGTGCCGTTCGCGGGGATGGAAGCGGTCGATTCGCTGGAGGCGGCCCTGGCGGCAGCCGACGGCGATGGCGCCGCCGAGTTGTGCGTGATCGGCGGCGGTGAAGTCTTCGCCCTGGCCTTGCCGTCGGCGGCGAGCATGCATCTGACCCGGGTCGATACGGTGGTGGCCGGCGCCGACGCGTTCTTCCCGCGGTTCGACCCGGCGGCCTGGCGCGTCGTCTCGCGGCAGCCGCATGCCGGCGACGCGAAGCATGCCTTCGCTTTCGAATTCATCGACTACGCCCGCGTGCCCTGAGTACGACCGGGCGGGCGCGGACGGCGTGCCCGGCGAAGCGGATGTCGATGGCACCGCATTGTCCGGGGCGGTCGGTGGCGGACATGCCGCCGCCGGGCCGCGGGAACGGCTTCCGGGCGGCAGTCCGCCGCCGCAACGTCGCGCGGTCCTCAGCGCTTGTGCATCGCCATGGCGACGGGACGTGGCCGCGGCTGCGGCGGCGAGGCCGGCACGTCGCGGCCCGGCACCTGCACGATGCGCAGCTCCTCGCTGTCCAGCTGCAGCGCGGTCAGCTTGCCGCCCCAGACCGCACCGGTATCCAGCGCGTGCACGCCGTGGCCGATGAACAGGCCGAGCGCGGACCAGTGCCCGCAGACGATGCGCAGGTCGCGCGCGGCGTGCCCGGGCACTTCGTACCACGGGTACAGGCCGGGTTGCTGGGTGCCGGGCGGGCCTTTCTCGTCGAAGGCGATGCGCCCGCGCGGGGTGCAGAAGCGCAGGCGCGTGAACACGTTGATGATGGCGCGGTCGCGGTCGCTGCCGGCGAGTTTCGGCGACCACTCGGGGCGGTCGCCGTACATGTTCTTCAGCAGCTTGCGGTAGCCGTCGCCGCACAGCTTCTGCTCGACTTCGCGCGCGTGCTTTTCGGCCAGGGTCGTGGTCCACTTGGGGGCGAGGCCGGCATGCACCATCATCCAGCCCAGCGTGCGGTCGGCATGCAGCAGCGGTTGCTTGCGCAGCCACGCCAGCAGTTCGCCGCTGTCGGGCGCGAACAGCACGCGCTGCAGGTCGGGATTGACCCGGCGCTGCTCCTCCGGGCGGCGTTCGCCGATCGCCAGCAGCGACAGGTCGTGGTTGCCGAGCACGGTCACGCAGTGGGCGCGCAACGAATGCACCAGCCGCAGCGTCTCCAGCGACTGCCCGCCGCGATTGACCAGGTCGCCGCAGAACCACAGCCGGTCGACCGCGGGATCGAAGCGGATGCGCTCCAGCAGCCGCTGCGTGGGCGCGTAGCAGCCCTGCAGGTCGCCGATCGCCCAGGTGCTCATGCCGGCCGGTCCATGCTGCGCCTCAGTGCAGCGTGCGCGGCACGGCGAGGGTGAAGGCCGGGATCGTCGCCCGGAAGCGGGTGCCGTCGTCGGCCAGCATCGCGTAGCTGCCCTGCATCGTGCCCAGGCTGGTCCCCAGCACCGCGCCGGAGGTGTAGGTGAAGTCGTCGCCGGGCCACAGCCAGGGCTGCTCGCCGACCACGCCGTCGCCGACGACTTCCTCGACCTTGCCGTTGGCGTCGGTGATCCGCCAGTGGCGGCCGAGCAGCCGCGCCGGCTGCCTGCCGTCGTTGCGGATGCGGATGGTGTAGGCGAAGACGTAGCGGTCCTGGGCCGGTTCGGACTGCTCGTCGAGGTAGCGGGTGGCGACGTCGATGTCGAGGACGTAGTCGCCGCCGTCGTCGCGGGTGCGGTCGTTCATGGCCACAGTGTAAGCGCGAAGCGTGAACGCGCGGGCTAGGCGGCCGCGCGCAGGTTGGCCAGGCGGATGAAATCGGCCACCGACAGCTGCTCGGCGCGCGCGTCCGGGCGCAGGCCGGCGGCCTCGATCATGGCGCCGTCGGCGACCCCGGCCAGGGCATTGCGCAGGGTCTTGCGGCGCTGGCCGAAAGCCGCGCGCACCAGTTGCGCGAACCCCGCCGGATCGACGATGCCGACTTGCGTCGGCGGCCGCGGCCGCAGCCGCACCACTGCCGATTCGACCTTGGGCGCGGGCCGAAACGCGCCCGGCGGCACCGTGAACAGCGGCGTCACCGCGCAGTACGCCTGCAGCATCACGCTCAGGCGGCCGTAGACCTTGCTGCCCGGGGCGGCGGCCATGCGCTCGACCACTTCCTTCTGCAGCATGAAATGCATGTCGACGATCGCCGCGGCGTGCGCCAGGGCGTGGAACAGGATCGGCGAGGACAGGTTGTAGGGCAGGTTGCCGACCAGCCGGATCGGGGTGTCGCCGGCGAGCGCGTCGAAGTCGACGTCGAGCACGTCGGCGTTGAGCAGGGTGAGCGCACCGTGCGCCCGCGCCGCGGCGGCGAGCGGCACCAGCAGGTCGCGGTCGAACTCGATCGCGGTCAGCGCGCCCAGGCGGTCCAGCAGCGGCAGGGTCAGCGCGCCCTGGCCGGGACCGATCTCGACGATGCGGTCGCCGGGCCGCGGGTCGATTGCCAGCACGATCTTGTCGATCACCCCGCGCTCGTGCAGGAAGTTCTGGCCGAGGTGTTTCTTGGCCTCGCGGCGGAAGCCGTCGGCGTCGTGCGCGGGGGCGGGGCGCCGGCTCACGCGTGGCGCCGGTGGCGTGCCAGCCGCGTGCAGGCCTCGATCGCGGCGAACAGGCTCGACGGATCGGCGCGGCCGCTGCCGGCCAGGTCCAGCGCGGTGCCGTGATCCACCGCCACGCGCGGGTAGGGCAGGCCCAGGGTGAGGTTCACCGCGTGCGCGAAATCGCTGTACTTGAGTACCGGCAGGCCCTGGTCGTGGTACATCGCCAGCACCGCGTCGCACTCGCGCAGCCGCTGCGGCAGGAATGCGGTGTCGGCCGGCAGCGGGCCGCTCAGGCGCATGCCCTGCGCGCGCAGCGCGGCGAGCGCGGGGGCGATGACGTCCAGTTCCTCGCGGCCGAGGTGGCCGTCCTCGCCAGCGTGCGGGTTCAGGCCCAGCACCGCGATCCGCGGCGCGGCGATGCCGAACTCCTCGCGCAACGCCGCCTCCAGGATCCGCAGCGTGCGCTGCAGGCCTTCGACGGTGATGGCGTCGGCGACCGCGCGCAGCGGCAGGTGGGTGGTCGCCAGCGCCACCCGGACGATGGCGTTGGCCAGCATCATCACCACCTCGCGGCCGGCCTGGGCGGCCAGCAGCCCGGTGGTGCCGGTGTAGGCGATGCCGCCGGCGTTGATCGTGGCCTTGTGCACCGGGCCGGTGACCAGGCCGTCGCAGTCGCCGCGCAGGCAGGCGCCGGCGGCGGCCTGCAGCGCGGCGATCACGCTGGCGGCGTTGCCCGGCTCGGGGGTGCCGAAGCGGGCGGCGACGGGGTGGGGCATGTCCACCAGCGGCAGCACGCCCGGGGCCGCCGGGGCGTCGGCGGCGGCGAAGGCCAGCGGCAGCGCCAGTGCGGCCGCGGCGCGCTGCAGGCTGCCGCGATCACCGAACACGACCAGGTCGGCCTCCCAGGCGCGCTGCGCGGCGCGCACGCACAGCTCCGGGCCGACGCCGGCCGGCTCGCCCGGGACCAGCGCCAGCCGCGGGCGGGGCATCTCAGTCGCCGTCGGCCGGGGCGGTCGCGGGCGGGGCGGCGATCGCGGGCGCCGCCGCGGTCTCGGCCAGGCGGATGTCGACGTAGGCCTCGCCGCGCATCTCGCGCAGGAACCGGTCCCACTCTTCCTCCAGCTTGCGCTGGCCGATGCTCTCGCGCACCAGCTGGCGGCGGTTGTCGTCGGCCGCGGCGACCTGACGCGCGCCTTCGCGCTGCACGATGTGCCAGCCGGCCTGGGTCTTGAACGGAGCCGAGACCTGGCCGTCCTGCAGCGCCGCGACCTGGGCGCCGAAGTCCGGGCCGTAGGCGTCCTGCGCGAACCAGCCGAGCTCGCCGCCCTTGTCGGCGGTGGCGGTGTCCTCGGAGTGTTCCCGCGCCAGCGCGGCGAAATCGGCGCCACCGGCGATGCGGGCGCGCAGGGTCTCCAGCTCGGCCTGGGCGGCGGCGTCGCCGTCCTCGCCGGCGCGCACCAGGATGTGGCGCGCCTGCAGTTGCGTCACCGTACGCGGTGCCGCGGCGCTGGCGTCGCGGGTGTCGACCAACTGCAGCAGCTGGAAGCCGCTGGCGCCGCGGATCGGGCCGAGAATCTGGCCGGCCTGCATGCTGCTGATGGCCTGCGCGAAGACCGGCGGGATCTCGTCCAGGCTGCGCCAGCCCAGGTCGCCGCCTTCCAGGGCGTTGGGGCTGTCGGAATAGCGCACCGCGGCCGCGGCGAAATCGATCTCGCCGCGGTCGAGCTGCGCCTTGATGCCTTCGATCTTGCGCTGCGCGGCGGCGATCTGGTCCGGGGTCGCGCCTTCCGGCAGTCCCACCAGGATGTGCGCGAGGTGGTACTGGTTGCCGGCAGCCTGGTTGGCCAGCGCGGCGTCGACTTCGCCTTCGCTGACGCTGATCCGGCTCTGCGCGAAGCTCTGGCGCAGGCGCTGGATGGCGATCTCGTCGCGGACCGAGCTGCGCAGGTCGGCGATCGTCATGCCGTCGCGGGCGAGCTGGGCGCCGAGCTGGTCGAGGCCGATGTTGTTCTGCTGCGCGATGTTGGCGAGCGCGGCGTCGACTTCCTGGTCGCTGACGTTGATGCCGGAGGAGCGGGCGCGGGCCGTTTCCAGCTTCACCAGGATCAGGCGCTCGAGCACCTGCTTCTCCAGCACCTCGCGCGGCGGCAACTGGTCCTGGCGGGTGGCGTACTGCGAGAGCACGTTGCCCAGCGCGCGGTCGAGCTCGCTGCGCAGGACCACGTCCTCGTCCACCACCGCCACGATGCGGTCGATCGGCTGCAGCTGCTGGGCGGCGGCCTGGGCGGCCGGGAACGCGGCGGCAACGGCAAGGAGGCAGGCGAGCAGTCTGTTCATGGCATCGGGTCGGGGGAGTTGGCGTCGTCGTCGCTGCCGCTGACTTCCGACGGCGGTACGAGGTAGAGGTCCTCGCGGTAGTAGCCGAGGATAGCACGGCGCAAACGCGACTCCGTGTCCGCGCCGGCCGAACCCAGCCCCTTGAGCTCGATCTCCAGCTGGATCGAATTGCTCAAGTCGCCCTCGCGGTTGTGCAGGTAACGACGCCCCACCAGGCGCACCGCCAGGCAGCAGCTGTCCCACTGCAAGCCGGCGATGCCTTCCAGCAGTTGCCGGTCCTGCAGCGAGTAGTAGTAGCGGCCGACCACGCTCCACGCCGGGCTCAGCGGGTAGAGGAAGTTGAAGTCCACCTGTTCCAGCAGGTCGCGGCGGTAGCGGTAGCCGAGGTTGACGATGCCGTCGTCGCCGATCAGGTAGCGGGTGCGGACGCTGGCCAGATCCTTGCGGCGGAACTTGGGGTCCCACTGGTAGGAGCCGCCCAGGCTCCAGCGGTCGTTGATCGCGTAGCTGGCGTCGGCGACCCACGCGGACTTGCCGCGCTCCACCGGCGTCTCCCGCGGCGCGGTGACCAGCGACGCGTCGAAGTAGCGGATCTGGCCGAGGCTGGCGGACAGTTTCTCGCGGCCGTCGGACTGGCGCAGCAGCCGCGTCGACACGGCCAGGGTGAGCTGGTTGGCGTCGCTTTGGCGGTCGGCGCCGGTGTAGCGGTTGTCGCGGAACAGCTGGCCCCAGCTGAACGTCATCGGCCGGGTGTCGAACAACGGCAGCCCGGCCTGGTCGCGGTAGGGCACGCGCAGGTAGAACAGGCGCGGCTCCAGCGTGTGCAGGTAGCTCTCGCCGCCGAAGCTGGTTTCGCGGTCCAGGAACAGCCCCGCATCCAGCGAGGCGATCGGCAGGCTGCGGTGCGGCGCGTCGTCGCCCAGCGTGGCGGCGAGCGCGTCGTCGAGGCGGTAGCCGGTGTAGCGCCAGGCCAGCTTCGGGGTCAGGAACCAGCTGGCGCCCTGCAGCGGCATGCCGACGAAGGGCTTGAAGTCCGCGCGGCTGCCGCCGGCCCGGTCCGGATGCTGGAAGCGCACCGTTTCGGCGTCGAGGCCCGCGGTCAGCCAGCGCCCGAACGGCTGCTCCCAGCGCACATAGGCGCGCGGCAGGCGATCGTGCGGCAGATTGATGTCGCGCAGCGTGTAGTCCGACAGCTGGCTGTGGTCCGCCATCACCCCGGCGTCCCAGTAGCGGCCGTGGCCGTAGATGCCGATGTCGCTGCGCAGCCGGTACGGCGCCAGCCCGTCGACGTTGTTGCTGGAGTCCTCGAGGTAACGCGGGTCGCTGATCCAGTTGAGGTTGGTGCGCGCCTGCCAGCTGCCGAACAGGTCCTGCCGGGCATCGAAATGGAAGCGGCCGCGGTCCTCGCCGCGACGGTTGTCCAGCGCATAGCCGCCGGCGAGGAATTCGGCGGTTTCGCGCTCGCGCTCGCGATCGGTCAGCTGGTCGGAAGGCAGGTATTCCAGTTCCAGGGTGCCGCGGCCGGTGTCGGTGAGGTAGCGGAACTGCGAACCCAGTTGCACGCCGCGCTGGGTCATCAGCCGCGGCGTCAGGGTCAGGTCGTAGTTCGGCGCCAGGTTGAAATAGATCGGCTGGCGGTAGTCGAAGCCGTTGCGGCCGGAGGAGCTGACGCTCGGGTACAGCAAGCCGCTGCGGCGGCGGTTGTCGATCGGGAACGGGAACCAGGGCACGTACAGCACCGGCACCTTGCCGACCCGCAGGATCGCGTTGCGGGCCACGCCGGTGCCGGCCTCGGTGTCGACGTCGATGCGCTCGGCGCGCAGTTCCCAGCTGCGCTGCCCGGGCGGGCAGGTCGAATAAGTGGCGCCGTACAGCGCGCCCTGGGCGCCGTGCATCTCGATGTGCCCGGCGCCGCCGTTGCCGCGCCGGGACACCAGCTGGTAACGCACGTTGCGGATGCTGTGGGTGTCGGCGTTCTGGTTGCCCTCGGCGCTGTCGGCGACCAGGCGCATGCCCGCATCCTGGTAGCGCACGCTGCCGTCGGCGACGTAGTGCCCGCTGTCGCTGTCGAAGGTGAGCTTGTTGGTGCCCAGGAACTGGTCGCCGCGGCGCAGGGCGACATTGCCTTCGAATTCCGGCTTCGATTCGGTGCCGGCGAGCTGGTCGCCCTCGATGTCGGTGGGTTGCGCGGCCCGGGCATCGGCACTGCCGACCGGCGGCTGGGCATCGGCGAACGCCGGCACCGCCTCCTGCAGCGGGCACAGGCGCCAGTCCTCGGGGCGGTCCTCGGCGGCCTGCGCCGTCAGCGACATGGCGATGCACAACGGCAACGGCAGCAGGCGGAGGGCTTTGCGCACGAGGCGTCCGTGGGGCGGAAACGGCCGTTAGCTTGCCGCATCCCATGGACAGCGGCAATGCGGCACCGGCGCCGGCACGGGCGCCCGCGGGGGGTGACGGGGTTCCGGCGTGCGGCTCCGGCGGCGCGTCCCGCGCCGGGCGCCGGCATCGGCCGACGCCCGGGCCCGCTCAGTCGGTCGTTGCCGGCGCTGCCAGCAGCGCGCCGACATGGGCCACCGCGCAGGCGCGCAACGCGTCCAGATCGTAGCCACCCTCCAGCACCGAGACGATGCGGCCGTGCGCGTGGCGCGCGGCGACCGCGGCCAGCGCCCGGGTCAGCCAGGCGAAGTCGTCGGCGTGCAGCCGCAACTGCGCCAGCGGGTCGCGCCAGTGCGCGTCGAAGCCGGCCGACAACAGCAGCAGCTGCGGCGCGAACGCCTCCAGTGCCGGCAGCAGGCGCTCGCGCCAGGCCGTGCGGAACTCCGCGCCACCGGCGCCAGGCGGCAACGGCGCGTTGACGAGGTTGCCGACTCCGCGCTCGTCCCCGCCGCCGCTGTCCGGGTACAGCGGCCGCTGGTGCGAACTCAGGTACTGCACGCGCGGCTCGCGCTCGAAGATCGCCTGGGTGCCGTTGCCGTGATGGACGTCGAAATCGGCGATCGCCACGCGCGCCAGCCCGTGCCGGTCCAGCGCGTGCGCCGCCGCCACCGCGACGTTGTTGAACAGGCAAAAGCCCATCGCGGTGTCGGCGCTGGCGTGGTGGCCGGGCGGACGCACCGCGCAGAACGCGCGCCGGTCGTCGCCGCCGAGCACGCCGTCGACCGCCGCCACCGCGGCGCCGGCCGCGCGCAACGCGGCTTCGGCGGAGCCAGGCGACAGCAGCGTGTCCGGATCCAGCGCGAGCCGCTGCGTCGGGCGGGTTTCCAGCACCGTGTGCAGCAGTGAGGGCGCGTGCACGCGCAGCAGGGCGCCGCGGCTCGCGCGCGGCGCCTGGCGCCAGTGCAGGGCGTCGCCGAAGGCGTCGCGCAAGGCTTGCGTCACCACGGACAGCCGCTCGGGGCGTTCGACATGCGCGGGCCCGGGATCGTGGCCCAGGCATGCGGCGTGGGTGTAGACCGCGAGTGTCATGGCCGACCGCTGGCGGGGCCGGCAAGCGTCACGTCGCCGGCGTGCGGCACGCCGATCCGATCAGCACGATCCGGAGGGCCGGCAGATGCCGGCGGCCGGTAGGTCTCGCGAGCGCCGGCTAGGCGGACGCGGGCTTGCGGCGCTCGTGCTTCCACAGCACTTCGCCCTGGCCGCTGGCGCGGGCCAGCACGCGCGCCAGCACGAACAGCAGGTCGGACAGGCGGTTGAGGTAGCGACCCGCCTGCGGCCGCACGACCTCGTCGCGGGCCAGGGTAACGACCGCGCGCTCGGCGCGGCGGACGATGGTGCGCGCCAGCTGGCAGCGCGCCGCCGCTTCGCCGCCACCGGGGAGGATGAATTCCTTCAGCGGCGGCAGGTCGGCGTTGTAGCCGTCCAGCGCGCGTTCCAGCGCGTCGACGTCGGCGTCGTGGATCGCGGCATGGCCGGGAATGCACAGCTCCCCGCCCAGGTCGAACAGCTGGTGCTGGATCGTGGTCAGCAGCTCGCGGATGTCCTCGGGAACGGGTGCCGCCAGCAGTACGCCGAGTGCGCAGTTGGCCTCGTCGATGGTGCCGTAGGCGGCGACCCGCGCCGCATCCTTGGCCACCCGGGTGCCGTCGCCCAGGCCGGTGCTGCCGTCGTCGCCGGTGCGGGTGTAGATCTTCGACAGCCGGTTGCCCATGACGGCTGGCCTACACCGTTTGCGTGCGCAGCGCCGGCAGGCGCGCGCGCAGCAGCTCGAAGCCGCCGAACAGCGCCGCCGCGTAGGTCAGGGTGCCCAGCAGCGTCCACTGGAAGAACGGGATGCCGGCGAGGTAGGCGGCGCCGAGCCCGGCCGCGTCCTGCGGATACAGCGGCGAGGCCAGCCAGGCGCCGAAGTTGGTGACCGCGAAGAACAGCACCGAGCCGAGCAGCGAGTAGCCGAGCACCCGCGCGCCCGCGACCTTGCCGCGCAGGCCGAAGCCGAGCACGCTCGACAGGGCGACGCAGGCGTACACCGACCAGAAGCTGAGGCTGCCCAGGTAGCTGGCGTAGTCGGCGCCGTGCAGGGCCCCCAGCACCAGGTCGGACAGCAGCAGCGCCAGCAGCGGCACCAGCAGCGCCCAGCGTCGCGAGGCGAAGTACGCGCCGCCGAACAGCGCGATCGCCTCCACCGGCGAGAAATTCGGCGGATGCGGCAGCAGCCGGGTCAGCGCGGCGGCGACGATCAGGCCGGTCAGCAGCAGCGGGCCGGGGGCGAACAGGGTGGCGGAAGCGGGACGGTTCATCGGATGCACGCGGGTAGTGGAGCCGGAACCGTTAGCATAGCGCACCCCACCTGCGACCTCTCACCGGCAGGCATGAACGCGAGCGCGCAAGCACGGCATGACGTGGCGATCGTCGGCGGCGGCCTGGTCGGCGCCAGCCTGGCGATCGCGCTGGAGCGGATCGGCGTCGATGTCGCCCTGGTCGAGGCGACGCCGGCCGGCACCCTGCCGGCGGTGTTCGACCAGCGCAACCTGAGCTTCGCCGAAGCCACGGTGCAGGCGCTGACCGCGTTGGGAGTGCTGCAGAAACTGCAGGCGCCGGCGGCGCCGGTGCGCCGCATCCACGTCAGCCGCCGCGGCGATTTCGGCCGGGTCCGGCTCGACGCCGCCGATTACGGGCGCGAGGCGTTCGGCCAGGTGGTGGTCGCGCGCGATTTCGGTCTGGCGCTGGAGGCGCGGCTGGCGGAGCTGACCCGCCTCACCCGCTACCGGCCGGCGCGTTGCGTCGGCGTCGATGGTGTCGATGGCCATGCGCGCACGTTGCGGATCCGCGACGAAGTCGGCGAGCGCACGTTGTCGGCGCGGCTGCTGGTCGCCGCCGACGGCGCCCGCAGCGGCGTGCGCGAGGCGCTGGGCATCGCCGCGCAGGAACACGACTACGCGCAGACCCTGTTCGTGGCCCGGGTGCGCAGCGCGCGCGCGCCTGACGGCACCGCCTACGAGCGTTTCGGCGAGGACGGCCCGACCGCGCTGCTGCCGCGCGGCGACGGCCACTACGGCGTGGTCCACGGCGTGGCGCGCGCGGAGGCCGAGGCGGTCGCGGCGCTGGAAGATGGTGCGTTCCTCGCCCGCCTGCAGCGCGCCTTCGGCTGGCGCGTCGGCGCGTTCCTCGCGGTCGGGGCGCGCAGCATGTATCCGGCGGTCCGGGTGTGCGCCGAGCGCCTGGTCGCGCCGCGCGCGGTGCTGGTCGGCAATGCCGCGCAGGCGGTGCATCCGCTCGGCGCGCAGGGGTTCAACCTGGGCCTGCGCGACGCGCTGACGCTGGCGGAGCTGATCGAGGACGGCGCCGACCCCGGCGCCGACGATTTGCTGGCGGCCTACGTGCAGCGCCGGCGCGAGGATCGCGACCGCACGCTGGCGTTCTCCGACGGCCTGGCGCGGCTGACCGCGAACCCGGCGCCGCTGCTGCGGCCGTTGCGCAGCGCCGGACTGCTGGCACTGGACCGCCTGCCTGCATTGCAGGCGCTGCTGGTCGGCGGCGCGATGGGGTATCGCGGCCAGGTGCCGCGCCTGTGCCGCGGGGGGCAGGCATGAGCCGCCGCGGCGGACTCGAAGCCGTGGTGGTCGGCGGCGGCGTGGTCGGCGCGGCCTGCGCGTTGGCGCTGGCGCGGGCCGGGCTGCAGGTCGCGCTGGTGGAAGGCACGCCGCCGGCGCCGTGGCGCCGCGAACAACCCGACCTGCGCGTCTACGCGCTCGCCGCCGACAACGCGGCGCTGCTCGACGGTTTCGGGGTGTGGGACGCGATCCGCGGCGCGCGCGCGCAGCCCTACCGGCGGATGCGGGTGTGGGACGCGGCCGGCGGCGGCGAATTGCGGTTCGACGCCGACGCCTTCGGCCGCCGCGAATTGGGCTGGATCGTCGAGCAGAGCCTGCTGCTGGAGCGTCTGTGGGCGACGTTGCCCGTCGCCGGCGTGCGCGTGCGCTGCCCGGCGCGGGTGGTGGCGCTGGAGCAGGGCGGCGAGGGCGCGGATGCGGCGGGCGTGCGGCTGCAGCTGGACGACGGCAGTTGGCTGCAGGCGCGGATCGCGATCGCCGCCGACGGCGCACAGTCGACCCTGCGCCAGCTGGCGGGCCTGGCGGTGGATCGCCACGACTACAGGCAGCGCGGCGTGGTCGGCTATGTCGCCACCCGGTACCCGCACGAGGACACCGCATGGCAGCGTTTCCTGCCGGGCGGGCCGCTGGCGTTCCTGCCCTGCGCCGACGGCGCCTGCTCGATCGTGTGGAGCCTGCCCGACGCCGAAGCCGGGCGGGTGCTGGCGCTGGACGACGCCGCCTTCGCACGCGAACTCACCCGCGCCTTCGATGCGCGCCTGGGCGCGGTGCGCGCGCTGTCGCCGCGGGCCGCGTTCCCGCTGCGCCGGCAACTGGCGCGCGACTACGTCGCCGGGCGCGTGCTGCTGCTGGGCGATGCCGCGCATGTGGTGCATCCGCTGGCCGGGCAGGGCGTGAACCTGGGCCTGCGCGACGTCGCCGCGCTGCGCGACGGCGTGCTCGCGGCGCAGGCCGCCGGCGCGGACTGGAGCGCGGCGCCGCGGCTGGCGCGCTGGGCGCGCCGGCGCAAGAGCGAGAACGCCCTGGCCGCCTATGCGTTCGACGGCATCAACCGTCTCTACCGCAGCGATGCGGTGGCCGCGACCTTGCTGCGCGGTCCGCTGCTCGGGCTGGCCGGGCGGCTGCCGCCGGTGGCGCAGCAGCTGTGGCGCCGCGCTGCCGGTCTCTGAGCGCGGCGTCGGGCGAACGCGCCAGTCGGCGGCCGGCTACATCCAGCCCTTGAGCTCGTCCTGGCTGAGTCTGCCGTTGTGGTCGTGGTCCACCGCGTTGAATTCGGCGGTCAACGTGGCGTTGCTCCGGGCCTCGCCGCGACTGATGCTGCCGTTGTGGTTGGCGTCCAGCGTGCCGAAATCGATTTCGTAGTCGCCGACGATCGAATTGCCGGGGCTGGAGGTCACGGTCACGTCGGCCTGCGCGGCGGGCATGGCCGGCGGCGGATTTACCGTCGCCTGCGCGGCGGCCTCGGTGGCGGTCTGCGCGTCGCGGGCGGCATCGACGGCCGCCTGGCTCGCTGCCTGCGCGACATCGGCCGACTGCTCGGCGAAATCGGACGCGGCCTTGGTCTGCAGGTGGCCGGTGGCGGCGTCGTCGGCGACCGCGTTGGCGTTGGTGGCGGCGCCGATCGCCGTGCCGGCGGCAGTGCTGGCCTGGACTGCGCTCTGGCCGGCAACGGCGGCGTTGGCTGCGGCGGCGGGATTCTGCGGCTGGGTGGCGCTGAGGTCGGCGGCCGTGCTTGCCGCGGCCTGGGCCTCGGAAGCGGCGGCCGTGGCCTGCTGCGCGTCGTCGCTGGCGGCCTTGGCGTCGAGCTGCGCCTGCTGCTGTTCCTGGGTCTGGGCGAACGCCTGGCCGCCGCAGCCCAGCGCGGCCAGCAAGGCGAGGATGAGTGTCGGGGTTCTGCAGGTCATCGGAGGCGCCTCTGGGTGGGGGAAGCGCCACCCTAGGCAGGGCCGGGTCTATCCCGTGTCAATCCGGTGCCTTCGCGCGGCACGGTTTCCGGTGCGTTCAGTCTCTCCGGATTCCTGCGGGTGCCGCGGCATGCCCGCTGCGCGGCCGGGATCGGTTGCGGCCGCACGGGCCCGCTTCAGTAGAACGTGCCGCCCAGTTCGCCGTAGGCGCGCAGCACGACGCAGGCGGCGTCGCGGTGCAGGTCGCGCACCACCTCGATGCCGCGGCGCTGCAACTCGCCGACCCAGTCCGCGGGCAGCGGGCCTTCGTCGAAGTCGGTCAGTGCCATCACGTCCTCGCTGCGGGCGCCGATCAGCAGCCGGTCGATGCCGGCCCAGAAGGTGGCGCCGTAGCACTGGCAGCACGGCTGCGAGGAGGTGGCGAGGGTGATGCGGCCGCCGTCCTCGTTGAGCCGCGAGCGCTGCAGGCGCTGCTGGGCCAGCATGCAGGCCATGGTCTCGGCGTGCGCCAGCGAGCAGTTCTGCGGCAGCACGCGGTTGACGCCGATCGCGAGCACGCGGTCGGCGGCGTCGAACACCACCGCGCCGAAAGGACCGCCGCTGCGTTCGTCGATGTTGCGTTGCGACAGCTCGACCGCCAGCGCGACCTTGGCCGCGTCGCCGGCGAAGCTGTGCGCCAGGTCGAGGTCGTGGACCCACACCGGCAGGGTCAGGTGCAGTTGCGCCGGCAGCATCAGTGCGGCTCCGGGGCCGGCGGCGCGAGCGGAGCGGCCGCCGGCAGCTCGCTGCAGGTGCCGTCGATGCAGCGGCAGCCGTCGATCTCGCGGAAGCCGCACACCGACAGCGAGCCCGTCCGCGCGCACTGCGCCCGGACCGCGGCCGGATCGGTCGGGCTGTCCTTGTGCACGCAGGCCGGGTACGCGCCGCAGCAGTTGCCGATGTCCTTGACCGTGCAATCGGCGTCGGTGCGGCAGCTGCGGTCGAGCGCGACCGGTTCCGGCAGCGCCCGCGGCGGCAGCGGCCCGCCGGTGCGTACCTGGCGCTTGCGCAGCTGGTCGAGGTCGCGCGCCGCGGCCGGTGCGGTCGTGGCCGGTGCGGTGCTCTGCGGCATGCCTGCGTCTGCGGCTGGCGCTTGCGACTCCGCGGGGCTGGCCGCGGGCTGCGGGCGCGGCGCCACGCAGGCGGCCGTGGCCAGCGCCAGCCATGCGCACGACAGCGCGAGCCGGCGCGCCGCCATCGTCAGCCTTTCTGCGCCCAGGTGTCGCGCAAGGTGACGCTGCGGTTGAATACCGGAGCGTCGACGCGATGGTCGCGGCGGTCGGCGACGAAGTAGCCGAGGCGCTCGAACTGGAACGACTGCTCGGGCGCGGCCTGCGCCGCCGCCGGCTCGACGTAGCCGGTCACGGTGCGGCGCGAATCCGGGTTGAGGTGGTCGCGGTAGGTCTTGCCGCCTTCGTCCGCGTCCGGATCGGGCACGCTGAACAGGCGGTCGTACAGGCGGATCTCCGCCGGCACGGCATGTTTCGCGCTGACCCAGTGGATGGTGCCCTTGACCTTGCGGTTGGCGCCTTCCATGCCCGGGCGCGAGTCCGGGTCGAGCGTGCAATGCAGCTCGACCACGTTGCCGGCGGCGTCCTTGACCGCCTCGTCGCAGCGCACGATGCCGGCGCCGCGCAGGCGCACGTCGCCGCCCACGGTCAGGCGCTTGAAGCCCTTGGGCGGCACCTCCGCGAAGTCCTCGCGCTCGATCCACAGCTCGCGCGAGAACGGCAGGCTGCGCTCGCCGAAGGACGCGTCCTTGGGATGATTGGGGAAGGTCAGGGCTTCCTCGTGGTCCGGGCCGAGGTTGGTGAGCACCAGCTTCAGCGGCTCGACCACGGCCATGCGCCGCGGCGCGGCGGCGTCGAGGTCGTCGCGCAGCGCGCCTTCCAGGATCGAGATGTCGAGCAGCGAGTTCTGCTTGCTGATGCCGACCCGGTCGACCATCAGCCGCAGCGCGGACGGCGTGTAGCCGCGGCGGCGGATGCCCTGCAGGGTCGGCATGCGCGGGTCGTCCCAGCCGTCGACCAGGCCGTCCTCCACCAGCGCCAGCAGCTTGCGCTTGCTCATCACCAGATAGTTGAAGTTGAGCCGCGAGAACTCGATCTGGCGCGGCTTGCCGGCCTCCAGCGGGAAGCCGCGGTCCAGCAGCGGCTGCAGCAATTCCGGATGACCCGCGAGGTCCACCTTGTCCACGCACCAGTCGTACAGCGGCCGCCGATCCTCGAACTCAAGCGTGCACAGCGAGTGGGTGATGCCCTCGATCGCGTCCGACAGCGAGTGCGCGTAGTCGTACATCGGATAGATCGGCCAGGCGTTGCCGGTGTTCTGGTGTTCGACGTGCTTGATCCGGTAGATCGCCGGGTCGCGCAGGGCGATGTTGCCCGAGGCCATGTCGATCTTCGCGCGCAGGGTGCGGCAGCCGTCGGCGAACTCGCCGGCGCGCATGCGCCGGAACAGGTCCAGGTTTTCCTCGACGCTGCGGTCGCGCCAGGGCGAATTGCGCCCCGGTTCGGTCAGGGTGCCGCGATATTCGCGCACTTCATCGGCGCTGAGGTCGCAGACGAAGGCGTCGCCCTGGCGGATCAGTTTCTCGGCGCCGCGGTAGAAGACGTCGAAATAGTCCGACGCATGGCGCAGGCTGGCCCATTCGAAACCGAGCCAGCGCACGTCCTCCTGGATCGCGGCGACGTACTCGGGGTCTTCCTTCGCCGGGTTGGTGTCGTCGAAGCGCAGGTTGCAGCGGCCGCCGAACTCGGCGGCGATGCCGAAGTCCAGGCAGATCGCCTTGGCGTGGCCGATGTGCAGGTAGCCGTTGGGCTCGGGCGGGAAGCGGGTGCGGATCGCGGCGTGCTTGCCGCTGGCGAGGTCGTCGCGGACGATCTGGCGGATGAAATCCTGGCGGATGGCCTCTTGCCGCCCCGCAGGAGCGCCGGCGGGCGCCGGAGTAGAGTGGTCGGCAGCGGCGGAGGCGGGGGGCTGGGACACGGGGCGAGGATCGAGGGAAGCAGGGTGCAGTGTAGCCGAGGGCCTGGCGACGGGCTCCGGCCCGAGCATTGGCATGGAAGTTGCTAAATGTTGGCTAATGGATTAGGGAGTTGATGCATGCGAGTCGTGTACGAGCCCGCCAACCTGATCGACGCGCACCTGGTGCGGCATGCGCTCGAAGACGCCGGGATCCCGGCGTTCGTGCGCGGCGAGGCCTTGCTCGGCGGAGTCGGGCAACTGCCGGCCTGCGGCCTGCTCGCCGTCTGCGTGGCCGACACCTGCTGGCCGCAGGCGCGGGCGCTGGTCGAAGCGTTGCCGCTGTGCGCCGGCGAGCCCGTGCGCCCCGAGGTGTGCCCCGACGGCCTGCAACCGGCCTGATGGCGGTGTCGCGCGATCGCCTCCTGCGGGACGGGATCTTCGCCGCCGGGCTGGCGTTGCTGCTCGGTCTGTTCGCGGCCGGCGTGGTCGGGATGGCCTGGGGCGACGGCGACCAGGGGTCGATCCGGGTCGAGGCGCTGGGTGCGGGCGCGGGCGCAGCGCAGAACGATGTCCTGCTGCTGCCGGGCGGGGCGACGCGCGAGGCGGTGGCGCGCCTGCACCTGCAGTTGCCGCCGCCGGATGCGAACCGCTCGCGCTGGGTCGTCTGGCTCGGTCGCGACCCGGTGGATGCCGTCCGGCTGCAACGGCCCGCGGCCGGCGGGGTCGCGTGGCGCAGTCCCGATTACGACTTCTTCCGTCCCGGCGACACCCGGTCGCGGTTGCCGGCGGGTTTCGCCTTCCCGCTGCCGGGCGACTGGCAAGGCCCGATCGTGCTGGAACTGCACGCCCGCGGCGCGGTGCGCAGCGCCCTGCATCCGCGCCTGTTGCGCGAGTCCGATGCGGTCGGGCTGGCGTCCATGGCGGTCGCGCTGAATGCCGCCGCCTATGCCGGCTTGTTCATGCTGGCGCTGATCGTGCTGGTGCTGTACGCGGTGACGCGGGAGCGCTCGTTCGTCGCCGCCTTCGTCTGCGCCGGGGCCGGCTTGCTGTTCCTGGTGGCGCGCAACGGCCATCTGTTCCAGCTGCCGGTGTTCGACCTGCTCGCCGGCTGGCGCAGCCAGGCGATCTGGGCGCTGCTGCTGCTGTTCGCGGCCAGCCTGGTGCAGTTGCTGCTGCGCTACGCCAGCCTGCGCGGGGGCAGCGCACCGCTGGCGCGCCTGTTCGAAGGCTATGCCTACGCGCTGGTGGCGCTGGCGGCGCTGTGCCTGCTCGACTTGCCGCCGCTGCGGCCGTGGATGCAGCCGCTGGCGCTGCTGGTCGTGGCCGGCACCGGCATCGGCGGGGTGGTGATCCTGGGCGACGCGGTGCGCCGGCGCCTGGCGCTGTCCGGGTGGATCCTGGTGCTGGCGCTGCTGACGCTGGGCGCCGTGGCCGCCAACGAGGCCATGGCGCGCGGCTGGCTGGCGGACCTGCTGTGGACGCGCTACGGCTACCAGGTGGGGACGGTCGCGACCCTGGCGCTGCTGTCGCTAAGCCTGTTCAGCCGGATCGGCGAATATCGCGACCAGCGCGACCGCGACCATCTGGCGCGGGTCGACAGCGAACGCCGCATGGCCCGCGAAGCCGCGCGCAACGCCCTCACCCTGGCGCTGCGCACGCGCCTGCGCGACCAGGCCGTGGCCGACATCGAATGGACCGCGGCGCGGCTGCTGCTCGAACACCTGTTGCCGCAGGTGCCGACGACGACCGCGGCGGTGGTCGCCCACGACTACCACGACCAGCACCTGCTGATGGTGGAGCCCGCGCAGCGCAAGCAGGCGCTGGCCGACGACATCGCCGCGCGCAGCCTGCCGCTCAAGCGCCTCGCCGCCCAGGGCGTGCCGCTGCAGCAGCCGCTGGCGCAGGCCGCGGGCGCCGCCACCGAGGCGCTGGTGCCGCTGCCGGTCCGCGCTCCGGGCTGGGGCCTGTTGCTGCTGCAGCGCGCCGGCGAGGAGGGCTTCAGCACCGAGGAGCTGGCGCTGGCCGGCGAGTTCGCGCGGCTGGCGACCCTGCATGTGGACGAGACGCTGGCGGCCGAGCAGTTGCGGCGCTCGGCCGAGCTGGATGCGCTGACCGGCGCCTTCAACCGCCGCAGCATCGACCAGTGGCTGGCGCGCGCGTTCCTGGATGCCAGCCGCCGGCAGCAGGCGCTGTCGCTGCTGTTCATCGACATCGACCGGTTCAAGTCGGTCAACGACCGCCTCGGCCACGCCGGTGGCGACCACTGCCTGCGCGCGGTCGCCGCGGCGCTGCGTGGCGCGCTGGAGGACGGCGACCTGCTGGGCCGCTACGGCGGCGAGGAATTCGTGGCCTTGCTGCCCGGTCGCGCCGGCGCCGATGCGCGCGAGATGGGCGAGCGCCTGCGCGCGGCGGTGGAGCGCAGCGAGATCGAGTACGAGGGCCGTGCGGAAAAAGTGACGGTCAGCATCGGCGTGGCCACCCGGCTGGAGCGCGAGAGCACCCCGGCGGCGGCGATCGAGCGCGCCGACAAGGCGCTGTACGCGGCCAAGCGCGGCGGCCGCAACTGCGTGCACGTCGCGCCGGCGATGTTTACCTGAGGCTGCGGCCCGGGGTCGCGGCGCCGCCGCGGCCGGCGCTTGCTGCGCCTGCCGTCGCACGGCGACGCGGCCGTGTCCGGCGAGCGGGGCGCCCGCACCCGCGCACGGCGGCTCGCGACGCGACCCTTCATTGCCGGCTGATCGTGCAGACGTAGACCAGCTCGCAGGCGCCGGCACCGGTGTCCTCGCGGCTGAGCGAGCTGCGCCAGCGCCAGCCGTCGGGCGCCTCGGCCTGGACCAGCCAGCCGTCGATGCGCACGCGCTCGCCGGCGCGGACCGCGCGCAGCGCGGCCGCGGCCGCCGCGCCGGCCGGAATCAGGTGCATGTTGGCGCTGGAGCGGGCGATCTCGCGCGGCGGCAACGGCGGCGCGCCGCTCCATCGGTAGTGGTACCAGCGCCCGGACTGGGTCACGTCCAGCCGCTGCGCCAGGCCGTCGGCGGCCATCGCCCCCCAGCCCAGCGCCAGGTCGGTCGGCGACAGCTCCGCCTCGCGGCCGCGGCGGTAATCCTTGCGCGACAGCACCCGCGCCTCGACGCTGAAACCGGCCAGCGGCTGCAGTTGCGCGACCGCCAGCCGGAACGGCTGCAGCGCGGCCGGAACCGCGCTCTGCAATGGCGGCTGGCCGCCGGTCACCCGCGGCGGCGGCGGGCAGTGCGGGTCGGCGCCGGGCGCCAGGGCCGCGACCGTCGGCGCGCGCGGCGACAGCGGCGAGTACCACCAGCCGATCGCGGCCGCGACCAGCGCGATCGACCACCAGGAACGCAAGTGCATGCGCGAGCGTCGTGCGGAACCGCGCGCAGTATGCCGCCGCGCGCCGCGCGCGCCCAGCGGTCAGTCGAAGTCGGCGAGCAGGGCGCCGCGCAGCGGCTCGCCGACCGTCGCGCGCAGCGGCATGCGCGGGTCGTCGATCCCGAACGCCAGCGCGGCGCCGCCGCGCAGGGCGGCGATCGCGGCGTCGGCGAATTCGAAGCGCAGGAAGTGCACCGCCGAGGTCTTGGCGTCGGTGCTGCGGTCCAGGTCCTCGTCGGCCCGCACCGGAATCGGGTCGAAGCCGTCGACTTGCGCGAACAGGCGGTGCTCGATTCCGCCGAGGCCGGCCAGCGCGCGCCGGCGCTCGGCCTCGTCGGCGTATTCCAGCAGCAAGGTCGCCTTGAGGTTGCGGCCGTCGGGGATCAGCGGGTTGTAGGCCGCGAGCTCCTCCTCGATGCCGGCGGCCTCGAAGATGCGTTCCACCCGCAGCATCTCCTGCACCTGGTATTGCACCGTCAGCCGGTCCTCGAACAGCAGCGTCGCGTGCGTACCCAGGGACAGGGTGCGGGCGCGCTTATGGGCGATGGCGCGGGCGCGGAATTCGCCGCGCTGCGCGGCGTAGCGTTCCAGTGACAGCAGGTCGTCGCGGCTGAGCTTGTGCATGCCTGGGGTCGTCCGGGTCAGATGCCGTAGGCGCGCCGCAGCAGCGACAGCGGGTGGTCGGGGGCGGTGCCGTCGACCAGGCCGTGGGCGATGTGCGCGGCCGCCATCGGGCAGTCGCTGGCGAAGTGCGCGGCGCCGGCCTGGGCGACGCGGGTTTCCACCGGCTTGGCGATCTTGCGCGCGCGCTCGTAGGTGGCCTTCTTGACGCCGTAGGTGCCGTCGTGGCCGGAACAGCGTTCGATCGCGGCGACCGTGGTCCCGGGGATCAGTTCGAGGATCTGCCTGGTGCGCGGGCCGATGTTCTGCACCCGCTGGTGGCAGGGCGCGTGCAGCGCGACGGTGCCCAGCGGCTGCGCGAAGTCGGTCTTCAGCAGGCCGGCGCGATGCCGATGCATCAGGTAGTCGAACGGATCGAAGAATGCGCGCTTGACCCGTTGCACGTCGGCATCGTCCGGGAACATCAGCGGCAATTCCTGCTTGAACATCAGCACGCACGAGGGGATCGGCGCGATCAGGTCCCAGCCGTCCTCGACCGCTGCCAGCAGCAGCGGCAGGTTGCGCTGCTTGTAGCGGGCCACGGTGTCGAGGTCGCCCAGCTCCAGCCGCGGCATGCCGCAGCACTGCTCGCGCTGCACCAGCTTGACCGCGATGCCGTTGTGGCGCAGCACCGCGGCCAGGTCCTCGACCATCTGCGGGCGGTTGTGGTTGCCGTAGCAGGTGCTGAAGATCGCGACCTTGCCGCTGGTCGGCCCGGCGGCGATCGCCGCTTGCCCGCTGTCGTCCTCGCGCAGCCGGCGCTTGGCGGTGTCGGCGTGGTACTCGGGCACCTGCGCGTCGCGGTGCACGCCGAGCGCACCTTCCATCGCCTTGCGCAGCGCCGGCTGGCGGTTGCCCCAGTTGACCGCCTCCACCACCACCGGAATCGAGGCCAGCTTGCCGACCGTGGTGGTGCTGGCCAGCACCTTCGCTCCCAGCGGCGCGCCGTGCTCGCGGAAATGCACCGCCTTGGCCCGCAGCATCAGGTGCGGGAAATCCACGTTCCACGGGTGCGGCGGCACGTACGGACACTTGGTCTGGTAGCACAGGTCGCACAGGTAGCACTGCTCGACGACCTTGCCGTAGTCGGCCTTGGCGACGCCGTCGACTTCCATCGTCGCCGACTCGTCGATCAGGTCGAACAGGGTCGGGAACGCGTGGCACAGGCTGACGCAGCGGCGGCAGCCGTGGCAGATTGCGAACACGCGCTCAAGCTCGGCATCCAGCCCGGCCTGGTCCCAGAAGGCGTCGCGGGTCCAGTCCAGCGGGTGCCGGGTCGGTGCCTCGAGGTTGCCTTCGCGCGGCGTGGCGCGGTCCTGGTCGCCGGCTTCGTTCATCGCTCCACCCCCGGGCACGGTTGCGGGAGCGCCGCGCCGCCGTCGTGACACGGCGGCGCAGCGTCGGCAGGGCGCGATGCGGGGCGCATCGCGGCGGCGCTCAGGCCAGTTCGCCCAGCGCCTTGGTGAAGCGGTTGGCGTGCGAGCGCTCGGCCTTGGCCAGGGTCTCGAACCAGTCGGCGATCTCGTCGAAGCCTTCCTCGCGCGCGGTCCTGGCCATGCCCGGGTACATGTCGGTGTACTCGTGGGTCTCGCCGGCGATCGCGGACTTGAGGTTGTCGCCGGTCGGGCCGAACGGCAGGCCGGTGGCCGGATCGCCGGTCTGTTCCAGGTATTCCAGGTGGCCGTGGGCGTGGCCGGTCTCGCCTTCGGCGGTGGAGCGGAACACCGCGGCGACGTCGTTGTAGCCCTCCACGTCGGCCTTGGCGGCGAAGTAGAGATAGCGACGGTTGGCCTGCGACTCGCCGGCGAAGGCGGCCTTCAGGTTCTCTTCGGTGCGGGTGCCTTTCAGGGACATGGCGTCACCTCATGGGTTGCGGGACGAGGCCCGGACCAGACCGGGACCCGTCGAGCGTAGCGCCGCGCCGGTCAAAGATGAAATCGATTGTCGCGATGGTTCCGATAGCGTCGCTGAATGCCGGATCAGCGGTGGTACTCGCCCGCGGCTTCGGGCTGGTAGCGCACTTCCAGGACCCGCAGGCGGATCGTGCGCCCGCCCGGCACCGGCCATTCGATCGTCTGGTCGACGCGCAGGCCGAGCAGGGCGCTGCCGACCGGCGCCAGGATCGAGACCCGGTCGCTGCCGCCGGTGGCGTCGCGCGGGTAGACCAGGGTGAGCTCGCGCTCCTCGCCGCTGGCCTCGTCGCGGAAGCGCGCGGTCGAATTCATGGTGATGACGTCGCCGGGCATGTCCTTGGGTTCGCGCAGTTCCGCGCGCGCCAGCTCCTCGCGCAGGCGGTCGAGACCGGCGTCGTGCGCCTGCTCGAGCAGGGCTTCGATGCGCTCGCAGTCCAGGCGCGAGACAATCAGCGGGGGCGCGGGGTTGTTTCCGTTCTCGGGGGACATCGGTGCTCTCCAAAGCAACGCGGGCGGAGCGTCGCGCGCCCCGCCCGCAAGTCAGCGAATCGGCGACAACGTTAGCCCGCGCGGGCCGCGCGATCAACCGCGGGGCGGCTGCGGGCGGCGTTGCCGGCCAAATCCGGGGGCGGGGCGAACAGGTCCCCCGGCAGGTCGCGGAACACCTGCGCCAGCTGCCGCAGGAATCCGCCCATCGCCGAGCTCTTGCGCCAGACCAGCGCGATCCGCCGGCTCGGGGTGGAATCGCGGAAGGTCAGCAGGCGGATGTCGCGGGACTGCGCCACCGGCGGCTTGACCGCCAGCGTCGGCAGCAGGGTGACGCCGACCTCGGCCGCGACCATCTGCCGCAGGGTCTCCAGGCTGGTGGCCTGGAACCCGGATTTCTCGCTGGCCCCGGCCAGGTGGCAGACATCCAGCGCCTGGTCGCGCAGGCAATGCCCGTCCTCCAGCAGCAGCAGGCGCTGGTCGGCCAGCTCGCGCAGGGTCAGCGTGTCCTGCCCGGCCAGCGCATGGCCCTGCGGCACCGCCAGCACGAACGGCTCCTCGAACAGGAACTCGGCATGCAGCTGGTCGTCGTGCAGCGGCAGCGCCAGCAGCCCGGCGTCGAGCTTGCCCGCATGCAGCCGGGCCAGGATTTCCGGACTCTTTTCTTCCACCAGCAGCAGTTCCAGACGCGGGAAGCGCGCGCGGATCCGCGGCACCGCGTGCGGCAGCAGGTAGGGCCCCAGCGTCGGGAACAGCCCCAGGCGGATGCTGCCGGCCTCCGGGTCCTGGGTGCGGCGCGCGGCTTCCTTCAACTGTTCGACGGCATCGACGATGTGCCGCGCGCGCGCGGCGATCTCGCGCCCGGCCGACGTCAGCATCACCTTGCGTGGCGCACGCTCCACCAGGACCACCCCGAGCTCGTCCTCGAGCTTGCGGATCTGGGTCGAGAGCGTCGGCTGGCTGACGAAGCAGGCCGCGGCGGCGCGGCCGAAATGCCGGTGTTCGGCGAGGGCGACGAGGTAGTGGAGGTCGCGCAGATTCATTTCGATAGCTTATCACTATCGCAAGGATCAAAACAATTGGCTTGATGGATTGCGAACCTGCCCCGACAATAGCGCCATCGACGCGATCGTCCCGATCCGGTTCGACCTTCCACCCCCCCTGCCATCCAAGGAGACCCCCATGCTCACCATTGGCGACAAGTTCCCCGCGTTCAAGCTCAAGGCCACCGTCTCGACCGACCTGGATACCGCTTTCGTCGACATCGACAACGCCAGCTATCCGGGCAAGTGGACCTGCGTGTTCTTCTACCCCAAGGACTTCACCTTCGTCTGCCCGACCGAGATCAAGGGCTTCGCCGACGTCAACCAGCAGTTCCTGGACCGCGACTGCCAGATCCTGGCCGGCAGCACCGACAGCGAGTTCGTGCACCTGGCCTGGCGCAAGGACCACAAGGACCTGCACGAGCTGCCGTTCCCGATGCTGGCCGACATCAGGAAGGACCTGGTCTCGGCGCTGGGCATCCTCACCGACGAGGGCGTGGCCCAGCGCGCGACCTTCCTGGTCGACCCGGAAGGCGTGATCCGCTTCGTCTACGTGACCGACGGTTCGGTCGGCCGCAACCCGGCCGAGGTGCTGCGGGTGCTCGATGCGCTGCAGACCGACGAGCTGTGCCCGTGCAACTGGAAGCAGGGCGACGCGGTGCTCAAGGTGGCCTGACGCCCGCTCCACGCAGGTATCCGGCTGCGGCCGCTGCCTGCACCCTTTCCGCGCGACACGCCGTCCCCCCGGCGCTCCCTCCCCGGTCGCGCGGGTGCGAAGGCGGCTACGGCCGCCTTCGTTTTATTCCCGGCAAGTCCGCCCGGATCCGGCGCCGCCCGCGGCAATCGTCGCGGAACCGGGCGCGGATCCCGCCGCGACTTGCCCATCACCCAGGAGTCCGACATGAATCTTTCCGAATTGCGCAATGCGCTCCCCGATTACGCCAAGGACCTCAAGCTCAACCTCGACGCGGTGCTGAGCGAAGCCGGCGCCGCCGGCCTCGACGCCCGGCAGCTGCGCGTGATCGCGCTGGCCACCGCGAT
Organism: Cognatiluteimonas weifangensis; assembly: GCF_003416885.1. Lineage (GTDB taxonomy): Bacteria > Pseudomonadota > Gammaproteobacteria > Xanthomonadales > Xanthomonadaceae > Cognatiluteimonas > Cognatiluteimonas weifangensis. The sequence goes on from NZ_QVPD01000010.1 coordinate 75,237, forward strand.
CGCCGCCCGGCACGCGCCGCTGGTGGCGGCGCTCGAGGGCTTCGCCGCCGAGCAGCTCTCGCCCGAGGAGCTGAACGGCGCCCGCGCCGCGGCCGCGATCATGGCGATGAACAACGTCTACTACCGTGCCACCCACCTGATCCACAACGACGAGTACGCCAAGCTGCGCACCGGCCTGCGCATGAACGTCATCGCCAACCCCGGCGTGGACAAGATCACCTTCGAGCTGGCCTGCCTGGCGGTGTCGGCGATCAACGGCTGCGGCGCCTGCATGGACTCGCACGAGCGCGTGGTCCGCGAGCACGGCATCGGCGCGCAGGGCGTGCAGAGCGCGCTCAAGATCGCCGCGGTGGTGCATGCGGTGGCGGTGACCCTGGAACAGACGCGGGCGCAGTCGCAGGCGTAAGCGGGACAGCGCGCGCCGGCAATGCCCGCGGCCGCAGCGTGCGGCCGCGGGCATTGCCCCGGGGCCGGACGCCGCCGGCGTTCGCGCTCAAGGCCGAGCCTGGATGCGGGCTTCCGGGCTCGGTGCCGCGTCGGCCGCGTGCGCATGCGGTTCGCGCAGCAGCATGCCGCGTGCGACGCGCTCCTCGTCGGGCGGCAGCGGCGCCAGCCATTCGATCTGGCCGGCGACCAGCGCCGCCAGCGCGAGGCCGTCGCGGTACAGCACCCGCGCGCCCGCCAGGCGCGGCACCTTGCTGCCCGGGAGCACGGTGCCGACCAGGTTGAGCGGGTCGGACGCCGACAGCACCAGCAGCTCGCCGTCCGGCGCCTGCCTGCGTACCCGGCGCAGCGCGGCGACCGCCTCGGGCAGGGCGAACTGCTCGCCGGAGAGGCCGGCGACGAAACGTCCGCCGCGGATCTCGCCGCGCGCTTCCAGCCGGTGATAGACGCGCAGCAGCTCGCGCCACGGCGGCAGCCAGGCCGCCTCGCGCTCGAGCAACCGCCAGCCGACCACGCCGTAGCGGCGCAACAGGGTGCGGGCGATGTGCTCGATCGCCTCAGGGTCGGGGCGCGTCGCCGGCTGGGGGACGCCCCCGGTGCGGGCATCCGGTCGCGCCCGCTGCGGCCGCGGATCCGCAGACGGCCCGCTGTCGCCGGAGAGCGCGGAAAAGGCGGGCGTCAGCGTCCAGCGCCCGGCGTCCTCGATCCCGGACAGCGCCGCGCGGCGGCCGCGGCGATGGAACGCCGACGGCCGCCGGGAGGGCGGCAGCAGCAGCGCACGCAATCCCGCGAAACTGTCGCAGTGCACGCGGCCGCGTGCGACCAGTTCGGCCAGCGCGTCCTCCAGTTCGGCGTGCAGCAGGTGCGTGCCGGTGGCCAGTTCGTCGAAGAACGAGGCGCCGTGCGCGCGCAGGTGGTCGGCGACTTTCTGCGCGCGGCTGGACAGCGCCGGCGGCTCCGCGCGCTCGCCGGCGGTCGCGCGCGTCCACAGCGCCAGCTGCCGCCGCGGCAGCAGCGCGACCGGGGTCGTGCGCACCGGTGCGTTGCAGCCGCTGCCGCCGTCGGCGGTCGCGGGACTGCCGCGCAGGCGCGTCCAGGCGATGCGGCCGGCGGTGCACAGCTCGTCCAGCCACGGCAGCGAATAGTCCGACACCCGCGCCGGCAGCAGTTCGCTTTCCCACGCGCCGGCCGGCGCCTCGAACCCTTCCAGCTGCGCCAGCACCCCGGCCAGCGCTTCCGGACCGCTGACGCGGGTTGCGCGCGTCACCCGCTGCCAGTCGAACAGGAAGCGCATGAACTCGTGCGCCGCGACCGGCTGGATCTCCTGGCGCAGGCGGCCGAGGGTGGCGCGGTGGATCCGCGCCAGTAGGCTGCGCTCGCACCATTCCTCCGCGCCGCCACCGCTGAAGCGGCCGCGCATCGCATAGCCTTCGCCCTCCAGCTGCGCCAGCGCCAGGTCGACGTCCAGCTGCGGCAGCGCCAGCGTCTCGGCCAGGGCGCCGGCCGCCACCGGACCGAGGCCGCCCAGGCGCGCGCGCAGCAGTTCCACCAGTGCGGCTTCGCGGCTCCAGGATTGCTGCGCGAATTCGGCCGGCGCCGCGATCGCCGGCGTCGACCGCGCCTGCGGGTACAGCGCCTGCGCCTGCGGCAGGCGCTCGGCGGCGAACCACAGGCTGGCGCCGACGTCGATGCGGGTGGCGCGGTGATCGGCGGCCAGCGCCTGCAGCAGCTGCGCCCAGCCGGGCCGGGCGAGCGCCTCGCGCGCGCTGACGCAGCCCAGGCCCATCAGCGCGTCGTGCATCTCGTCGGCAGTGCGCGCCTGCGGCCAGGCTTGTGCGCGCACCTGCGCGATCGCGTCGGGATCGAGCCGGCCGAGGTCGCCGGCGCTGCCGGCATCGGCGTAGCGCCGGCTCATCACCGCCTGGGTGCGTCGTTCTTCCAGCGGCGCGTCGTCGAGGAAGGCGTAAGGACGCGCATTGAGTGCCTCGGCGGCGAACGGCGAGGGCGCGGTCAGGTCGCAGGCGACGACCTCGACCGCGCCGGTCTCGATCCGGCGCAGCAGCGCCAGCCAGCCGTCGCTGTCCATCGCCTCGTGCAGGCAGTCGTCCAGCGTCTGCGCGACCAGCGGGTGCTCGGGGATCTCGCGCTCGCCGACGATGTTCTCCAGGCACGCGACCTGGTCGGGGAACACCGTCGCCAGCAGGTCCTCGGATTTCATCCGCTGCAACTGCGGCGCGACCTTGCGGCCGCCGACGAAGCGCGGCAGCGCCAGCGCGGTGGTCGCGTTCCAGCGCCAGCGCACGCCGAACAGCGGCGCGTCCAGCAGCGCCTGCACCAGGATGTGCTCGGCGCTGGCCGCATGCAGGTAGCCGGCGACCTCGATCAGCGGGAACGAATGGCTGGTCGACAGCGACAGCACGATCGCGTTCTCGGTCGCCGCCGCCTGCAGCTCGAAGTTGAACTTGCGGCAGAAGCGCTTGCGCAGCGCCAGCCCCCAGGCGCGGTTGAGGCGGCTGCCGTAAGGCGTGTGAATCACCAGCTGGGTGCCGCCGGATTCGTCGAAAAAGCGCTCCAGCACGATCCGCCGCTGCGTCGGCAGGACGCCGGTTTCGGCCAGCTGGCGCGCGCAGTAGTCGACCAGCTGGCGCGCCGCGGCAGCGTCCAGGCCGAGCGTGCCGAGCAGCCAGGCCAGGGCCGCGTCCTCGCCCTGCGGCAGCCGCGCGGCGATTTCCTCGCGCAGCCGCGACACCCCCAGCGACAGCTCGTCGCTGCGGCCGGGCGCCTCGCCCAGCCAGAAGGGGATGTTCGGCGGCTGGCCCTGCGCGTCCTCCACCCGCACCCGGCCGGTCTCGATCCGCAGGATCCGGTAGCTGGCATTGCCGAGCTGGAACACGTCGCCGGCCAGCGACTCGACCGCGAAATCCTCGTTGACGCTGCCGATCGCGATCGACTGCGGCTCCAGCAGCACGGCGTAGTCGCCGGTGTCGGGGATGGTGCCGCCGGACATCACCGCGGTCATGCGCCCGCCGGCGCGGCCGCGCAGGCGTCCGTGCACGGCGTCGCGGTGCAGGTAGCTGCCGCGCGGGCCGCGGCGGGTGGCGTAGCCGTCGGCCAGCATCCGCACCACCGCGTCGAAGTCGGCGCGGGCCAGGTCGCGGTACGGCCAGGCGCGGCGCAGCCAGTCGTACAGCGCGTCCTCGCTCCATTCCGTGGACGCGACTTCGGCCACGATCTGCTGCGCCAGCACGTCCAGCGGCGCGCGCGGAATGGTCAGCGCATCGAGCTCGCCGCGGCGCACGCAATCCAGCAGCGCCGCGCATTCGACCAGGTCGTCGCGCGAGGACGGGAACAGCCGCCCTTTCGGCACGCCGCCGACGCTGTGCCCGGAGCGGCCCACGCGCTGCAGGAACGCGGCGATCGAGCGCGGCGAGCCGAGCTGGCAGACCAGGTCGACCTCGCCGATGTCGATGCCCAGCTCCAGCGAGGCGGTGGCCACCAGCACCCGCAGGGTGCCGGCCTTGAGCCGCTGTTCGGCGTCCAGCCGCAGCTCCTTGGCCAGGCTGCCGTGGTGCGCGGCGACGTGTTCCTTCCCCAGGCGCTCGCCCAGGTGCCGCGCGGCGCGTTCGGCCATGCGCCGGGTGTTGACGAACACCAGCGTGGTGCGGTGCGCGGCGACCAGTTCGGCCAGGCGCGCATAGACCAGCTCCCACTGCTCGTTGGACATCACCGCCTGCAGCGGCACCGGCGGCAGTTCCAGCGCCAGGTCGCGGGCGCGGTCGTAGCCGATATCCACGATCGCGCAGTCGGCCATCGATGCGCCGGAATCCGCGTCGTTGCCGGAACGATTCCCGCATGGCGCCGACTCCCCCTCTCCCACTTGTGGGAGAGGGATGGGGTGAGGGTCCATCAGGCCGCGACGCACCAGGTTGCCCGCGCCCACCAGGAACCGCGCCACCTCGTCGATCGGTTTCTGCGTCGCCGACAGGCCGATCCGCGTCAGCCGCGTGCCGCACAGCGCTTCCAGCCGTTCCAGCGACAACGCCAGGTGGCTGCCGCGCTTGCTCGCGGCGACCGCGTGGATCTCGTCGACGATCACCGTGCGCACGCTGCCCAGCATCGCCCGGCCCGAGTCCGAGCCCAGCAGCACGTACAGCGATTCGGGCGTGGTGACCAGGATGTGCGGTGGCGTGCGGCGCAATGCGGCGCGCTCGGCCTGCGGCGTGTCGCCGGTGCGCACCGCGGTGCGGATCTCGACATCGGGCAGACCCAGCCGCGCCAGTTCCGCGCGGATGCCGGCCAGCGGCGCCTCCAGGTTGAGGTGGATGTCGTTGGACAGCGCCTTCAGCGGCGAGACGTACAGCACCCGGGTGGCGTCGGCCAGGCCCTGCGCCAAGCCCTCGCGCACCAGCGCGTCGATCGCCGCCAGGAACGCGGTCAGGGTCTTGCCGGAGCCGGTCGGCGCCGCGACCAGGGTGTGGCGGCCGGAGCGGATCGCCGGCCAGGCCTGCGCCTGGGCCCGGGTCGGGCCGCCCGGGAAGGCGCGCGCGAACCATGCCGCCACGGCGGGGTGGAAGTCCTCGAGCGGCGGCGCGGGCGACGGCATCGCCGGATTATCGTGCCGCCCGCCAGGGGCAGGATGAATGCCGAAGGCGAGCCGGAGCTGCGGGGTCATCGCCGGACGATGGCGGACCGGTGTCGCAGGATTTGCGACCGGCGGCCGTGCCGTGGCCGCCGCCGCGTTCACTCCACGCGTTCACTTCATCCTTACGGGTCCTCACGATCCTGTCGTCCTTCCCCGCCGCTGGAGTCCCGCCATGACCACCGCCCTCGACAAACCCCTGCGTCGCGAGATCCTGATCGAGGACCGCGCCTACACCCTCACCATCGATCCCAACGGCCTGAAGCTGGTGGAGAAAGGCCGCCGCAACGGCGTCGAACTGGTCTGGGAGGAACTGCTCAGCGGCGACGCCGCGCGGGCGAGCGCGCAGCAGGCGTCGATGGCCGGCGGCTGACGCGCTCCGGGGCGCGCCTGCGCGGCGCGTCGCCTTGCCTGCACGGCGTTGCGACCGCCGTCGCGCGCCGCATCCGCAATCCGTGGCCCGGTACTTTTGTCAGGGTCGGCGGACCGCTGCGCCGCGCTAGTCTCCCCGGATACCCAGGGAGACGATCCGATGATCCTGCCGCGCCGCTGTTTGCTCACCACCGCCCTGCTGGCCGCCACCGGGCTGGCCACGGCCGCCGAGGCCACCGTTCCCACCGGCCCGCTGCCGCGCACCGTGGTGCCCAGCGAGGTCGCGCTGCAGCTGACGATCGACCCCGCGCAGCCGCGGTTTTCCGGCCATGTCGAGCTCAGCGTCGATGTCGCCAGCGCCACCGACACCATCTGGATGCACGGCAAGGGCCTGAACATCACCCGCGCCGTGTACATGCCGCGCAACGGCCGCAACCAGGTGCTGACGGCGCAGGAAGTCGATGTTTCCGGCGTGCTCAAGCTGACCGCGCCGCTGGCCATCGCCCCCGGCCAGGGCGTGATCGCGATCGACTACGACGCGCCGTTCGGCGAGCTGCAGGGCGCCTACCGGGTCAAGCCCGACGGCCGCGACTACGTCGTCACCCAGATGGAGCCGCTGGGCGCGCGCACCGCGTTCCCGGGCTTCGACGAGCCCAGCTTCAAGCAGCCCTGGCGCATGACCCTGATCGTGCCCGACGCCGCCGTCGCCGTGGCCAACGCGCCGGAGGTGGCGAGCACCGATCTCGACGGGCCGATGAAGCGGGTCGAGTTCGCCCGGACCCAGGCGCTGCCCAGCTATTTGATCGCCTTCGCGGTCGGCCCGTGGGACGTGGCCGCCGGCCCGGACATCGCCGCCAACGGCGAGCGCAGCACCCCGATCAAGCTGCGCGGCATCGCCGCCAGCGGCCAGGGCGAGCGGATGCGGTATTCGCTGGCCAACACTCCGGCGATTGTGACCGCGCTGGAGGACTACTTCGGCATCCCGTACCCGTTCGCCAAGCTCGACAACCTGGCCGCGCCCGACTTCTGGGCCGGGGCGATGGAGAACGCCGGCCTGATCGTGTACCGCGACAGCCTGATGTTCCCCGACGAGACCTCCGCCGTCGGCCGCCGCCAGGCGTTCTGGGGCGTCAGCGCGCACGAGCTCGCGCACCAGTGGTTCGGCGACCTGGTCACGATGAAGTGGTGGGACGACCTGTGGCTGAACGAAGGCTTCGCCACCTGGATGGGCAACAAGATCCACGGCCAGCTGCAGCCCGACGCGCACACCGACCGCGGCCTGCTGGAGGGCGCGCTCGGCGCGATGGGCGCCGACAGCCTCGCCAGCACCCGCCGCATCCACGAGCCGATCAAGGACTTCACCGACATCCAGTCCGCGTTCGATGGCATCACCTACCAGAAGGGCGGCGCCACGCTGAACATGTTCGAGCAGTACATCGGCGCCGAACCGTTCCGCACCGGCATCCGCAACTACCTGCAGGCGCACGCGCGCGGCAACGCCACCAGCGCCGACCTGATCGAGGCCGTGGCCGCGCAGAGCGATGCGCCCGAAGCGGTGGCCAAGGCGTTCTTCAGCTTCATCGACCAGCCGGGCGTGCCGTTCGTCCGCGTCGACCTGGACTGCAGCGGCGCCACGCCGGCGCTGCTGCTGGAGCAGCAGCGCTACCTGCCGCTGGGGTCGACCGCCAGCGGCGCGGGCCTGTGGGGCATTCCGCTGACCGTGCGCTATGCGGACGGCGCCACCGTGCGCACGCAGAAGCTGCTGTTCGACGGCAAGCAGGGCCGGATGGAACTGTCCGCGGCCACCAGCTGCCCGAGCTGGGTGATGCCCAACGCGCACGGCACCGGCTACTACCGCTTCGCGCTGGCGCCGCAGCTGCAGTCGGCGCTGTCGGACGCGTTCGCGCAGCTGGACGAGCGCGAGCAGCGGGTCTACGCCGACTCGGTCACCGCCGCCTACGGCGCCGGCCGCCTGACTCCGTCGCAACTGCTGGCCGCGCTGCCGCAGTTCGCCTCCGCGTCGGTGCGGCAGACGGTCACTGCCGGCATGTACGGCACCGAGTGGATGGCCGAATACCTGCTGGCCGACGACGCCGCGCGCGACGCGTTCCACGCGCAGGTCGCGGACATCTACCGCGCCCGCCTGCAGCAGCTGGGCATGACGCCCAAGGCCGGCGAGCCGGACGACGATGCCCTGCTGCGCAGCAGCCTGGTCGGGTTCTTCGCCGAAACCCTGAAGGACCAGGCGGTGCGCGCGCAGATGGACCGCGCCGGTCGCGCGGTGCTCGGCCTGGGCGGCGACGGCGCGCTGCATGCGGACGCGGTCGCGCAGGACCTGCGCGGCACCGCGCTGGCGGTGGCGGTGCAGAGCGGCGGCAAGGCCGCGTTCGACGCCGCGGAAAAGCACTTCCGCGCCAGCCAGGACGCGGTGCTGCGCAGCCAGCTGCTGGGCGCGATGGGCAGCACCAGGGATGCGGCGCTGAACGAGCGCGTGCGCGCGCTGGTGTTCGAGCCCGGGCTGTTGCGCCGCAACGAGATCTTCCCCGCGGTCGGCGGCCAGACCGGCGACCGGGCCACCCGTCCGGCGTTGCGCGCCTGGACCGACACCCATTTCAAGGAGATCGAAGCCAAGCTTGCCCCGGCCGGGGCCGCGGTGGTCCAGCTGTACGCCGCCGGCATGTGCAGCGAGGCCGAGGCGAGCACGCTGCAGGACAAGTTCGCCGCACGCATGCAGGACGTCGAAGGCGGCCCGCGTCAGCTCAGGCAAACCGTCGAGGCCATCCGCATGTGCGCCGCGCAGGTGCAGGCGCGCAAGGGTCAGCCGCTGAAGTTCCCGATGCACTGACCGCCGCCGCGGGCGTGCGCCAGTCGCCGCCCGCATGTCACCGCCCAGGATCGCCGGCCCAGCGCCGGCGATCTTTTTTTGTGCCTCTCCCAAGCACGGAAGCTTCTGTGGGGGAAGCCGGCCTGCGCGGGACACGCCGTGAGACTTCCCTTCAAGTGCGGAAGCTTTCGTGGGGGAAGCCGGTGGCCCGGCCTGTGCGGGACACGCCGTGAATACATCCATGTAGGCTCCTCGGCGGCATCCATGCCGCCGACGGTCCCGCACAGGCCGGGCCACCGGCTTCTTGGCAAGTGAGCCGGCGTGCGTGGGAACAACCAGCCGAAGCGACGAACCTCCAACCTCGCGCAGTCGCTGCCCGGCGGGCTGGGGGTGCGGAGAGTGGGCCATGGATGGCCCACGACCCGACTTAAAGACAGGAGGTCGTCAGGAGGGCGCAGCACCCCCAGCCCGCCGGGCGGCGACTCCGTCCGAAGCCGATCTCACGAACGCAGGCCACCGATGGTCCACGCCCCGACTTGAAGACAGGAGGTCGTCAGGAGGGCGCAGCACCCCCAGCCCGTCGGGCGGCGACTCCGTCCGAAGCCGATCCCCAGATTGCAGGCCGGGTTGGCCTGCGCCCCGACTTGAAGACAGGAGATCGTCAGGAGGACGCAGCACCCCCAGCCCGCCGGGCGGCGACTCCCTCCGAAGCCAATCTCACGAACGCAGGCCACCGATGGTCTACGACCCGACTTAAAGACAGGAGGTCGTCAGGAGGGCGCAGCACCCCCAGCCCGCCGGGTGGCGACTCCGTCCGAAGCCAACCTCCGGTTCCGTGCCGGCCCCCGCCGGGAGAGAAGTTTTTCGCACACGCCGTGCGCATCGCTACCATGCGCGCATGCCCCGTCTCGACGAGCTATTGCGCAATGCCACGGCCCGCATCGATGGCGCCGACGCCGCGCTGCTGCTCGCGCACGCACTTGGCCGGCCGCGCTCCTGGCTGTATGCGCATGGCGACGAGGAGATCGACGCAGCGGCTGCGGAGGACTTCATGGCGTTGCTTGCGCGCCGCGAAGCCGGCGAACCGGTCGCCTACCTCACCGGCCATCGCGGCTTCTGGCGCTTCGACCTCGCGGTCACGCCCGATACCCTGATCCCGCGCCCGGAAACCGAATTGCTGGTGGAACTGGCGCTGGCGCGCCTGCCGCCCGCGCGCGCGCTGCGGATCGCCGACCTGGGCACCGGCAGCGGCGCGATCGCGCTGGCGCTGGCGCACGAACGCCCGCGGGCGCAGGTCGTCGCCACCGATGCCAGCACCGCCGCGCTCGCGGTCGCGCGCGGCAATGCCCGCGCCCTGGGCATCGCCAATGTCGAGTTCCGCGAAGGCGACTGGCTGGCGCCGCTGGCGGGCGAGCGCTGCGACCTGATCGCCGGCAATCCGCCGTACGTGGCCGTCGGCGATCCGCACCTGACCCAGGGCGACCTGCGCTTCGAGCCGGCGGCCGCGTTGTCCTGCGGCGACGACGGCCTCGCCGCGATCCGCACGATCGTGCGCGACGCGCCGGCGCATCTGCTGCCGGGCGGCTGGCTGCTGCTGGAGCACGGCTGGGAGCAGGGCGCGGCGGTGCGTGCGCTGCTGCAGGCCGCCGGCTTCACCGCCATCGCCACCGAGCGCGACCTGGAAGCCCGCGACCGCGTCACCCTCGGCCGCCTCCCGGTGGCGGGTGCGCCCGGCTGATCGCCAGGCAGACGCGGCAAGCCCGCTACACTGTCGCCATCGCACCACGGAGCTCCCCATGCACACGCTCTATCCCGAGATCGAGCCTTACGACACCGGCATCCTCGACGTCGACGCGCGTCACCGGCTCTACTACGAGCAGTGCGGCAACCCCGCCGGCAAGCCGGTGGTGCTGCTGCACGGCGGCCCCGGCGGCGGCTGCAGCGCCAAGATGCGGCGCTTCCACGACCCGGCGAAGTACCGCATCATCCTGTTCGACCAGCGCGGCAGCGGCCGCTCCACCCCGCACGCGGACCTGGTCGACAACACCACCTGGCACCTGGTCGCCGACATCGAGACGCTGCGCAACCGGCTCGGCATCGACAAGTGGCAGGTGTTCGGCGGCAGCTGGGGCTCGACCCTGGCGCTGGCGTACGCGGAAAAACACCCGCAGGTCGTCACCGAGCTGGTGCTGCGCGGCATCTTCATGCTGCGGCGCTGGGAGCTGGAATGGTTCTACCAGGAAGGCGCCAACCGCCTGTTCCCGGACGCCTGGGAGCACTACATCGCCGCGATCCCGCCGGTGGAGCGCGCCGACCTGATCAGCGCCTTCCACCGCCGCCTGACCAGCGACGACGAAGCCACGCGCCTGGCCGCCGCGCGCGCCTGGGCGGTGTGGGAGGGCGCCACCAGCTTCCTGCACGTGGACCCGGATTTCGTCACCGGCCACGAAGACCCGGCGTTCGCGCTGGCGTTCGCGCGGATCGAGAACCACTACTTCGTCAACGGCGGCTTCTTCGAGGTCGAGGACCAGCTGCTGCGCGATGCGCCCGCGATCGCCGACATCCCCGGGGTGATCGTGCACGGCCGCTACGACGTGGTCTGCCCGATCCAGAACGCCTGGGACCTGCACAAGGCCTGGCCCAAGTCCGAGCTCATCATCAATCCCGGCTCCGGCCACTCCGCGTTCGAAGCAGAACACGTCCACGCCCTGGTGACGGCGACCGACCGCTTCGCCTGAGCGCAGCCGGCGTCACGCCGCGCCGCCTGCCTTCCCCGCATCCCGTGCGAGATCCCGGCTTGGCCTTCCCTTCTCCCCGCATGCGGGGAGAAGGTGCCGAAGGCGGATGAGGGGCGCTCTTCAGCTCTTCGCTCTTCGCTCCTCGCCCTTACACCCCTGCGACAGCTCCGCCCGGCCTGGAGAGCAAATTGCCCCGTCGATGGAGCCAGGAGCGGCGGCGGGCGGGCACGACCAAGCGTTGCGGCGGCCGCCTGCCTCCGTCCTGGCGGCCCGGCGCCCTGACATCCGAATCAAACCGGGCCGCGAAGCTTCGGCTCGAAGGAATTGTCAGGCCGTGGACGTTCAGGCACGAACCGCCGCTTCGATTGCGGCGATGTCGATTTTCTTTTGCTTCATCATCGCCGCGATCGCCTTGGCGGACACCTCCTTGTCGGCCTTCAACGTCAATTCCGTCAGCCGCCTCGGGAACACCTGCCACGACACCCCGTAGCGATCCTTGAGCCAGCCGCAGTGGCTTTCCTCGCCGCCGTTGGCGGTTAGCGCTGCCCAGAGCCTGTCGGTCTCTGCCTGGTCGTCCGTCTCGACCGCAATCGACACCGCCTCGGACAGGGTGAACATCGGCCCTGCATCGAGGATCTGATACGGCACCCCGCCCAGCGTGAAGTCGATCAGCCAGGCGGCGCCATCTCCGGAGATATCGAAGGTCGCCTCGACCCGGCTTCCCGGAATCAGGGCGCAGTAAAACTCTGCGGCCTCACGCCCGCGACCGTCACGGAACCAGAGGCAGGTACGTATGGAACTGGTCATCGCATTGCTCCTCGGGTGAGTGGGTCGATGCAGTAGTTTCGTACGGTCCAACGCCGGAATTAAGCCGCGCCGCGAAGTGGCGGCGCCTGGACGAATTGTCAGGCGCTACTGTCGATGATGATGAGCGTGCCGTGGCTTCCTTCCGCCACGGCGTGCGGCACCCCGGCAGGCACTATGTAGACCTCTCCGGTGCCCACACGCGTCACCGCCGCTCCGATCTGCAGGTTCATTTGCCCCTCCAGGACCAGCAAGGCCTCGTCGAACGCATGCGATTCGTTGGGGTACGCCCCGCCATCCATCCGGACGACCTTGAGGTTGGCGCCCGCAGCCTGGCCGACCACCCTGGAATGCCAAGCCTCGTCGAGGGACGATGCGAGGGCGACGAGATTTGTGTGTACAGCCATCATGCAACTCCACTACCGCGCCATTCCAGGACCGCCCTCAGGACTGCGGATCGAACCCGAAGATGCGCAATTCTTGTTCGCATCGGCAGGCCTTCGCAATGCGCGCAGCCCACGCGACGGCCTCCTCGCGCGAGGGCAGTTCGAGCACGGTGAAGCCGCCGTCAAGCGGGGGCGCCCACGGGTAGCCGCCCGCGGCGACCGAACCGTCGGCCGCGACGAGCACGGGCGGCACGTCTTCGTCGATGCCGCCGCCGAAGACGTAAACACCGGCGGCCTTCGCCTGATCGATCACGGCGTGCGCGTCGCGGCCCACCGCCTCCCACTCGCCGTCGGGCACGTCCATCGCCGCGCTGGGGAAGGAGATCAGATACTTGGCCATGGTGCGCTTTCCCTGGAGATCGGTGACGGTTGCGAAGTACACGCGCGTGGCCCGACACCTGAATCAAGCCGCGCCACGAAGCGGTGGCGGCGGGGGCGGATGTCAGGCCGCGGGCTCGCGCCATGCGACCCGCTGGACCTGGCAACCGGCCCTGAGCGTGTTGTGGACTTCCGCCAGGCGATCCGTTTCTGCGAGCAGCAGCTCGATCTGCCCGGGAGGGGCGGACGACTCGATCTTGGCGGCGTAGACCACCGCTTCCGCTCCACGCCCGACCCCATCGAACTGCGTGCTGGCGACGACCTCACAGCCGCTGATTTCGATGCCGAGCCGAGCCGCCTCGCGGTAGAGGTCGTTGCAGTAGCAGGTCGCCAGTGCAGCCATCAGCAACTCGCCGCCATTTACGGAGCTGCCGGGGCCGGCGGCCTTCGCGGACACCGCCAGCCGCTGCTCGACGCCGGCCGTGGAAAGCCGAACTTCGTGCTGGTTCGAGTGGTTGCGGACGTGGGCCGAAATTTCCATATGCGAAATTCCTTCCTGAGCGGCCTAACACCCTGAATGAATAGTTAGGTGCCGATCTCACTTGTCCAGCATCCTGTTTACAGACGCAACTCTATCGCCGTCAGCTGAGTAGAGCTCAAAGGCCACTGTGCCACGGGAAACTGCTACCCCCGGAGCTGCTTCTACCACGAGCCGAAGACTGCCATTTGCTTTGGCGCGCAGCCGATATGGCGGAGAGAGAGCGGCAGTGCCGCGGTTGCCAGACGCGACTACGCTGTACGACACGGTAGGCGGTGCGGCGCCTGAGATTGCAGCGTTGTCCGCTGTTGAGGCGTAAGCCATTCCGGGGCCATACCTGACTTCGGACAGTAGAAGATCGTTCGCACCGCTGTTTTCCAGGTAGAGGTCGTAGGCGCGTTCGTCCGAGCCTTGGTCGGCAGCTTGAACTAACTCAACGCGCACAGGGGTATTTGACCCAAACAGATTGCTTGGCAGATTACGCGGGCTGGGCAATGCGGCGATTGGTTCGGGGTCAAAGTACTTGCGCCACAGTTCACCGAGTTTGTCCAGATTGGTAAGGAACGCCGTGATGCCCGCGAGCAAAGCCGCCGTGAGGGCGACAGCCTTCACGCCACGAGCTAGGCGGGTGGGCTGCTTCTTCTTCGGGCGCTTGCTAACAGCCATTGGCACCTAACACTCAAGTTAAGCCGAATTGCAGCGCGTAGCTGGCAACATGGCAAGCTCTTTCTGCCATGTTGCCGGCGTAGCGATGCAATTTCGGCTTGAATGCACTGTTAGGCGGCACGGGTAAGTAGCCATGAGAGCCACCAGCTAAACGCGAGAAACGCTAGCACCACCGGAAGCGCGACAAGAATTCGGATGGGCGAGAAGGGGCGCGGTGAAATGGACTGCCCATGGCGCGACGAGAATAGCCAGCCGAAGAATGCCTCTCCAAGCACATAGAGGGGCGGCCCGAAGAGAACTAGCAGGATCCATTGCAAATATGACTTTGGCAGATCTGGCCAAAACTGGAATGCAAGAAGAGCTGCTACGAGCAGCCATGCGACCGCCAAGGCGATAAATCGACGAGGTAGCGAATCAGCTTTCACCCGTGCGACTCCTCTTGCGTGTGCCGCCTAACGCTCAAGTTAAGCCGCATCGTGCAGCGGGTTGGGCCAGGTGGCAAGCTCCACCTTCCGCCTGGGCCAGCCCGCGAAACGATGTCAGCTTGAACGCATTGTTAGGTCTCATCTGCTGGAGCTCGAAGTACCGTTTTGGCGAGCTCATTGAGACTCGAAAAGTATGGGTTGGCGCTGAGACCGCGGATGCTTGAAATTATCTTCGCAAGGTCAGGGTGATCTGCGGACGGTACGAGATAGTACCCACCGCTGGCGACAACAAACGAGCCACGGACGTTTGGGCTAGTGAACCGAGCTCCAAGCGCATGCCCTTTGTCGTCCCAGAACAACCACCCTCCATCCTCAACGTCAACGCCTTCGCAGTGGGCCATCGCGTCTCCCGGAGACGCAAAAACGTAAAGTTGGCATTCGTCGGTGGCCAGAGCGAAGACTATGGGACCTAACGCTCAAGTTAAGCCGCAGCGTGCAGCGGGGTGGGACAGGTGGCAAGCTCCACCTGCCGCCTGGCCCGGCCTGCGGAACGATGTCGGCTTGAACGCATTGTTAGGCCCCATCTAGTAATCCGCAACCACTCGCCATTGCGCTCCGTCACGCTGAAGTCCTGCCACCCATGGGCCACCGCTCCCGTCGCAGAATGTTCTGGCCACGAGAGCAAGCGCCATCCCTGTCGATTCTTGCACTGCTGCTCTGCTGATTCGAACTAGCCTGGGACTTAAAGATCCACGACAACTTCCGGGCTCGCCCAACGCGGGTAGCTTCTCAGTGCTACTAACATAAATCACGCCTGGTAGCTTCGGATCTATGTTACTCGTCTGGGTCTGTGACAGGTGATCAAGCAATTCTTGTAAAGGGATAGGTAGTGAAGAATCACCGCGATTGACCAGCGATCCTTGAGGCCTAATCGTCGCCACTTCGTACTTGTCCCACGGCCCGCCGTGGTCTACTGATCGGAGCGTGGCTGATACTCGATCAAAGTACATTGGCTCCCTTAAGCAGTTTTTCTGCGAAGGACTACACAGAGGTGGCTTTCTGAGTTCGTTAGTGAGGAGGCTTCTCACGATCATGGCTTGATCGGAATCAGATGCAGCCACGAAGTCACGCTCTTGAGCGCGCTTGGCCTGCAGCTCAGTCCAAGAATCCATGGCTAAGGGATAGACAAAAAGTCCGGCCACCACTATTGCACCTGCAGCGCTCAAGGAAGCTATGGCAGACGCTCGAATCTTCGACATGGGGCCTAACACCTGAATTAAGCCGAGCCGCGAAGCGGCTTCGGCTTGAATGAATTGTTAGCCCCCGGGCTTGGAGGCTGAGTATTGATCTAGGATGTGGACAAAGAATTCGGTTAGCTCGGAAAAACAAGCTGCGATCTCGGACCAGCTGGACTCCGGGTACTTTGTATCAAACTGCGTAATCAACAAGTTGATGTGACTGCCGTTGTCATCAGAGATCATTTCCGAGGCAGAGAACAGTTGCTGCTCTGAAAAGTGCACAGAGCCAGAGGTTCTATCGTAGGTATCGGAAACCCAGGTAAGGGTTTTGGACAGGCGCTCAATCAAGTACTGGTCAGTGAGCCTCTTTCCATCGCTGCATCTGAATGATCTAAGCTTTTCGCCGCCAATTACGCGCCTAGCAAGATCTTCGCGATCGGAAACGTATGTATAAGCAAGGACACGGCTGACCGTGTCAATTTGCATTCTTACAATTGCTCGGCCGCAAAGCATGTTCTTAGCGTTGATCATAGAGATCAAACCGTGGCCCAGCCCTAGCGTGCGTTTTGTCGCGCCGGCAAGGATCAGGTCCGTGTAGTACATGTTGCTGCCTTCCTTGCCGAAAGCGCGCAGCATCGCGCTCGGAACCTTGTCCAGAGCGTCGTTGAGGTTCTGAAGTGCGCTGCTTAGTGTCACCGGGGGCTAACGCTCAAGTTAAGCCGAATTGCAGCGCGTAGCCGGGCACATGGCAAGCTCTCTGTGCCATGTGACTGGCGTAGCGATGCAATTTCGGCTTGAACGCATTGTTAGGCGCGTGCATTTGTACTATCTGTCCAATACACACAGGTGCGCTGTCGCCTCAGTAGGAAGAAGCTCGCGCTTGAGAGTGACACCATCCGACCGTTCTGTGTCGACGTGGACAAATCTGCCGCGCTCAAATTGGAGATTAAGTATCTTCTCGTCAAGCCCGGAATTGGCGGCATTAGGTTTCAGTAGAGGCACCCTAATTGAAAAATGATCTGTCTCCACATCCCAGACGCTGAGTGCGTCGAGACGTGGCCACCAGCCATCCATGCTTTTGACTGGAACAAACGATCGCACGCCTGCCGCCGGATACACGCAAATGGCCTCCAAGGTTCCGTCGGAACGTGTTGCGGCTCGTAGGCGAAGCCCCTCCTCCGTTGTAACGTCAGTTTGGGAAAAATTTGAGCGGATAGGAGTTGTCGCCCCCGCCGAGGAAAAAATAAGAAGACCAGCAAGTGTTGCTGCAAAGCATTTCACGATAGATCCTCGAGACTCTGCTTTTTTGCGCGCCTAACACCTGAGTTAAGCCGCGCCGCGAAGCGGCGTCGGCTTGAATGATTTGTTAGGGCGCACCTGTGTGTCCCAACGCCGTGCCATCTTGGACGTAATAGATGGTCTTGACACCCTTGTGCATATCCTTAAGTTCGAAGCGCATCTTGTGCGCACAAACGCACATTGCGGCAGTTCCGGATGGCGACTTGGTAGGCAATAGAACTGTTGCTGAGTCTCGGTACTCCCGCAACTCCGGTGTGCCCGGCAAGTAGGCGCAATTGAGTTCAGAGATCACATCCAAGAACACGGAGGTACCTGAGCGAGTGGCTTCGACGACAGCCGCTTTGTCTCGAGGGATCTCGCTCTCACAAGCCTCCGAGTCCGAGACGAGGGCAATTTGTCCGGCGTGAGCGAAGCCGCAAACAAGAGCAGTTCCGAGGAATGCTTGCAGGATGGCAAGATGCTTCATGTGCGCCCTAACGCCTGAATTAAGCCGAGCCGCGCAGCGGCTTCGGCTTGAATGAATTGTTAGATTGCAATACCGCCGACCACATATGCGGCGGACACAATGCTAAGCGCAGACTGGGCAATCACAAGAGCTACTTGAAGCTGGCTGGCTTTCGCATGGTGGCGCCCAATCACAGCATAGTCGCCTGCCTTTGCAATCTGGGTGATGTGTTCGTTGAAGCGATTGAGAGGCCAGAACAGGCCGCGGTTGACTTGGCTGTACATTGATTCGACATCTAGAGGAATATCGCTACTCGCTAGTTCGGCGCCAAAGTTTCTGCCATCTTCAGCCGCGGTGGTGCTTGCCAGGACGAACGCGGCCAGGAGCTTTTGAAGTGCGGCAAAAGTTGCGGCGACCAAGAAGAAAGACGCACCGACTTTGAGACTTGATGCACTGAGGTGCTCGCTGAGCGAAGAAAAGTTGGCGATGAGTAGGCCGAATGCGGCGCCAAAGCCAGCGAGCAACCAGCTAGAGAATTTATCCACGGTAAGGCTAAGTTTCTGCGCCCCGGAGGAAAGGATGCGACCAGCTGCAAGGCTCGTTTGCAGCGCTATTGCGGCCTTCTGATCCACTGCGCACTCCCCCTGTGCAATCTAACACCTGAGTTAAGCCGCGCCGCGAAGCGGCGTCGGCTTGAACGAATTGTTAGAGCCCACCTGCACTGAAGCTAACCCAGAGCAGATAGGCCAAAGCGAATGCAAGGATGCCAAGCGCGAAACAAAAATAGAAGCGATTGCGACGAGCTACCTCTGCCGATGACTGATGAACTACGGGTGCAAGTGTCCAAAAGACAATTTGCAGCAATGCAAGAAACACGAGAAGCAGCCACAACTTATGAACGCCAAGTGCAGGTATGGGTAGCAGGAGGCCTATGACAAGGGCAAGCAGGTGCAGTAGAAAAACGGATCGCTTCCAGCGGCGTGAGAACTCGAGTGGCTTCCCGCAGGTTGTACAGACCTGTGGTTCTCCGAATGCAGCGAGGCCGAGGCGACTATGAGCACTGGGATTTAGGCAGTCGGCAGTCATAATTTCTGTCGTGGGCTCTAACACCTGAGTTAAGCCGAACTGCGTAGCGCAGGCAACGGCGTGGCAAGCTTTCTTTGCCACGCCGTTGCTGGAGCGAAGCAGTTTCGGCTTGAACGAACTGTTAGGGCGCAAGGTAGCAGAAGACCAGAGCAGTCGGGCGCGAAGCGCACGGCAAGTCCCCGCATGCAGCTGCCTGTGCCGTCCGAAAGCCGAGCTGTGCGAGCGCACCGCGAAAGTCTGCGAGGAAACGCAGCACCCGACGAAAGTGCTTGCATGTCTGCTGCCGCGAGAAGCCGCGGGCGCCAACCGATGCCGAGGCAAGCACGAGCCGTTGAACGATGCAGGCGCCGAGCGCCAGGAACCCAACGGAAGAACCGGTTGGCAAGCTGCGCCTGCGCACCGCTTGGCGCAGCTACGGAAGCATTGCTCTAAGCGGCCTAACGCCTGAATTAAGCCGAGCCGCGTAGCGGCTTCGGCTTGAATGAATTGTTAGGTGCCGGGCTCCGGGTACAACACGAACCCAAAGCCAGACGCCTGTGCATCTCGGAATGCTTGACCCACAACATCTTCTCGGCCTTCGAATTGGACGTAGTTTGTCACCTCTTTGGAGCGCTCCGTCTCCATGCGGGACCAGCCCTTGCCGCCCAGCTCCGAAGAAGCCCGCTCCTCTGCCGCGTCCAGATCGGGTGCTGCAATGAAAAGCAAAGCCGCAAGCTTTGTGCCGGCTGCAAAGCGAGGATTCGCTTCGGATGCTTCGAGATTTGCGCGCAGCAGCAGCATGGCACCTAACACTGGAATTAAGCCGACGACAAGCGCGTAGCGATTGGCGTTCGGCTTGAATGACGAGTTAGACCGCGAATCTGGAGAGACACATGGACGACATGAAAATCAACGTGAAAATGATTACCGGATCAGTTGAAATGAAAACGTGGTTCGAGGCAGACATGCAGCCAAGCGGTGATTGGCTTCTGTCTGGCAATAGCTGCGCGATCCATCGGCGCGCCGACGGGAGTATCCGCGACGTGAAGTTCCACAAGACCGGCTGCAACATGACGATACCAATGGGCTACAGCCCGCCCAGCTTTTTCGACCGCCTGTTCAACCGCAAGCGGTCTAACACCTGAATTAAGCCGCACCGCGAAGCGGTGTCGGCTTGAATGAATTGTTAGGGCGCATCTGCGATGACCCACGGCAGCTCAGCTATGAAACTACGGCACACCGCGCCCTCTACGCGAAACTCTTGCTGTGCCAGTGGCGATGGCGCAGTGAATGTGAAATCGAATACCCCTGACGGATCTAAGTCAGAGCCGTCTGTGAGCGGTGCTTTTCCGAAGAAATAGTACTCCCCACCGTACAAGTGCTTGCCTGGCTCGGTCTCGTTGTATTCGTACGTCTCGGCAGGTAACGCAGGATCGATTCCCGCGCCTGCGAAGAAGGCAAGTACGTCTTGTGGGAATGGACTAGTGCCGAGTGCTCTGAAGTTGACGCAGTAAGCGCACGAGCACTGATATGGAGAAGCGGCGGCAATCGATTGGTAGGCACTTCGAGTGCGATCCGGGTCTACCACAACACTCAACCCACGAATCTCGATGGTCTCCATATGCGCCCTAACACCTGATTAGCTCCAACTCGGAGCGGTAACGACCCGATATTCAGCTCGCTGGATTGCCCTGTCAATTCCGCTTATTCAATGATTTGTGTGCGGAATCGCGGCGCCTGGGGCGGCGCGCAACAGATCGAAAGCCGGGCGATAAGAAATAGCACCGCGGTTTCGGTGATATGCACGGCTGTTTTCAGCCGGGCCATCATCCGGTCGTCATGCGATCGGCGTGCCGTCCGGGTTGCGCTCCAGCATCCACAGGCCGGCCCACAGCTTGAGGTCGAGCTCGTAGCCTTCGCGGTGTTTTTGCATCAGCCATGCCGGCGCGTCGGCGCGCGGGATTTCGTGCACGACGATGTCCTCGGTGGCGTCGCCGCCGCCGGGGCCGACGCGGGTGAGATCGGTGGCGCGGACAAAGGCGATGCGCTCGTTGCTCATGCCCGAGGAGGTCGGGCCGACCAGCAGCACTTCGACCTGGGCCGGGTGCCAGCCGGTTTCCTCGATCAGCTCGCGGCGCGCGGCGTCTTCCAGCGTGTCCTCGCCGGGCTGGTCGCCGACCAGGCCGGCGGGCATCTCGATGGTCTTGCCGCCCAGCGGGATGCGGGTCTGCTCGACGAACAGCACGCGGTCGTCCGGGGTGACGGCGATGATGATCACCGCCATGCCGTCGGCGTGGGTGCGCTCGGCGTATTCCCAGCGGCCGCGCTGCAGCAGGCGCAGCCATTTGCCTTCGTACAGGGTGCGCAGCGGCGCGGTGAGGTCGGCGGCGTGGTCCATGTCCATGCGCCGATGCTACCGCGCGGTTGTGACCGGCGTGGCGAGCGGGCGGCCCCTCATCCGCCCTTCGGGCACCTTCTCCCCGCAGGCGGGGAGAAGGAAGCGGCCCGCAGGGGGAGAAGGTGGGCGGCCCGCAGGGGGAGAAGGTGGGCGGCCCGCAGGGGGAGAAGGTGGGCGACCCGCAGGGGGAGAAGGTGGGCGGCCCGCAGGTGGGGAGATGGAAGGAAGGCGGCCCGCAGGCGGAAGGGAGGAACGGCAGCCGTCGCGTTATTGCGGCGTGGCGTAGTCCAGGCCGGCGGCTTCGTGCAGGCGGCGGCGGGTCAGCGGGCCGAAGCCCAGCGTGTCGCACAGCGCGCGCAGGCCGCTCGCATCGGCGGCGGCGCGGGTGAAGTCGCGGTCGTGATCCAGCGGCGTGTCCAGCGGCGCATCCAGCGCGATCGTGCTCAGCTGCCGGCACAGCAGCGCCTGCTCGCGGTGCGCACGCAGCTTCGGCGCCGCGGCCGCGGCGCCGCGGAAGCGCAGGAAGGGGATTTCGTCGATGCGCGCCAGCAGCGCATCGAGGCTGCCGAAGTGCGCCAGCAGCACCGCCGCGGTCTTGGCGCCGATGCCGGGCACGCCGGGGATGTTGTCGACCGCGTCGCCGCACAGCGCCAGGTAGTCGGCGATCTGGTGCGCATCGACGCCGTGCCGCGCCTTGACGCCGGCCGCGCCCCAGCGCTGGCCGCGGGCGAAGTCCCACTGTTCGTCGTCGGCGCCGAGCAGTTGCGACAGGTCCTTGTCGGCCGACACGATCACGCCGCGGTGGCCGCGCGCGCGGGCGCGGTGCAGGGCGCTGCCGATCAGGTCGTCGGCTTCGTATTCGCGGTGCGCCAGCGTCGCCAGGCCGAGCGCGCCGCACAGGGTCTTGCAGTGCCCGAACTGGCGCTTGAGCGCTTCCGGCGCCGGCTCGCGGTTGGCCTTGTAGGCCGGATACAGCGCGTTGCGGAAGCAGCTGTCCAGCGCCTCGTCGAAGGCGACGGCGATGTGCTGCGGGCGCGCGCGCTCCAGCAGCTCCAGCAGGAAACGGGCGAAGCCGTGCACGGCATTGGTCGGCCAGCCGTCGGCATCGTGGAACTCGTCGGGCATCGAGTGCCAGGCGCGGAACACGTACAGGCTGGCATCGACCAGGTACAGCGTCGGGCGTGCGCGGCCGTCGCTCATGCGGGCCGCCCCGCATCCATTTGCGGCGGCGGGGTCCAGTCGCTGAGCAGTTGCAGCGGATCGGGGCGGGTGCGCTCGGGGATGTCGAGCTTGGGCGTGCCGATGTGGATGAAGCCGGCGATGCGTTCCTCGTCCTCCAGGCCGAGCAGGCGCCGGATCGCCGGGTCGTAGGCCGGCCAGCCGGTCAGCCATTGCGCGCCGAAACCGCAGGCCTGCGCCGCCTGCAGCAGCGCGAAGCACACGCACGAGGCCGAGGAGAAGCGTTCGGATTCGGGGATCTTCGGGTCCGGCCCGAGCCGGGCGATCACCGCGATCACCAGCGGCGCATGCGCGAAACGGTGACGGTCCTTGTCCAGATCGACCGGACCGATGGCCGGATCGCGTTCCAGAGAGCGGGCGACCAATGCCGCGCCGAGGGCGTGGCGGGTGTCACCCGCGATGCGCAGGAATCGCCACGGCGTGCGTTTACCATGGTCGGGTACGCGCACCGCGGCGCGCAGCATGCGTTGCAGCGTGGGGTCGTCGGGACCGGGGGCCGCGAGTTGCTTGGCGGGGACCGAGCGACGCGTATTCAGGCAGTCGAGACTTACGCTCATGGTTCGGCCGGTACTGGGATCGTCATCACGGATTCCATTCATGCATGTAGGCGAGGATCGTTGCGACAATTTATTCACGTTTGCGTCATTTTTTGCCGTTGAACGTCGACGCAAGGGGAATTAGCGGTGTCCACTCATCCTACCGGTCTGGCCCAGGTGTCGGCATCCGATCCGGCACGCCTGCTCGATGAACTCAAGCGCATCGCCGTGGAGCAACTCGGCGCGGTGCCGGGCGGCCTGTACGGGCCGATCGAGGATCAGCTGCACGACAGTCTGCGCGTGGGCAGCGGCGGCGGCCAGCGCAAGGACCTGATGACGGTGCTGGCCCTGCGCCAGCGCAGCGCCGGCTTCGTGATGCGGTTCCGCGAACTGGTCGCGCGCAGTTTCGACGATTTCCGCGGCCGCGGCTTCCTCGGCAAGCCGTCGATGCCGATGGGACTGGTGCGCGAGAACGAGCTCGACTTCCACCTCGCCGGCCAGCGTCTGGCCGAATCGATCGGCCGCCGCTACCAGCGCCCGCTGGAAATGCTGGACCTGCGCTTCGAGTCGCTGGCCGCCGCCCTGGGCGTGCCGACGGCCACCAACCCGGTCGGCGCGACCCGCCTGGCCGGAGCGTTCCTGCAGACCTTCCGCGACGCCGACATCTCCGAGACCCTGCAGCCGCTGCTGTTCCGCCAGTACGAACAGGAACTGGCCAAGGTGCTGGGCGAGCTCTACGGCCGCCTCAACACCGAGCTGGCGGCGAAGGGGTTCCATGCCGACCTGCGCCGCGATCCGGCGGCCGCACCCGCGGCGCCGGCAGCGGACGCGACCGGCTTCGTGCCGGGGGTGGCACCGGCCGCGCCGGAGCCGACGCCGACTGCGAGCGCGGCGCCCAGCGCAGGTACCGACCTGTTCCGCACTTCCGCCGAGGCGCGGGTGCAGCACCAGCGCCTGCGCGACCTGCTGCACCAGTGGCGCGACGGCATGCTCGGCAACCAGGCCGTGCCCGACGGGCAGGGCCCGGAGCGCCGCCTGCCCGGGCGTCGCGAACTGCGGGTGCAGGAGCTGGTCAGCGTGGCCTCGCTGCTGCAGCGCGACCATGCACGCCAGTTCGAGGCGGCACTGAACGGCAAGTGCGGGCTGCACGAGGCGATCCGCGAAGAACTGCTGGAAGGCGCGCGCCGGCTCGGGCTGGATCCGGACCACACCTGCCTGGACCCGGCGCAGGAAGACGCGATCGACCTGACCGGGCTGCTGTTCGAGTCGCTGCTCAAGAGCCATGCGCTGGTGCACGAGTCGCGGCGGCTGTTCGCGCGGCTGGTGATGTCCTACGTCAAGGTCGCGCTGACCGACGAGAACCTGTTCGTGCGCCCGGACCATCCGGCGCGGCGCCTGCTCGACGCGCTGGCGCTGAGCTGCGAAAGCAACGACGGCGCCTCACCGCAGGATCGCGAGCTGCTGCAGCGCGCCGGCGCGCTGGTCGAGCGCGTGGTCTGCGAATACAACGAGGATCTGGCGATCTTCGAACTCACCGCCAACGAGCTGCGCGACCAGCTGGAACAGCAGCGCCGCCGCGCCGAGGTGGTGGAGCGGCGCTCGGCGGAAACCGTGCATGGTCGCGAGCGCCTGCTGCAGGCGCGGCTGCAGGCCGCCGGGGTGCTGGCGCAGCGCCTGTCCGGGCGTGAGCTGACGCCGACCATTGGGCTGTTCCTGGAGCGCCACTGGCAGCATCACCTGGTGCAGGTACTGCTGCGCGAGGGCCAGGCCTCCGAGCGCCACGCCCAGGTGATGGCGCTGGCCGACGAGCTGATCGCGGTCGACGAGGCCGCCGCCCGCGGCGCCGGCAGCAACGTCGCCGAGCGCGTGCTGGCCCTGCATGCGGGCCTGGTGGAATGCCTGTCCAGTTCCGGCCTGGACGACCAGGTCGCCAGCGAATGGATGGCGGGGCTGGCGCGGACGCTGGCGTTCCCGGACACCCCGCGCGAGCAGCGCCCGCAACCGGAGATGCCGCAACTGGCCGACGACAGCGACGATACCCGGCTGTTGCGGGTCGTGGGCGGCAATGCCGCGCTCGACTTCGACCCGGAAGTCGCCGCACGCATGCGCGACCTGCGCCCGGGCGACTGGCTGCGGCTGCACGAGCACGGCGTCGGGGGCTCGGTCAAGGTCGCCTGGATCAGTCCGCTGACCTCGCGCCTGCTGCTGGTCAACCGCCGCGGCGTGCGCAAGCTGGTGGCTTCGCCCGAGCAGCTGGCGGGGCTGGTCAAGAGCGGGCAGCTGTCGGTGGAGGCCGACGAGTTGCCGTTCGACCAGGCGATGCGCCAGGTGCGGGAGACGCTCGGCCAGGCCGCGCGCGCTGCCTGACTGCGCGCGGCCTGCGCGCATTCGCTAGGATGCGCGGATCGAGGCGACGGAGCCGGGCATGGCGGTGATCATTGGAGTGGCGCGGGAAACCGCGGCCGGCGAGCGTCGCGTGGCGCTGACGCCGGAGACCTGCAGGAAATTCGTCGCCGCCGGCGCCAGCGTGCGGGCCGAGCGCGGCCTCGGCCGCGGCGCGCATTTCCCCGACCAGGCCTACGCCGCCGCCGGCGCGCAGCTGGTCGCCGACGCCGACGCGGCGCTGGCGGGCGCGGACCTGGTGCTGTGCGTGCAGCCGCCGCCGGCCGCCATGATCGAACGCCTGCAGCACGGCACGGTGCTGGTCGGCAGCCTGCAGCCGCAGGCCGATCCGGCGCGTGCAGCCGCGTTGCAGGCGCTGGCGATCGTCGCCTTTCCGCTGGAGCGGCTGCCGCGCACCACCCGCGCGCAGGCGATGGACGTGCTCAGCTCGCAGGCCGGCATGGCCGGCTACAAGGCGATGCTGATCGCCGCGCAGCTGGCGCCGCGCTTCTTCCCGATGCTGACCACCGCCGCCGGCACCATCCGCCCGTCGAAGGTGCTGGTGGTCGGCGCCGGGGTCGCCGGGTTGCAGGCGATCGCCACCGCCAAGCGGCTCGGGGCGCAGGTCGAGGGTTTCGACGTGCGCCCGGAAACGCGCGAGCAGATCCAGTCGCTGGGCGGCAAGTTCCTCGACCTGGGCGTCAGCGCCGCCGGCGAGGGCGGCTATGCGCGTGCGCTTACCGACGAGGAGCGCGCCGAGCAGCAGCGCCGCCTGAGCGAGCATCTGAAGACCATCGACGTCGTCGTCTGCACCGCCGCGGTGCCGGGGCGGCCGGCGCCGAAGATCCTCGATGCGGCGATGGTGGAGGGCATGCAGCCCGGCAGCGTGATCGTCGACCTGGCCGCGGAAACCGGCGGCAACTGCGAGCTGACCCGGCCCGGGGAAACCATCGAGCGCGACGGCGTCGTCATCGCCGGGCCGCTGCACCTGGCCAGCAGCGGCGCGCTGCACGCCAGCGAGATGTACGCGCGCAACGTGTTCAATTTCGCCAGCCTGCTGCTCAAGGACGGGGCGCTGGCGTTCGACTGGGACGATGAGCTGCTGGCGAAGACGGTCTGGCCGCAGCCGCCCGCGGCCGCGGCTCCCGCCGCTGCCGCGTCCGCGACCTGAGCTGCGGCCACCGCATGCGCGCCTGAGCCGCGCCCACCGCATCCGCGACCTGATCCGCACCTGCCGTGCGCCGGGGCAGGAGCGAGGTG
This sequence comes from Cognatiluteimonas weifangensis, assembly GCF_003416885.1. GTDB lineage: Bacteria > Pseudomonadota > Gammaproteobacteria > Xanthomonadales > Xanthomonadaceae > Cognatiluteimonas > Cognatiluteimonas weifangensis. The sequence goes on from NZ_QVPD01000010.1 coordinate 101,313, forward strand.
TGAGTCGCGATGCCTGTCGGGCGCGGCATCGCGACTTGCGTCGCGCCTGCGGTAGAGCCGGCCCTGGGCAGGGCGCGCGCGCGGCGGGCAAGCCGCCGCGTCAGTCGTTCGCGCCGGGCGGATACGCCTGCACCCAGGCGCGGCGCTGCTCGGGGGTCATCGCGCGCCAGCGCTCGCGCAGGGCCTTGCGCTGTTCCGGGGTCATGGTGCGCATCTGCCCGAACAGCGCCCGCATCTGCGTGCGGCGCTCCGGATCCATCCGCTCCCAGCGGTGCAGGCCGTGGCGCGCGCGGGCGCGCTGCTCCGGGGTCATCGATCGCCAACCCTGCGCGTGCGCGTAGATCCGTGCGCGCTCGTCGGGATTGGCGTTCCAGCGCTCGCGCAGCGGCGCGATCAGCACTTCGCGCTGTGCCGGGGACAGTTGCTCCCAGGCCGGCAGGGCGGGGGCCGGCGCCGTCGCAGCCTGCGGCGGCGGGGTCGGGTCGCCGGCCAGGGCGGTGCCGGCGGCCAGCGCCAGCAGCAGGCCCAGGCGGGCCAGGCGGAAAGTCGGGGGGGGGGTGCGCATGGGGGGTTACTCCGAGGCGAGCGTGACGGCATCGCGCGATGCCAGCCACAGGTAGAAATCGGGATCCTGGTCGAGCGTGGCCGGGGCGGTGTCGACGGCGGCCGGCTGCGTGGCCAGCGGCAGGCCGACGCCCGGCGCCGGGTCCGGCGTGCCCGGCCCCCGCAGCCCGAAGGCCAGGGCCAGCACCAGCGCGGCGGCCGCGCCCCAGGACCAGGCCGGCATCCGGGGCGGCTGCGCCCGGACTTCGCCGGCGAGCGCCGCCTGCAGGCGGTGGTGCAGTTGCGCGCGGGCGCGCGGCGAAAGCGCCGCCAGCGCCTGCCGGTGGTGCGCGCGCGCGGCGCGGTCGACGGCAGGCGCGTCGAGGTCGCGGCCGGGCTGCGGGGGGGTGTGTTCGTTCATCGCCAGTCCTCCAGTTGCTGCTGCAGCGCGGTCCGCGCGCGCGACAGGTGCGTCTTCACCGAGCCCTCGCTGCACCCCATGACGCGCGCGGTGGTCGCGACGTCGAGTTCCTCCAGCACCCGCAGCGTGAACGCCTCGCGCTGCCGCCGCGGCAGCGCCGCCAGCGCCGTCGCCAGCCGCGCGTAGCCTTCGCGGCCGTCGTGGGCGCGCGCCGGGTCGGGACCCGGGTCGATCCAGTCGATCCCGCCGCTGTCCTGCGCCGGCGCCGGCAGCAGCCAGCGCAGGCGGAAGTTGCGGCGCCGCTGCAGGTCGACGACGCGGCTGCGCAGGACACTCCAGAACAGCGGCGGCCACTCCGGCGCCGGGCGCGTGCGGTAGGCCAGCATCTTCAGCATCGCGTCCTGGACCGCGTCCAGGGCGTCCTCGCGCTGGCGCAGGCCGAGTTCGGCGAAGCGGAACGCGCGCGGGCCGATCTCGGCCAGGAACCGCTCCAGCGTGGGCGCCGGGTCGGCCGCGGCCGTGGCCGCGGTTGCGGCGTCGGGGAAACGGTCCTCGGCGGCGGGGGCGTTCACGCGCAGCAGCATAGGGCGGGCGGCTCGACCCCGGTATCGCGGCGCAGCGGCGTGCTGCAGACTGGAAAACGCGTCCGCAGGTCTGGGGTTGACCGCGGCGGCCGCCGGATCGCGGCCCGCGGCGCGGCCGGGCCGCCGCCGGCGCGGTTATGATGCGGCCACCACCGCGCGGGGAGGCACCGATGGGCGACGGATTCGTGGCGCTGTACGTGTTCATGCTGGCGGCGATCGCCGGCCACGTGATCATCTCGCGGGTGCCGGTGATCCTGCATACGCCGCTGATGTCGGGCTCCAACTTCATCCACGGCATCGTCCTGATCGGCGCGATGGTGGTGCTGGGCCACGCCGATACCCCGCTGGAGAAGGCGATCGGCTTCGTCGCGGTGCTGCTGGGCGCCGGCAACGCCGCCGGCGGCTACGTGGTCACCGAGCGGATGCTGGAGATGTTCAAGACCAGCCGCAAACCCGGTGCCGGCCAAGCCGGGGACAAGGCATGAGCTGGCTGCCGCTGCTGGTGAAGACCAGCTACTTCATTGCCGCCACCTTGTTCCTGCTCGGCCTGCAGCGCATGGCCAGCCCGAAGACCGCGCGCAGCGGCATCCAGTGGGCCGGCATCGGCATGCTGATCGCCACGTTCGCGACGTTCCTGCTGCCGGGGCTGCACAACCTCGGCTTGATGGTGGTCGCCATCGTCATCGGCGTCGGCCTGAACTGGGCGTGGGGCCGGAAGGTGCCGATCACCGACATGCCGCAGATGGTGGCGCTGTTCAACGGCATGGGCGGCGGCTCGGCGGCGGCGATCGGCGCGGTGGAGCTGCTGCGCTTCTCGCTCGCCGGCACCGCGCCGCCGCCGCGGCTGACCCTGGTGCTGGGCGTGGTCGGCGCGCTGATCGGCGCGGTCTCGCTGTCGGGTTCGGTGATCGCCTGGGCCAAGCTCGACGGGCGCATGGACAAGCGCTACACCTTCCCCGGCCAGCAATGGTTCAACGCGCTGGTGGCGCTGGCCGCGGTGGTGCTCGGGGCGCTGGTGGTGCAGTCGCTCGGGGTGCCGCTGGTGATCGCCTTCTTCGTCGCCGCGCTGGCGCTGGGCGTGCTGATGACGCTGCCCATCGGCGGCGCCGACATGCCGGTGGTGATCTCGCTGTACAACGCCTTCACCGGCCTGGCGGTCGCGTTCGAGGGCTACGTGCTGGGCAACGAGGCGCTGATCATCGCCGGCATGATGGTCGGCGCGGCCGGCATGCTGCTGACGCGGCTGATGGCCAAGGCGATGAACCGGCCGATCTCGGGCGTGCTGTTCTCCAACTTCGGCGGCGGCAGCGGCCAGGCGCAGGCGATCGCCGGCGCGCAGAAACCGATCGAGGCCGGCGACGTCGCCGCGATGATGGCCTACGCCGAACGCGTGGTGATCGTGCCCGGCTACGGCATGGCGGTGGCGCAGGCGCAGCACAAGATCTGGGAACTGGCGCAGCGGCTGATCGAGCGCGGGGTCAAGGTCAAGTTCGCGATCCATCCGGTCGCCGGGCGCATGCCCGGGCACATGAACGTGCTGCTGGCCGAGGCCGGCGTGCCCTACGACCTGATCGCCGACATGGACGACATCAACCCGGAGTTTCCCAATACCGATGTCTCGCTGGTGATCGGCGCCAACGACGTGGTCAACCCGGTGGCCCGGACCGATCCGGCCTCGCCGATCTACGGCATGCCGATCCTGGATGTGTCGCAGTCGAAGAACACCGTGGTGATCAAGCGCGGCAAGGGCACCGGTTTTGCCGGCATCGAGAACGCGCTGTTCTACGCCGACAACACGCGGATGCTGTACGGCGACGGCGCGGAGATGGCCGGCGCGCTGGTCGCCGAGCTCAAGGCGCTGGACGGCGGCCACTAGCGGCGAGCGCCGCCAGCAGCAGCGCCGCCGCCAGCCAGGCCAGGTCGGCCGGGCGGTTGGCGAGCCCGGCCAGGGTCCAGGCGTAGCGCGGCCCGAGCCGCAGCGCCGATTCCCACGGCAGCAGGCCCAGCAGCCGGCCGACCTGCGCGGCGGCGATCCCCCAGTTGGCCAGGACGATGGTGGCGGCGGTGGCGGCCACCGCCGCCAGCGCGCGCGGCCAGCCGGCCGGCGCCCGCGCCAGCCGCAGCAGCAGCGCCGCGTCGAGCGCCGCGAGCACCGCCATCCAGCTGCATTGCCGGTCGCGGATCAGGGCAAGCAGGATCCAGGCGGCGGCAAAACCGCCGCTGCCCAGCACCAGCAGGGCGGATGCCAGCCAGCGCGATGGCCGCGCCTTGATGTCGATCATGGCAAGGCTCCATGCCTGCGCAAACGCCACAGCATAGCGTCCGCGCGGCGCTAGAATGGCGCCGCCGCCCCTTTTTTCCGGTCCCGATGAACATGTATTCCCGCAGCAGCGAACCCGTGCGCTTCGAACGCGACTGCGCCGCCGTGCTGGTGCCGCAGGGCGACGCCGTGACCCTGCCGGCCGGCAGCGTCGGCTACATCACCCAGGCGCTGGGCGGCAGCTACACGGTGTTCGTGGAGGGCAACCTGTTCCGGATCGCCGGCGAGGACGCCGACGCCATCGGCAAGGAGCCGACCGCGCCGCTGGCGCTGGAAGACGCCACCGACGACGCCGTGGAGGAGCTGGTCTGGCGCCAGCTGCGCACCTGCTACGACCCCGAGATCCCGATCAACGTGGTCGACCTGGGCCTGGTCTACGAGGCCGCGGTCCTGCACCGCGACGACGGCCAGCGCCTGGTCAAGGTGCGGATGACCCTGACCGCGCCCGGCTGCGGCATGGGCGACATCCTGATCGAGGACGCGCGCAGCAAGCTGGAGCTGATCCCGACGGTGGCCGAAACCGACATCCAGCTGGTGTTCGACCCGCCGTGGACGGCCAGCATGATGTCCGAAGCCGCGCGCCTGGAAACCGGAATGTACTGAGCGCCGGCGGCGGCGCTGTAAACGGTTCCAGAAAAGTTGGAACCGGTTACGTTCCAGATCCGTGATGCAGATCACGCTTTCGACGCCCGAATTGCTGCGCGTGCAGCTTGAGTTGCCGCGGGGTGTCGCTTAGCGTCAGTTTGCGGCCCGATTCGGGGGCCGCCCCAGGGTCCGATCTCGCAGCACCGGCGTCGTTGCCGGGCCGTGCCGGGCCCTTGCCGCTGCCGCGGCCCATTCCGAAGCTTCGGGGGAAGCATGGACGCTGGAAGGTTGTGCAGGCCGGTCGCGGGGGCGACCACGGTCACAGGCACCCGTGTGGAGGCGGTCGACGACGACGTCCAGTCGTCCGGCCGGCGCGAATGTGGGGAGCTCGACCGATCGCCCGCCGGGCGACCGCACCACCAACCGCAACCGTCAAAGGAACACACATGATGCAGTCCCGCAGTCGTGTTCGTTGTCTTGCCGTGCTTTCGCCATTGGCGTTCGCACTGGCCGCCGTGTCCGCGCAAGCGGCCACCCGGGTCGATCTGCACAAGCAGGATGCGACCCAGCTCTACAAGCAGTACAAGGCCGTCGGCGCGCAGCTCGGAATGCCGGTCAAGGCCGGCGACCGCCATGCCGAAATGCTGGCGCTGGACGCCGATTCCGGCCTGCGGCTGCTGACCAGCGCCACCGACCGCGACGGCACCCGCCACTACCGCTACCAGCAGACCTTCCGCGGCATCCCGGTGTTCGGCGAGCAGGTGATCGTCAGCGAAGGTAAGGACGGCGCCGTGCGCAGCCTGTTCGGGCACAAGGTGGAAGGGCTGGCGCGCGAACTGCCGGCGGTGGCCGCACGCGTCGCCAAAGCCAATGCGTTGACCCTGGCCCGGCATGCGGCCTTCGGCAACCGCGTGGCGGCGATGAAGATCTCGCGCGAGAAGGCGCAGCAGATGATCTTCGTCGACGACAACAACCGCGCGCACCTGGCCTGGGTCGTGGAGATGTTCGCCGACAGCGCCAAGGGCGGCGCGCCGACGCGCCCGTTCGTGATCGTCGACGCGCGCAGCGGCAAGGTGCTCAAGCACTGGGACGGCCTGACCACCGCCGACATCGGCACCGGCCCCGGCGGCAACCAGAAAACCGGCCAGTACGAGTGGGGCTCGGGCGGCATCTACGGCTACCTCGACGTGGCGCAGAGCGGCTCCACCTGCACCATGAACAACGCCAACGTGAAGTCGGTGAACCTCAACGGCGGCACCAGCGGCACCACGGCGTTCTCCTACACCTGCCCGCGCAACACCTACAAGACCATCAACGGCGGCTACTCGCCGATCAACGACGCGCACTTCTTCGGCGGCGTGATCACCAAGATGTACCCGGCCTACACCGGCTACAACGCGCTGTCGTTCCAGCTGGTGATGCGCGTGCACTACAGCAGCAACTACGAGAACGCGTTCTGGGACGGCTCGACCATGAGCTTCGGCGACGGCGCCAGCACGTTCTACCCGCTGGTCAGCGCCGACGTCGCCGGCCACGAGGTCTCGCACGGCTTCACCGAGCAGCACTCCAACCTGACCTATTCCGGCCAGTCGGGCGGCATGAACGAAGCCTTCTCCGACATGGGCGGCGAGGCCACCGAGTACTACTGGAAGGGCAGCAACGACTTCCTGGTCGGCAGCGAGATCTTCAAGGGCAGCGGTTCGCTGCGCTACATGTGCAACCCGACCCAGGACGGCGGCTCGATCGACAACGCCGCCGACTACACCAGCGGCCTGGACGTGCACTACTCCTCGGGCGTGTACAACAAGGCGTTCTGCACCCTGGCCAAGACCGCGGGCTGGGACACGCCGAAGGCGTTCAAGGTCTTTGCCCGCGCCAACGCCCTGTACTGGAGCGCCAGCAGCACCTTCAATGAAGGCGCCTGCGGCGTGCAGACCGCGGCGACCGACCTGGGCTACAGCGTGGCCGACGTCACCGCGGCGTTCACCGCGGTCGGCGTGAGCTGCAGCGGTGGCGGCGGTGGCGGCAGCACCGGCGGCCCGCTGACCAAGGGCGTGGCGGTCACCAACATCTCCGCCAGCACCGGCAGCTCGGTGACCTACACCCTGGACGTGCCGGCCGGCGCCAGCAACCTGACCTTCACCATGTCCGGCGGTACCGGCGATGCGGACATGTACGTCAAGTTCGGCAGTGCCCCGACCGACAGCTCCTACGACTGCCGTCCGTACAAGAGCGGCAACTCGGAGAGCTGCACCTTCGCCACGCCGTCGGCGGGCACCTACTACGTGCGGTTGAAGGCGTACTCGGCGTTCTCCGGCGTCAGCCTGGTCGGCGACTACAGCACCGGCGGCGGTGGTGGCGGCGACGGGGTGCTGACCAAGGGCGTGCCGGTCACCGGCCTGTCCGCGGCCACCGGCAGCTCGGTCAACTACACCCTGAGCGTGCCCAGCGGTGCCAGCAACCTGACCTTCACCATGTCCGGCGGTACCGGCGATGCGGACATGTACGTCAAGTTCGGCAGCGCCCCGACCGACAGCTCCTACGACTGCCGTCCGTACAAGAGCGGCAATGCGGAGAGCTGCACCTTCGCGGCGCCGTCGGCGGGCACCTACTACGTGCGGCTGAAGGCGTACTCGGCGTTCTCCGGGGTCAGCCTGGTCGGCGACTACAGCACCGGCGGCGGTGGCGCGCAGACCTACAGCAACGGGAGCAACTACAACATCCCGAACCCCGGCACGATCGACAGCCCGATCACGGTCTCCGGCCGTAGCGGCAACGCTCCGAGCAACGCGTCGGTGTCGGTCAACATCGTCCACACCTACCGCGGCGACCTGCAGATCGACCTGGTCGCGCCGGACGGCTCGACCTATCGCCTGAAGAACTCCAGCGGCAGCGACAGCGCCGACAACGTGGTCGCGACCTACACCGTCAACCTCTCCACCGAGGCGTTGAACGGCACCTGGAAGCTGCGGGTCAAGGACGTGTACTCCGGCGACACCGGTTACATCGACAGCTGGAGCGTCACCTTCTGATTTTGCGAGTGTTGTCCCCACAGGACTTTCGACCCCGGCCTTGCGCCGGGGTCTTTTTATGGCTCATCTCCCGAGCGTGGGAACCTGTGAGAGAGAAGCCGGTAGCTCAGCCCGTGCGGCTTGGGCTGCGCGCCGCGGATGACGCCTGTCTTCGAGGGGGCTTTGAAGGCGCTGTCGTCATCCCCGCGAAAGCGGGGATCCAGTGTGTTGAAACCGTCAAAAACGAGATACGACCCGGCTTCGGAGGGAGTCGCCGCCCGGCGGGCTGGGGGTGCTGCGCCCTCCTGACGACCTCCTGTCTTTAAGTCGGGTCGTGGACCATCCATGGTCCACT
>NZ_QVPD01000011.1 GCF_003416885.1 Cognatiluteimonas weifangensis
GGGGTGCGGAGAGTGGACCATGGAGGGTCCACGACCCGACTTAAAGACAGGAGGTCGTCAGGAGGGCGCAGCACCCCCAGCCCGCCGGCCGGCGACTCCTGCCGAAGCCGATCTCCCGCAGCCGAGAGAAGCACCACAAACGACGACGGCCGAGAAGCGTTCGACCAGCTCGGCTTCTTATCCGCCGCGAAAACGCGGCGCGCGCACGCCTACCCCGAGTCTCGTTTTCGATGGCTTGAGAACACCGGATCCCCGCTTTCGCGGGAATGACGACAACGCTCCTTCAGGCCTTCCTCAAAGCAGGACGTCGTCAGCAGGGCATGGCCATCCTTGCCCGCCGGACGGCAACGCACTCCGAAGCCGGCCCCGCAGCCGGGAGAAGCGCCACAAAAAAGCTCGGGCGCCATGAATGGCCTGCGCGACGATTGCGTCGAAGCCGACCGGCAGAACGCCCGGACAGTGACGTGGCAGAAAGAAAACGAAAAAAAAGCGGGCCGAAGCCCGCTTTTTTTCGATTCCTGCGCTGGCGCCGCGGCTCAGCCGACGGTGGCGCCCTCGCCTTCCTCGACCGCCTTCATCGACAGGCGGATGCGGCCCTGCTTGTCGACCTCCAGCACCTTGACCTTGACCATCTGGCCTTCCTTGAGCACGTCGCTGACCTTCTCCACGCGCTCGTTGGAGATCTGCGAGACGTGCACCAGACCGTCCTTGCCGGGGGAGATGGTGACGAACGCGCCGAAGTCCATCAGCTTGGCGACCTTGCCCTCGTAGATCCGGCCCGGCTCCACGTCCGAGGTGATCTGCTCGATGCGGTGCCTGGCGGCCTGGCCGGCGGCGGCGTTCACCGAGGCGATGGTGATGGTGCCGTCGTCCTGGATGTCGATCTGGGTGCCGGTTTCCTTGGTGATCGCCTGGATCACCGAACCGCCCTTGCCGATCACCTCGCGGATCTTGTCGGGGTGGATCTTGATCGTGATCAGGCGCGGCGCGAAGTCGCTCAGCTCCGGACGCGGCGCGGTCAGCGCCTTGCCCATCTCACCGAGGATGTGCAGGCGGCCGGCCTTGGCCTGCGCCAGCGCGGTGCGCATGATCTCCTCGGTGATGCCCTGGATCTTGATGTCCATCTGCAGCGCGGAGATGCCCTCGGCGGTACCGGCGACCTTGAAGTCCATGTCGCCCAGGTGGTCCTCGTCGCCGAGGATGTCGCTCAGCACCACGTGCTTGTCGCCTTCCTTGACCAGGCCCATGGCGATGCCGGCCACCGGCGCCTTGATCGGCACGCCGGCATCCATCAGCGCCAGCGAGCTGCCGCAGACCGAAGCCATCGACGAGGAACCGTTGGACTCGGTGATTTCCGAGACCACGCGGATGGTGTACGGGAACGCCTCCATCGTCGGCATCACCGCCAGCACGCCGCGCTTGGCCAGGCGGCCGTGGCCGATCTCGCGGCGCTTGGGGCCCATCATGCGGCCGGCTTCGCCGACCGAGTACGGCGGGAAGTTGTAGTGGAACAGGAAGTGTTCCTTGTACTCGCCGGAAACCGCGTCGATGATCTGGCCGTCGCGCGCGGTGCCCAGGGTGACCGCGACGATCGCCTGGGTCTCGCCGCGGGTGAACAGCGCCGAGCCGTGCACGCGCGGCAGCACGCCGACGCGCGAGGCGATCGGACGCACGGTGTCGAGCGCGCGGCCGTCGATGCGGACCTTGGTGTCGAGCACCGAGCCGCGCATGGTCTGGTATTCCAGTTCGCCGAATTCCTTCGCCATCTCGCCGGCGCTCCAGCCGGCTTCCTCGGCGCGGCCGGCCAGCGCCTGCATCACGTCCTTCTTGATCGCGGCGATGGCGTCGCGGCGCTGCAGCTTGTCGCGCACGTGGAAGGCTTCGGCCAGCCTGCCGCCGACGGCTTCCTTGAGCGCGGCGATCATGGCCTCGTTCTTCTCCGGCGCCTGCCAGGCGGACGGCTTGGTGCCGGCCTCGACGGTCAGCTCGTTGATCGCGTTGATGACCTTCTGCATCTCGCGATGGCCGAACATCACCGCGCCCAGCATCACGTCCTCGGACAGCTCGTCGGCTTCCGACTCCACCATCAGCACGGCGTTGGCGGTGCCGGCCACTACCAGCTCCAGCTTCGAGTCCTTCAGCTCGCTGACGGTCGGGTTGAGCAGGTACTGGCCGTCCCTGTAGCCGACCTTGGCCGCGCCGATGGGGCCCATGAACGGAGTGCCGGCCAGCGACAGCGCGGCCGAGGCGCCGATCAGCGCCAGCACGTCGCCGTCGACTTCCGGATTCATCGACATGACCGTGGCGATGATCTGGACCTCGTTCTTGTAGTCCTCGGGGAACAGCGGGCGGATCGGACGGTCGATCAGGCGCGAGATCAGGGTTTCCTTCTCCGTGGCGCGGCCTTCGCGCTTGAAGAAGCCGCCCGGGATGCGGCCGCCGGCGTAGAACTTTTCCTGGTAGTCGACGGTGAGCGGGAAGAAGTCCTGCCCCTCGCGCTGCGACTTGGCCGCGACCGCGGTGACCAGCAGCACGGTGCCGTCGCACTTGACCATGACCGCGCCGCCGGCCTGGCGGGCGATCTCGCCGGTCTCGAGCGTGACTTCGCGATTGCCGTACTGGAAGGTCTTGGTGATTTTTGCCACTTCGGGTTCCTTGGATGCTTGCTTACGGTTGGACCGGAACGCGCCCTTGCGCGCACCGGCTGGTTGCGCGATCGCAACCGCTCAAAACGAGACCGCGGCGCATCGCTGCGCCGCGGTCGTGGCGTTGCCTAGCGGCGCAGGCCCAGCTTCTGGATCAGCGCCTTGTAGCGCTCGGCGTCCTTGCGACGCAGATAATCGAGCAGGCTGCGGCGACGGTTGACCATCATCAGCAGGCCGCGGCGGCTGTGGTGGTCCTGCTTGTGGGTCTTGAAGTGCTCGGTGAGCTGGGTGATGCGGGCTGTGAGCAGGGCGACCTGGACTTCCGGGGAACCGGTGTCGTTGGCGCCGCGCTTGTGTTCTTCGATGATGCTGGAGCTGTCGATGGACATGGTGCTGCCTCGGGTAGACGCGTGGTCGGCAGAAATCGTCGGAACGCTGGTGACAGCGTCGACGCACCGCCGGGCCCGCCGCTTGCGGATGGTGCAGGATGTGAACGGAGAAGCCGATCGGGGCGATCAGCTGCGGGATTGTAGCGCCGCAGGGCCTTTGCGGACAAGGCGTTAGCGCATGCCAGGGCCGGGCCGGGGGCGCGTGTCGGCCCTGCTGTGGCCGGCCGGCCTTCCTGACGCGGCGGCACGCTCCAGCCCGGCCTACGGCGGCGGCGCACGCGGCGGCTGCACGCAGGCCCAGGCGAACAGCCGCTGCGGCCGCAGGCAGCCCGCGGCGTCGACCGCGCCCAGCCCCAGCGCACGCCCGCCCGGGTCGAGAATCGCGACGCTGCCGGCGGGGCGGAAGTCGCCGGCCACGCTCTGGCCCTGCCCCAGCCGCAGCGCCTGCGCCGCATTCACCCGGACCTGCGGCCAGGCGGCCATGCCGGCCTCGATTGGCAGCAGGCAGGCGTCGAGGCTGCGCTCGCCGCGTTCGGCCAGCGCCTGCAGCGCTTCCAGGGTCCACATCCGCGGCTCGCGGAAGGGGTCGACCCACAGCCGTCGCAACTCGGTGACATGGGCGCCGCAGCCCAGCAGCTCGCCCAGATCGCGCACCAGGCTGCGCACGTAGGTGCCCGAACCGCACTCCACATGCAGGCGCAGCTGCGGCGCGGCGGCACCGGACAAGCCGTCGAGCAGGTCGGCGGCCGACTGCAGCTCGAAAGCGTGTACTTCGACCTCGCGCTCCTCGACCTCGACCGGCTCGCCGCGCCGCGCCTTGGCGTACAGCGGCTCGCCGCCGCGCTTGAGCGCCGAATAGATCGGCGGGCGCTGGCGGATGCGGCCGGTCAGCGCCTGCAGCGCGGCGTCGATGCGCTCGACGCCGAGGGCCGGCACCGGGCGCTCGCGCAGCGGCTGGCCCTCGGCATCGTCGGTATCGGTGACCACGCCCAGCCGGGCGACAGTGTCGTAGGCCTTGCGTGCGCCGAGCAGGCCGCCAGCGATCTTGGTCGCCTCGCCGAAGCACACCGGCAGCAGGCCGGTGGCGAGCGGATCCAGGCTGCCGGTGTGGCCGGCCTTGTCGGCGCGGAACAGATGGCGCACGCGCTGCAGCGCCTGGTTGGAGCTCAGGCCGCGCGGCTTGTCCAGCAGCAGGATGCCGTCGAGCTTGCGGAACACCGTGCGCGGCCTTTGGGTCATCGGCGGCATTGTAGGGGGGAAGCAGGATGACCTTCGCCCCACCCTCGCCCCGCTTGCGGGGAAAGGGACGGATCCGCATGGCGGATCAGGGTGAGAGGTGTGTGGCGCGGGTGGCAAACCGTGCGTGGCGCATACCGCGGATCGTGAGCGGGGGTCTGGATCCGCGTCGCTCCACCGGCCCCTCATCCGCACTTCGGGCACCTTCTCCCCGCAAGCGGGGAGAAGAAACGCATCGCCACGACCGGCCGGCTTACGGCTTTTCGTCGTCGTCGGGGGCGAGATCCGGCCGCTCGCGCAGCAGGCTCTCGATGCGCTCGCCGCGGTCGACCGACTCGTCGTAGTGGAAGTGCAGTTCCGGCACGTGCCGCAGCTTGACCGCCTGCGCGAGCTGGTAGCGCAGCTCCGGCGCCAGCGCCTTGAGCGCCTTCAGCGCCTCGGCCGCGCGTTCGGGCTGCAACGCGGTCACCCACACCCTGGCGTGGGCCAGGTCGCGGGTGACCTCCACGTCCGAGACGCTCAGCGACGGCAACCCGTGCCCGCGCACCGCCTCGTGCACCAGCGTACCCAGCTCGCGGCGGAGCTGGGCGGAAACGCGGTCGGTGCGGTGGAAGGATTTCTTCTGCGGCATTTCGTTCTACGGTATCCGGGTTACAGCGTGCGCTGCACCTCGATGCGCTCGAAGCACTCGATCTGGTCGCCCGGCTGGACGTCGTTGTAGGCCTTCACGCCGATGCCGCACTCGGTGTTGACGCGGACCTCGTCGACGTTCTCCTTGAAGCGGCGCAGCGATTCCAGCTCGCCCTCGAAGATGACGGTGTTGTCGCGCAGCACGCGGATCGGCTTGTGGCGCTTGACCACGCCCTCGACCACCATGCAGCCGGCGACCGCGCCGAACTTGGAGCTGCGGAACACGTCGCGCACTTCCGCGGTGCCGATGATTTCCTCGCGGATCTCCACGCCCAGGATGCCGGAGGCGACCTGCTTCACCTGGTCGATCACGTCGTAGATGATCGAGAAGTAGCGCAGGTCCACGCCCGCGGTCTCGATCACCTTGCGCGCCGAAGCGTCGGCGCGGACGTTGAAGCCGATGATGGTGGCCTTGGAGGTCGCGGCCAGCTGCGCGTCGGACTCGGTGATGCCGCCCACGCCCGAGCCGATCACGTTGATCCGGATCTGGTCGTTGGACAGGCCGGTCAGCGCCTCGCGCAGAGCCTGCACCGAGCCCTGCACGTCGGCCTTGACGATCAGCGGCAGGCTGAGCTGGCCGGAGCCCTCGCCCATCTGCGCCATGATGTCTTCCATGCGGTTGCCGGCCTGGCTGACCAGCCGCGTCTCGCGGCGCTTGGCGTCGCGCTGCTGCGCCACGTCCTTGGCCAGGCGCTCGTCGGCGACCACCACGAAGTCGTCGCCGGCATCGGGCACGCCCGACAGGCCCAGCACCTGCACCGGGATCGACGGACCGGCCTCGGACACCTGCTTGCCGCCCTCGTCGAACAGCGCGCGCACGCGGCCGTACTGCACGCCGCAGACCAGGTAGTCGCCCTTCTGCAGCAGGCCCTGCTGCACCAGCACCGTCGCCACCGGGCCGCGGCCCTTGTCCAGCGCGGATTCGATCACCACGCCGGAGGCGCGGCCTTCCTGCACCGCCCGCAGTTCGAGCACTTCGGCCTGCAGGGTGATCGCGTCCAGCAGGTTGTCCACGCCCTGCCCGGTCTTGGCCGACAGCTCGACCATCTGGGTGTCGCCGCCGAATTCCTCGGCGACCACCTCCTGGGCGAGCAGCTCGTTCTTGACCCGCAGCGGGTCGGCATCGGACTTGTCGATCTTGTTGATCGCCACGATCAGCGGCACGCCGGCCGCACGGGCGTGCTGCACGGCCTCGATCGTCTGCGGCATGACGCCGTCGTCGGCGGCCACCACCAGCACCACGATGTCGGTCAGCCTGGCGCCGCGGGCGCGCATCTGCGAGAAAGCGGCGTGGCCCGGGGTATCGAGGAAGCTGATCGTGCCCTTGTCGGTGCGGACGTGGTAGGCGCCGATATGCTGGGTGATGCCGCCGGCCTCGCCGGAGGCGACCTTGGTGCGGCGGATGTAGTCCAGCAGCGAGGTCTTGCCGTGGTCGACGTGGCCCATGATGGTGACCACCGGCGGCCGCGGCAGCTTTTCGCCCTGCAGCTCCTCCACCTGCGCCAGCAGCTCCGACTCGGCGTCGCCGGCATCGGCGCGCACGGCGGTGTGGCCGAGCTCCTCGACCACCAGCACCGCGGTGTCGTGGTCGATGGTCTGGGTGATGGTCGCCATCACGCCCATCTTGAACAGCGCCTTGACCACGTCGCCGCCCTTGAGCGCCAGCTTCTGCGCCAGGTCGGCCACGGTGATCGCGTCGCCGATCGCCACTTCGCGCACGATCGGCGCGGTCGGGCGGGTGAAGCCGCTGCCCGAGCGCGCCTGCTCGGCATGGCGGCGGGTCGGCCGGGCCTTGCCGCGGCCGGTGCTGCGGCGCGCGCGGTCGGCGGCGCTCAGGTGCATCTGCCCGGCAAAGCGGCTGACGCGCTCGTCGTCCTCGACCCCGGCGACCATCGCGTGCGAGCCGCGGGTCTTGTGCTTGTGCCCGGCCTTGTCGTCGGCGCGCGGCGCGGCCGGCTTGGGATGCGGATGGACATGGCTCTTGCGCGCGACCTCCTCCTCGGGGGCGGCCGCAGCGGCGGCGGCGCGCTCGGCCTCCAGGCGCGCGGCTTCCTCTTCCTGGCGCTTGCGCTCGGCCGCTTCCGCGGCGCGGCGCTGGTCGGCCTCGGCCAGGCGCTGCTGCTCGGACAGGTTGCGCTGCCGGGACTCCTCCAGCTTGCGCAGGATCTCGGCGCGCTCGTCGTCCTGCGGCGCCGCCGCCGCGGGGGCGGCCGCCTCCGGCTTGACCAGCACGACCTTCTTGCGCACCACCACGTCGACCGTGGCGCGGTTCTTGCCGCCGCCGACGGTGAGCTCCTGCTTGCGGCTGCGGCTGAGGGTGATCTTCCTCGGCGCGGCCAGATCCTCGACCGCCTTCTCTTCCTTGCCGTGGGCGCGCTTGAGGAAGCCGAGCAGCTTGACCTTCTCGATGCTGGTGACGACCTGGTCGGGACCGTCGAAGCGCATGCCGGCCTCGGCCAGCTGCTCCAGCAGTTTGTCGACCGGCTTGTTCACCAGTTCGGCCAGCTTGCGGATGGTGGTTTGTTGCGTCATGCGAATTCCGTGTCCTGTGGCCCGGTTGCGGCCGGGCGCGTGAAGCAGGCGATTCTACTGCGGTGGGCGTCGGGAAGCGGTTTTAGTGTCCGCCGGCTGTCGTTTCGCTGCAAAAGGCCTGTTTCCGAAGGTGGGTTGTTTACATGGGTGTGGCTCGTCGTTGCGTCAGCGATCCTGTGCCATCCATGGCGCTGCAGCACTGGCTTCGGATGGTCCGGCCCGGCCATCCAGGGCCGGGCGCCAGCGGCCGCAGCCGATGCCGGCAGGGCATCGGCCGAGCGCAACCGCTAGCCCTCGCGCTCCAGGCGCGCGATCTCCTCGGCGCGGGCGGCCAGGATCAGCGCCGCGGCGCGCGCCTCGTCCAGGCCCTCGATCCCGAACTCCACGACCTCGTCGGCGCCGAGCTCGCCGAGCTCGTCGGCGGTACGGACGCCGTGGGCGGCGAGCGCGAAGGCGGTGTCTTCGTCCATGCCTTCGAGCTGGAGCAGGTCCTGCGCGGGCTGGTTCTCGTCCAGTTCCTCCTCCACCGCCAGCGCGTCGTTGAGCAGCGCATCGCGGGCGCGCGAGCGCAGCTCCTCGACGATGTCCTCGTCGAAGCCCTCCACCGCGAGCAGCTCGCCGACCGGGACGTAGGCGACTTCCTCCACCGTGCTGAAGCCCTCGGACACCAGGATGCTGGCGATTTCCTCGTCGACCTCGAGCTTTTCCTGGAACAGCGCGCGCGCAGCGTCCTGCTCGGCCTCGGACTTGGCGGTGACCTGGTCCTGGGTCATGACGTTGAGCTGCCAGCCCGACAGGCGGCTGGCCAGGCGCACGTTCTGGCCGCCGCGGCCGATCGCCTGCGCCAGCTTGTCCTCGGCGACCGCGAGGTCCATCGAGTGCTTTTCCTCGTCGACGATGATCGACTGCACCTCGGCCGGCGCCATCGCGTTGATCACGAACTGCGCCGGGTTGTCCGACCACAGCACGATGTCCACGCGCTCGCCGTTCAATTCGTTGGACACCGCCTGCACGCGCGAACCGCGCATGCCGATGCAGGCGCCGATCGGGTCGGTGCGGTTGTCGTATGCCAGCACCGCGATCTTGGCGCGGTCGCCCGGGTCGCGGGCGCAGGCCTTGATCTCGACCAGGCCCTGGCCGACTTCCGGCACCTCGAGCTTGAACAGCTCGATCATGAACTCGGGCGCGGCGCGGCTGATGAACAGCTGCGGGCCGCGCGGCTCGCTGCGCACGTCGTAGAGATAGCCGCGGACGCGGTCGCCGGCGCGCAGCACGTCGCGCGGGATGCCCTTGTCCTTGGGGATGAAGGCCTCGGCGTTGCCGCCCAGGTCGACGTAGATGTTGCCGCGCTCGGCGCGCTTGACCACGCCGGTGACCAGCTCGCCGATGCGGTCCTTCCACTGGTCCACGACCTGCGCGCGCTCGGCCTCGCGCACCCGCTGCACGATCACCTGCTTGGCGGCCTGCGCGGCGATGCGGCCGAAGTCCGGGTTCTCGATCTGCTCCTCGATGAAATCGCCGACCTCCACGCCCTCGCTCTCGTCGAGCGCGTCCATCAGGCGGATCTGGCGATCCGGCGACTCCATCACCACGTCGTCGGCCACGACCTCCCAGCGGCGGAAGGTCTCGTAGCTGCCGTCCTTGGGGTCCACGGCGACGCGGGTCAGCACGTCCTGGTCCGGGTAGCGCTTCTTCGCCGCCGACGCCAGCGCGGCCTCGATCGCCTCCAGGATGACCGACTCCGGCACGCCCTTCTCGGCCGCCACCGCGTCCACGACCAGCAACAAATCCTTGCTCATACCAGAATTCTCTCTAAAGGTTCCGACGATTCGCCGCTCCGATAGCGCGAGCGGCTGCTTCCGATCCTGCCGGGCCGTCCGGCCTGCCGCCGCTGCCGGCGACCTGCCCGATGCCTATTCTTTTCCCGGCTTGCGGCCGGCTTTCCGCTTGCCGGGGCGCGCGTCGCGCCCCGCCTTGTCCCGTGCCGGCGCCAGGCCCAGTGCCGCCCAGTCGGGCACCAGCCGCGCCTTGTCGATGTTGTCGAAGGCCACCGACAGCGGCTGGCCGTCGACCTCGAAGCCGATTTCCTCGTCCGCCACCGAGACGATCCGTCCCTGCAGCCGGCGGCGCCCGTCCTGCGGCAGCTTCAGCGTGACCTTGGCGTCCTGGCCGAGGAAGCGCGCGAACTGCGCCGGCGCGAACAGCGGCCGGTCCACGCCGGGCGAGGACACCTCCAGCGTGTAGTGCCCGCTGATCGGATCGGCCACGTCCAGCTGCGCGGAGACCTCGCGGCTGACCGCCTCGCAATCCTCGATGCCGACCGTGTCCGCCGCCGGCTGCGCCGCGCCGTCGGCGTCGGCGGGCCGCGCGTCCGCCGGCTTGTCGATGTACAGGCGCAGCAGCGCGCCGCCGGGAGCCGACTGGTATTCGACGCCCAGCAGTTCCAGCCCCAGCGATTGCACCGTGGGCGCCAGCAGCGCTGCGATCTGGTTTGCCTTGTCGGTCATGCGTTGCGTGTTCGGTTGCGCGATGCGTGGCTTCGAAAACAACAAGGGGCCCATTGGGCCCCTTGTCCGATACCGCTGGATTTCGGCGCGGCCGCGTACCGCATGCGACCGTCAAGCCCGACCTTCGCAAACGAAAAAGGCTCCGAGGAGCCTTGATCGCCAGCGAGAGCTGGTAGCGGGGGCAGGATTTGAACCTGCGACCTTCGGGTTATGAGCCCGACGAGCTGCCAGACTGCTCCACCCCGCAGCAGAAGCGGGATTATGCGGTTTCCGGAGGGCCGTGACAAGCCTGAGGCGGGCTTTCGTTAAGAAACCCGCACAGGGACGTGCGGGCTCCTGCGAAGGACTCAAATAAAGGCCGCCTGGCACCAGGCCATGATCGGGTTCCAGAACATGCCCAGCACCAGCAGCGCCAGCGCGTTGAGGCTGAAGGCCCAGCGCAGCGGGCGGTTGGTGCTCGGGGCCGGGGCGTCGCCGTCGGGTGCGTCGAAGTACATCACCTTGCACACCTTCAGGTAGTAGAAGCAGCCGATCACCGCGAACACGATGCCGACGATCGCCAGCCACAGCATGTCGCCGTGGATCGCGGCGCGCAGCACCGAAAGCTTGGCCCAGAAGCCCAGGAACGGCGGGATCCCGGCCAGCGACATCATCGCGATCAGCATCATCCCGGCCAGCCACGGATTGCGCGCGTTCAGGCCCCTGAAGTCGTCGATGCGGTCGGCCTCGTAGCCGCGCCGCGCCAGCACCACGACCGCGCCGAACGCCGCCGTGCCCATGATCGCGTAGACGATCGCGTAGAACATCGCCGCGGCGTAGCCCTCGGCGTCGGCCGCGGCCAGGCCCAGGAACAGGAAGCCGACGTGGGAGACGGTCGAATACGCCAGCATGCGCTTGATGTTGGTCTGCACCAGCGCGATCACGTTGCCGACCGCCAGCGACAGCACCGCGAGCACCGCGATCAGCAGCCGCCAGCGCTCGTCCAGCGGGCCAAGCCCGGACTCGAGCAGGCGGAAGGCCATCGCGAACGCGGCCAGCTTGGGCGCTGAGCCGATGAACACCGTGATCGGGGTCGGCGCGCCGTGGTAGGTGTCGGGCAGCCACATGTGGAACGGCGCGGCGCCGAACTTGAAGGCGATGCCGGCGATCAGGAACACCGTGCCCATCAGCAGCAGCGTGGTTTCCTGCGAACCGGCGATCGCGGCCTGCAGCTGCGCCAGGTCCAGGGTGCCGGCGGCGCCGTACAGCAGCGACATGCCGTACAGCAGCAGGCCGGAGGCCAGCGAGCCGAGCACGAAATACTTCATCGCCGCTTCGGACGCCAGCGAGCTGTCGCGGTCCAGCGCCACCAGCGCGTAGGAGGCCAGCGCCAGCAGCTCCAGCCCCAGGTACACCATCACCAGGCTGCCGGCCGAGATCAGCAGCATCATGCCCACGACCGCGAACAGCATCAGCACCGCGACCTCGCCCTTGTACAGGCCGCGCTCGCGCAGGAACGGCCACACGTACATCAGCGACAGCGCGGTGATCGCGCAGGCGGCGATCTTGAGCACGTCGGCCATGGTGTCGCGCACGAACATGCCATTGAGCACGGTGCCCTGGCCGCCAACGCCGGCGGCGATCATCGCCGCCACCGCCAGCAGCGCGGCCATCGCCAGCACGTGGGTGACGACGCGGCGGCGCTCGTCCAGGAACAGGTCCAGCAGCAGCAGCGCGAACGCGGCGCCGACCAGCACCAGTTCGGGCAGCAGCGGCAGCAAGTCGGCGGCGGTGGGCAGGGTCGGCGTCATCCGGCGTGCATCCTCAAAGCTTGCTTGCGGCGAGCTGGCTCGCCAGTTGCGCGATGGACGGTTCCATCAGGTCGGTCAGCGGCCGCGGCCACACGCCGATCAGCAGCACCGCGGCGGCGAACACGCCGAGCACGATCCACTCGCGCAGGTCGATGTCCTGCATCTGCGCCACGTGGGCATTGCCGACCTCGCCCCAGACGATGCGCTTGGCCAGCCACAGGGTGTAGCCGGCGCCGGTGATCAGGGTGGTGGCGGCGGTGAAGGCCAGCAGCGGATGCTGCTGGAAACTGGCCAGGATCACCATGAACTCGCCGACGAAGCCCGACGTGCCCGGCAATCCGGAATTGGCCATCGAGAAGAAGATCATGAACGCGGCGAACCACGGCATCACGTTGGCCACGCCGCCGTAGTCGGCGATCCGGCGCGTGTGCAGACGGTCGTAGAGCACGCCGACGCAGGAGAACATCGCGCCGGAGATGAAGCCGTGCGAGATCATCTGCACCATCGCGCCCTGCAGGCCCAGGCGCGCGGCGTCGACGTTGCCGAAATCGCGCACCAGCGCGAAAGCGATGAAGATGCCCAGGGTGACGAAGCCCATGTGCGCGACCGACGAATACGCGATCAGCTTCTTCATGTCCTCCTGCACCAGCGCCACCAGGCTGATGTAGACGATCGCGATCAGGCTCAGCGCGATCACCAGCCAGGCCCACTCGTGGCCGGCGTCGGGGACGATCGGCAGGCTGAAGCGCAGCAGGCCGTAACCGCCGATCTTGAGCATGATCGCGGCCAGGATCACTGAACCGCCGGTGGGCGCCTCCACGTGCGCGTCCGGCAGCCAGGTATGTACCGGGAACATCGGGATCTTGACCGCGAACGCGATCAGGAAGGCGAAGAACAGCCACATCTGCTCGGGCATCGACAGCGGCAGCGCGTACATGTCGATGATCTGCCAGCTGCCGCCCTTCAGGTACAGGTAGATCAGCCCGACCAGCATGAACACCGAGCCGAGGAAGGTGTAGAGGAAGAACTTCACCGAGGCGTAGACGCGGCGCGGTCCGCCCCAGACCCCGATCAGGATGAACATCGGGATCAGCATCGCCTCGAAGAACACGTAGAACAGCATCGCGTCCATCGCCGCGAACACGCCGATCATCACGCCTTCCAGGAACAGCATCGAGGCCACGTACTGGCTCACGCGCCGGTCGATCGGGCTCCAGGCGCCGACCAGCACCAGCACCGTGGTCACCGTGGTCAGCCCGATCAGCGCCACCGAGATGCCGTCGGCGCCCAGGTGGTACTGGATGTCGTAGGCCGGGATCCACGCGTGCTGCTCCACGAACTGCAGGCCCGGCTCGGCGAAGTCGAAACCGGTGAACAGCAGCACGCTCGCGGCCAGGGTCGCCAGCGCGAACGCCAGCGCGGTCCAGCGCGCGGCCGCGGCGCGGGCGTTGCCCAGCGCCAGGCACAACGCGCCGCCGAGGATCGGCAGCCACACCAGCAGGCTGAGCAGTGGAAGCGGATTGGAGGTCATGCTGTTGAAAGGCTCGGGGCTCACGTCGCGGGTCCTTGCCCGTCAGTGCCAGTAGCGAAGCAGCACGGCCAGCAAACCGATCAGGCCGAGGATCATCGCGAAGGCGTAATGGTAGAGGTAACCGGACTGGGTCCTGCGCAGCAGTCCGGCGCCGAAGTCGAGCAGGCGCGCGCTGCCGTTGACGAAGAAGCCGTCGATGACGCGTTCGTCGGCCTTGCGCGAGAGCTTGCCCAGGGCGACGCCGCCGCCGGCGAACCCCTGGATCCAGAGGGTGTCGAAGCCGTACTTGTCCTCCAGCACCCGCACCGGCCAGGCCAGTACCTTGCGCGCCCGGACGTGCAGCTCCGGCTTCCACCAGTACATCACGGTGGCCAGGGCGAAACCGGCGAACGCCAGCCAGAACGTCGGCGCCGTGAAGCCGTGCAGCGCGAACTCGACCGGGCCGTGCCCGGACCAGACCTCGGCGCCGACCTTGGCCACCATGTCGCGCGCCGCCGCGACATCGATGGCGCCGAGGAAGAACGGCAGTTGCTCGACCCGGCCCATCATGTCGGTCCCGAACAGCATCGGGCCGGCGGTGAGGAAACCGATCACCACCGACGGGATCGCCAGCAGGATCAGCGGCACGGTCACCACCCACGGCGACTCGTGCGGCTCGTGCGCGCCGCCGTGGCCGTGCGCGTGGTCGTCATGGCCGTGTTCGGCCGCCGCGTGACGGAAACGCTCCTCGCCGAAGAAGGTCAGGTACAGCAGGCGGAAGCTGTAGAAGGCGGTGACGAAGGCGCCCAGCAGCACTGCCCAGTAGCCGTAGCTGGCGACCCAGTTGCCGGCCTCGTGCGCGTGCTCGGCGGCCGCCTCGATGATCGTGTCCTTGGAATAGAAGCCGGCGAAGAACGGCGTGCCCACCAGCGCCAGGGTACCGAGCAGCATGGTCCAGAAGGTCACCGGCATGTACTTGCGCAGGCCGCCCATGCGGCGCATGTCCTGCTCGTGGTGCATGGCGATGATCACCGAGCCGGCGCCGAGGAACAGCAGCGCCTTGAAGAAGGCGTGGGTCATCAGGTGGTACACGGCCGCGCTGTAGGCCGATACCCCCAGCGCCACCGTCATGTAGCCCAGCTGCGACAGCGTCGAGTAGGCGATCACGCGCTTGATGTCGTTCTGCACGATGCCGATCAGGCCGGTGAAGAACGCCGTGGTGGCGCCGATGAACAGCACGAAGTTGAGCGCGGTCGCGCTGAGCTCGAACAGCGGCGACATCCGCGCCACCATGAAGATGCCGGCGGTGACCATGGTCGCGGCGTGGATCAGCGCCGAGATCGGGGTCGGGCCTTCCATCGAGTCCGGCAGCCACACGTGCAGCGGCACTTGCGCCGACTTGCCCATGGCGCCGACGAACAGGCAGATGCAGATCAGCGTCGCCACCGACCACTCGTAGCCGCCGATCACCGAAACCGTCATGCCCGCGATCGTCGGCGCGTTGGCGAACACGGTGGCGTAGTCCATGGTCCCGAACCAGTACAGCACCGCGGCGATGCCGAGGATGAAGCCGAAGTCGCCGACGCGGTTGACCAGGAACGCCTTGAGGTTGGCGAACACCGCGCTCGGACGCTTGAACCAGAAGCCGATCAGCAGGTACGACACCAGGCCCACCGCTTCCCAGCCGAAGAACAGCTGCATGAAGTTGTTGGCCATCACCAGCATCAGCATCGAGAAGGTGAACAGGCTGATGTAGCTGAAGAAGCGCTGGTAGCCGTCGTCATCAGCCATGTAGCCGATGGTGTAGACGTGCACCAGCAGCGAGACGAAGGTCACCACCACCATCATCATCGCGGTCAGCTTGTCGACCATGAAGCCGACGTGGGACTGGTAGTCGCCGACGCTGAACCAGGTGTAGACGTTCTCGTTGAACGGCGGCGCGCCCTGCCCGACCAGTTGCCACAGCACCCAGCACGACAGCCCGCAGCTGACCGCCACGCCGGCGATGGCGACGCCGGCGGCGCCGGCGCGTCCGACCTGGTTGCGGAACAGCCCGGCGACGATCGCGCCGAGCAGCGGTGCCAGCACGATCGCCAGCAACACCGACTTGGAAATCATGTGTTCGACGCCCGGCATCGGCTCAGCCCTTCAACATGTCGATATCGGCGACGTCGATCGTGCGCCGGTTGCGGAACAGGGTGACCAGGATCGCCAGGCCGATCGCGGCCTCGGCCGCGGCCACGGTCAGTATGAAGAACACGAACACCTGCCCCGCCGGGTCGCCGAGCTGGCGCGAGAAGGCGACGAAGTTGATGTTGACCGCCAGCAGCATCAGCTCGATGCACATCAGCAGCACGATCACGTTCTTGCGGTTGAGGAAGATCCCGGCGACGGCGATGCAGAACAGCGCCGCGCCCAGGAAGAGGTAATGCCCGAGCGCCAGCCCGGTGACGAGGGTGTTCATGGCTTGGCCTCCGGGTCCGGGGACGCATCCGCGGCCGGCGGGCGCACGGGCTGCATCCTGACCATGCGCAGGCGTTGCGACGGCTTCACGTTGGCCTGCTCCGCCGGGTTCTGGTACTTGCCGCCCACGCGGCGGCGCAGGGTCAGCATCACCGCGGCGATCACCGCCACGGTCAGGATCACCGCGGCGACCTCGAACGGCAGCAGGAAATCGGTGAACAGCGCCCGCGCCAGCCAGGTGATGTTGGGCACGTCGGCAGCGGTCGCCGCGTGGGCGGCGTTGTCGGCGAACGGCACCGCGCTGCGCGCGCGCACCCCGATCAGCGCCAGCATCTCCGCCAGCATCACCACCGCGACCAGCAGCCCGACCGGCAGGTAGCGCACGTAACCCTCGCGCATGCGCGCCACGTCCACGTCCAGCATCATCACCACGAACAGGAACAGCACCATCACCGCGCCGACATAGACCATCACCAGCGCCAGGCCGAGGAATTCGGCGCCGGCCAGGATCCAGGTGCAGGCCACGGTGAAGAAGGTCAGCACCAGGAACAGCGCGGCGTGCACCGGGTTGCGGACGCCGATCACCGCGCCGGCGGAAAGCACGGCCGCGGCGGCGAAGGCGTAGAAGGCGAGCAGGGCGTAATCCATGCGGTTGTACTCAGCGGCGCGGGGTCATCGGTACGGGGCGTCGGCGGCGCGGCGTTCGGCGATCTCCGCCTCCAGGCGGTCGCCCAGCGCCAGCAGCTGCGGCTTGGTCACGACGTTCTCGCCGCGGTTCTCGAAGTGGTACTCGAGGATGTGGGTCTCCACGATCGAGTCCACCGGGCACGACTCCTCGCAGAAGCCGCAGTAGATGCACTTGAACAGGTCGATGTCGTAGCGCGTGGTGCGGCGGGTGCCGTCGGCGCGCTGTTCCGAATCGATCGTGATCGCCAGCGCAGGACACACCGCCTCGCACAGCTTGCAGGCGATGCAGCGTTCCTCGCCGTTGGCGTAGCGGCGCAGCGCGTGCAGGCCGCGGAAGCGCGGCGACTGCGGCGTCTTTTCCATCGGGTACATCAGCGTGTACTTGGGACGGAACAGGTATTTCAGGGTCAGCCACAGGCCCTGCAGCAGCTCGATCAGCAGCAGTCCCCGGAACCAGGAGATCAACTTGGCCATCAGCGTCCCACCTCGAACACGCCGTAGTACGCCATCAACGCGGTCGCGAAGATCCAGGCGATGGTGAGCGGAATGAACACCTTCCAGCCCAGACGCATGATCTGGTCGTAGCGGTAGCGCGGGAAGGTGGCGCGGAACCAGATGTAGCAGCTAGCGAAGAACGACACCTTCAGGAACAGCCACGGCCAGCCGCCGGTCCAGATCCAGTCCAGCAGCCAGTGCACGTGGCCGATGTCCAGCCCCTGCAGCGGGCTGAGCCAGCCGCCGAGGAAGAAGATCGAGACCAGGAAGCTGACCAGGATCATGTTGGCGTATTCGGCCAGGAAGAACAGCGCGAACTGCGCGCCCGAATACTCGACCATGTGCCCGGCGACGATCTCCGACTCGCCCTCGACCACGTCGAACGGCGCGCGGTTGGTCTCGGCCACGCCGGAGACGAAATAGATCACGCACAGCGGCAGCAGCGGCAGCCAGAACCACTCGAACGGGCCGGCGTCGCCGGCCTGGGCCATGACGATGTCGGTCAGGTTGAGGCTGCCGGCGGCGATCAGCACGCACACCAGCGAGAAGCCCATCGCGATCTCGTAGCTGATCATCTGCGCCGAGGCGCGCATCGCGCCGAGGAAGGCGTACTTGGAGTTGGACGCCCAGCCGGCGACGATCACGCCGTACACGCCCAGCGAGGTCATCGCCAGCAGGTACAGCAGGCCGGCATTGGCGTCCGACACCGCGGCGCGTACCCCGAACGGCACCACCGCCCAGGCCGCCAGCGCCGGCACCATCGCGATCAGCGGCGCCAGGATGTACAGCACCGGCTGCGCCTGCGTGGGCTGGACGACTTCCTTGAACAGCAGCTTGAACACGTCGGCGAAGGCCTGCAGCACGCCCTTGCCGACGTACATCGGCCCGTGGCGCACGTGCATCCAGCCGATCAGCTTGCGCTCCCAGACCACGTAGAAGGCGACGGCGATGATCACCGGCATCGCCACCAGCAGGATCTTGAGCACGATCCACGCCACCAGCCCGACGCTGCCGAAGCCCAGCAGCCAGTCGCGGAACGGATCGACGTAGTTGACCATCAGCGGGTTCATGCGCGGGCGACCTCCACGCGTCCGGCGGTGAGCAGCGGCGCGGTCGCGCCGTAACCCGACTCGATCCAGGCGCAGCCCGGGGCGACGCGCGCGTCCAGCGCGACCGGCAGCGTCGCCACGCCCTGCCCGGCCGCGACCCTGGCGACCGCCTTGTCCGCCAGCCCGAGCGGCCGCGCGTCGTCGGGATGCAGCACGATGCGCGCGCCCACGGTCAGCGGGTGCGCCTGCAACGCGGCGGCGCGGCGCACGACCGCGTCGCTGCGGTAGATCGCCTGCGACACCGCCAGCTCCAGCCCGTTGCCGGACACCGGCGCGGCCGTACCGCGGGCCACCGCGACCGTCTGCGGCGCCGCTGCGGCGCGCATCTCGTCCAGCTCGGTGAAGTCGAAGCCCGCAGCGTCCAGCGCGCCGCCGAGCGCGCGCAGCACGCGCCAGCCGGCGCGCGCCTCGCCCGGCAGCTTGCCGGCGGCGACCGCGTGCTGGTCGAAACCGTCGAGGTTGGTCAGGATCGCGTCGATTTCCGGCAGCGCGCCGATCGGCAGGATCACGTCGGCGACCTTGCGCGTGGACTGGCAGGCGAACTGGCTGAACGCCACCACCTGCGCCTGGCCCAGCGCCTGCATCGCCAGCGCCTGGTCGGCGAAGTCCAGCCCCGGCTCGATCCCGTACAGGACGTAGGCCGCGCGCGGATCGCGCAGCATCGCCTGGGCGTCACGCGCGCCCGGCAGCACGCCGTGGCGCGCCAGGCCGAGCGCGTTGGCACCCTGCGGGATGCGGCACAACGCAGCGCCGTGGGCCTCGGCGAAGGCGCGCGCAGCGGCGCGGATCGCACTGGCGTACGGGCTGGATTCGGCCACGCCGCCGAGGATCACCGCCACGCGCCGGGCTTCGCCCAGCTCGACCTGGCCGAGCGCGGCCGCCAGTTGCGATGGCGGCACGATGCGCTTGCTGGCGATCTCGAAGGTGAACTCGAAGTCCACCGGGTTGACCACGTGCACCTTGGTCCCGTGCAGCGAGGCCTTGCGCACCCGCGCCTGCAGCAGCGGGACCTCGTAGCGCAGCTGCGAGCCGACCACGACGATGGCGTCGGCCTGCTCGATGTCGGCCACCGGCATCCCGAAGACCTCGGCGACGGCGCCGTCGGCCAGGTCCTGCTGGGCAATGCGGTGGTCCAGGTTGCCGCTGCCCAGCGCCTGCGCCAGCCGCGCCAGCAGCGTGCCTTCCTCGTTGGAGGTGGCCGGGTGCACCAGCACGCCGAGGGCGTCGCCGCGGTGCTCGCCCAGGATCTGCGCGGCCTTGGCCAGCGCCTCGTCCCAGGAAGCCTCGCGCCAGTCGCCGTCGTCGCCGTTGCGGGCCACGCGCAGCAACGGCGTGGTGGCGCGGTCTTCCGCGTACAGGCCCTGGTGCGAGTAGCGGTCGCGGTCGGACAGCCAGCATTCGTTGACCGCGTCGTTGTCGCGCGGCACCGTGCGCATCACGTCGCCGCGGCGCGCGTGCACGAACAGGTTGCTGCCCAGCGCGTCGTGGTAGCCCAGCGACTCGCGCGCGATCAGCTCCCACGGCCGCGCGCGGAAGCGGAACACCTTGTTGGTCAGCGCGCCGACCGGGCACACGTCGATCACGTTGCCCGACAGCTCGGTGGTCAGCGGCTTGCCATCGTAGGTGCCGATCTGCATCTGCTCGCCGCGCATCATGCCGCCGAGCTCGTAGGTACCGGCGATCTCCGCGGTGAAGCGCACGCAGCGGGTGCAGTGGATGCAGCGGGTCATGTCGGTGGCGACCAGCGGACCCAGGTCCTCGTCGGCGACGATGCGCTTGCGCTCGGAGAAGCGCGACACCGAGCGGCCGTAGCCCAGCGACAGGTCCTGCAGCTCGCACTCGCCGCCCTGGTCGCAGACCGGGCAGTCCAGCGGGTGATTGATCAGCAGGAACTCCATCACGTTGCGCTGCGCCCGCAGCGCCTTTTCGCTGCGCGTGCGCACCTGCATGCCGTCCATCACCGGAGTGGCGCAGGCCGGCGCCGGCTTGCCCATCTTCTCCACGTCCACCAGGCACATGCGGCAGTTGGCGGCGATCGACAGCTTGTCGTGGTAGCAGAAGCGCGGGATCGCGATCCCGGCCCGGTCCGCGGCCTGGATGATCATCGAGCCCTTGGGCGCGGCCAGCTCGACCCCGTCGATGAAGACGGTGACCTGGTCTGGCGGCAGGTTGGGGTTGACCGGCTCCGGACTCATGCGGTCACCGCCTTGGGAACCACCCTGCCGTCGCGCTGGTCGTCGACCAGGAAGCGCTTGTTCACGATCGCGTACTCGAACTCGTCCCAGAAATGGCGCAGGAAACCCTGCATCGGCCACGCCGCGGCCTCGCCGAAGGCGCAGATGGTGTGGCCCTCGATCTGCCCGGCGGCTTCGCGCAGCATGCGCAGGTCGTCGATCGTGGCCTGCATCGCGGCGACCCGATTGACCATGCGCGACATCCAGCCGGTGCCCTCCCGGCACGGGGTGCACTGGCCGCAGCTTTCCTGCATGTAGAAGCGCGCGATGCGCTGGCAGGCGCGGACCATGCAGGCGGTCTCGTCCATCACGATCACCGCGCCGGAACCCAGGCCCGAGCCGACCTTCTGGATCGCGTCGTAATCCATGGTCAGGCCCATCATCGTTTCGCCCGGCAGCACCGGCATCGACGAGCCGCCCGGGATCACCGCCTTGATCCGGTGCCCGTCGCGCACGCCACCGGCCATCTGCAGCAGTTGCGCGAACGGGGTGCCCAGGCGGATTTCATAGTTGCCCGGGCGGTTGACGTGGCCGGACACCGAGAACACCTTGGCGCCGCCGTTGTTGGGCCTGCCCAGGTTGAGGAACCATTCGGCGCCGTTGCGCACGATCGCCGGCACCGAGGCGTAGGTCTCGGTGTTGTTGATCGTGGTCGGCTTGCCGTACAGGCCGAAGTTGGCCGGGAACGGCGGCTTGAAGCGCGGCAGGCCCTTCTTGCCTTCCAGCGACTCCATCAGCGCGGTTTCCTCGCCGCAGATGTAGGCGCCGGCGCCCAGCGCATTGAAGATGTCGATGTCGATGCCGGAGCCGAGGACGTTCTTGCCCAGCCAGCCGTGGGCGTAGGCCTCGCGGGTGGCTTCCTCCAGGTGCTCGAACGGCTCGTGGTGGAACTCGCCGCGCAGGTAGTTGTAGGCGACCTTCGTATTCGTCGCGTAGCAGGCGATCGCCAGCCCCTCGATCACCGCGTGCGGGTTGTAGCGCAGGATGTCGCGGTCCTTGCAGGTGCCCGGCTCGGACTCGTCGGAGTTGCACAGGATGTACTTCTCGCCGTCGTGCTTCGGCATGAAGCTCCACTTCAGCCCGGTCGGGAAGCCGGCGCCGCCGCGGCCGCGCAGGCCGGACTGCTTGATCATGTCGATCAGCGCGGCACGGTCCATCTTCTCCTCGATGACCTTGCGCAGCGCGCTGTAGCCGCCGGTCTTGAGGTAGTTCTCGTACGCCCACGGCTTGTCGTAGTGCAGCGTCGTGTAGACGACGTTGTGCTCCTGCGGCGCGGGGCCGACCGGGCCGTAGCCTTGCGAATAGTCCTGGTGCGCCATTACCGCCGTGCTCCGCTCATTTCAACGCATCCAGCAGCTCGTCGACCTTGGCCGCGTCGAGCTTCTCGTGGTAATGCCCGTTGATCACCATCACCGGCGCGCCGCAGCAGGCAGCCACGCATTCCTCCTCGCGCTTGAGGTAGACGCGGCCGTCGGCGGTGGATTCGCCCAGCTTGCAGCCGAGCTTCTTCTCCGCGTGCGCCACCAGGTCCTCGGCGCCGTTGAGCCAGCAGCTGATGTTGGTGCAGATGGCGACGTTGTTGCGGCCGACCGGCCTGGTCTCGAACATCGAGTAGAAGGTCGCCACCTCGTACGCCCACACCGGCGGGATGCCCAGGTACTTGGCCACCGCCGCGATCAGCTCGTCGCTGAGCCAGCCGCCGTTCTGCTCCTGCGCCGCCCACAACCCCTGCAGCGTCGCCGAACGCTTGCGCTCGGGCGGGAACTTGGTCAGCCAGAGATCGATGTGCGCGCGGGTCGCATCGCTCAACGCCACCATCGGGTCGACGTTGCGCGCACTCTCGAAATTGCCGGTAGCTCTCATCGGTACATGCCTTTAGCGATCGATTTCGCCGAACACGATGTCGTAGGTGCCGATCATCGCCACCACGTCGGCCAGCATGTGCCCGCGGACCACCTCGTCCATCGACGACAGATGGGCGAAGCCGGGCGCGCGCAGGTGCACGCGGAACGGCTTGTTGGCGCCGTCGCTGACCAGGTAGCAGCCGAACTCGCCCTTGGGTGCCTCGACCGCGCAGTAGGTCTCGCCGGCAGGCACGCAATAGCCTTCGCTGAACAGCTTGAAGTGGTGGATCAGCGCTTCCATGCTGCTCTTCATCTCCTCGCGGGAGGGCGGAGCGACCTTGAAGTTGTCGACGATCACCGGGCCGGGGTTGGCCTTTAGCCAGCGCACGCACTGGCTGATGATGCGCGCGGACTGGCGCATCTCGGCCACGCGTACCAGGTAGCGGTCGTAGCAGTCGCCGTTGACGCCGACCGGAATGTCGAAGTCGACTTGCGCGTAGCGCGCGTAAGGCTGCTTCTTGCGCAGGTCCCACTCCACCCCGGAGCCGCGCAGCATCGCCCCGGTCATGCCCCAGGCCAGCGCCTTTTCCGGTGGCACCACGCCGATACCGACGGTGCGCTGTTTCCAGATGCGGTTGTCGGTGAGCAGGACCTCGTACTCATCCACGCGCTTGGGGAAGTCGGCGGCGAAGGCCTCCAGGTAGTCCAGCATCGAGCCTTCGCGCCACTCGTTGAAACGCTTGAGCGACTGGCCCTTGCGCCACTTCGACTCGCGATACCTGGACATGCGCTCGGGCAGGTCGCGGTAGACGCCGCCGGGGCGGTAGTAGGTCGCGTGCATGCGCGCGCCCGACACCGCCTCGTACACGTCCATCAGCTCCTCGCGCTCGCGGAACGCGTACAGGAACACCGCCATCGCGCCCAGGTCCAGGCCGTGCGAGCCGATCCACATCAGGTGATTGAGGATCCGCGTGACCTCGTCGAACAGGGTGCGGATCCACTGCGCCCGCTCCGGCGGCTCGATCCCCATCAGGGTCTCGATCGCGCGCACGTAGGCGTGCTCGTTGCACATCATCGAGACGTAATCCAGCCGGTCCATGTAGCCGATCGACTGGTTGAACGGCTTGGACTCGGCCAGCTTCTCGGTGCCGCGGTGCAGCAGGCCGATGTGCGGGTCGGCGCGCTGCACGGTCTCGCCGTCCATCTCCAGGATCAGCCGCAGCACGCCGTGCGCGGCCGGATGCTGGGGGCCGAAGTTCATCGTGTAATTGCGGATTTCCTGCCGCGCTTCGGCGGAATTGCTGGCGAAGGCGACGCCGGACGGCTGCGTGCTCACTTGGCCCCTCCTGCCGGGACCCGGGCGCCGACGACCTTGAGGTCGCGGTCTTCGGCGCGGGCGGTGGCGTAGCGGTTGTCGTCGCGGATCACGCGCGGCACGTTGACCCGCGGCTCCACCGAGGTCACCGGCTCGTAGATCACGCGCTGCTGCTCGGGGTCGTAGCGCACCTCGACGTTGCCGATCAGCGGAAAATCCTTGCGGAACGGATGGCCGACGAAGCCGTAGTCGGTGAGGATCCGGCGCAGGTCCGGGTGCCCGGCGAAGACGATCCCGTACAGGTCGAACGCCTCGCGCTCGAACCAGTTGGCCACCGGCCACAGGTCGACGATCGAATCCACCACCGGCAGCTCGTCGTCGGGGGCGAAGCAGGTCGCGCGCACGCGCCGGTTGTGCTGCAGCGACAGCAGCTGCGCCACCACCGCGAAACGCCGTTGCGGCACCGCAATCTCGCCCGCGCCCTGCGGCTGCGGGCGCTGTTCGGTCGGCATCTGGCCGTGGCGGAAGCGCCCCGGCCCGCGGCCCACGACCCCGCGCGAGAATCCCTGCGAGGACACGCCCACGTCCCACTCGCCGCTGCCGTAGCCCATGTAGTCGGCGCCGCAGACGTCGATCAGCATTTCGAAACCGAACTCGTCGCGCAGCGTGCGGCAACCTTCGTGCCAGGCGCCGGCGTCGAACACGATCCCGACCTCGCCGCGCGGCAGGGCGACCGACACCGGGGCATCGGCGAAGCGCGCGCGCAGGCGCTCGGCAAAGGCAGTCGTGGTCTCGCTCATCTCAGCGCTGGCCCGTCTTGTGGTCGCCGAAGTTGGTGGAGCGGCGGATCTTCTTCTGCAGCTGCAGGATGCCGTAGGTCAGCGCCTCGGCGGTCGGCGGGCAGCCGGGTACGTAGATGTCCACCGGCACGATCCGGTCGCAGCCGCGGACCACCGCATAGGAGTAGTGGTAGTAGCCGCCGCCGTTGGCGCAGCTGCCCATCGAGATCACCCACTTGGGGTCGGGCATCTGGTCGTAGACCTTGCGCAGCGCCGGCGCCATCTTGTTGACCAGGGTGCCGGCGACGATCATCACGTCGGACTGGCGCGGCGAGGGCCGGAACACCACGCCGAAGCGGTCCAGGTCGATGCGCGCGGCGCCGGCGTGCATCATCTCCACCGCGCAGCAGGCCAGGCCGAAGGTGACCGGCCACATCGAGCCGGTGCGCGCCCAGTTGAGCAGCGCGTCGGAGGTGGTGGTGGCGAAGCCGCGCTCGACCAGCGGGTTTTCCTCGCCCGGACGCAGGATGTCGTCGACCCGGCCTTCCGGCAGCGGGTTGTTCATCAGCCCTTCGACGGTCTGGATCACGCCCATGTCCGGCCTCCGCACGCGATCGCGGCCCGGCGCGGGGCCACGCGATGGGTCATTCCCATTCCAGCGCTCCCTTCTTCCACACGTAGACGAAGCCGATCACCAGCAGCGACAGGAACACGCCCATTTCCACCAGCCCGAACAAGCCGAGTTCGCGGAACACCACCGCCCAGGGGAAGACGAAGGCGATTTCCAGATCGAACACGATGAACAGGATCGCCACCAGGTAGTAGCGCACGTCGAAGCGCATGCGCGCGTCCTCGAACGCCGGAAAGCCGCACTCGTACGGCGACAGCTTCTCGGCGGTCGGGTGCTTGGGCCCGAGCAGGTTGCCGACGACGATCAGGGCGACGCCGATGCCGGCAGTCACGGCCAGGAACAGCAGGATCGGCAGGTATTGGGCCAGCACGCGCGTCCTCTCCGGTCATCCCGACCTGTGCCCGCACATCCTGTCCGGGGCAGTCTCGAATCGCACCGAAGCCCGCGGGGAAGCGGGCTTCGCATTGGCTCCCGGGCGCTCCACGTGGAGACACCGAGGGAATCGCACCATTGGCTTGCGACGGCTTGCGCCGGCAAGCGGCAGCGCCCGATCCACCGGTCGCCCGCCAAGGGCCGGCATTGTAGCCGGCCCGCGCAGAGTGCGCCTAGTCCGCCGGCGCAGAAACGCCACGCATTGCGCGCGCGCGTCATGCTCGCACCACCCGTCGCGCCGGCCGGATGCGAATCGTTCGCAACATCGCACGACCTATATGTGACCAGCAGCAGGCCCTCATCCGGCCTGCCTGCAGGGCGGCCCCGGACGTCGGACGGCGCCCAGTCCGGTTCGTTCCGCGCCTTCTGCCTGGACGCCACCAGCACCGCCGGATCACCCGCACGGTGGCGCTACCTCGTAATCGATCCAGCAACCGATCACCGCACGCGCCGCTTCGATCACCTGCCGCGCCGGGAAGCCCTGCCCGCGGCCGAGGTTGAAGGCGTGCGCGCCGGCATGCCGATCCAGGTAACCCGGCACCGCTGGGCCGGGATTCGCGTTGCCTCGGCGCGTTCGTCATCCGGCTCCGGTGATGGCGCTGATTGCACTGGGCGTCAAGCTGGCCTCGACCGGGCCGATCCTGTTCCGACAGCAGCTAACCCTCTCCATGTTCACCGCCCAGGCGCACTCGCTTGGTGTGTAGGGCGGAGGAATCAAACAAATGCATGGTAGCGAGGTGATTCGCCACAAATGCGGCGCCATTCAGGCTCAGGTGGCCACCGTCGCGGTAGAGCAGCCGTCCCTGCGTGTCGAGATAACGACAGGACACGGCATTGCAAAACCAGGGCGCCGGATCGACCGCGCGAATGTTCGTGAAACCTGCATGACGCGCGACTTCGCGCCAGAACCACTTCGTATCGCGCTGAACCCGGGCGCGCAGACGCGCCGGGGGCATCGCTCCGCCGTACTGGCGCGCCACGGAAAGCGTGAATGGGGCGTCGTCCGGCGCACCCGGGGTGGGGCCAACCAGGACGACCCGGTCGGTCAGTGCAGCGACGACCTTCATGGTCGAGCGGAAGGCTGGTGGAAACACCTCCAGATTGCCACGGTGGCCGGCGTCATCGGCCAACGTGTCTTGTCCACCCGGCCCCGAATATTTCATCCAGGACGCGTGCAGGACGATGACATCGAAATGGCGCGAACGGATCAGGCCCATGACCTTGTCGTTGTCGTCACGGCAGCCGGGGTCCCCGAGAATCCTGATCCCCAGCAATGGCGCACACGCGCCACGTGCCGCCAGCAGCCCCGTCTTCCCTGCGTGTTTCAGCACGGCATCCAGGGCCGGCGCCCACGCCAACGCATGGCTGTCGCCCCACAGCAGGATCGTCGGCGTGCCGTTCGCCGCACCGAGGCGGCAGGTCGTGGAGGCAGGATCCGGCACGCGCCCATTGCATTGCCGGAATGGAATGGACGGATGACGGGCATCGTCCAGCGCCACCACGTCCGGCGCAAACCGCGAGCGCCAGCCGCCATCGAAGCGGGTCGTCGCGGCCGCCGATGCCAGCAGGACACTGGCTACGGCTGCCGCCGCAAACAAGGCGCGCCGCGTACCGGGGCGCGCGCCCTGCTTCCGCCTCCGCAATGGCGTTTCCACCCAACGATAACTGGCCGCCGCCAGCGCCAGCGCCAGCGCGAACAACAGCCACGACACCCGGGGTTCGAGCGGCTGCATGGCGCTGCGATAGCGCACGAACACCAGCAATGGCCAATGCCACAAATACAGCGAATACGAGATCAGCCCGACGAACACCATCGGACGCAGCGACAGCAGCCGCTGCACCTGCGAGCTGCTACTGGCACCCGCATGCAGCAGCGCCGCGGTGGCGACGACCGGTAGGCCGGCTCGCCAACCCGGGAATTCGGGCCCGGCCCTGATCCACCACAGCGCCCACAGCAAGGTCGCGAGCGCAAGCCACGACACCGCGCCGTGCAAGGCCGGCCGGACGATGGGCGGCAGCGCGCCGATCGCAAGCAAACCGCCCAGCAGCAATTCCCACGCGCGGAACGGGGACAGGAAGAAGGTGGCCGCGGGCCCCCGTGCCTGGAACCACAGGCACAGGGCGAACGAAACAGCACTGCAGGCCAGCAACGCGAACTTCAGTCGCGCATCGCCGCGCAGGTAGCGATGCAGCAGGATCAGCAGGATCGGCAAGCCGATATAGAACTGCTCCTCGACCGCCAGCGACCATGTATGCAGCAGCGGGGTGTATTCGGAACGGGTGTCGAAATAGCCGCTTTGGCGCCAGAACAGCAGGTTGGAGCCGAACAGCAAAGTGGCGATCGTCGCCCGGCCCAGCCTCAGCAGGTCGGAAGGCAACAGCAGCCACGTGCCGACTGCCAGCGTGACGAGCAGCATCATGAACAGCGCCGGAAAAATGCGGCGGACGCGGCGCTCGTAGAAGCCGGCGAAAGTGAAGTCGCCGTGCCCGATTTCCTTGTGGATGATGCCGGTGATCAGATAACCGGAAATCACGAAGAAGACATCGACGCCGACGAACCCGCCGTGCAATGGACCGATGCCGTAGTGGTAGAGGACGACCGCAAGCACCGCAATCGCGCGCAAGCCATCGATGTCCTTTCGATAAGCGATCGTTCCCATTGCACGCGCCAAGCCTTCAGGCGATGCCTCCTAATACCCCCCTTCCACGAATTGCTCGTTGCCGATGTTGTAGACGCGATACGACGCGACACCGCTACTGGCAGGACTGGCAGGGTCCGGGCCGCGGATCACGCCCTCCACGATCGTTCACGTAGGTGAACCTGCGCTTGTGACGGCCGTTGTTGAACAGCTTGATCGGCTCGTCGCCAGGATGGCCTTGGTGAGCAGGAACAACGCCATGTATTGCAGCAGCCGGCCAGCCCAGGGCCCATACACGGTGAAGAAACGCAGAACGCAGCCCGGTACCCGGAATGGCGTATAGAGACACATACGCTGTGCGCCATCGCCTCGCGGCTTTCTTGCGGGCGGCGTACAGGGTGAGCGGATGCTCCGCGGGCGGGTGCTCGGAGAGCGGCAGATTGTGGAACGCGTTGCGACCGCATTGGAGGGACTGCCAGCGCAGGTCGTCGAGCGGATCCTGGTCGAGGCGATCGGCAATCTGGCACCAGGCATAGTTGGCCACGGCTGCGATTGCAGCCACCGGGGCCATCATCAATACGCCGCGCTTGTGCCATCAAGCCATCGCGCGCCTGCGTGCCCGCGCGGTACCCATCTTCGGCGCGTCGGCAAGCCGCGCGGGGCTCAACGGCTGGGGGTAATGTGCAGTGCGTCCAGGCGCAGGGTGCCCCAGACTTGCCGCTCGGCCAGCGCGCGCGCCAGGAACGCAGCATCTGGCCGGGGCAGCCCGGGACGCTGAAATCGCCCGCGACCCGCTGCTGTGGCGGGTTTTTCGCCTGCCGTCAGGCCCCCCGGGAAGGGGCGGCCCGACGCATGGTGTTGGTGCCCAAGGGGGGACTCGAACCCCCACGACCGAAGCCGCTACCACCTCAAGGTAGTGCGTCTACCAATTCCGCCACCTGGGCAGGTGTCCGTCCCGGACCGGAAGCAGCGGGCATCCGGCCCGCCTTCACGCAAAGTCTAACCGCCGGCGCGACGCTCAGCCGCCCGCGGGCGGGGCCGTCGGCTGCGGTTGCGCCGCCGGCACCGTGGCAGCCGGGGCGGCGGGCACGGTCGATGTCGGCGCCGCTGCCGGCGGCTGCGCGGCTGGCGCCGCGGGAACCGTCGCGTCGCCTGCGGCGGGCGCCGGCGCCGTCTCCGGCAACTGCGCCATCACCCCCAGGTCCTGCTGCGTGTTCTGGGTCGCGGTATTGGTCGCGTGCCAGGCCATGAACAGGCTGATCGCGAAAAACAGCACCGCCAGCCACTTGGTGCTCTTGGACAGGAAGTTGGAAGCGCCGCGGGCGCCGAACACGGTCGACGAGGCGCCGCCGCCGAAGCCCGAGCCCGCCTGCGCGCCGGCCCCGCGCTGCAGCAGCACGAGCACGGTCATGCCGATCGCCAGCAGCACGTAGAACACATTCAGGATCAGCATCAGCATTGCGGGTATTCCGGTCTCAGGGGGCCGCCGCGGCTGCGATGGCCAGGAAATCCGCGGCGACCAGGGAGGCCCCGCCGATCAGCCCGCCGTCGACGTCGGGCTGGGAAAACAGCGCGGCGGCGTTGTCGGGCTTGCAGCTGCCGCCGTACAGGATCGGCAGCGAGCCGGCGATTTTAGCATCGCGGGCGGCGACTTCGCCACGGATGAAGGCATGGATCGCCTGCGCCTGCTCCGGGGTGGCGGTCTGGCCGGTGCCGATCGCCCAGACCGGCTCGTAGGCGACCACGGCGCCGGCCAGCACCGCCGCGCCGGCCAGCTCGAACAGCGGCTGCAGCTGGCGCTCGATGGTGTACTCGGTCTGCCCGGCCTGGCGCTGCTGCAGGGTCTCGCCCACGCACAGGATCGGCACCAGCCCGGCATGGCGCGCGGCCAGGAACTTGCGCGCGACCAGTTCGCTGCCCTCGTGGTGGTACTGGCGGCGCTCGGAATGGCCGACCAGCCCGTAGCGGGCGCCGACGTCGACCAGCATGCCGGCCGAGACTTCGCCGGTGTAGGCGCCCTTCTCGTTGGCGCTGACGTCCTGGGCGCCGAAGGCGATATCGCTGCCGGCGTAGCGTTCGACCAGCTCCGACAGGTACGGCAGCGGCGGCAGCACCACGCGCTCCACCCCGGCCGGCGCCGGCACCGCCGCCAGCGCGTCCAGCAGCGCGTGCGCGAAGGCGCGGTCGCCATGCAGTTTCCAGTTTCCGGCCACGATCCTGCGCCGCATGCCCTGCTCCGGTGATTTCGAGGCGCGCAGTCTAGCCCAGCCCCGCTTTAGAATCCGCAGGGTCGCCGCGCCCTGTGGACGGGCGGCTTCCTTCTTCCGCGAGGTCGCGATGCCCGACTCCGGCCATGCCCTGGTCACCGGCGCCTCCAGCGGCATCGGCGCGGCAATCGCGCGCGAATACGCCCGTCGCGGTGTGCCGCTGGTGCTCACCGCGCGCCGCGGCGAGCGCCTGGATGCGCTGGCTGCGTCGCTGCGCGCGCAGGTGCCGGTGGAGTGCATCGTCGCCGACCTCGCCGACCCGGCCGCGCCGGAGCTGCTGCATGCGGAAACCGTGCGCCGCGGGCTGCGGATCGCGCATCTGGTCAACAACGCCGGCTACGGCGTGCCCGGACGCTACCTGTCCTCGGACTGGGCGACCCACGCGGGGTTCCTGCAGGTGATGGTGGTTGCGGTTGCGGAGCTGACGCACCGCTTCCTGCCGGCAATGGAAGCCGCCGGCCATGGTCGCATCCTCAATGTCGCCTCGCTGGCGGCGCTGGTGCCGGCCACGGCCGGGCACACGCTGTACGGCGCGGCCAAGGCGTTCGTGATCCGTTTTTCCGAATCGCTGGCGGCCGAGACACGGGCGCGCGGGGTGCATGTCACCGCGCTGTGCCCGGGGATGACCTGGAGCGAATTCCACGACGTCAACGGCATGCGCGCGCGGGTGTCGAAGCTGCCGGGCTGGCTGTGGCAGGACGCCGAGCGCGTCGCCCGCCTGGGCGTGGACGCGGTCGAGCGCGGCGATCCGCGCTGCGTGACCGGCGGCGCCAACCGCATGCTCGCGGCGCTGTCCAAATACCTGCCGGAGGCCGCGGCGCAGGCGCTGATCGCCGGTCGCAGCAAGGATTTCCGCGACACGGACTGACATGCGTCCGCCTCCCATCAAGCTGTTGCCGTACCGCAAGCCGACCCTGGGCCGCGACTACTGGTTGCTCGACGACGCCCTGCCCGATCCGCTCGCGGTGCGCGCGCGTTGCCTGGCGCGCAGCGATTGGTCGCAGGGCTATCCGTACCGGCCGGAAGCCTGGCCGGGAATGCGCGCCATTCCGGCGCTGCTGCCGGACGAACTCGCGCTGCTGGAATCGTGGGTCTGCACGTCGACCAGCCGTAGCCGGCTGTGGGTGCAGGCCGCGCCCGACGGCAGCCACCTCAACCACAACTGCGTACAGGTGGTCGGCGAGGACGAATGCGGTCCGCGTCCGCACACCGACTCGCGCGCACTGTGCCGCTACGCCGCGGTGCTGTACCTCAATCCGCAGGCGCCGGAGTATTGCGGCACCAGCTTCTATCGCCAACGCCTGCCGGATGGGCGCATGGGCGGCAACACGGTGATGCCGCCGCACGTCAACCTGGTCGAGGCCCTGGGCACCCGCCACGTGCCGCTGGGGTCCTTCGCCGAGGATGTGCGCATTCCGTACCGCTTCAACCGTCTGCTGCTGTACAGCGCCAACCTGATCCACAGCGCCAGCGCGTACTGCGGCCAGCTGCTGGCCGACAAGCGCATGGCCGCGGTGTTCTTCTGGATGGCCACCTGAGCTGGTTCGCGTGGGCGGGCTTCGTGCGCGACCTCCTGTCTTTAAATCGGGCCGCAAGCCATCGATGGCTTGCGCTTGGGAAATTGGCTTCGGCGGGAGTCGCCGCCCGGCGGGCTGGGATGCTGCGCCCTCCTGACGGCGCCCTGTCTTTAATATCGGGCCGCGGACCATCCGGTCCTGCGCTCATGTGGTGGGCTTCGGAGGGAGTCGCTCGCCCGGCGGGCTGGGCTGCTGCGCCTTCCTGACGATGTCCCGTGTGCAAGTCGGGGCGCAGGCCATCGATGGCTTGCACTTGGAAGATCGGCTTCGGAGGGAGTCGCCGCCCGGCGGGCTGGGGGTGCTGCGCCCTCCTGACGATGTCCCGTGTGCAAGTCGGGGCGCAGGCCATCGATGGCTTGCACTTGGAGGATCGGCTTCGGAGGGAGTCGCCGCCCGGCGGGCTGGGGGTGCTGCGCCCTCCTGACGACCTCCTGTCTTTAAGTCGGGTCGTGGACCCTCCATGGTCCACTCTCCGCACCCCCAGCCCGCCGGGCGGCGACTGCGCGAGCTTGGAGTCCGTCGCTTCGGGTTTTTTTCTGCGGACGCCAACTCACCTGCCAGAAGCCGGTGGCCCGGCCTGTGCGGGACCGTCGGCGGCATGGGTCCGGCGCAATGCGCCGGACGGGTGGGCCAAGGATGGCCCACCCCGGTCTTGCCGCCTGCGCAGGAGTGCGCAGGCGAGCAAGCCGCCGAGGAGCCTACAGGGACGTATTCACGGCGTGTCCCGCACAGGCCGGGCCACCGGCTTCCTCCACGGAGATCGCTGCCTGTCCTTGCAGGAGTTCGTGCGCCCGCGAGTCCCTATTTGAGCTTGATCTCGCGCAGCCGCTCTTCCAGGTAGCCCTGCGCGGTGATCGGCTGCGGATAGCGGCTGGGGTTGTCGGGCGTGATGCACG
This sequence comes from Cognatiluteimonas weifangensis, assembly GCF_003416885.1. GTDB lineage: Bacteria > Pseudomonadota > Gammaproteobacteria > Xanthomonadales > Xanthomonadaceae > Cognatiluteimonas > Cognatiluteimonas weifangensis. The sequence continues at coordinate 32,668 of NZ_QVPD01000011.1, forward strand.
CGGGCAGCACGTCGATCAGGAAGTCCGGGTTGGGATGCAGGAAGAAGGGGGTGGAATAGCGCGGTTGGCGCGCGTCCTCGCCGGGCGGATTGACCACGCGATGCGTGGTGGAGGGATACACGTGGTTGGTCAGGCGCTGCAGCATGTCGCCGATGTTGACCACGATGGTGTCGGCGTCGGCGGTGAACGGCACCCACTCGCCCTTGCGCGACAGCACTTCCAGCCCGGCGGCACTGGCGCCGACCAGCAGCGTGATCAGGTTGATGTCCTCGTGCGCGCCGGCGCGGACGTTGGGCACGTCCGGCGTGACGATCGGCGGGTAGTGGAGCGGGCGCAGGATCGAGTTGCCGCAGTCGATCTTGTCGGCGAACCAGTCCTGCGGCAGGCCGATGTGCAGCGCGAGGGCCGCCAGTACCTGCGCGCCGAGCGCATCAAGCGCGGCATACAGACCGTAGGCGTGGTCGCGGAACTCCGGCACTTCCGCCGGCCACAGGTTGGGCGGCATCAGCGCCGCGTACTTCGAGTCGCGCGGCAGCTCGCGGCCGACGTGCCAGAACTCCTTGAGGTCCGGATAGCGCGAGTCCTTGGCGGTCTCGACCATGAACGGGGTGTAGCCGCGCGCGCCGCCGCCGTCGGGCACGTGGTACTTGCGCTTGACCGCGTCGGGCAGCGCGAACAGGCGCCGGAACGCGGCGTAGGCGTCGTCGATCAGCGCCTGGTCGATGCCGTGGCCGCGGATCCCGGCGAAGCCCCATTCGCGATAGGTGGCGCCGAGTTCGGCGACGAAAGCGGCGCGGTCGGCGGCGCTGGCGGGCGCGGTGAAACGGCGGATGTCGAGGGTCGGGATCTGGCTCATCGGCGGAAAGTGGGTAAGCGTCGGTCGGCCGCCGGCGCGCGGCGGCGATGGATCCGGATCAGCCAGCGGCGGCGCGCACCGCGGCGGCAAGCGTGTCGAGGGTGGCCTGCATCAGTGCGGCGTCGTCGGCTTCGACCGTGACGCGCACCACCGGCTCGGTGCCCGACGGCCGCAGGAAGGCGCGTCCGCGCCCGTCCACCGCGCGCTGCGCCGCGGCCAGCGCCTGCCGCACCGACGCGGCCTCGGCCGGCCGCGCGCCATTGGCATAGCGCACGTTGACGGTCTGCTGCGGCACCCGCTGCATGCCCTGCAGCGCCGCGCGCAGGGTCAGGCCGCGGCGGCGCAGCACTTCCAGCACCTGCAGCGCGCTGACGATGCCGTCGCCGGTGTTGGCGCAGTCCAGGCACAGCAGGTGGCCGGAGGCCTCGCCACCGAGCACGCCGCCATGCTGCAGCAGCGCCTGGTGCACATGGCGATCGCCGACCTTGGCGCGGACGAAACCGATCCCGGCTTCGCCCAGCGCGCGCTCGAAGCCGTAGTTGCTCATCAGCGTGCCGACCACCGGGCCGCGCAGGCGGCCGCTGCGCTGCCAGTCGGTGGCCAGCACGTACAGCAGGTCGTCGCCGTCGCACAGGGTGCCTTCATCGTCGACGAACAGCACGCGGTCGCCGTCGCCGTCGAAGGCGATGCCCAGGTCGGCGCCGGTGGCCCGCAGGTGCGCGATCAGGGTGTCGGGATGGGTGGAGCCGACGCCGTCGTTGATGTTGACGCCGTTGGGCTCGGCGCCGATCGCGTCCACGCGCGCGCCCAGTTCGCGCAGCACCAGCGGGCCGAGCTGGTAGGTGGCGCCGTTGGCACAGTCCATGGCGATGCGCATGCCGCCCAGATCGAAGCCCTTGGGCACGGAATTCTTGCAGGCCTCCACGTAGCGGCCGACCGCGTCGCGGGTGCGCACCGCCTGCCCGAGCCGCTCCGAGGCCACGGTGCGGAACGGCTGCTCCAGCGCGGCCTCGATCGCCGCTTCGGTGGCGTCGTCGAGCTTCTCGCCCTGCGCGGAAAAGAACTTGATGCCGTTGTCGTAGTGCGGGTTGTGCGAGGCGGAGATGACGATGCCGCCGTCGGCGCGCATGGAATGGGTCAGGTGCGCGACCGCCGGGGTCGGCATCGGCCCCATCAGCTGCACGTCCACGCCGGCGGCGACCAGCCCGGCCTCCAGCGCGGCTTCGAACATGTAGTTGGAGATGCGCGTGTCCTTGCCGATGATCACCACCGGCTTGCGCCAGTCGTTGCGCGGCAGCGCGTAGCCGTAGGCGTTGCCCAGGCGCAGCACGAAATCGGCCGAGATCGGGCCTTCGCCGACCCGGCCGCGGATGCCGTCGGTGCCGAAATACCTGCGACCGGCGTCGGCGCCGCTCAAGCGGCGACCTCGGCGTCGTCCTGCGGCTGCGGCTGCTTCATCAGCATCGCCAGCAGCGCGGCGATGCGCTCGCGCAGCTCGCGGCGGTCGCAGATCTGGTCGATGGCGCCGTGCTCGAGCAGGAATTCGCTGCGCTGGAACCCCTCGGGCAGGGTTTCGCGCACGGTCTGCTCGATCACCCGCGGGCCGGCGAAACCGATCAGCGCTTCCGGCTCGGCGATGTTGATGTCGCCCAGCATCGCCAGCGACGCGGACACGCCGCCGGTGGTGGGATGGGTCATCACCGAGATGTACGGCAACCCGGCCGCACGCAGTTTGCCGAGCGCGGCCGCAGTCTTGGCCATCTGCATCAGCGAGAACAGGCTCTCCTGCATGCGCGCGCCGCCGGTGGCGGAAAAGCACACCAGCGGCGCGCCGATCTCCAGCGCGCGCTCGGCCGCCAGGGCGAAGCGCTCGCCGACCACCGAGCCCATCGAGCCGCCCATGAAGGCGAAGTCGAAGGCGCAGGCCACCAACGGCCGGCCCTTGAGCGTGCCCTGCAGCGCGATCAGCGCGTCGCGCTCGCCGGTGCTTTTCTGCGCGGCCTTGATCCGGTCGACGTATTTCTTCTGGTCCTTGAACCGCAGCACATCGACCGGCCCCAGCGCGGCGCCGATCTCGCTGCCGCCACCCGGGTCGAGGAAGGCCGCCAGCCGCACCCGGGCGCGGATCGCCCGGTGGTGGCTGCACTTGGGGCAGACCTCGAGGTTTTCCTCCAGCTCCGGCCGGTACAGCACCGCGCCGCACTTGTCGCACTTTTCCCACAGGCCCTCGGGCACGCTGCGCTTGCGGCTGGTGGCCGCTTCGGTGCGGATGCGCGCGGGCATCAATTTCTTCAACCAGCTCATCTTGGGAGTGTCTCGGCGATCCTGAGTTGCGCGGCATCGGTGCGGGAGGAGAGGCTTCCACATCCCGGCCCAGCGCCCAGCGGGCCGGAGCCGTCCCTCGACCGAGGGAGCTGAAACCTGTCCCCCTGCGACCGAGGGGGTGGCGCCAGCGCTCCGCGTATGGCCCGACGGCACCATCGGCGCGGAAGCAAAGTCGACGGGCGATTCTAGCGCAGCGCCGGGCCGTGCCCGGACGGCGCGCCGATCAGGCGGCGTCGAGGGCGGCGCGCAGCGGGGCCAGGAAGGCGCCGGCGGCGCCCGCGGCCTGCACCGGGCCGTCGGCCGCGGCCAATGCCGCGACCAGGGCGCTGCCGACGACCACGCCGTCGGCGTCGGCCGCCATGGCCACGGCGCCGGCCGCGTCCTTGATCCCGAAGCCGGCGACCACCGGCACCGGGCTGTCGGCGCGCAGCGCCCGCAACCGCGCCGCGGCCGCGCCGGGATCGAGCCGGTCGGCACCGGTCACTCCGGCGTAGCTGACGTAGTACAGATAGCCCTGGCCCTCGGCGCACAGCCGCTGCCGGCGCGCGTCGCTGGTGGTCGGCGCGGCCAGCAGGATCAGCGCCAGTTCGTGCGCGGCGAACGCCTCGCGCAACGCCCCGGCCTCCTCCGGCGGCAGGTCCACCAGCAGCACGCCGTCGACCCCGGCGGCGGCCGCGTCCTGCGCGAAACGCGCGGCGCCGCGGATCTCCACCGGGTTGAGGTAGCCCATCAGCACCACCGGCGTGGCCGGGTCGCGCGTGCGGAACGCGCGCACGCAGTCGAGCACGTAGGCCAGGCCGGCGCCGCGCGCCAGCGCGCGTTCGGAGCTGCGCTGGATCACCGGGCCGTCGGCCATCGGGTCGGAGAACGGCACCCCCAGCTCGAGCACGTCGGCGCCGGCCGCGACCAGCGCGTGCAGCACCGGCACGGTGGCCTCCAGCGCCGGATCGCCGGCGGTGACGAACGGCACCAGCGCCTTGCGGCCGGCGGCGCGCAAGGCGGCGAAGGTGGCGTCGAGTCGGGTCACTCGGCGGGCGTAGCCGGCGAAACCGGGCCGGCGGCACTGGCGGCCGCCGCGGCGGCGGCGTATTCGGCGGCCAGCTCGGACTCGCCGACATCCAGGCCGCGCTCGGCGCCCAGGCCGTCCAGATGCTCGTTGAGCATGCGCCGGTACATGGTGCTCATGTAGTCGAGGAAATCCTTGCGCTCGGCCGCGGCCCTGCTGCCGACATTGGACAGGTAGACGTGCGCGTTGAAACGCGCCGCTGCATACAGGCTGGCCATGCTGATGCGCTTGAGGCCCTGCTGCCGGGACTGCTTGTTGGTCAGTTCCAGGTATTCGTTGACGCAGGTGAAGAAGGCCGGATCGAGCTGGTTGGCGTTCTGCTCCGCCGCCGGGTTCTGGGCCTGGGTCTGGTTGTCTTCGGTCACGGTCTTGCCTCGGGTGGGAAAAGAAGGGAACAAGTGCCGCGACGGCCTGGCTGGCCGTTCACGGCGCGATCTTCTCGCGCGCGGCGATGGTATGCACGTCCTTGTCGCCGCGGCCGGAGAGATTGCACAGCACGATCGCCTCGCGCGGCAGTTCGCGCGCGAGCTTCAGCGCCTGCGCCAGCGCGTGGCTGGATTCCAGCGCCGGCAGGATGCCTTCCGTGCGGGTCAGCCGGTGGAACGCCGCCAGCGCCTCGGCGTCGGTGACGCCGACGTACTGCGCGCGGCCGCTGTCCTTGAGGAAGGCGTGCTCGGGGCCTACGCCGGGATAGTCCAGCCCGGCCGAGATCGAGTGCGTCTCCACGATCTGGCCGTCGTCGTCGCACAGCACGTAGGTGCGGTTGCCGTGCAGCACGCCCGGCCGGCCCGCCGACAGCGAGGCGGCGTGGCGGCCGCTGGCGATGCCCTCGCCCGCCGCTTCCGCGCCGACCAGGCGCACGTCGCGGTCGTTGAGGAAGGCATGGAAGATGCCGATCGCGTTGCTGCCGCCACCGACGCAGGCGGTGACCGCGTCCGGCAGACGGCCGTATTCGGCCAGCATCTGCGCCCGCGCCTCGCGCCCGACCACGGCGTTGAAGTCGCGGACCATGCGTGGATACGGGTCCGGGCCGGCCACCGTGCCGATGATGTAGAAGGTGTCGCGCACGTTCGTGACCCAGTCGCGCATCGCCTCGTTGAGCGCGTCCTTGAGCGTGGCCGAGCCGCTGTTCACCGGGACCACGGTCGCGCCCAGCAACTGCATGCGGTAGACGTTGATCTGCTGCCGCGCGATGTCGGTGGCGCCCATGTAGACCACGCATTCCAGCCCCAGGCGCGCGGCCACGGTGGCGCTGGCGACGCCGTGCTGGCCGGCCCCGGTCTCGGCGATGATCCGGGTCTTGCCCATGCGGCTGGCCAGCAGCGCCTGGCCGATGGTGTTGTTGATCTTGTGCGCGCCGGTGTGGTTGAGGTCCTCGCGCTTGAGCAGGATCCGCGCGCCGCCGTTCTCGCGGCTCAGGCGCTCGGCGAAGTAGATCGGGCTGGGGCGGCCGACGTAGTGCGCCAGGTCGGCCTCGAACGCGGCCACGAACGCCGGATCCACGCGCGCGGCGTCGTAGGCGGCGGCCAGTTCCTGCAGCGGCCCGGCGAGGGTCTCGGCGACGAAGCGCCCGCCGTAGCGGCCGAAATGGCCGCTGGCATCGGGCCAGGCGTGGAAATCGGGCACGGGGGCGGGAGTGGACAACGGGGTCATTCGGACGACGGGCTTGCGCCGGCATCCGGCACTGGGCCGGCCAGTGTAGGGGAAACGGCGGCCGCTGACAGGATCGCGCCGCGGAGGCGCCGCTACGGGGCCGGCGCCTGGCGCCTGCAGTCGGCGCGGCGGACCTCGGCGACGAACCGGCGCATGCGCGCGGCGTCCTTGACCCCGGGTGCGCGCTCGATGCCGCTGGAGACGTCCACGCCCCAGGGCTGCGCCGCGGCGATCGCCGCGTACACGTTGTCCGCGTTCAGGCCGCCGGCCAGCAGCGCCGGCCGGGACAGCCCGCGCGGCCAACGCCGCCAGTCGAAGGCGTCGCCGCTGCCGCCGGCCGCGCCCGGCGCATGGCCGTCGAGCACGAATCCCGCCGCGCCCGGATAGCGGGCGCGCAACGCGGCCGCCGACGGCGCCCGTGCGCCGCCCATCGGGATGGCCTTGAGATATGGCAGGCCGAAGCGGCGGCAGAACGCGTCGTCCTCGCCGCCGTGGAACTGCAGCAGGGTCGGCCGCAGTTGCCGGATCGTAGCCCGCACCTCCGCGGCGCTGTTGTCCATGAACAGCGCCACCGCATCGACCAGCGGCGCCAGCGCGGCGCGCAGCCGCGCCGCCTCCTCCGGTTGCAGCCGGCGCGGACTGCCGGGCGCGAACACGAACCCCACCGCGTCCACGCCCAGTTCGCCGGCCAGGCGCACGTCGCCGGGCCGGACCATGCCGCAGAACTTGATCCGGGTGCGACCGTGCGGCGGGTGCGGACGTTGCGGACTCACGCTGTCGTCTCCGCCGGCAGGCTCACCGCGGCCGGCAAGCCGTAGCCGGCCGGATAGCGCGGGCCGAGGAACACCAGCCCGTCCGGCGGCGCCGTCGGCCCGGCCACGTTGCGGTCGCGTCCGGCCAACAGCGTGGCCAGCCAGTCCTCGCCGGCCTCGCCGCGCCCCACCGGCAGCAGGCTGCCGACGAGGTTGCGCACCATGTGGTGGAGGAAGGCGTTGGCCTGGACGTCGATCTCGACGATCTCGCCGTCGCGGCGCACCGCAATCTCCTGCAGCTCGCGGCGCGCGTGCGGCGCCTGGCATTGCGCGCTGCGGAAGGCGGAGAAATCGTGCTCGCCGAGCAGCGCCTGCGCGGCGCGGTGCATGGCGGCGGCGTCCAGCGGCTGCCGTTCCCAGGTCAGGTACTGGCGTCCCAGCGCCGGCCGGATCGCGCGGTTGAGGATGCGGTAGCGATAGCGCCGCGCGCGCGCCGAGAAGCGGGCATGGAAATCCCCGCCCACCGGGAGGCACCACAGCACGCTGGCGGCCGGCGGCAGCCGCGAGGTCGCACCCAGCATCCAGCCGCGCGGGTCGCGCACCGCATCGCTGTCGAAATGCACGACCTGGCAGGCCGCGTGCACGCCGGCATCGGTGCGCCCGGCGCAGACCGTGTCCACGCGATGGCCGGCGACGAACGCCAGCGCCCGCTCCAGCGCGGCCTGCAGGGTCGGCTCGCCGCGGCGCTCGGGGGCGCCAGGCTTGTTCAAGCGCTGCCAGCCGGAGAAGCCGCTGCCGTCGTATTCCACGCCCAACGCGTGGCGCATCGGGCTAGCCTCCCCGCGGGCCGTGCGCTGCGGGCGTCATCACAGCTCGCGCAGCATCCGCGCCGCGGTCTCGCGCGCGGCCGGGTCGCGACCGTGCAGGACCTCGCGCAGCAGTTCGCGCGCAGCATCGTCGTCGCCCAGGTCCAGGTAGGCGCGCGCCAGTTCCAGTTGCCGTGTGGGGTCGGCGCCGGCATCCGTGGCTTCCGTGGCCTCGTCGGTGGCCGCCTCGGCGGATGCGGGCGCGGCGGCGGCGCCATGCCAGGTCGGGACTGCGCCGATCCGGGCCGGCGCGTCGGTCCAGTGCGGCGTCGTGGCCGCGTCGGCGCGCGGCGCGTCGGCGGCCGGCGCGGGGGCAGCGGCCGGCGCGGAACTCGCGGAAGCCGGTTCCGCCACGGCCGGCGACATGCCCGCGGCCAGCAGCGCGGTGTCGAACAGCCGCGTCGGCGGCGGCGCCTTGCGGCGCCGGGTGGCCAGCCAGCCGACCAGGGCCGCGGCCAGCAGCGCCAGGCCGATCCACAACCACACGCCGCTGCCGACCTGCGCCTGCGCGGGTTGCGCCGGCGCCTGCGTGGTCGCCGGTTGCGCGGCGACGGTATTGGCCTTGGCCAGGTTCTGCTGCGCCGCGGCCAGCGCGCTGTCCTTCATCGCGATCAGCTGCTGCTGTTGCTGCTGCAGCTTCTCCAGCTCGGCCACGCGGGCCTTGAGCTCGCCGACCTCGGCCTCGCGCGCGGCCAGGGCTTCCCTGGTCCCCTGCAATTCCTGCTGCTGCAGCATGTCGCCCTCGCCACCGGCCTGGATGCCGGATCGTGTGCCTGCGCGCCCGCGCCCGTCGGCCGGCGGCACGATCTGCAGCCGCGCCTCGGCACTGGCCGCCGCGAGGCTGTCCTGCTTGCCGCCGTCGCTGCTCGCCGCGGCTGCGGCCGCCGACGCGATCGCCGCCGGCTGCGGCTGCGGCGCCTGCGCCTCGCGCCACTGCGCGACTTGCGCGCGCACCACCGCCGCGGCTTCGCCGGCACTGTAGCGCGAGAGGTCCTCCGCCGAGGGCATGCGCAGTACCGCGCCGGCCTTCAGACGATTGATGTTGTCGCCCATGAAGGCGGCGGGGTTGGCGCGCAGCAGCGCCAGCATGATCTGGTCCAGGCTGCGACCGTCGCGCGCCAGACCGACGGCGATCTCGCTGAGGGTATCGCCGGCGCGCACGGCGTAGGCGTCCGCCGGCGGCGGCGCAGGCGCCGGAGCCGGCGCGGCCGCCACGGCGGATGGCGGCGGCAGCGCGACCGGTGCGGGCACCGGCGCCGGGGCCGGGGCCGGGGCCGGGGCCGGGGCGACGGGGGCCGCGGCCGGTGTCGGAGCTGGCGGCGGCGTCGGGGCGGCAGCGGACGCGGATGCCGGCGGCGGCACCGCCGCAGCGGCTTCGGGCGCGCGCATGATGGTGTTGGCCGGCGCCACCGTCGGCGCCTGGATCGGCTGCAGCGGCGCGGCGACGCTGCGCGGGGCGTCGAGCAGCGCCGAGTATTCGCGCACCAGGCGGCCTTCGCCCCAGTCCACTTCCAGCAGGAAGGTCAGCAGCGGCTGGGTCGGCGGCGTGGCGCTGGTGACGCGGATCACCGGCCGGCCGCGGGCATCCAGCGCCACCGCGAACTGCAGCCCGGCGACTTCCGTGTCCGGCGGCCGCAGCCCGACCCGGCGGAAGGTGTCCGGCGAGGCCAGCCGCGCCTGCAGGTGCTCCAGTTCGGACGGATCGCCGGAGACGATCGGGATTTCGGCCAGCAGCGGCTGCCCGGGCTGCGACTTGACCGTGAGCTGGCCCAGGCCGAGCGCCTGCGCCGGCCCGGCCAGCAGCGTCAGCGCCACGGCGAGCAGGAACGAGTATGCGATCGACGGCTTGCTGGTCACGCCCACCCCCGGGGAACCCTGGCCGCGACTCTAGCCGCCCACGGCGGCAATCCGCAACGACCGCGGCGGCGGTCAGCGGCCCGCGGCAACGACCAGCTCGGCGATCTGCACCGCATTCAGCGCGGCGCCCTTGCGCAGGTTGTCGGACACGATCCACAGGTTGAGCGCACGCGGATGCGAGAGGTCGTCGCGGATACGGCCGACGTAGACCGGGTCGGTGCCGGAGGCATGCGTCACCGGGGTCGGGTAGCCGCCGCCGACCGGTTCGTCCACCACCTGCACCCCCGGCGCGGCCTGCAGCAGCGCGCGCGCGTCGGCGGCCGACAGCTTGGCGCGCGTCTCCACGTTGACCGCTTCCGAATGCCCGTAGAACACCGGCACCCGGACCACGGTCGCGTTCACGCCGATGGCGTCGTCGCCGAGGATCTTGCGGGTCTCCCGGACCAGCTTCATTTCCTCGGTGGTGTAGCCGTTGTCGGTGAAGTCGCCGCCGTGCGGAATCACGTTGAAGGCGATCTGCACCGGGTACACCTCCGGCTCGGCCGGCTGGAAGTTGAGCAGGCCGGCGGTCTGCCGGCCCAGTTCCTCCAGCGCGCGGCGGCCGGTGCCCGACACCGCCTGGTAGGTGGCGATATTGAGGCGCGCGATCCCGACCGCGCGATGGATCGGCGCCAGCGCCACCAGCAGCTGCATGGTCGAGCAGTTGGGATTGGCGATGATCCCGCGCGGGCGGTTGCCGACCTGCTCCGGGTTGACTTCGCTCACCACCAGCGGCACGTCGTCGTCGTGGCGGAAGGCGGAGGAGTTGTCGATGACCACCGCGCCGGCCGCGGCGAAGCGGGGCGCATAGGCCTTCGACACCGCTGCGCCGGCGGAAAACAGCGCGATCTCGACCCCGGCAGGATCGAAGGTCGCCAGCTCCCGCACCGGAACCTTGCGGTGGCCGAACGCGACCTCGCCGCCGGCCGAGCGTTCGCTGGCCAGCGCGACCAGTTCCCCGACCGGGAACGCGCGTTCGGCCAGGATCGCCAGCATCGCCTCGCCGACCGCGCCGGTGGCGCCGACCACGGCGACCTTGTATGTCCTGCTCATGTCTGGATGTTCCCGTTCAGTCCGTGTCCTGCCGCGACGGTCGGCTGCCGCGCGGGGTGGCCGCGCAGCGCGTCCCGTCAGCGCCCGCGGCGGCAAGCCGTGCCCGCGGGTGCGTGTTCATGCCTGCGGCGGGAGTCTCGGCGCCACCGCGCCGACATCGCCGCACTGCGCGCGGTGGCGCAGCGCCTGGTCCATCAGCACCAGCGCCAGCATCGCCTCGCAGATCGGGACCGCACGCAGGCCGACGCAGGGATCGTGGCGGCCGGTGGTGACGACCTCGACCGCCGCGCCGTGCACGTCCACCCCGCGCGCCGGCAGGCGCAGGCTCGAGGTCGGCTTGAACGCCACCGAGACCACGACCTGCTGGCCGCTGGAAATGCCGCCGAGGATGCCGCCGGCATGGTTGGACAGGAACCCCTCCGGGGTCGCCTGGTCGCGGTGCGCGCTGCCGCGCTGGACCACGCTGGCGAAGCCGGCGCCGATCTCCACGCCCTTGACCGCGTTGATCGACATCATCGCCGCGGCGATCTCCGCGTCGAGCTTGCCGTAGACCGGCTCGCCCCAGCCCGGCGGCACGCCGTCGGCGACGACCGCGACCCGCGCGCCGACCGAATCGCCGGACTTGCGCAGCGCGTCCATGTAGTTTTCCAGCTCCGGCACCTGCGCGGCATCGGGCCAGAAAAACGGATTGGCCTCCACCGCATCCCAGTCGTGGCCGCGCGGCAGCACCTCGCCGATCTGCGCCAGGTGGCCGCGCACGCGCACGCCGTGGCGCTGCGCCAGCCATTTTTTCGCGATCACCGCCGCGGCCACGCGCATCGTGGTTTCGCGCGCGGACGAGCGCCCGCCGCCGCGCGGGTCGCGGATGCCGTACTTGTGCCAGTAGGTGTAGTCGGCATGGCCGGGGCGGAACTGCTCGGCGATCCGGGCGTAGTCCTTGCTGCGGGCGTCGACGTTGCGCACCAGCAGCGCGATCGGAGTGCCGGTGCTGCGCCCCTGGTACACGCCCGACAGGATTTCCACCGCGTCGGCCTCGTGCCGCGCCGAGGTGTGCCGCGACTTGCCGCTGGCGCGGCGCGCGAGGTCATGGGCGAAATCCTCCGGCGCCAGCGCAATCCCCGGCGGGCAGCCGTCGACCACGCAGCCGATCGCCGGCCCGTGCGATTCGCCGAAGGTGGTGACCCGCAGCAGCTGGCCGAAGGTGTTCATGTTGCAATGCCGTTCGTGCCGAGCGCAGTTCGCGCAGCGAACGAAGGCGAAGCATCGCGAAACCCTGCGACTTTGCCCCCCAGGCTACGCTCAGGGTGAACGGTATCGGGAAACCCGCGCGGCATCAGAACAACCCGGCGGCGGCGCGCGGCGCGGCGGCCCGTTCGCGCGCGTCGGCCAGCGCGCGGATGCGCGCGTTGTGCGCGACCAAGTCGTGGCGTTCGGCCACGAACACGCCCATCTGCCCGACCTTGAACTCGACCCAGGCCAGCGGCAGTTCCGGCAGCAGCTGCACCAGCGCCTGCTCGGCCTCGCCGACCTCGCACACCAGCAGCCCGTCCTCGGTCAGGTGCAGCGGCGCGTCGCGCAGGATCTGCAGCACCAGGTCCAGGCCGTCGGCGCCGGCGCGCAGGCCGAGCTCCGGCTCGTGGGAATATTCCTTCGGCAGCGCGTCGGTTTCGGCGTCGGTGACGTAGGGCGGATTGCTGACGATCAGGTCGTAGTGCTCGCCGGCCAGCGCCGCGAACAGGTCCGAGCGCAGCAGCCGCAGGTTGTCCACGCGCAGCCGCGCCTGGTTCTCGCGCGCCAGCGCCAGGGCGTCGTCGGACAGGTCGACGCCGTCCACGTGCCAGTCCGGGTTGTAGTGCGCCATGGAGATGGCGATGCAGCCCGAGCCGGTGCACAGGTCCAGCGCGCGGCGCACCTCGCGCCCGCCCAGCCACGGCTCGAAGCCGGACTCGATCAGCTCGGCGATCGGCGAGCGCGGCACCAGCGCGCGCGGGTCGGACTTGAACGACAACCCGGCGAACCAGGCCTCGCCGGTCAGGTAGGCGGCGGGAACGCGTTCCTCGATCCGGCGCAGGAACAGCCCCAGGATCTCCTCCTTCTCCGCCAGCGTCACCCGCGCCTGGCCGTAGGCCGGGCCGATGTCGTGCGGCAGGTGCAGCGCGTGCAAGGTGAGCTGGGTCGCCTCGTCCAGCGCGTTGTCGTAGCTGTGGCCGAAGGTGAGCCCGGCCGCGTTGAAGCGGCTGGCGCCGTAGCGGATCAGGTCGATGATGGTGCGGAGCTCATCGGTCATGGCGGCGGCCGCGGCGTGCGCCGGGAGGCAGGGGACCGCGAATTATAGCCGTGGCGCGGCTATCATGGCCGAAGTTCAAGCGTTTTCTGACCACCCTTCCGGCGCACGCAGGCTCCCATGTTCAACCGCACCACCGTCCTCATCCTGGTTGCCGCACTGGCGGCCGCACTCGGCCTGTGGGCCGCGCAGCACTGGGGCCCGGCCCCCGCCGCCGGTCCGCAGTTGCAGGCGGTGCGGCTGTTCCAGCAGCCGCGCGAGCTGCCGGCCTATTCGTTGCAGCAGTCCGACGCCACCCAACTGGTGCCCGGCGAGCTCAAGGGCCACTGGACCGTGGTGTTCCTGGGCTTCACCCATTGCCCGGACGTGTGCCCGACCACGCTGGCGCAACTGGCGCAGGCGCAGAAGCAGTGGGCCGCCCTGCCCGATGCCACCCGGCCGCGGGTGCTGTTCGTCTCGGTCGATCCGGAACGCGACACGCCCGACCGCATCGGCGAATACGCGCACGCCTTCCACAAGGACACGCTGGCCGCGACCGCCGACATCCCGGCACTGGAAGGTTTCGCGCGCGCACTGTCGCTGGTGTTCATGAAGGCGCCGGCCGCGGCCGGCGCGCCCGCCGACCAGTACAGCGTCGACCACTCCGCGGCGCTGGCCGTGCTCGATCCGCAGGCGCGCATGGCCGGGGTGATCCAGCCGCCGCTGGACCCGCAGGCGATCGCCGCGGACCTGCTGGCGCTGACCCGGACGCCGCCACGGTGAGCGGCCTTGCGGCAGCGCGGGCCCGGCCGCAGCGCGCATGAGCCCGTTCACCGCGCTCAGCCACGTGCTGCCGCAGCGCCTGCTGTCGTCGCTGGCGCGGCGCCTGGCGTACTCGCGCAACCGCGCGCTGAGCCAGTGGCTGATCGGTGCGGTGACGCGCCGCTTCGGCGTCGACCTGGCCGAAGCTGCCGAGCCCGACCCGCGCGCCTATCCCAGCTTCAACGCCTTCTTCACCCGTGCGCTGAAACCCGGCGCGCGCACGCCCGACCCGAACCCGCGCGCGCTGCTGCTGCCGGCCGACGGCCGCATCAGCCAGTGCGGCGCGATCGTCGCCGACACCGCCGGCCCCGGCCGGATCTTCCAGGCCAAGGGCCGCTCGTTCACCACCGCCGAGCTGCTCGGCGACGCCGATGCCGCCGCGTTGTTCGACGGCGGCCTGTTCGCCACCGTGTACCTGTCGCCGAAGGACTACCACCGCGTGCACATGCCCTGGCGCGGGCGCCTGCGCGAGACCGTGCACGTGCCCGGGCGGCTGTTCTCGGTGGGGCCGGACGCGGTGGCCGCGGTGCCGCGGCTGTTCGCGCGCAACGAGCGCCTGGTGTGCCATTTCGACTGCGATTTCGGCCCGCTGGCGGTGGTGATGGTGGGCGCGCTGCTGGTCTCGGGCGTGGAAACCGTGTGGGGCGGCGTCGAGATCCCGCCCTACGGCGGACCGGTGACGACCCGCGACTACCGCGGCGAGGACATCGTGCTGGAACGCTTCGCCGAGATGGCGCGCTTCAACTACGGTTCCACCGTGATCGTGCTGCTGCCGCGGGGCGTGGCGACGCTGGCGCCCGGGCTGGACGCCGAATCGCCGGTGCAGCTCGGCCAGCGACTGGCGACGCTCGCCTCGCCCTAGCGGCCGCCTCCCCGCGCGTCGCGACGCAGCCGGATCGCGGCTGACGCCACCTGTACAACCGCCGGCATCGCAACGAGGTAGTCGCGACGCGGGACGATCGCGGCTGACGCTGCTGCTGCGGAACCGTTGCGGCCGGCGCCGCGCCTATTGCCGGCAGCCTTCCAGCTTCAGCCGTTGCCCCGGCCGGATCGCGTAGCGCGGTGCCTTGATGTCGTTGGCCCTGGCCAGCTCGCCGGTGCTGCACTGGAACTTGCGCGCGATCGCGGTCAAGGTCTCGCCGCGCTGCACGCTGTAACGGCGCGGCTGCATCGGTGCCGGCCGGCCGCTGGCGGAGGTCGTGGCGGCCGCGGTGGTCATCGGGCCCGCGGCTCCGCCGTCGGGCAGTTGTTCGACCGCGCCCATGCGCACGATCGCCGCGCCCGGGTCGCTGCGCACCAGTTGCTGCGCCAGCGTCGCGCGCGGGCCCTGCACGCAGTAGCGGCCGTAGAGACCGACGATCCGGCTGGTGGCGTTGAGCGTGGTGCCGGCCGGCAGCCAGCTGTCGGCCTGGTAGCGCGGGTTGAGGTTGCGCAGCGCGCGCATGTAGCCCTCGCGGGTGCCGCGGTTGCCCAGGCAGATGGTCAACTCGTAGATCGAGGCCGGCTGCTGCAGCCGCAGCGGCGCCGGCCTGGCGTCCACCCGCGGGAAGCTCAGCCCGTACTGCTTCGGGTGCAGGAACAGCCACGCCGCGGCGATCACCATCGGCACGTAGTCGCGGGTCTCCGGCGGGAACTGGTTGTAGACGTCGGCATTCCAGAAGCCGCGGCCGCCGCTGCCCTGGTACACGCGCAGCGCGCGGCCCTCGCCGCCGTTGTAGGCGGCCAGCGCCAGCTCGATGCTGCGGTTGAGCTCGCCCATGCGCTCGTTGAGGTAGGCGGCGCTGGCTTCGGCCGCGGCGCGCGGGTCGTAGCGGGTGTCGAAGCCGGTGCCGTCCACGCCCAGGCCGAAGCGCTTGCCGGTGGCGTACATGAACTGCATCGGCCCGGCGGCGCCGGCGCGCGAGGTCGCGTGCACCTTGCCGTTGGACTCCTTGGCCATGATCCCGAACAGCAGCGCCTCCGGCAGCCCGGCGCGCTCGTAGGACGGCCACATCAGCTGGCGCAGGTATTCGTAGTTCTCGTAGCTGGCCAGCAGCTGTCCGCGCATGTCGGTCAGCCAGCGGCGGATGCCGGCCTGCACCGCCGGGTTGTACTGCACCATGGCGTCGAAGCGGTGGCTGCGGTCGTCCAGCAGCGAGGCCGCGCGCGCGGCTTCGGGCACGTCGCCGGCGAGGCTGCCGCTGCGCCCGGGCCCGGCGTGGTCGGGGTCGGCGTCCTGCGGATCGAAGTCGTCCTCGTCGTCGCCGGTCGCAGCCTCGCCATCGGCGGCCAGCTTGAGCAGGCGCTTGTAGGTGGTCAGCAGGGTCGGTACCTGGCAGCCGCGCTGGCGGCCGCAAGCGGCGACCGCGTCTTCCATGTCCTCCAGTGCGGCGTCGCTCTCCTGCTGCCCGTCCGGATCGTTGTTGCCGATCTTCACCAGCGCGGCGCGGTAGCGGGCTTCGGCCGCGGCCATGCTGGCGTGGATGGCGTCGACGCCGGCCTGGTCGCGACGCGACAGCGCGGCCGCTTCCGACGCCGGGGCCAGCCAGGCGAACAGCAGCGCAAGGGGGGCCAGACGCAGGAAAACGGCGGAAAAAGTCATTGCGGCCACGACAGCAGGGGGTAGTGGCAGGGTAGCCCGCGCTCCGGCGCCGCGGCAACCGCGTGCGCACGCAGCCGCGCACGCGCGCCTGCCGGCGTCCGCGGCTCCTACAATCGATAGAATCGGCACATCCCTCCGGAAGGATTGCGCATGGACCCCATCCTCGTCGGCAAGGCCGTCACCACGCCCGACGCGCTGGCGGAAAACCGCGGCCTGGTGCAGTTGCTGCCCAAGTACGGCAACCATCACGGCCTGGTCGCCGGCGCTACCGGCACCGGCAAGACGGTGACGCTGATGACGCTGGCGGAGGGATTCTCGCGGATCGGGGTGCCGGTGTTCCTGGCCGACGTCAAGGGCGACGTCGCCGGCCTCGCCGTCGCCGGGACGCCGAACGACAAGCTGCAGGCGCGGATCGCGCAGATCGGGATCGACGATTACCGGCCCGAAGGCGCGCCGACGATCTTCTGGGACCTGTACGGCAAGCTCGGGCATCCGATCCGCACCACGGTCAGCGAGATGGGCCCGCTGCTGCTGTCGCGGATCCTGGAGCTCAACGACACCCAGTCGGGCGTGCTCGACATCGTGTTCAAGCTGGCCGACGACCGCGGCCTGCTGCTGCTGGACCTGGAGGACCTGCGCGCGCTGCTCGGTCTGGTCGCCGCCGAGCGCCGCGACATCGGCACGTCCTATGGCCTGGTCAGCACGCAGTCCATCGGCGCGATCCAGCGCGCGCTGCTGCGGCTGGAGCAGGAAGGCGGCGGCCACTTCTTCGGCGAGCCGGCGCTGGAACTGGCCGACCTGATGCGCACCACGCCCGACGGCCGCGGCGTGGTCGGGATCCTCGCCGCCGAGCAGCTGATCCTGAAGCCGCGGCTGTATTCGAGCTTCCTGCTGTGGCTGATGTCGGAACTGTTCGAGACGCTGCCGGAAGTCGGCGACCTGGACAAGCCCAGGCTGGTGTTCGTGTTCGACGAGGCGCACCTGCTGTTTGACGACGCGCCGCCGGCGCTGCGGCAGCGGATCGAGCAGGTGGTGCGGATCATCCGCTCCAAGGGCGTGGGCGTGTATTTCTGCTCGCAGTTCCCCGACGACGTGCCCGACGACATCCTCGGCCAGCTCGGCAACCGCGTGCAGCACGCGCTGCGCGCCTTCACCCCGCGCGACCAGAAGGCGGTGCGCACCGCCGCCGAGACCTTCGTCGCCAACCCGGCGCTGGACGTGGCCGCCACGATCGGCCAGCTCGGCGTCGGCGAGGCGCTGGTGTCGATGCTGCGCGACAAGGGCGTGCCGATGCCGGTGGAGCGCACGCTGATCGCCCCGCCGCGCTGCCGCATGGGCGCGATCACCGAGCACGAGCGCGCGCAGGTGCGCGCCGGCAGCCCGGTCGGCGGCAAGTACGACCGCGCCGTGGACCGCGAGTCGGCGGCCGAGATGCTGGCGAAGAAAGCCGAAGCCGCCACGGCCAAAGCCGAGGCTCCGGTGGCGCAAGACGCCGCGACCGACGCCGCCGAAGACGGCGGCATCGGCCGCAAGGTCAGCGAATGGATGTGGGGCACCAGGCGCCGCCAGGGCGCGGTCGAGACCATGACCAAGCAGGCCGCGCGCACCGTCGGCAACCAGATCGGCCGGCAGATCCTGCGCGGCGTGCTGGGCAACATTTTCGGCGGTCGGCGCTGAGCCGGCCGCCCATTCCTCAACCGTTCCCGTTCCCGGAGGTGCCACCGATGCCACGCCTGCTTTTCGCCATCCTGCTCCCGCTGGCCCTGGCCGCCTGCCAGCGCGAAACGCCGGCGCCCGAGCCGGCCGCGGTCGCGCCGAGCGCCGCCGAACCCGTGGTCGAGGCCGCGGTCGAAACCACGCTGGCGCAGGCCGGCGTACAGCCCGGGCCCGGCGCCATCGACGTCAAGGCGTTCGCCGGCAAGTTCAGCGGCGCCCTGCCCTGCGCCGACTGCCCCGGCATCGACGAAACCCTGGAGCTCGGCGCCGACGGCGCCTTCACCCTCACCGACGTCTATCGCGAGCGCCCGCAAGGCACCTTCACCCTGCAGGGCACCTGGTCGACCGAGGCCGACGGCAAGCGCATCCGCCTGGATCCCGGCAGCAAGACCGAGGCCGACCGCCTCTACGCGATCGCCGACAACGACACGCTCGCGCCGCTGGACGCCGATGGCCAGGCCATCGCCGGCACGCCGGACCTGCGCCTGACGCGCGGCAAGTAGGCCGGTCTTGGGACGCTGGCGCCCCCCCGCCGCAGGCAGCACCGCGCTGGTCACCCCGCAGGGCCACGCGCGGCTGAAGGCCGAACTCGACGAGCTGTGGCGCCTGCGCCGCCCGGAGGTGGTGAAAGCGCTCGCCGCCGCCGCCGCCGAGGGCGATCGCTCGGAGAACGCCGAGTACAGCTACCGCAAGAAGCAGCTCGGCGAGATCGACCGCCGCGTGCGTTACCTGAGCAAGCGGCTGCAGGTGCTGCGCGTGGTCGACACCGTGCCGACCGACCCCGGGGCGGTGTTCTTCGGCGCCACGGTGAAACTGGAGAACCTCGCCAGCGGCGAGGTCGCGCGCTACCGCATCGTCGGCCCGGACGAGACCGACGCGAAACGCGGCCACATCAGCATCGATTCGCCGCTGGCGCGGGCACTGCTGAAAAAACGCGTGGACGACGAATTCGAGGCGGTCCTGCCCGGCGGCGCCGCGCGCTTCGCGATCATCGCCGTGGCTTACGGCGACGGCGACGGCGGCTGACAGGCGTGGTGGCGCCGGAGTCGGCGCCATCGAGGTCGGGCGTGCCGGCCTCGGCAGCGCCTTCCGGCCCGGCTTCGCGCGCCTTGCGCGCCAGGCGCTCGTAGCGGTCCTGGAATTCCTGCAGGTCCCGCTCCTCCAGCTCCTCCAGGTCCAGCAGCGCGTTGTGCGCGCCCTGGGTGGCGCGGATCAGCTCGTCGAGCTTGATCTGCAGCGCCCGGGTGTCGCGGTTCTGGGTGTTCTGGATCAGGAACACCATCAGGAAGGTGACCACGGTGGTGCCGGTGTTGATCACCAGCTGCCAGGTGTCGCTGAAGCCGAACAGCGGCCCGGTGAGCGCCCACGCCAGCACCACCCCGGCGGCCAGCGCGAAACACAGCGGCCGCCCGGTGAAGTACGAGGCCGCCTTGGCCGTGCGGGTGAACCAGCCGAGCTTGCGCATGGCGCGTCTCCGGGGCGATGCCGCCAGTGTGCCGGGCGCGCGCGAAGGCCGCGTCAGCGCCGCGGCCGCTCAGATGCCGCCGTACCAGTCGTAGTCGCGGTCCTCCCAGTAGCCGCCGCGGCCGCCGACGATCGCGCCGTAGCCGGCCACGACCTCGACGGTATGCACGTACTTGGGCTGCTTGTAGCCGAGCTTGCGCTCGATCCGCATCCGCAGCGGCGCGCCGTTGGCGACGGGCAGCGGGGCGTCGTTGAGCGCGTAGGCGGCGAGCGTCTGCGGGTGGTAGGCGTCCAGCAGGTCGACGCTCTCGTAATAGCGCGAGCCGTCGCCGGCCAGGTCGTCGAAGCAGTGGAACACCACGAAGCGCGCCCCGGGCCGGGGCCGGGCCAGGTCGAGCAGCTGCGCCAGCGGCACCCCGCGCCACTTGCCGATCACGCTCCAGCCCTCGACGCAGTCGTGGCGGGTCACCTGGGTGCGCGCCGGCAGCGCGCGCAGCGCGTCCAGGGAGAACTGCAGCGGCCGCTCGACCAGGCCGTCGATGCGCAGCCGATAGCCGCGGAAACCGTCGGCCTTGAGCGCCAGGTACTCGGGCGTGCGCGGATCGATCGAGCCGTTGGGGCGGAACTGCGGCGAGAGCATCGATTCCGGGAATTCCGTCGCCAGCCGGTCGCCGCTCAACAGTCGCTGGCTGTGCAGGGTCAGCGGCTCGGCCAGCGCCAGCAGGTCGACGAAACGTCGGCTGCGCGAGAGCGCGTCGCAACCGGCCAGCAGGCCCGCCCCGGCGCCGGCGATGGCCCCGCGCAACAGGCGCCGGCGCGCGAGCAGCACGCGCTCAGTCATGGCCGGCCTCCGGCGCCCGCGGCCAGCGGATGCGGAAGCGGCCGCTGAGCATCGAGCGCAAGCCGTTCACCGGGCCGGCGTACACCACCATCAGCACGTGCACCACGGTGAACAGCACCAACAGCGCCATGACCGCGAAATGCAGCGTGCGCGCCGACTGCCGGCCGCCGATCAGCGCCAGCCAGCCGCCCAGCAGGCTGTCGAGCTGCGGCGACATCGACAGCCCGGTCAGCAGCGCCATCGGCGCCAGCCCCAGCACCACGCCGAGGTAGGCGAGTTTCTGCAGCGGGTTGTAGCGCATCGCGTCCTCGCCCAGCGGGTGGCGGAAGCGCAGGTGGTCGGCGATCGAGCGGCCGATGCCGCGCCAGTCCTCGCGCCGCATCGCCAGTTCGCGCCGCAGGTGGCCGCTGGCCAGCGACCAGCCCAGGTAGCAGGCGCCGTTGATCGCCCACAGCCAGGCGAAGAAGAAATGCCAGCGCCGCCCCAGCGCCAGCGAGCGCGGGCCGGGGATCGTCGCCCAGCCGGGGAAGCCGCGCTGGACCATGCGCCCGTCCGCGTCCGCGGACACGCCGAGCACGCCGGTGGTGTCGACGGCGACGCGGCCGACGACGGTGACGCCGCGGCCCCTGCCGTCGGCGCCGCGCACCGCGGTGATCGCCAACAACGGATGCTCGAAATCCGAGGCCACGCCCCAGTACAACGCCGGATGCGCATTGAAGATCTGCAGGCCGCTGCCGACCAGGGCCAGCAGGCAGGCGAGGTTGATCCAGTGCATCCAGCGCAAGGGCGCCCGATGCCGCAGCACCGTGCGCCATTCGTATGCCGGAGCGGGCGCAGCCATCGCCATGCCCCGATGCTACGCCCAGTCTCCGCCGCCGGAGCGGCATCGCCGCCGAGCGGTTCTTCACGCAAAAAGCTTGCCGGCTCCGTGACGGGTCCGCCGCGCCTGCGGGCCTGCCAGTCGGGGGACGCCGCAAGTTACATCCATGTAGGCTTTTCGGCGGCATCCATGCCGCCGAAACCCCCGCCCGACAGGCCCGCAGGCGCGACGCCCATGAAGACATGCGGGATCACGATCTTCGGCCGCCAAGAGTCCGGGGCAACCCTAGTGCAGCCGCCGTGAGTCCCGGCTTGCGAGGCGGGACTTTCAGCGACATGGATGTCGCTGAAAAGCCTACATGGACGTATTCACGGCGTGTCCCGCCTTGCAGGGCGGGGCTCGCGGCGGCCCTCACGGAGTCGGCAAGCCGTGGGCGAGACGAACCGCGCAGCCGCAGGCTGCTGCGTGCTATACGGCCACTTCGCCGTAGAGGTCGTGCTCGTCGCTGCCGAGGATCTCGACATCGGCGAACTGCCCCGGCTGCAGGCCCGCATCGCGGCCGTTCTGGATCTGCACCAGGCCGTCGATCTCCGGCGCATCGGCCATCGAACGCGCGATGGCGAGCTCACCATCGATGGCATCGACCAAGCAGCGCTGCACGCTGCCGACCTTGGCCTCGAGTTTCGCCGCGCTGATGTCGGCCTGGCGCTGCATGAACCGGGCCAGCCGCTCCTGCTTCACGTCGTCCGGCACCGGGTCGGGCAGCGCATTGGCCGCGGCGCCTTCCACCGGCGAATAGGCGAACGCGCCGACGCGGTCCAGCTGCGCTTCGTCGAGGAAGTCCAGCAGCGCCTCGAACTCGGCGTCGGTCTCGCCGGGGAAGCCGACGATGAAGGTACTGCGCAGGGTGAGGTCCGGGCAGATCGCGCGCCAGCGCTGGATGCGCTCCAGGGTCTTGTCCACCGCGCCCGGGCGCTTCATCAGCTTGAGGATGCGTGGGCTGGCGTGCTGGAACGGGATGTCCAGGTACGGCAGCAGCTTGCCCTCCGCCATCAGCGGGATCACGTCGTCCACGTGCGGGTACGGGTAGACGTAGTGCAGGCGCGTCCACACGCCCAGCGTGGACAGGCCTTCGCACAGCGCCTTCATCCGCGTCTCGTACACGTTGCTGCCCCACAGCCGCGGCGCGTACTTCAGGTCCACGCCGTAGGCGCTGGTGTCCTGCGACACCACCAGCAGCTCCTTGACGCCGCCGCGCACCAGCTTCTCGGCCTCGCGCAGCACCTCGTCCACCGGCCGCGAGACCAGGTCGCCGCGCATGGACGGGATGATGCAGAAGCTGCAGCGATGGTTGCAGCCCTCGGAAATCTTCAGGTACGCGTAGTGCTTCGGCGTCAGCTTGAGGCCATAGTCCGGCAGCAGGTCGACGAAGGGGTTGTGCGTCGGCGGCACCGCGGCGTGCACCGCGTCCATCACGCTGGCGTAGTCCTGCGGGCCGCTGATCGACAGCACGCCGGGGTGCGCCTGGCGGATCACGTCGGCGCGCTTGCCCAGGCAGCCGGTGACGATGACCTTGCCGTTCTCGGCCATGGCCTCGCCGATCGCATCCAGCGATTCGGCCACCGCGGAATCGATGAAACCGCAGGTGTTGACCACCACCACGTCGGCGTCGTCGTAGCTCTGTACCAGGTCGTAGCCCTCGCCCCGCAGCTGGGTCAGGATGCGCTCGGAGTCCACCAGCGCCTTGGGGCAGCCGAGGCTGACGAAGCCGACTTTGGGGCCGGCGGCGTCCGGGGCGGGGGCTGCGGGACGGGTCGGGGGCATCGGGCGCTACCGCGTGAGGGGCGCGGATTATAGTCCGGGGCTAGAATCGGATCCCGCACCGATTATTCCGCAGCCACGGGGAGTGAACATGGGCCGGGACATCGCCTTCGAGACGCCGTCCGGCAGCATCGGCGGCTGGCGCGCCGACCCGGTGGAAGCGCCGCGCGGCGCGCTGGTGGTGGTGCAGGAGATTTTCGGCGTCAACGCGCACCTGCGCAGCGTCGTCGACCATTACGCCGCCGAAGGCTATGTGGCGCTGGCGCCGGCGTATTTCGACCCGATCGAGCGCGGGGTCGAGCTCGACTACGGCCGGGACGGCGTCGCTCGCGGCAAGGCGCTGGTCGATGAACTCGGCTTCGACCGCGCCGTCGCCATCACCGCAGCGGCGGCGAAACTGCTGTGCAGCGAGGGCCTCAAGGTCGGGGTGGTCGGCTTCTGCTGGGGCGGCACCATCGCCCTGCTCGGCAACGTCCGGCTCGGGCTGCCCGCGGTCAGCTATTACGGCGCCCGCAACCTGCCGTTCCTGGACGAACCGCTGCGCGCGCCGATGCAGTTCCATTTCGGCGAGCACGACCGCTCGATCCCGCCGCAAGCCGTCGCCGCGCACCGCGCGAAACTGCCGGCGGCCGAGGTCTGGACCTACCCCGCCGGCCATGCCTTCAACCGCGACAGCGACCCGGCCGTCTACGACGCAGCCAGCGCACGCAGCGCGCACGCGCGCGCCATGGAACTGTTCGCCGGCGCGCTGGGTTGAGCGCCACGAAGGAGACCGCCATGCCCCGGCACGCCAACGCCCCGCAACGCTACGAGCTGCATCCGCAGCTGGCCGCCGATACCCATCCGGTCGCGGCCCTGGCGCTGTGCGAGCTGCGGCTGATGGACGATGCCAATTACCCCTGGCTGGTCCTGGTGCCGCGGCTGCCGCAGGCGCGCGAGCTGATCGACCTGGATGCCACGCAACGGCATGTGCTCGGCGACGAGGTCGACATCGCCGCACGCGTGCTGCGCGACGTGTTCCAGCCGCACAAGCTCAACGTCGCCGCGCTCGGCAACCTGGTGCCGCAACTGCACGTGCACGTGATCGCCCGCTACGAGCACGATCCGGCCTGGCCGGCGCCGGTCTGGGGCCGGGTCGCGGCGCGGCCGTACACGCCCGAGGCGCTGGTGGAGCGCATCGCCCAGCTGCGCGACGCGCTACGGACCTGAACGCCCGCATGAAACAGCTGCTGCTTGCCGCCCTGCTCGCCACCACGACGATGGCGACCACGTGGCCCGCGCACGCGGGCCTGTTCGACAAATCGCCGGAGCAGTCGGCCGAGGAAGCCGCGCGCGCCAACCTGGCCGCGGTCACGATCTGGGTCGATGCGAGTTGGGGCTTCCGCAACCAGGGCGCGGCCAATGCGCTGAGCCGCGCGCACCAGGCGTTCGCCAGCCGCGGCTACCAGATCGTGGACGTGGCGCCCTACATCGAGAACGGCGACCTGCAGGGCTTCTTCGTCACCTATCGGAAGCCGTAGCCGCTCGTTGGAGCAGGCGATCAGGTCCGCGGCAACGTGACCCCGGTCTGGCCCTGGTACTTGCCGCCGCGATCGCGGTAGGAAGTCTCGCAGACGTCGTCCGCGGCGGCCTGGAAGAACAGCATCTGCGCCACGCCTTCGCCGGCGTAGATCTTGGCCGGCAGCGGCGTGGTGTTGGAGAACTCCAGGGTCACGTGGCCTTCCCACTCCGGCTCCAGCGGGGTGACGTTGACGATGATCCCGCAGCGCGCGTAGGTGCTCTTGCCCAGGCACACCACCAGGGTGTCGCGCGGGATGCGGAAGAACTCCATCGTGCGCGCCAGCGCGAAGGAATTGGGCGGAATGATGCACACGTCGGCCTCGACGTCGACGAAGCTGCCCGGGTCGAACGCCTTGGGGTCGACGATGGTCGAGTTGATGTTGGTGAACACCTTGAACTCGCGCGAGCAGCGCACGTCGTAGCCGTAGCTGGAAGTGCCGTAGCTGACGATGCGGCGGCCGTCGCCGGCGGTCTTGACCTGGCCCGGCTCGAACGGCTCGATCATGCCCTGCTGCTCCGCCATGCGGCGGATCCAGCGGTCGCTCTTGATGCTCATGCGTGCTCCCCTAGACCATCGAGGCGGCGATCGACATCGCCGCGCGCGGACGCGCCGCCAGCCGCGCGGCGATCGCCCGTGCGGTGGTGCGGTAGGCCTGCGCCGCGGTCGACTCCGGCGCCGAGACCACCACCGGCACGCCGATGTCGCCCTGCTCGCGGATCGCCAGCTCCAGCGGCAGGCTGCCCAGCAGCGCCACCCCGTACTGCGTCGCCATGCGCTCGCCGCCGCCCTGGCCGAAGATGTGCTCGGCATGGCCGCACTGGCTGCACACGTGCACCGCCATGTTCTCCACCAGCCCCAGCACCGGCACCTTGACCTTCTCGAACATCTTCAGCGCCTTGCGCGCGTCCATCGTCGCCACTTCCTGCGGGGTGGTGACGACGATCGCGCCGGAGACCGGGATCTTCTGCGCCAGCGTCAGCTGGATGTCGCCGGTGCCCGGCGGCAGATCGACGATCAGGTAGTCCAGGCCCGTCTCCCCGCCCCACAGGGTCTGCTCCAGCAGCTGGGTCAGGGCCTGGGTCGCCATCGGCCCGCGCCAGATCATCGGCGTGTCGTGCTCGACCATCAGCCCGATCGACATCGCCTCGATGCCGTGCGCGCGCAGCGGCACGATCGACTTGCCGTCGGGGCTGTCCGGACGCCCGGACAGGCCGAGCATGGTGGGGATGCTGGGGCCGTAGACGTCGGCGTCGAGCACGCCCACGCGGGCGCCGTCGGCGGCCAGCGCCAGCGCCAGGTTGACCGCCGTGGTCGACTTGCCGACCCCGCCCTTGCCCGAACCGATGGCGAGGATGTTGCGGATCCGCGACGAGGGCACCACGTTGGGCTGCGGCGCGTGCGTGGCGATCCGGTGGCCGATCTCGCAGCTGGCCAGCGGCAGCGGCGCCAGCGCGGCGGCGACCGCCGCGCGCAGGGCCGCAACCGCGTCGTCGCCCAGCGGATAGCCCAGCGCCAGCGCCACCGCGGCCCCGCCTTCGCCGGCGGCGGCGCGGATGCGCGCACCGGTCTCGGACAGGCGCAGGCCGCAAGCCGGGTCGAGGACCGCGGCGATCTTCTCTTCGATCTCGTTCATGGCGTCATTGTACCGGCACCGCCGCGACCGCCGCGGCCGCGCCGTCGCGGAACGTGTCGCGCCGGGCGCGTCCATACGCGGGCGGATGCGGTATAACTCCCCCAGCCCGGGCGGCCCTTGCCATCCGGTCGTCCAGCATCCCTCGGAGGAGATCCATGCGTACCCCATTCAAGTGCGCCAAGCTGTTCGCCCTGCTGCTGCTTGCCTTGCCGTTGGCGTCTTTCGCCCAGAGCTCGCCGGAGGGCCGCTGGAAGACCATCGACGACGAAACCGGCAAGGTGAAGTCGATCGTCGAGATCACCCGCATGACCAACGGCACCCTGCAGGGCAGGGTGGTCGAGATCCTGCATTCCGACAAGGGCCCGAACCCGATCTGCGACAAGTGCAAGGGCGCCAACCACAACAAGCCGGTCAAGGGCATGACCATCCTCTGGGGCCTGAAGCCCGACGGCAACCGCTGGAGCGGCGGCACCGTGCTGGATCCGGCCAAGGGCAAGACCTACAAGTCCAAGGTCGAACTGCTCGAGGGCGGCCGCAAGCTGGGCATGTCCGGCTGCATCGCCTTCATCTGCCGGCAGCAGGTCTGGGTGCGCGAATAACCGCCGCGACCGCAGCGACCGCAACGACGCAAGGCCCGGCATCCGCCGGGCCTTGCGTTTTCCGGGCGCGCTCGCCGGGACCGGTCGGGACCGCGTGCGATAATCGCCGGTCGCCGCAAAACGCACGTCGCCCATGCCCCGCACCGCGCTCGTCACCAACGCCCTGCCCTACGCCAACGGCCCGCTGCACCTGGGCCACCTGGTGGGCTACATCCAGGCCGACATCTGGGTGCGGGCGCGACGCATGGCCGGCGACACCGTGCATTACGTCTGCGCCGACGACACCCACGGCACCCCGATCATGCTCGCCGCGGAGAAGGCCGGAACCACGCCGGAAGCTTTCATCGCCGGCATCCAGGCCGGGCACGAACGCGACTTCGCCGACTTCGGCGTCGCCTTCGACCATTACGACTCGACCCACTCCGCCGGCAACCGCGCGCTGACCGAGACGATCTACGCGAAACTCGACGCCGCCGGGCACATCACCCGACGCTCGGTCGCCCAGCTCTACGATCCGGTCAAGGGCATGTTCCTGCCCGACCGCTACGTCAAGGGCACCTGCCCCAACTGCGGTGCGGCCGACCAGTACGGCGACAACTGCGAGAATTGCGGCGCCACCTATGCGCCGACCGAGCTGAAGGCGCCGTATTCGGTGGTCAGCGGCGCCACGCCGGAGCTGCGCGAGTCCGAGCATTTCTTCTTCGAAGTCGGGCACTTCGAGGCGTTCCTGCGGCAGTGGCTGGCCGGCGATGTCGCCGTGCCCGGGGTCAAGGCCAAGCTGCAGGAGTGGCTGGACGGCGACGGCGGCCTGCGCGCCTGGGACATCTCCCGCGACGCGCCCTACTTCGGCTTCCAGATCCCCGGCCATCCGGGCAAGTACCTGTACGTCTGGATCGACGCGCCGATCGGCTACCTGGCCAGCTTCCAGGCACTGTGCGAGCGCCGCGGGCTGGCGTTCGACGACTACATCGGCGCCGACAGCCGGGCCGAGCTGCACCATTTCATCGGCAAGGACATCGTCAACTTCCACGGCCTGTTCTGGCCGGCGATGCTGCACGGCGCCGGCCTGCGCGCGCCGACGCGGCTGCACGTCAACGGCTACCTGACCGTGGACGGCGCCAAGATGTCGAAGTCGCGCGGCACCTTCGTGATGGCGCGCACCTACCTCGACAGCGGCCTGCCGCCAGAGGCGCTGCGCTACTACTTCGCGGCCAAGTCCGCCGGCGGGGTCGAGGACCTGGACCTGAACCTGGCCGACTTCGTCGCGCGGGTGAACGCCGACGTGGTCGGCAAGTTCGTCAACCTCGCCAGCCGTTGCGCCGGGTTCATCGGCAAGCGCTTCGGCGGACGGCTGGCCGGCGCGTTGCCGGAACCGGAGACCTATGCGCGCTTCGCCGCCGCGCTGACGCCGATCCGCGCGGCCTACGCGCGCAACGAGCCGGCCAGCGTGCTGCGCCAGGCGATGGCGCTGGCCGACGAGGCCAACCGCTACATCGACGAACGCAAGCCCTGGGTGCTGGCCAAGCAGGACGGCGCGGACGCCGAGTTGCAGGCGGTCTGCAGCCAGGGCCTGAACCTGTTCCGGGTGCTGGCGCTGGCGCTGGCGCCGGTGCTGCCGGCGCTGGCGCGGCAGGTGGAAACATTCCTGGACGCGCCGCTGCAACGCTGGGGCGACGCCGACGCGCCGCTGCTGGGTCACGCCATCGCCGCCTACCAGCCGCTGTTCACCCGCATCGACCCCAAGCAGATCGCCGCCATGACCGAAGCCTCGAAGGACACCCTCGCCGCCCCCGTACCGGCCCCTGCCGGCACGGCGCCGACCGCACCCGCTGCCACGCCTGCCGGTGCGGGCGCAGCGCCGGCCGCGAAGGCCACCGCCGCGAAGGCCGCGGGCGACGCCGCGCCCGCGGCAACGGTCTCCCTCGACGACTTCGCCCGGCTCGACCTGCGCATCGGCAAGGTGCTGGCCTGCGAGTTCGTGGAAGGCTCCGACAAGCTGCTGCGCTTCGAGCTCGACGCCGGCGAGCTCGGCAAGCGCCAGATCTTCTCCGGGATCCGCGCCAGCTACGGCGCGCCGGACACGCTGGTCGGCCGCAACGTCGTGTTCATCGCCAACCTGGCGCCGCGCAAGATGCGCTTCGGCGTCAGCGAAGGCATGATCCTGTCGGCCGGTGTCGACGCCGGCGCGCTGCACCTGCTGGGTGTCGACGCCGGCGCGCAGCCGGGCATGCCGGTGAAGTGACACCCCGGGCCCGCGGTCCTGCACCGCCACCCCCGACCGGACATGGCCGACACCCCCGACCTGATCGAACGCCTCGACCGCATCCTGCCGCAGACCCAGTGCGGGCAGTGCGGCTACTCCGGCTGCCGGCCGTACGCGCAGGCGCTGGCGCGCGGCGAGGCAGACATCGACCGCTGCCCGCCCGGCGGCGACGCCGGCGCCCGCGCGCTGGCGCAGGTGCTCGGGGTCGCGGCCAAGCCCTTCGACCGCAGCCGCGGCGCGCACACGCCGGCGCAGGTCGCGTTGATCGTGGAGGACGCCTGCATCGGCTGCACCAAGTGCATCCAGGCGTGTCCGGTCGACGCCATCGTCGGCGGGCCCAAACACATGCACACGGTGCTCGAGTCCCCGTGCACCGGCTGCGGGCTGTGCGTGCCCGCCTGCCCGGTGGATTGCATCGTGATGGTGCCGCCGCTGGTCTAGCGCAGGGCCATTCGCCGCCCCGGCGAATACCGGGACCCAGTGTCCCGGTCCGTCATCGCCGGCATCGGATCACGGCGTTCGCCGGGATGACTTCGGCGCATCGTTTAGGCTTTCCCCGGCAGTTTGCGCAGCGCAGTGCGCTGGCGCGACTCGCCGTTGCGCCTAGTGCGGCGTCTCGCAGGCCGCGCAGATGCGTTCGACGCGATAACCGCGCGCGCGCAGCTTCTCGACCAGGCCGTCCGCGCCCAGCAGGTGCAGCGCGCCGACCACCACCAGGGTGTCGTCGTCGCCCGGCGCCTGCAGCCGCTGCTCGATCCGCGGCAGCCAGGCGTCGTTGCGCTCGACGTTGACGTGCCGATACAGGTCCGGGTAGTCGCGCTGCATCTCGGTGGCCATGCCGTCCCACAGCGTCGCGGCATCGCCCGCGCGCCAGGCCGCATGCAATTGCTGCAATTCGCGGTCGCCCTGTTCCGACTCGCCCAGCGCCTCGTCCAGCAACTGCAGTTGCTCGGCGGCGTCCATGCCGTCGAGGAAGGCGATCTGCTGCGCGCCGGTCTCGAACCCGGCGGTCGGCTTGCCGGCCCGCCGCGCGGCGTCCGCGAAGTGGCGATCCAGGCCCAGCGCGGGATCGAGCCCGGCCCGGGTCATCGCCACGATGCTCACCGTCAGGCCGACGAACCAGGGCTCGAACATCTGCAGCGCCTGCGGCGTCAGCCCGGTGGCCTGCAGGCCGTCGGCGTTGGCGGCGAACCACGCCTGCAGCTTGCGCGCGGTGTCCGCCGGCAGCTGGCTGTCCAGGCGGGTGCCGTCCACGCGCAATGCGGCCTGGCCCATCTGCAGCGCCAGCGCCGGCGATTCCAGCTCCTCCGGCGCCATCTCGAACAGCAGCGACTCGGCATCGGCGAACGCGGCGTCGACCTCCGCCGCCAGCGGATAGTCCGTCGGCTTGAGCAGGTGGAAGGAGCCGAGCAGGTAGACGTCCGCCCCCGTGCCCGCGCCCGCGCCCTCGGCGCCGCCGGACACCTTCCACAACAGCGGCACCGGCGGCGGCGCTTGCGGTGCCGGTGCGACTGCCGCGCGCGGGGCCGCCGTCGGCGCAGCCGCCGGGGCACGCTGCGCGTGTGCCTGCGCGGGCTGCGGCGCGGACGCCGGGAGCGGCACCGAAGCATGGGCGAAGGCGGCGACCAGGGCCGCCGTGCACGATGCCAGTAACAACGCACGGAGCTGCATGGGAACCCTCAGGAATGCGGCGGTTTGGCGTAGGCCTGCTCGCCGGCGGTGATCGCCAGGTCGAGGCGGTTTTCCGGCGGCGGCAGCGGACAGGTCGCGAACGCGGTGAACGCGCACGGCGGATTGTAGGACCGGTTGAAGTCGAGCACGACCTTGCCGGCGGCGTCGGGCATCGGCGCGTACAGGAAACGCCCGGCGCCGTAGCTGCCGCGGCCGTTGGTGCGGTCGGCGAACACCAGGAACAGCTCGCCCTCGCCCTCGTCCAGCGCCTCGAGGCGGTAGGTCTTGCCGTCGCGCGTGAATTCGACCGCGCCGGGATTGGGTACCGCGTCGACGGTGCCGATGATGTTGGCGATCTCCAGCGTCTTGCCGGGCGGATGCGGCACGAAGGTGCCTTCGATTTTCCACGTCGCGTCCGCCGGCCAGTACGCCAGGCCCGCGAACCGCACCCGCGTGGGCGCATCGGCGTGCTTGACCCGCAACGCGTAGCGGCCGCCGCGCTCGATCACCGTGGCCTGGCCGCGGCCGGCGTCGAAGCCGATCACGCTCGGCCCCGCCGGCGCAGTATCCGTGCGCAGCGGCGCGGCGGCGGCGAGCGGCTGCCCGTCCAGGGTCGGCGCCGCGGCTGCGTCCGGCACGAAACGCAACTGCCCGCCCTTGAGGTCGAGCATGCCCAGGTGCTCCGGGCCCATCGCCAGGCGGATGCCGTTGTCGGCGTCGCTGCCCAGGTAATGGCTGCCCGGATCGATCCAGTGCAAGCCGATCAGGCTGGCCCAGCCGTCGGCGGCGAGCAGGCGTTCGCGGCGCTGGTCGCGCCAGGCCTGTTCGGCGCGGGCAAAGGCGGTGGCGGCGGCGGCCTGGTCCACGGTCGGTGTTCCCTCGTTGTCGTGGCGCTGGCAACCCACGACCAGGGCGATCGCGGCGGCGGCCAGCAGCAGGTGGCGGATTCGGGGCATCTCAACGTCCTCGCAGGAACCAGCGGTCGATCTCCGCCAGGCTGAAGCGGGCCCAGGTCGGGCGCCCATGATTGCATTGTCCGGAGCGTTCGGTGGCTTCCATCTCGCGCAGCAATGCATCCATTTCCGGCAGCGTCAGGCGGCGATGGGCGCGCACCGCGCCGTGGCAGGCCATGGTCGCCAGCAGTTCGTCGCGGGCGGCGGCGACGCGGCGGCTCTCGCCGTGCTCGCGCAGGTCGGCCAGCACGTCGCGCAGCAAGGCCTCGCTGTCGCCGTCGGCCAGCAAGGCCGGCACTGCGCGCAGCAGCAGCGTCTGCGGGCCGGCGCGCGACACCTCGAATCCGAGATCGGCCAGCGTCGCCGCCTCGCGTTCGGCGATCTCGGCTTCGCGCGCGGACACCGCCACGGCCTGCGGCACCAGCAGCGGCTGTCGGCGCACGCCGATGCCGTCGTGCGCGGCCTTGAGCTTCTCGTAGCCGATGCGCTCGTGCGCGGCGTGCATGTCGACCACGATCAGGCCATCCGCGGTCTCGGCCAGGATGTAGATGCCGTGCAGCTGCGCGATGGCGTGGCCGAGCGGCGGCAGGGTCGCATCGTCGGAGGCCGGCAACGCCGGCCCCGGCGCCCCGCCCGCGATCGCGCTGCGCGTGCCGTACAGGGCCGCGTAACCCGCCCGCGCCTCGTCGACCGAAGCGGCGGTGGGCGGCAGGCCCTGCAGCGCGAGCCGGGACTGCGGCATCGCGCCGGCGAACGCGTGGGACGCGGCCGCGGGCGACAACGGCTCCGCGATCGCCGCCGTGGCGCCGGCGCGGGTTTCGGCCAGCGCTTCGAGCAGCGTGCGGTAGACGAAATCGTGCACCAGCCGCGCTTCGCGGAAGCGTACCTCGTGCTTGGCCGGATGCACGTTGACGTCGACGCCGCGCGGGTCGAGTTCCAGGAACAGCACGTACGCCGGCTGGCGGCCGTGGAACAGCACGTCGGCGTAGGCCTGCTTCACCGCGTGCGCGACGCTGCGGTCGCGCACGCTGCGGCCGTTGACATACAGGTACTGCTGGTCGGCGCTGGCGCGGTTGTAGGCCGGCCGCGCGATCCAGCCGTGCAGACGCAGGCCGGCGCCGACGTGCTCGATGCGCAGGGCGTTGCGCGCGAATTCCTCGCCCAGCGTTTCCAGCAGGCGCTCGGGCGCGGTCTGCCGGGCGTCGCCGTCGAGCAATCCGAGCGCGCGGTAGCGGCGCGCGGGCTTGCCGTTGTGCGCGACCCGCAGTTCCACGTCCGGCCGCGCCAGCGCCAGCGAGCGCAGCCAGTCCTCGATGTGCCCGAGTTCGGTGCGCTCGGCGCGCAGGAACTTGCGCCGCGCTGGCACGTTGTAGAACAGGTCGCGGACCTCGACCGTGGTGCCGGGCGGATGCGGTTTCGGCGCCACCGCGCCGATGCGCCCGCCCTCCACCGGCAGCACCGCGCCGTGCTCGCTGCCGGCGCGGCGCGAGGCCAGCGCGAAGCGGCTGACCGAGGCGATCGAGGGCAGCGCCTCGCCGCGGAAGCCGAGGGTGGCGACGGCTTCCAGGTCGTCGAGCGAGGCGATCTTGCTGGTGGCATGGCGGGCGACCGCCAGCGGCAGGTCGGACGCATCGATGCCGCCGCCGTCGTCGCGCACCCGGATCAGGCGCACGCCGCCTTCCTCCAGGTCGATGTCGATCCGGCGTGCGCCGGCGTCCAGCGCGTTCTCGACCAGTTCCTTGACCACGGACGCGGGCCGCTCGACGACCTCGCCGGCGGCGATCTGGTTGATCAGGGTGTCGGGAAGTTGGCGGATCGTCACGGCGACGGCGGATTCAAGGCAGCGACCCAGGCGCCGGTGACGGCGACATCAGGCGATTTCAACCGTGATGATAGCGACTCGGGGACGGCGCGAGTCGGACCGTCGGCTTGACGCTGCGGCCGCTCAGGGGCTGCCGCCGCCGTAGGCGCCGCCGGCCGCGTCGGCGCGCGCGGCGTACAGCGTGCCCGGCGGCGGTTGCCGCGAGAAATAACTGGTGACGCCGTCGAGGATCGCGCGCGCCAGCTGCGACTGGTGGCGCGGATCGTTGAGCTTGCGCTCCTCGTCCGGATTGGAGATGAAGGCGGTCTCGACCAGCATCGAGGGCACGTCCGGCGAGCGCAGCACCACGAAGTTGGCGCGCTCGATGTGGCTCTTGTGGGTCTTGCCCAGGCGCTTGAGGCCGCCCAGGACCTGCTCGGCCATGCTCTCGGAGGCTTTCTGGGTCGCGCTTTGCGACAGGTCCAGCAGCACCGAGGCCAGGGTGTCGTCCTTGTCCTGCAGCTTGACCCCGCCGACCAGGTCGGCGGCGTTCTCCTGCCGCGCCAGCCAGCGCGCGGCCTGCGAGGAGGCCCCGCGCTGCGACAGCACGAACACCGAGGAGCCGCTGGCCTCGGGGCTGGTGAAGGAATCGGCGTGGATCGACACGAACAGGTCGGCCTTGGCCGCGCGCGCCTTCTGGTAGCGCTGCGCCAGCGGGATGAAGTAGTCGCCCTCGCGGGTCAGGTACGCCTTGAGCCCGGGGGTGGCGTCGACCTGACGCGCCAGTTCGCGCGCGATCTTCAGGGTGATGTCCTTCTCGCGGCTGCCGTTGGCGCCGCGTGCGCCCGGATCCTGACCGCCGTGGCCGGCGTCGATGGCGATGATCAGCGGTCGCAGGCCGGCGCGGCGGGCGATGTCCTGCACGGTCTTGACCGGGGCCTGGGCACTGCGCGAGGTCGGGCCGGCCGCCGACTCCGGGGCGGCGGCCGCATGGGCGGCGCTGCGGCCCGGGGCCGTCGCGGCGCTCTGTGCGGCGCCCTGGGTGAGGATCGCCAGCGGATCGGGGGCGGCCGGCGGCGGCGTCGCGGGCAGCGACGCGATCAGGCGCGCGGTCGCGGCCGCCGCGGTGCGGGTGGGGTCGGCCGTGGGGGTCTGCGTCGCCATGGCGGCCGCCGGTGCCGGACCCGCTGGCGCGCCGTCGCCCGGCCATTCCAGCACCAGACGCGGACCGTCGGCCCCGGGTTCGAAATGCGGTTTCAGCACTGCGACCGCGTCGGCCAGATCGAACACGATCCGGGCGGTGCCCGGCACCGGATGGCCGCTGCGCACCGCTCGCACCAGGCCGCCTCCGGACGGCAGCGACAGGGTCCGGGGCAGGTCCACGCCGGGCAGGTCGACGACCAGGCGGTCGGGGCCGGACAGGGCCATCACCTTGAAGCCGACCTCGCGGTCCAGCCGCAACTCGGCCCGGGTGCCGGTGGCCCCGCTGTCCACGCGCACGCCGCGCAATTCCCCGGCCTGGGCCAGGTTCCAGCACACCGCGGCCAGCAAGGCCGTAGCGAGCAGGAATTGCTGAACGGTCGCCCCCCGGATGCGCATGGGCCGGATTCAAGCACCAAACTTCGGGCTTGGCAAGCATTTTTCCCTTAGTTATCCGGGGTCTGGCGCAACTTCCTGTGGTCCGGATTCATAAAAGGGTCGCAACTGGGTATTTTCGGCCAGTCGCGCCAGCCATGCCGTCCCCGCCGGCGTCCCCGCTTGCAGCCGGGCGCCGCGCCCGGGGCCGGCCAGCGCCAGCCGGATCTCCAGATCGGGCGCCGGCAGCGCGCGAACGCCGTGCTCGGGCCACTCCACCAGCCACAAACTGGCCTCGGCGTCGTCCAGGGCCAGGAATTCGAGCTCGCCGGCATCGCCGATCCGGTACAGATCCAGGTGCAGGGCGCGGCCCCCCTCCGGCAGCGGGTAATGCTCGACCAGGGTGTAGGTCGGGCTGCGGATCGCGCCCGTCACCCCGTGCGCACGCAGCCAGGCGCGCGCCAGGGTCGATTTGCCGGCGCCCAGGTCCCCGTGCAGGTAGACCACCGCCCGCGCGGGCGACCGCGGCTGCGTCGCCGCCAGGGCGCGCGCGAGCGCCTGGGTCGCTTCGGGGTCGGGCAGCGTGAGTTCCATCGTGCTCAAGCCTGTGGGTGCGGATTCGCGCAGCGGCGCAACTGCGGCAGCAGGTCCGACGGCAGCATGCCGCGCTCGCCTGCGGCGGCCGCGACATCGCCGGCGACCGCGTGCAACAGCGCGCCCGTGGCGGCCACATCGAAGGCCGCCAGGCCTTGCGCGCGCAGCGCGGCGATCACGCCGCTGAGCAGGTCGCCCATGCCGCCCACCGCCATGCCGGGATTGCCGGCCGCGATCGCCCGCGGCGTGCGTTGCGGCGCCGCGACCAGCGTGCCCGCGCCCTTGAGCACGACCACGCAGTCGTGGCGCTCGGCCAGCGCCTGCGCGGCGGCGTAGCGGTCGGCCTGCACGCGCGCGCTGTCGCTGCCCAGCAGCCGCGCCGCTTCGCCCGGATGCGGAGTGAGGATCGTGTCCGCGGGCAGCGCGCGCGGCGCAGCGGCCAGCAGGTTGAGGGCATCGGCGTCGAGCAGCAGCGGCTTGCCTGCGGCCAGCACCGCGTCCAGCAGTTCGCGCCCCCACCCGCCCTGCCCCAGGCCCGGGCCGATGGCGACGACATCGGCGCGCTGCAGCAGCGGCGCCAGCGCCGCCGCGGTCTCGACCACGTGGACCATGGCTTCCGGTTGTCGTGCCAGCAGCGCCGTCACGTGCTCGCGCCGCGTCGCCACGCTGACCAGACCGGCGCCGCTGCGCAACGCGGCCTGCGCGCACAGCACGATCGCGCCGCCGCTGCCGTGGTCGCCGCCGATGCACAGCACGTGGCCGTAGTCGCCCTTGTGGCTGTCGCGCGGGCGCGCCGGCAGCCAGTCGCCGAGCGCGCCGGCCGGCCACGCCTCCGCGGCGACCGGCACCGAGCGCAACAGCGCCGGATCCAGTTCCAGGGGGGCGATCTCGGCGACTCCGATCCGGTCCAGCGCCGCGCCGGTGACCAGGCCGCGGTGCGGCGTGATGAACTGCAGCGTGCGCGCCGCCCGCACCGCGCTGCCGGGGACGCTGCCGCGGTCGGCGTCGACCCCGCTGGGGACGTCGAGCGCGAACACCGGCGCGGGGCCGGCGTTGATCGCGGCGATCAGCGCCGCGCACTCGGCATCCGGCGCCCGTGTCAGGCCGATGCCGAACACGGCATCGACCACCACGTCGGCGGCGGGCAACGCGCCCTGGAACACCGCGACCTGGCCGCCGGCGCGTTCGAAGTCGGCGTGGGCCCGCTGCGCCAGCGCGCTGCGCGGCGCGTGCCCGGCCAGCCGCAGCACCTGCACCTGGCGCCCGGACGCCAGCGCCTGCGTCGCCAGCACGTAGCCGTCGCCGCCGTTGTTGCCCGGCCCGCAGACCACGGCGATGCGCTGGGCCTGCGGCCAGTGCGCCAGCAGGCAACGCCACGCCGCCCGGCCGGCGCGCTGCATCAGCAGGAAGTCGTCGCCGAGCGCCTGCGCCGCGCGCTGTTCCAGCGCGCGCAGGGCGGCGGTGTCGTACAGCGCGACGGTCTGCGGCATCGCGCGATTCTATACTTGCGCGATGGAAATCCCCGCCGCTCCCGCCGTCCACGAGGCGCCCGACCTGGCCGCGCTGGCGACGCGGATCAAGGCGCTGGTGCTGGAATCGGGCTTCCAGCGCTGCGGCATCAGCGACATCGACCTGTCCCGGGACGAGGCCCACCTGCGCGACTGGCTGGCGCAGGGCCTGTACGGCTCGATGGAATGGATGGCGCGCCACGGCGACAAGCGCTCGCGGCCGCAGGAACTGATCCCGGGCACGGTGCGGGTCCTGTCGGTGGGCATGGATTACGGCCGCGACGGCGAGCAGGCCTGGGCCACGCTGGCCGACGGCGAGCGCGCCTATGTCGCCCGCTACGCACTGGGCCGCGACTACCACAAGCTGATGCGGCAGCGGCTGCAGAAGCTGGCCGAGCGCATCGCCGCGGAAGTCGGCCCGTTCGGGCACCGCGTGTTCGTGGATTCGGCGCCGGTGCTGGAGCGCGCGCTCGCGCGCAACGCCGGACTGGGCTGGATCGGCAAGCACACCTGCCTGATCGACAAGGACGGCGGCAGCTGGTTCTTCCTCGGCGAGATCTACCTCGACCTGCCGCTGCCGATCGACCCGCCGGCGAGCGAACACTGCGGCACCTGCCGCCGCTGCATCGACGTCTGCCCGACCGGGGCGATCACCGCGCCCTACCGGCTGGACGCGCGGCGCTGCATCTCCTACCTGACCATCGAGCACGAAGGCGCGATCGACGAGGAGCTGCGGCCGCTGATCGGCAACCGCATTTTCGGCTGCGACGACTGCCAGCTGGCGTGCCCCTGGAACAAGTTCGCCAAACGCACCGACGAGCCGGACTTCCGGGTGCGCAACGACCTCGACCGGGCGAGCCTGGCCGACCTGTTCGCTTGGACGGAAGCGGAGTTCCTGCAGCGCAGCGAAGGTTCGGCGATTCGCCGCAGCGGCTACCAGCGCTGGTTGCGCAACATCGCCGTCGCGCTGGGCAACGCACCCACCACGCCGGAGGTGGTGGCGGCGCTGGAGTCGCGTCGCGAGCACGAGGACCCGGTCGTGCGCGAACACGTGCTCTGGGCGCTGGGCCGGCATCACCGGTAACGGCCGGCCCCCGGCGGCGCATCGGACCCAACGCAGGCCGGCCCACGCCCAAGCGGAGGCTGGCGGAGAAAACGCCAGATCGATCGGACGGATGCGGCTGGACGCGGCCGGATGCGGGGTCCGCGCGGCAGCGCGCGCTTACGCGGCCTGCTGCGGGATCGAGGTGTTGGTGTGGGTCAGCGCGTTGTGCCGGTCCACGTACACCAGGGTCGGCTGGTGCTGCGCCGCTTCGGCGGCGTCGAGCCCGGCATAGGCGCAGATGATCACCAGGTCGCCGGGCTGGGCGCGGTGCGCGGCGGCGCCGTTGACCGAGATGATGCCGCTGCCTGCCTCGGCGCGGATCGCGTAGGTGACGAAACGCTGGCCGTTGTTGACGTTGAAGATGTGCACCTGCTCGTACTCGCGGATCCCGGCGATGTCGAGCAGGCGCGCGTCGATCGCACACGAACCCTCGTAGTGCAGCTCGGCGTGGGTCACGCTGGCGCGGTGGATCTTGGCTTTGAGTAGGGTCAGTTGCATCGTCGCGCCCCGGCCCGCGGCTGCGGGCGTCAGGTCGGCAAGTTTAACAGCGTTTGCCGCAACGCAACATTCGCCTCGATGCACCGTTGCGCCGGCAGTTCGGAAATCCCGGCCGTCCGGGCATCACCGGAAGCCTCGATCCAGCGTGAATTCGAGGTTGTCGATCAGCCGCGTGCGCCCCAGGCGCGCAGCCACCAGGGCCAGCTGCGCCCCGCCCTCGCCGTCGGCCGGCTCGCCCAGGTCCGGGCGCCGCACGACCACGTAATCGACGTCGAACCCGCGCCGCTGCAGGTGCGCCCGGGCCTCCGCCTCCACCTGCAGCCGGGGCGTGCCGGCGACGAGCGCCGCGCGCATCGTCTGCAGGGTGCGCTGCAGTTCGGCGGCCACCGGCCGCTCCTCCGCCGACAGGTACTGGTTGCGCGAGCTCATCGCCAGGCCGTCGGCCTCGCGCAGGATCGGTGCGGCAAGGAGTTCCAGCGGGAACGCGAGATCGCGCACCAGGTAGCGGATCACCGCCAGCTGCTGGTAATCCTTGCGCCCGAACACCGCGACGTCCGGCTGCACCTGGTTGAACAGGCGCGCGACCACGGTGGCGACGCCGTCGAAATGGCCGGGGCGATGCGCGCCTTCCA
The DNA here is from genome assembly GCF_003416885.1 of Cognatiluteimonas weifangensis. GTDB lineage: Bacteria > Pseudomonadota > Gammaproteobacteria > Xanthomonadales > Xanthomonadaceae > Cognatiluteimonas > Cognatiluteimonas weifangensis. Next base: position 71,856 of record NZ_QVPD01000011.1, read on the forward strand.
GCACCTCGGTCACGCCCGGCACCCGTACCTGCACCGTCGCCTCGACGCCGAACGGATACATCGTCTCCACTGACGGCAGCCACAGCAGGTCGCAGCCGGCGGCGTCCAGCCCCGCCGCATCGGCCTCGGGCGTGCGCGGGTAGCGCGCGAAATCCTCGTCCGGCCCGAACTGGGTCGGGTTGACGAACACGCTGGCGACCACGCGGTCGGCATGCCCGCGCGCCAGCCGCAGCAGCGAATGGTGGCCGGCGTGCAGGTTGCCCATCGTCGGCACGAAGCCCACGCGCAGGCCTTCGCGCTTCCATGCCGCCACGCGCGCGCGCAGCGCGGCCAGTTCGCCCGTGGTCGCGATCATGCCGCGTAGCTGTGCGCGGCGTCGGGGAAACTGCCGTCGCGCACCGCCGCGACATAGGCGGCGACGGCGCCCGCGACCGACCCGCCGTCGGCGAGGAAATCCTTGACGAACTTCGGCCGCCGGTGGCCGCCGTCCAGGCCCAGCAGGTCGTGCAGCACCAGCACCTGGCCGTCGCACTGCGGCCCGGCGCCGATGCCGATGGTCGGGATCGCAAGCTCGGCGGTGATCGCGGCGGCGACCGGCGTCGGCACGCATTCGAGCACCAGCAGCGAGGCGCCGGCGTCGGCGACCGCGCGCGCGTCCTCGTGCAGCTTGGCCGCGGCGCGCTCGTCGCGCCCCTGCACCTTGTAGCCGCCCAGGCGCAGCACCGACTGCGGCGTCAGCCCCAGGTGCGCGCAGACCGGGATCTCGCGTTCGACCAGGAAGCGAATGACTCCCAGCTTGTGGCCGGCGCCTTCCAGCTTGACCATGCCGGCGCCGGCCTGCAGGCAGCGCATGGACGCCTCCAGTGCGCGCTCGGGCGTGGCGTCGGCCTGGAACGGCAGGTCGGAAACCAGCAACGCGGCGGACAGCCCGCGCGCGCGACGCAGGCGGTGTGGTAGACGATGTCGTCGACCGTCACCGGCAAGGTGCTGGCGTGGCCCTGCACCACCATGCCCAGCGAATCGCCGACCAGCACCAGATCGACGCCGGCGGCGTCCAGCGCACGCGCGAAGCCGGCGTCGTAGCAGGTCAGCATGGTCAACCTGCGACCCTCGCGCTTGGCTTGCGCCAGCATCGGGACGGTCCAGGGCTTGCGGTCGGCGGCATCGGCAGCGGTTGCGTACACGGCGATTCCGGCGGAAAGGGGGATGCCGATTATGCCGGTCGCCGGGCGCGCGTGCGCTCGGCTGGCCTGCACCGGGCCGACGCGGCGTTTTCCCCCGGTGTCCGGCCATGCACCGGAGCCATTACGGGGGAATCCATGCATCGCCGCCTGATGAACCCGGCCGGATGGTTGCTGCCGGTCCTGCTCGCCGCCTGCGGTCAGACCCATCATTCGCTGCAGGCGGTCGGCCCGCTGCGACTGCGGCCGGGCATTTATGCGGTGTCGGACCTGGACCGCGTCCAGCTCGCCAGCCTGCCGCGCGACCGCACCCTGTTCCTACTGCCCGTCGGCATGCTGGAGGAACACGGCCCGCACCTGCCCACGGGCAGCGACAACCTCCAGCTCGATGCCGAGGTGCGGGCGCTGCTGCCGGCGCTGGGCAAGCGCTTCCCCGACTGGTTCGTACTGACGTTGCCGACCCTGCCCTACGGCGTCGGCGGCGCCAACGGCTTCAGCGGCGACCCGATCGATCCCGGCACCTACGCGCTGGACAAGGACACCTTGCGCGACGTGGTACGCGAGCTCACCGCGCAGGTCGCGCAGAACGGCTTCCGCTGGACCTTCGTGCTCTATACCCACGGCGCGCCCGACCATGCCAAGGCGATCTTCGACGCCTGCGACGCGGTCAGCGACAAGTACGGCGTGACCGTGGCCAACCTCAGCGGCACCATGTGGTCCGACCCGGACCGGGTGAAGGAGTCCGATGCGCTGCGGGCACGCTACTTTAGCCCGGCACAACGGGCGCGAATGCAACACGACATCCATGCCGGCGCCAACGAAACCTCGCTCCTGCTGGCTGAAGCGCCGGCTGCGGTGCGTCCGCTCTGGCGGCGGCTGCCGCCGGTCGCCGGCGACAGCATGCTCGCGGTGTTCAGGCAGGCCAGGCGACCCGGCTGGCCGGGCTATGTCGGCATGCCGTCGCTCGCGAACGCGCGCTACGGCCGCGAAAAACTCGCCAGCAACGTCAGGTTCGACCTGCGTCTGATCGCCGCAGCGCTGCACGGCGACAACCTGCGCAAGCGGCCGCGCGACGATTGACCCGGCGAGCGGCCGGGCGCTCGAGCGGCGCTCAGGCGCGCTCCGCCAGCAGCTTGCAGCCGCCGGCATCGACCGCAGCGAGCAGGTCGGCGACGCGGCCGCGGCCGGGCACGTCCAGGCCCGGCGCGATCTCCGCCAGCGGCACCAGCGCGAACGCGCGCTGGTGCAGGTGCGGGTGCGGGACCCGCAGGCCCGGCTCGTCGATGCTGTCCGCGCCGTACAGCAGCAGGTCCAGATCCAGCGTGCGCGGGCCCCAGCGTTCGCCGCGCTCGCGGTCGCGGCCGAAGCGGCGCTCGATCTCCAGCAGCGCATCGAGCAGCGCGCGCGCGTCCAGCCGCGTCTGCAGCAAGGCTGCGGCATTGACGAAATCCGGTTGCGCGGTATTGCCCCAGGCCGGCGTGCGATACAGGCGCGAGGCACGCAGCAGGCGCGTGCCCGGCAAGGCATCCAGCGCCCGCAGCGCCGCGTGCAGGGTCGCGGCGACTTCGCCGAGGTTGCCGCCCAGACCGACCGCCGCCAGGACCGGACGGTCGTCGAGCATCGCGTTCACGCGGAGGCGGAAGTGACGCTGCGCCGACGCCGGCGGCGACGCCGCGGCGCGGCCTCGGCGGTGTCCGTGGCGTCGGAGTCCGCGGCGGTATCGGCCTCGCCCGCCGCCGCCTGCACCTCGCGCCAGAACGCGACCTCCTCCGCATGCTCGTCGGAGGCCGCCTGCCGCAGCACCAGGAAATCGAACGCGGCGCGGAACCGCGGATGCGCCAGCAGCCGCGACGCCCGCTTGCGCTGGGACAGGCGCGACTGCAGCAGCCAGATCTCCTGCATCGGCAGGGAGAAGCGCCGCGGCAGCGCCAGCGTGGCCAGCTGGTGCACGGTGACGCGATCGGCCGCGCGCCGCTGCGCCTCGGCCGCATGCATGCCCTGCGCCTGCAGCGCCATCAGCGTGCGGCAGTACGCCGGCCACAGCAGCAGCGCGAACAGGAACGCCGGCGATACCGGCTCCCCGGCGGCCACGCGCTCGTCGGTGCCGCGCAGGCCTTCCAGCAGCATCTTGCGCAACGCGCCACTGCGGTTGGACTTGAGCGCTGCCGCGGTTTCCGGCAGCAGCACCGGCAACAGGCCGTGGCGCTCCAGACCGAGGAAACCTGCGACCGCATGCCCGGCCAGGAACAGTTTCAGGCACTCCTCGAACAGGCGCGCCGGTGCAGCCTCGCGCAGCAGCGGCGCCAGCAGCGGCAACGGCGCGGCGGTAGCCGCGTCGATGCGGAAGCCGAGCTTGGCCGCCAGCCGCACCGCGCGCAGCATCCGCACCGGATCCTCGCGGTAGCGCTGCTCGGGATCGCCGATCAGCTTCATCACCCGGTTCTGCACGTCCTCGAAGCCGCCGACGTAATCGCGCACCGAGAAATCCTCGATCGCGTAGTACAGCGCGTTGGCGGTGAAGTCGCGCCGCACCGCGTCGTCCTCGATCGTGCCGTAGACGTTGTCGCGCAGCAGGCGCCCGCCCTCGTGCTGCTCGCGGTCGCCGCTGCCGTCGTCGCTGTTGGCGCGGAAGGTGGCGACCTCGATGATCTCGCGGCCGTACACCACGTGCGCCAGGCGGAACCGGCGGCCGATCAGGCGGCAGTTGCGGAACAGCGCCTTGACCTCTTCCGGGGTGGCGCTGGTGGCGACGTCGAAATCCTTGGGCCGGCCGCCGACCAGCAAGTCGCGCACCGCACCGCCGACGAGGTAGGCGCCGTAGCCGTTCTCGCGCAGGCGGTACAGCACCCGCAGCGCGTTGGGGCTGATGTCCTTGCGCGAGATGGGGTGCGCGTCGCGCGGGATGATCCGCAATTGCAATTGCGCGCCGGCGGCGATGGTGGGGTCTTGGATGGGCATCGGGGGCGGCGCAGCCGCGGGCAGGGCCGTGAAGGCGGGATCGCATTGCCTGCGGCAAGCGTGGCCCATATACTAGCAGGCTCCGTGCGCCGGCCATTCCGGAACACGGGCCGGCCGTCCAGCCGGGGTCCCGCGCGGACCACCCCGCTCCCTTCGTCTAGAGGCCCAGGACGTGGCCCTCTCAAGGCTAAAACACGGGTTCGAATCCCGTAGGGAGCGCCATACACGCAGGTCGCCCGCAAATGCACCGCAGGCGACGCGGATTCCACGCGAAAGCCCGGTCCCGGCCGGGCTTTTTTCGTTTTCCGGGCGCGCTCGCTAAACTTGCCGCCGCGCCCGCAACGGAACCAGGCCATGCCCTTCGTCGTCACCGAAAACTGCATCAAGTGCAAGTACACCGACTGCGTCGAGGTGTGCCCGGTGGACTGCTTCCACGAGGGCCCCAACTTCCTGGTGATCGACCCGGAGGAGTGCATCGACTGCACCCTGTGCGAACCCGAATGCCCGGTCAGCGCGATCTACCCGGAGGACGACGTTCCCGCCGGGCAGGAACGGTTCGCGGCGCTGAACGCCGAGCTGGCGAAGGAGTGGCCGGTGATCGCGACCCGCAAGGAGCCGCTGCCGGATGCCGCCGAGTGGGACGGCAAACCGGACAAGCTGCCGCTGCTGCAACGCTGAGACGCGCGGCGCCGCCGCGACCGCACGGGCGCCGGGGCGCCCGTGCGCATTGCCGCTTGGCGCCCGGCCTCAGCCGCCCAGCGCCGCCTTCAGGGCCGCGATCAGCTTGACCGGCGCCTCGGCGCTGGCGGACATGCCGCGCGGGTCCACCGCCGACACGTAGACGCCGGCGTCGACCTTGGTCACCCGCACCAGGAAATTCGCGCCCTCGTAGCTGACGTCGTAGGTGCCCAGCAGTTGCGCCTTGCTGGCGATGACGACGCCCGCCTGCGCCGTCAGCGCATCGCCGACCCGTGCGAACACTTCGTCGCGCTCGCCGGCGACGGTGAAGCCGGTCGCGGCGGCGGCGACGCTCGGGCCCAGCGAGGACCGGGTCACCGATTGCGGCGCATCGCCCGGCACCTGCATCGCGCCCTGGGTGTTGGGCAGGTCCAGGTCCGGGGGCACTTCCAGCGGCCGGCTTTCGGCGCTCTGCTGGTAGGGGCTGTCCTGCTTGAACCAGTGGCAGCCCGCGGTGCCGGCCACGGCAACCACGACGATGGCGAGGACGAGCGGACGCAACACGTGGGGCTGGGGCATCGGTATCTCCAGGTCAGGCCGCGACGGCATTGCGGCAGGTTTGTTCCAGCTGCTCGACGAGGTCGGCGATCCGAACCGCGGCCTCGGCGTGGGCCGGCGACAGCGGCGTCAGCGGCAGGCGCAGGCCGTGGCCTACCCCCATGCGCGACAGGATAGCCTTCAGCGGGATCGGATTGGACTCCACGCCGAGGAACGCGTACGCCGGGCGCAGGCGCGCATCCCAGGCCTCGGCCTCCGCCCGGTTGCCGGCGCGCGCCAGGTCGCAGAGCTTGCGGAACGCGCGCGGCAGCACGTTGGAGGCGACCGAGACCACGCCGTCGGCGCCGGCGAGCATCGCCCGCGCCGCGGTCGGATCGTCGCCGCTGAGCACGGCGAAGCCGTCGCCGCGCAACGGCAGCAGCGCGGCCATGCGCTCCGGTTCGTTGCGCGCTTCCTTGATGCCGACGATGCGCTCGTGCCCGGCGAGTACGGCCGCCGTCTCCGGCAGCAGGTCGCACCCGGTGCGGCCGGGCACGTTGTACAGCACCAGCGGCAGCGCGCCGTCGTCGGCGATCGCGCGGTAATGCGCGATCAGGCCCGGCTGGGTCGGGCGCACGTACGGCGGCGTCACCACCAGCGCGGCGTCGGCGCCCAGCGCGGCGACGCGGCGGGTCTGCTCGATGGTCTTGGCGGTGTTGGACAGGCCGCTGCCGGCCAGCACCGGGATGCGCCCGGCAATGATCTCCACCGCGCTGCGCAGCAGGGCGTCGTACTCGGCGTCGTACAGCGCCGCGGCCTCGCCGGTGGAGCCGGCCACCACCACGCCCTGGGTGCCGCCGTCGAGTTGCGTCTGCAGCAGCCGGCGCCAGGCGTCGAAATCGATCTCGCCGCCGGCCGTGAACGGCGTCGCCAGCGCGGTGATGCTCCCGGAAAGTCGCACGTGGATGTTCTCAGGTTGGGGATGGCCGCGCACCGGCCCCGTGGCGCCCGCGGCCCCCCGCGTGCGGACATCGGGACGGGAAGACGAAGGATCTGCCGGCGCGCGAGCGCCCGCTGCCGACACGCGCCGATGTTACTTGCGGCGCCAAAGCGCGGGCAAGTATGCTGGCCGCGGCTTCCGGCCCCGCGCCGGCCGCCGTTCAGCCCCCCAGCAGCGGACGCCGCCTTGACCGATCCCGACCTTGCCCATCGCGATTCCGCCTCCCGTCCGTCCCCGAACGAGAACCACCTGCTGATCAACGCCTACACGACGCATCCGCGGTCGCCGTTGCTGGCGGTGACCCGGCGCATCGCCGACAGCGGCTGCAACCTGGTCGACACCCGCCTGTCCACGGTCGGACGCGACGTCTCGGTGACGGCGCTGGCCACCGGGTCCTGGGACGCGGTCGCCAAGCTGGAGACCATGCTCGGCAAGCTCGAGCGCGAGGAAGGCCTGAAGCTGGTCTGGTACCGCACCGGGCCCAAGCCGGTGCAGTCCAACCTGCTGCCGTACGTGGTCGAGGTCGTCGCCGCCGACAAGCCCGGGATCCTGTACCAGCTCGCCGATTTCTTCGACCACCAGTCGATCACCATCGAGAGCCTGCACTGCTCGCGTTACCGGGCAATGCAGACCGGTGCGGAAATGTTCACCGCGCAGGTCACCATCGGCATCCCCGCCGACATGCACATCGCCGCGCTGCGCGACGATTTCCTGGAGTTCTGCGACCATCTGAACCTGGATGCGATCATGGATCCGATGAAGTTCTGAGCACGGCCTTCCGACGCACGAGGTTCCGAGCACGGAATCCCGGGATGAAGCCCATACGATGATCGAGACTGGCAAGGCGCTGTCGAAATCCGTCCTCTCGCTGCCGCTGGCGCTGTCGGACGGCAGCCGCGCGACCCTCGCCGATTACGCTGGCAAGTGGCTGGTGCTGTACTTCTACCCCAAGGATTCCACTCCCGGCTGCACCACCGAGGGCCTGGACTTCAATGCGCTGCTGCCGAAGCTCCGCAAGCTCGGCGCCGAGGTCCTCGGGGTGTCGCGCGACTCGCTGCAGTCGCACCGGAATTTTTGCGCCAGGCAGGGCTTCCGGTTCGCCCTGGTCAGCGACGCCGAGGAGACGCTGTGCCGGGCCTTCGACGTGATCCGGCCGAAGAAACTGTACGGGCGCGAGTACATCGGGATCGAACGCAGCACCTTCCTGATCGATCCGACCGGCGTGGTCCGCCAGGCCTGGCGCGCGGTCAAGGTTCCCGGTCACGCCCAGGCTGTGCTCGACGCGCTGCAGGCTGCGCACGGGCCGTGACATCCTCTCTTCGACTTTGTCCGGCCCGGCGCAGCGCGCCTGGCGTTCATCGTCGCGTGCGCCGTTGGCGTGCAAACGCTCCTCTTCACCCACGCCCCGCACCGCGGGTCGCGGTGACCCGTCGCTGTCCGACCGCAGGAAACACGCATGACGCGTAGCAAGCGCATCCATGTTTTGGACACCAATGTGCTGATGCACGACCCCACCGCGCTGTTCAAGTTCGAGGAGCACGACGTCTACCTGCCGATGCAGGTGATGGAGGAGCTCGACAACGCCAAGAAAGGCACCTCCGAGGCCAGCCGCAACGCGCGCCAGGTCAGCCGCTTCCTCAACGAGATGATCGAGGCGCACGGCAACGGCGACATCACCGCCGGCATCCCCTTGAGCCGGCCGCGGGGGCTGCAGCTGCGCGGCGCGCAGAGCATCGGCAAGCTGCGCTTCCAGACCCGCGACTTCGATTCCGGCAAGCGTTTCGGCGCGGTGATCCCGGACAACCACATCCTCGGCGCGATCCTGGCGCTGAAGGAGGACGAGCCCGAGGCGGCGGTGGTGTTCGTGTCCAAGGACATCAACCTGCGGATCAAGGCCTCGATCGCCGGGATCGCCAACGAGGACTACGAGAACGACCGCGCGCTGGACGACTTCAGCCTGCTGTACACCGGCGCCACCGCGCTGCCCGGGGATTTCTGGCAGCGCAACGGCAAGGACCTGAAGTCGTGGACCGAGAAGGGGCGCACCTTCTACGAGATCGCGCGCACCGGCGAGGACGACTGGCACCCGAACCAGTTCCTGTACCTGCCCGGCGACGAGGAAGCCGAGCTGAAAGTCGTCCGGGTCGGCGAGGACAAGGTCACGCTGCGGATCGTCGACGATTTCCGCCACGCGCAACACGCGGTCTGGGGCATCCTGGCGCGCAATCGCGAGCAGAACTTCGCGCTCAACGCGCTGATGGACCCGGAGATCGACTTCATCACCCTGCTCGGCACCGCCGGCACCGGCAAGACCCTGCTGGCGCTGGCCGCGGGGCTGGCGCAGACCATGGACCAGCAGCGCTACCGAGAGATCATCATGACCCGCGCCACGGTCAGCGTCGGCGAGGACATCGGCTTTTTGCCCGGCACCGAAGAAGAAAAGATGACGCCGTGGATGGGCGCGCTCACCGACAACCTGGAAGTGCTGACCCACAACCAGGAAGGCGGCTCCTGGGGCCGCGCGGCGACCAACGACCTGCTCGCCTCGCGGATCAAGATCCGCTCGCTCAACTTCATGCGCGGGCGCACCTTCCTCAACCGCTGGCTGATCCTGGACGAGGCGCAGAACCTGACGCCCAAGCAGATGAAGACGCTGATCACCCGCGCCGGCCCCGGCACCAAGATCGTGTGCCTGGGCAACGTCGAGCAGATCGACACGCCGTATCTGACCGAGACTACATCGGGCCTGACCTACGCGGTGGACCGCTTCAAGCACTGGCCGCACAGCGCGCACGTCACCCTGCGTCGCGGCGAGCGCTCGCGGCTGGCCGATTACGCCTCGGAAGTGCTGTAGCTGTAGCTGTAGCTGTAACTACGACTTCAACTGCACCCGGTCGCGGCCGCGCCGGGTGCCGCTCAGGACGGCTCTGCGGCCGCCGCCTCGCCACGGTGGGCCTGGATGTGCGCCAGCGCCGTGGCCAGGTCCTTGAAGTAGCTGGCCGGTTCCTCGCGGCTGACGACCTGCGCGCGCACCAGCTTGCGCAGCACCCGCAGGCTGGCGCCGCTGAGCAGCACCTGCACGCCGCGCTGGCGCAGGGCGGAGATGGTGGATTCCAGCCGCTTGAGCCCGGTGGCGTCGACGAACGGCACCCGCTCCAGCCGCAGCACCAGCCAGGCGGGCTTGCCCCGCGACCACGACAGCGCCCGCTCCAGCGAATCGACCGAACCGAAGAAGAACGGCCCTTCGATCGAATACACCGCCACGTCGTGCGGCAACTCCTCCAGCCCGGCCGCGGCCAGTTCCTCGCGCACGCTGGCGTGGCCGTGCTCCACCACCTCGACCGAGGCGGCCATGCGGCGCATGAACTGGAACATCGCCAGGATCACGCCGATGTTCACCGCCACCACCAGGTCGGTGAGGATGGTGAGGAAGAAGGTGATCAGCAGGATCGCCACGTCCGCGCGTGGCGCCTGCCGCACCAGGCGCAGGAAACGCCGCGCCTCGCTCATGTTCCAGGCCACCACCCACAGGATCGCGGCCAGCGCCGCCAGCGGCACCTGCCCGGCGTAGGGTGCCAGGAACACCAGCACGCCGATCAGCAGGATGCAATGCACGATGGCGGCGAGCGGGCTGGTGCCGCCGTTGCGGATGCTGGTCGCGGTGCGGGCGATCGCGCCGGTGGCGGCGATGCCGCCGAACAGCGGCGAGAGGATGTTGGCCACGCCCTGGCCGATCAGCTCCTGGTTGGAATCGTGGCGGGTGCCGGCCATGCCGTCGGCGACCACCGCCGACAGCAGCGACTCGATCGCGCCGAGCATGGCGATGGTGAAGGCCGACGGCAGCAGCATCACCAGCAAGTCGAACGACATGGCCGGCAATTGCAGTTGCGGCAAGGTGCGCGGGATCGCGCCGAAGGTGGACGCGATGGTCGCCACGCCCTGCGGTTTCCAGACCGCCACCGCGACGGTGGCGGCGATCATCGCCAGCAGCGGACCGGGCACCCGCGACATTCCGGGCAGACGCGACCCCCACAACGCCAGCAGCAGGCTGCCGACCCCCAGCAGCGTGGTCGCCGGATGCAGTTGCGGCAGCGACTGCAGCAGTTGCCAGCCCTTGAGGTAGAACTGTTCGGCGTCGGCCGCGGGCAGGCCGAAGAAATACTGCCATTGCCCCACCCAGATGATCACCGCGATGCCGGCAGTGAAACCAACGATCACCGGGTCGGGGATGAAGCGGATCACCGCACCCAGCCGCGCCAGTCCCATCAGCACCAGCATGATCCCGGCCAGCAAAGTCGCCAGCAGCAACCCGCTGACGCCGAACTGCGCCACCACGCCGGCGAGGATGACGATGAAGGCGCCGGTGGGACCGGCGATCTGGATCCGCGAGCCGCCGAACAGCGCGACCGCCGCGCCGGCGACGATCGAGGTGTACAGGCCCTGCTCCGGCTTGACCCCGGAGGCGATCGCGAACGCCATGGCCAGCGGCAGCGCGACCACGCCCACCACCAGTCCGGCGACGATGTTGGGCAACCAGTGCTCGCGCCGGAACAGCCCCGCACGCCAGGCTTCGACGGCGGCGATCATGCCCCGGCTCCCGCTTCCGCCTTCAGGCGGACGCCGCGGCCGCCGCCGTGGCTGCTCGCCCGCTCGCCGATCAGCTCGATTCCCGCTGCGTCCAGGGCCGCGACGACCTTGGCCAGCGTATCCACCGTGCCGCGCACCTGGCCGCTGCTCGCTTCCATGCGCTGGATGGTCGGCAGCGACACCCCGGCCAAGTGCGCCAGCTGGCGCTGGTCGATCCCCAGCAGGGCGCGCGCCGCCCGCATTTGCGCCGCAGTGATCACTGGCCGACTCCACCCTCAGACATATGAATGAATATTTTAAACATCATCAAGCACGCTTGGTACTGCACCTTTCTGCCCACTTTGTAAAGTAGGCCCCCATTCCTGCCTGCGCGGCCTGCCATGTCCAGCCTCCCCCTTTGCGCCCTGACCATCGCCGGCTCCGATTCCGGCGGCGGCGCGGGCATCCAGGCCGACCTGAAGGCCTTCGCCGCGCACGGCGTCCATGGCCTGAGCGCGATCGCGGCGCTGACCGCGCAGAACACCCGCGGCGTGACCGCGGTACACGTGCCGCCGGTCGGCTTCCTGCGCGCGCAGATCGATGCCTGCTTCGACGACTTCCACATCGGCGCGGTCAAGCTCGGGATGCTGGCCACCGCCGAGGTGATCCACGCCGTGGCCGATGCGCTGGACACGCATTGCCCAGCGTTCGTGGTGCTGGACCCGGTGATGGTCGCGACTTCCGGCGCCAAGCTGCTGGCCGACGACGCGCTGGACGCGCTGCGCACCCGGCTGCTGCCGCTGGCGAGCCTGCTCACGCCCAACATCCCGGAAGCCGAGCTGCTGCTGGGCCGCCGCATCGCCTCCGCAGCCGCCGCCCAGGACGCGCTCGCCGAACTGCGCGCGCTCGGCGCGCAGGCGGTGCTGCTCAAGGGCGGGCACCTGGACGACGGCGCGCGCGTGGTCGACCGCTTCGACGATGGCCGGGCGCAAGCCGAATTCGTCCACGACCGGCTCGCGGTCGCCGCGCACGGCACCGGCTGCACGCTGGCCTCGGCGATCGCCGCCAACCTGTGCCGCGGCCTGGTGCCCGCCGCGGCCTGCGAGGCGGCGGTGGATTACGTGTACGCCGCGCTGCGCGGCGGCTACCGGCCCGGGCGCGGCGATGTCGTGGTGCTGGACCACTGCGCCACGGTCCGCACGCCGACCGACGGCGGCGGCGGGCCGGCGGGCGGCCGCGGCGTCGCGTCGACGCGTTTGTTCCGCGCGCTGCCCGACGCTACCTGACCGGCACCGGCGACGAACGCAGGCGCATCGACGTCCGCGTCCGCGTAGCCGCGCGGATGCAGCGATTGCCAATGCCAGGCGTCGCGACACATCCGCGGCACGCCCAGCCGCGCCCGCCAGCCGAGCAGGCGCCGCGCACGCGCAGGATCGGCATACAGCGTGGCGACGTCGCCCGGCCTGCGGGCGACGATCTCGCAGGGAATCCGGCGCCCCGAGACCCGTTCGAAGGCGCGCACCAGTTCCAGCACGCTGGTGCCGCGGCCGGTGCCCAGGTTGACGACGAGGTTGCGCTCGCGACGCACCAGGTAGTCGAGCGCATCCGCATGCGCGCGCGCCAGATCCATCACGTGCAGGTAGTCGCGCACGCCGGTGCCGTCGGCGGTCGGGTAGTCGCCGCCGAACACCCGCAGCCGCTCGCGCCGGCCCGCCGCGACCTGGCACAGGTAGGGCATCAGGTTGTTGGGCACGCCGCACGGGTCCTCGCCGATCAGGCCGGAGGGATGCGCGCCGACCGGGTTGAAATAACGCAGGCTCGCCGCCCGGAACGCGGGATCGGCACGGCACAGGTCCCCGATCATCTGCTCCATCACCAGCTTGGTGCGGCCGTAGGGATTGGTCGCCGACAGCGGCGCGTCCTCGCGCACGGGGACTTGCTCCGGCTCGCCGTAGACGGTCGCCGATGAGCTGAACACCAGCCGCCGCACGCCCGTGTCCTGCATCGCCTGCAGCAACGCGATCGTGCCGCCGATGTTGTTGTCGAAATAGTCCAGCGGCTGCGCGCACGACTCGCCGACGGCCTTGAGCGCGGCGAAGTGCATCACCGCGTCGAAGCGGGATCCGGCAAGCAGCGCCCGCAGCCCGTCGCGATCGCGCAGGTCGAGTCGATGCGCCTCGACCGGGGCGCCGATGATCCGCTGCAGGCACGGCAGCGTGCGCGGCGAACTGTTGACGAAGTTGTCGACCACCACGACCCGGTGCCCGAGGCCGGCCAGGACCACGCAGGCATGCGAGCCGATGTAGCCGGCCCCGCCGCAGACCAGGATGCGCATACACCGCCTCGTACGGCCGGCTCCTGACCTCAGCAACGCGGGCCGGAGGATTTGCCGGACGCGACCGGATTCCGCGTTCCCCCTCTCGCCTGCCCCGTGCCCGGCGGGACGGCGGGACACCGCAAGCCGGGAATCGTCACGGCGCGCGCGAGCGTGCGAGGAGTCGACCATGAAGGTCCTGGTGACGGGCGCCGCCGGTTTCATCGGCGCCAGCCTTTGCGGGCGCCTGCTCGCGCGCGGCGACGAGGTGCTGGGCTACGACAACCTCAACGACTACTACGACCCGCGGCTGAAGCAGGCGCGCCTGGCGCGACTGCTGCCGCAACCCGGCTTCCGCTTCGCGCTGGCGGCGCTCGAGGATCGCGACGCGCTGCAGCGCGCGTTCGCCGCGTTCGCGCCGCAGCGGGTGGTCAACCTGGCGGCGCAGGCCGGCGTGCGCTACTCGCTGGAGAATCCGCAGGCCTACATCGACAGCAACATCGTCGGCTTCCTGAACGTACTCGAGGCCTGCCGCCACGCCGGCACCGAGCACCTGGTCTACGCCTCGTCCAGCTCGGTCTACGGCGCCAACCGCAAGCTGCCGTTCGCGGTGGAGGACAGCGTCGACCATCCGGTCAGCCTGTACGCCGCCAGCAAGAAAGCCAACGAGCTGATGGCGCACACCTACAGCCACCTGTTCGGCCTGCCGACCACGGGCCTGCGCTTTTTCACCGTGTACGGTCCATGGGGGCGACCGGACATGGCGCTGTTCCTGTTCACCCGCAAGATTCTGGCGGGCGAGCCGATCGAGGTATTCAACCACGGCCGTCACAGCCGCGATTTCACCTACATCGACGACATCGTCGAAGGCGTGATCCGCACCCTCGACCGGGTGCCGGGTCCGGACCCGGCTTACGACCCGATGGCCCCCACCCCCGCCTCCTCCAGCGCGCCCTATCGCCTGTACAACATCGGCAACCACCGCCGGATCGAACTGCTGCGCTACATCGAGGTGATCGAGGACTGCCTCGGGCGCAAGGCCGAGCGCCGGCTGCTGCCGCTGCAGCCCGGCGACGTCCCGGACACCTGCGCCGATGTCCACGCGCTGCAGCGCGATACCGGCTATGCGCCGGCCACCCCGATCGAGGTCGGAGTGCGCCGGTTCGTGGACTGGTACCGGGAGTTCTACCTGTCCGAGAGGCCGGTCCGGGTCGCTGGCCGCTGTCCCAGCGCCCCGGCGTTTGCCCCGGTGAGCCAACTCGGGGAACACCCATGACCCGCATGCATTCCGGCTTTCTCGCCACCGCCGCGGCGTTGCTGCTCGCCGCCTGCGCCACCACGGCCCCGGACGACGCCGGCCCGCCCCCCACCGCTGCCAGCGCCGTCGACGCGTACCACATCGGCGTCGACGACATGGTCCAGGTCTCCGTCTGGCAGAACCCGGACCTGGGCATCACCGCCCCGGTGCGGCCGGACGGCATGATTTCGGTGCCGCTGATCGGCGACGTGCAAGCCGGCGGTCGCACCCCGCCGGAAGTGGCCAAGGACATTCAGACGCGACTGGCGGCGTACGTGCTCGAGCCGCGGGTGTCGGTCATCCTCACCGAGCTGCGCAGCCACGAATACCTGTCGCGGGTCAGCATCACCGGCGCGGTCACCAACCCGGTGTCGATCCCCTACCGCCAGGGCATGACCGTGCTGGACGCGGTGCTCGCGGCCGGCGGCGTCACCGAGTTCGCGGCGCCCGACCGCTCCAGCCTGCACCGCAAGTCCGACACCGACGTGCGCAGCTACAGCCTGCGCCTGGATCGGATCCTCAAGCAGGGCGATCTGAGCACCAACTACAAGGTCGCACCCGGCGACGTGATCACGGTTCCGGAGCGCATCCTGTGAACTACGGCTACACCCAAGCGAGCCTGCCCGGGCCCTCCGGCGAGCGTCTGCCGACGCTCACCCTGATTGCGCTCGCGCGCACGGAATTCCGCCGCTACGTGCTGCCGTTGGCGACGATCTTCGCGGTCGTCGCGTTCGGCTTCCTGGTCTGGGGCCTGGGCAATCCCCCCACCTACAAGTCGTCGGCGACGGTGCTGGTCGAGGACAACGGCTCCATCATCCCGCTGGCCGACGGCCGCCCGGCAGCGCCGGACGACACCTCGCGCGCCGTGATCTCGCGCGACGTGCTGTTCGGCCACGCGGTGATGGAAGACATTCTGCGCGCAGGCGGCTGGCTCGACGCCGATCCCAGTCCGCAGGAGAAGCAACGCCTGATCAACGGCATCACCGCACGCACCGAAATCCAGGTCACCGGCAGCAGCAGCAGCGGCCGCGCCAGCGACCCGCGGCTGAGCCTGGTGAAGATCACCTATGCGGACTCCGATCCCGCACGCGCCTACGCCGTGACCAAGCGCTTCTCCGAAGCGCTGATCGAACGGGTCCTCGACTCCAAGGCACGCGCCAGCCGCTCCACCTACCAGTTCATCGACGCGCAGGTGGAGAAGTACCAGCAAGCGCTGGGCGAGGCCGACCGCAAGCTGCAGGATTACCGCAGCATCAACCCGGACGCGGTGCCCGGCGTCGACGACGACGTCTCCGCGCGGATCGGGGAGTTGCGCCGGATGGTCGACAACGCGCGCATGGATCTCGCCGATGTCGGTGCCCAGGAACAGCAACTGATGGGCCAGCTGTCACGGGAGAGCCAGGTCGTCACGGTGCCGCGTTCCACCCAGTTGAACGCGCAACTGGCGGCGCTGCAGGCCGAGCGCGACCGCCTGCGGCTGAGCTACACCGACCAGTATCCGGACGTGGTCCGGATCCAGAACCAGATCCGCGCCCTGCAGACGCAGGCACGCGGCGCCGGCCGCGACGCGGGAACGCCGGTGCTGTCCGGCGCCGCCCCGTCGTTGAATCCGCTGTACGGACAACTGCGGGCGCAGCTGTCGGAGGTGCGGCGCCAGGGGGCCGCGGCCGCTTCCCGGGTCGCCACCGCGCAGGCGCTGCTCGCCGAGGAGCTGGCACGCAGCCGCAAGATCATGGGCGCGGAACCCGACGTCGCGGCCTTGACCCGGGCCCGCGAGGTCAACCGGGAAATGTACGAGGACCTGCTCAAGCGCCGCGAAAGCGCGCGGGTCTCGATGCGTCTGGACGCCGAGGGACGCAGCCTCGGCTTCCAGATCCAGGAGCCGGCGTCGCTGCCGCTGACGCCCAGCGGCTTGCGGCTGACCCATTTCGCCGCCGCGGGCCTGCTGCTGGCGACGCTGCTGCCATTGCTGCTGCTGTCGTTGCTGGTCAGGCACGACCCCCGCGTCCGTACGCCCCTGCAGATCGAGCGCGAGGCGGGATTGCCGGTACTGGCGACCATTCCCCACCACCTCACGCACGCCCAATACCTGCGCAACGCCAGGCAGCTGAAGCTGGGATCGGCATTGTTCCTCGCGGTGCCGCTGGTCTATGCGCTGGTACTCGTGCTGAAACTGGCCGACATCCTATGAATGCGATCGACTATTCCGCGGTGGATGCCGTGGCCGATCTTGCCGGTGCCGGGCGGGACGTCGTGCGCCGGACCGGCTCCACCGCACTGACCCCCGCGCAGCTGGACGACCGCGCGATCATCCCCTACGCCGATGGCGCCAACCGCCGCCTGGTGGATGCGTTCCGGGAGCTGCGTACGCGACTGCTGGCGACTGCCAGCGACAACTTCATCACCCTGGTCGCTCCGGTCAGCGCCGGCAGCGGCGGCAGCTATGTCGCCCGCAACCTCGCCGTCACCCTCACCTTCGACCCGACCAAGAGCGCACTGCTGATCGATTGCAACCTGCGCCGGCCCTCGCAGCACCAGTCGATGCGGGTCGACGCCTGCAACGGCGGCCTGGTCAACTATCTGGAAGACCCGGATGCCGAGGTCGAGAGCATGCTTTACGACACCGGCATCCCGCGCCTGCAACTGATTCCGGCGGGCCGCTCGCGGCAGGGCGAGGTGGAGACCGAGTACTTCGCCTCGTTCCGCATGCGCCTGCTGCTGGACTCGCTGCGCAGCAGCTATGCCGACAGGTACATCTTCCTCGACAGCCCGCCGGCGCTGGGTGCGCCCGACGCGCGCATGCTGTCGGAGATGGCCGACGTGGTGGTCCTGGTCGCCGGCTACGGCCGCAACACGGCCGCGGACATCGCCGCCGCCGCCGGCAACTTCGATCCCGGGAAATTCGCCGGCGTGGTCTTCAATGAAAACGCCTGAACCCGGCTGCGGCCGGAGCCGCCCCCTGCGGCGGACGGCGCTGTCCGCCGCGCTCGCGGCCGCAGCCATCGCCGGCGGCGTGCACGCGGCGGAGATCGACTACCAGCTCGAGCTGGCGCTGCTCCACAGCGACAACATCAATCTCAGCGAGGACAACCAGGCCAAGGATACGATCCTCATACCGCGTCTGGCGTTCGAGGCTCGGCAGCAGGGCACGGCGATCGCGCTGCACGCACGCGGCGAGCTGGAACGCCGCCATTACTTCGACAACACGTTCCCGGACGAAACCAGGACCGCGTTCGCCGGCCAGCTCGACTGGGCGCTGCTGCCCGAACGCATGCACCTGGTGTTCGAGGACTACCTCAGTCACGAACCCATCGACATCCGCGACGGCCGCTACCCGGGCAACCTGCAGCGGGTGAACGTGTTTCTCGCCGGACCCAGCTTTCTCGCCCGCTTCGGCGAGCGCAACCGGCTGCGGCTCGACCTGCGGGCGTCCGACAGCCACGCCGAGGTGACGCCCGGGTTCGACGGCCGACGCTACAGCGCCGTGGCCGCCTTGCAGCACGAACTGACCGCCACGTCGCGGGCCTCGATCAACGTCGCCTCGACCCGGGCCGAGTTCGACGACCCGCCGCCGGTGGCGACCGACTACACGCTCCAGGAAGGCTTCGGCCGCTACGAGGGCAGCCTGCGCGGCATCGAATACGAAATCGATCTCGGGCACGCGCGCCTGAACCGCGCCGCAGGCGACGACGCGACCACCACCATCGCGCGCGCCACGGCGACCTGGCAGATCAGCCCGCGCAGCCGGCTGCGTTTGCGCGCGCGCCACCAGTTCTCGGACGAGGTCCAGGATCTGGTCGTGCGCATGAGCGACCCGGACGAGCCGTTGGCCGCGGACCTGGCCGGCGTCTTTTCCCCCTTCGTCACCGCCGGCGTCTATCGCCAGCGCAGCGCCGAAATCGATTACCGCTTCAACGGCCAGCGCCTGAGCCTGCGCCTGCGCCCGCTGTACCGGCACCTGCGCTATTTCGACCGGCCACAGAACGACCGCACCATGCGCAGCGCCTACTACCGGATCGGTTACCGCGTACGCCCGCGCGCGGACGTGTTCTTCGAGGGCTATACGAGCAAGCACGAATTCCTGACCCAGCCGCGCGAGGACATGGACCACGTGCACAGCCTCGGCATCGACTACCGGATGACGCGGCACCTGAGCTGGCGCGCCGAGGTGATGCGCAACACCCGCGCCTCGACCCAGGCGGACCCGCGCTACCGGGAAAACGCCGCGCAACTGACCATCGTGTGGATGCGCTGACGAGGGAGCCGTGCACGTGCTCGAAATCCTGCTCTGGAGTGCGCTCGCCGTACTGGCCTACATCTACGTCGGCTATCCGTTGCTGGCGATCCTCCTGGCCAGGCTGCGGCCGCGTCCGGTGCACCGGGGCCCGGTCCGCGCCTCGGTCACCGCGATCATCACCGCCTACAACGAGGAAAAGCACATCGGGCAGAAGCTGCAGAACGTGCTTGCCGCCGATTACCCCGCGCAGCTGCTTGATGTCATCGTCGCCTCCGATGCCTCCAGCGATGCCACCGATCGCATCGTGCGCGAATGCGATGCGCCGAACGTCAGGCTGCTGCGGGTGGAAGGCCGCCTGGGCAAGACCGCCTGCCAGAACGCCGCCGCCAAAGTCGCCCGCGGCGACATCCTGGTGTTCATGGACGCCACGACCATGACCGACCCCGGCGCCCTGCGGGCAATGGTCGGCAATTTCCACGACCCCGGCGTCGGTTGCGTCGCCGGGCGCCTGGTCTACCGGGCGCGCGGCGCGGATGCGACCAGCCGCGGTGGCACCTCCTATTGGGGTTACGAGACCAGGTTGCGCATGGCCGAAAGCGCGCTCGGCTCGCTGATCGGCGTCAGCGGGCAACTGTACGCGGTCCGGCGCAATGCCTACCGGCCGATCGCACCGGACCTGATCAGCGATTTCGTCATCGCCATGGCGATGCGCGGACAGGGGTTGCGGACGGTGCTGGAACCGGACGCGGTCTGTTACGAGGACACCCTCGACCGCTCCGACCAGGAGCTGCCGATGCGGGTCCGGGTCGGGTTGCGCAGCCTGTATGCGCTGGCATCGCAACGGCGTTTCCTCGACCCGTTCCGCTACGGCGCTTTCGCCTGGGAGCTGTGGTCGCACAAGCTGCTGCGCTACCTGTCGCCGGTGTTCTGGACGATCGCCCTGCTGGCCAACATCGCCCTCGCCCTGCAGGGGCGCTACCTGCCGCTGCTGGCGTTGCAGGTGCTGGTGCTGGCGCTGGGCACGCTCGGATTCCTGCCGCTGCGGCGCTTCGGCGGGTGGCGGCTGCTGGCGCAGCCGTACTACTTCCTGCTCACCAATCTCGCCTCGGCCGTCAGCCTGTTCAAGTTCCTGCGCGGCGAGCGGATCGTGACCTGGACGCCGTTGCGCTGAGCGGCGCCGCTGGCCGTCGACGCGGCGACGTGGCGTTGTCCCAGAGACCACGAAGATCGGGCCGGATGGCATGCCATGCGATCGGGAGCGGACATGTACGTTGCAGCCGCGAGCACTCCGAGCATGCCGCCGGAAGCTGCCTGCGCGGACACGCCGCCGCATCCGCGTGTCGCTCCGCGACGCGTGCTGTACGTGGTGTCGCGGTTCCCGGCCTGGTCGGAGACGTTCATCGTCCGCGAGATCCGCACGCTGCTGGAGCAGGGCGTCGACGTCCGCATCCTGTCGCTCAGGTCGCCGTCCACGGGCCTCGTCCAGGCCGATGCCGCCGCGCTGCTGGATCGCGTGCGCCAGCCGCCTTCGCCGCCGATCCTGCTCGGCCGCGCGCTGCGCGCCTGGGGCGCATATCCGCGGCGGGTGTCGGCGGCGGCCTTCATCGTGGCGGCCGACAGCTGGCGCAGCCCGGCGGTCCTGATGAAATCGCTGGCGACCCTGGCCGATGCCCTGAGCCAGCTGGCCTGGCTGCGCCGGTTCGACCCGGACTACATCCATGCGCACTGGTCGACCTATCCCGCGACCGCGGCCTGGCTGCTGGCACGGGTCCTGCGGCGCCCGTTCGGATTCACCTGCCATGCCCACGACGTGTTCGTGAACCGCCAGCTGCTGCCGCGCAAGCTTGCGGACGCTGCGCTGGCGGTGACCGTCTCGCAACACAACGTCGACTGGCTGGACCACAACGTCTCGCCGCTGGCGTCACGCAAGCTGGAGGTCGTGCATTGCGGGGTGGACCTGGCGCATCTGCCCTGGCGTCCCGAAGGGCGCGCCGGAAGCCTGATCCTGGGCGTCGGTCGCCTGGTGCCGATGAAGGGTTTCGACACGCTGATCGAGGCGCTCGCCCTGCTGCAGGCACGCGGGGTCGGGTTCCGGTGCCTGCTCGTGGGCGAAGGCCCGCAGCGTGCGGCCCTGCAGGCTTCGGTCCTCGCCCATGGCCTGCAGGACAGGATCGAGCTGCCCGGGGCCTTGCCGCAGGAACAGGTGCGGGCCGCGCTCGACCAGGCCGTGGCGTTCGCCCTGCCCTGCCAGGTGGCCGCAGACGGCAGCCGCGACGGCATCCCGGTCGCGCTGATGGAAGCGATGGCGGCCGGATGTCCGGTCGTCAGCTGTCCGGTGTCGGGGGTGCCGGAATTGATCGACGACGGCCAACACGGGCTGCTGGTGCCGCAGCGCGATCCGCAGGCGCTGGCGCACGCCCTGCAACGGCTGCTGGACGATGCCGCATTGCGCCACCGTCTGGCCAGCGCAGCGCGCCTGCGCATCGAACGCGAATTCGATGCCGACAAGGAAGCGCGGAAACTTCACCGGCTGATGGCGAGGGCTACAGCAGATGCCGCCTGAACGCATCCTCGTGGTCATCGACGGGATGGGGGTCGGCGGCAGCCAACGCCAGATCGCCCATCTGCTGGCCGGCATGGACCGCAGCCGGTGGCAACCCGAACTCGCCTATTTCCGCGAACGCTCGTTCCTGGTCGATGCGCTCGTGCAGGCGGGCACCCCGGTGCACCACCTGCCCAAGCGCGCACGCCTCGACCCGCGCTTCCTGATCGCCTACGCCGCGCTGCTGCGCCGGCGCGATTACGCGCTGGTTCATGCGTTCTCGCTGACCGCCGAGTTCTGGACCGTGCTGGCGGCGCGAGCGTCCGGCCGTCACCCCGTGCTGATCGCTTCCGAACGCAACCAGTACCTGGACAAGCCGGCGTGGTACTGGCGCCTCAAGCGCCTCACCTTGGGCCACTGTGCCGCGGTGATCGCCAATTCCAGTGCCGGCGCTGTTGCCACGGCACAGCGCACCGGCCTGCCGGTGTCCCGGTTCGACACCGTCGTCAACGGAGTGGACCAGGTACCGCCGATCGCGCCGGACGAACGCGACGCCGTGCGCCGGCATCTCGACGTCCCGGCCGGCCGCGTGCTCGGATTGTTCGCCGGGCGGCTGGTGGCGCAGAAGAACCTGGATTGCCTGATCGCCGCGCTGGCGGCGCTCGCGCCGGAGCAGCGGCCCTGGATCGCACTCGCCGGCGACGGGCCCCTGCGCGGGCAACTGGAGCAACTGGCGCGGGAAGCCGGGGTAGCGGCGGACCTGTCGTTCCTGGGCGAGCGCAGCGACACCGTCAGGCTCATGCAAGCCGCGGATTTCCTGGTCCTGCCCTCGCGTTTCGAAGGCCAGTCGAACGCGCTGCTGGAAGCCATGGCCGCCGGCTGCCCGGTGATCGCCTCGGCCGTCGGCGGTACGCCCGAACTGGTCCGGGACGGCCGCACCGGCCTGCTGTTCGCGCCCGGCTCCGTCGCTGCGTTGTCCGCCTGCATGGCGCGGCTGTGCACGGACCCGACCCTGCGGGCGCGGCTGTCCCGGCAGGCACGGGAACATGTGGCGCAAGCGCACGCGGTGCCCACCCTGGTGGCCGCCACCACGGCCGTTTACGAGCGCTGCCTCCTGCGCAGGGCAGCCGGCACCCTTACCCGCACGGCCGACGCCGGTCGGCATGTCGCAGCGGGCGGCCCGCCATGAATGCGCACCAGCGGCCCCAGGCCGACATTGCCTCTCGTACCCGATTGCATGTGCTCATGCTGCTGGGCGGTGCCTATCCGCCGGTCAATGGCGGCGGCACGGAATTGCAGGCACGGACCCTCGCCGCGGGGCTGCGCCAACGCGGTCATCGCGTCACCGTGCTGGCCCCGCGCAGCGCACGGGGTCCGCAGCGGCGCATCGACCGCCTCGACGGCGTCCCGATCTGCCGATTGCCCTATCCGCGCGTGCGCCTGCTCGGCACGGCGTGGCTGCTGGGCCGAGTGGCCTTGTTCCTGTGGTTCAAAGGCCGGCGTTACGACGCCTGGCACGCGCATTCGCCCCGCTACGTGGCCGCCATGGCAGCGCTGCTCGGCAGCCGCCTCGAGCGGCCACGGGTCGTGGTCAAGGTCGCGAGCGCCGCGGAGCTGGATACCGGCAACCTCGCCGTCCGGCCCGGACTGCGTGCACGCGCGATTTTCCATTGCCTGCGCCGGGCGGATGCCTGGCAGGCGATCAGCCGACGGATCGCCGATGCCCTCGTCGCACGCGGCATTCCCGCGAGCCGCATCGCCGCGATCCCCAATGCAGTCGACGTGCTCCGTTTCCGTCCGCGACAACATACCGCCGGCGCATCTGCGCGGTTCCTGTTCGTCGGCCGCCTGGTGCCGGCGAAGAACCTGTTCGCCCTGCTGGAGGCGTTTTCGGCGCTGCTGCCGACGCATCCGCAGGCATCGCTGCGCATCGTCGGCGGCGGCCCCCTGGAAACGGCGCTGAAGAACCGCGTCCGCGAACTGGGGATCGACGCAAACGTGCATTTCGACGGCCACCGGAGCGACATCGAGGCCGTGCTGGCCGAGGCCGATGTCGGGGTGCTGCCTTCCAGCGTCGAAGGCCTGTCGAACACCCTGCTCGAATGCATGGCCAGCGGCTTGCCCATGATCGCAAGCCGGGTGAGCGGCAGCGAGGACCTGGTGACGCCCGCCAACGGCTGGCTGTTCGAGCCCGGCGACCGCGCCGGCCTGGTCGCATGCCTGGCCGCAGCCGCCGCGCTGCCGACGCAGCAACGCCTGAAGATGGGCGCATGCGCGCGCGCCACCATCGAACGCCATGCCGCGCTGCCGGGCGTGCTGGACCGGATCCTGGCCTTGTATCGCGGTCAGGCAACGCCGGCCGCACTCGCGGCGGGCGCCGACCGCGGTCCGTCCATGCGCGCGATCGGCATCGCGAGCGGGGGGCATCGACCATGACGCGATTGCTGTTCGCGATGCCGATCGTGCTGCTGCCTTTCGCACTCTACTTCCCGGTCAGCATCGTGGTCCCCGGGATGAACCTGACCAACCTGCTGATGTTGCTGCTGGCGTGCGGGTTGCTCTTCGGTCGCCGCGACCCCGCGCACCTCGCCGTCCCGGGCTTTCTCGGCGCCCCGCTGTTGTGCCTGTTCGCGGTCCTGGTGCTGGGTTTCGTCGCCGCGCAGTGGAGCGACCTGTCGCAGGTCGACGACGACCTTGCCAGCCTGAAGAACGCGATCTTCTATCCCCTGCTTTATTTCATCTACCGGCGTTGCCGCCAGGACCTGCGGGGGACACGGCAACTGATCGTGCTGGTCCTCGTGGTCGCGGTGGCCACGGGCCTGCAAGCCGTCTACCAGGGCATCCAGTTCGGCTTCAGCGCCTACGACGGCACCCAGCGCGCCGTCGGGCCCTTCGGCGGGATCGGGCAGGCGAACCGGGCCGGCGTGTTCTTCGCGATGTTCCTGCCGATGCTGGTCGCGGTGGCGCTGCAATTGCGCCAACGCAAACCGGTGCGTCTGGCCGCGATCGCCGGCGGCGGAATCCTGGTCGCGGCGATCCTGTTCACCTACTCGCGCCAGTCCTATCTGATTGCGGCGTTCGTCATCCTCGTGCTGTTGCTGCGTCGCAGCTTCCCTGCCGCGGCGCTGGCGACGCTGGTGCTCGTCGCCTCCGCGAGCATGCTGCCCAACAGCGTCGTCGAGCGGGTGCAGGAGACCCGACAGGTCGAGGCCGGCGGCTCGGTGGAACTCGACACCAGCACCACCAGTCGTCTGGAGATCTGGAAGGGCGCCATGCAGATGCTGCGCGACCACCCCATGGGCGTCGGACTGGACCAGTTCCCGAAGCAGATCGGCAAGTACACCGACCACGCCGGCATGGACGCGCACAACGCATTCGTGCTGATGCTGGCCGAATGCGGGCCCATCGGCCTGTTGGCGATGCTCTGGTTGTTCTGGCGGCTGTGGCTGCTGGCGCGCTGGTTGCGCCGCAGCGCGGGAAGCGCGCGCCCCGAAGCCAGCACGCTCGCGCTCGGGTTCACCCTGACCGTGGTAGCGATGGCGCTGGGCAACCTCTATGGCAGCCCGTTCTTCCAGGGCCTGATCATGGCCAACTTCTGGATCCTGTGCGGCCTGATGGAACGCTATGGCACGATCAAGGCGCACGCCGCCAGAATCGTCTACGGCAGGCCGGTGGCGCCGATCCCCATGGCCCAACGCTTCCCGCTGGTGGCGCGCATCGCGCCCGGTCTTTCCCTGCTGCGGAAATTCCCGCTGCCATGAGCGGCGCATGCGCGGCATCCCGTCGGGCCGACCCAGGCGCCGCGATTTCGGGCCCGGGGCGGGTGCCTGCGGCATGAACGGAGCTTTTCGCCCCGCACCGCCCAGCTGTCGCCGGGGCGCGCAGCGAGCCGCAATCGCGACGATCGCGCTGGCTTCCAGCCTGATCGCGTGCGGCGCCGATGTCGTCCCGGTACAGGCCGACTGCAGGCAGCGCGATGCGGTAGCCACCGACCTTCCGGTGACGCCGCTGGGGCGAGCCGCCCGCGCCGCGACGACCTACTACGTCCGCCCCGACGGGGGCGATGCCAGCCAGTGCAGCGGCCGTGCCGATACCGCTTATACCGGCACCAATCGCGACTGCGCCTGGAAGCATCCGTTCTACGCCCTGGGTCCCGACGGCTCCGTGCGCATTGCCGGTGGCGACATCCTGATCATCGGCAGCGGCAGTTACCGGATCGGCGAAGGCGCACCCGGCGCCGCCGGTTGCAGCGGCGCCCGCTGCTACCCGGCCGCCATCCCCAGTGGCCCCAGCAGCCGCGCCCCGACCCGCATCCTCGGCAAATCCTGCTCGGCTCCACCCAGGCTGCGGGGCGCTGGGGGTGTCGATCGCGTACTCAACCTCGAAGGCAGTTCCAACATCGAAGTCGGTTGCCTGGAAATCACCGACGGCAGCGACTGCGTCTACGCCCACTCCGTCTCCAGCGTCGCCTGCACCAGCGCCACGCCCTGGGCCCGCGGCGGCATCTACGCCAGCGCCTCGCGCAACGTCTGGCTCCACGACCTCAACATCCACGGCCTGGCCGCCCGCGGCATCCAGGCCGGCGGCCTCACCGACTGGACCGTCGAACGCGTCCGCATCAACAAGAACGGCCGCGTCGGCTGGAACGGCGACCTCGGCTCCGCC
>NZ_QVPD01000012.1 GCF_003416885.1 Cognatiluteimonas weifangensis
GGGGTGCGGAGAGTGGACCATGGAGGGTCCACGACCCGACTTAAAGACAGGAGGTCGTCAGGAGGGCGCAGCACCCCCAGTCCGCCGGGCGGCGACTCCGTCCGAAGCCGGTCTCACAAGAGCAGCCACGACTTGCGTCGGGCCAGACATGGCCCACGACCCGACTTAAAGACAGGAGGTCGTCAGGAGGGCGCCGCAGTACCCCCAGCCCGCCGGGCGGCGACTCCGTCCGAAGCCGATCTCACGAACGCAAGCCACCGATGGTCCACGACTCGACTTGAAAACAGGAGGTCGTCAGGAGGGCGCAGCACCCCCAGCCTGCCGGGCGGCGACTCCCTCCGAAGCCGATCTCCAGAGGCAGACCCTGACGGCCCGTCAGGGCATGCATGGCCTGCGGCCCGATTGGAGGACAGGACGTCGTAAGGAGAGCGCACCACCCTCAGCCCGCCGGGCGACGCCTGCGTACGAAGCCGGTCCCCGGAGGTCGGGACGAACTCTTGTGCAAGGAAGTTGCGGGAAAACCGCGCCCATGACCCTCGGCAGTTGCCCATGCGACCCGGCTGTGGCTACTGTGCATGGTTTGTTTCCAGCCTTCGGGGTAATGCCATGCGCATCCGTTTCCTGGCCGCGGCGATCGCTGCGACCGCGTTCGCCACTGCGGCCCACGCCGACGAGGGCATGTGGCAACCCAGCCAGATGCCGCAGCTGGCCGCGCAGCTCAAGGCGCGCGGGCTGCAGCTGGATCCGGCGTCGCTGTCCGACCTCGCCGGCAAGCCGCTGGACGCGGTGATCAGCCTCGGCGGCTGCACCGCCAGCTTCGTCTCCCCGCAGGGCCTGGTGGTCACCAACCACCACTGCGGCTACGGCGCCATCCAGTACAACTCCACGCCCGAGCGCGACCTGCTGGCCACCGGTTTCGTCGCCGGCAGCTTCGCCGAGGAACTCCCGGCCGACCCCAACGCGCGCGTCTACGTCACCCAGGACATTCGCGACGTCACCGCGCAGATCAACGCAGGCCTGACCGCCGACATGGACGGCAAGGCCCGCTTCGACGCGATCGATGCGCGCAGCAAGGCGCTGGTGGCCGAGTGCGAACAGCCCGGCGGCCTGCGCTGCAACGTCTACAACTTCCACGGCGGCCTGCAGTTCTCGCTGATCCGGCAGCTGGAGATCAAGGACGTGCGCCTGGTGTACGCGCCGCCGGAAGCGATCGGCAAGTTCGGCGGCGACGTCGACAACTTCGAATGGCCGCGCCACACCGGCGACTGGAGCTTCCTGCGCGCCTACGTCGGCAGGGACGGCAAGCCGGCCGCGTATTCGAAGGACAACGTCCCGTACCAGCCCAGGAGCTGGCTGACGGTGTCGCAGGAACCGCTCCACGCTGGCGACTACGTGATGGTCACCGGCTACCCGGGGTCCACCAGCCGCTACCGCCTGGCCGACGAAGTGCAGCAGGCGATCCAGTGGCGCTATCCGACCCTGGTGCAGTACTTCAAGGATTACCTCGCCACCATCGAGCGCACCACCGCCGGCGACAAGGCCGCCGAGCTCAAGTACGCCTCGACCGTGGCCGGCATCAACAACGCGCTCAAGCTCTACCAGGGCCAGCTCGACGGCTTCGCCAAGATGCAGGACCCGGTCGGCATGAAGCGTGCGCAGGAAGCCGCGCTCAAGGCCTGGCTTGGCGAGCGTGGCGCGCAGGGGGCGGCGCAGGCCCGCGCGCTCGCCGCGCTGGAGCAGGAACTGGCGGCCGACAACCGGACCCGCGAGCGCGAGCAGTGGTTCGGCGCCGCGGTCGGCGGCGGCCTGACCGGCACCGCGGTGCGCCTGTACCGCAACGCGATCGAACAGGCCAAGCCCGATGCCGAGCGCGAAGCCGGTTACCAGGACCGCGACGCGCCGCGCATCGAAGGCGGCCTGCGCGCGCTCGACAAGCGCTACGACGCCCGGGTCGACCAGGCGCTGATGGCATTGCGCCTGCAGCGCTACGCCAGCCAGGTGCCCGCCGACCAGCGGGTGCCGGAACTCGACGCCTGGCTCGGCATCGGCGCCGGCGACCAGGCGATTGCGGATCTCGACGCCAGGCTCGATGCACTGTATGCCGGTTCCCAGCTGGGCAACGTCGATGCGCGCCTGCAGTGGCTGAAGGCCGACCAGGCCGCGATCGAGGCTTCGACCGACCCGGCGCTGCAGTTCGCGGTGCAGGTGATGCCGGCGTTGCTGCGTTTCGAACAGGACGGCAAGGCGCGCAGCGGCCGCATTTCCGCGCTGCGTCCGCAGTACATGCAGGCGATGATCGATTTCAACCAGGCGCAGGGCAAGCCGGTGTACCCGGACGCCAACAGCTCGCTGCGCATCACCTTCGGCACCGTGCGCGGGTATTCGCCGCGCGACGGTGTGGAGATGACGCCGTTCACCACCCTGGCCGGGATCGTCGCCAAGACCACCGGCGAGGAACCGTTCGTGTCGCCCAAGGCCGAGCTCGACGCGATCGCGCAGGGCCAGGGCAGCCAGTACCGGATGCCGGAACTCGGCGACGTGCCGGTCAACTTCCTCAGCGACGTCGACACCACCGGCGGCAACTCCGGTTCGCCGACGCTGAACGCGAAGGGAGAACTCGTCGGGCTGCTGTTCGACGGCAACTACGAGAGCCTCAGCGCCGACTGGATCTTCAATCCCGCGCTGACCCGCTCGATCCACGTCGACACCCGCTACATGCGCTGGGTGATGGACGAAGTCGACCACGCCGAGCGCCTGCTCGCGGAAATGGGGCTGTCGCATGACTGAGCAGAAGGCATTGTCGAAATCCTTGCGCGTGGCCGTGCTCGCGGCCGCCGCCAGCACCGGGTTCGCGGCGCAGGCCGACGAGGGCATGTGGATGCCGTCGCAGTTGCCGGGCATCGCCGGGCAGCTCAGGCAGGCCGGTTTCCAGGGCGATCCGGCGAGCCTGGCCGACCTCACCCGGCCGCCGATGAGCGCGGTGGTGTCGCTGGGCGGCTGCACCGCGAGCTTCGTTTCGCCCCGGGGCCTGGTGGTGACCAACCACCACTGCGCGATGGGCGCGATCCAGCTCAATTCCACCCCGCAGAACAACCTGATCGCCAACGGCTTCAACGCCGCCACCCAGGCGCAGGAAGTCTCGGCCGGGCCGGCGGCGCGGGTGTTCGTCACCACCGCCTTCGAGCGCATCACCGACCGCATCCTCGCCGATGCGCGCGGCAAGACCGGGCGTGCCTACTACGACGTCGTGGACGCGGCCAGCAAGGCCGTGGTCGCCGAGTGCGAGCAGGAGGCCGGCTACCGCTGCAGCGTCGCCAACATGTACTACGGCACCGACTTCTACCTGGTCAGGCAGCTGGAGCTGAAGGACATCCGGCTGGTGTACGCGCCGCCGGAAGCGATCGGCAATTACGGCGACGAGATCGACAACTTCATGTGGCCGCGGCATAGCGGCGACTTCGCCTTCTACCGTGCCTACGTCGGCAAGGACGGCAAGCCGGCCGCGTTCTCGGCCGACAATGTGCCGTACCAGCCGCCGGCGTACCTGACGGTATCCACCGATCCGGTCGCCGAAGGCGATTTCGCCATGCTCGCCGGCTATCCGGGCACCACCTACCGGCACCGCATGGCGATGGAATTCGCCGACCAGGTGCAGGCGGGACTGCCGTGGCGGGTGGACGTGCTCGGCGCGCTGATCGGCACGATCGAGAGCGCCAGCGCCGCCAGCCAGGACGCGCAGGTGCGCTATGCCTCGCAGCTGGCGGGCCTGAAGAACGGGCTCAAGCGCGCCCAGGGCGAACTCGACGGCCTGCGTCGCAGCGAGGCGGTACGGGTGCGGCGCGAAGACGAGGCCGCGATGCTGGCGTGGCTGGCGCGGCAACCCGACGCCGCCGCGACGCGCGCGGACATCGAAGCCGCGCAGGCGCTGATCGCGCAGTCGCACGCCAGCCGCGAGCGCGACCAGCTGTTCGGCCTGATGCGCTCGCAGACGCAGCTGCTCAAGAGCGCCTACCAGCTGCAGCGACTGGCGGCCGAACGCGGCAAGCCGGATCCGCAGCGCGAGCGCGGTTACCAGCAGCGCGACGAGGCGCTGATCGAAGGCGCGCTCAAGCAGGTGCAGCGTCGCTACGACCCAATGGTGGAGAAGGCGCTGCTGGCGGAACTGCTGCGCCGCTACCGCGCCTTGCCGGCCAACCAGCGCATCGCCGAGGTCGATGCGGTCTTCGGTCGCGACGCTGCCGCCACGCAGGCCGCACTCGACACGCTGTACGCGCAGACCCGGCTGGGCGAGGAGGCCGAACGCCTGCGCCTGCTGGCCGCGGCGCCGGCCGATGTCGCGGCCGCCGCCGACCCGCTGCTGCGCGCCGCCGCGCAACTGCTGCCGGCGGTGCTGCGCGAGGAGGACGCCGACAAGGCCCGCGGCGGCGACCTGCTGCGCCTGCGGCCGGCCTACATGCGCGCGCTGATCGGCTACCGCCAGTCGCAGGGCAGGGCGGTGTATCCGGACGCCAATTCCACACTGCGCGTGAGCTACGGCAAGGTCAGCGCCCTGGAGCCGCGCGACGGCGTGCATTACGTGCCGCTGACCACGGTGGCGGGCATCCTCGAGAAGCACACCGGGCAGGCGCCGTTCGACGCGCCCGCGCCGCTGCGCGAGGCGATCGCCAAGGGCGATTTCGGCAGCACCGCCGACCCGGTGCTGAAGACGCAGACGGTCGACTTCATGACCAACCTGGACACCACCGGCGGCAACTCCGGCTCGCCGGTGCTGGATGCGAGGGGTCGGCTGATCGGCCTGAACTTCGACAGCAACTGGGAAGCGGTCAGTGCCAGCTGGATGTACGACCCGCGCTACAAGCGCGCGATCCATGTCGACGTGCGCTACCTGCGCTGGCTGCTGGCCAAGGTCTATCCGGCGCCGCACCTGCTGCGGGAGATGAACCTGCCGGCGGAGTGAGCCGCTGCGGCGCGCCGCCGGGGCCGCGGGCGCGGCCGGGCGGCGCGCACCGCCCCCGGCGGGCGGGCCGGCGCGCCGCCGCTTGCGCCGGGGCCGGCGTCTGCTAGGCTGTCGCGATCGCGGATTCCCATGCCTGCCGGCCCCGTCTCCCGATGCGTGTTCCCCGTGCCGCAGCCGTTGCGGCCCGGATTTCCCGTCCGCCGGCGGCTTGCGTGTCCGTGGTCCCCACACCACAGGAGCATGCGATGAAAGTGCTGGCTTGCGATGGCATCCACGAGGACGGTCTGGCGTTGTTCCGCGACGCCGGCTGGGAGGTCGTGGTTTCCGAACCGTTGAAGGACCCGGCCGCGTTGTCGCGGGCGCTGGCGGGCGTGGATGCGCTGCTGGTGCGCTCGGCCACGCCGGTCGGCGCGCAGGCGCTGGAACACACCGCCGCGCTGCGGGTGATCGGGCGCGCCGGCGCCGGGGTCGACACCATCGACGTGGAGACCGCCACCGCGCGCGGCATCGCGGTGATGAACGCGCCCGACGGCAACACCCTGGCCGCCGCCGAGCACGCGCTGTCGCTGCTGTTCGCGCTCGCCCGGCACGTGCCCAGCGCCGATGCCGGGATGAAGGCCGGGCAGTGGCCCAAGGCCGGGCTCACCGGCTTCGAGCTGGAAGGCAAGAAACTCGGCGTGATCGGCCTCGGCCGGATCGGCGGCACGGTCGCGCGCAAGGCGCTGGCGCTGGGCATGGACGTGGCCGCCTACGACCCGTTCCTGCCGCCGTCGGCGGCCGCGCATGGCAGCGTGCCGCTGAAGCCGCTGGAGGAACTGCTGGCCTGGGCCGACGTGGTCACCCTGCACGTGCCGCGCACCAAGGACACCACGCACCTGCTCAACGCCGACACCCTGGCGCGGATGAAGCATGGCGCGTACCTGATCAACGCCGCGCGCGGCGGCCTGGTCGACGAGGCCGCGCTGCTCGCGGCGCTGGATTCCGGGCAGATCGCCGGCGCCGCGCTCGACACCTTCGCCACCGAGCCGCTGCCGGTCGACTCGCCCCTGCGTACCCACGCCAATCTGGTGCTGACGCCGCACCTGGGCGCGTCCACCGGCGAGGCGCAGCAGGCGGTGAGCACCATCCTGGCGCGCCAGGTGCTGGATTATTTCGCCACCGGCGCGGTCGCCGGCTGCGTCAACCTGCCGCCGCTGACCGCCGAGGCCGCGCGCGAGGTCGGGCCGTGGATGCCGCTGATGTCGGCGCTGGGCAAGCTGGCCGCACGGCTGGTGCCGGCGCCGGCCCGGCTGCACATCACCTACGCCGGGCGCAGCGAGGCGCTGGATTCGCGGCCGCTGACCCGGCTGCTGGTGGCG
The DNA here is from genome assembly GCF_003416885.1 of Cognatiluteimonas weifangensis. Classification (GTDB taxonomy): domain Bacteria; phylum Pseudomonadota; class Gammaproteobacteria; order Xanthomonadales; family Xanthomonadaceae; genus Cognatiluteimonas; species Cognatiluteimonas weifangensis. Next base: position 6,316 of record NZ_QVPD01000012.1, read on the forward strand.
GCGCTGCTGGGCGGCGTTTCCACCCGCGTCACCCCGGTCAACGCGCTGCAGGAAGCCGCGGCGCGCGGCCTGGTGGTGGCCGAGACCGTCGGCGGCAACGGCAACGGCTTCGACCGCCTGCTGAAGCTGCGGATCGAGGACGAACACGGCGAGGCGCGCGAACTGGAAGCGACCCTGCACCGCGGCCCGCGGGTGGTGCGCCTGGACGGGGTGGAGATCGAGTTCGACCCGCAGGCGCATCTGCTGCTGATGCGCAACGTCGACCGCCCCGGGATCATCGGCCTGGTCGGTTCGCACCTGGGCGCGGCCGGGGTCAACATCGTCAACTTCTCGCTCGGCGCCAAGGGCGACGGCGAGGCGCTGGCCGCGATCACCGTCGACCGCCCGGTGCCCGAGGCGCAACTGGTCGCGCTGCGCGGCATCGCCGGGATGCTGTCGCTGGAGGCGCTGTGATGCGCATCCTGCTCGCCCGCCACGGCGAAACCGCCTGGAACGCCGAGGGCCGCTACCAGGGCCAGGAGGACATCCCGCTGTCGCCGGTCGGCGAGGCGCAGGCGCGGGCGCTGGGTGCGCGCCTGCGCGAAGTGCGCATCGACCGCGCCATCGCCTCGCCGCTGGGGCGCGCGCTGCGCACCGCGGAACTGGCGCTGGGCGAGGCGCGCGCGGCGATGCTGGCCACCGATCACGGCTTCATGGAAATCGCCCACGGCGACTGGGAAGGCCTGCTCGCCGGCGAGATCCACGCGCGCGACCCGGAGCGCGCGCGCGCCTGGCGCGAGGCGCCGCACGAGGTGCTGATGCCGCAGGGCGAATCGCTGCAGCACGTGCTCGACCGCGCCTGGCCGGCACTGCAGCGCGCCTGCGACGGCCTGGGCGACGACGACACCCTGCTGGTGGTCGCCCACGATGCGGTCAACCGCGTGCTGCTGTGCCGCGTGCTCGGCCTGCCGCTGGCGCACCTGTGGCGCTTCCGCCAGGCGCCGACCACGCTGAACCTGCTCGAGGGACCCGCGGTCGACCGCCTCGAGGTCGTCCGCCTCAACGACTGCAGCCACCACACCGCGCTGTTCGGCGAAGCCGTCCATCGCGCGCTGTGACCGACCTGCGGCTCGGCGCCGCGGGGCGTCGCCCGCGGTCCCGTCGTGTCGCCCGCAATCGCGCGAGGCGGGCGCCGACCCGCCCTACAATTGGCGCATGACGCGATCGCTCGCCCAATGGCTCGACTACATCGAGCGCCAGCATCCGCAATCGATCGCGCTCGGCCTGGAGCGCGTGCGCGCGGTCGCGCAGCGGATGGGCCTGCAGCATCCGGCGCGCCGGACGATCACCGTCGCCGGCACCAACGGCAAGGGCTCCACCGTCGCCTTCATCGAGGCGATCGCGCGCGCCGCCGGCTGGCGCGTGGGCGCCTACACCTCGCCGCACCTGCTCGCCTACAACGAGCGCGTGCGCATCGACGGTACGGTCGCCAGCGACGCCGAGCTGGTCGCCGGCTTCGACGCGGTGGAGGCGGCGCGCGTCCTTCGACAGGCTCAGGATGATCGGGATGTGCCGCTGACCTATTTCGAATACGGCACCCTGGCCGCGCTGTGGCTGTTCCAGCGCGCGCGGCTGGATCTGGCGGTGCTGGAGGTCGGCCTCGGCGGGCGCCTGGACGCGGTCAACCTGATCGATGCCGACGTCGCCGTGGTAACCACGGTGGACATCGACCACGTCGACTGGCTCGGCGCCGACCGCGAGGCGATCGGCAGGGAGAAGGTCGGCATCGCGCGGGCCTGGAAGCCGCTGGTGCTGGGCGAGGACGATCCGCCGTCGAGCGTGCTCGGCCATGCCTACGCGATCGGCGCGGCGACGATCCGCGCCAACTGCGATTTCTTCTTCGAGCCGGTCGATGCCGGGCACTGGCGCTGGCGCGATGTCGGCCGGTGCGACCTGCTGCCGCTGCCGCGGTTGGCGGGGCCGGCGCAGCTGCGCAACGCCGCCACCGCGATCGCGGCGCTGCGCGCGCTCGGCAAGCCACTGTCGCGCGCGGCCGTGGCCCGCGGTGTCGCCGAGGTGCAGCTGCCCGGGCGGCTGCAGCGCTTCGAGCGCGACGGCGTCGCCGTCGTGGTCGACGTCGGCCACAACCCGCAGGCCGCGCGCGAGCTGGCCGCCTGGCTGCGGCAGGCGCCGGCCGCGGGGCGCACGCATGCGGTGTATGCGGCGCTGGGCGACAAGGATGCCGCCGGTGTGGTCGCCGCGCTGGCCGACCGGATCGACCGCTGGTATCTGGCCGGGCTGGTCGAGGCCGGGCCGCGCGGGTTGGCGGTCGATGCGTTCGCGCAGCGCCTGGCCGGCACCGCGGCGGCGGCCGGCGAACGCCATGCCGACGTGGCCGCGGCGCTGCAGGCCGCGCTGGCGCAGGCGCGGGCGGGCGATCGCATCCTGGTGTTCGGGTCGTTCCACACCGTGACCGCGGCGCTGACGGCGCTGGGGTGAACCCGAACGAACTTCCCCTCGCGTCCCGAGTGTCGCGGGGCGAAGGAATGCCGCTTGACGGTCTGCGAAGTGGAGACTGGCGCCTGCAACCCGCAGGCGCAGCGCGGGCCGAATGTCTCGGGAATGATCACTCCCTGCGCAGTGCCTGAGAGCCCGTGTGCGCAGGGATTCGCGCGTGCGGCGTGCACGCGCGTTCAGCTGGCGCATGGCGACGCGTTGTCCAGCGTCGCGGGCGGGCTCGGTCCCGGCGCGGCCTGTCCCTGCACGGCTATAATCCGCGTGCCTCCCGCAGCCTGCGAGCGCCGATGGACCCCGGACTGAAACAGCGCCTCGTCGGCGCCGCCGTACTGGTCGCGCTGGCGGTGATCTTCCTGCCGATGCTGGTGCAGGGGCCGGCCCCGGACAGCGGCGTCGCCGACGTGCCGTTGTCCATGCCCGAGGCGCCGCCGGACCAGTACGAGACCCGCGACCTGCCGCTGGTGACACCGGCCGCCGCACCCGGCGACAGTGCGCTGGGCGTGCCGTCCGACCCGACCGCGGCCGATGCGGCCAGCACGACGGCACCGCTGCCCGAGACCGCGCCGGCCCCCGCCGTCCAGGCCCCGCCGCCGGCCGACGCGGCCCCCGCGACGACGGCGCCCGCGGTCGTCAACGGCGAGATGTTCCCCGCGCCCACCGCCGGCGGCGACTACGCGGTGAGCTTCGGCAGTTTCACCACCGCCACCGCGGCCGATGCCGTGGTCGCCTCGCTGCGCGCCTCGCAACTGCCCGGCTATCGCGAGCCGGCGCAGGTCGACGGCAAGCCGGTGCAGCGGGTGCGCATCGGCCCGTACGCGACCCGCGCGCAGGCCGAGGCCGCGCGCCTGCGCGCCGCACATGTGCGCGACGACGTCGATGCGCGCGTGGTCGCGCTGGATGCCGAGCGCGCGGCCGGCAAGGCCGCCGCCGCGCCGGCCGCGCCCAGGCCGGCGGCCACGGCAGCGAAGCCGGCGGCCCCGAAGCCGGCGATCCCGAAGCCGGCGATCCCGAAGCCGGCGATCCCGAAGCCGGCGATCCCGGCCGCGGCCGACACCGGCTTTGCGGTGCAACTGGCCGCTTTCAGCAAATCTGCCGATGCCGTCGCCCTGCGCGACCGCGCCCGCGCCGCCGGCTTCAGCGCCTTCACCGAAACCGTCGCCACCGACAGGGGCGCCTTGACCCGGGTGCGGATCGGCCCGGTCGCCAGCCGCGCCGACGCCGAGCGCTTGCAGGCCCAGGTCCAGGCCAAACTCGGCGTCGCCGGCATCGTCCGTCCGCACCCGTGAGCGCTCGCCACGCCCGCACCGGCCCGCCATGACCGCCACCGACCTGCTGCTGCTCGCGGTGATCGGCGCCTCCACGCTGCTGGGGCTGCTGCGCGGCTTCGTCGGCGTGCTCGCCTCGCTGCTGGCCTGGGTGCTCGCGGGCTGGGCGGCGTTCCGCTTCGGCGCACGGGTGGCGCTGGCCCTGGCCGGCGGCGCGGAACCCGGCGCCGGGCAGTTGCTGGCGGGCTACGGACTGAGCTTCCTCGGCGTGCTGCTGTTCGTCGGCGCGGTCGGCTGGGCGCTGCGCAAGCTGCTGCATTCGGTCGGCCTGTCGGGCATGGACCGCGCGCTCGGCTTCGCCCTGGGGCTGGTGCGCGGCGGCTTCGTCGCCTGCGTGCTGGTGCTGCTGATGGGTTTCACCACGTTGCCGCGCGAGCCCGGCTGGCACGCCTCGCAGGTGGTCCCGGTGCTGCTGCCCGGCGCGCAATGGCTGCGCGGCTGGTTGCCGGCGTGGGCCGCGCAACGGATCGATTTCGGCGGCACCCGGCCGCCTTCCCTCGACACCGGCGACGCTCCCGCGTTGCCGCAACCCGGCGTCTGACGCCCCGGAGAGCCTGACATGTGCGGCATCATCGGTATCGTGGCGACGCAGGACGTCGCGGCCCAGCTGTACGACGGCCTGACCGTGCTGCAGCACCGCGGCCAGGACGCGGCCGGGATCGCCACCGCCGACGGCACCCACCTGCGCGTGCACAAGGGCAACGGCCTGGTGCGCGACGTGTTCGACGCCGGGTCCATGCGCCAACTCGAGGGCCGCGTCGGCATCGCCCACTGCCGCTATCCGACCGCCGGCAGCGAAGGCCTGGACGAGGCGCAGCCGTTCTACGTCAACTCGCCCTACGGCATTGCCCTGGCGCACAACGGCAACCTGATCAACACCGACGCGCTGCGCCGCGAGGTGTTCGAGCAGGATCGCCGCAACGTCAACACCGAGTCCGACTCGGAAGTGCTGCTCAACGTGTTCGCGCACGAGCTGGACCTGCAGAAGGCGCTGACCCCGGAGGCGGTGTTCCGCGCGCTGGAGGGCGTCAACCGGCGCGCGAAAGGCGGTTACGCGGTGGTGACCGCGGTGCTGGGGCTGGGCCTGGTCGCGTTCCGCGACCCGCACGGCATCCGCCCGCTGGTGCTGGGCAAGCGCAGCACCGCTGGCGGCGACGAATACGCGGTGGCGTCGGAGTCGGTGGCGCTGGACATCCTCGGCTTCGAGCGCCTGCGCGACGTCGCCCCCGGCGAGGCGCTGGTAGTGACCGCGCGCGGCGAGCTGTTCACCCGCCAGTGCGCGCCGCCGCAGCAACACGCGCCGTGCATCTTCGAGTTCGTGTATTTCGCGCGCCCGGACTCGATGATGGACGAGGTCTCGGTGCACAAGGCGCGCATGCGCATGGGGGTCAAGCTGGGCGAGAAGATCCTGCGCCTGCGCCCGGACCACGATATCGACGTGGTGATCCCGATCCCGGACACCTCGCGCGACGCCGCACTGGAGATCGCCAACGTGCTCGGGGTGAAGTACCGCGAGGGCTTCATCAAGAACCGCTACGTCGGCCGCACCTTCATCATGCCGGGGCAGGGCCAGCGCGCGCAGTCGGTGAAGCGCAAGCTCAATCCGATCCCGCTGGAATTCCGCAACCGCGTGGTGCTGCTGGTCGACGACTCGATCGTGCGCGGCACCACCTCCAGGCAGATCGTGCAGATGGCGCGCGAGGCCGGTGCGCGCAAGGTGTACCTGGCCTCGGCGGCGCCGCCGGTGCGCCACCCCAACATCTACGGCATCGACATGCCCTCGGCCGACGAGCTGATCGCGCACGGCCGCAGCGAGGAGGAAATCCAGCAGCTGCTGGGTTGCGACTGGCTGCTGTACCAGGACCTGGCGGACCTGGAGGAGGCGGTGTCCGGGCCCAAGCAGCTGATCGCGCACTTCGACTCGTCCTGCTTCAACGGCGAGTACGTGACCGGGATCGAGCCGGGCTATTTCGAGCGCATCCGCCAGCTGCGCTCGGACGAAGCCAAGAAATCCCGTCGCGTCTCGTGACGCCCGTGCGGCAGCGGCCGCCGGCGCCATGACGCAGTCGCTGTTCGACGCCGCCCGCGCCTGTCTCGACGCCGCCACGCCCGAGGCCAAGCTCGCCGCGACCCGGGACGCGGCGGCGGCGTTCGCGCGCGGCGCGCTGGCGCTCCCGGCCGACGCGTCGCCACCGCAGCCGATCCGCATGCCCGGGCGGCCGCCGCGGCCGCGCCTGGTGCATCCGCGCGAACTGCCGCGGCGCGGCTTCGGCAGCGACGCGGGCCGGGCGGCGTTCCTGCACGCGGTCGCGCACATCGAGTTCAACGCCATCGACCTGGCCTGGGACGCGGTGTACCGCTTCCGCGGCCTGCCCGCGGCGTACTACGCCGACTGGGTCGGCGTCGCCGCCGACGAAGCGCGCCACTTCGGCCTGCTGCGCGCGCGGCTGCGCGCGTTCGGCCACGACTACGGCGATTTCGACGCCCACAACGGCCTGTGGGAAATGGCGGAAAAGACCGCCGCCGACGGCCTGGCGCGGATGGCGCTGGTGCCGCGGGTGCTGGAGGCGCGCGGGCTCGACGTGACCCCGGGGATGATCGCCAAGCTGCGCCAGCTCGGCGACGACGCCAGCGCCGACATCCTCGCGCTGATCCTGCGCGAGGAAGTCGCGCACGTCGCCGCCGGCTCGCGCTGGTATCGCTGGCATTGCGCGCGTGCCGGCGTCGAGCCGGTGCCGCGCTTCCGCGAACTGCTGCGCGAATTCGCCGGTGGCGTGCTGCACGGGCCGTTCAACCACGCGGCGCGGACCGCGGCGGGTTTCGATGCCGCCGAGCTGGCCGCGCTGGAGCAGCTGCAGCCGCCGTCCTGATGCCGGAGCGTTCCGCGGGCGCGGCGCCGGCCGCGATGACCTGTCCCCGTGCCTGCGCCGCCGCCTCCGTACCGTGCGCCAGCGCGGCCGACGCCCGTCCTGGACTCCCGGGGACGACGCTACAGGGTTGCCAATCGCGCGCCGTCGGCATCCACCCGCAGCACCGAGCCTTGCGTGTACCAGTCGCCGAGCACGATGCGGGTGCCGCCGGCGTCCGCGTGCACGGCCGGGCGGTGGGTGTGGCCGTGGATCATGCGGTCGATGCCGTAGCGGGCGAAGGTCGAGGCGACCGTGGCCGCGGCCACGTCGGTGATCGTCTCCATCGTGCCGGCCGCGCGCAGGCCGGACTGGTGGGCGCGACTGGCCGCGCGCGCCTGCTGCGCATAGGCCAGGCGCGCGGCCAGCGGCTGCGCCAGGAACTGCGCCTGCCACGCCGGGTCGCGGGTCTGCGCGCGGAACTGCTGGTAGGCGACGTCGTCGGTGCACAGCAGGTCGCCGTGCAGCAGCAGCGTCGGCCGGCCGTCGAGCACGATCACCGCGGGGTCGGGCAGGATCGTCATCCCCGCGCGGCGCGCGTAGTCCTGGCCGAGCAGGAAGTCGCGGTTGCCGCGGATGAAGTACACCGGCACCCCGGCCGCGCGCAGGTCGCGCAGTTTGTCGGCGACGAAGGCGCCGATGGCGGAGGGATCGTCGTCGCCGACCCAGGCTTCGAACAGGTCGCCGAGGATGTACAGCGCATCCGCCTCGCGCGCCTGGGTGTCGATGAAGCGACCGAACAGCTCGGCGATCGCCGGGCGTTCGGCGTCCAGGTGCAGGTCGGAAATGAACAACGTCGTCATCGCGCCATTGTAGGGCCGGCCCGCGCCGCGCCGGGGTGCGTGCGGTGCAGCGCAGCCGTCGCGGGTGTCGGGCCCGTGCGCGGCGGGGGCGCCTGGTGCCGTGCGCCGCACCGGCACGGGTGCCGCGGACGGCCCGGGGCCGGGCAGGTCCGGTAAAATCACCGGTTCCCCGCTTCCGGTCCCGCGCATGTCCTGCCGCACCCGCTTCGCCCCCAGTCCCACCGGCTACCTGCACATCGGCGGCGCGCGCACCGCGCTGTATGCCTGGCTGGAGGCGCGCCGGCGCGGCGGCCAGTTCATCCTGCGGATCGAGGACACCGACCGCGAACGCAGCACCCAGGCCGCGATCGACGCGATCCTGGAGGCGATGGACTGGCTCGGCCTGGACTACGACGAAGGCCCGATCTACCAGACCCAGCGCCTGGACCGCTACAAGGAAGTCGCCGAGCAGCTGGTCGCCGCCGGCCACGCCTACTACGCCTACGAGACCCGCGAGGAGCTGGAGGCGATGCGCGCCGCGGCGATGGCCGCGCAGGAAAAACCGCGCTACCACGGCGCCTACCGCGATGCCAACGCCGGCTGGCGCGACGACCCCAACCGCGTGATCCGCTTCAGGAACCCGCTGGACGGCGTGGTCGCCTGGGACGACAAGGTCAAGGGCCGCATCGAGATCGCCAACGCCGAGCTGGACGACCTGGTCATCTTCCGCAGCGACGGCTACGCCACCTACAACTTCGCGGTGGTGGTGGACGACATCGACATGGCCATCACCGACGTGGTCCGCGGCGACGACCACGTCAACAACACCCCGCGCCAGATCAACATCTACCGCGCGCTGGGCGCCGACGTTCCGGCGTTCGCGCACCTGCCGATGATCCTGGACGAGCACGGCGCCAAGCTGAGCAAGCGCACCGGCGCCGCCGACGTGATGCAGTACCGCGACATGGGTTACCTGCCGCACGCGCTGCTCAACTACCTGGTGCGGCTGGGCTGGTCGCACGGCGACCAGGAAGTGTTCTCCATCGCGGAAATGCAGTCGCTGTTCGCCCTGGCCGACGTCAACGCCAAGGCGGCGCGGCTGGACATCGCCAAGCTCGGCTGGCTCAACCAGCAGTACCTCAAGCACGACGCGCCGGAGGCGGTCGGCGAGCACCTGGCGTGGCACCTGCGCCAGGCCGGTTACGACCTCGCCCGGGGGCCGGCGCCGGCCGCGGTCGTCGTCGCCCTGCGCGAGCGCGTGCAGACGCTGCGGGACATGGCCGAGCGCGCCGCGGTCTGGTACCAGCCGCTGACCGTTTACGACGAGAAGGCGGTGGCCAAACATTTCACCGCGGCCGCGCGCGCGCCGCTGGCCGAAGCCCGGCGCCGGCTGGCGGCGCTGGCCGACTGGAGCGCCGAGGCGATCGACGCCGAACTGCAGGCGATCGCGCAGGCGCTGGAACTGGGCATGGGCAAGGTCGCGCAGCCGCTGCGGGTGGCGATCACCGGCACCCAGGTCAGCCCGGACATCGGCCACACGGTGGCGCTGGCGGGGCGCGAGCAGGCGCTGGCGCGGATCGACGCGGCGCTGGCGCGGCTGCCGGCTTGAGTCGCGCGCGCCGCGGCACCATCATCGGGGCATGCCCCGGCATGCCTGCATCGACCCCCAGCACCACGTCCACGACGCCGAGGCGTTCGTGGCCGCGGTCGAGGCCGCCTGCCGCGAGCGCGGCCTGCGCCTGACCCCGATCCGCGCCCGCGTGCTCGGCCTGATCGCGCAGGACGGCAAGCCGGTGAAAGCCTACGACCTGCTCGACCGGATCCGCGCGGGCAACCGCGACGACGACGCCGGCGCCGGCGCCGCGGCCCCGCCTACCGTCTATCGCGCGCTGGATTTCCTGCTCGCCAACGGTTTCATCCACAAGCTCGAATCGGTCAACGCCTTCGTCGCCTGCCACCATCCCAGCACCGCGCAGCATTCGGTGCCGTTCCTGATCTGCGATCGCTGCCACGCCGCGGTGGAGCTGGAGGACAAGCAGGTGGTCGCCGCGCTCGACGAGCGCGCGCGTGCGCTCGGCTTCGTGCCGCAGGCGCAGACCCTGGAAGTGCACGGCCTCTGCGCCAGGTGCAGCAACCTGTAGATCAGAAGAACATCCGCACCCCGGCCTCGATGCCGCGGCCGGGCAGTGGCGCCAGGTCCTTCAGGAACGAGGTGTGCGGGCGCGCTTCCTCGTCGAGCAGGTTGCGGCCATCCACGAACAGCTCCCAGGCGTTGCCGCCCCTGGTGTCGGAATGCCAAGCGAAGTGCGCATCCACCAGGGTGTAACCCGGGGTGACGGTCTCGAACTCCGCCACGCGGTCCTGTTCCATGTAGCGGGTCGCACCGAGCGATGCGCGCAGCGCGTCGCGCTCCCAGCGCAACTCGCCGCCCAGGCGCGCCGGCGCGATCCGCGGCAGGTTGCCGCCGTCGACCAGTTTCGCGCGGACCGCGTCGCCGAACAGGCGCAGATCCCAGCGCCCGCTGGTGTTGTCGGCCAGCGCCCACTCGAGTTCGGCCTCGCCGCCGGTGAAGCGCGCGTCGGCCTGGCGCCACTGCTGCACCGGCAGGTCCTCCTCGACGAGGCCGGTGCGCGCGAGGTAGATGAAGTCGTCGTAGGCGACGCGGTACACCGCGGCGCGCAGGGTCAGCGGGCCCAGGTGCCAGTGCGCGCCGAGTTCGGCACGGTTGGCGGTCTCCGGATCGAGCGCGGGATCGCCCTGCTCGACGCTGCCGGTGGCCACGTGCAGGCCGTTCGAATACAGCTCCTCGGCGGTGGGCGAGCGCTGCGCGCGGTCGAGGCCGAGCGCCACGTGCAGGTCCTCGCCGAGTTCCCATTCCAGCGATGCCGAGGCGCTGGTGGTATCGAACTCGCGGTCGGGGCCGATCGCCAGCGCGTCGTCCACGTCGATGCGGTTGCGGTCGTGGCGCACGCCGAGTTGCAGGCCGAGCGGGCCGAAGTCGCGGTTGCCGATCCAGAATGCGCCGATGTCGCGCGATTCCGAACCGGGCACGAACGCCTCCGCGCCCACGGCGGCGAAGTCGCGCTGCGACCACTGCAGGCCCAGTGCGCCTTCGAATCCGGCCAGCGGCCGGTGCACCAGTTCCACCCGGCCCTCGGTGCTGTCGTTGTCGAACACGGTGCCGACCGCGCCGTCCTCCAGCTCGGTGTGGGTGTAGGCGGTGCGCGCCAGCTTCACGCGCAGGGTCTGGAACGGGCCGAGCGCGTCGAGGCCGCCGCGCACTTCGCTGCGGCGCTGGTCCATGACCACGCGCACGCCTTCGGCCGCGCCGCGCTCGTCGTGCCCCTCTTCCGCGTGCTCGTCGTGCTCCTCGCCATGCGCATGGCCGGGGATGCCGTAGCGGGTCGAGTACAGGCTGTAGCCGGCGCCGAGGAAGCCGCGGCTGCCGATCCACGACATGCCGAGCGCGGCGCCGTCGGTGCGCAGGCCGCTGCCGGGCAGCACGCCGGCCTCGTCGGGGTCCGGCGTTTCGCCTTCTTCGGCGAGCAGGCGCGCGCTCTCGGCGAACCCGGGGATCTCGTAGTCGCCGGTCTCGCGGTGCAGCGCGTCGAAGTGGAATGCGAAATCGCCGGCGCCGCCGTCCAGCCGCAGCATCCCGCTGCGCGCATCGTTGACGGTACCGGCGCGCAGCTCGGCGCGGCCCTGCAGCGGCTGGACCGGCTGCGCCTCCGGAATGCGGCCGTCGACCACGTTGACCGCGCCGCCGATGGCGCCGCTGCCGTAAAGCAGGGTGGCCGGACCCTTGAGCACTTCGATCTGGTCGGCCAGGAACGGCTCGATCGTCACCGCGTGGTCGGCGCTGACGGTGGAGACGTCGCCAGAACCGAGGCCGCCGCTGAGCACCTGCACCCGCGCGCCGTCCATGCCGCGCACGATCGGGCGGCCGACGCCGGGGCCGAAATACGACGACTGCACGCCGGGCAGCCGGCCCACGGTCTCGCCCAGCGAGCTGGCCTTGGCCGCGTCCAGGCGTTGCCCGGCGAGCACCTCGACCGGCTGCGCCAGGCTCTCGGCGGTGTCGGGCAGCGGGGTGGCGGTGACCTCGACCGTGTCCAGGGTCTTGGGTTCGGCATGCCGGGGGTCGGTCTGCGCGGGCGGGTCGGCGGCCCAGGCCAGGGGTGCGGCCAGGGCCAGGACGAGGGCGAGGGCCAGGGGGGCGGGGCGCAGGGGACGGGACGGCATCGGCGGGTGGACGTGACGGGCGGGATTCGAATGTTATATTATTACCTCATGAGCGTTGCTCCCCCGGAAGTCATGCGTCGATCCCGTCGCGCGTTCGGCAGCGCCGACCGCTTCGGTTTCCTCGCGTCGTTCCTGTGCGCGATCCACTGCGCGCTGCTGCCGTTGCTGATCGCGGCGCTGCCCTCGCTCGGCGTCGCGGTCTGGCTGGGCGAAGGCTTCGAGGAAGGTTTCGTGGCGTTCGCGACCCTGTTCGGCCTGTTCACCCTGGTCTGGGGTTATCGCCGCCACCATCGGGTGCGGGCGTTGTGGCTGCTGCTGCCGGGGCTGCTGGCGCTGTGGCTGGGGGTGCTGTACGCGCCGCTGCACCATGCGTTGCTGGCGCACGCGGTGGTGATGACCGTCGGCGGCACCCTGGTCGGCCTCGCGCACCTGGCCAATCTGCGGCTGCACCACTGCCACGTCCACGGCGCCGGCTGCGCGCATTGATTCCATGCGGCGCACGGGATCGGTCCCGGTAGGAGTCGTCGTCGTCCCCGCGAAGGCGGGGATCCAGCGCCTTTACGTCGGGCGCGTCCATCCGTGACCTGACCTCGGGAGATCGGCTTCGGACAGAGTCGCCGTCCGGTGGGCTGGGGGTGCTGCGCCCTCCTGACGACCTCCTGTCTTTAAGTCGGGTCGTGGGCCATCCATGGCCCACTCTCCGCACCCCCAGCCCGCCGGGCGGCGACTTGGCGAGATTGGAGGTCATCGCTTCGTGGGGCTTTTCTACAAGCGCCAACTCACTGCCCGGAAGCCGGTGGCCCGGCCTGTGCGGGACCGTCGGCGGCATGGATGCCGCCGAGGAGCCTACAGGGACGTATTCACGGCGTGTCCCGCACAGGCCGGGCCACCGGCTTCCCCCCACGGAAGCTTCCGCGCTTGAAGGAAGATCTACACGGCGTGTCCCGCACAGGCCGGGCCGCCGGCTTCCCCCACGGAAGCTTCCGCGCTTGAAGGGAAATCTACACGGCGAGTCCCGCACAGGCCGGGCTACCGGCTTCCTCCGCAGAAGCTTCCGCGCTTGATGGAGATGTTTTCGCGCCGTGTCCCGTCCCGCATAGGCCGGGCCGCCGGCTACCCGCAGAGGTCCCGCGCTTGGGAGACGAAGGAATGCTGCCGCCGAGCTTCCAGGGGGCGGATTCATGACGTGTCCCGCAATGTCACCGCGTGTCCCGCACAGGCCGGGCCACTGGCTTCCCCCAGAGGTCCCCGCGCCGGGGGCTTGAGGGCGCAGGCCGGGCGCAGGCGGCGCCGGAGCGCGTGCTAGAATTCCGACCCTCGCGCGCGTCGCGATCCCCAATCGAACACGAGAATCTCAGGAGCACGACATGGGCAAGGGCGACATCAAGACCGCCAAGGGCAAGCGCAGCAAGTCCAGCTACGGCAACGTGCGCCCTCATGCCGCAGCCAAGGCCGCCGGCGCGGTCAAGGCGCCGGTGGTGAAGAAGGCTGCGACCCGCACCGTGGCCAAGGCCCCGGCGAAGAAGGTCGTGGCCAAGAAGACCGTCGCCAAGTAATCGCCGCCGGCGCGGCTCCGCGCAGGCTGCAACGAAGCCCCGCACTGCGGGGCTTCGTCGTTTGCGGGGCTGGCGAGCGCGCTCAGGCCACGCGCCGGCCGCCGGCGAAAACCGCCGCCGCGAGCTCGCCCCCCAGCCAGTAGCCCAGTTCCGCCGGCTGGCCGATGCGCCAGTGCACGAAGTCCGCGCGCAGGCCCGCGCGCAGCACGCCGCGGTCGTCGCAGCCCAGTGCGCGCGCGCCGTGCAGGGTGGCGCCGCGCAGCGCTTCCTCCGGCGTCAGCCGGAAATGCGTGCACGCCAGCTGCATCGCCTGGCGCAGCGACAGCAGCGGCGAGGTGCCGGGATTGCAGTCGGTGGCCACCGCCATCGGCACGCCGTGCGCGCGCAGCTGCTGCAGCGGCGGCAGCGTGGTTTCGCGCAGCACGTGGAACGCGCCGGGCAGCAGCACCGCGACCGTGCCGGCCGCCGCCAGCGCGCGCACGCCGGCGTCCGAGGTGTGCTCGATGTGATCGGCCGACAGGCCGCCGAATTCCGCCACCAGCGCCGCGCCGCCGAGGTCGCTGAGCTGATCGGCGTGCAGCTTGACCGGCAGCCCCAGCGCACGCGCGGCTTCGAACACGCGCCGCGTCTGCGCCGGCGAAAAGCCGATGCCCTCGCAGAACGCGTCCACCGCGTCCACCAGCCCCTCGGCGTGCAGCCGCGGCAGCCAGTCGAGCACCGCGGCGATGTAGCCGTCGCCGTCGCCGGCGTATTCCGGCGGCAGCGCGTGCGCGCCGAGGAAGGTCGCGCGCACCTCGATGCCCAACTCGGTGCCGATGCGGCGCGCCACCCGCAGCAGCTTGCGCTCGTTGTCGTAGTCCAGGCCGTAGCCGGACTTGATCTCCAGCGTGGTGACGCCGTCGCGCAGCAACGCGTGTGCGCGCGGCAGCGATTGCGCCAGCAGCGCGTCCTCGCTGGCGGCGCGCACCGCGCGCACGGTCGAGAGGATGCCGCCGCCGGCGCGGGCGATGGCGGCGTAGTCGGCGCCCTGCAGGCGCTGCTCGAATTCGCCGGCGCGGTCGCCGGCGAACACGACGTGGGTATGGCAGTCCACCAGTCCGGGGGTGATCCAGCCGCCGTCGAACGCGAGCACCTCGCGGGCCAGCGTCGCTGGATCGCCCGGCAGGCCGGCGCGCGGGCCGACGTACGTCAGCCGGCCGTCGCGCCAGCCCAGCGCCGCGTCCGCGATCGCGCCGTAGCCGCTCGCGGCGTCCAGCGTCGCCAGCGCCATGCCCGTCGCCAGCCCGTCCCACTGCTGCCTGCCTGTCGTCATGGCGGCGATTCTACAGAGGCCGGTTGCGGCGGCCGCGGGGCAGTCGCATTGCCCCGGGCGGCGGGAGACAATGGCCGCATGCAGACCATCGACGCCGCGATGTTGTGGACGCCTGCGGGCTGGCGCAGCGATGCCGGGTTCGACTGCGACGGCGACGGCCGCATCCAGGCGCTGGACCGCGCCGAGCCGACCGCCGGCGCCGGCTGGATCGTGCCCGGCATCCCCAACCTGCATTCGCACGCTTTCCAGCGCGCGATGGCGGGGCTGGCCGAGCGCCGCACGCTGGACGGCCCCGCGGGCGCGGCGCCGCGCGATGCGCACGACTCGTTCTGGACTTGGCGCGAAACCATGTACCGCATGGCCGCGCGCTTCGATCCCGACACGCTGCACGCGGTCGCCGCGCAGCTGTACGTCGAGATGCTGGAAGCCGGCTACACCAGCGTCTGCGAATTCCATTACCTGCACCACGCCCCGGATGGCAAGCCGTACGCCGACCCGGCGGCGATGTCGCGCGCGCTGATCGCCGCCGCGCGCGAGGCCGGCATCCGCCTGACATTGCTGCCGGTGCTGTACATGAGCGGCGGTTTCGACGGCCGCGCGCTGGGCGAGCGGCAGCGCCGCTTCGGCCACGATGTCGATGCCTTTCTCGCCCTGCTCGAGACCCTGCGTAGCGCCGAGGACGCCAGCCTGCGCATCGGCTGCGCGCTGCACAGCCTGCGTGCGGTTCCGGCCGACGCCATGCGCGCGCTGCTGGCGGCGTTGCCGCGCGCGCTGCCGCGGCACATCCACATCGCCGAACAGGTCGGCGAGGTCCAGGACTGCCTCGCGCTGCGCGGCGCGCGCCCGGTGGAATGGCTGCTCGCCAACGCCGAGGTCGACGCGCGCTGGACCCTGGTGCACGCCACCCACCTGGACGAGGCGGAAGTGCAGGGCATCGCCCGCAGCGGCGCCACCGTGGCGCTGTGCCCGACCACCGAGGCCAACCTCGGCGACGGCCTGTTCCCGCTGCGCGACTACCTGGACGCCGGCGGCGCGTTCGGCATCGGCTCGGACTCGCAGATCTCGGTGTCGCCGGTGGAGGAACTGCGCTGGCTCGAGTACGGCCAGCGCCTGGCCACGCGCCACCGCAACATCGCCGTGGACGGCGTCTCCCCCAGCGTCGGCGAGACGCTGCTGCGCGGCGTGCTGGCCAGCGGCGGCCATGCCAGCGGGCAACCCGTCGGCAGGCTCGAGCCCGGCGCCTGCGCGGACTGGCTCGTGCTCGACACCGACGCGCCGCAATTCGCCGGCGTGCAGGCGGCCGATGCGGTGGACCGCTGGCTCTTCAGCGGCAACCGCAACCTGGTGCGCGAGGTGCACGTCGGCGGCCGCCGCGTGGTCGCCGAGGGCCGGCACCTGGCGCGCGAGGCGATCGCAGCGCGCTACCGCGAAACGCTGCGGACGCTGCTCGCGGCGGCGTAGGCGCGGCGTCGGCTGCGAATGCGGCGGTTACCGGTGGCGCGCGAAGCGCCATCTCCGCCACGGTGAACACCCTACCGGCCTGGCAGGTCCGAATATTGTCGTCATCCCCGCGAAAGCGGGGATCCAGCGGCTTGAAGCGGGGTGACTTCAAGCGCGCGGCAGCAACGCCGGCCGACGCACACCTACCGCGGCGTCGGCACGGCGAACAGACGGTTCATTGTGCCGTAGTCCAGGGGCGCGGCGTACAGCGACGCGAAGTCGCCGCCCAGGCACGCCATCGCCGCCTGCTGGCCGGCAGCGTAGGCCACCTTGAACAGGCCCGGGCCGGTGCTGACGCGGCACACGCCGGCGGCCTGCAGTTCGGCCAGCGGCGCCAGCCCCGGCACCGTCATCAGGTTCAGCGCCAGCGGCACCGCCGCGGCGATCCGCGCGGCGTCCGCGGCCGCGGTCAAGCCCGGCACGAAGCCGCCGTCGGCGCCCGCGTCGCGGTACATCGTCAGGCGCTGGATCGTCGCCGCCACCGCGGCCTCGCCGCTGGCCAGGCCGCGCAGGTAGACGTCGGTGCGCGCGTTGATGAACGCCGGGGTCGGCCCCAGCGCGGCACGGATCGCGCGGATCTTGGCCGTCAGCAGCTCCGGCGCGCCGCCGCCGTCCTCCAGGTTGAAACCGACCACGCCCAGGCCGACGACCTCGGCCGCGAGCGCGGCGACCGCCGCGGGATCCTCGCTGTACCCGTCCTCCAGGTCGACCGTGACCGGCACCGAGCACACCCGCACCAGGTCCGCGCAGGAGTCCAGCAGCACCGTGCGCGGCAACGCGCCGCCGTCGGCGTAGCCGCGCGACCAGGCCACGGCCGCGCTGCTGGTGGCGACCGCGGGCGCGCCAAGTTCCTGCCACAGCCGCGCGCTGGCGGCGTCCCAGGCGTTGACCAGCAACAGCGGCGTCGCGGCGCGATGCAGGGCGACGAAGCGGGCGTGGGCGGTAGCGGTCATCTTCGATCCTCGTGAGTGTGGCCAGGCCGATTCCCGGCACTGCGTGGGCGCGATGGCTGCACCTACGTCGCAAACAAATCCTCGCGCGCCAGCGCGCCCTCCAGCCGCAGCAGGAAACGCTTGATCGGCAGCCCGCCGCCATAGCCGGTCAGGCTGCCGTCGGCGCCGATCACGCGGTGGCAGGGCAGCAGGATCGACAGCGGATTGCGGCCGTTGGCGGCGCCGACCGCGCGGGTCGCGCTGGGCTTGCCGATGCGCGTGGCCAGTTGCGCGTAGCTGATGGTGTGGCCGTAGGGGATGTTGGCCAGCTCCCACCACACCTTGCGCTGGAATGCCGTGCCCTGCGGCGCCAGCGGCAGCTCGAACTCGCGGCGGGCGCCGGCGAAATACTCGTCCAGCTGCGCGCGGGTGGCGACCAGCACCGGGTCGCGCGCGTCCTGGCGCCAGTCCGCCCCGAGCGTCAGCGGGGCGAGCGGCGGGTCGAATTCCAGCAGCCGCAGGCCGTCGTCGCCGGCGGCCAGCAGCAGCCGGCCGACCGGGCTGTCGGTGTGCAGGTAGCGGATCATGCGAGGGGCGTGCGCGCCGCGTGGCCGCGGCTCAGTCCTCCTGCGGCGTCGGCACCGTCGGCGCGTCAGGCGCGGCAGGCGTCACCGGCGCGCCGTGCTCCATGTTCTTCATGTCCTTGACGTCGGGGGTGTCGCCGGCGTGGTGCGCGTGCGCGTCGTCGGGCGCGGCCTGCGCCGCGGCCGGCTTGCGGAACTTGTAGACGAACTGGTCGGTGCGGCCGCGGATCGCGTCGTCGAACACCTTCAGCGTGTGGTCGTCGGCCGGGCTGCGCAGCACGGCGCTCTCGCCGACGTACTCGAAGCCGGCCGCCTCGACCTGCTGCCGCACCAGCGCCGGGTCGATCCGGTGCAGGGTCTCGGTGTCGCGCAGGCCGGAGCCGGCCTCGGCGACGTGGTCGATCACGAGGTAGGTGCCGCCCGGCTTGAGCGCGGCGAACACCGCCCGGTTGAGGATCGCCGGATCGGTCGGCCCCATGAACTTGTCCGGATAGTCGTGGTAGTTCTGCGCGGTGAACGCCACGTCCACCGGCGTCGGCACCGCCAGCGCGGCCGCCGGCTGCACCAGTACCCGGATGTTGGGATGGCTGTCGGGCAGCGTCATGGTTTCTTCCGAGTATTTCTGCATCGGCTCGGGCACGGCCGCGTACAAGGTGCCTTCCGGGCCGATGATCTTGCTGAAGACCCGGCTCCAGTAGCCGCTGCCGGGCACCAGCTCCAGCACGCTGTCGCCGGGTTTCACCCCGGAGAAGGCGACGATCTCGGCGATGTGGCGGCGGCTGTCGTCCTTGGCGTCGTCGGCGCGCGCCGGATCGGCCACGGCCGCGGTCACGTAGTCGGGCAGGGCGGGGGCGTCCTGCGCGGCAACCGGCGCGGACAGGACCATGCCGATGGCGAGGGGAAGGATCCACTTCATGGCGGTGCTCCTTGGAGGCGGGGCGCCTACTTTACCCCCGGTGCCATAATCGCCCGGTTACCGCTTTCCAAAGGTTCCCGGATGCCCTCCCGCAACGATTCCTCCCGCTTCGACGCCAGCCGCCGCATCCGCGCCCCGCGCGGCGCCACGCTCACCTGCAAGTCGTGGCTGACCGAAGCGCCGTTCCGCATGCTGCAGAACAACCTGGACGCCGAAGTCGCGGAAAACCCGGCCGCGCTGGTGGTCTACGGCGGCATCGGCCGCGCCGCGCGCGACTGGGCGTGCTACGACGCGATCATCGAATCGCTCAAGACCCTGGGCGACGACGAAACCCTGCTGGTGCAGTCCGGCAAGCCGGTCGGCATCTTCCCCACCCACGCTGACGCCCCGCGCGTGCTGATCGCCAACTCCAACCTGGTGCCGCACTGGGCCACCTGGGAGCACTTCAACGAGCTGGATAAGAAGGGCCTGATGATGTACGGGCAGATGACCGCCGGCAGCTGGATCTACATCGGCAGCCAGGGCATCGTCCAGGGCACCTACGAAACCTTCGTCGAGATGGGCCGCCAGCATTACGGCGGCGACCTGACCGGCAAGTGGATCCTCACCGCGGGCCTGGGCGGCATGGGCGGCGCGCAGCCGCTGGCCGCCTCGCTGGCCGGCGCCTGCAGCCTGACCGTCGAATGCCAGCAGTCGCGCATCGACATGCGCCTGCGCACCCGCTACGTCGACGAGCAGGCCACCGACCTGGACGACGCGCTCGCCCGCATCGCCAAGTACACGGCCGCCGGCGCAGCCAAATCCATCGCCCTGCTGGGCAACGCCGCCGAAGTACTGCCGGAACTGGTGCGCCGCGGCGTGCGCCCGGACGCCGTCACCGACCAGACCAGCGCCCACGACCCCGTGCACGGCTACCTGCCGCTGGGCTGGACGGTGGAGCAATGGCTGGCCCTGCAGCAGACCGACCCCGACAAGGTGCGCGACGCCGCCAAGCAGTCCATGCGCGTGCACGTCGAGGCGATGCTCGCGTTCCAGCAGCAGGGCATCCCCACCTTCGACTACGGCAACAACATCCGCCAGATGGCCTTCGACGAAGGCTGCACCAATGCGTTCGACTTCCCCGGCTTTGTCCCCGCCTACGTGCGCCCGCTGTTCTGCAAGGGCATCGGCCCGTTCCGCTGGGTGGCCCTGTCCGGCGACCCCGAGGACATCTACAAGACCGACGCCAAGGTCAAGGAACTGATCCCCGACGACAAGCACCTGCACCGCTGGCTGGACATGGCGCGCGAGCGCATCCACTTCCAGGGCCTGCCCGCGCGCATCTGCTGGGTCGGCCTGGGCCAGCGCGACAAGCTCGGCCTGGCCTTCAACGAGATGGTGCGCAACGGCGAACTCAAGGCCCCGATCGTGATCGGCCGCGACCACCTCGACAGCGGCAGCGTCGCCAGCCCCAACCGCGAAACCGAAGCGATGCAGGACGGCTCGGATGCCGTCAGCGACTGGCCGCTGCTCAACGCCATGCTCAACGTTGCCGGCGGTGCGACCTGGGTGTCGCTACATCACGGCGGCGGCGTGGGCATGGGCTACTCCCAGCACAGCGGCCTGGTGATCGTGTGCGACGGCAGCGAAGCCGCGGACAAGCGCATCGCGCGGGTGCTGTGGAACGATCCTGGGACCGGGGTGATGCGGCATGCGGATGCGGGGTATGAGGTTGCGAAGCAGTGTGCGCGGGAACAGGGGTTGAAGTTACCAATGATGTAATTGCAGTTGATAGGGGAAGGAAATGGCTCAAGTTTCAGCGTTTGTCGCGCACAGTTTTAGTGCGCAAGACGAAGAGCATGTGAACAAATTCCTTGGCTTTCTATCGCACTTGTCGGAGATTAATTCGGGATTTTCGTGGGCGCACGCACTAGTGGCTAAGCCACAAGATTTGCGTGAAAAAGTCTTAGAGGCGATCAACGACAAAAACCTCCTGATAGCTATTTGCTCACGCCATAGCTACTCAATAAGCCCATCCGACGTGCGATCCGGATGGATAGGTTCAAACGTGAAGTTCTCGAAAGATGATCTCGTTTGGACCGCTTCCGAATGGATAATTCAAGAAATTGGGCTTGCATTTGGGCGGGGTATGAACTTGGTTCTTCTCGTCGAGGAAGGAGTCCGAAAGCCTGGTGGACTGCAGGGAAACATTGAGTACATCGACTTCGTTCGTAAAGCCCCTGAGCGATCTTTCGTGCGGCTTATGGAGATGATCAATGCGCTGATTTCGGCGTCTCCCGATCAGGGCGTCGTGGGCGACGCAAATACTCCGGAAGAAGACTCGCAGAAGCCGCCTCAAGTATTGGGTAGTGAGGGTCCGCCACCAAGTTCCTCGCTGTCCCTAAACGAATTGGAGCATGGTTGGTTCATGGCGCTACTGCATGGTGATGAAGCTGGGCAAGTGCAATTTAAAGATGCATTTCTGACTTCGAGTCATGGTGCATCAAGCGTTCAAAGGGCCCGATGGGATTCTCGCGAAAATTGGCTTAAGCAACTTGTTAACGGTAACGGCAGCATAGATGAGGTAAGACGCCTACGAGAGGAGTGGCCTAATGATTCAGAAATAGCTATGAATGAAGCTCGTTTATTCGAGCAAATGGAAGAATATTCGGTCGCATCTCGTTCGTTCCTGATCGCTGCAGAGAACGAATTAGACCCCAAGACCAAGGTCAAGTATTTAACTTCTGCTGCGGCTGCGTTGACTCGCTCAGACAGATTCGATCAAGCGCAGAAGACATTGCAGTCGGCAAGAGAGGTCGTTTCGTCCTCGAATGATCATGCGCTAATGATCGAATTCATGCGAGCTTTTCCCAGTATCTATGAAGCACAGGAAAAGCTAACAAAAGTGGCCGCGCTGGAGGTGCTCCTTGAAGGCGATCCAGGAGATCACGCGATTCGTTTTGACCTTGCTTACCTATACGGCGAACTGGAAATGCAAGAGATGGCGTTCTTTCACTATGGTCGCATTCCTCGTGCGGCCAGATCCTCTGGGGCATGGAATAATTTTGGTGTTGCTGCCGGAGCACTGAAGCTTTCAGGCGTTTCCATCAACGCCTATACGCAAGCAGGAAATGCTGGAAATACATTGGCAATTAGTAACAAGGCAAGGCGACAGCGTGATGTGGGCCTTTATGACGAGGCTGAGGCTGCATGTCGGGCGGCGTTGATGATTGCGGATTGCGATAGCCAAGTTGCGGAAACACTTAGTTCGATCGCAACATTAAAAGAGAAGGAGCAAAAAATTGTTTCAGAAATACGAACACGGTCAGCTCCAATTTCAGAATTTATGCGCTCACTGGGACGCGCATGTGCGACCTCGCCTATTCCCATAAGTGGCTCGTTCGACTTGCCGGAATGTAGCTGCGTGATCTCGGTGCGTGGCGAAGATTTTGAGCTGCTGGGCAGCTATAAACGCCAGGGGGGATTAGCCAGTTTGATTGGGCGGGGTCAGTCGGAAAATACACTGACGCTTAAATTTCTCGGGAAGAGATATGGAAATGCAGTGATGGGGAAAGTTACTCGTACACCGGCAGGAGTCACAAAGCCGACGATACTTGGAGATGTGATCGATGAATCAAGGTTCTGTCTGTATTTTGACGGGCGGAGCGACACGCTGCAGATTATCGAGCTCGGATCTTCCGCATCGAAGAGCAAGCGATATACCGCCACTCGTTCAAGTTGAGGTTGGAGTGAAACACGGGTCGGAACCCAAATTTTAGTAGTGCACTGAGCAAGCCAGTGTCGTCGGAAGAACAGGGGTGGGCGGAAAACGGGGGGTCAGAGTATATTTTTGAAAGTGGATAAATCCTGATGGTTGCGATTTCCATCTCATTCCCTGCAAAAGTTCCGTGCACCTCAAGACGATTCGCGATGAGACTCGTTGGCCGCATTTCCGGGTGGAATGACGACAAGGGCTATGGCTTCGTGGTGCCGAACGGCGGCGGGGATCGTGCCTTCGTGCACGTCAAGGCCTTCCAGTTCGGCTCGCGCCGGCCAGTTGGCGGCGACCTGATCTCTTACGCAGCGGGGCGCGATGCGCGCGGCCGCACCAATGCGACCGAAGTCCGGTTCGCCGGTCAAAGGATCGAGAAGAGGAAGCCCCCGCTGCCGATCCCGCGCGTGCTGCTGGGCGGCCTCGCCCTGCTGGGGATCGGGCTTGGTGCCGCATTCGGCGTCGTGCCGCTGCTGCTGGCGGCTGCCTTTGGCCTGCTCAGCCTGCTGTCCTACCTGATGTACTCGCTGGACAAGGCGGCGGCCCGAGCCGATGCGCAGCGGATTCCCGAGAACACGCTGCACCTCGTCGACCTGCTGGGTGGCTGGCCCGGCGCACTCATCGCGCAGCAACGGCTGCGGCACAAGACCATCAAGGCATCGTTCCAGTGGGTGTTCTGGTGCAGCGTGCTGGGCAACCTTGCGATCGCGACCTGGCTGGTTCGCAGCGGCATCGCGCGTGCGGTGGAGGATGCGGTGCTGTGAACGCAGGAACAGGGGTCAGAGTGCAATTTTTTGCGGGGCATTAAGAACGTCTCGATTCCCCGCGCTCAGCCGCCCAGCCGGTTGATCTCCGCGTTTTCCACCACCGCGGGCGGATCGTCCTGGCGCAGCAGCGCCAGCATCGCGCGGCCGATGCGCGCGGTGGTGGTCATGGCCCGCGGCAGCAGCCGCACGCCCAGGCCCATGAACGGTCCGGTGAGGGCGTACATCCGCGCCAGCCCGGGGTGCGGGGAGCGCACGCCATCGACGGGCTGGATCGCGCCGGGGCGCAGCATCACCGTGCGGATCGGCAACGCCGCCAGGGCGCGCTCGGCTTCGCCTTTCACCCGCAGCGGCATCAGGCGGCTGTCGGGGTTGGAGGCGGCGCCCGAGATGTAGACGAAGGTCAGGGCCGGATTGCGTCGCGCCAGGGTGCGCGCCACGTTGAGCGTCAGGTCCACGGTGACGTGGCGGAAGTCGGCCTCGGTCGTGCCCAGCGGCAGCGCGCCGGCGCAGTACAGGCAGGCGTCGAACGGATGCAGGCGGTCCTCGACCGCGCGCAGGTCGGCGAAGTCCGGCACCACGATGTCTTCGAACTTCGGGTCCGGCTGGCCGCTGGGATGCCGGCCCAGCGCCGCGACGTGGGTGACGTCGGCGGCGCGCAGGCATTCGCGCAGCACGCCCTGGCCAACCAGTCCGGTGGCGCCGGTAAGGAGGATGCGCATGGCGATCTCCGGTAGCGCGACGTGCGCAGCCTACAACCACGGTGGTGAAGACGGCGGGTGTCGGAGCCGACCTTCTGGCCGGGCGAGGGGCCGCCCTCAGCAGCGCAGCGACTGCATGGTCGTCGCCGACTCGCGGATGGCGTCCAGGACTTTCTGCTTGCCCTCGTCCAGGCCGACGTTGTCCTGTTCCAGCACGCGCTCGGCGCGGTAGCTGGAGCGGACCAGTGGGCCGGACACGGCTTCCAGGAAGCCCTTGGACAGGGCAAGTTCGCGGTATTCGCGGAATTGCTCGGGGCTGACGAAGCGTTCCACCGGCAGGTGGTTCCTGGTCGGCCGCATGTACTGGCCCATCGTCACCACGTCGACATCGGCCGCGCGCATGTCGTCCAGGGCCTGCGCGATCTCGTCGTCGGTTTCGCCCAGGCCCAGCATCAGGCTGGTCTTGGTGATGACCTTGGGGTCGTGCTGCTTGGCGAACTTCAGCACGTCCAGCGTCTGTTCGTAGCCGGCGCGCGGGTCGCGCACCGGGTGGGTCAGGCGCTTCACGGTCTCGAGGTTCTGGGCGAAGGTGGCGAGGCCGGCGTCCAGCACCTGGGCGACGAGGGCGTGCTTGCCCTGGAAGTCGGGCGTGAGCGCTTCCACCGCGGTGTCCGGCATGGTCAGGTGGATGGCGCGGATGCAGGCGGCGTAGTGGCCGGCGCCGAGGTCGGGCAGGTCGTCGCGGTCCACCGAGGTCAGCACCACGTACTTCAGGCCCATCAGGCGCACGGCGTCGGCGACGTGGGCCGGCTCCAGCGGATCCAGCCAGCCGTTGGGGTTGCCGGTGTTGACCGAGCAGAACTTGCAGGCGCGGGTACAGACCGAGCCCATCAGCATCAAGGTCGCGGTGCCGCGCTCCCAGCATTCGGCGATGTTGGGGCACTTGGATTCCGCGCACACGGTGGACAGCTTGTGCGAGGTCACGATGTCCATGACCTCGCGGTACTTCGCGCCGTTGGGCAGGCGCACGCGCAGCCACGGCGGCTTGGGGCCGACGTCGGGGATCTGGCTCAGCGCATTGGGCTTGATGCCGTCCAGCACGGCAGGCGTGCCTTGCGGGCTGACGATCTTGCTGCCGGAGGCGGGACGGGAAGTGGAGCTGTTGCTCATGGGGGCCGTGCGCGGACGATGGGGCCCGACCATTGTACCGGAGCGGGTTTTTCGCACCCCGTGCTTGCCGGCCGATCGCGGCCGGAGGACCATCCTTTCCAGCCGATCCGCCACGAACCCCGAGGAACAGATATCCATGAAGCTCTACTACCACCCGGCCTCGTCCGCCAGCCGCATCGTAATGCTGTTCGCCGCACAGGAAGGCATTGCGCTGGATTACGTGCTGGTCGACCTGATGGCCGGGGCGCACCGCCAGCCGGAGTACAAGGCGGTGAATCCCAGCGCGCTGGTGCCGGTGCTGGACGACGACGGCTTCGTGCTGACCGAGAGCGGGGCGATCCTGCGCTACCTGGCCGGCAAGACCGGCTCGCGCGCCTATCCGGCGGAGCTCAAGGCGCGGGCGCGGGTGGACGAGGCGATGGCCTGGTTCTACGGCAACTACTACAAGGACTTCGGCTACGGCCTGGTCTATCCGCAGCTGTTCCCGCACCACAAGCGCCCCACCGAGGAGGCGCATGCCGCCACCATCGAGTGGGGCCGCAAGCAGTCGCTGCGCTGGCTGGATGTGCTCGATTCGCACTTCCTCGGCCATGGCAACGCTTTCCTCTGCGGCGACGCCCCGACCCTGGCCGATTACGCCGGCATCGAGATGGTGACCGTGGGCGAGCTGGTGGGCTGCACCCTGCAGGATTACCCCAACGTCTGCGGCTGGATCGCCCGG
This sequence comes from Cognatiluteimonas weifangensis, assembly GCF_003416885.1. Classification (GTDB taxonomy): domain Bacteria; phylum Pseudomonadota; class Gammaproteobacteria; order Xanthomonadales; family Xanthomonadaceae; genus Cognatiluteimonas; species Cognatiluteimonas weifangensis. The sequence continues at coordinate 31,974 of NZ_QVPD01000012.1, forward strand.
ATGAAGGCGCTGCCGCACTGGGCCGAGGTCCACGCCGCGCACGAGGGCTTCAAGGCCTCGCTGGCGGGCAAGGCGTTCGTGGCAATCTGACGGGCCGGCGCGCGAAGGCAAGCCGCCACTACGGGGCTGGCGATCGCAGACCCGGATGTCCCATCCCTACGACATCCGTGACGCGGCTTGCCTCCAGATTCGTTCAGTTTGGCTTGGCCCACGCCTGTTCAGGCAGCCGCGCGGTTGTTACAATATGGCCCGTAAATTGCTGTAAATATTGAACTTTATGGAGGCCGATCATCAAGAATCCGTTGTTGTTCCTGTTCCGCCGCAAGCTCCGGGCCGAGCGCCCGCGGCCGGCAGCGCTGCCGCTGCCTCCGGACTTCCATCCCGGACTTTCCGATGCCGCTCCCGCCCCGGCTTCGGCTGCACCACGCCGTCGCCGTCAGCGTCACGTGGGCTATACCACGGCCACCTACGCGACTCGGCCGCGCCGCCCCGGCTCCGGCGTGCGGCAGACGATGTTCCGCATCGTCTGAGGCCCGACTTCTTCCCCGCTTCACCTTGGCGCCATGGTGTGTTCACCCGCGCGCTGCAGGCTGGCGTTGCCTCGGGATAGACGCGGCCCACAACCGGGCCGGTCGCCGCGGCCCGCGTACCCTTCACCCACGGAGGCCAGGCCATGGCAGCACACACGCAAGACGATGGCGGCGCGCGCCGCGGCAACCGCTGGCGGCCGCTGATCTGGGGCGCGGCGGGAGTCGCGTTGCTGTTGCCGCTGGCGGCGATGCGATGGTTCCCGGCCAGCGGGGTGGAGTGGACGCGGTCGGATTTCGCGGTGATGGGGGCGCTGCTGTTCGCCGCCTGTGCGGCCTATGAACTGGCAGCGTGGCTGTCGGCCAGTCGCGCGTACCGGGCCGCGGCCGGCATCGCGATCGCGACCGGATTCCTCACCGTCTGGGTCAACCTGGCCGTCGGCATGATCGGCGACGAGGGCAACCCTTGGAACCTGCTGTTTGTCGGCGTACTGGGTGTCGGCCTGGTCGGCGCGTTGGTCGCGCGCCTGCGCGCCGGCGGCATGGCGCGCGCCATGCTCGCCGTCGCGCTCGCGCAGGCTGCGGTCGCCGTGCTCGCGCTGGTCGCCGGGGCGGATCCGCGGGGTGCGATGTTCGCGCTGGGCTTTGCCGTGCCGTGGTTGCTGTCGGCGGTGCTGTTCGGCAAGGCGACGCGGGCCGCTGTGCGTGCCGACGCCAGGTCCTAGCGGGCCGCACAATTGTCGCAGGGCGTTGCGGGCGGAACTGCATTCGAAGGCTGGTGATGCAGCCGGCGCCTCGCGACCGGGCTACTGCCGGCGCGGGCCCGCCACCGGCGGGTCACGGCGCCGCGTCGCGTGCGTCCGTGGCGATGCGCAACTGCGGCAGCGGCGGCCGCGCGATGAATTCGCGCCGCACGTGCGCGAACAGTTCGCGCTGGCCGCCGAAGGGCAGCAGTTCGATCGCTTCGTCGAAGCCGACCCAGCGGAATGCGTCGTGCTCGCCGTTCAGCCGCACCGCGGCGTCGACGGCGACGAAGGCGACGAACGCGGGCACCACCTGGATGGCGTTCTCGCGCACGTCGTAGAACTGCTCGCAGCGGTCGGCCGAGTAGAGCGCGGTGGGCGCCAGCCCGGTTTCCTCGGCCAGCTCGCGCAGCGCGCAGCGCCACGCGCGTTCGCCGGGCTCGACGTGCCCGGCGACGTAACTCCAGACGCCGTGCAGATAGGCGCCGGCGCGATGCAGCAGCAACACCTGCGCATCGGCCCCGGCACCGCGCAGCGCCAGCAGCGACACCATCGTGCAGCGGATCGGGATTTCGGACATGGCGGGGTTCCTCGCGACCTTGCCGCGCTGGCGACTCGCCGGCGTGCGACGCGCCCGCGCGACGCCCGGATCGTGCAGTTCCCGCGCGGCATGGCACTCGTCGGCCTGGCGAGCCTGGATGATAGGTCGGTTGCCCCGGGGTGCGGAGCGCCGGCCTGCCGCGCGGGGCGGCGCGCCGACCGGAATTGCGGCGCCGGGCCGAGCGCAGGCGCTGGCACGGATGGCTGCGAACGGCGGACCGGCTTGCGGATCGCGACCGGCTGCCCGGTCGCGGCGCTGATTGCCATCGATCCCCGGCGTCCCCAGAATGCGCTGACATTTCAGCGCATCGGCGGCGACCTGCGTGTCCAGCGACCTTTCCCGATTGCGTGCGCAGATCGATCGCATCGACGACGAACTGATCCAGCTGCTGGCGCAGCGCGCGCGCCTGACCGCCGCGGTGGGCGAGCACAAGAGCGTCCATGGCCTGCCGCTGTACGTGCCGGAACGCGAAGCGGAACTGCTGGCGGCGCGGCGGCAGGCGGCCGCTGCCGCGCAGGTCAATCCCGATCTGGTCGAGGACGTGCTGCGCCGGGTGATGCGCGAGTCGTATGCGACCCAGGACGCGCGGTTTCCGGCGACCGGCGACCTGTCGCGGCCGGTGGTGATCGTCGGCGGCGCCGGCGCGCTGGGGCGCCGCCTGGCCACGTTCTTCGCGCGCTCGGGTTACCCCCTGCGCACGCTGGAACAGGACGACTGGCCCCGCGCCCGCGACCTGCTGGCCGATGCCGCCCTGGTGCTGGTGGCGGTGCCGATCGACCGGACCTGTGCCGTGATCCGCGCGCTGCCGGACCTGCCCGCCGATTGCGTGCTGGCCGACGTCACCAGCATCAAGGCGGCACCGCTGGCAGCGATGCTCGAGCGCCACGCGGGCCCGGTGGTCGGGCTGCACCCGATGTTCGGCCCGGATGTGAGCAGTCTGGCCAAGCAGGTGATCGTGGTCTGCCACGGCCGCGGTCAGGCGCATTACCGCTGGCTGCTCGAGCAGATGGGGCTCTGGGGCGCGGTGCTGCGGGAGGAATCGCCCGCGCAGCATGACCGCGCGATGGTGCTGATCCAGGCCATGCGCCACTTCACCAGCATGGCCTACGGCGTGTTCCTGCAGCGCCAGAACGCCGACCTGCAGGCGCTGATGCGGCTGAGCTCGCCGATCTACCGCCTGGAGCTGGCCATGGTCGGCCGCTTGTTCGCGCAAAGCCCGGCGCTGTATGCCGACATCATCATGGCCGCGGCCTGCCTGCCCGAACTGCTGGGCGACTACCGGCAAGCGCTCGACGAGCTGCTGCAACTGGTGCGCGAGGGCCAGCGCGAGGCGCTGATCGAGCGCTTCCACCGCACCCAGGGGTATTTCGGCGAGTTGGCCCCGGCCTTGCTGCGCGAAAGCAGCGAGCTGTTGCGCAAGGCGCACGACAGCCGCGATCCCGCCCGCGGCTGATCCGGCCTGCGCTCGCGCGTCAGCGCTGTCCGGCGGCGGGTTGCGGGCAGCCGGCGCACGGCAGCGCTTGCAGGCCGGCGGCAAGCGCTTGATCGCGTCTTCGGCGCGGCTGGCGGCGGCGCGTTCGGGATGTGCGAACCGGGCGCGTGCCGCGACGATCGACGGGCCGTGACATCGCCTTACGCGGGGGCGCGTGAGCATGCCGCGTCCTCCCGGAGCGCGAAGATGATCGAGGTCCTGCCGGCGCCGGCGCACGTGGCGGCATTCCGCGTCACCGGCACGCTGACGGTGGGCGACTGCGACCGCTGCATCACCGAGGTCGAGGCGCGGCTGGAGGCGCACGCGCGCATTGCGCTGTTCTGCGATCTCGCCGGGATGCGCCGGATCGCGCCCGCGGCGCTGACCAGGGACCTGCGCTTCGCACTGGAGCTGTGCGGCCAGTCGCGGCGCTTCACACGCAGCGCGCTGGTCACCGAACGTGCCTGGCTGGCCCGGCTGACGCGATTCGCGGCGCGGTTCTTTGCGCGCACCGAGGTCCGCGTCTTCGCCCCCGCGGAACGCGCCATCGCGCTGGCGTGGGCGAGCGTGGCGTTGCCGGGGAACTGAGCGGGTCCGCCGTGGCCTGCGGAGCTTCGCGTGGCGGATTCCGCCGATGGAAAGGCCCGGGCGCAGATGCGCAAGCGAGGCCCTGTCGGCGGCCGTGGCCGGAAGGAGCGCTTGCGGACACCAAAATGGCGGGGCTTGCGCCCCGCCATGGTCTTGCTTCCCTGCAAGGGTTTGGTTCAGTGCCTGGTCGGGATGTTGACCTTGTCGATTCCGTGCAGGACGCCGTTGCTGGAGGCGATGTCCGGTGTGGTGAGTTCGGCATCGCCGATCCGCACCCTGGAACCGCTCATCACGATCGGCGCGGACTGGCCATTGATGGTTTTCACCGCCGTCAGCTTGCCGATCTCGGCTGCGCTGGAGCGGCCCGCCAATACGTGGTAGTTCATCACCGCCGCGAGCTCGTCCTTGTTTTCCGGCTTCAGCCAGGTGTCGAGCTGGCCGGGCGGCAATTTGCCGAAGGCCGCGTCGGTCGGTGCCAGTACGGTGAACGGACCATTGCCCTTGAGGGTGTTGGCCAGGCCGGATTGACGCAATGCGTTGCTGAAGATCTTGAACGACCCGTTGGCCGCCGCCGTGTCGACGATGTTCCTTGTGGCGGAGGACGGGGCGCTGGTGCTGGTGCTGGATGTGCTGTGCATGCTGCTCATGGGAGTTGCCCTTGGTAATGACGCGTCGGAAGCCGGCGCGAAGCGGCCGAAGCCGTGCTTCCTGCAGGGCAGGAAGAAGATGCTCAGGGCGGGGATGGGGCGGAAGCGGCTGAGTTGCCGTTACGACATTTCATCGTAGTGCCCGCGCACTATGCGCCTTGCATTGTTATCCGGGTGTCACGAGCCGGTTGCGGGATCACGCCTGTGGCAGGGCTTGGGTGCTAGCGTTGCGGACCGATGCATTGCATCGATCCGGTGGCGAGCGCCATGCAGAACGCCAAGCTTCATCGCTATGTGAGCACGAACGGACCTTCCTCCACCTTTGCCGAATGCCCGTCGCGTGCCCTGGCGGTGGCCGAGGACGGGGGTGGGCCACTACCGCTGGCAGCTGGGCGCGCGCGTCGCGACGATGGCGACGCTTGTGATAGCCACGATCGTGGTCGTGACGATCGTGATCGCGGCGATCGCGCGGGAGACGCTGCCCGCGGCAGCCAGCGCCCGCGCCTTCCGCGCAATTGATGCGGGCGGGATCGCCTGTCCGCATGCGCCACCCGTCGGCGCGACAAAACCCGTCGAGCGCCGACGGGGGCACGCACTTGCACCGTTCGCCATCGCCCCTGCGTGAGCTGGCCTGCGGGTGCCATTGGCCGCGCAGGCGTGCGGTGCTTCATCGACGACCGCGCCAGCCCCGGTAGCAGCGCCTGCGGGCTTGGGGGTGTGACCGGGGTCGCAGACGCGTGCGGCGGGCTGGCGTTAGATCGCGGTAACGGGAGGGGTCGCCATGAACGCAGGAGTGCCTGACCGGCCGGACCGGTTCGAACAGATCGCCCGGGGCATGCTGGTGCTCGCCCTGGTCGCCGGCATCGTCTGGGCGTTGGCCCAGGGCGGCGCGCTGCCGCTGCCGGGGGCATAGCGGCGCCGCCGGCCTGCCTCCGCACGCAACCGTGCGGACTCACCTCGCGGCAGGGGGTTGCCGTGCGCATGCACAGGCGGCAGTGGCAGGGGCGGGCGAGCGGGAGACCGCAGGATTCATCACCGGTTGGGCTCGTCGCCGGCGCCAGCGCCTAGACTAGGCATCGACCGTCCCGCACGCCGCTCCGGCGCACGCGGCCGGCATCTGCGTTCATCGATGCGAAGCATGCCCCAAGCCTGGTCAATCGCCGCCCTGTGCCTGCTGCTGGCAGCCTGCAACGGGCCGGCGCCGCCGGTTGCCCCCGCGCCGACGCAGAACTCCGCGACCAGCGCCGACAACGGCGGCGCGATCAGCACGCCCGTGGTCGTCACCCCGCCGCTGACCGCCGACGTGCTCAAGGGCACCAAGTGGCCGCCGGCGGCGTTGACCTCCGGCGAGGCCTCGATCAGCTGCGACACCGACTACGCCACCGCCGGCGACGGCATGCCGCTGGTCAACCTGGAATTCTTCGCCGTGCTCGACGCGATGTCCGGCTGCCGCGAAAGCGGCGTGGTACGCCTGCGCTACCGCGGCAAGATCGCGGCCGACTTCACCGACCTGGTGCAGCGCGTGGTGGCGATGGCCGACCGCATGGACCTGGACAAGCGCATCCTCGACATCGATTCCACCGGCGGCCAGGTGGAGGACGGCATCCGCGCCGGCGATACCATCGCCGATTCGCACTGGACCATCTGGGTGCGCGAAGGCGACACCTGCCACAGCGCCTGCGTGTTCATCCTCGCCGCGGGCGACAACCGGCTGATCTCCGGGCAGGTCGGCATCCACCGCATCATCCGCCTGCATTCGGACGCGACCACGCGCGCGCAGCTGGACCAGGAACTGCGCGCGGTGCACGACCAGATCAAGGACTACCTCGGCCGCAACGGCGTCGACGTGGCGATCGCCGACATGATGATGACCGTGCCCAGCCGCGACCTGCGCCTGCTGAGCGCGGACGAGCTGCAGCAATACGGCCTGTCCGGCGGCAACCCGGCGCAGGCCGACCTCGACCGGATCGGTCTGGCGCGCAAGTGCGGCGCCGACTTCGTGCATCGCAAGGAAGCCTTCGTGCGCGCGTTCGAGCGCAAGTGCGCCGCGCCCGGCGACGAGGTGCAGACGATGAGCGATTGCGGCGTGGAGTTGCGCCAGCGCTACGGCTTCCCCGACCGCCGTTGCCCCGGCGAGAGCCCGCTGTCGGAATACGACTGAGCCGGCGCGCCCGCGCGCGTGTCACGACGACGCAGTGTCGGCTCGCACGCTGCGTGCGACACGCGCGCTCCCGCACCCGCCGCGTCAACGCCCGCCGCCACCCCCGCCGCCGCCGCCACCGCCGGAGGAGCCGCCGCTGCCGGAGGAACTGCCCGGCGGACTCGACGAGGCGGCGATCTGCGAGCTCAGGCTGCTGCCGATGGCGCTGGCGAAACTGCCGAGGTCGCCGCCGCGGCCGCCGCTGTACCAGGTCATCGCCGCCGTGCTCGCCGCCGCCGCGGCCGCGCCGACGGCGAGCGTGAACTGCCGCGTCCACGCCTCCTCGACTTCCAGCGCGACGGCGTAGGGCAGCAGCCGCTGGTAGCGCTCGGCGTCCAGCGGCGGCGCCGCCTCGGGGCCGGGCAGGCGCGCGAGTTCGTCGCGTTCGGCCACGCCCAGGTAGAGCTTCAGGCCTTCGATCTGGTCCAGCAGTGCGCGCCCGGCCGGCGTCGGCGCCTTCACCAGCCGCGCGAACGCGATCACGACCGCGGTCATCAGCAGCGTGCAGGCAAGGATCGCCGGCAGCCCGGCGCCGCCGCTGGCCAGCAGCGCCAGCGCGGTGGCGACCGCGTCGATCGCCGCCGCGGCGACGACGCTGCGGCCGTTGCTGCGGAACAGCGACGGCTGGTACTGCGCCTTCAGGGCCGCGGTGTGCGCCGCTTGCGCCGCCTGCAGGGTCGTGGCGTTGCGGCTGGCCAGCGCGAGCTCGTCGCCGCCGCCGCGGAACAGCCTGTCCAGCAGTGCGCGTTGCGGGCCGGTCGCGTGCGCCGTGGCGGGCGCCTGGCGTTGCAGCGTCCAGGCGTCCTTGAGCAGCTTGTCCTGGCGCTGGATGCGCACCTCGCCGGCCACGGCCAGGGCGAGCAGGTCGGAGGAGAAGCAGCGCGTGTCGTAGCCCATGCGCCGCAGGTAGCGCAGGCCGGCCGGCGAATGTCCCGCCGGCGGCTCGTAGCGGGCGATGATGATGCCGGGACGCGGGTCGCGCCCGAGCTGGCGCCAGCGCCGCAGGCAATAGCCCGACAGGACCAGCAGGCCGAGCAATGCCAGCAGCGCGCCGCGGTTGTCGCGGAAGAACCACCGCACGCGCTGCGTCCGCGTGGGCGCGGGCACCAGGCCCTTGGGGAACGACAGCACGATGGTGAAGCCCTCGCCGGGCGCCAGCGGCTGCGTGAGCTGCCAGCGCGCGCTGCCCGGTGCCGGCAAGCTGGCCATGAACGCTTGCCCGGTGGCGCCCTGGGCGCCGGTGAACCCGCCGGCGCGCAGGGCGGCGATCGGTACCGGTTGCGGCAGGCGCAGCTGCACGGTGCCGCGCTCGATCGGGAATGCCCAGCCGGTACCGATCGCGTTCCAGTACAGCTCGTCGTGGTCGGCGAAGAAGCCGAGCTGGCGCGTGGTGCGGTAGCGCAGGGTGTAGGTGTAGTCGGCCGGCACCGGCAGCAGCGCGTCGTTGCCGGTGTTGATGCGCACGCCGTTGGCCTTGCGCTCGGTGAACCAGGGCTCCGGGCGGCCGTCGCGGGCGACATCGAGCATTTCGAAGTCGACCACCACGCGGTTGCCGTAGCGGTCGCGGTAGCGGGTCGGGAAATCGCGGTAGATGCCGCGGCGGATCCGGTCGCCCTCGGCGCGCACGGTGATGCGCTCGGTGACCTCGAGGCTGCCGTCGGCCTGCACCGCGATTGCGCTGTCGTAGGCGAGGATGCGCTCCTGCGCGTGGATCGCTACCGGCAGCAGCAGTGCCAGCGGCCACAGCAGCGCCAGCAGCGACTTCATCGACAGGGATTTCATCGCGACAGCTCCACCTTCACGGGCCTGCGTTCGCCCGCGCCGGCCTGGAAGAATTCCGCGCCGGCGAAACCGCAGCCGCGCGCGATCAGGGCGTCGGGGAAACGCTGGGTGGCGTCGTTGTAGTCGCGCACCGCGCCGTTGTAGAAGCGGCGCGCGTATTGCAGCTGTTCTTCCACCGCGACCAGGTCGCGCTGCAGCTGCAGGAAGTTGTCGCTGGCCTTGAGCGCGGGATAGGCCTCCTGCAGCGCGAACAGGCGGCCGAGTCCCAGTTGCAGCGCGTTCTCCAGTTCCCCCAGTTGCGCCGGCGCGGCCTGGGTCAGCGCCTGCGCGCGCAGTGCGGTCACCGCTTCCAGCAGCGCGGACTCGTGGCCGGCGTAGGCGCGGACGGCGGCGACCAGTTGCGGCACCAGGTCGTGGCGGCGTTGCAGCTGCACGTCGATGTCGGCCCAGGCGGTGCGCACCTGGTTGCGCAGCCGCACCAGCGTGTTGAACACCAGCAGCGCCCAGGTGCCCAGGGCCAGCGCCACCAGCAGCAAGGTCGTGGTCAGCAGCGTCATCCGTGGTCCCCCCTCGGACCCGCGCATGTCCGCGCGGATCCTGACGTGTCGGCATTATTGCGCGAAAGGTCGGATGGCCTAACCGCCGCACCCCTCACCCTGCTGCGCGCCGCGCAGCGGTCCCTCTCCCCGCAAGCGGGGCGAGGGGGGCGGCAGCGCGCTCGGCGCAGCGGCTCTTCCTCGTCGAAGAGGGGAATGGTCGCAGCGCGCCCGGCGCAGCGGCCCTCTCGCGTCGAAGAGGGGATGGTCGCAGTGGCGCTCGGCGCAGCGGCCCTCTCTCGTCGAAGAGGGGGATGGTCGCAGCGGCGCTCGGCGCAGCGGCCCTCTCCCCGCTTGCGGGGAGAGGGTGTCCGCAGGACGGGTGAGGGGTGCGGCTGTTGCTGCGCTAGGGCGCCGCAACGCGGATTTCGGTATCGCCCAGGCGCACCACCTGGCCGGCGCGCAGCTTGCAGGTCTTGCGCAGCTCCACCGCTCCGTCCACGCGCACCGCGCCGCTGGCGACCAGCGCCTTGCCGGCGCCGCCGCTGTCGGCCAGGCCGACGAGTTTCAGCAACTGGTTGAGCTCGACATGATCGCGGTCGAGCACGAAGTCGATGCGGCGCATGCGCGGTTCCCGACGGCGCTCCCGACCGCGGCGACGATCGCCCGGCGCTGCGCCTCAATCGCCACGATACAGCGCCGGCAGCAGCTGCTGCAGGTGCACGAGCTTGGGCGCGTCGTAGCGGACGATGTAGGGCGCGTCGGGGTGCCGGCGCAGATAGTCCTGGTGGTGGGCCTCGGCCGGGTAGAACCGGGTCAGCGGCTCGACCCGGGTGGCGATCGGCTGCGCGAACGCCCGCGCCGCGGTCAGCTGCGCGATGTAGGCCTCGGCGACCCGGCGCTGCTCCGCGCTGGTGGTGAAGATCTGCGAGCGGTATTGCGGGCCGACGTCGGGCGTCTGGCGGTCGCGCTGGGTGGGATCGTGCGCGACCGAGAAGAACACCTGCAGCAGCTGGCCGTAGCTGATCTGGCCCGGGTCGTACACCACCCGGACCGCTTCGGCATGGCCGGTGCGGCCGGTGGCGACCGTGCGGTAATGCGCGCTGGCCGCGTCGCCGCCGGCATAGCCGGAGACCACGTCGCGGACGCCGCGGACGTGCTCGAACACCGCTTCCACGCCCCAGAAACAACCGCCGGCGAACACCGCGACCTGCGGGCCCGCGGCCGCCTCGCGCGGCAGGTCGCGCGCGGGGGCGGGCAGCGCCACTGGCGGGTTGCCGGCGCCGGCGAAGTCGCAGCCGGCGAGCGCGACGAGCGCGACGAGCGCGGACAGACGCTGGCGCAGGGCGTTCATGCGGCGGCTCCCGGGCGGGCCGCACGCGCGGGCGCAGGCGCGAACCGCAACGCCACGGAATTGATGCAGTAACGCAGGCCCGTCGGCGGCGGCCCGTCGTCGAACACATGGCCCAGATGCGCGTCGCAGCGCGCGCAGGACACCGCGGTACGCAGCATGCCCAGGCTGCGGTCGCGCGTCTGCACCACGTTCTCGCGCGCGATCGGTTGCCGGAAGCTCGGCCAGCCGGTGCCGGACTCGTACTTGCTCGCCGCGTCGAACAGCGCGGTATCGCAGCCGATGCAGCGGAACACGCCGGGGCGGTGCTCGGCCAGCAGCGCACCGCTGAAGGCGCGTTCGGTGCCGTGGTCGCGGGTGACGCGGTAGGCCAGCGTCGAGAGCTGCGCACGCCAAGCCGCGTCGCTCCGCACCAGCCTGGGCACGGTCCGCGTCCGCAGGCGTTCGCCGGCGTCGGAGAACTCGATGATCGTGACCGGTCCCGGCGCGACGTCGCTACCGGCGGCGGCGCGGCGGCCGCAACCCAAGGCCAGCCCGGCCGCGGCCCATACCGAGGCCACCAGGAAGCTGCGGCGCGAGGACCGCGACACGGCAACGAGCGAACGACGACCATTCATGGCGGCCACGCTGGGGGAAACAGTCCCCGGCAACCTGTCGTGCCATGAGACCGCGGGCACGGGCGCGAGGTTCCAGCGCGTGCCGGGGCAACCCGCGGCGTCCGGCCTGAATGGGGGCAGGCCCAGTGCCTGCCGCTTGGTTGCGCGCGGTGCGACGCAGCAGGCTGCTGCGTCGCACCGCCGATGTCGCCTCAGCGGCCGTTGATGCCGTAGCGGCCCGGGCCGAGCAGGGCGAGCGCCAGTGCGGTGCCCAGGAACATGCCCTGCAATTCCAGCGCCCAGCCGCCCTGTTCGTTGAGCAGGCCCAGCTGACCCATGTGCGCCAGCGCCAGCGCGAACAGCATGTTGACCGCGATCAGCAGCGCGCCGACGCGGGCATAGAAACCGGCGATCAGCAGCAGCGGCGCCAGCACCTCGCCGACCAGCACGCCGTAGGCGAGGACCGACGGCAGGCCGTAGGCGGCGACCATGCCTTCGATCCCCGACACGCCGCCCTTCAGCTTGGCGATGCCGTGCAGCAGCACCAGTGCGCCCAGGGTCAGGCGCAGGATCAGCTTGCCGAGATCGGATTGCGTGTTCTGGTTCATCGAGTCTGTCTCCCCATAGAGTCGGATGCGACCGTTCGCAGCGGTCGCCGGCAGCATAGTGCGACGGGCGCGGGCTGTAATGTGCGGGTGCGGCATCGCGGTGCTGGCCCGCGCAGGACGGCGCGCTGTCCCGGGTGGAAAAGCCGGCACGCGCCTTGGCGCTCAGGGCAGCGGCAGGCGCAAGCGGCGGCCGTTCCAGTCCAGCAGCACGCCGTCGCGGGCGATCGCGACGACGACTGCGTCGCCGATGCGGTCGCCTTCGCCCGCGCGCTGGCCGTCGAGGATCACGAAGCGTCGTGCCGGATCCGGATTCCACAGGTGCATGCTGAGTTTCAGCGGCGGCAACGCCCGGCGCTCTTCCACCGACAGGGCGGACAACGACAGCGGGGCGTCGATGGCCGCGGCCGGGGCCGGCTGCGCAGGCGGCAATGCGGGCGGCGATGCGGGCACGGGTGACAGGGCCGTGGGCGCCGGCGCACTGGGCAGGTCTGCGGTCGTCGCGACTGCGGGTGTGGGTGTGGGCGTGGGCGTGGGCGTGGATGTGGATGTGGATGTGGATGTGGATGTGGATGTGGATGTGGACGGGGCGACGCCAGCGACTACGGCCGCCGCCGGCACCGCTGAGGTGGGCGACGTGCCGGACATGGCCGCTGCCGGCGGCGGGATTGCCGCAGCAACCGTGGCGCGCGCGGACGGGGGCACATCGCGGGTCGGCGCCGGAACCGTCGCCGACAGGGGCGCAGGCGCTGCGGGGTGCGACGGTGCCGGCCACCAGCCGCGCGCGAACCACGCGGCCGCCAGCAGCAGTGCCAGCACCGCCGCGGTCCGCCGCCAGGCCGGTGCAGGCGTCGCCGGTGTGGCCGGCGCCGGCGGCAACTCGACGCGCAGATCCGGCGCCTGGCCGCGACGGCGCTCGGCTTCGGATTTGCGCAGCGCTTCCAGGATCAGCGACATGGCTCAGTCCAGCGCCGGCTGCAGGTGCGGGCCGGGTGCGGCCGCGGTCAGCGCGAACAGGGTTTGCGGGCCGATCACGCCATCGGCGGCGAGGCCGTGCGCGGCCTGGAAGCGGCGTACCGCGACATCGAGACCGGCAGCGGTTGCGTCGGCGGGCGCGGCGGCCGGATCGGCGAGCCGATGGCGCAGCCAGGCCGTGGCCGCGGCGTCGTCGGATGCGAGCGGCACGGGCAGGTCCGGTGGCGCGCGCCACAGCGCGGCATAGTCCCCGGTCCAGGCCCGTTGCAAGGCGACCCGCGGGACGTCGACCTGCACCTGGCCCAGCTGCAGCCGCACGCGCAGCGCGTCGCCGCCGAGCAGCAATCCCCACGCCGGCCCCGCGCGCGTGGGCAGGCGCAGCAGCACCGGGCGGCCGATGGCGACCAGCGCATCCAGGTCGGCGCGTGCGCGCAGGCAGTGCACGCCCGGCGCCAGCTGCGGGGCGCAGCGCGCGGCGCGGGCGGCGTCGGCAGCCCCGGCCGGCAATTGCCACAGCGCCAGCAGCGCCTGCCACGGGGCCAGCGGCGTCGCCGCGGCGCGGGTCGCATGCTGCGCGAAAGCCTCGGCATCGGCGACCGTGGCGACGGGTGCGCGGGCGGTTGCGGTCGCCGAGACCGGCGTCGCCGCGATGGCCGGGGCCGGCGGCGTCGCGGCCCGCGCCGGAGCCGGTGGCATTGCGATCTGTGTAGTGGTTGGTGGCGAGCGGCCCAGGCCGAACGCGGCGAACAGCAGCGCGACCACCGCGACCGCCAGCAGCGCGTGGACCGCGACGGCCACACGATGGCGACGGCGCCGCGGCGGCAGCACCTCCGCGGCGGCGAGGTCGACCAGGCGCGCGCCGGGATGGCGTTCGTCGCGGGCGTAGCCGGCCAGCAGGCTGCGCTCGGCGATCGCGTTGAGCAGCCGCGGCACGCCGCCGGAGTGCGCATGCAGGCGCGCGATCGCGGCCTTGTCGAACGGCAGCGTCCCGCCGCCGGCGACGCCGTAACGGTGGCGCAGGTAGCGTTCGCTCTCGGCTGCGTCCAGCGGCGTGAGGTGGTAGCGCGCGGTGATGCGTTGCGCCAGCTGGCGCAGTTCCGGGCGCGCCAGCAGCGTGCGCAGCTCGGGCTGGCCGAGCAGGACGACCTGCAGCAGCTTCTGGGTGGCGGTCTCCAGGTTGGTCAGCAGCCGCACCTGCTCCAGCGCCGCAATCGACAGGTCCTGCGCCTCGTCGATGATCAGCACCACGCGCAGGCCCTGCGCATAGGCCTCGAGCAGATAGGCGTTGAGCGTATCGACCAGGGCCTTGATGCTGCCGCGCGGATCGCGGCCGTCGCCGCCGCGCAGTTCCAGATGCAGTTCTTCGCAGACGGTTTGCAGCAGCTCGACAGGAGTCTGCCGCGGATTCAGCACCAGCGCGACGCGGGTGTTTTCCGGCAACTGTTCCAGCAGCAGCCGGCACAGCGTGGTCTTGCCGGTGCCGACCTCGCCGGTCAGCTGCACGAAGCCGCCGCCGCCGCCGGTGTCGATGCCGAACAGCAGGTGCGCCAGCGCCTCCCGGTGGCGCTCGCTGAGGAACACGAAGCGCGGATCCGGGGTGATCGAGAACGGCGGCTCGGCGAGGCCGTAGTGCCGGAGATACATGCGCGGGCCGGTGGCGGCGGGGGATCTAGCCTGCCACGAAACGCCGCGCGGGGAGCTACTCGGCCGTGCCCTTGGCCTCGGCGGTGCCGAGCATCTCCGGGTGCTGCAGCCGTCGCGGCGGCGCCAGCAGCGGATGCGCCAGCACCGCGCCGAGGATGATGGCCACGCCGACATAGAACTGCGGCGTCAGCTCGCGCTGCTCGCCCAGCAGCAGGATCGCCAGCACGATCGCGTACACCGGCTCCAGGTTGACCGCCAGCTGCGCGGCGAACGCGCTCATGTGCCGCAACGCCACCAGCGACAGCACGAACGGCAGCAGCGTGCAGGCCAGCGCCAGGGCCAGCAGGTACAGCGCGTCGCGCGCGCCGGGCAGCACCAGCAGCTCGCCGGCGAAGGCCTCCGCCGCCAGCGGCGCCAGCAGCAGCGGCAGCAGCGGCGCCAGCAGGGTCAGTGCCGCGGTGCCGGCGCCCAGTTCCAGCGCGGTCATGGTCAGCGGATCGGCATGCTCGACCAGGCGCTTGTTGAGCGAGCCGAACACGGCGACGAACAGCGCCGACACGGTACCCACCGCGATCCCCAGGCGCATGCCGTGCGGCACCCCGCCGACCACCAGCGCCACGCCCGGCAGCACCGCCAGGCCGAGCGCGAGTTCGCGCCTGGAAAACCGGCGGCCGGCGATTTTGGGTTCCAGCAGCGCGGTGAACACCGTCGCCAGCGCCATGCAGGTGGCGCCGACCGAGGCGTTGGCCAGCTTGATCGCGCCGTAGAAGGTCAGCCAGTGCAGCGCCACCAGCACGCCGATGCCGGCGTAGGCCCAGCGCAGCCGCGGCGACAGCGCCCGCAGCCCGCGCCACACCCGCGGCACGCAGGCCAGCGCGGCGACCACCAGCAGCATCCGCCACCACACCAGCGGCAGCGCCGGCAGCGTGATCAGCTTGCCGAAGATCGCGGTGAAGCCCCACAGCAGCACGCAGACGTGGATCTGCCAGAACGCCTTGCGGGTGTCGGTCATCGGCATCGCGACATTGTAGAGTGGGCCGGCGACCGCGGTGGGCCATGGGCGACGATTTCCTCGACTATCTGCACGAGTTGTTCTCGGCGTTCGCGCCGGTCCGCGCGCGGGCGATGTTCGGCGGCCACGGCATCTACGCCGCGGTCGGCGGCGAGGAGCGGATCGTCGGCATCGTCATCGACGGCGCGCTGTACCTGAAGGCCGATGCCCTGAGCGCGCCGCGCTTCGCGGCCGCCGGCGGCGCGCCGTTCGTCTACCGCGGACACGGGCGGCCGGTCGCCATGAGCTACTGGTCGCTGCCCGATGCGGCGCTGGACTCGCCGCTGGCGCTGCGGCCGTGGGCGCAGCTGGCGTGGGAGGCGGCGCTGCGCAAGCCGCCGGGGCGCAAGCGGCAGCGCCGATGAGGGGCGCGGCCGCCGCCGGCACTTTCGCCGGGAGGGCGGCCTCGGGCCGCTTCAGCGCTCTCCCAGCAACCCCAGCAATGCCATCGCCGCGGCCGGGTTGCGCTCCTTGGCGGCGCTGATGAAGTAGACGAACACGCTGCGTGGCCCGGCGGCCACCGCGCTGGCCGGCTCGATCCGCGGCAGGTCGGCCGGCTCCTCGCCGACGGCCCACAGCCGCGCGCGTTGCGCCCAGCGCTGCAGTTCCGGCGGCGGGTAGCCGCTGGCGATGCCGGCGCGCGTGCGCATCAGCCGCGCGTAGACGAAATCCGTGGTGACATCGGCGAAGGACGGGTACTCCGGGGAATCGGTGAAGACCGTCGCCATGCCGTATCGGCGGGCGAGGGCGAGGTAGGCGGCGTCGACGAACTGCCGGTCGCGCACGTCGAGCACGTGGCGCAACGCGTACCCGCCGACGCTGCCCGGCAGCAATGCCAGGAATGCGGCGAAATCGTCGCGGTCGATGCGCTGGCCGGCGTCGAACTGCCACACCAGCGGCCCCAGCTTGGGGCCGAGTTCGACGATGCCGCCGAGGAAATCCTCGATCTGCGGACCGGCCCTGGCGAGCACCCGCGACTGCATGATCCGTCGCGGCGCCTTGGCCGAGAACACGAAACCCTCCGGCGTTTCGTCGCGCCATCGGGCGTAGGTCGCCGGTTTCTGCGTGCCGTACCAGGTGCCGTTGATCTCGATCGCGCTGACGTGGCGGCTGGCGTATTCCAGCTCGCGCCGCTGCACCAGGCCCTTGGGATAGAAGTTGTCGCGCCACGGCGCATAGGTCCAGCCGCCGATGCCGACGCGGATGTCGTCGCCCGCGGCCGCCGGCCGCGCGACCGGATCGCTCATGGCCGGCTACGTGCGTCGCGGGGCGCGCGACAGTGGCGGTGGCCGATGGTGTCGTGGGTGCCGGCGGTCGCGGCCATGGCGATCCCTCCGCGCTCAGGCGCGCACGGTCCAGTGCGCCAGCGGTTGCGCATGGTCGTACAGGAAGCCCTGGCCGTAGTGGCAACCCATCGCCAGCAGGGCGTCGTGTTGGGCCTGGGTCTCGATGCCTTCGGCCAGCACCTCGATGTCCAGCGAGCGGGCAAGGGCGATCATCGCTCCGACCACGGCGTGCCCGCGCGCGGCCGCGTCGCCGAGCGCGGCGATGTAGGAGCGGTCGATCTTGATCATCCGCAACGGCAGGCTGTGCAGGGACGCGAGCGAGGCGTGGCTGGTGCCGAAATCGTCCAGCGCCGATTCCACGCAGGCCGCGCGCAGCCGCTGCAGGACCCGCACGGCGGCCTCCGGGTCGCCGATCAGCGTGCTCTCGGTGATCTCGATGCGCAGCCGCTCGGGCGCCAGCCCGGCCGCCGCGGCCACGCGCAGCAGCCGGCTGTCGAAATCCTCGCGCCGGATCAGCCCGGGCGAAACGTTGAGGGTGACGAACTGGCCGTCGTCCAGCAGCGTCCGCCCCGCTTCGCAGGCGAGCTGGAAGATGCGCCAGTCGATCGCCTCGAGCTGGCCGCTGTCCTCGGCCACCTGCAGGAAATCGGCGGGTGCCAGCACGCCCCGTTGCGGGTGCTGCCAGCGCAGCAGCGCCTCGTAGCCGACCACGGCGGCATCCTGCAGCCGCACCAGCGGCTGGAACCACGGCATGAACTGGTCGTGGCGCAGGCCTTCGCGCAGTTCCCGCTCCAGCGCCAGCACGTGCATGGTGGCGTGGTGCAGCTGCTCGTCGAACATCACGAAGCAGTTGCGTCCCTGTTCCTTGGCGCGATACAGGGCGATGTCGGCGTCGCGCAGCACCTCGTCGGTGGACACGTAATTGCCGTCGCAGACGGTGACGCCGATGCTGGCGCTGGTCTCCACCTCCTGTCCGGCCACCTCCATCGGCCGCTGCAGCGCGGCGATGACCCGCTGGGCGACCCTGGAGGCGGTTTTTGGCAGGTCCACGCGCTCGAGCAGGATCGCGAACTCGTCGCCGGACAGCCGCGCGACCACGTCCGGCTCGCGCACGGCGTGCCCGAGCCGGTGCGCGACTTCCTTCAGCACGTCGTCGCCCACCAGATGGCCGAGGCTGTCGTTGATCTGCTTGAAGCGGTCGACGTCGATGTACAGCAGCGCGAAGCTGCGGCCCGGCTCGCGCCGCAACTGCGACAGCGCGCGTTCGATGCGGTCGCGCAGGTAGACGCGGTTGGGCAGTCCGGTCAGCGGATCGTGCATCACCTGGTGCTTGAGCTGGGCTTCGGCCAGTTCGCGCTGGGCGATCTGCTCGCGCAGCTCGCGGGTGCGCTGCTGCACGCGCTCCTCCAGTTGCAGGTTGGCCTGCTGCAGCGCCTCGGCGGCGCGGCGCCGCTGCAGGGTGCTGGCGATCTGGTGGGAGACGAAGGTCAGCAGCTCGGCGTCGTGCGTATCGTAATCGGCGTTGTCCTCGTAGGCGCGCACCGCGACCACGCCGATCGCCTTGCCGTCGACCAGCAGCGGCGCGCCCAGCCACGATTTGGTCGGCGAGGCGACATAGCCGGGATCCACGTGCCCCTGTTCCACCAGCGCGTCGACCTGGGCGCGATCGACGATCAGCGGCTGCCGCGTGCGCAGCACGTATTCGGTGAGTCCGCGACCGAACGGCCGGCTGCTCCAGTCCTGCTGGTAACGGTCGGCCGCGTAGGCGAATTCGATCGTCGCGCCGTCGTCGGACAGCAGCGCGATGTAGATGTTCTGTGCATCGATCAGCTCGCCGACGATGGCGTGGACGCGGGCGTAGAAGTCGTCGCTGCTTTCCGCGCTGCCGGCGAGCGCGGCGATCTGGTAGAGCGCGGCCTGCAGGCGCTCGCCGCGCTCGCGTTCGGCCACCTCGCGGCTGAGTTCGCGGTTGGCCTGCGCCAGCTGGCAGGTGCGCTCCTCGACCCGGCGCTCCAGCTCCTCGCGCGCGCCGCGGCGTTCCAGCGCGGTGAGCACGTGTTCGGCCACGAACGCCAGCAGGCTCATGTCGGCATGCGTGTACTTGCTGCCTTCCAGGTAGCTTTGCACTACCAGCACGCCGTACACGCGGCCGTCGCGCTGCATCGGCACGCCCAGCCAGTCGCTGCTGTCGGTGCCCAGCACCGTCAGCGGGCCGGAGACCTGCTCGCGCAATTGCGCGGTGGTGCCCATCAGCGGCTGGCCGTCGCGGATCAGGTACCAGGTCAGGCAGCGTTCGAGTTGCGCCAGCGGAACGCTCTGGTCCGGATCCGGCCCGGTCTGGTCGACGGTGTCGGCGTAATAGGCGAACCGCAGGCTGTCGCCGGCGGGGTCGTACAGCGCGATGTAGAAGTTCTCCGCATACATCAGCCCGGACACGATCCGGTGCAGCCCGCGCAGCATCTCCGGCATGTCCAGGTCGGAGGCGGCCAGGTCGCCGATCGCGAACAGCGCCCGTTGCAGGTGTTCGGCGTTTTCCAGTTGCGCGATCGTGGAATGCAGGCGCTCGCGGGTCAGCACCTCCGCCATGCGCGCGCCGGCCGCCGCGCACAGCCGCCGCAGCTGCGGCGCCGTGGTCCATGGCGATTCCAGATGCAGCAGGGCGACGCCGCCGTCGGGGTCGTCGCACAGCAGCGAGTAGCGGGGATCCGGATGCGCGCCGGCGCGCCGCGCCGAGACCTCGCGCACCGCGCGCGCGATCTCGGGACCGGAAACTCCCGGGGGATCGCTGCAGATCGATTGCGGCCAACTCGACGACCACAGCGCCTGCGCCTGCGGTGCGTCGGGCAGCGCCCGCGCCAGTGCCTGGAGGATCGCCAGCGGGGTCCTGGCGGCAAGCAACTCGGCCAGGAAGACTTCGCTTTGGGCCTGCGATCCCGGGTTGAATTTCGTCTGCATGCGGGGCCCCCCGTTCGACGCCAGAATAGCGCGACAAAGGGACTGTATCGTGAACCCGGTCACAGGCGCTGCCGCGGCGCAGGCGGCACGCCGCAGGAGCCCGGGGGGCCGCCAGCGTGCCGGCGGCGCCGACCGCACCGCCTGCCAGCCGCGTTGCGCGCGCTCAGACCGGCAGCGGTGCGTGCGCGGGCGAGGCGTCCGGCTTCGCTGCCGGCAGCGGCTGCGCCATCCGTTCCGCCGCCAGCCCGGCCATGCCGTACAGGCGCGCGATCCGGCCCCAGGCCAGCATCGCCACGATCGCCTGCGCAAGCAGGAACGACAGCGCGAACGCGCCCGGGCCGACGCCGTCCGCGCGCACCCGCAGCCACGCGAACAAGAGCGCCAGGCCGTAGCCGACGAGGCTGGCGACCAGGTACACCAGCAGCGTGGCCAGCGGCCGCTGCAGCAGCAGTTTCACCCCGTGCCACCAGGCCACCACCGCCGAATGCCGGTTGCGGTCGGCGCCGAGCCAGCCGCGCCCGGCTTCCACGGTGGCGTGCGCGAGCACGAACACGAGCGCCGCGACGGCCAGGCCGATGCGCGAGGCGCGGTCGGCGTCCGAGGCCAGGATCGCCTGTTCGGCGCTCTTGCCCAGCGCGCCGATCGCGCCGCCGCCGATCGCCGCCGCGATCCCGAGCGGAATCACGGACCACAGCAGCATCCGCAGCAGCCGCCCGTATTCGCTCAGCCCGCCGTGGACGAGTTCGCCCAGACCCAGCCGGCGTCCGGCGCGCAGCGAGGCCACCACCATCCCGCTCAGCCACGGCGACAGCAGCAGCGTCAGTACCGTGGCCGCGCCCAGGCCGGCGCCGAGCCAGCCCAGGTGTTCGCCGACCTGCATCAGGCCCTGGATCAGCAGCGGCAGGTTGCGGCCGGCGGCGATGGCTGCCGCGTCCGGCGCGTGGCCGAACTGCGCCTGCAGCGTGACCCACAGCGGCGTGGCCACCAGCAGGGTCGGCAACAGCGTGGCGAGGAGCCACAACAGCAGCAGCCGCCACTGCAGCGCGGCCTTCAAGGCGGCGAGGGCGACGGTCATGCCGCCGCGACGAGGCATGCGGTTCATAGGCTCACCAGGAAGGAGAAGAGGGTCTGCAGCGCGGAAGCGAACTGGCCGGTCAGGCGCTGCGCGACGGAGCCGTCGTTTTCGAGCGTGCGGGCGTCGTCGAACTTGCTGGCGTCCAGGTACACCTTGTGCTGCGGATCCAGCTGCACCGAGACCGCCTTGCCGTGCTTGGTCCAGGTGAAGCGCTGCCATGGCCGCGTGCCGGAAAAATGCGCGGTCGCGCGGCTGCCGTCGGCGAAGGTCACGGTCACGGTCTGCGGCACGTCGGCGCCGGCGCGGCGCACCAGCACGCTGGTGCGGTACGGGAACGGCCCCTCGCCGGGCTTGGCTTCGGGGTGCGCCTTTTTCCACGCCGCGCGCTTGTCGGCGATGGCCTTGTCGATCGCGGCCGAGGTCAGTTCGATGCGCCGGCCCCGGTATTGCACGTAACCCGGCTGCGGCAGCACCTCGTTGCTGCTGAAGGCGGCAATGCGGTCGTCGACCGGCTGCACGCCGTAGACCTGCTGCGCGAAGATCCGCTCCACCGTCGCGCGCTGGCCGGTGCCCTCGATCAGCGCCTGGCGCAGGTCGGCGATGCTGGGGTGGCGGAACTTCCAGCGCGCGTAGTACAGCTTGAACGCGCGCTCCAGCGCCGGCGTGCCGACCGCGGCTTCCAGGTCGCGCATCGCGGTGGCGGTGCGCGAGTACACGGTGCCGTAGCTGCCGCCGGACATCCGTTTCCAGGAGTTCTGGCCAAGCGGGTCGGCCGGGTGCTCGGTCATCGCGCCGAGCCGTTCGTAGTCGAACACCGGCAGCCGCAGGTCGATCCCGAGCGTCTTCATCAACGGCGTGCCGAGGTGGATGTCGCGTCCGGCGGCGCGCAGCATGCGCTGGTCCCAGTACTCGTTCAGACCCTCGTCGAGCATCGGCTCCTCGAATTCGTTGGAGGCGAGGATGCCGTAGAAATAGCCGTGGCCGAACTCGTGGATGGTGACGAAGTCGAGCAGGTCGCGGGTCAGGGTGCCCGGGTCGACCTTGGCGAAGCTGGAGGCGGTGAAGAAGGTCGGGTATTCCATGCCGCCGGCTTCGCCCGCGTTGTGCGGCGGAATCACCACGGTCACGGTGCGGTACGGATACGGGCCGAGCGTGCGCGAGAAGAACTCCAGCGATTGCAGCGTCGCATCCAGCGCCGGTTGGGCGTTGTGCGCGTACTCGGGCGTGTACAGCACGCGCACCGTCACCTGCGGGCTGCCGGCGCCGTTGTAGTGGCCCACCAGCGGCCTGGCATAGCGCTTGTCGGCGGTCCAGGCGAAGTCGTGCACGTCGCCCTGGACGAAGCGGTGGGTGACCTTGCCGTCCTTTTCGACCGGGGCGCCGGTCTGTTCGCCGGTGGCGCCGACGGTGTAGCCCTTGGGCACGGTGATGCGCACGTCGTATTCGCCGAAGTCGGCGTAGAACTCGCTGTGCGCATGGAACTCGTGCGCGTTCCAGCGCGGTGCGGTAGCGCCGCGCTCGCCAGGCAGTTCGAGCACGCCGACCTTCGGGAACCATTGCGCGACCAGGTGGAAGCTGCCGAAGTAACCGGTGCGCGCGATCACCCGCGGCAGCTGGTCGAAGAAGTCGATGTCCAGGGTGGTGCTGGCGCCGGGTGCGACCGGCTGCGGCAGGTCCAGCCGCACCACGGTGCGGTCGGTCTTCGGGCCGCCGTCGGGTTGCACGAAACGCCACTGCACCGGCGCGCCGCCCTGCGCCACCTTGCGCAACTGCATGTAGCCCCAGTCGCCGTCCTTGACGTCCACGCCGCTGCGGAACTTGTCATTGCCCTCGCGCAGCTCGGTCATGAAGGTGCTGCCCGGGCCCTCGAACGCATTGAGGTACAGGTGCAGGTAGACGCTGCAGACCGGCTGCGCGCTGCGGTTGCGCCAGGTCAGCTGCTGCTTGCCGGTCACGGTGTGCTTGACCGGGTCCAGGGTGGCGTCGATCGAGTAGCGGACCACGCGGTCGGACAGCGTGGCCTCGTTGCCGCGGCGCGGCCCGCCCCAGGCATCGGCTGCGCTGGGGGTGGCGACGGCGGCGGCATTGCCACCGGCCAACGGGATCGGCGCGCAAGCGGCAGGCGCGGCCGGCGCGGCGGCCAGCGCAGCCAGCGGCGACCCGGCGGTCAGCGCCCAGGCCAGAAGGATTCGCAGGTGCAACATCGGCCATTCCCCGGAGACACGAAGCTTGCAGCGTGCAACGCCCCTGCCGCGGCGGCAATCCCACTCCCGGCGGATGCGCGGCGTGCCGCGACGGGTTAAGGTTCCCGGTCCCATCGGCCCGGAGCCGCGCCATGACCCACGCCGGCAGCTGCCATTGCGGCAGGATCGCCTTCACCCTGGAAGGCGAGATCCACGAGGCGATCGACTGCAACTGTTCGCTGTGCCGGCGCCGTGGCGCGCTGCTGGCGTTCTTTCCGCGCGCGGCGCTGACGCTGACCTCGCAGGAAGGCGACTGCGGCACCTATCGCTTCAATACCGAAAGGATCGCGCACCATTTCTGCCCGACCTGCGGCATCGCGCCGTTCAGCGAAGCGGTCCACCCCAAGACCGGCGCGCCGATGGTCGCGGTCAACGTGCGCTGCCTGCCGGACGTGGACCTGGCGACGCTGCAGGTAAAGCAGGTCGACGGCGCCAGCCTGTAGCCGCGCGCCCGGGTGCCGAGCGCATGGCGCGCGGCGAGTTGTGGTCTCTCGTGATCATCCGGAATGATCCCGGGAAGGCCGTGCAGGTGCAGAGCCCCGGATGGGCCAGCGCGGAACCCTCTGCAGGGAAGCCGGCGGCCTGGGCTGTGCGGGGTGCGCCGTGAAAACATACTTTCAAGCGCGGAAATTCTGCGGAAGAAGCCGGTGGCCCGGCCTGTGCGGGACACGCCGTGAATACGTCCCTGTAGGCTCCTCGGCGGCATCCATGCCGCCGACGGTCCCGCACAGGCCGGGCCACCGGCTTCCGGGCAAGTGAGTCGGCGTGCGTGGGAACAACCAGCCGAAGCCGATTTCCCGAGTCCAGGCCATGACTCGACGTCAGGCCAGGTATCACCCGCGCCCAGACTAAAAGACAGGAGGTCGTCAGGAGGGCGCAGCACCCCCGGCCCGCCGGGCGGCGACTCCGTCCGAAGCCGATTTTCCAAGCGCAAGCCATCGATGGCTTGCGCCCCAACTTGAAGACAGGATGTCGTCAAGAGGGCGCAGCACCGCCAATCTCGCGTAGCGAACAGCGTGGGGGGGCGTGCGCCTAGTCTTCCTCTTCCTCGAACTCGACCAGCGCGTCGAGGTCGAACGCCAGCGCCTCGACCGCCTCGCGCACCTTGCGTGCGGTGGCTTCGTTCGGCGCCTCGACTTCGAGCTCGTGCGCATCGGGCCCGCGGATGTCGCTCAGACCCGCGGAACTGGAGTCGGCGTCGTCCATGCGGTCCATCATGTCCGCGACTTCCTCGACGTGCTCGATCCCCTCCAGGCTCTGCAGCAGATTGATCACGGCGCGGACATCATCTTCGCTCCCGGTCAGGCGCAGGCGCAGGGTCGGCATGGAGGCATCTCGCGGTGGAATGCGGGGCAGCCTAGGCAGGCGCAAGCTAATGCGGCGTGACGGACGCGGCGCCTTGCCGCGCGCTGCGCGCCCGGATGCGCGCGTTCATTCCGCGGCGGCGGCCGGCGGCGGCGCACGCACCGGCAGCGGCACGTTGCACAGGTCGATGTGGCCGGCCGGAACCTTGTACCAGTCGTCGCGACGGTTGCGGCGCATCTCCACCAGTTGCGCGAACAGCGCGGTATCGGTGCGCAGCAGCTGCAGCGGCGTGCGTTGCGCTTCGGGCAGGTCGGCGGCCAGCGCGATCGATCGGATCGGCGTGCGCTGCTCGGGGTGCGCGTAGAAGCCCATCGGTGCCGGTCCGCGCGGGATCACGCTCAGCAGCTCCATGCCCTGCACGACGCGGCCGACGACGGTGATGTTGCGGTCCAGCTGCCGCGGCGACTGGCCGTCGACCACGTACAGCTCGGTACCGTTGCTGGAATCGGCGGCGACGTCGCGGCCGGCGCCCAGGGTGCCGTAGCAGTGCGCCAGCCAGGCCTGGCCGGAAGCCGGGTCGCGCGCGGCCGGGAAGCCGTCGGCGAAGCCCACTTCCGGCGCCCAGCCGTCGCGGTCGGGCAATCGGTCGAAGGCGAGGCCCTCGGAGGTGCGGGTGAATTCGGCCGGCAACTGCGGCCTGGCGCTGCCGATCGGCTTGCGCGCGGCGGCGTCCTCGGTCGGGTCGCCGAACTGGACCACGAAGTTGTCCTGCGAACGGTAGATGCTCAACCCGTCCCAGTAGCGTTCCCGCGCCAGCGTGCGGATGTTGGCCACGTGCGCGGGGGCGAACCCGGGCGCCAGCTCGATCACCACGCGGCCGGCCGCCAGGTCCATGTACAGCGTGTTGGCCGGGTCCGGCGTGCGCCAGTCCGACGGGCTGGAGGCATCGAGCAGCTCCTGCGCCGATCTGGGCTGCGGCACGGCTGTCGCGGCTTCGGGCGATTGCTGCGTCGCCGCCGCGCTCGGCGACAACGCCATCGCTGCCAGCGCGAGCGGCAGGGCGGACCACAGCGGGCGCAGGTTCGGCACGGGCGACTCCTTGGGCGGCGATGCACCGATTCTGGCGCAGCGCCGCCACTGTCGCCATCGCCGTCAGTGTCGGGTCTGCGATTTGTCGCTGCCCGATTTGCGTCCGGAGCCGGACTGCTTGCCGCCGCCGTCGCGCTTGTTGACCGTGGCCCAGGCGATGCGCTCGGCGTCTTCCCTGGAACGGCCTTCCTTCATTTCGCTCTGCTCGATGTGCCGGGCCTGGCGTTTCTGCTTGTCGGTGTAGCTGGATTTCTCGCCGCGTGGCATCTGTTTTCTCCGCGGCCGCGTGGGGGGAGCGGCCGGCGCCATCCTGGCCGCTCCGCCGTCAACCGGCGGCGATGAAACCGTAAAGCCGGTGTGGGTCGTGCCGATCGAATGCCAAGCGGGCATGACTAGCGGCACATTCGCTATACCGAAGTTAGCAATAGCATCCCTGCAACCTGTTCGGGAGCCCGTCGTGGCCGCTTCCCCCGCATCGTCAGCCGCTGCCCCGGACGACCCCGACGTCGCCGGGCAGCAGCTGCGCAAGTTCCAGAAGGAGCTCAGCGCCGGCACCGTGTCGCTGGCGCTGCTGGGGGTGCTGGCTGCCGCTGCCGAGCCGATGTACGGCTATCAGATCGCCAAGCGCCTGGAGTCGGTCGGCGAGGGCGTGCTTGCCGGCAAGCAGAGCGCGCTGTATCCGGTGCTGCGCAACCTGGAGGGGGCCGGCCTGCTGCAGAGCTTCGTCGAGCCGTCGGTTGCCGGGCCGCCGCGCCGCTACTACCGCATCACCGCCGTCGGGCGGGACGTCCTTCACGCCTGGACCCGGGCCTGGTGCGCCACCCGCGATTCCGTCGATTCCGTCCTCGATTCCGTCTCTCAGGGCCCTTCCGCATGAACGCCATGCCCGATCCGCCGTTGCCGACCTCCATCCCCGAGTACCTGGCACGCCTGCGCGCGGCGCTGGCCGGCGCCGATCCGGCCCTGGTCCAGGACGCGCTGTACGACGCCGAGGAATACCTGCGCTCGGAGCTGGCCGAGCATCCGGAGCAGTCCGAGGCCGAAGTCATCGCCGCGGTCGCCGGCAGCTACGGCGCGCCGGACGAGGTCGCCGACATCTACCGCGACACCGAGGTCAAGGTGCAGACCGCCTTGCGCGCGCCGCCACCGCCGCCGCGCAGCTCGGCCATCGGCCGCTTCTTCGGCGTCGCCGCGGACCCGCGCACCTACGGCGCGCTGTTCTATTCGCTGCTGGCACTGGCCACCGGCATCTTCTATTTCACCTGGACGGTGACCGGGATCGCGCTGTCGCTCGGGTTGTCGGTGATCATCATCGGCATCCCGTTCGTGATCCTGTTTCTGGGTTCGGTGCGGCTGCTGGCTTTGGTCGAGGGCCGGGTCGTGGAGGTGATGCTCGGCGAACGGATGCCGCGACGGCCGCTGTACGCCGACCGCGAGCGGCCGGTGCTGGCGCGGATCGGCGGGATGTTCACCGACCCGCGCACCTGGTCCACGCTGCTGTACCTGCTGGCGATGCTGCCGCTGGGCGTCGCCTACTTCACCATCGCGGTGACGCTGCTGGCGACCGCGCTGGGGCTGGTGGTCGCGCCGCTGCTGATCGTCTTGGGCGCCTTCGACGGCTGGTCGCTCTCCGGCGGCTGGATCGGTTACTGGGAACCGGCGACGACCCTGGGCGCATGGGAGCTGCCGATCGCCTTCGCCTGCGGCGTGCTGCTGCTGTTCGCGACCTTGCATCTGCTGCGCGGGATCGGGCGCCTGCACGGGGCGATCGCCAAGCAGTTGCTGGTGAAGGCGTAACCGCCGGCCGCCTCCGGCGCGATGTGGCCCTTCTCCCGCAGGCGGGGGAAGGGCGCTGCAGCGGGAGGCCTTCACGCCGCCCGCGGGGCGCTCGGGCTGCGGAGCGTGGCGACGACCGGGGCGACGGATGCGGCCCGGACGGCTTTCCCACGCAAGCGCGGAGCCGGGCAGCGATCAGTCCGGGCGCCACTCCAGCCCGACATACAGCGCACGCCCGTCGCCGGGCAGGAAGTTGCGGCCGTCCACGCCGCGGGCATCGGCGACCACGTTGGTGCTGGCGATCCAGCGGCGGTCGCCCAGGTTGCGCAGGTCGGCGAACCACTGCCAGTGGGCGCCCGCATCGCCGCCGAGCCTGAGTCCGATGGTGGCGAAGCCGGGTGCGCGGAACGTGTTGGCGTGGTCGACGTAGCCGCCGTGCGGCACCCATTCCAGGCTCGGCTCGACATGCCAGCGCGCCCCGCGCGCCCAGCGCAACGCGGCGCGCAACTGCTGCGGCGGGACGCCGGCCAGCCGGTTGTCGCCGTAGACCGGGTCGCGCTGGAAGCGGAAGTCGTTGTAGAGGTAGCTGGCCGACAGCCGCCAGGCGGGCGCGGGTGTCCACTCCACGCCGAACTCGAGGCCCTGGTGCAGGCTGCGGTCGGCGTTGACCGTGCCCAGCGGGTTGCCCTGGCCGTCGCTGAGCGCCAGCAGCTCGCCGTCGATCCGCGCGCGGTACAGCGCCAGGTCCAGCGACAGCGTTTCGCGGTGCAGGCGCAGGCCGAGTTCGGCGCTGGTCGCGCGCTGCTGGTCGACCGGGGTGACGCCCGGTCCGCCGCTGAGTTCGCCAAAGCTCGGCGGCTCGGCGCTGCGGCTGAGGTTGGCGAACAGCTGGGTGCCCTCGCCGGGCAGCCAGCGCAGCCCGAGCTTGGGACTGACGGCCGTGTAATCGACCTCGAAACTCTCGTCGCGGCCGCCGCTGATGAGCAGGTCGCGCGAGCGCCGCTCCGCGCGCAGCGCCTGCGCGCCCAGCGCCAGCGCCCAGCGTGGCGTCAGCCACAGCTGCTCCTCGACGAAGGCGCTGGTGTTGGCCGCGTGCTGGTCGAAGCGGTTGCTGGGCGCGCCGGCGCGTCCGCCGACATTGACGAAGCGTTCGTCGTCGAGGCGACCGCGCACGTGCGACATGCCCGCGACGAGGATGTGGCGCCTGCCCCCCAGCATGCCTTCGCTGCGCCAGCGCAGGTCCAGGCCGTCGTCGCGCGAGGCCTGCTCCAGCACCTGGAAGATCGGATGGTGCAGCGACTTGTCGGAATGGAACAGCGAGAGCGTGATGCTGCCGGCGTCCGTCGGTGCCCAGGCGAGCTTGCCGGCGACGCGGTCCAGGCGGAAGTCGCGGCGCTGGTCCAGCGCGAGGTTGGCGGGCGCCGCCAGCGCCGGATCCTGCAGTGCCTCGGCCAGGGTGAGGTTGCCGGGCAGCTGCGAGCGGGTGTCGACATGGGTCAGGTACAGCCGCCCGTCGAGGCGGTCGCCGAACTGGAAGCCGGCATTGCCGGACAGGCGGTAGTTCTCCTGCACCGCGTGCGCGCGGTAGCCGTCCTGGCGCGCGCCGGTCAGGCTGAGGTAGGCGTCGGCGCGGCCGCTGCTGCCGGCCAATGCCACTTGCGCGCGGCGGCTGCCGAAGCTGCCGGCTTCCAGCCGCAGCGTGCGCGGCGCGGCGTCGTAGCCGGCGGGGGAGACGAAGTCGATCGCGCCGCCGAGGGTGGCGGCGCCGGCTTCCAGCGCGTTGGCGCCGCGCCAGATCTGGATGTAGCGCGCGGCCAGCGGCTCGATCGCCTGGAAGTCGAAACTGCCGTCGGCCAGGTTGAGCGGCACGCCATCCTGCAGCAGCGCGATGCCGCGACCGTGGAAGGTGCGTTGCAGGCCGGAACCGCGGATCGACAGCCGCGCCTCCTCGGCGCCGAAACGCGGCTGCACGAACACGCCGGCGGCGTAGCCGAGGGCGTCGGCGAGGGTGCCGACGCGGCCGTCGCGGTAGCGTTCCGCGTCGACCAGCGCGGTGGCGCCGGCGCGCTCGTCCAGGCGTGCGCGCGCCTGCGCGAGGTCGGGGACGCTCTGCGCCAGCGGCCGCTGGCCGCGCACCTCGACGCGCTCCAGGGTGACGGCTTGTTCGGAATCGGGATCGGATGCGGGGAGAGGGTCGGCGGCCAGCGCCGCGGACGGCGGCAGCGCCAGCAGCAGCGCAACGGCCAGGCGCGACGCACGCGGCGCCGCGGGGGAGGAAAACGACATGGCAAAGGCTCCGGAAACGGCACAAGGACGCGCGATGGCAGCGCGCGCAGGCAGGGCTTGTGGTTCAGGACGCCAGGGGCGGGCCGCGCGAACCCAGGCCGCAAGGGTGCGGAGCCTTGCGGCCGGGCGCCGATTTTCCTGTGCCAAACGCCGGTTGCGGACGCGGCAGGACGCCGGTCAGGCCGCCGGCCACCGTCAGTACGACCGCCGCCAGCAGCGGGCAGTAGGCGCACTCGTCGCCGGCATGGCCGGCGGGCGCGGGCGCGGGGTCGCCGTGGGCGCCATGTCCCCAGGACGCCGGCAGGGCGACCGTGCGCAGGCCCGCGACCGTGCACAGGGCGCTCCAAGCCGGCGACGCCAGCGCGGGGGCGGTGTCGGCGCGCGCGCCCAGCAGGCGACCGAAAGTCGGCAGCGTCGCCAGCAGCAGCATGGCGACCAGCGCCAGCCGCGCCAGCGGGCGCTGCCAGGCCCGGGAGCGGAAGCGGATCATGCGGGGAGTATCCCGGCGGCCCGCGGCGGCCGCCAGTATTGGATGTGCAAAGGCCGGAGGGCGCGGTCTGCCATCGGCTTCAGGCGGTATGGCCGGCGATGAAATCGCGGACCTGCGGATACACCTGCTCGCGCCAGCGGCGGCCGCTGAAGATGCCGTAGTGGCCGGCGCCCGCCACCGTCAGTTGCTGGCGGTCGGCCGCGGCGATGCCGCTGCACAGCGCGTGCGCGGCGTGGGTCTGGCCGGCGCCGGAGATGTCGTCGAGTTCGCCCTCGACGGTCAGCAGCGCGGTGCCGCCGCCCTTGTACGAGCGGATCGCCGCCGGATCCACGCGCGCGCCGGCCACGTCCCACAGCCCGCGCGGCAGCAATTGCTGCTGGAACACGATGCGCACGGTGTCGAGGTAGTACCTGGCCGGCATGTCGAGCACGGCGTTGTATTCGTCGTAGAAGCGGCGGTGCGCGGCGGCATCCTCCAGGTCGCCCTTGACCAGGTCCTGGTAGAAGTCCCAGTGCGACATGAAGTGCCGCTCCGGATTCATCGCCATGAACCCGGCGTGCTGCAGGAAGCCCGGATACACGCGGCGGCCGCGGCCGGGATAGTTGGCCGGCACGATCTGGATGAGGTTGCTCTCGAACCACCACAGCGGTTTCTGCATGGCCATGGCGTTGACCGCGGTCGGCGACTGCCGGGTATCGATCGGCCCGCCCATCATCACCAGCGAGCGCGGGGTGGTCTCGCCGCGGGCGGCCATCAGCGACACCGCGGCCAGCACCGGCACGGTCGGCTGGCAGACGCTGATCACGTGCAGCTCGCGCGCGCCGATGTGGCGGATGAAGTCCTGGATGTAGGCCACGTAGTCGTCCAGCGAAAACGCGCCCTCGGCGGCCGGCACCATGCGCGCGTCGAGCCAGTCGGTGACATAGACCTTGTGGTCGCGCAGCAGCGTGCGCACGGTATCGCGCAGCAGGGTGGCGTGGTGGCCGGACAGCGGCGCCACCACCAGTACCGACGGGTCGCCCTTGAGCGTGCGCAGGTTGCCGGCGTCGTCGCTGTAGCGCTTGAAGCGCAGCAGCCGGCAGAACGGCTTGCGCGCCACCTCCTGCTCGACCACCGGGCAATGCTGGCCGTCGATCTCCACGGCGTGCAGGCCGAATTCCGGTTTCTCGTAGTCCTTGCCGACCCGGTACAGCAGCTCGCAGCCGGCGGCGATGCGCGAAGCCTCGGGGATGCCGGCGAGCCAGCTACCCGGTGCCGAGAACATCTTCGCGCCGGCCTCGGCCCAGTAGGTCAGCGGCGCCGCGCCGGCGCGCCAGAGTTCGTGCATCTGATACAGCAACATCGGTCCCCGTGCCCTTGCCGGCGTTGGTGCTGCGCCGCAGCATACTCCATGCCGGGCGCACGCCGCGGCCGCGCCGGTGTGACGCGGGCCGCAATCTCAGCCCGGCAATTCCAGCGCCGTCGCGCGGGCGCGCAGGCCCGGCGCCAGCCAGCAGTGCGAGCCGAGCGCGGCCAGGCCCAGGCGTTCGAAGCGCTGCCGGTAGAAGTGCGCCGGACGCGCCTGGAACTCCTCCTCGTCGCCCTCGGCGCTGTCCTCGCGGACGAAGACCTCCAGGAACGCCACCCCGCCGCACAGCGCGGCCAGGCCGGGCAAGCCGCGGTCGAGTTCGCGCGTGGACAGGTAGTGCAGCACGTCGCTGCATACCAGCAGGTCCACCGGCGGGCACGGGCGCAGCAGGGCGAAGTCGGCGAAGCGCGCCAGGTGCAGGTTGCGCGTGCGGCCGTAGCGCGCGACCGCATACGGGCTGGCATCGAAGCCGAGGTAGCGCGCCTGCGGCCGCAACCGCAGCAGCGGCGCGCGCCAGGCGCCTTCGCCGCAGCCGATGTCCAGCACCGTGCGCAGCGGCCGCTCCAGGTGGTACTCGGCGGTCGCGACCGCAAGCGCGACCTTGCGCGCGAGCCGCCGCGCGCCGCCGATGCCGCGGCGGCGATACCAGCGGTCGAAGTAGTCGCGGTCGTATTGCTTGGTCACGGGAGTCGGGCCACGGCAGGCAGGCGGGGACGGGAAGCGCGCGCGTCGTATGATCGCATCCCTCGTTACGGAGCAGCCCGCATGGCCTACCTGTGGACCAAGACCGCGCACCTGGTGTTCGTGATCGCGTGGATGGCGAGCGTGTTCTACCTGCCGCGGATCCTGGTCAACCTGGCCGAGGCCGGCGACGCGCCGGCGGTGCGCGAACGCCTGCTGCTGATGGCGCGGCGGCTGTATCGCTTCGGTCACATGATGTTCGGCTTCGCGGTCGTGCTCGGGCTGGTGCTGTGGCTGGGCTATCTGTGGATCCCGGGTTTCCAGACCATGGTCGCTCCCGGCTCGGGCTGGCTGCACGTCAAGCTGGTGCTGGTGCTGCTGCTGCTGGCGTACTTCGTCGCCTCCGGCGTGCTGTTCAAGCGCCTGGCCGACGGCCGCCCGCTGCCGTCGGCGCGGACGCTGCGCTGGTTCAACGAGATCCCGCTGCCGCTGCTGGTGGCGATCGTGTACCTGGTCCTGGCCAAGCCGTTCTGAGCGGCGCGGGCCAGTCCGGCCGGCGGTCGGAGGCCGCGCTGCCGCGCCCGGCGCCGCGCGCGTGTGCGGTGGTGCCGCCGTTTCCCTGCGTGCGTGCCGCCACAGCGTTCCATGCAGGCGTCTCGCACCGGCTGCCGCGCTCGGCTATCGTCCACCGATGAAGCTGGTCTCGATGTGGTTCCGGATTCCGTTCTGGCAGCGCGTGCTCGCCGGCTTCGTGCTCGGCGCGCTCGCCGGCTGGGGCTTCGGGCCGTCGGCGGACACCTGGTTCGGGCCGCTGGGCGACCTCTACGTCACCCTGATCAAGCTGATCGCCGCGCCGCTGGTGTTCTTCGCGGTGATCCATGCGGTGGCCTCGCTGCACGGGCAGAAGTCGATGGTCGCGCTGGGCGGGCGCACGTTCGCATGGTTCGCCGTCACCGCGATGCTGGCGGTGGGCGTGGGCCTGCTGGTGGGCACGGTGCTGCAGCCGGGCATCGGCGTCGGGGCGCTGTCGATCGCCTCCGACTACGTGCCCAAGACCGTGCCCGACCCGATCCGGGTACTGCTGGACGTGGTGCCGTCGAACGCGTTCTACGCGCTGACCGGCATCGGCACCACCAGCAACGCTGCCGGCGAGACGGTGCTGGCGGCCGACAAGGGCTCGATCCTGCCGGTGATCTTCATCGCCGCGCTGGTCGGCTTCGCCATGGTCAAGCTCGGCGAGCGCGTGGCGCTGGCGCGCAAGCTCGCCGGCGAGGCCAGCGAGCTGATGATCCAGGTCACCCGCTTCGTGCTCGAGGTGACGCCGATCGGCACCTTCGGCCTGATCGCCGCGCTGGTGGGTTCCTACGGCTTCGGCAAGCTGCTGCCGCTGGGCAGCTTCGTGATCGCGCTGTACCTGGCCTGCGTCATCCAGATCGTGGTGGTGTACGGCGGCCTGCTGCTGGCGCACGGCCTGAACCCGCTGAAGTTCTTCCGCGGCGCGGCCTCGGGTATGCAGGTCGCGTTCGTCAGCTCCTCGAGTTTCGCCTCGCTGCCGGCGGCGCTGCGCAGCGTCACCCACAACCTGGGCGTCGACCGCGACTACGCCGCGTTCGCGGTGCCGCTGGGGGCGAGCATCAAGATGGACGGTTGCGGCGCGATCTACCCGGCGCTGGCGGCGGTCTTCATTTCGCAGTACACCGGCGTGCCGATGACCGCCGACCAGTACCTGGTGGTGCTGATCGCCTCGGTGCTCGGCAGCTTCGGTACCGCCGGCGTGCCGGGCACGGCGGTGGTGATGGCGACGGTGGTGCTCAGCGCCGCCGGCCTGCCGCTGGAGGCGATCGGCTATCTGTATGCGATCGACCGCGTGCTGGACATGATGCGGACGATGACCAACGTCACCGGGCAGATGCTGGTCCCGGTGCTGGTCGCGCGCGAAACCGGGCTGCTGGACCGCGAGGCCTACCAGGCGGCCTCGAGCAATCTCGGCATCGCCGCCGGCGAGGCGGCCGAGCCGCATCCGCTGCGCGAGCCAGGCTGAGTGGCGTCCCTCAGGCCGGGGGAGGCCGCCGGCGCGGCCGCGCCAGCGTCGACGCCAGCCACGCCGCGGGCAGCGGCAGCAGCAACCCGAGCACCCCCATCCAGCGGGGATGCTGCGGCATCTGCACGATCATCCCGACCACGCCCGCCATCACCACCAGCGCGACTAGTCCCGCGACCAGGCGCGGATGCGCGGGCGCGATCCGCGCCGCCACCCAGCCGCCGAGGAAGGCCCCCGCAACCCAGGCCAGCACCACCAGCGCCAGCGCCGCGGGCGGCTGTGCGGCGAGGAGCCGCTGCAGTTGCTCCGGCACCATCGGGTCCAGCCCGGGGGGCGGTGGATACAGCAGGTGGCCGAGGAATTCGATGCCCATGATGGCCAGGAACATCGTCGCCAGGCCGGCGAGCACGCCCAGGATCGTCCGCAGCATCGGCGTCTCCGCAGCAATCGACGCGAGCATCGCCGCTTCGACGGCACCCCGCAAGCACGGCCGCGGTGCGCACGACCGGCATGGGGGCCCGCAGTCCGCGGACGACCGGCGTCTGTCGCGTGTGCGGCCCAGGTGCCGGTGCCGTCGAAGATGCCGGGCAGACACGGGCGCCTGCGCCCGCAAGCTGCGGACGCGGGCCCCGGACAGCGAAAGGCCGCCCTGCGGCGGCCTGGAACGGGGAAGGGTGAGGCGGACTCAGATCCCGGCGACGCGCCGCGCCTGCAGGAACTTGCTGCTCCAGTAGCCGCTGTCCAGGCGCGAGACGGTGACGTCGCGGCCGGTGCGCGGGGCGTGCACGAACTGGCCGTCGCCGACGTAGATGCCGACGTGGTCGACGCGGCCGCGGCGGCCGAAGAACACCAGGTCGCCGGGCGACAGTCGGGCGCGTTCGACCTGCTCGCCGCTGCGGGCCATCTCCCGCGAGACCCGCGGCAACTCGATGCCCAGGGTGGTGCGGAAGACATAGCCGACCAGGCCGCTGCAGTCGAAGCCGTCGGTGCTGCTGCCGCCCCAGCGATAGGGCGTCCCCAGCAGCGCCAGCGCGCGCCTGAGCACGCTCTGGATGCGGCCGCCCTCGGCGGGCTCGGCGGCGGCGGCCGTGTGGCTGCCGATCAGCCGGTTGATGTCGCCGGCGAGCAGCATCGCGCGCTCGGGCATCGGCATGGCCTCGGCGGTTGCCGGTGCCGCGGCGGCGGCGTGCCCGGGGCGGGCGGCCGACGCGGATGCGGCCGGGGGTGCGGTGAGGGTCGACGGGACGATCGTGTTGGGGGTTGCGGCGTTGGCCGGCGCGGCGTCCTGGGCGAAGGCCGGCAGCGCGCAGGCGCAGAGCACGGCGCAACACAGGCTGGCGGCCACGCGGCGGGTGGCCGCGGGGCGGTTGGGAATCAGGTCGGATGGCGTCACGCGGGGATCGGGGCTGTCATCGTGCCGTGATGGTGCCGCACGATCCCCGGCAGCAGGTTCAAATTCCGTTAAAACGGCGTGAGGACAGCCGTGATGCCCGCAGGAACCGGGCGGGTGGCGCATTCAGTTCAGTGCAGGACGCGCTTGGCGCCGCTGTAATGCTCCTGCCACCAAGGGCCGTCCAGCCGGTCCAGCCGCACCGTGCCGCCGCTGCTGGGCGCGTGCACGAAGCGCCCTTCGCCGACGTAGATGCCGACATGGCTGACCCGGCCGTCGCTGCCGAAGAACACCAGGTCGGCGGCGGTCAGGCGCTCGGGCGGGATCCGCGGGCCCTGCCAGGCGGCCAGCTCGCGCGAGGTCCGCGGCAGCCGCAGGTCGAGCATGTCGCGGTAGACGTAGTTGACCAGGCCGCTGCAGTCGAACCCACCTTCGGGGGTGTTGCCGCCGTAGCGGTAGGGCGTGCCGACCAGGCTGATTGCGCGCATCAGTACGGCGTTGCTGGCGGCCGGATCGGCCGGGGCGTTGCTGGCCCAGTGTCCGCTCGCGGGCGCCGGGGCGCGGACGGCGTGCCGGGGGCCGCTCCCGCAGGCGGCCAGCGTCGCCGCCAGCAGCGCCGGTGCCAGCCAGCGCAGGCCGCGCCTTGGCACCCGCACGGGCTTGCCGGGATAATGCGCGACCGCCTCGGCTGGGTTCGGGACCGGCTTCGTCACGGCGCCAGCTTGGCGCCTTCACGCCGCAACGACAAGCCCCGGCCGCGCCCGACCGTCTGCCGCGCACTGACGCGCCGCCCCCTCCTGCCGCCCCGGCGGCCTCCACCGAGTCCCGCAATGAAGATCGAGAAAGACTGCGTTGTCCGTTTCCACTACACCGTGTCCGAGCAGGGCTCCGCGCCGCTGGAAAGCTCCGGCGAGCGCGAGCCGCTGGCGATCCTTGCCGGCCGCGGCAACATCATCCCGGGTCTGGAGCAGGCGATGGAGGGCCGCGAGGCCGGCGACAAGTTCGCAGTCGACGTGCCGGCGGCGCAGGCCTACGGCGAGAAGCGCGAGGGCCTGAGCCAGCGCGTGCCGAAGAAGCATTTCGGCGGCCAGCGCCTGCAGCCGGGCATGCAGGTGGTGCTCAACACCAACTTCGGGCCGCGCGCGGTGACCATCGAGAAGGTCGGCATGAGCGTGGTCGACGTCGACCTCAACCATCCGATGGCCGGCAAGGACCTGCATTTCGACATCGAGGTGGTCGAGGTGCGCGAGGCCACGGCCGAGGAACTCGAGCACGGCCACGTCCACGGCGACGGCGGCCACCAGCACTGACTCCGCGCCCCCGCGCCATCGGCTATCCCCGGGTAGCCCGCCGGCGCGGGTCGTTGCCGTTGGACTTGGTGGACGCGGCATTGCGTCGCCCCCGTGCCGGATGCCCGGATGACTTCCGGCCCTGACCGAAGGCCGGCTGCGCGGGTTCAATGCGGCATTCCTTGCGGAAACCCGACCATGCCCCAGATCCGCCCGCACGACGCATTGCCGCACGGACGCCTGGGCCCGGTCGCGGCGGGCGAACGCATCGTCGCCCTGGACGTGGTCCGCGGCTTCGCGCTGCTCGGGATCTTCCTGATGAACGTCGAGTTCTTCAGCCGGCCGCTGGCCGACCTCGACGCTGGCCTGCCGGTCGCGGCGGCCACGGGCCTGGATTACTGGGCCGGCTGGCTGGTGCACGTGCTGGTGCGCGGCAAGTTCTGGACGATGTTCTCGCTGCTGTTCGGAATGGGCTTTGCGGTCATGCTGACCCGGGCCGAGCGCGCCGGCGCCGCGTTCACCGCCCCCTACCTGCGGCGCACCCTGGCGCTGGGCGTGATCGGCGCGCTGCACTATCTCTTCCTGTGGGCCGGCGACATCCTTTTCAGCTACGCGCTGGGCGCGGCGCTGCTGATGATCGTGTTCCATGCGCGGCCGCGGCCGCTGTTCCTGTTCGCGGGGGCGTGCGCGGCGCTCGCCGCCGGCTGCGCGCTGGCGGCGAAGCTGGGCCTGGGCGCGCCGCCGTGGCAGCTGTTCCTCGCCCTGGGCGTGCCGGTGCTGGTGCTGGCGATCGTCGCCGCCGTGCTGCGGCGCTGGCCGCTGTCGGGCCTGCGCCATGCCGGACTGGCGCTGTACCTGCTGCCGTTCCTGGCGATGGCGGTCGGCGGTGCGGCGATGCTGCAGGCCCCGCCGGAGACGCGTGCGCCGGCGACGGCGCAGGCCGCGCAGGACACGCCGGCGGCGAAAGCGCAGGCGGAGCGCGCGCAACGGCTGCGCGAACATGCCGCCAGGATCGCCACCGAGGCGCGGGTGATGAGCCAGGGCAGCTATGCCGAGGCGGTGGCCCTGCGCGCGGGCGAATTCGGGCGCCAGGCAGGCACCGATGCCGCGTTCGCGATGATCGTCCTCGGCATGTTCCTGCTGGGCGCGTGGTTCGTGCGCTCGGGGATCATGCTCGATCCGGCGGCGCACCTGCCGCTGTTCCGGCGGCTGGCCTGGTTCGGCATCCCGGTGGGGGTGGGCATCGGCGTACTGGCTGCGGGCATCGCGACCAGCCATGTGCGCGGGCGGAACGATGCCGCGTTCCAGCTGGCGACCGGGCTGGCGATGCTCGGCAACCTGCCGGCGAGCTTGGGCTACGTCGCTGCCGTGGTGCTCGCCTTCCATGGCCGCTGGCGGCGCTGGGTCGCGGCGCTGGCACCGGCCGGGCGCATGGCGCTGAGCAACTACCTGCTGCAGTCGCTGCTGGGCACATGGTTCTTCTACGGTTACGGGCTGGGCCACTGGGGCATGGGCCGGGCCGGGCAACTGCTGTTCGTGGTGGTGGTGTTCGCGTTGCAGCTGCTGCTGTCGCACTGGTGGCTGGCGCGCTTCCGCTACGGGCCGCTGGAATGGCTGTGGCGCGGCGTCACCTACCTGCGCTGGCCCCGCCTGCGGCAGCCCCGGATCGGCCAGGCGGCATGAGCGAGACGCCGGTCCGTGCCGGCGCCAGTGCAGCAGACACGAAAGAGTGTTTCTCTCAGGCGGGGAACCTTGCGGGGAAACCAGCGGCCCGGCCATTGTGGGACACGCCGTGGATACACCCCTCAAGTGCGGAAACTTCTGCGGGGGGAAGCCGGTGGCCCGGCCTGTGCGGGACACGCCGTGAATACGTCCCTGTAGGCTCCTCGGCGGCATCCATGCCGCCGACGGTCCCGCACAGGCCGGGCCACCGGCTTCTGCACAGTGAGTCGGCGCTTGTAGAGAAAACCAGCCAGAAGCGATGAACTCCAAGCTCGCGAAGTCGCCGCCCGGCGGGCTGGGGGTGCGGAGAGTGGACCATGGAGGGTCCACGACCCGACTTTAAAGACAGGAGGTCGTCAGGAGGGCGCAGCACCCCCAGCCCGCCGGGCGGCGACTCCGTCCGAAGCCGATCTCACGAGCGCAAGCCATGACGCGACGTCATGGACAGGCATAGCCAACGCCCCGACTTAAAGACAGGAGGTCGCCGGAGGGCGCAGCACCCCCAGCCCGCCGGGCGGCGACTCCGTCCGAAGCCGATCACACGAAGCTAGGCCCTGCATGGCCTGCGGCCTGACTTAAAGGCAGGAGGGCGCAGCAGGGCGCAGCCGCCCCGGGACCGGGAGGAAAACTCCCAAAGAAACGGCCCGCTTGCGCGGGCCGTTCGGTATTGCATCGCAGCCGCGGACTCAGTTGACGCCGACCGCGCTCCAGGCCGAGGCGACGCCGTTGTACTGCGCCGAGCCGGAGCCGTAGAGGTCGCGCGCCGCATTGAGGGTGGCGGTGCGGGCGCCGGCGTAATTGGTGCTGGAGGTCATGTACACCGTCAGCGCCCGGTACCAGACTTTCTGCGCCGCATCGCGGCCGATGCCGCCGGCAGCGGTGTTGCCGTTGCAGACCAACTGCGCCGGCGTGACGCTGAACCCGGCCGGGGTGGTCGCGCCTTCGGCCATCAGGTAGAAGGCGTGGTTGCCGATGCCCGAGGAGTAGTGCACGTCCAGCGAGCCGACGCCGGAGCTGTAGCAGTCCGGCGAGGCGCCGTCCAGGCTCGGCTTGAACATGTAGCGCAGCGCCTTGGTGCCGGACGGATTGTTGACGTAGATCTCCTCGCCGATCATGTAGTCGGGGGTGTCGTTGGCGTTGTTGGCGTAGTACTCGACCATGGTGCCGAAGATGTCCGAGGTGGCTTCGTTGAGGCCGCCGGACTCGCCGGAATAGGTCAGGTTGGCCGAACGCGAGGTCACGCCGTGCGACATCTCGTGGCCGGCGACGTCGAGGTTGACCAGCGGGTAGTAGGTGCTGCCGTTGCCGTCGCCGAAGGTCATGCAGAAGCAGCTGTCGGACCAGAACGCGTTGACGTAGTTGCGGCCGTAGTGCACGCGGCTGAGTGCGCCCTTGCCGTCGTTGGCGATACCATTGCGGCCGTGCACGTTCTTGAAGTAGTCCCACGTGGTCGCGACGCCGAAGTGCGCGTCGGCGCCGGCGGTGGCGCGGTCGGAGGTGGTGTTGTTGCCCCAGGTGTTGTCGGCGTCGCTGAAGATCGTGCCGCTGCCGTTGGTGCGCTGGTTGAGGTCGGTGGTGTAGCCGCCGCCGCGGGTCAGATCCTTCATCTGGAAGCTGCCGCCGCAATCCTGGGTGCTGATGGCGACATTGCCCG
The DNA here is from genome assembly GCF_003416885.1 of Cognatiluteimonas weifangensis. Lineage (GTDB taxonomy): Bacteria > Pseudomonadota > Gammaproteobacteria > Xanthomonadales > Xanthomonadaceae > Cognatiluteimonas > Cognatiluteimonas weifangensis. The sequence goes on from NZ_QVPD01000012.1 coordinate 71,921, forward strand.
AGAACAGCGTCCTGCCGGTGCCGTTGGCGCTGGTGGTGCCCGAGCAGGTGGTGCCACCACCGGGCTTTTTCGCGCCGGGCTTGGCGGTATGGACGCTGTCGTAGCGGTCGAGGATGCGGCCGCTGCGCGCATCGACGAAATAATGCATCTCGGTCGGGGTCTGGTCGGCCTTGAAGCCGCGCATCAGCACCTCGTAGGCCAGCACCGGGCTGCCGCTGCGGGCGTAGATCACCTTGCGGGCGCTGGGCACGCCGTCGAAACCGGTGCCGAAGGCGGCGCCGGCCTCGACGATCGCCTGGTCGCTGCTGATCCGGCTGGCCAGGGACGGGCGGATGCTGGTCTTCAGGGTCTGGCTGGCACCCTTGAACTGGCCGTTGCGCGAATGCACGACCACGTCGCCGCCGATCACCGGCAGGCCGCGCCAGGTGCGGTCGAAGCGGGCGTGTTCGGTGCCGTCGCGATCGACGATGACGTCGCGCACGAGGAAGGCGTCGGCATCGGCGCGGTGCAGGGCCGGGCCGTGGCTGTCGATCAGGCCGATGGCGCGGTCCACTGCGGGCGCATGCGCCGGTCGCGCGGCGGCGAGCGCGGTGGCGGGGACGGCAAGCACGGCGACGATTGCCACGCTGAGGAGACGGCTTTGCAGATGCATTCGTGTAACCCCTGGAGTCTGACGGAGTGGGCCGGCGGTACCGGCGGTGGACGTGCGCCCCGGGTCCGCGGCAGCGGAGAATCCGGGCGGTCCTGGGGCCGGCGGCGGCAAGTGCGGCACGCTGGCGACGGGACGAGCGAAAATAGGCGGGTTTTGAGACGCGTGTCATGTTGCGTCGCAATGTAATCGCGCTGGAAACGTATACATGGGCCCCGCCGCGGTCGAAACGGGGGTTGCGGGATTATTTGCCTGGGGGAATTTGTTGCTATGCAACATGATGCGCGGGACGTGCTGGTCGTCGGCGGCGGGGTGATCGGGCTGGCCTGTGGGCTGGCATTGCTGGAATCCGGACGCAGCGTGCGGGTGCTGGAAGCCGGCACCGCGGGCTGCGGCAGTTCGCACGGCAACTGCGGCACCCTGACCCCGAGCCATGCCTTGCCGCTGGCGGCACCGGGCACGATCGTGCGGGCGTTGCACTGGATGCTGACGCCGGATGCGCCGCTGTACCTGAAACCGCGCTTCGACCCGGCGCTGTGGTCGTGGCTGCTGCGCTTCGCCGGGCACTGCAATGCCCGCGACTGGATGCGTAGCGGCGCGGCGCGGGCGGCGCTGCTGCAGGCTTCGCGCGCCGCGTTCCCGGACTGGATCGCCAGCCACGGGATCGAGTGCGAGTTCGCGACCACCGGCACCGACCACGTGTTCCGCGACGCCGCCGCGCTGGAGGAGTACACCCGCGACCTCGCGGCGCTCGCCGAACTGGGCATCGCCAGCGAGGTGATCGACGGCGCCGCGTACGCGCGCGAGGAACCGGCGTTGCGCGCCGGCGTCGTCGGTGCGGTGCGCTTTCCCGGCGACGCCAGCCTGCGCCCGGACCGCTACGTCGCCGGCCTGGCGCAGGCGCTGCGCACGGCCGGCGGCGAGATCGTCGAGCACTGCGAAGTGCGCAACGTGACCACGGACGGCGACGGCGTGCGGGTCGCCACCGCCCTGGGCGATTACCGCGGTCGCGACGTGGTGCTGGCAGTGGGGGCCTGGTCGCCGCGGCTGGCGCGTGCACTGACGCCGGGATTGCCACTGCTGGCGCGGGCGATGCAGCCGGGCAAGGGCTACTCGATCACCTACGACCGCCCGGCGTTGGTGCCGCGGCGCCCGCTGACGCTGCACGAGCGCAGCGTCTGCGTTTCCATCTGGGGCAGCGGCTACCGCCTCGGCAGCACCATGGAATTTTCCGGGTTCGATGCCAGCCTCAACCGGCGCCGCCTGGACGCGCTGGAGCGCGCCGCCCACGAATACCTGCACGAGGGCGTGGGGCCGGTGCGGTGCGAGGAATGGTGCGGCTGGCGGCCGATGAGCGTCGACGACGTCCCGCTCCTGGGCCCGGTGCCGGGGCGCGCGCACCAATGGCTGGCGACCGGCCACGGCATGCTCGGGGTCAGCATGAGTCCCGGCACGGCGCAGTTGCTGGCGGATCTGGTCTGCGGCCGCACGCCGGCGTTCGATCCGGCGCCCTACCGTCCGGACCGCTTCGCGTGAGCGCGGGGCGGCTCCCGGCAGGCGCATGGCTGCGCCGCCCGCGTCTCGAGGCCTTGCGTGGGGGCGGCCGAAGTCGCGGGATATCGGACAATGCGCGTGCCGAACCCGCGCCGGCGCGGGAATGACGGGCCAGAGCCATGGGATCCGACACCTTCACCCTGCATCGCGGCACCCGGCCGTTGCTGCTCAGCCTGCCGCACGACGGCAGTGCGATCCCCGACGCGCTCGCGGCGCGGATGACCGACGCCGCGCGCCGCGCGCCGGACACCGACTGGCATGTGGCGCGGCTGTACGCGTTCGCGCGCGAGCTCGGCGCCTCGTTGCTGGTGCCGCGCTATTCGCGCTACGTGGTCGACCTCAACCGGCCGCCGGACGACGCCTCGCTGTACCCCGGGCAGAACACCACCGGACTGTGCCCGCTGGTGCAGTTTTCCGGCGAACCGGTCTACCGCGACGGCGGCGCGCCGACCGCCGACGAAATTGCCGCGCGCATCGACGCGTACTGGCGCCCCTACCACGCCGCGTTGCAGGCCGAAGTCGCCCGGCTTCGGGCCGCGCACGGTCGCGTACTGCTGTGGGAAGGGCATTCGATTCGCGGCGAGTTGCCGTTCCTGTTCCCGGGCCGGCTGCCCGACCTCAATCTCGGCACCGCCGGCGGCGCCAGCTGCGCCCCGGCGCTGCAGGCGCGGCTGGAGGCCGTCCTGTCCGCGCAATCGCGTTACGACTGGGTGACGAACGGCCGTTTCAAGGGCGGTTACATCACCCGCCATTACGGCGACCCGGACCACGGCGTGGATGCGGTGCAGCTGGAGATCAGCCAGCGCAGCTACATGGACGAGGCCAGCTCCGCCTGGGACGAGACGCGGGCGCGCCAGTTACAGCCCCTTCTCCGCGACCTGCTGGGAGCCGCGACATGAGCGATGTCGAACCATCCGCCGGGAAACCGCGTTCCGCCAACGTCGGCCAGCGCCTGTTCGCGCTGTTCGTGTTCGCCGTCCTCGGCTATCTGATCTGGCTGGCGGTCAGCGGCCGCTACGACACCGAGGTCGATCGCGTCGCGGCATGGCTGCACCGGCAGTACGCCGCGCTCGCGCGCCTGTTCTAGCGCGGCGGTGCGGCGCGCCCTTGTGCATGTGGGTTCCGGGGTGCGGCTTCCCCGGGCCAGCGCACCGTACGCTCGGCGGCAGGGTGCGGTCTCACGGCCGCACCCTGCCGGTTGCGGCGCTAGCGCGCGTCCGGGCCGATGTGCTTGGCGAGGAATGCCTCGATCCGGCGATACAACTCGGCACGATGCTCTGGCTTGTAGAAGCCATGGCCCTCGCCGTCGAATACCAGAGTTTCCGCCGGGGTGCCGGCTGCCTTGAAGGCGTTGACCAGCGCATTGAACTGGTCCATCGGCACGCGAAGGTCATCTTTGCCCGCGGCCAACAGCACGGGTACCTTGATCTTGGCCGCGTTTTGCGCCGGTGACCAGGCTTTCAGCTGCGCAATATCGGTGCCCAGCGCGCGGTCAAGATAACGCCGGCCGGAGGCGCCGTCGTCGATGTCGCCCTTTTTCTTCATTACCTGCAGGTCGTATACGCCCACATAGCCGATCGCGCACTTGTAGAGATCCGGGTATCGGATCGGCTGCATCAACGCGGCGTAACCGCCATAGCTGGCGCCGAAGGTGCAGATCCGGCTGGGGTCCGCCAGCTTCTGGGCGATCGCCCAGCGCACGCCATCGGCCAGGTCGTCCTGCATCTTGCCGCCCCACTGCAGGTAGCCGCTTTCCAGGAACGCCTTGCCGCGGCCGCCGGAACCGCGGTAGTTGATCTGCAATACGCCGTAGCCGCGGTTGGCCAGGAACTGCACATCGCTGTCGTAACCCCAGCTGTCGTAGGGACCGTGCGGACCGCCGTGCGGCAGCACCACCAACGGCTGCGGCCCCTTTCCGATTGCGCCGGTGTACAGGCCATGCAAGGTCAGGCCGTCACTGGTGGTGAAGCTGATCGGGATGCTGGGGGATAGCGAGCCGGCCTTGATCCAGGGCATTACCTCGTTGACCAGCTGCACCTTGTTGTTGCTGCGGTCCAGCAGGTAGTAGCCGCCCGGGTTGCGATCGCTCCAGACCAGGAACAGCAACTTCTTGTTGTCCCGCGTCCAGTCCAGGATCGACACCATCTGCCCCGGGAAGGCCTTCAGCAGGCCGGCATGCAGCTTGGCCCATTCGGAGTCCGGATCCAGGTACTGCACCGAGGGCTTGCCCTCGTCGAAGATCACGCCGAACGGCGGGCCATCGTGCCCGGCGTAAAGCACGCGTCCGATGCCCATGTCCTCGCGCCCGGCCAGACGCATGCGGGTTCCCTTGGCCAGATCCACCTTATAGAGTTGCGCCGGTTCGCCCTTGTCGACGATGGCGGCGTAGGCGGTGTTGTTGTCGGCTTCAACATACAGCAGGCTCATGTTGTAGCCAGCAAGCGTCTTGGGAACCGGTTGCCAATCATTGCCTGCGCCAGGGCGATACATCAGCACCGGATCGTCGTTGTCGTCGGTGGTTGTCTTCAGCCGCGCCCGCCCGGAGTGATCGAACATGAACGTCGCGGTCTCGCTGGTCTGCTCGATCAGTTCGCGATGGCCGCTACGGGTGTCGACCTTGTAGATCGCGGTCGGACGATCCTCGTCGCCCCGACGCTGCGGCCATGCGGTGAAATCCACCAGCACCTGGCCCGGCTCGTCATCCAGCACCTTGACCACGGTCGCGAAACCGCGATCCTTGCGGCGGCCGCGCTGTTGGCCGGCATCGGGCACGTAGGCAAACAAGGTTTCCTGGGTCTTTCCGGCTACATCCGAACTCATCAGTTCGCCATAGCTGTAAGGCCGGGCCTCCAGCGGTTCCATCTTTGCGCGTGAAACCACGATCTGGTCGTTGTCGCTCCAGGTCAGGCTGGTCACGTGCTGTTGCTTGCCGAAGCGAAGCACCTGGGTGCTGCCGCTACCGTCGAGCTTGACGATATGCAGCCGGGTCTCCATGCCATCCTCGTTGGGGACAGCCAGGGCGACGTACTCGCCAGTCGGCGACAGCGCCGCAGAGTTGATCTCCGCGTGGCGCGCGAAATCCTCGACGGGCAGCTTCGCCTGGGCGAGGGCTGGGACGGAGGGCAGGCATAGCAAGGCGGCCAGCAGGGTCGCAGGCGATCGGTTCATTCGGACTCTCCCCAAGTCGGTTCAGACGCCCCGTCGCCGGGGCCGCAAAATCCTAACGCCTGCAGGGGGGCGCTTGCCAAGCATGGCTCGCGCATACGTCGTCACCATCACCCGGAAGGCGAGGGAAATGGCGCCCCCTATCGCCCTCGTCACACCTCCAGCGTCGCCAGGTCGCCCTTGGCTTCCAGCCAGGCCTTGCGGTCGCCGGCGCGTTTCTTGCCCAGCAGCATGTCCATCAGCGAGCGGGTCTGGCCGTCGTCGTCGACGGTCAGCTGCACCAGGCGCCGGGTGTCGGGATGGATGGTGGACTCGCGCAGCTGCGCCGGGTTCATCTCGCCCAGGCCCTTGAAGCGGGTGACATGCACCGCGCCCTTGAGCTTCTCGCGTTCGATGCGCTCCAGCAGCAGGCGCTTTTCCTCCTCGTCCAGGGCGTAGAACACCTGCTTGCCGACATCGACCCGGAACAGCGGCGGCATCGCCACGAACACGTGGCCGGCCGCCACCAGTGCCGGGAAATGCCGCAGGAACAGCGCGCTGAGCAGGGTGGCGATGTGCAGGCCGTCGGAATCGGCGTCGGCGAGGACCACGATCTTGCCGTAGCGCAGGCCGGAGATGTCGTCCTTGCCGGGATCGCAGCCGATCGCCACCGCCAGGTCGTGCACCTCCTGCGAGGCCAGCACGCTGCCGGAGGCGACTTCCCAGGTGTTGAGGATCTTGCCGCGCAGCGGCAGGATCGCCTGGAAGTCCTTGTCGCGCGCCTGCCGCGCGCTGCCGCCGGCCGAGTCGCCTTCCACCAGGAACAACTCGGTGCGCGAGAGGTCCTGGGAGATGCAGTCGGCGAGCTTGCCGGGCAGGGCGGGGCCCTGCGTCACCTTCTTGCGGGTGATCTGCTTCTCGGTCTTCAGCCGCGCGCTGGCGCGTTCGATTGCCAGCTGCGCGATCTTCTCGCCCAGCTCGACGTGGGTGTTGAGCCACAGCGAAAACGCGTCGTGCGCGGCGCCCTCGACGAAACCGGCGGCCTGGCGCGAGGACAGCCGTTCCTTGGTCTGGCCGCTGAACTGCGGCTCGGCCATCTTCAGCGACAGCACGAACGCGGCGCGGTCCCACACGTCCTCGGGCGCCAGCTTGACCCCGCGCGGCAGCAGGTTGCGGAAGTCGCAGAATTCCCTCAAGGCATCGGTGCAGCCGGTGCGCAGGCCGTTGACGTGGGTGCCATGCTGCAGGGTCGGGATCAGGTTGACGTAGCTTTCCTGCGGCAGCTCGCCGTCGGCGGCCCAGGCCAGCGCCCAGTCGACGATGTCGGTGTCCTTGTGCAGCTGGCCGACGAACAGCTCCGGCGGCAGCAGCTCGGCGCCGGCCAGCTCGCCCTTCAGGTACGCGCGCAGGCCGTCCTCGTAGTGCCATTCCGCGCGCTCGTCGCTGGCGGCGTCGTACAGGCGCACGGTCAGCCCGGGGCACAGCACCGCCTTGGCCCGCAGCAGGTGCTTGAGCGCGCGCAGGTGGAACTTGGGACTGTCGAAATACCCGGGATCCGGCCAGAAGCGCAGCCGCGTGCCGGTGTTGCGCTTGCCGACGCTGCCGACGGTTTCCAGCGCCGTGACGCGCTCGCCGTGGGCGAAACCCATCCGGTACTCGTTGCCGTTGCGGCGGATGAATACCTCGAGCTTCGACGACAGCGCATTGACCACGCTGACGCCGACCCCGTGCAGGCCGCCGGAGAAGGTGTAGTTCTTGTTGCTGAACTTGCCGCCGGCGTGCAGCCGGGTGAGGATCAGTTCCACCCCGGGGATCTTCTCCTCCGGGTGCAGGTCCACCGGCATGCCGCGGCCGTCGTCGGCGACCTCGCAGGAACCGTCGGGGTGCAGCGTGACCTCGATCGTGCGCGCATGCCCGGCCAGCGCCTCGTCCACCGCGTTGTCGATCACCTCCTGCGCCAGATGGTTGGGGCGGGTGGTGTCGGTGTACATGCCGGGCCGGCGCCGGACCGGGTCCAGGCCCGAGAGCACTTCGATGTCGGCGGCGTCGTAACGGATGTTCATGCGGCAAAGCCCATGCGATGCGATCTGCCCTGCAAGGCGGAATGCGCATTGTCGCGTATCGGCGCCGGCAACGTTAAAAGTCCGTTGTTCAGTCGCGAGCAGGAGGGCGCTGGGTAGGGTCGGCGGGTCGTCGAGGGGCGCGACCATGAGAACCACTACGTTCATTCGATCCCCACAAGGAGATGTCACGATGACCCTGCGCAAACTGTTGCTTCCCACCCTGCTTGCCACCGTCCTGGCCACGCCGTTCGCCTTTGCCCAGAGCATCGGCGTGGGCGCCGGAGGCCATGCCGGCGTCGGCGTCCAGGCTGGCCCGGTCAGTGCCGGCGTTCAGGCGCAGAGCGATGCCCGGACCCGCGTCGACGCCGTGCAGCAGGCGGCCGAAGCTGCCCGCACGGGCGGCGAGCAGGTCGGCGATGCAGTCAGGGGCGCGGCCCGCACCGGCGACCAGGCCAGCGATCAGGCGGCCACTGCGATCTCCGGCAACGCCACCGCCACGGGCAACGCCGCCGTGACCGCGGACAGCGAGCAGCCGCAGGACGCCACCGAGCCGGAGGAAGAAGAGGGCGACGGCACGCCGTAAGACCTCGTGCGGTTGGTCAGCACGACTTTCCGCCCTGCCAGCGGCGCCCCGGAGTTCGGGGCGCCGTTTTTTTGGTTCCTCTCCCGGCTCATTGGGTCGGCTTCGGAGGAAGTCGCTGGCCGGCGGGCTGGGGGTGCTGCGTCTCCTGACTTTAAGTCGGGGCGCAGGGCGTGCCTGGCCTGACTTTGAGTCATGGCCTGCTCTCGGGAGATCGGCTTCGGCAGGAGTCGCCGCCCGGCGGGCTGGGGGTGCTGCGCCCTCCTGACGACCTCCTGTCTTTAAGTCGGGGCGTGGACCCTCCATGGTCCACTCTCCGCACCCC
>NZ_QVPD01000013.1 GCF_003416885.1 Cognatiluteimonas weifangensis
TGGACCATGGATGGTCCACGACCCGACTTAAAGACAGGAGGTCGTCAGGAGGGCGCAGCACCCCCAGCCCGCCGGGCGGCGACTCCCTCCGAAGCCGATTTCCCAAGATCAGGCCATGAATAGTCTGCGGTCCGACTTGAAGACAGGACGTCGCCAGGAGGGCGCAGCATCCCCAGCCCGTCGGGCGGCGACTCCGTCTGAAGCCAATCTCCAGATTGCAGACGTGACGGTCCGTCAGGGCATGCATGGCCCGCGCCCCGACTTGAGGACGGGAGGTCGTGAGGAGGGCGCAGCACCTCCAGCCCGCCGGGCAGCGACTCCTGCGAAGCCGATCTCAAAAGGCCAGGCCACGACCCGAGGTCGGGCGCTAGGCATGGCCTGCGCCCCGACTGAAGACGCGACATCGTCAGCAGGGCGCAGATCCCCAAGTCGGGAAGCGAAGTCTTGCCGCCGCCCCCGCGCAGGCGGGAGCGGCAGCAGCGGGCTCAGCGCTTGTCGACCGGCACGTAGGCGCGGTCTTCGGGGCCGGTGTAGTTGGCGCTGGGGCGGATGATCTTGCCGTCCTCGCGCTGCTCGATCACGTGCGCGCTCCAGCCGGAGGTACGGGCGATCACGAACAGCGGCGTGAACAGCGGCGTGGGCACCCCGAGCATGTGGTAGGCCGAAGCGCTGTACCAGTCCAGGTTGGGGAACATCTTCTTGCTGTCCATCATCAGCGTCTCGATCCGCTCGGACACGTCGAACAGCAGCCGGTTGCCGCCATCCGCGCACAGCTTGCGCGAGATTTCCTTGATGATCGGATTGCGCGGATCGCCGACGGTGTAGACCGGATGGCCGAAGCCGATCACGATTTCCTTGCGCTCGATCCGCGCGCGGATGTCGGCCTCGGCCTCGTCCGGCGTCGCGTAGCGGCTGATGATGTCCATCGCCACCTCGTTGGCGCCGCCGTGCTTGGGCCCGCGCAGCGCGCCGATCGCGCCGGTGATGCAGGAATGCATGTCGCTGCCGGTGCCGGCGATCACCCGGGCGGTGAAGGTCGAGGCGTTGAACTCGTGCTCGGCGTACAGGATCAGCGACTTGTCCAGCGACTCGGCGTGCAGCTGCGACGGCGGCTGCCCGTGCAGCAGGTGCAGGAAGTGCGCGGCGATCGAGTCGTCGTCGGTCTCGCAGTCGATGCGGCGGCCGTTGCGGGTGAAATGCCACCAGTACAGCAGCATCGAGCCGAAGCTGGCCATCAGCCGATCGGCGATGTCGCGCGCCTCGCTGGCCGGGTGGCCGTCGCGCTCCGGCAGCACCGTGCCCAGCACCGAGCAGCCGGTGCGCAGCACGTCCATCGGATGGGCGTTGGCCGGCACCAGCTCCAGCGCCTCGGCGACAATGGCCGGCAGCCCGCGCAGGCGCTGCAGCTTGGCCTTGTAGGCCTTCAGCTGCGACACGGTCGGCAGCGCACCGTGCACCAGCAGGTGCGCGACCTCCTCGAAGCTCGACTGCGTGGCCAGGTCGTGGATGTCGTAGCCGCGGTAGTGCAGGTCGTTGCCGCTGCGGCCGACCGTGCACAGCGCGGTATTGCCGGCGGCGGTGCCGCTGAGGGCGACCGACTTCTTCGGCCTGGGCAGGGTGCTGGTAGCGTCGTTCATGGAATCCCCTTACTTCTTCTGCGCGAACAGCGCGTCGAGTTTGTCTTCGTAGGCGTGGTAGCCGAGGAAGTCGTAGAGTTCGTCCCGCGTCTGCAGGGTGCCGATGAGGTTTTTCTGCGTACCTTCGCGGCGCACGGTTTCGTAGAAATTCAGCGCGGCCTTGTTCATCGCGCGGTAGGCGCCGCAGCAATACAGGGCGATGTCGACGCCGGCGCCGCGCAGTTCGTCGGTGGTGAAGAACGGGGTGCTGCCGAACTCGGTCAGGTTGGCTAGGATCGGCACCCGCACCGCCGCCTTGAACTTGCGGTAATCGTCCAGCGTCTTCATCGCCTCCGGGAAGATCATGTCGGCGCCGGCCTCGACGTAGGCCACCGCACGCTCGATCGCGGCGTCGATGCCTTCCACCGCGGCCGCGTCGGTGCGCGCCATGATCACGAAGCCGGCGTCGCCGCGCGCGTCCACCGCGGCCTTGACCCGGTCGACCATCTCCTCAGCGGGCACCACTTCCTTGCCCGGGCGATGGCCGCAGCGCTTCTGCCCGACCTGGTCCTCCATGTGCACCGCGGCCACGCCGATGCGCTCGAAGCTGCGGATGGTGCGGGCGATGTTGAATGCCCCGCCCCAGCCGGTGTCGATGTCGACCAGCAGCGGCAAGCCAGTGGCGTCGACGATCCTGCGCGCGTCGGTGAGCACGTCCTCCATGGTCGAGATGCCCAGGTCCGGCACGCCCAGCGAATTGGCGGCCACGCCGCCGCCGGACAGGTACAGCGCCCTGTAGCCGACCCGCTTGGCCATCAGTCCGGCGTAGGCGGTGATCGCGCCCATCACCTGCAGCGGCGATTCTTCGCGGAGCGCGGCACGGAAACGGGCGCCGGCGGAGTGCTGTGACATGGTGACCTCTCGACTCGTCGTCCCCGCCGAGGCGGGATCCCGTGAACGTTGGCTACCGGGTACGGTGAAAAAACCCTGGATTCCCGCCTGCGCGGGAATGACGCGCAGGAAACGCAACGCGGCGAAGGCGGCCGTGGCCGCCTTCGCCGTCTGCCTACAGCAGGTGCGCCACGCCGGCGCGCTCTTCCTCCAGCTCGGCCAGGGTCTTGTCCATGCGCGCGCGGCTGAACTCGTCGATCGGCAGGCCCTGGACGCGGGTGTAGGTGCCGTTGGCGGTGGTCACCGGCACGCCGTAAATGATGCCTTCGGGAATGCCGTAGCTGCCATCCGAGGGCACGCCCATCGTCACCCACTTGCCGTTCGTCCCCAGCACCCAGTCGCGCACGTGGCCGATCGCGGCGTTGGCGGCCGAGGCGGCCGAGGACAGCCCGCGCGCCTCGATGATCGCGGCGCCGCGCTTGGCGACCGTCGGGATGAAGCTGTTCGCGTTCCAGTCGGCGTCGTCGATCCTGTCCTTCAGCGATGCGCCGCCGACGGTGGCGAAGCGGTAATCCGGATACATGGTCGAGCTGTGGTTGCCCCACACGACCAGATTCTCGATGTCGCCGACCGCGACGCCGGCCTTGACGGCGAGCTGGCTCAGCGCGCGGTTGTGGTCCAGGCGCAGCATGGCGGTGAAGTTCGCGGGCTTCAGGTCCGGCGCCGACTTCATCGCGATGTAGGCGTTGGTGTTGGCCGGGTTGCCGACCACCAGCACCTTGACGTCGCGCGAGGCGACCTTGTTCAGCGCCGCACCCTGGACGGTGAAGATCTTGGCGTTCTCCAGCAGCAGGTCCTTGCGCTCCATGCCCGGGCCGCGCGGGCGCGCGCCGACCAGCAGGGCGACGTCGGCGTCCTTGAACGCGACTTCCGGATCGTCGGTGCCGACCATCCCGGCCAGCAGCGGGAACGCGCAGTCCTCCAGCTCCATCATCACGCCGCGCAGCGCCGCCTGGGCCTTCTCCATCGGCAGCTCCAGCAGCTGCAGGATCACCGGCTGGTCCTTGCCCAGCATTTCGCCGGCGGCGATGCGGAACAGCAGGGCGTAGCCGATCTGGCCGGCAGCGCCGGTGACGGCGACACGGACGGGTTGTTTCATGGGGTCACTCCGGGATGCGGGATTGGAGATTCGGGATTCGTCAAAACAGGCTCACTGAGGGCCCGGGATCTTCCGAATCTCGAATCCCGAATCCCCATTCGCCGCTGGCCGTCAGCTCAGCTCGGCGAAGAACTCGCGGATGCGCTGCAGTCCCGGCGCCAGCTGCGGCGCCGGACAGGTGTAGCTGATGCGCAAGGCGCGCGGCTCGCCGAACGCCGAGCCCGGCACGCAGGCCACGCCCTTGGTTTCCAGCAGCGCATTGCACAGTTCGACATCGTTGCCGATCCGGGTGCCGCTGGGCGCGTGGGTCTTGCCGAAGGCGACGCTGACGTCGGGGAACACGTAGAACGCGCCCTGCGGCCGGGGGCAGACCACGCCCGGGATTGCGGCGAACGCGGCGACCACCTGGTCGCGCCGCGCCTGGAACTCGGCGCACCTAGCCTGCGGCACGTCCTGCGGCCCCGACAGCGCGGCGACCGCCGCGGCCGTGGTGATTTCCGGCAGGTTGGTGATGTGGTTGGAATTGAGCGTGACCACCGCCTTGGCGACCGACTCCGGCCCCGCCATGAACCCCACCCGCCAGCCCGGCATGCCGTAGGTCTTGGACAGCGAGTCGACGAAGATCACGCGCTCGCGCAGCCCCGGCCGGGCGTGCACGAAGTTGTGGTAGCCCACGCCGTCGAACACCATGCGGTTGTAGATGTCGTCGGTGATGACCCAGGTGTCCGGGTGCCTGGCGATCACATCGGCCAGCGCGGAGATCTCGGCCTTCGAATAGACCATGCCGGTCGGGTTGGACGGGTTGTTGAACAGGAACACGCGCGGCTTCTTCGCCAGCGCCGCATCCAGTTGCGCGGGCGTGAGCTTGTAGTCCTGCGACGCCGGGCACGGCAGCAGCTCGACGTTGGCGCCGAGGATCTCGGCGATGTCCAGGTAACTGGTCCAGTACGGCACCGGGAAGGCGATCGTGTCGCCCTCCTCCAGCAGCGCCTCGGCCAGGTTGTAGAGCACGTGCTTGGCGCCGATGCCGGTGGCGCAGTTGGCGCGGGTATAGCCGCTGAGGCCGACCTGCGCGATGTGCGCGAGGAAGGCGTCCAGCAGCGCGTCGGAGCCGCGATTGCTGCCGTACTGGCCGGAGTCGTGCGCCAGCGCGTCGCGCGCGGCGGCGTAGACGTGCTCGCCCGGCAGGAAGTTCGGCACGCCGATCGAGAAGCTGATGATGTCGCGGCCTTCGGCCTTCAGCCGCTTGGCGTTCTCGGCGACCTGCATGATCGCGCTGGGCTTGGCGCGACCGACGCGGCGAGCGAACTGGAGCATCGCGAAACCTCGGGAAAATGACGCTGGGAGACCCGAAATTTTAGCACAGCGGCTCCCGCAACCCGGGGAGCCGCCGTGCCGCGCGCGCCGGTCGCGCAGGCGTTCAGGCCGCCAGGATGCGGTTCCATTCGGCGACGCGGTCGGCCTTCGCCGCCAGCGCCGCGTCGGCATCGCCCTCGATCCGCACCGAGCGGATCAGGTCGCCCTGCTCGATCTTGTCGACCGCCTCCAGGCCTTCGAGCACCTTGCCGAACACGGTGTGCTTGCCGTCCAGCCACGGCGTGGCGACATGGGTGATGAAGAACTGGCTGCCGTTGGTGTTGGGGCCGGCGTTGGCCATCGACAGCACCCCGCGCTCGTGGCGGACGCCGTTGCCGGTCTCGTCCTCGAACCGGTAGCCCGGGCCGCCGCGCCCGGATCCCTCCGGACAGCCGCCCTGGATCATGAAATCGGGGATCACGCGGTGGAAATTGAGCCCGTCGTAGAAGCCGCGCCGGGCCAGGTTGACGAAATTGGCCACCGTCAGCGGGGCCTTGTCGGGGTACAGCTCGACCTTGATCGGGCCGCGATCGGTGTCGAAAAGGGCGGTGAGGGACATGGGGCGGACTCCTTGCGGTGGCCGGGATGCCGCGCGGGGTCGCGGGTCGCCGGGGGCGCGGAGTTTACCGTAGCCGGCGTGGGGTCAGGCCATGCCCGTATAATGTCCGGCTCCCTTTCCTCCGCCCCGCCGTGTCCCGGCGCGCATCCCCGATGTCCATCGAACGCCTCCGCAACATCGCCATCGTCGCCCACGTCGACCATGGCAAGACCACCCTGGTCGACCAGCTGCTCAAGCAGTCCGGCACTCTGGACGAGCGCGCCGCGGTCCCGGACCGGGTCATGGACAGCAACGACATCGAGAAGGAACGCGGCATCACCATCCTCTCCAAGAACACCGCGATCCGCTGGACCGACCGCGACGGCCAGGTCTGGCGTATCAACATCGTCGACACCCCCGGGCACGCCGATTTCGGCGGCGAGGTCGAGCGGGTGCTGTCGATGGTCGACTCGGTGCTGATCCTGGTCGACGCCATGGACGGGCCGATGCCGCAGACGCGCTTCGTCACCCAGAAGGCGTTCGCGATGGGCTTCAAGCCGATCGTGGTGATCAACAAGGTCGATCGCCCGGGCGCGCGCCCGAGCTGGGTGCTGGACCAGACCTTCGACCTGTTCGACCGGCTCGGCGCCAACGACGAACAGCTCGATTTCCACACCGTGTACGCCTCCGGCCTGCAGGGCTATGCCGGGCTCAGCGAGGACGTGCGCGAAGGCGACATGACTCCGCTGTTCGAGGCGATCTGCCAGCACGTGTCGCCACCGCCGGTGGACCCGGACGGCCCGTTCCAGATGCGCGTGACCTCGCTGGACTACAACAACTACGTCGGCGTGATCGGCGTGGGCCGCATCCAGCGCGGCACGGTGCACACCAACATGCCGGTGACGGTGGTGTCCGCCGACGGCAGGACCCGCAACGCCAAGGTGCTGCAGGTGCTCGGCTTCATGGGCCTGGAGCGGGTGGAGGTGGCGGAAGCCAGCGCCGGCGACATCATCGCCTTCAGCGGCATCGAGGGCCTGGGCATCTCCGACACCCTCTGCGATCCGTCCGCGGTCGAGCAGCTGCCGGTGCTGACGGTCGACGAGCCGACCATCTCGATGACCTTCCAGGTCAACGACTCGCCGTTCGCGGGGGTCAAGGAGCGCAGCGGCGGCAAGTTCCTGACTTCGCGCCAGCTGCGCGACCGCCTGGTCCGCGAGACCGCGCACAACGTCGCGCTCAAGGTCGAGGACACCGCCGATGCCGACAAGTTCAAGGTCTCCGGCCGCGGCGAGCTGCACCTGTCGATCCTGATCGAGAACATGCGCCGCGAGGGCTACGAGCTGGCCGTGTCGCGCCCGGAGGTGATCATCCGCGAGATCGACGGCGTGCTGCAGGAGCCGTACGAGTCGCTGGTGGTCGACCTGGAGGAGCAGTTCCAGGGCGGCGTGATGGGGCGGCTGGGCGAGCGTCGCGCGCTGCTGCAGACCATGGAGCCCGACGGCAAGGGCCGCGTGCGCCTGGACTACCTGATCCCGGCGCGCGGGCTGATCGGCTTCCAGACCGAGTTCCGTACCCTCACCGCCGGCACCGGCCTGCTGTTCCACGTGTTCGACCACTACCGGCCGAGGGCCGAGGGCGCGATCGGCCAGCGCCAGAACGGCGTGCTGATCTCCAACGGCACCGGCAGCTCGCCGGCCTATGCGCAGATCGCGATGCAGGAGCGCGGGCGGCTGTTCATCGAGCCGGGCGAGGAGATCTACGAGGGCCAGATCGTCGGCATCCACTCCAAGGACAACGACCTCACCGTCAACGCCCTGCGCGGCAAGCAGCTGACCAACTTCCGCGCCGCCGGCAAGGACGACGACGAAGGCCTGATCCCGCCGATCCGGCTGTCGCTGGAGCAGGCGCTGGAATTCATCGACGACGACGAACTGGTCGAGGTCACGCCGCGGGCGATCCGCCTGCGCAAGAAGCACCGCACCGAAGTCGACCGCAAGCGCGCATCGCGGGCGGCATGACCGCCCCGGGCGCCCCGGTGCGCGAGGCCGCGCGCAGCCCGCGCCCGGGCGTGGACTACCCGCCGACGGACCCGCGGCATCCGCATTACAACCCCGATCCGCACGCGCATCCGGGACTGCATGCCATCGCCCTGGTCGAAGGCGCCAAGGGCCTGCTGGCGGTGCTCGCCGCCAGCGGTCTGGAGCTGCTGGGGCCGGCCCCGCTGCGGCGCTGGGTGCGGGCGCTGATCGAACGTTTCCACCTGGATCCGCGGGACGGCACGCTGGCGTTGTTCGCGCGCCAGATCAACCCCGATGCGGTGCACCTGGCGGCCGCGGCCATCCTGGCCTACGGCCTGCTGCATCTGCTCGAAGCCTGGGGCCTGTGGCACGCGCGGGCGTGGGCCTCGTGGCTGGGCTGCATCGCCGCTTCGCTGTACCTGCCGCTGGACTTGTACGCGTTGTGGGGACACCCGGGCTGGCCGGCGCTGGCGGTGCTGGCGATCAACCTGCTGATCGTGTGGGTGCTGGCGCGCGACCTGCTGCGGCGCCGCTACTAGCCGCCCGCGACTTGCCTGCGGCGGCGTCCGGCGGGATGCTGTCGGCCTCGCGGTCGCCGCACCGCACACGGGGAAAAACGTCATGCGCTGCAAACCGTTGCTGCTGGCGCTGCTGCTGCCGCTCGCTCCCGCGCTCGCCGGCTCCGCGCCGCCACCGCGCGCGCAGGCAGCGATCGCGTCCGCCGATGCGGAACCGTCCGATATCGCGGAAAGCGACATCGCCGCCCTGCAGGCACGACTGCGCGACGGCAGCCTGAGCAGCCGCGCCCTCACCCGGGCCTACCTCGACCGCATCGCCGCGATCGACGCCGCCGGTCCCACGCTCAACGCGGTGATCGAACTCAACCCGGATGCGCTCGCCGACGCCGATGCCCGCGACGCCGAACGCAAGGCCGGCCAGTCGCGCGGCCCGCTGCACGGGATCCCGGTACTGCTCAAGGACAACATCGACGCCACGCCGATGGTCAACTCCGCAGGCTCGCTGGCGCTGGCCGAGCACCGGCCGCAGGCCGACGCCTTCCTGGTGCAGCGCCTGCGCGCGGCCGGCGCGGTGATCCTGGGCAAGACCAACCTCAGCGAGTGGGCCAACTTCCGCTCCAACCGTTCCAGCTCGGGCTGGAGCGGACGCGGCGGACAGACCCGCAACCCGTACGTGCTGGACCGCAATCCCTGCGGCTCCAGCTCCGGTACCGGCAGCGCGATCGCGGCCGGCCTGGCCGCGGTCGGGGTCGGCACCGAAACCGACGGCAGCGTGATCTGCCCGGCGGCGATGACCGGGCTGGTCGGGATCAAGCCGACGCTGGGGCTGGTGAGCCGCAGCGGCGTCATCCCGCTGGCGCACTCGCAGGACACCGCCGGGCCGATGACGCGCACCGTGGCCGACGCCGCGATCCTGCTGACCGCGCTGGCCGGCAGCGATCCGGCGGATGCGGCCACGGCCCCGGCGGCGGCGCATGCGACCGACTACACCGCGTTCCTCAAGCCCGGGGCGCTGGCCGGCAAGCGCATCGGCGTGGTGCGCAAGCTCGCCGGCCTGGAACCCAATGCCGACCGCGTGCTGGAGCAGGCCATCGCGGTGCTCAAGGCGCAGGGCGCGGTGATCGTCGACCCGGTCGAGGTACCCAACATCGACGCCCTCGGCGACGACGAGTTCACCGTGCTGCTGTACGAGTTCAAGCACGACATCGCCGCCTACCTGGCGCAAGCCGATGCGCCGGTGAAGACGCTGGCGGACCTGATCGCCTTCAACCGGGCGCATGCCGCGCAGGAAATGCCGTGGTTCGGGCAGGAACTGTTCGAGCAGGCGCAGGCCAAGGGCCCGCTGAGCGACCGCGCCTACCTGGACGCACTGGCGCGGGCGCAGCGCCGCGCCGGCCCGGAAGGCATCGATGCGGCGCTGCAGGCGCACCGTCTCGACGCCTTGCTGGCGCCGTCGTGGGGCCCCGCCTTCCCCACCGACCCGGTGCTCGGCGACCATGTCGTCAGCGGCGACCCGACCATCGGCGGCGTCTCGCAGCTGACCTCGGTCGCGGGCTATCCCTCGATCACGGTCCCGGCGGGGTTCGCCCACGAGCTGCCGATCGGGATCGTGTTCATGGGCGCGGCCTGGAGCGAACCGACGTTGATCGCGATCGCCTACGGGTTCGAGCAGGCCACGCAGGCGCGCCAGCCACCACGGTTCCTGCCGACACTGGACCTGCGCCAACCGCCGGCGCAGTGACGCAGGCGCTCAGTCGCTGAACTCGATGCGGGCAATCCGGCCCGCATCGCCGCTGGCCCAGCCGACGCCGCCGGCGAAATCGACGGCGTCGTAGCCGGTCTCCGACACACCGCGCCAGGCGCCGTCGACCAGCGCATCCACGCCGCTGGGGCCGACCGCGACGCAGCGTGCATCGCCCGCGCCTGCGCAGGCTGCACCGGATCGGTAACCGCGCGGCGCCGGCAACGCTTCGACCGTCATGCCGTGGCCGTCGACGAAGCGCACCCGCGCCGCGCTGCCCGCAGCCGCCTCGTGCTCGAAGTCGCCGCCGACCAGCAGCATGTCCTCGCCCATCGGTGTGGCGGAAAAGAGGCCCGCGGCCGGCACCCGCGACGGCAGGCCGCTGTCCACGGCCCACCATTCGCGCTGTCCGGAATCGCCCAGGTACACGCGCGCCGCGCCGCCGCCGCTGACCGCAAGCTGTTCGCCCCAGGGCGTGGGTGCGATGCAGGTGCCGCTGGCGGCGAACGCGGCTTCATCGGCCCGTGCCTGCGGCATGCGGGTTTCCTGCAAGCGCCAGCTGCGCCCGCCATCGGCGCTGGCATAGATTTGGAAGCGGCCGTCGACCGGGTCGCCCAGCAGCCAGCCGCGCTCGCCCCGGAACGCCATGCAATCGAAGAACGCGCGCGGGTCGTCGTTCTGCAGCGTCAGCGACCAGCTCTTGCCGCCGTCCTCGGTGCGATAGACGCGCGAGGCCGCGCCCGGGCCGATGCTCAGCACCACCGCGGTGTCGGCGTCGAAACCCTCGATATCGCGGAAATCGAGCGCGCCGGCGCCCGGCACCTCGAGCGCGCGCCAGTGCGCGCCGCCGTCGATGGTGCGCAGGACCGTGCCCTCGCGGCCGCTGGCCCAAGCCACATCGGCATCGACCGCGGAAATCCCGCGCAGGCGCACCTCCACGCCGCTGTCCTGCGGCAGGATGCGGACCGCCTCCCCGGCACGGGCGGCGCCGGCGGCGAACAGTGTGGCGACCAGCAGCAGGATCGGCATCGGGGACATGGCGCGCTCCGGGCGGGACCGCATCGAACCTGGCATGCGCCGGCGGCGGATCAGGTCGATGCCGGCGCGGCCAGTTGCGCCTGCTTGCGTACGATGAGCATCGCGATCTCCAGCGCCTGCTCGTAGTTCAGGCGCGGATCCACGGTGGAGCG
This sequence comes from Cognatiluteimonas weifangensis, assembly GCF_003416885.1. Taxonomy (GTDB): domain Bacteria; phylum Pseudomonadota; class Gammaproteobacteria; order Xanthomonadales; family Xanthomonadaceae; genus Cognatiluteimonas; species Cognatiluteimonas weifangensis. The sequence goes on from NZ_QVPD01000013.1 coordinate 11,028, forward strand.
GTAAGCGCGCGCCAGGTCGGCATCGGTCAAGGCGCGCGCGCCGCCGGTGCACTCGGTGACGTCCTCGCCGGTCAGCTCCAGGTGCACGCCGCCCAGCCGGGTGCCGGCCGCCGCGTGCAGCTCGAAAGCCTGCTCGAGCTCGCTGCGGATGTTGGCGAAACGGCGGGTCTTGTAGCCGTTGCTGGTGACCTCGGTGTTGCCGTGCATCGGGTCGCAGACCCACAGCACGCGGCGCCCGTCGCGGCGCAGCGCGTCGAGCAACGGCGGCAGCTTGTTCGCGACCTGCGTCGCGCCCATGCGGTGGATCAGCGTCAGCCGTCCGGCCTCGTCGTCGGGGTTGAGCACGTCGACCAGGCGCAGCAGCTGTTCCGGCGCCACCGACGGCCCGACCTTGAGCGCGACCGGATTGCGGATGCCGCGCAGGTACTCCACGTGCGCCCCGTCCGCCGCGGCGGTGCGCATGCCGACCCACGGGAAATGCGTGCCCAGGTTGAACCAGCCCCACTGCCGCGGCACCTGCCGCGTCTGCGCTTCCTCGTACGGCAGCAGCAGCGCTTCGTGCGAGGTGTAGAAGTCGACCCGGTCGAGGTTGTTCACCGCGTTGCCGGACAGGGTCTCCATGAAGCGCACCGCATCGCCGATGCCGACGACCATGCGCCGGTATTCGTCGGCCAGCGGCGAATGCCCGACCCAGTCCAGGTTCCAGTATTCGGGATGATGCAAGTCGGCGAAGCCGCCGTCGATCAGCGCACGCACGAAGTTCATGGTCATCGCCGAACGCGCGTGCGCCCTGATCATGCGCTGCGGGTCCGGCGTGCGCGCCCGCGCGTCGAACTCCGGCGCGTTGACGATGTCGCCGCGATAGCTGGGCAGGGTCGTGCCGTCGACGGTTTCGGTGTCGAGCGAGCGCGGCTTGGCGTACTGCCCGGCAAAACGGCCCACGCGCACCACCGGCAGATGCAGGCCGTGCACCAGCACCAGGCTCATCTGCAGCAGCACCTTGAGCCGGTTGGAAATCACATCGGGACTGCAGTCGCCGAAGTTCTCGGCGCAATCCCCGCCCTGCAGCAGGAAGCGCCGGCCGTCCTGCGCCTCGGCCAGGCGCTGCTTGAGCGCGAGGATCTCCCAGGAGGTCACCAGCGGCGGCAACGCGCGCAGTTCCGCCAGCGTTTCCTGCAGCGCGCGGGCATCCGGATACGCCGGCAGTTGCGTGGACGGGCGCGCGCGCCAGGATTCCGGCGCCCAGCCTGCGTCGAGGTTCACGGATTGCAGGTTGCGATCTGGGCCGGGCATGGACGGTTTCTGTTGGCGGCGATGCGGCCGTTCATCATCGCGCCGGCATGGTGCCGCCGCAACCGCGACCGTGGAAAGCCCGCGCGGGCCCGCAGGCCGCCTTCAACGCTGCCGGCGGAACATCGTCGCCGCGACCCATGCCGCGAGCAGCACGAACCAGAGCAGGCTCCACTCCGGCATCGACAGCCCGAGCAGCGTCCAGTCGACCGCCGCGCACTCGCCCGAGCCGGTCAGCACGGTGCGGATCACGCCGGCGACCGGCATCGCCTCCAGCAGGTAATCCAGCCCCGGACCGCACATCGGCACCTGGTCGGGCGGCAGGTGCTGCAACCAGACGTGGCGGCCGGCGATGGCGAGGCCGGTCAGCGCAGCGAGCAGCGCCAGCACGCCGTAGGCGCGCCGGCCCCCGTCGCCGCGCGGCGCATGCAGGCCCGCGATCAGCAGCACCAGTGCGAGCGCGGCGAACGCCACGCGCTGGAAGATGCACAGCGGGCACGGTTGCAGTCCGTCGACCAGTTGCGCGTAGAGGGCGTAGGCGATCAGGGCCGCGCACACGGCAAAACCCGCCAGGCAGCGGGCGCGGAAAGACCAGCGGAGGGGATTCATCGTCATGCCGTGCACGATAATGGCCGCGGCCCGGCTTGGAAAGCCGCGACCGCGGCCGGATCGGCCGCGCTTCCGCGCGCAGCGCGGCAGGCGGCGCGCGGCGCGGCCACGGTCGGCCCGCCCCACAACGCGAAACCCCGGCGCGGGCCGGGGTTTCGGCAGACAGGGACGACGCGAGGGGCTTGTTATTCGGCAGCGGCCTGCGGCCGATCGACCAGTTCCACGTACGCCATCGGCGCGTTGTCGCCGGCACGGAAACCGCACTTGAGGATGCGCAGGTAGCCGCCCGGGCGGGTGCTGTAGCGCGGGCCGAGCACGGTGAACAGGGTACCGACCGCCTCCTTGTCGCGCAGGCGGGTGAACGCCAGGCGGCGGTTGGCGACGCCATCGGTCTTGGCCAGCGTGATCAGCGGCTCGGCGACCCGCCGCAGCTCCTTGGCCTTGGGCAGGGTGGTGCGGATCAGGCCGTGCTTGATCAGCGAGGCGGCCATGTTCTCGAACATCGCCTGGCGATGCGCGCTGGTGCGGCTGAACTTGCGTCCGGATTTCTGGTGGCGCATGGCTTGGATTCCTGGTGAATGTTGAAATCGTTGAACTTCGCTGTCGCCGTCGTGGCGTTGGAACTGCGGACTGCGCTGGTCCTGGCCGACCCTCCGTGGGCGGCGCACCGCGGGCCTTGGGCCCGTCGGCGTGGTATCGCTTCGCTGCCTCCGGGTCCGTGGCAGCCTGCCCTGGATCCGATGCTTCGGCTTCGGCTACGACATCGCAGTCGAAGTCTGGTACCCCTGCCCGGCGCAGTACGCCGGGCGTTCGCCCAGGCGCGCGGCAATGCCGCGCAAGCGGCCCGGGCTTACCCCATCATGCCGTGCGAGGCGATGCCCGCCGGCGGCCAGTTCTCCAGTTTCATGCCGAGCGAGAGGCCGCGCTGGGCGAGCACTTCCTTGATCTCGGTGAGCGACTTCTTGCCCAGGTTCGGGGTCTTCAGCAACTCGACCTCGGTCTTCTGGATCAGGTCGCCGATGTAGTAGATGCTCTCGGCCTTGAGGCAGTTGGCCGAGCGCACGGTCAGTTCCAGGTCGTCGATCGGGCGCAGCAGCACCGGGTCGACGCCGGCGGCGGTCGGCTTGGCCGCGCCGCGGTCGCGGTGGGTGAAGTCGCCGAACACCGACAGCTGGTCGCTGAGGATGTCGGCGGCGGTGCGCACGGCTTCCTCGGCGTCGATGGTGCCGTTGGTCTCGATGTCGAGCACCAGCTTGTCCAGGTCGGTGCGCTGTTCCACGCGCGCGGCTTCCACCGCGTAGGCGACGCGGCGCACCGGCGAGAACGAGGCGTCCAGCATCAGCCGGCCGATCGCGCGGGTTTCCTCGTCGGGCTTGCGGCGGGCCGCGGCCGGCTGGTAGCCGAAGCCGCGCTCGATCTTGAGCCGCATGTTCAGCGCCGTGTCCTTGGTCAGGTGCGCGACGACGTGCTCGGGGTTGAGGATCTCGACGTTGTGGTCGGTCTTGATGTCGCCGGCGGTGACCACGCCCGGGCCCTGCCTGGACAGGCTCAGGGTCGAGCTGTCGCCGGTGCCCATGCGGATGGCGATGTCCTTGAGGTTGAGCAGCACCTCGAGCACGTCTTCCTGCAGGCCTTCGATGGTGCTGTATTCGTGCAGCACGCCGTCGATCTCGACCTCGGTGATGGCGAAGCCGGGGATCGAGGACAGCAGCACGCGGCGCAGCGCGTTGCCCAGGGTATGGCCGTAGCCGCGCTCCAGCGGTTCGATCACGACCTTCGCGCGGTTGCCGGCGAGGCGTTCGATCTGGGGGCCGCGCGGACGCAGGACTTGGTTGGCGGTAACCGTCATGTTTGCAGCGTCTCCAAATATTCCGGCGCTTGGGGTGGGCGCCGGCTTGCAGCTCTTGCTGCCCTCCGGGCGGGAGGGCGGCCGGTGTCCGCAGGGCGGGCCGGCGATGTCTCGAGGCGACCCCGGATGCCGATAGACACCCGGGAGCGCCGGTCTGGTTACTTGGAATACAGCTCGACGATCAGCGCCTCGTTGATGTCGGCCGGCAGGTCGGCGCGATCCGGCACCGCCTTGAACACGCCGGCGAACTTCTTGGCGTCGACCTCGATCCAGGACGGCGACAGGTCCATCTGCGAGGACACGGTCAGCGATTCCTGCACGCGCAACTGCTTCTGCGCGCGCTCGGACAACGCGATCGCGTCGCCGGCCTTGACCTGGTAGGACGGCAGGTTGACCGGCTTGCCGTTGACGGTGACGCCGCGGTGGCTGACCAGCTGGCGCGCCGCCGGGCGGGTGATGGCGAAGCCCATGCGGTAGACGACGTTGTCCAGACGGGTTTCCAGCAGCTGCAACAGGTTCTCGCCGGTGTTGCCCTTCCGGGTCGAGGCCTTCTTGTAGTAGTTGCGGAACTGGCGCTCCAGCAAGCCGTAGATACGCTTGACCTTCTGCTTCTCGCGCAGCTGGGTGGCGTAGTCGGAGAGCTTGCTGCGGCGGGCGCCGGTGCCGGCGCCGTGCTGGCCGGGCTTCTGCTCCAGCTTGCACTTGGAATCCAGCGCGCGGGCCGGCGACTTCAGGCCGAGGTCGGCGCCTTCGCGACGGGCGAGCTTGCAGGTGGGACCGATATAACGAGCCATCTCTTCTCAGCTCCTCAGACGCGACGCTTCTTCGGCGGACGGCACCCGTTGTGCGGGATCGGGGTCACGTCGATGATGTTGGTGATCTTGTAGCCGACGTTGTTCAGCGAACGCACGGCCGATTCGCGGCCCGGGCCCGGGCCCTTGATCCGCACTTCCAGCGACTTCACGCCGTAGTCGAGCGCGGCCTTGCCGGCCTTTTCGGCGGCGACCTGCGCGGCGAACGGGGTCGACTTGCGCGAGCCGCGGAAGCCGGCGCCGCCGGAGGTCGCCCACGACAGCGCGTTGCCCTGGCGGTCGCTGATGGTGACGATGGTGTTGTTGAAAGAAGCGTGGACGTGGGCGATGCCGTCGGTGACGACGCGCTTGATCTTCTTCTTGACTTTCGCAGCAGCTGGCTTGGCCATGTCGGTTCCTTACTTCTTGATGGCCTTGCGCGGACCCTTGCGGGTACGGGCGTTGGTCCGGGTGCGCTGGCCGCGCAGGGGCAGGCCGCGGCGGTGGCGCAGGCCGCGGTAGCAGGCCAGGTCCATCAGCCGCTTGATGGCCACGCCGACCTCGCGGCGCAGGTCGCCTTCGACGGCGAACTTGCCGATCTCCAGGCGCAGGCGCTCGACTTCCGGCTCCGACAGGTCGCGGATCTTGGTCGACGGCGCGACGCCGGCGGCCTCGCAGACCTGCCTGGAACGGGTACGGCCGATGCCGTAGATGCTTTGCAGCCCGACCCAGACGTGCTTCTGGGCAGGCAGGTTGACGCCGGCAATACGCGCCATGACGCGGTCTCCAAACTGGTTGGCGGCCGGATGGGTCACACCCGGCGGAGTGAATCGAAAATTCTAACAGGGTCTCGGGTTCACAGGAAGCCTCGGAAGCCGGGGCTTCCGCGACTCCGGCATGGGGAGTGTGCCCATGCTCCGGCGACGGTCCCGGGCTGGCCGGAGCGGGCGGCGAACCGCCCTATCCGGCCCCGCGCGCTACTCCGGCGCGCGGATCGGCCCCGGACCACCCGCGCGCGAGACCGCCGCCCGGGTCGCCCATCTTGCCGGTCCGCGCATAGGTCGGTCCGGCGGGTATTGCATGCCCTCCATGGCGCTGGCGCCGGACTCCGGGGAGTCCGGCCCGGCCGGCCGTGGCCGGGCGGTCGAAGCGGTGCCGCGCTAGCGTGCGCCCCCTCGCCCCTTCAGGTTCGCCTTCTTCAGCAGGCTGTCGTACTGGTGCGACATCAGGTGCGCCTGGATCTGCGCGATGAAGTCCATCACCACCACCACCACGATCAGCAGCGAGGTGCCGCCGAAATAGAACGAGGCACCCAGTTCGGTCCGCATCAGGTCCGGCAGCAGGCAGACCGCCACCAGGTAGGCGGCGCCGACCGCCGTCAGCCGCGTCAGCACGCCGTCGACGTAGTCGGCGGTGGCCTTGCCGGGGCGGATGCCCGGGATCAGCGCACCGGACTTCTTCAGGTTGTCGGCGGTTTCCTGCGAGTTGAAGACCAGCGCAGTGTAGAAGAAGGTGAAACCGGCGATCAGCCCGCCGTACAGGAGCAGGTACAACGGCTCCCCCGGGGACAGCGCCTGGCTCGCCTTCTGCAGCCAGAGCGCCGAACCGGCCTGGCCGAACCAGGTCGAGGCCGTCGCCGGGAACATGATGATCGAGGAGGCGAAGATCGGCGGGATCACGCCCGACATGTTGAGCTTGAGCGGCAGGAACGAGGACTGGTTCATGTACGCGCTGCGGCCGCCCTGGCGGCGCGCGTAGTTGACCGTGATCCGGCGCTGCCCGCTTTCCACGAACACCACGAACCAGGTCACCGCCATCACGATCAGCCCGATCGAGATCACCGCCAGCGCGCTGATGTCGCCGTTGCGCGCCTGCTCGAGCGTGCCGAACACCGCCCCCGGCAGCCCGGCGACGATGCCGGCGAAGATGATCAGCGACACGCCGTTGCCAACGCCGCGCTCGGTCACCTGCTCGCCGACCCACATCAGGAACATGGTGCCGGCGGTCAGCGCCACCACCGCCGTCATCACGAAGCCCCAACCCGGGGCGTACACCACCGGGATGCCGTTGCTGGCGCCGGAGCTCTGCAGCGCGATGGCGATGCCCGCCGACTGGAAGATCGCCAGCGGGATCGAGCCCAGGCGCGACCACTGGGTGATCTTGCGGCGTCCGGATTCGCCTTCCTTCTGGATCGCCTTCAGGCTGGGCAGGACCTGCACCATCAGCTGCATGACGATCGAGGAGGAGATGTACGGAATCACGTTCAGCGCGAACAGGCTGAAGCGCGACAGGGCGCCGCCGGAGAACATGTTGAACATGTCCACGATGGTGCCTTCCTGCGACTCCATCAGCTGCAGCATCGCCTCCGGATTCACGCCCGGGACCGGGATGTAGCAGCCCAGGCGGTACACCAGCAGCGCACCGACCACGAACAGCAGGCGCTGGCGCAGTTCGGTGAACTTGCCGGCGCCGGCCAGCCCGGCCAATGCGTTAGCGCTGCGCGCCATGCGCGGCTTACTCCCCTGCTTCCGCGGCGGCGACGCGGCCGCCGGCCGCCTCGATCGCGGCCTTGGCGCCGGCGGTGGCCAGCACGCCCTTGAGCACGAACGACTTGCTGATCTCGCCCTTCTTCACGACCTTGGCCTGCCTGGCGCTGGCGGGGACCAGCTTGGCGGCGCGCAACGCGGCGAAATCGACCTCGCCCGCCGGCAGCGTATCCAGCCGGTACAGCAGCACTTCGGCGGTGTCGTGCTTCTTCAGCGAGGCGAAACCGATCTTCGGCAGGCGCCGCTGCATCGGCATCTGGCCGCCCTCGAAGCCGGGCTTGATCTTGCCCTTGCCCGAGCGCGCGAACGAACCCTTGTGACCGCGACCCGCGGTCTTGCCCAGGCCCGAACCGATGCCACGGCCCACGCGCTTGCGCTCCTGGCGCGCGCCGTCGGCCGGCTTGAGTGTATTGAGCTTCATGGTGATTACTCCTCAACCCGCACGAGGTAGTGGACCTTGTTGATCAGGCCGCGGACCTGCGGACTGTCCTTGAGTTCGCGCATGTCGTTGAGCTTGTTCAGGCCCAGAGCCTTCACAGACAGGCGATGGCGTGCCTGGGTTCCCCGCAGGCCCTTGACCAGCCGCACCTTGACGGTGCCGCTGCCCTGGGTGGCGCCGGTTTCCTTCTTAGCCATGCTGCAGGTCCTCCACCTTCTTGCCGCGCTTGGCCGCGATCCGGGCCGGCGAATGCATTTCGGTCAGCCCCTTGAGGGTGGCGCGCACCAGGTTGATCGGGTTGCGCGAGCCGGTGGCCTTGGCCAGCACGTTCTTCACGCCCACCGCCTCAAGCACGGCGCGCATGGCGCCGCCGGCGATCACGCCGGTACCTTCCGAGGCCGGCTGCATGTACACGTGCGCCGCGCCGTGACCGGACTTGACCGCGTGCCACAAGGTGCCGTTGTTGAGGTCGACGCGGGACATGCCGCGACGCGCCTGCTCCATCGACTTCTGGATTGCGACCGGCACTTCACGCGCCTTGCCGTAGCCGAAACCGACCTTGCCGTCGCCGTCGCCCACCACCGTCAGCGCGGTGAAGGTGAACTGGCGGCCGCCCTTGACCGTCTTGCTGACGCGGTTGACCGCGATCAGCTTCTCGATCATGCCGTCGTCCATTTCCTCGCGGTTGCGATCGCGATCGCGGCCCCGCGGTGCTCGTTCGTCTGCCATCTCGATGATTCCGTCTGTTGAGGGGTTTGCTTGCGGCGGAGCCGCTTATGGTTGTGGCGTGGTCCGGATGTGCCGGACACGACCAGAACTGGCCGTGCCGTCCGGTGCGGCCCGCACCGGCAGGTGACGCGAATCAGAACTGCAGGCCGCCCTCGCGCGCGGCATCGGCCAGCGCCTTGATGCGGCCGTGGTAGCGGTAGCCCGAGCGGTCGAAAGCGACCTTCTCGATGCCGGCGGCGCGTGCCTTCTGCGCGATCGCGGTGCCGACCTTGGCGGCGGCGTCGGCATTCTTGCCGTTCTTCAGGCCCTCGCGCACGTCGGCCTGGGTGGTGCTGGCCGCGGCCAGGACCTTCGAGCCGTCGGCGCTGAACACCTGTGCGTACAGATGCTGGCCGGTGCGCAGCACCGACAGGCGCGGCACGCCGAGTTCGCGGATGTGCGCGCGCGTGGACTTGGCGCGGCGCAGGCGGGCAATCTTCTTTTCCATGGTCTTCTGTCTCCGGAAGCTGAAGGTTCGAAAAGTCCGCGCATGGCTGTGCGGGCTCTTGCGGAAGGATCCGCGTTATGCCTTCTTGGCTTCCTTGCGGATGATGTTCTCGCCGGCGTACTTGACGCCCTTGCCCTTGTACGGCTCCGGCGGTCGGAAGCCGCGGATCTTGGCCGCGACTTCGCCGACGCGTTGCTTGTCGGCCCCGCTGACCACGATCTCGGTCTGGGTCGGGGTGGTGATGGTGATGCCCTCGGGCGCCGGGAACAGCACCGGGTGCGAGAAGCCCAGCGACAGGTTCAGGTCCTTGCCCTGCATCGCGGCGCGGTAGCCGACGCCGACCAGCTCGAGCTTGCGCTCGAAACCGGCGGAAACGCCCTGCACCATGTTGGCCAGAATCGCGCGCAGGGTGCCCGCCATCGGCACCCACATCGGGTCGGCGGCGGAGAGCACGGCGTGGCCGTCCTCGACCTTGACCTCGACGCCCTCTGGCTTGGCGATCGACAGCGTGCCCTTCGGGCCCTTGACGCCGATCCTGTCGGCCTGGATGTTCAGCTCGACGCCCTTGGCGAGGGCGATCGGCTTCTTGGCTACACGAGACATGTTCGCTGCTCCCTTAGGCCACGAAGCACAGGACTTCGCCGCCGACGCCCTGCTGGCGCGCCTGCGCATCGGTCATGATGCCCTTGGAGGTGGAGATGATGGCGACGCCGAGGCCGCCCAGCACCTTGGGCAGCGCGTCCTTGCCGCGGTACTGGCGCAGGCCCGAACGCGAGACGCGATGCAGGCGCTCGATCACCGGCTTGCCCTCGTAGTACTTCAGCACGATCTCGAGCTCGGCCTTGGCACCGTCCTCGGTCACGTGCGCGCCGGCGATGTAGCCTTCGTCCTGGAGGACCTTGGCGATCGCGACCTTGGTCTTGGACGACGGCATCTTCACCGTCGGCTTGCCGACCGCCGCCGCATTCCTGATGCGGACCAGCATGTCGGCGATGGGATCAGTCATGCTCATTGAATGTCACCTTTGAGTGCACCGATATCCGCGGAATTGCGAATTCGTGGAACCGCGACGGCAATTGCCGTCGCGGGCGGAGCCTTTGCTTACCAGCTGGCCTTGCGCAGGCCCGGGACGTCGCCGCGCATGGTCGCTTCGCGCAGCTTGTTGCGGCCGAGGCCGAACTTGCTGTACACGCCGCGCGGACGGCCGGTCAGGGCGCAACGGGTGGTCTGGCGGCTGGCGGAGGAATCGCGCGGCAGCTTCTGCAGCTTGACCGCGGCGTCCATCTTCTCCTCGTAGCTCGCCGTCCGGCTGCTGATGACCTGCTTGAGCGACTCGCGCCGGGCAGCGTACTTCTTCGCCAGCTTCGCGCGCTTCGTCTCGCGGTTGACCATGGAGGTCTTTGCCATTTGTCTGTCCTGTCGATCAGTTGCGGAACGGGAACCGGAAGGCCTCGAGCAGGGCCTTGGCTTCCTCGTTGGTACGGGCGGTGGTGGTGATGGCGATATCCATGCCGCGGAGCGCGTCGACCTGGTCGAAGTCGATCTCCGGGAAGATGATCTGCTCCTTCACGCCCATGTTGTAGTTGCCGCGGCCGTCGAACGCGCGGCCCGACACGCCGCGGAAGTCGCGCACGCGCGGCAGCGAGACGTTGATCAGGCGATCCAGGAACTCGTACATCTTCGCGCGGCGCAGCGTCACCTTGCAGCCGATCGGCCAGCCGTCGCGGATCTTGAACGAGGCCACCGAGACGCGCGACTTGGTGACCACCGGCTTCTGGCCGGCGATCTTGGCCATGTCGGCGGTCGCGTTTTCGAGGATCTTCTTGTTGGTCGCGGCCTCGCCCACGCCCATGTTGAGCGTGATCTTGGACAGGCGCGGGACCTGCATCGGGTTGGTGTAGCCGAACTTCTGCATCAGCTTCGGCACCACTTCCTGCTTGTAGAACTCTTCCAATCGGCTGGTCATTGCTGCATTCCTCAGGCGTCGATCGCCTCACCGCTGGAGCGGAACACACGCAGTTTGCGTCCATCCTCCAGCACCTTGGTACCGATGCGCTCGCCCTTGCCCGAGGCAGGATTGAACAGCATCACGTTCGAAACATGGATCGGCGCCTCGCGCTCGATCACCCCGCCAGGCTGGTTGGCCTGGGGGTTGGGCTTGGTATGGCGCTTGACGATGTTGACGTTGGACACGACGACCTTGTCGCCGGCCACGCGCACGACGTCGCCGCGCTTGCCCTTGTCCTTGCCTGCGGTGACGACCACGTGGTCGCCCTTCTTGATGCGATTCATCTGCGTTCCTCCGCTCAGAGCACTTCAGGTGCGAGCGAGACGATCTTCATGAACTTCTCGGAGCGCAGCTCGCGGGTCACGGGCCCGAAGATGCGCGTGCCGATCGGCTCGTGCTTGTTGTTGAGCAGCACCGCGGCGTTGCCGTCGAAGCGGATCAGCGAACCGTCGGCGCGGCGCACGCCCTTGCGGGTGCGCACCACCACGGCGTCGTAGACCTCGCCCTTCTTGACCTTGCCGCGCGGGATCGCATCCTTGATCGACACCTTGATGATGTCGCCGATGCCGGCGTAACGGCGCTTGGAGCCGCCGAGCACCTTGATGCACATGACTTCCTTGGCGCCCGAATTGTCGGCCACGTCGAGGTGGCTCTGCATCTGGATCATTGCCGGGCCCTCCTTATTCAGCCGCGCGGACGAGGATCTCGACCACGCGCCAGTTCTTGGTCTTGGACATCGGCGCGCACTCGGCCACGCGCACCATGTCGCCGGTGTTGCAGGCGTTGTCGGCGTCGTGGGCGTGCAGCTTGGTCGAGCGGCGGACGTACTTGCCGTACAACGCGTGCTTGACCTGGCGCTCGACGAGCACCGTCACCGTCTTGTCCATCTTGTTGCTGACCACGCGGCCTTCGACCGTGTGCAGCTTCTTCCCGTTGTTTTCCGTCATGTCGGCCATTCCTTACTTCTGCTGGCCAAGCAGGGTGTTGACGCGCGCGATTTCGCGGCGCACCCGGCGGGCCTCGTGGGTCTTGGCGAGCTGGCCGGTGGCCTTCTGCATGCGCAGGGAGAACTGCTCCTTGTGCAGCTCGACCAGGTGGGCCTTGAGCTCGTCAGCCGACTTCTGACGCATCTGCTTGAGTTCCATCAGCGCACCGTCCGGGACACGAAAGTGGTGGTCACCGAAAGCTTGGCCGCGGCCAGGCGGAACGCCTCGCGCGCGGTGGCCTCGTCGACGCCCTCGATCTCGTAGATCATGCGGCCGGGCTGGATCTGCGCGACCCAGTACTCGACGTTGCCCTTGCCCGAGCCCATGCGGACCTCGATCGGCTTCTTGGTGATCGGCTTGTCGGGAAACACGCGGATCCACATCTTGCCGCCGCGCTTGACGTAGCGGCTGATGGAACGGCGCGCGGCCTCGATCTGGCGCGCGGTGAGCTGGCCGGTGGCGGTCGCCTTCAGCCCGTACTCGCCGAAGCTGACGGCGTTGCCGTTCCAGGACAGGCCGTCGTTGCGGCCCTTGTGCATCTTGCGGAATTTGGTTCGCTTGGGTTGCAACATGGCTTATTCCCTCGCCTCGCGGTCACGACGCGGCGCACGCGGACGGTCGCTGCGGTCAGGGCGATCGCCGCGCGGCGCATCGTCCTGCTTCTCCTGGCCCACCTGGGAGAAATCGAAGATCTCGCCCTTGTAGACCCACACCTTGATGCCGATGATGCCGTAGGTGGTACGGGCCTCGGCGAAACCGTAGTCGACGTCGGCGCGCAGCGTGTGCAGCGGCACGCGACCCTCGCGGTACCACTCCGAGCGCGCGATCTCGGCGCCGTTGAGGCGGCCGGCGACGTTGACCTTGATGCCCAGCGCGCCCAGGCGCATGGCGTTGCCGACCGCGCGCTTCATCGCGCGGCGGAACATGATGCGGCGCTCCAGCTGCTGCGCGATCGACTCGGCGACCAGTTGCGCGTCGAGCTCGGGCTTGCGCACCTCGGTGACGTTGATGTGCGCCGGAACGCCCATCAGGTCGCTGACTTCCTTGCGCAGCTTCTCGATGTCCTCGCCGCGCTTGCCGATCACCACGCCCGGGCGGGCGGTGTGGATGGTGACGCGCGCGGTCTTGGCCGGGCGCTCGATCAGGATCTTGCTGATCCCGGCGGCGGCCAGCTTCTTGCGCAGCATCTCGCGGACCTTGAGGTCGGCGGCGAGGTAGCCGGCGTATTCCTTCTTGCCGGCGAACCACTTGGAGTTCCAGTCCTTGGAGATGCCAAGGCGGATACCGGTCGGATGAACTTTGTGACCCATGATTACTTGCCCTCGCCGACGACGACGGTGATGTGGCTGGTGCGCTTGAGGATGCGCGTGCCGCGGCCTTTCGCCCGCGCCATGAAGCGCTTCAGCGTCGGGCCCTCGTCGACCATGATGGTGGTGACCTTGAGCTCGTCGACATCGGCGCCCTGGTTGTTCTCCGCGTTGGCGATCGCCGACTCGACGACCTTGCGGATCATGTGGGCGGCTTTCTTGTCGGAGAACTTGAGCAGGTTGACGGCGCGCTCGGCCGACAGCCCGCGCACCTGGTCGGCGACCAGGCGGGCCTTCTGGGGAGAGATGCGCGCGGTGCGCAGGATTGCCTTCGCTTCCATTGCCATCTCCTTACTTCCCGGCCTTCTTGTCGCCGCCATGGCCCTTGAACGTGCGGGTCATGGCGAACTCGCCGAGCTTGTGCCCGACCATGTTCTCGTTGACCAGCACCGGGATGTGGTTCTTGCCGTTGTGGATGGCGATGGTGAAGCCGACCATTTCCGGCATCACCATCGAGCGGCGCGACCATGTCTTGATCGGCTTCTTGCTGCTGCCCGCGGTCTCCACCTTCTTCATCAGGTGGTGGTCGACGAACGGGCCCTTCTTCAGTGAACGTGCCATGGCCGATTAGCTCCTGCGATCGCGCACGATGAACTGCTGGGTGCGCTTGTTCTTGCGGGTCTTGTAACCCTTGGTCGGGACGCCCCACGGGGTGACCGGATGCGGGTTGCCCTGGCCGGCCTTGGCCTCGCCGCCGCCGTGCGGGTGGTCGACCGGGTTCATGGCGGCGCCGCGCACGGTCGGCTTGATGCCGAGCCAGCGCCTGGCGCCGGCCTTGCCGAGCTTCTCCAGGTTGTGCTCGTCGTTGCCGACTTCGCCGATGGTGGCGCGGCACTCGGACGGCACCTTGCGCATCTCGCCCGAGCGCAGGCGCAGCATCGCGTAGACGCCCTCGCGGGCGACCAGCTGCACGCCGGCGCCGGCGGCACGCGCGATCTGCGCGCCCTTGCCGGGCTTCATCTCGATGCAGTGCACGGTGGAGCCGACCGGGATGTTGCGCAGCGGCAGGGTGTTGCCGACCTTGATCGGCGCGTCGGAACCCGCGATCACCTGCTCGCCGGCCTTCAGGCCCTTGGGCGCGATGATGTAGCGGCGCTCGCCGTCGACGTAGCACAGCAGCGCGATGTGCGCGGTGCGGTTGGGGTCGTACTCGATCCGCTCCACGCGCGCCGGGATGCCTTCCTTGTCGCGCTTGAAGTCGATGATCCGGTAGTGCTGCTTGTGGCCGCCGCCGATGTGGCGGGTGGTGATGCGGCCATGGTGGTTGCGGCCGCCGGTCCTGCCCTGCTTCTCCAGCAGCGGGGCATGCGGCTCGCCCTTGTGCAGGCCCGGCGTGACCACGCGCACCGCGCTGCGGCGGCCGGCGGAAGTGGGTTTGAAGGTCATCAATGCCATGGATCGTTCCTCAGGCCTTGGCCATCACGTCGATCGACTGGCCTTCGGCCAGCTTCACGTACGCCTTGCGCCAGTCGCCGCGGCGGCCGGAGCGGTTCTTGAAGGCCTTGTTCTTGCCCTTCACGTTGACCACGTTGACCGCATCGACCTTGACGTCGAACAGCTTCTCGACCGCGACCTTGATGTCGGCCTTGGTCGCGTCGGTGGCCACTTCGAAGACGTATTGGTTGGAGACTTCCTGCAGGCGCGCGGTCTTCTCGGACACGCGCGGCGCACGGATGATGCTGTAGAGCTTGCTGGCGGCGAGCTCGCGCGCCGCGCCGCTGGTAGCGCTGTTCATGCCAGCCACTCCTCGATCTTCTTGACTGCCTGGGACGTGATCACGACCGAATCGGCGCCGACCAGCGCGACCGGGTCCAGGCCCTGCACGTCGCGCACTTCCACGTAGGGAAGGTTGCGCGCCGACAGGTACAGGGATTCGGAGGCTTCCTCGGTGACGATCAGCGGGCGCTGGCCGACGTTGAGATCCTTCAGCTTCGAGACCAGTCCGGACGTCTTCGGTGCGTCGACGTCGAAATTCTCGACCACCGTGATCCGTCCCTGGCGATTGAGCTCGGACAGGATCGCGGAGATCGCGGCGCGGTACATCTTGCGGTTCACCTTCTGCGCGAAGCTGCGCGGCTTGGCCGCGAAGGTCACGCCGCCGCCGACGAAGATCGGCGCGGTCAGCGCGCCGTGGCGGGCGCCGCCGCCCTTCTGCTTCTTCGACTTCTTGGTGGTGCCGCTGACTTCCGAGCGCGTCTTCTGCGCCTTGGTGCCGGCGCGGCCCGCGTTGCGGTAGGCGACGACGACCTGGTGGACCAGGTCCTGGCTGAACTCACGGCCGAAGACCGCGTCGGACACCGACAGCGTCTTGCCGTTGTTGATGGCGAGTTCCATCGTCATCTCTCCTTAAACCTTGCTCGACGGGCGCACGATCACGTCGCCGCCGGGCGCGCCCGGCACTGCGCCGCGGATCGCGATCAGGCCGCGTTCGGCATCGACCTTGACCACCTGCAGGCGCTGCGTGCTCTGCCGCACCGCGCCCATGTGGCCGGCCATCTTCTTGCCCGGGAACACGCGCCCCGGGGTCTGGCGCTGGCCGATCGAGCCCGGCGCACGGTGCGACAGCGAGTTGCCGTGGGTGGCGTCGCCCATGCGGAAGTTCCAGCGCTTGATCGTGCCCTGGAAGCCCTTGCCCTTGGTCACGCCCTGGACGTCGACGATCTGGCCGGCCTCGAAGATGTCGGCGCGGATCTCGCCGCCCACCTGGAAGTCGCCGATCCGGTCGTCGGCCACGCGCAGTTCCCACAGGCCGCGGCCGGCCTCGACCTTGGCCTTGGCCAGGTGGCCGGCCTCGGGCTTGTTGACCAGTGCGGCGCGCCTGGCGCCGACGGCGACCTGGACGGCGCTGTAACCGTCGCTCTCGACGGTCTTGATCTGGGTGATGCGGTTGGGGGTCGCCTCGATCAGGGTCACCGGCACGGACTTGCCGTCCTCGGTGAACAGGCGGCTCATGCCGGCCTTGCGGCCGACGATGCCCAACGAATGCTTCTTCGCGGTCATGGCGGGGCCCTCAGGTCAGCTTGATCTGGACGTCGACGCCGGCCGCGAGCTCGAGCTTCATCAGCGCGTCCACGGTCTTGTCGTTGGGGTCGACGATGTCGAGCACGCGCTTGTGCGTGCGGGTTTCGTACTGGTCGCGCGCGTCCTTGTCGACGTGCGGCGACACCAGCACGGTGTAGCGCTCGATCTTGGTCGGCAGCGGGATCGGGCCGCGCACCTGCGCGCCGGTCCGCTTGGCCGTCTCGACGATCTCGCTGGCCGAACGGTCGATCAGGCGATGATCGAACGCCTTCAGCCGGATGCGAATCTTCTGGTCCGCCATGAGGAATTCCTCGAAGTAAAGAGCGAAGGCCGACGGCTGGGTGCGCCGAACCCGTGAACAACGGATGCTTGCGAATCAACGACTTGCCGGAGAAGCGAGAGCGTTCCCCGCCGGCCTTCCGGGCCGAAAAACGAGGCGGACCGGTTGCCCGGTCCGCCAGGTGGAAACTGCATACGCGCGTGCGGCCCCGTCAACGATGCCCCGAACTATCTTTCGGGACGGACGGAGCGCTGCCGCGCGGCATTTCCCTGCCTGGCGAAAACGAGGCGCCTCCTGCGCCTCATTTCGCTGATTGCGGCTCCCAGTTGGAAGCAAGGGCCGCGGAGCCGCACATTCTAGCCGGGGCAGGCAGAAATGCGCAAGCACATTTCTGCAGCCGCCGGCGATTTGCTGTCATGCCCTCGCGGGCCCGGCACCCGGGGACCTGCCTTCAGGCCGGCTCCCGGGTTCAGCTTGCCATCCGCCCGCCCTGTCCCACCGAAACGATCGGGGGGGCGGAAGCCCGGCAAGGCGTCCGCGCAGGCGCGGACGCCCCGTCGCATCACTTCAGGATCTTGGCCACCACCCCGGCGCCGACCGTGCGGCCGCCCTCGCGGATCGCGAACCGCAGACCCTCGTCCATCGCCACCGGGTTGATCAGCGACACCACCATCTTCACGTTGTCGCCCGGCATCACCATCTCCACGCCCTCCGGCAGCGTCACCGCACCGGTGATGTCCGTGGTCCGGAAGTAGAACTGCGGACGGTAACCCTTGAAGAACGGCGTGTGACGCCCGCCCTCGTCCTTGCTCAGCACGTACACCTCGGCCTCGAACTCGGTGTGCGGCGTGATCGTTCCCGGCTTGGCCAGCACCTGCCCGCGCTCCACCTCGTCGCGCTTGGTGCCGCGCAGCAACAGGCCCGCGTTGTCGCCCGCCTGCCCCTGGTCCAGCAGCTTGCGGAACATCTCCACGCCCGTCACCGTCGTCTTCACCGTCGGCCGGATGCCCACGATCTCGATCTCGTCGCCCACCTTCACGATGCCGCGCTCGATTCGGCCCGTCACCACCGTGCCACGACCGGAAATCGAGAACACGTCTTCCACCGGCATCAGGAACGGCTTGTCCACGTCGCGCTGCGGCTCCGGAATCCAGCTGTCCAGCGCTTCCACCAGCTTCAGGATCGACGGCACCCCGATCTCCGACTGGTCGCCTTCCAGCGCCTTCAGCGCCGAACCCTTGATGATCGGCGTGTCGTCGCCCGGGAACTCGTACTTGCTCAGCAGCTCGCGGACTTCCATCTCCACCAGCTCCATCAGCTCGGCGTCGTCCACCATGTCCGCCTTGTTCAGGTAGACCACGATGTACGGCACGCCCACCTGGCGGGCCAGCAGGATGTGCTCGCGCGTCTGCGGCATCGGGCCGTCCGCCGCCGAGCACACCAGGATCGCACCGTCCATCTGCGCCGCACCCGTGATCATGTTCTTCACGTAGTCCGCGTGCCCCGGGCAGTCCACGTGCGCGTAGTGCCGGCTCGGCGACTCGTACTCCACGTGCGAGGTCGAAATCGTGATCCCGCGCGCCTTCTCTTCCGGCGCCATGTCGATCTGGTCGTACGCCTTGAACTCGCCGCCGAAACGCTCCGCGCCCACCTTCGTCAGCGCCGCCGTCAGCGTCGTCTTGCCGTGGTCCACGTGGCCAATCGTGCCCACGTTCACGTGGGGCTTGGTGCGCTCGAACTTACCCTTTGCCATGGCTGTCTCTCTTTAGTGCAGTAATTCGGATTGGATTCGAAAAAAGTGGCTTCCGCAGTTCCGGGAGCCGATCGCCCGAGGCCCGGGCGTCGACGGCCCGGCCTCAGCTCTTCTTGATCACGGCTTCGGCGATGTTCGCCGGCGCTTCCGCGTAGTGGTCGAATTCCATGGTGAACGTGGCGCGGCCCTGCGACATCGAACGCAGGCTGGTCGCGTAGCCGAACATCTCGCCCAGCGGCAGCATGGCGTTGATGATCTTGCCCGACGGACTGTCGTCCTGGCCCTGCAGGATGCCGCGGCGGCGGCTGACGTCGCCCATCACGTCGCCGAGATAATCCTCGGGGGTGACGATCTCGACCTTCATGATCGGCTCCAGCAGCACCGGCGAGGCGCGGTTGAAGCCTTCCTTGAAGCCCATCGAGCCGGCGATCTTGAACGCCATTTCCGACGAGTCGACCTCGTGGTAGGAGCCGTCGACCAGGCGCACCTTGACGTCCACGATCGGGTAGCCGGCCATGATGCCGTTGGCCACCGCTTCCTGGATGCCCTTGTCCACCGCCGGGATGTATTCCTTCGGCACCACGCCGCCGACGATCGCGTTCTCGAACTCGTAGCCCTTGCCCTGCTCGTTCGGCGAGATCTCCAGCCAGACGTGGCCGAACTGGCCCTTGCCGCCCGACTGGCGCACGAACTTGCCTTCGGCCTTGACCGCCTTGCGGATGGTCTCGCGGTAGGCGACCTGCGGCTTGCCGACGTTGGCCTCGACGTTGAACTCGCGCTTCATGCGGTCGACGATGATGTCCAGGTGCAGCTCGCCCATGCCGGAAATGATGGTCTGGCCGGACTCCTCGTCGGTCTTGACGCGGAACGACGGGTCCTCCTGCGCCAGCCGGCCCAGTGCCAGGCCCATCTTTTCCTGGTCGGACTTGGTCTTGGGCTCGACCGCCATCGAGATCACCGGCTCCGGGAAGGTCATCCGCTCCAGGGTGATCACGTTGTCGACCGCGCACAGGGTGTCGCCGGTGGTGACGTCCTTCAGGCCCACGGCGGCGGCGATGTCGCCGGCGCGCACTTCCTTGATCTCGCTGCGCTCGTTGGAGTGCATCTGCAGGATGCGGCCGATCCGCTCCTTGCGCGACTTGACCGGGTTGTAGACCTGGTCGCCGGAATTGAGCACGCCCGAGTACACGCGGAAGAAGGTCAGCGAACCGACGAACGGGTCGGTCATGATCTTGAACGCCAGCGCCGAGAACGGCGCCTTGTCGGAAGACTCGCGGTGCGCCTCCTGCTCCTTCTCGTCGAGGCCCACGACCGGCGGCACGTCGACCGGCGACGGCAGCAACTGGATCACGCCGTCGAGCATGGCCTGCACGCCCTTGTTCTTGAACGCGGTGCCGCAGAAGACCGGCACGATCTCGGTCTTCAGGGTGCGCTCGCGCAGCCCGGCCAGGATTTCGTCCTCGCTGAGCTCGCCGCCCTCGAGGTACTTGTCCATCAGCGCTTCGTTGGCCTCGGCCGCGGCCTCGACCATGAACGCACGCGCCTCGGTGGCCTTGTCGAGAAGGTCTGCCGGGATCTCGCCGTATTCGAAAATCGTGCCCTGGGACGCGGTATCCCAGTGGATACGCTTCATCTTGACCAGGTCGATGACGCCGTCGAAGCCGTCCTCGGCGCCGACCGGCACCTGCATCGGCACCGGGTACGCACCCAGGCGCGACTTCAGCTGGCCGACGACCTTGTCGAAGTTGGCGCCGGTGCGGTCCATCTTGTTGACGAACGCCAGGCGCGGCACGTGGTACTTGTTGGCCTGGCGCCACACGGTCTCCGACTGCGGCTGCACGCCGCCGACCGCGCACAGCACGAACACCGCGCCGTCGAGCACGCGCAGCGAACGCTCGACCTCGATGGTGAAGTCGACGTGCCCGGGGGTGTCGATGATGTTGAAGCGATGCTGCGGCATGGACTTGTCCATGCCCGTCCAGAACGCGGTGGTGGCCGCCGACTGGATGGTGATGCCGCGCTCCTGCTCCTGCTCCATCCAGTCCATGGTCGCGGCGCCGTCGTGCACCTCGCCCAGCTTGTGGCTGACGCCGGTGTAGAACAGGATGCGCTCGGACGTGGTGGTCTTGCCGGCATCGATGTGGGCCATGATGCCGAAGTTGCGGTAACGCTCGATGGGAGTGGTGCGGGCCACGGTGGTGATCTCTTTTCGAATGGGTCGTCCGCACGCGGTGCGGGCTCATGCGATCGAATCGCAGTGGCCGCCTCGCGGCGGCCTCTTCTTGCAGCCGGGGCTGCTCGCCCCGCGCCGGTTGCGTCGCCACGGCTCCGTCGCCGGAGCGGCGGCGCTTACCAGCGGTAGTGCGCGAAGGCCTTGTTGGCTTCCGCCATGCGGTGGGTTTCTTCGCGCTTCTTGATCGCGCCGCCGCGGTTCTCGGCGGCGTCGAGCAGCTCGCCGGCGAGCTTGCGCGGCATGGTGTTCTCGCCGCGCTTGCGCGCCGAGTCGATCAGCCAGCGCATCGCCAGCGCCATGCGCCGCGACTGCCGCACTTCGACCGGCACCTGGTAGGTGGCGCCGCCGACGCGACGCGACTTGACCTCGACCGACGGGGAGATGTTGCCGAGCGCCTTCTCGACCACTTCCAGAGGATTCGGATTCTTCTCTCCGATCACGTCCATGGCGCCGTAGACGATCTTCTCGGCCACGGACTTCTTGCCGCTGTACATGACCATGTTGATGAAGCGCGCGATCGTCTCGCTGCCGTGCTTGGGGTCTGGCAGGACCGAGCGTTGCGGAGTGTTGCCTTTACGCGACATAGCTGATGCTCGCCTATCTCAAAATGCTTGTTTGGAAATGCGGCCACGAGTGGCCGCTCTCGCCGCTCCGGGCAGGCGCCCGGACGGACTCAACCCTTCGGACGCTTGGCGCCGTACTTGGAGCGGGCCTGCTTGCGCTTGGCCACGCCGGCGGCGTCGAGCGAACCGCGCACGGTGTGATAGCGCACGCCCGGCAGATCCTTGACGCGACCGCCGCGGATCAACACCACCGAGTGCTCCTGCAGGTTGTGGCCTTCGCCGCCGATGTAGGAGATGACCTCGTAACCGTTGGTCAGACGTACCTTGGCCACCTTGCGCAGCGCCGAGTTCGGCTTCTTCGGGGTGGTCGTGTAGACACGGGTGCAGACACCGCGACGCTGCGGGCAGTTCGCCAGCGCCGGCGAATTGCTCTTGTAGGTCTCGGGGTTGCGCGGCTTGCGCACCAGCTGGTTGATCGTTGCCATGCGTTGTTCGGGGCTCGATGGGGAGCGGCGCGGCCGTTTTGTCGGGAACCGGCATCCGCTGGTGAAAACGAAGCAGGCCGCATAAGTCGGCCTGCTCAGACGAAAAAGTATAGCCCGCGCCCGACGCTAGCGTCAACGCGGCCTATCGCCGGAACCCCCGGGGGACGGCCGTGGCCATCCACCCGGATTCCCTGATTTCCCGCCCTGCCCTGGGCCGAAGACGAGGCGCTCCCTGCGCCTCATTTCGTGGTCTGGTGGCGGCCCCGGAAGGCCGCCGACGCCGGCATTCTATCAGCCGGCGTCCGCCTCGTCGCCCGCCGGGGCGTTCTCGGCGACCGCTTCGGCTTCGGCCGTGACCGTGCCGGCCAGGGTCTCCATCTCCGATTCGGTCAACCCGGCGGCATTGCGGCGGCGCTGGGCGTGGTAGGCCAGGCCGGTGCCGGCCGGGATCAGGCGGCCGACGATCACGTTTTCCTTGAGCCCGCGCAGGTTGTCGCGGGTGCCGCGCACGGCCGCCTCGGTCAGCACCCGGGTGGTCTCCTGGAAGGAGGCCGCGGAGATGAACGACTCGGTCGCCAGCGAGGCCTTGGTGATGCCCAGCAGCACCGGCGCGAACTTCGCCGGCAGCTCGCCCCGGGCGACCAGCCTGGCGTTCTCCTCGATCACGCGCTGGCGCTCGGCCTGCTCGCCATTGAGGAACTTGCTGTCGCCCGGATCGGTGATCTCGACCTTGCGCAGCATCTGGCGAACGATCACCTCGATGTGCTTGTCGTTGATCTTCACGCCCTGCAGGCGGTAGACGTCCTGGATTTCCTTGGTCAGGTACACGGCCAGCGGTTCCACGCCGAGCAGGCGCAGGATGTCCTGCGGCGCCGGCTCGCCGTCCACCACAGTCTCGCCCTTCTCCACGTGCTCGCCTTCGAACACGATGATCTGGCGGTACTTGGGGATCAGCTCCTCGTGCTCGTTGCCGTCGGCGTCCTTGATGATCAGGCGCTGCTTGCCCTTGGTGTCCTTGCCGAAGGAGACGATGCCGGAGACCTCGGCCAGCACCGCCGGGTCCTTGGGCTTGCGCGCCTCGAACAGGTCGGCCACGCGCGGCAGGCCGCCGGTGATGTCGCGGGTCTTGGACGCCTCTTGCGGAATCTTGGCGACCACGTCGCCGACCCCTACCGCGGCCCCGTCCTGCAGGTTGACGATCGAGCGCGGCGGCAGCAGGTACTGCGCCGGCAGATCGGTGCCCGGGATGTTGAGGTCCTCGCCGTTCTTGTCGACGATGCGCACGATCGGGCGCAGGTCCTTGCCCTGCGAACCGCGACGCTTGGGGTCGGTGATCTCGCGCGAGGCCAGGCCGGTCAGTTCGTCGGTCTTCTCGATCACGGTCACGCCGTCGATGAAGTCGATGAAGCGGACGAAGCCCGCCACCTCCGACACGATCGGATGGTTGTGCGGATCCCAGTGCGCGAGCGTCTGCCCGGCCTTGATCGTGGCACCGTCGTCGACGGTGATGGTGGCGCCGTAGGGCAGCTTGTAGCGCTCGCGCTCGCGGCCGTGGGCGTCGAGGATCGACAGTTCGCCCGAGCGCGACACCGCGACCAGGCTGCCGCTGGCGTGCCGCACGTGCTTGAGGTTGTTGAACTTGACCGAGCCGGTGGTCTTGACGGTGACGTTGTCGATAGCCGCCGCACGCGACGCCGCGCCGCCGATGTGGAACGTGCGCATGGTCAGCTGGGTGCCGGGTTCGCCGATCGACTGCGCGGCGACCACGCCCACGGCCTCGCCATGGTTGACGATGTGGCCGCGGCCGAGGTCGCGGCCGTAGCAGTGCGCGCACACGCCGAAGGCGCTTTCGCAGGTGATGGTCGAGCGCACCTTGATCGACTGCACGCCCGCTTCCTCGAGCTTGCGCACCCAGGACTCGTTGAGCAGGGTGTTGCGGGTCACCACCGGATCGACGTCGTCGCCGGGCAGGAACACGTCCTCGGCCACGATCCGGCCGAGCACGCGGTCGCGCAGCGGCTCGACCACGTCGCCGCCTTCCACGATCGGGGTCATGGTCAGGCCATCGTGGGTACCGCAATCGCTCTCGGTGATCACCACGTCCTGGGCGACGTCGACCAGGCGACGGGTCAGGTAGCCCGAGTTCGCGGTCTTCAGCGCGGTGTCCGCCAGGCCCTTGCGGGCGCCGTGGGTCGAGATGAAGTACTGCTGGACGTTCAGGCCCTCGCGGAAGTTCGAGGTGATCGGGGTCTCGATGATCGAGCCGTCCGGTTTGGCCATCAGGCCGCGCATGCCGGCCAGCTGGCGGATCTGCGCCTGCGAACCGCGGGCGCCGGAGTCGGCCATGATGTAGACGGAGTTCATCGATTTCTGGTCGACGACCTCGCCCTTGGCGTTCTTCACCTTCTCGGTGCCGATCGCCTCCATCATCGCCTTGGCCACGCGCTCGTTGGTGCGCGACCAGATGTCGACCACCTTGTTGTAGCGCTCGCCGGCGGTGACCAGGCCGGACTGGTACTGCTGCTGGATTTCCAGCACCTCGGACTCGGCCTCCTCGAGGATCTCCTTCTTCTCGCCCGGGATGATCATGTCGTCGATGCCGATCGACACGCCGGCGCGGGTGGCGTAGGCGAAGCCGGTGTACATCAGCTTGTCGGCGAACACGACCGTGTCCTTCAGGCCGAGCGTGCGGTAGCAGCTGTTGATCAGGCGGCTGATGTTCTTCTTGGTCAGCTCGACGTTGGCCAGCGCGAACGGCAGGCCCTCCGGCAGGATTTCGGCCAGCAGCGCGCGCCCGATCGTGGTGTCCACGATCGAGGTCTTCTTCTCGCGCGAGCCGTCGGCGGCGATCACGGTCTCGGTGATGCGCACCTTGACCTTGGCGTGCAGGCCGGCGACGCGGTTGTCGTAGGCGCGCTTCACCTCGGCGATGTTGGCCAGGACCATGCCCTCGCCCGGGGTGTTCTCCAGTGCGCGGGTCATGTAGTACAGGCCGAGCACCACGTCCTGCGACGGCACGATGATCGGCTCGCCGTTAGCCGGCGACAGGATGTTGTTGGACGCCATCATCAGCGCGCGCGCTTCCAGCTGGGCTTCCAGCGACAGCGGCACGTGCACGGCCATCTGGTCGCCGTCGAAGTCGGCATTGAACGCGGTGCAGACCAGCGGGTGCAGCTGGATGGCCTTGCCTTCGATCAGCACCGGCTCGAACGCCTGGATGCCGAGGCGGTGCAGGGTCGGGGCGCGGTTGAGCAGCACCGGGTGCTCGCGGATGACTTCTTCGAGGATGTCCCAGACTTCCGCCTCTTCGCGCTCGACCAGCTTCTTGGCCGCCTTGATCGTGGTGGCGAGGCCGCGGCGCTGCAGCTTGGCGAAGATGAAGGGCTTGAACAGCTCCAGCGCCATCTTCTTCGGCAGGCCGCACTGGTGCAGCTTCAGGTACGGACCGACCACGATGACCGAGCGGCCGGAGTAGTCGACGCGCTTGCCGAGCAGGTTCTGGCGGAAGCGGCCCTGCTTGCCCTTGATCATGTCGGCCAGCGACTTCAGCGGGCGCTTGTTGGTGCCGGTGATGGCGCGGCCGCGACGGCCGTTGTCCATCAGCGCGTCCACCGACTCCTGCAGCATGCGCTTCTCGTTGCGCACGATGATGTCGGGCGCGTTGAGCTCCAGCAGGCGGCGCAGGCGGTTGTTGCGGTTGATGACGCGGCGGTAGAGGTCGTTCAGGTCGGAGGTCGCGAAGCGGCCGCCGTCCAGCGGCACCAGCGGGCGCAGGTCCGGCGGCAGCACCGGCAGCACGGTCATGACCATCCACTCGGGGCGGTTACCCGACTCCAGGAACGCCTCGACCAGCTTGATCCGCTTGGTCAGGCGCTTGAGCTTGGTCTCCGAACCGGTGGCGGCGATCTCCTCCTTCAGCTGCACCATCTGCGCCTGCAGGTCGATCGTGCGCAGCAGCTCGAACACCGCCTCGGCGCCCATCGCGGCGTCGAAGTCGTCGCCGTGCTCCTGGCGCATCTGCATGAACTGCTCTTCGTTGAGCAGCTGGCCGCGCTCGAGCGGGGTCAGGCCCGGCTCGGTGACGACGTAGGCCTCGAAGTACAGGATGCGCTCGATGTCGCGCAGGGTCATGTCCAGCATCAGGCCGATGCGCGAGGGCAGCGACTTGAGGAACCAGATGTGGGCGACCGGCGAGGCCAGGTCGATGTGGCCCATGCGCTCGCGGCGCACCTTGGCCAGGGTGACCTCGGTGCCGCACTTCTCGCAGACCACGCCGCGGTGCTTCATGCGCTTGTACTTGCCGCACAGGCACTCGTAGTCCTTGATCGGGCCGAAGATCGCGGCGCAGAACAGGCCGTCGCGCTCGGGCTTGAAGGTGCGGTAGTTGATGGTCTCCGGCTTCTTCACCTCGCCGAAAGACCACGAACGGATCAGGTCCGGCGAGGCCAGGGCGATCTTGATCGCGTCGAAGTCGAGCGTCGGGCGCTGCTGGTTGAAGAGGTTGAGCAGGTCTTTCATTTGGATGTTCTCCGGTCGAGGGGCACTGGGTGTTCGCGGCTATGCGCGGATCAGTGCTCCTCCAGCTCCATGTTGATGGCCAGCGAGCGGATTTCCTTCACCAGCACGTTGAAGGACTCGGGCATGCCCGCGACCATCTCGTGCTCGCCATCGACGATGTTCTTGTACATCTGGTTGCGGCCCTGCACGTCGTCGGACTTCACCGTCAGCATCTCCTGCAGGGTGTAGGCCGCGCCGTAGGCTTCCAGCGCCCAGACTTCCATCTCGCCGAAGCGCTGGCCGCCGAACTGCGCCTTGCCGCCCAGCGGCTGCTGGGTGACCAGCGAGTACGGACCGGTGGAGCGCGCGTGCATCTTGTCGTCGACCAGGTGGTTGAGCTTGAGCATGTGCATGTAGCCGACCGTGACCGGGCGCTCGAACGCCTCGCCGGTGCGGCCGTCGTGCAGGATGGTCTGGCCGCTGGTCGGCAGGTCGGCGAGTTCGAGCATCTTCTTGATCTCGGTCTCGTCCGCGCCGTCGAACACCGGGGTGGCCATCGGCACGCCGTCGGCCAGGTTGCGGGCCAGCGCCAGCAGTTCCTCGTCGCTGAACTGCTTCAGGTCGACGCGCTGCTCGCCGATGGCGCGGCGGTTGGCTGGGGTGTCGTGGTTGTAGATCTCGTCGAGGAACTTGCGCAGGTCGGCGACCTTGGCCTGGGCCTGCAGCATGCGGTCGATCTTCTCGCCCAGGCCCTTGGCGGCCCAGCCCAGGTGGGTCTCGAGGATCTGGCCGATGTTCATGCGGCTCGGCACGCCCAACGGGTTGAGGACCACGTCCACCGACTGGCCGTTGGCCATGTACGGCATGTCCTCGACCGGGACGATGATCGAGACCACGCCCTTGTTGCCGTGGCGGCCGGCCATCTTGTCGCCCGGCTGGATGCGGCGCTTCACCGCCAGGTACACCTTGACCATCTTCAGCACGCCCGGGGCGAGGTCGTCGCCCTGGGTGATCTTGGCGCGCTTGTCCTGGAAGCGCTTCTCGAATTCCTTCTCGTGGATCTCGATCTGCTTCTGTGCGCGCTCGATCGCCTCGATGGCGTCGTCGTCCTTCATCCGCAGCTGCAGCCAGTCGGACTTCTTCAGCCCGTCGAGCACCAGCGAGGACACGGTGTCGCCCTTCTTCACGCCGGGGCCGCCGTTGGCGATCTTGCCCAGCAGCTGCTCGCGCAGGCGCGCGTAGATCGCGCCCTCCAGGATCCGGAACTGGTCGTCGAAGTCCTTCTTGACGCGCTTGATCTCGGATTCCTCGATCTGCTTGGCGCGCTTGTCCTTCTCGATGCCGTCGCGGGTGAACACCTGCACGTCGATGACCACGCCGTCCATGCCCGGGGGCACGCGCAGCGAGCTGTCCTTCACGTCGGAGGCCTTCTCGCCGAAGATCGCGCGCAGCAGCTTCTCCTCCGGGGTCAGCTGCGACTCGCCCTTGGGCGTGACCTTGCCGACCAGGATGTCGCCGGCGCGGACCTCGGCGCCGATGTAGACCACGCCGGACTCGTCGAGGCGGTTGAGCGCCTGCTCGGAGACGTTGGGGATGTCGGCGGAAATCTCCTCCGGGCCGAGCTTGGTGTCGCGCGCCTGGACGGTCAGCTCCTCGATGTGGATCGTGGTGAAGCGGTCTTCCTGCACCACGCGCTCGGAGAGCAGGATCGAGTCCTCGAAGTTGTAGCCGTTCCAGGGCATGAACGCGACCAGCATGTTCTGGCCCAGCGCCAACTCGCCGATGTCGGTGGACGGGCCGTCGGCGAGCACGTCGCCGCGCGCGACCACGTCGCCCACGTTCACCAGCGGGGTCTGGTTGATGCAGGTGTTCTGGTTGGAGCGCGTGTACTTGATCAACGAGTAGATGTCGACGCCGGCATCGGTCTCGCCGGAGATCTCGTCCTCGTTCACCTTGACCACGACGCGGCCGGCGTCGATCTGCTCGACCGTGCCGCCGCGGCGCGCGTTCACCGTCACGCCCGAGTCGCGCGCCACGGCACGCTCGATGCCGGTGCCGACTAGCGGCTTCTGCGCGCGCAGCGTCGGCACCGCCTGGCGCTGCATGTTGGCGCCCATCAGCGCGCGGTTGGCGTCGTCGTGCTCCAGGAACGGCACCAGCGCCGCGGCGACCGACACGGTCTGCATCGGCGAGACGTCCATGTAATGGATTTCGGACGGCGGCTTGAGCAGGTTCTCGCCCTGGTAGCGGCAGGCGACGAACTGTGCGGTCAGGGTGCCCTTTTCGTCGCGCGGCGCGTTGGCCTGGGCGATGACGTATTCGTTTTCCTCGATCGCCGAGAGGAACTCGACCTCGTCGGTGACCTTGCCGTCGACGACCTTGCGGTACGGCGTCTCCAGGAAGCCGTACTTGTTGGTGCGCGCGAACACCGCCAGCGAGTTGATCAGGCCGATGTTCGGGCCTTCCGGGGTCTCGATGGTGCAGACGCGGCCGTAGTGGGTCGGGTGCACGTCGCGCACCTCGAAGCCGGCGCGCTCGCGGGTCAGGCCGCCCGGGCCCAGCGCCGAAACGCGGCGCTTGTGGGTGACCTCGGACAGCGGGTTGTTCTGGTCCATGAACTGCGACAGCTGCGACGAGCCGAAGAATTCCTTCACTGCGGCCGCGACCGGCTTGGCGTTGATCAGCTCCTGCGGCGTCAGCCCGTCGGCCTCGGCCATGGTCAGGCGCTCGCGCACCGCGCGCTCGACGCGCACCAGGCCAACGCGGAACACGTTCTCGGCCATCTCGCCGACGCTGCGCACGCGGCGGTTGCCGAGGTGGTCGATGTCGTCCACGGTGCCGCGGCCGTTGCGGATCTCGGTCAGGACCTTGATCACGTCGAGGATGTCGGAGCTGTCGCCCAGCTGCTCGCGCAGGCGCACCGACTCGTCGTCCTTGCGCTCGGCGTAGTACTTGGCGTCGTACAGCACCGAGGCGCCGGTGACTTCCTTGCGGCCGATGCGGCGGTTGAACTTCATCCGGCCCACGGCCGACAGGTCGTAGCGCTCGAAGGTGAAGAACAGGTTGTGGAACAGGTTCTGCGCGGCATCCTTGGTCGGCGGCTCGCCGGGACGCATCATCCGGTAGATCTCGACCAGCGCTTCGAGCTGGGTCTTGGTCGCGTCGATGCGCAGGGTGTTGGACAGGTACGGGCCGCGGTCCAGGTCGTTCACCCAGAGGGTGCCGACGGTCTCGACGCCGGCCTTGCGGAACGCGGCCAGGTGTTCTTCGGTGATCTCGTCGTTGGCGCTGGCCAGCAGTTCGCCGGTGGCCGCGTCGACCACGTCGTGCGAGAGGATGCGGCCGACCAGGTATTCGTCCGGCACCGCCAGCGCGGCCACGCCGGCCTGCTCCAGCTGCTTGATGTGGCGCGCGGTGATGCGCTTGCCGGCCTCGACGATCACCTTGTCGCCGTCGGCCAGGTCGAAGTTCAGGGTCTCGCCGCGCAGGCGCTGGGGCACCAGCTCCAGCTGCACGCCCGCCTCCGGATCGATATGGAAGGTGTTGATCTCGAAGAACTCGTTGAGCATCTCCTCGTTGGAGTAGCCCAGCGCGCGCAGCAGCACGCTGACCGGCAGCTTGCGGCGGCGGTCGATGCGGGTGAACAGCGCGTCCTTCGGGTCGAACTCGAAGTCCAGCCAGGAGCCGCGGTAGGGGATGATGCGGGCGCTGTACAGCAGCTTGCCCGAGGAATGGGTCTTGCCGCGATCGTGGTCGAAGAACACGCCGGGCGAACGGTGCAGCTGCGAGACGATGACGCGCTCGGTGCCGTTGACGATGAAGGTGCCGTTGTCGGTCATGAGCGGGATCTCGCCCATGTAGACCTCCTGCTCCTTCACGTACTTGATGGCCTTGCTCGACGACTCGCGGTCGTAGATCACCAGGCGCACGGTCACCCGCAGCGGGGCGCCGTAGCTGAGGCCGCGGTTGCGGCACTCGCGCTCGTCGAAGCCCGGCTCGCCGAGCTTGTAACCCACGTATTCCAGCGCGGCATAGCCGTTGTAGCTGACGATCGGGAACACCGACTTCAGCGCGGCGTGCAGGCCGCGGTCGGCGCGCTGCGAAGGCTCGACGTGCTCCTGCAGGAATTCGCGGTAGGAGTCGACCTGGATCGCGAGCAGGAACGGCACCTCGAGGATCGAACGGCTCTTGCCGAAGTCCTTGCGGATGCGCTTCTTCTCGGTGAAGGAGTAGCTGCCCTTGGAAGCCTGGATCGACTTGGAAGCTGTCGTGGAAGCCGTGGTCATGGTGGGTTACCGCCTCGGATTGTCGGGAACCGCGCGTCCGCGGGGCCCGGGGGGACAATCTTGTTCAGATCGGGGAATTGCCAGTGGGAAGTCGCTGGTATTGCCGGCACCAGCACGCCTTCTCCCGCTACTTCCAACTGTCAACTCGTGTCGGTTTTCGGGTCTTGCTACAACGGCCAAAGGCCGGGGGCTTGCGCCCCCAGCCTTGGTGTCGCCTCGTGCCGCAGGCGACGCGACAACGCTTACTTGACTTCGACCGTGGCGCCGGCCGCTTCCAGGTCCTTCTTGAACTTGGCGGCGTCGTCCTTGGACACGGCTTCCTTGACCGTGCCGCCGGCCTCGGTCAGGTCCTTGGCTTCCTTCAGGCCCAGGCCGGTGATCGCGCGGACCACCTTGATGACCTCGACCTTCTTCTCGCCGGCCGACTTCAGCACCACATTGAACTCGGTCTGCTCCTCGACCGGGGCAGCGGCGGCGACCGGACCGGCGGCGACGGCCACCGGGGCGGCGGCGGACACGCCGAACTTCTCTTCCATCGCCTTCACCAGCTCCATCACCTCCATGAGGGACTTGCCGGCGATCGCTTCGATGATCTGCTCGTTGGAAAGGGACATCGTGATTACCTCTGTTATCTAAGATTGGAAACGACTGATTCGGAAACCGAAACCGAACTGGGTGGCCTTACGCCGCCTTCTGCTGACCGACCGCGTTGGTGACGCGGGCGATCTGCGCGGCCGGCTCGGAGAGCAGGCGCACGAGCATGGTGGCGGGCTGGACCATGACGCTGAGCAGCATCGACAACGCCTGATCGCGGGTCGGCAGCGACGCCAGGACATCCACATGGGAGCCCGGGTACAACTGCCCGCCCAGCGACACCAGGCGCGGCTTCAGCTTGTCGTTCGCCTTGGCGAACTCCTTGATCAGACGTCCGGCGGCGCCGGGGTCCTCCTGCGAGAAGGCGTACAGCAGCGGGCCGGTCAGCGCGTCCTTGACGACCGCGTAATCGGTACCCTCCACCGCGCGCGACACCAGCGTGTTCTTGGCGACTTTCAGGAACACGCCTTCGTTGCGCGCCTTCTTGCGCAGGCCGGTCAACTGCTCGACCGTGAGACCCGCGTACTCCGCGGCGACCAGCGAGTGCGCCTTGCCGGCGACCGCGGCCAGTTCGGCAACGACTTCCTGCTTCTGGGTCAGATTGAGAGCCATTGCACTCCTCCGTACTTCAACTCCGCCCCGCACGACGCGCGCGGGAGCGGTCCTCGGTCGGCATCGTTTGGCGCGATGCCGGGAACGCCTCGTGGCGTTCCGGGTGGTGGCCGTTTCCAGGCTGGCTCGCGCCAGCAAAACCCTGGAGGGTCGGCACCATCTACGCAGGCCTCGCCCCTTGCGGAGCTCATTAAGCGATCCCGCTTCCATCGACGGCGATTCCCTGCCAATGCGAGCCTCCCTGCCCGCCATCGATGTGCGCAGACCGCGCCTGCGGTCTTTGACGGCTATCGCGTCGGTCGGCGAGCGACTTCGGCGATGCCCTCAAAACCTGTCGCGGATGGCGGTCGCCGGACCGCCACCCTTCCATCCATTCCTCCCGCCACAGCGGGAACCCGCAACACTTCCGATCGCCGGTGGGCCCCCGCGTGCGCGGACGGCGTTCCGGCTACGGCGCTCGCGCGAGGCGCGGGCGCCGTCGCGTCACTTCAGCGCGAGCGTCGACGGGTCCACGGTCACGCCCGGGCCCATGGTCGAACTCAGCGAGATCTTCTGGAGATACTGGCCCTTGGCGGTCGCCGGCTTGGCCTTGATCAGGTCCAGCAGCAGCGCCTGCAGGTTGTCCTTCAGCTTGCCGGCCTCGAAGTCGGCCTTGCCGATGGTGCAGTGGATGATGCCGGCCTTGTCGGTGCGGTAACGGACCTGGCCGCCCTTGGCGTTCTTCACCGCCTCGGCCGGGTTCGGCGACACGGTGCCGACCTTGGGGTTGGGCATCAGCCCGCGCGGACCGAGCAGCTGGCCGAGCTTGCCGACCACGCGCATCGCGTCCGGGGTGGCGATGACGACGTCGTAGTTGAGGTCGCCGCCCTGCATCTTCTCGGCCAGGTCGTCCATGCCCACGGCATCGGCGCCGGCCGCCAGGGCCTCGTCGGCCTTGGCGCCCGCGGGCGCGAACACCGCCACGCGCACGCTCTTGCCGGTGCCGGCGGGCAGCACGGTGGAGCCGCGCACCTGCTGGTCGGACTTCTTGGCGTCCACGCCCAGGCGCACGGCGACGTCGACGGACTCGACGAACTTCACCTTGGCGTTGCCGCGGACGATCTCGATCGCCTCGTCGACGGCGTAGGCCTTGCCCGGCACCAGCTTGGTCTGGGCCTTGATCCGCTTGCTCATCGTGGTCATGTCCTCAGCCCTCCACCGTCAGGCCCATGGAACGGGCCGAGCCCGCGATCGTGCGCACCGCCGCTTCCAGGTCGGCCGCGGTCAGGTCGGGCTCCTTCGCCTTGGCGATGTCCTCGAGCTGCTTGCGGGTGACCTTGCCCACCTTCTCGGTGTTGGGACGCTTGGAACCGGACTGCACGCCCGAGGCCTTCTTCAGCAGGATCGTCGCCGGCGGCGTCTTGGTGATGAAGGTGAAGGTGCGGTCCGAGTACGCAGTGATGACCACCGGGATCGGCAGGCCGGGCTCGAGCTTCTGCGTGGCGGCGTTGAACGCCTTGCAGAACTCCATGATGTTCAGGCCGCGCTGACCGAGGGCGGGGCCCACCGGCGGCGACGGGTTGGCCTGGCCGGCCTTGACCTGCAGCTTGATGTAACCGACGACTTTCTTTGCCATTTGCTTTGCTCCTGCGAGTGCAAGCGCCGTGAGGCTCCTCGCGTTGGTGAACGAGTGATCGGCGATCCGTGGTTCGCGATTCGCGAAAGCCGTGCTTCCGCCAACCGCCAACCCCTAATCGGCAACCACGCTCCTAGGCCTTTTCCACCTGGCCGAATTCCAGCTCCACGGGCGTGGAACGCCCGAAGATCAGCACCGCCACGCGCAGGCGGCTCTTCTCGTAGTTGACTTCCTCGACCACGCCGTTGAAGTCGTTGAACGGACCGTCGATGACCCGGACCATCTGCCCGGCCTCGAACAGCACCTTCGGACGCGGCTTCTCCACGCCCTCCTGCACCCGCTGCAGGATCGCGTCGGCCTCGTCGTCGCGGATCGGCAGCGGCTTGTCGGCGGTGCCGCCGATGAAGCCCATCACCTTCGGCGTTTCCTTGATCAGGTGCCAGCTTTCGCTGTCGATGCGCGGGATTCCGCCCTCGTCGCGGGTGGCGATCTGCACCAGCACGTAGCCGGGGAAGAACTTGCGCTCGGAACGGCGCTTCTGGCCGGCGCGCATCTCCACCACTTCCTCGGTCGGCACCATCACCTCGCCGAAGCGCTCTTCCATGCCCAGGCGCACGATGCGGTCGCGCAGCGCCTGCGCCACCGACTTCTCGAAGCCGGAATAGGCGTGCACGACGTACCAGCGCTTGCCGGCGCCCGTGGCGGTCTTGCCTGCATCGTTGTCTTGCGTTTCCATCAACCTGCTGCTCCAGCAATCGGTGCGTCTGTCAGCGCGCCAGGAACCACTTCACCGCCGCCTGGATGATCACGTCGAAGAAGGCCAGCACCAGACTGATCAGCACCACCACCGCGATCACCACCCAGGTCGAGCGCGTGGCCTCCTGCCGCGTCGGCCAGACCACCTTGCGCAGCTCGAAGCGCGATTCGGACAGGAATTCGCGGGTTTCCACGCCCTTGCGGCTGGTCAGGAACACGACCACGGCGCCCACCAGGCCGCCGAGCATGGTCAGCACGCGGGCCACGTCGGGCCAGCGGCCGTCGAAGTAGAACCAGACGAACAGGCCCGCCACCGCCAGCAAGGCCGCCAGCGCGTACTTCATCAGGTCGCCCGGACTCGCGGCGGCTTTGGATTGATCGAGCTTGCTGTTCACGTAATGCGAGTCCCTCGCAAGAGCCCGGACATCCCTGTGCGGACTTCTCAATGCCTTGTCCGGTTGGACGACGATCCGGCCGTCCCGCTTGATTTTTGGCACGCCAGGAGGGACTCGAACCCCCAACCTGCGGTTTTGGAGACCGCTGCTCTGCCAATTGAGCTACTGGCGTATCGGTTTTTTACCTCTTTCCGAAAAAGGCAACGGCGGCTCGCGCCGCCTACGCCCTTCCCGGCATGTCCCGGCAAGGCGTCCGCGCAGGCGCGGACGCCCCGTCGCGTCACTTCAGGATCTTGGCCACCACCCCGGCGCCGACCGTGCGGCCGCCCTCGCGGATCGCGAACCGCAGCCCCTCGTCCATCGCCACCGGGTTGATCAGCGACACCACCATCTTCACGTTGTCGCCCGGCATCACCATCTCCACGCCCTCCGGCAGCGTCACCGCACCGGTGATGTCCGTGGTCCGGAAGTAGAACTGCGGACGGTAACCCTTGAAGAACGGCGTGTGACGCCCGCCCTCGTCCTTGCTCAGCACGTACACCTCGGCCTCGAACTCGGTGTGCGGGGTGATCGTCCCCGGCTTGGCCAGCACCTGCCCGCGCTCCACCTCGTCGCGCTTGGTGCCGCGCAGCAGCAGGCCCGCGTTGTCGCCCGCCTGCCCCTGGTCCAGCAGCTTGCGGAACATCTCCACGCCCGTCACCGTCGTCTTCACCGTCGGCCGGATGCCCACGATCTCGATCTCGTCGCCCACCTTGATCACGCCGCGCTCGATCCGCCCCGTCACCACCGTGCCGCGACCGGAAATCGAGAACACGTCCTCCACCGGCATCAGGAACGGCTTGTCCACGTCGCGCTGCGGCTCCGGAATCCAGCTGTCCAGCGCCTCCACCAGCTTCAGGATCGACGGCACCCCGATCTCCGACTGGTCGCCTTCCAGCGCCTTCAGCGCCGACCCCTTGATGATCGGCGTGTCGTCCCCCGGGAACTCGTACTTGCTCAGCAGCTCGCGGACTTCCATCTCCACCAGCTCCATCAGCTCGGCGTCGTCCACCATGTCCGCCTTGTTCAGGTAGACCACGATGTACGGCACGCCCACCTGCCGCGCCAGCAGAATGTGCTCGCGCGTCTGCGGCATCGGGCCGTCCGCCGCACTGCACACCAGAATCGCACCGTCCATCTGCGCCGCACCCGTGATCATGTTCTTCACGTAGTCCGCGTGACCCGGGCAGTCCACGTGCGCGTAGTGCCGGCTCGGCGACTCGTACTCCACGTGCGAGGTCGAAATCGTGATCCCGCGCGCCTTCTCTTCCGGCGCCATGTCGATCTGGTCGTACGCCTTGAACTCGCCGCCGAAACGCTCCGCGCCCACCTTCGTCAGCGCCGCCGTCAGCGTCGTCTTGCCGTGGTCCACGTGGCCAATCGTGCCCACGTTCACGTGGGGCTTGGTGCGCTCGAACTTACCCTTTGCCATGGCTGCGTCTCGCTAACGTTTGTGATGGAACAGTCCGGTGGAACCGCTTTTCTTTCGCAAACCCGCACGGGACTCGGCGGGGTGTTGCGGGGCGACCCGCGTGTTGGTGCTCACGAATGGAATCGAACCATCGACCTCCTCCTTACCAAGGAGGTGCTCTACCGACTGAGCTACGTGAGCGTGAAACTGGTTGTGTTGCGTCGTTGCCTGTGGTCCGCCGACCGGTGCGTCGAGTCCAATGGAGCGGGAGACGGGAATCGAACCCGCACCATCAGCTTGGAAGGCTGAGGTTCTACCATTGAACTACTCCCGCGCCGGGAACCGCCTGAAACCTTGTCGCGTGGGTACAACTGGTG
Organism: Cognatiluteimonas weifangensis; assembly: GCF_003416885.1. GTDB lineage: Bacteria > Pseudomonadota > Gammaproteobacteria > Xanthomonadales > Xanthomonadaceae > Cognatiluteimonas > Cognatiluteimonas weifangensis. Next base: position 47,046 of record NZ_QVPD01000013.1, read on the forward strand.
GAGGGAGGTGGATTCGAACCACCGAAGGCGTAAGCCAGCAGATTTACAGTCTGCCCCCGTTGGCCGCTTGGGTATCCCTCCGGTGCGTCCGCACGAGCGATCGTGAAACAGCCCGCGATTTTGACGGGGCCCGGGATTCCTGTCAACGCGCCCGTTCAGACGTTGAAGCGGAAGTGCAGCACGTCGCCTTCCTGAACGCGGTAGTCCTTGCCTTCCAGCCGCAGCCGGCCGGCCTCGCGGGCCCCGGCCTCGCCGCGGTAGCGGATGAAGTCCTCGTAGCCGATGGTTTCGGCGCGGATGAAGCCCTTCTCGAAGTCGGTATGGATCACCGCCGCCGCCTGCGGCGCGGTCGCGCCGGCCTTCACCGTCCAGGCTCGGACCTCCTTGACCCCGGCAGTGAAGTAGGTCTGCAGGCCCAGCAGCGTGTAGGCGGCGCGGATCACCCGGTTCAGGCCGGGCTCGGCCAGCCCCAGGTCGGCCAGGAAGACGTCGCGGTCGGCGTCCTCCAGCTGGCTCAGCTCCTCCTCGATCGCCGCCGAGACCGGCACCACCTCGGCACCCTCGCCCGCCGCGCGGGCGCGGACCGCGTCCAGGTGCGGGTTGCCGGCAAAGCCGTCCTCGAGCACGTTGGCCACGTACATCACCGGCTTCAGGGTCAGCAGGAACAGGTCGCGAACCGCGGCCCGATCCTCCTCCGACAGGCCCAGCGCGCGCGCCGGCCGGCCGGCGTCCAGCCCGGCGCGCAGCCGCGCCAGCACCTCGACCCGGGCCCGGGCGTCCTTGTCCCCGGTCTTGGCCGCGCGCTCGGCGCGCTGCAGGGCCTTGTCCACCGATTCCAGGTCGGCCAGCGCCAGCTCGGTGTCGATGGTCTCGATGTCGGCGATCGGGTCGACCTTGTTGGCGACGTGGATCACGTCCGGGTGCTCGAAGCAGCGCACCACGTGGCAGATCGCGTCGACCTCGCGGATATGGGCCAGGAACTTGTTGCCCAGGCCCTCGCCGCTGGCGGCGCCGGCCACCAGCCCGGCGATGTCGACGAATTCGACCGCGGTCGGGATCACCTTCTGCGGCTTGACGATCTCCGCCAGCGCGACCAGCCGCGGGTCCGGCACCGGCACCACGCCGACGTTGGGCTCGATCGTGCAGAAGGGGAAGTTGGCCGCGGCGATGCCGGCCTTCGTCAGCGCGTTGAACAGGGTCGACTTGCCGACGTTCGGCAGGCCGACGATGCCGCATTGGATGCCCATCGTGTGCTACTCCGTGCGTGCGGCGCGGGCGCCGGACGCGGTGATGCTGCTATTCGCGCGGCGTGTGCAGCCGCTTCATGGCCTCGTTGAAGTCGCCGGCGACCGCCAGCGGCAGCACGTCGAGGGCGTCGCCGATCGCGCGCAGGATCGCGGCCTCGTCGTCGCGGCCAGGCTTGCCCAGCACCCACGGCGTGACCCGGTCCTTGTGCCCGGGATGGCCGATGCCGATCCGCAGGCGGTGGAACTTCCCGTGCCCGAGCAGGCGCATGGTGTCGCGCAGGCCGTTCTGGCCGCCGTGGCCGCCGTCGAACTTGAGCCGCGCCGTGCCCGGCGGCAGGTCGAGCTCGTCGTGCGCCAGCAATGCCTGCTCCGGCTCGATCTTCCAGTAGCGCAGCGCCGCGGCGACCGCCTTGCCCGACAGGTTCATGAAGGTCGCCGGCTTCAGCAGCCAGACCGGCTGCCTGGCGATCTCGACCTTGCAGGTCTCGCCGAACAGCTTGGCCTCCAGCCCGAACCGCGCCCCGGCCTGCGACGCCAGGGCGTCCACAAACCAGAACCCGGCGTTGTGCCGGGTCCTGAGGTGCTCGGGACCGGGGTTGCCCAGCCCGACGATGAGTCGCAGACCCGCCATCGCGAAGGCGCGCGGCGGCGCGCCCGCATCGGGCGCACCGCGGCGCGGCGATTACTCGCCCTTGCCCTCGGCGGCCGCACCCGCGGCCGGCGCGGCCTCGGCCGCCGGCGTCGCCGCCGGCTCCTCGGCCTCGGCGCGGGCGAAGCGCGCCACCACCACGGCGACGTCGTGGTCGGGGCCGAGCTTGAGCTCGGGCACTTCCACGCCCGCCGGCAGCTGCACCTTCGACAGGTGGATGGTGTCGCCCGGCTGCAGCCCGGACAGGTCGACGGCGATGAACGCGGGCAGGTTGCCCGGCAGGCAGCTCACCTCGATCTGGGTCAGCTCGTGCATCACCACCACGCCGGCGGTCTTGCCCGCCGGCGACTTCTCCACGTCGAGGAAGCGCAGCGGCACCGACATCCGGATCGCCTCGTCCGCGCTCACCCGCTGGAAGTCCAGGTGCATGATCCGCTGCTTGTACGGGTGCCGCTGCATATCGCGCAGCAGCACCTTCTGCGCCTTGCCGTCGACCTCAAGCTCGAGGATCGAGGAATAGAACCACTCCTGCTGGCTGAGCAGCCAGGTGCGCTCGTGCTCGACCTGGATGCTCAGCGGCTCGGCGCGACCGCCGTAGACGATGGCCGGGACCTGGCCGGCACGACGCAGGCGGCGGCTCGCACCTTTCCCCTCGTCCTTGCGGCTGGTGGCCGTGATCTTGTGTTCGGACATTTCGTTACTCGCTTCTCGTTGCGTTGGACCGCCTCGCGGCGGCGATGCCACTCACCCGCGACCAGGTGAGCGGTGGCTCCCGGGAATCGGGATTCGGGATCGGGGAGCGGCGAAGTGCCCGCTCCCGGATCCCGAATCGCGACTCCCTGGTCAATCCACGTACAGCGAACTGACCGACTCGCCGAAGGCGATCCGGCGGATGGTCTCGGCCAGCAGCTCGGCGACGCTGAGCTGGCGGATGCGGCCGCTGTTGCGGGCCGCTTCCGACAGCGGGATGGTGTCGGTCACCACCAGTTCGTCGAGCTGCGACTTGCCCAGGTTGTCGAGCGCGGCGCCGGAGAGCACCGGATGGGTGCAGTACGCGACCACCTTGAGCGCGCCGCGCGCCTTCAGCGCCGCCGCCGCCGCGCACAGGGTGCCGGCGGTGTCGACGATGTCGTCGACCAGCACGCAGGCCTTGCCGGCGACGTCGCCGATGATGTTCATCACCGTGGCCACGTTGGCCTTGGGGCGGCGCTTGTCGATGATCGCCAGGTCGGCGTCGTCCAGGCGCTTGGCGATGGCGCGGGCGCGGACCACGCCGCCGACGTCGGGCGACACCACCACCATGTCCTGGGTGCCGTAGTGGCGCCAGATGTCGGCCAGCAGCAGCGGCGAGGAGTACACGTTGTCGACCGGGATGTCGAAGAAGCCCTGGATCTGCTCGGCGTGCAGGTCCACCGTCAGCACCCGGTCGGTGCGCACGGTGGAGAACATCTGCGCGGCGACCTTGGCGGTGATCGGCACGCGTGCCGAGCGCGGGCGGCGGTCCTGGCGGGCGTAGCCGAAATACGGCACCACCGCGGTCACGCTGGCCACCGAGGCGCGCTTGAGCGCGTCGATCAGCACCAGCAGCTCGACCAGGTTCTCGGCGCTGGGCGCGCAGGTGGGCTGGATCACGAACACGTCCTGGGCGCGGACGTTCTCCTCGATCTCGACCTGCACCTCGCCGTCGGAAAAACGCCCGACCAGCGCCTTGCCGGGACGCACGCCGAGCTCTTTGCACACCGCGTGGGCCAGCGGCCGGTTGGCGTTGCCGGTGAACACCAGCAGGTTGCGATCGTCTTGCCTTGTCATGTCCGCGTCGCTCTGACCTTGGCGGCTGTGGGTGGAGCGCATCCGTGCGCGGGTTTCCGGTTGTCCCGCCTGCGCACCCGCAGGCGCGCACTGCCGCGGAACGGTCCGCGGATGGCAGGGGCGGCAGGATTCGAACCTGCGAATGCCGGGATCAAAACCCGGTGCCTTGGGCCACTTGGCGACGCCCCTGCAGGCGATACGCGTCCAGCGCCTCATGCAACGGCGACCGCGCCGCGCCCTCGGCGATCCATGCCCGCAAGCCGGCCGGCCTGCCCTGTTGCAGCAAGGTCAGCCCGGCCTGCGCGGAAGCACGATCGCCGAAGCCGACGAAGCAGCCGCTGCCCGACCCGGTCAACTGCGGCCGGCCGATCCGCGCCAGCGCAGCGAACGCGGCCTCCACGGCCGGTTCGCGGCGGCGCAGCACCGGCTCGAAGGCATTGCCGAGCGGAGCACCCGAAACGAAGTCGGCTATTGTCGCGAGGGGCGCATCGCGCGTCAATTCAGGCGCCTGGAACAAGGCCGCGGTGGCGACATGCACCCCGGGATCGGCCAGCACGTACCACGCCGGCGGCAGGTCCAGCGGCGTCAGCAGCTCGCCGACGCCCTCGGCCCAGGCATTGGCGCCGCGCACGAACACCGGCACGTCGGCGCCCAGGCGCAGGCCCAGCGCGGCCAGCCGGTCCAGGCCCAGGTGCGTGCCCCAGAGCTGGTCCAGCGCCACCAGCACGGTCGCGGCATCGGACGAGCCGCCGCCGAAGCCGGCCCCGGCCGGGATACGCTTTTCGACGCGGATGTCGACGCCTTTGCCGATGCTGGCTTCTACTGCCAGCAATTGCGCGGCGCGCACCAGGAGGTCGTCGGCAGCCTCCACGCCCGGCACCGAGGCGCCGTGGCGGACGATGCGGGCATCGCGGCGCGGCCGCAGGTGCACGCTATCGCCCCAGTCCAGCAGGCGAAACACGGTCTGCAGCCGGTGGTAGCCGTCGGCGCGGCGGCCGGGGATGCGCAGGAACAGGTTGAGCTTGGCCGGGGCCGGCCAGCGCGACCAGCCGTCCGCGGTGTGGGCGGGCTGCGGGTTCACGGGTCGGTGCCGCCGGTATTCCAGGCGTCCACCACCAGCCGCACCCGCGCCGCGCCGCGTTCGGCACTGATCCGCATCGGGAGCTCCAGGCCCGGCCCGGGCTGCGGCCGCCAGTCGCCGTACTCAAGGGTCCAGCCGTCCTGCTGCAACTGCGCCAGGCGACCGTCGGCGGTGAACTGCAGCTGCGCCGGGCCGGCCTGCGGCGCGCGCGCGCCGCGCACCCAGGCCGCCAGTGCAATCACCGGGATGTCCCAGCCGGTGGTCTCGCGCAGCAATTGCACCGCGTCGTCGCCGACCCGCGGGCCGCCCTCCAGCCCGTCCAGCCGCGCGCCGTCGGCATCGCCCTGCAGCCGCCAGCTCTGCCGCGTCACCGGAGCGCTCAAGGCGACGGCGTAGGCCGCGCCGGTCTGCCGCCAGTCGATCCGGCCGCTGCCGCCGCGGCCGTCGTTGGCCAGCGCCACCCGGCCCTGCAGCCCCCAGTCCGCGGCCCGGGCCAGCGCCGTCTCGCGCGCCTGCTGCTGCGCCTCGGCGGCGGCGCGCGCGGCCGGCGGCAGCGGCGCCCGCGGCGCGGGGGTGACGCAGCCCGCCAGCAGGCCGGCACCGAGCACGGCGAACAGGCAGCCGCGCACGCTCACGCCCCGGTCCTGGCCAGCGCCCGCTTGAGCGCGCGGTTGTCGGGGTCGAGCTTGCGGCCTTCCTCGAAATACCGTCGCGCCTCGTCCTTCTGCCCGCCGACCCACAGCACCTCGCCCAGGTGCGCGGCGATTTCCGGATCCTTCTGCAGGGCAAAGGCGCGCCGCAGCTGCACCAGCGCCTCCTCGTGCCGGCCCAGCCGGTACAGCACCCAGCCGTAGCTGTCGATGATCGCGGGGTTGTCGGGTTCGGCGACGCGGGCGCGGTCGATCAGCTCCAGCGCCTCGGTGTAGCGCGTGGTGCGGTCGGCCAGGGTGTAGCCCAGCGCGTTGAGGGTGGCGATGTTGTCCGGCTCGGCCACCAGGATGCGGCGGAAATCCGCTTCCGCGCGGGGGATGTCGTCGCGCCGCTCCCAGGCCAGGCCGCGCGCGTACAGCAGCGCCGCATCGTCGGCGAAGGCGGCCAGGCCGCGGGCGTAGGCCTCGAGCTCGCCGCGATCGTCCTGGTCCTGGCGCCGCAGTTCGGCTTCCAGCAGATAGGCATCGCGGCGCGCGTCCTCGTCGGCGGCGGCCTCGGCCTGCAGCCGGCGCAGCTCGGCGTAGGCCTCGTCGGCGCGGGCCAGCGCGTGCAGCACGTTGGCCGCGCGCAGGCGCGCCTGCCAGCGCTCCCCGCCGCCGGGGACGCTGCGGTACCACTCCAGCGCCTGCGCCTGGCGGCCGAGGAATTCGGCGACCTGGCCCAGCAGCAGGCGCCGCTGCGGATCGGGGCTGGCGGCATCACGCTGCAAGGCCTCGTACAGCCGGCCGAGCCCGGCCTTGTCGTCGGCCCTGGCCAGCAGCGCGGCGCGCAGGCCATAGCTGCGGTCGTCCTGCGGCCCGCGCGCGAGCACCGCGGCGGCGGCACCCGGATCGCCGAGGGCGTCGTATTCGGCCGCCACAGACAGCCGCAGGTCGGGGTTGTCGTCGGTGGCCGCCTCGAGGCCGGCGAGGATGCGCCGCGCGTCCTCGAGATTGCCGCTTTCGCGCAACTGGCTGGCGTGCAGCAGCGCGACCCGCGGCTCGCCGGGGAACCGCGCGATCACCGCGGCGACGATGCGCGCCGCCAGCGCTTCCTGGTCCAGCCGTTGCGCCAGGCCGCCGAAGGCGAGCCAGGCCTGCAGCTGGTTCGGGATCAGGTCCGCATCCAGCAACTGGCCCAGCAGCCGGGCCGCGAGCTGCGGATGCTGGCCGCTGCCGCCCAGTGCCGCGAGCGCGTAGCGCCAGCCGTCGCCCCCGGCGTCGCGGCTGCGCAGCAGCGCCTCCAGCCCGCGCCGGGCGCCGCGCTCGTCGTTGCGGCGCAAGGCCAGCGTGACCTCGGCCGCGCGCAGCGCCAGCGACTGCGGCGCCCGCTGCCGCCACAGCCGCACCGCGGCGGCGGCGCTGGCCTCGTCGTCGGCCAGCAGCGCGATCCGGGCCGCGCGTTCGGCCAGACCGGCATCGCCCTCGGCGGCGCGCGCGGCCTCCAGGTACCAGCGCGCCGCCTGGTCCAGCTTGCCGGCCTGCAAGGCGAACTCGCCGGCCAGGGTCGCGCCCAGCGTGTCCTCGGCCGGCGCGCGCGCGGACGCCGCCGGCGCAGCGGACAGGCACAACAGCAGCAGGCCGAACGCGACGCCGGACCGGCAGATGCGGGAAAAACACAGCGAAACGGGCATCGACTGCAACCGGGCCGTAAAATGGCGACCTTGCTCCGCGCGCAGCTTAGCGCACGCACCTGAACGGACCCGTCCACCGGATGACCCTGCTGGCCATCGGCCTCAACCACCAGACCGCGCCGGTCAGCCTGCGCGAACGGGTGGCGTTTGCCGATCACAGCCTGCCCGGCGCGCTGGCCACCTTGCGCACCCTGCCGTCGGTGCGCGAGGTCGCGTTGCTGTCCACCTGCAACCGCACCGAGCTCTACGCCGTGGCCGACGACGACGGCCACGTGCTGGTCGACTGGCTCGCCAGCCATCCCGACACCGGCGCCGACCTGCGCGCCTACCTTTACCGGCACCAGGATGCGGCCGCGGTCCGGCACCTGTTCCGGGTCGCCACCGGGCTGGATTCGCTGGTGCTGGGCGAGCCGCAGATCCTCGGCCAGGTCAAGCACGCCTGGACCACCGCGCGCCACGCCGGCACCCTCGGCGGCCAGCTCGACCGCCTGTTCCAGCAGGCCTTCGCCGCCGCCAAGCGCGCGCGCACCGATACCCGCATCGGCGCCAACCCGGTTTCCGTGGCGTCCACCGCGGTACGCCTGGCGCAGGCCTCCTTCGCCCGCCCGGCCGATGCCGCGGTGCTGCTGGTCGGCGCCGGCGAGACCATCGAGCTGGTCGCGCGCCATCTCACCCAGTCGCAGGTCAAGCGCCTGCTGGTCGCCAACCGCACCCTCGCCCACGCCCAGGACCTGGCCACGCGCCACGGCGGCTTCGCCCTGCCGCTGGCCGAACTGGACCGCCACCTGGGCGAGGTCGACATCGTGTTTTCCGCCACCGCCAGCCGCGAGCCGGTGGTGACGCGCGGCCAGGTCGCCGCCGCGCTGGCGCAACGCAAGCACCGGCCGATGCTGCTGCTGGACCTGGCGGTGCCGCGCGACATCGAGTCCGACGTTGCCACCTTGCCGGACGTGTTCCTGTACACCATCGACGACCTGGAACGCGCGATCGAGGCCAACCGCCGCGGTCGCCGCGAAGCCGCCGACGCGGCCGAAGCGATCGTCGAGCTGCAGGTGGCGCGCTACGTCGAAACGCTGGCCGCCAGCGGCCGGGTGGAGCCGCTCAAGCGCCTGCGCGCGCACGGCGACAGCGTCCGCGCCGCGGTGCTGGCCAAGGCCGAGCAGCAGCTGCAGGCCGGGCACGATCCGCACGAAGTGCTGACGTTCCTCGCCCACACCCTGACCAACCGCCTGCTGCACGCGCCGACGGCGGCGCTGCGCCAGGCCGCGCTGGAGGGCGATCACGAACTCGCGCGCGCCAGCGAGAAGCTGTTCCCGCAGGTCCCGGAACCGGGGATTGAGGATGCGGAATCGGGCGACGCGGCATCGCCGGCGTCGTCCGCGGATCGCGACGCAGAGCGTTAGCGCGCCACCGGCCGGCCGTGCGCCATCGCGATCCCCCGATTCCCCGTCCCCCCTCCAAGCCCTGTCCATGCTCCCCAGCCTGCGTCGCAAACTCCAAGCCCTGGCCGAGCGCCGCGAGGAACTCGAACGCCTGCTCGCCGACCCCGGCGTGATCGGCGATGCCGAACGCTTCCGCACGCTGTCGCGCGAGTTCGCGCAACTGCAACCGGTGGCCGACGCGCTGGCCGCCGAAGCGCAGGCGCAGCGCGACCTCGCCGCCGCGCAGGCGCTGCGCGCGGACCCGGAGCTGGGCGCGCTGGCGGAGGAGGAAATCTCCGCCGCCACCCAGCGCCTGGCCGACCTTGACACCGAGCTGATGGCACAGCTGGTGCCCAGGGACCCGCGCGACGAAGGCAACCTGTACCTGGAGGTGCGCGCCGGCACCGGCGGCGACGAGGCCGCGATCTTCGCCGGCGACCTGTTCCGCATGTACGCGCGCTACGCCGAGCGCCAGGGCTGGAAGGTGGACGTCGAGTCCGCCCATCCGGGCGAGCACGGCGGCTACAAGGAGATCGTCGCCCGCATCGAGGGCCGCGGCGCGTACTCGAAGCTGAAGTTCGAATCCGGCACCCACCGCGTGCAGCGCGTGCCGCAGACCGAATCGCAGGGCCGCATCCACACCTCGGCCGCGACCGTGGCGATCATCGCCGAGGACACCAGCGAGGTCGCCATCGAGATCAACCCGGCCGACCTGAAGATCGACACCTTCCGCTCCTCCGGCGCCGGCGGCCAGCACGTCAACAAGACCGACTCGGCGATCCGCATCACCCACCTGCCCAGCGGCGTGGTGGTCGAGAACCAGACCGAGCGCAGCCAGCACGCCAACCGCGACAAGGCGATGAAGCGGCTCAAGGCGATGCTGGTGGAGGCCGAGCTGGACAAGCGCAGCGCCGCGCAGGCGCAGGACCGCAAGCTGCAGGTCGGCAGCGGCGACCGCAGCCAGCGCATCCGCACCTACAACTACCCGCAGGGCCGGATCACCGACCACCGCGTCGACGGCCTGACCCTGTACGACCTGCCCAACGTGCTGGAGGGCAACCTCGACGCGCTGGTGGAGCGCCTGTCCCGCGAACACCAGGCCGACGCGCTGGCGCAGCTCGGCAGGGAGTAACCGGACCTCCGGCTGCCGGTATCGATCCCCTCTTCCTGCCTGCGGAAGAAATGGACGGATCGCCGGCTGCCCGCATCGCCCCCCTTCTCCCCGCCTGCGGGGAGAAGGTACCCGCAGGGCGGAAGAAATGGGCGGATCACCGGCTGTCCGCCTCGCCCCCCCCTTCTCCCCGCCTGCGGAAGAAATGGACGGATCGCCGGCTGCCCGCCTCGCCCCCTTCTCCCCGCCTGCGGGGAGAAGGTGCCCGCAGGGCGGATGAGGGGCCGGCGGAGCCCGTCCATCGCAGTTGCCGTCGAGGCATCGAGCGCGGGAAACCCCTCGGTCTGCCGCACCAGGCGCCATCGCCGCCGCTGACACATCGCGGGCGCCGGGCTGCCCCTCACCCGCCTTCGGCACCCTCTCCCCGTACACGGGGAGAGGGAAACACTTCCGCCCCATGTGCGGGTGGGGGGAGGGAATCGCTTCGCTTCCGCATAGACTCGCGCCATGGACACGTCAATCCGCCGCGCCGGCCCCCGCGATCTCGACGCACTCGCCGCGCTGTTCGACGCCTACCGCCGCTTCTACGGGCAACCGGCCGATCTGGCGCGGGCGCGCGACTGGCTGCGGGCACGCATGCGCTTCGGCGAGTCGGTGGTGCTGATCGCCGAACGCGACGGCGCGACCGCCGGGTTCGTCCAGCTGTACCCGATGTACTCCTCGGTCCGCACCGCGCGCACCTGGATCCTCAACGACCTGTTCGTCGCCGACGCGGCCCGCCGCCGCGGCGTGGCCCGGGCCTTGCTGGATGCCGCCGTGCAGTACGCGCGCGAGGACGGCGCCGCCGGCATCAGCCTGGAAACCACCCGCGACAACGCCGCCGCGCGGGCGCTGTACCGCGCGGCGGGCTGGCACGAGGACGCCACCCAGTGGTATTCGCTGGCGCTGGACTGAGCGCCGCACCGCGACCCGCCCCAGGCCGCCACCCGCCCCGCACGGCGGCGGGCGCACGCCGCGCTGGACTGACCGCCGCGCCGCGGTCCGCTGCAGGCCGAAAGCCGCCCCGCGCGGCCGCACGCGCACCCCGCCCCGTCGCGTGCGGCAGGCCGGGCCCCGCCCTACACTGCGCGCATGAGCGCCCATCGCGATTTCATCCCCCTGTCCCTGTGCGTGCTGACCGTCTCGGACTCGCGCACCCTGGCCGAGGACAGCTCCGGCGACTACCTCGTCGCCGCGATGGCCGCCGCCGGCCACCGCCTGCATGCCCGCGACCTGCTGCCCGACGACCGCTACCGCCTGCGCGCGGTGGTCTCGGCGTGGATCGCCGACGCCGCCGTCGACGGCATCCTGGTCACGGGCGGCACCGGCTTCACCGGCCGCGATTCCACGCCCGAGGCGCTGCGGCCGCTGCTGGACAAGGACATGCCCGGGTTCGGGGAACTGTTCCGCGCGCTGAGCTACGAGGAGATCGGCACCTCGTCGCTGCAGTCGCGCGCCTTCGCCGGGCTCGCCAACGGCACCTTCGTGTTCGCCCTGCCCGGCTCGACCTCGGCCTGCCGCACGGCCTGGGAGAAGATCATCCACGCCCAGCTCGACGCCCGCACCGGCCCCTGCAACCTGGTCAACCTGCGGCCGCGACTGAAGGAGTGAACGATGGCGCTCGACTCCACCTTGCGCTTGTTGACCAAGGCCAGCGGCCTGAGCATCACCGACCTGGCCACCGCGATCCCGCGCGCCGGCGTCAACACCGTGTCGGCCTGGCTGCGCGGCGACAAGACCCCCGGGCGCGACCAGCTCGACGCGCTGGCCAAGGCCTTCGGCATGCCCGCCGGCGCACTGCTGGCGGAACTGGCCGACGCCCTCGACCCGGCGCGCACGCAAGGCGAGCACGAGCTGCTGGCCGCCTATCGCCTGCTCGACACCCGGCAGCAGGACGCGCTGCTGGAAGTGGCGCGCGGCCTGGCCGGCAACGCGCGCCCGCGGCCGCGGCCCAGGCCGCGCCCCGCCCAACCCCGCGCCGCCACATCGCGCCCCGCAAAGTCGCGCCCCGCCAAGTAATGCAGGCGCTCAAGCGCAAGGCCTACGCACAGGCGCTGCGCCCGCTGCAGGAGGAACTGGCGGCGCTGGCGCGCTGGGTGCGGCACGGCGGGCGCCGCATCGTGGTCGTGTTCGAAGGCCGCGACACCGCCGGCAAGGGCGGCGCAATCGACGCCATCCGCGCCCACCTCAACCCGCGCCAGTGCCGCGTCGTCGCCTTGCCCAAACCCACCGAGCGCGAAGCCTCGCAGTGGTATTTCCAGCGCTACGTGCCGCACCTGCCCGCCGCCGGCGAGATCGTGCTGCTGGACCGCAGCTGGTACAACCGCGCCGGCGTCGAGCAGGTGATGGGCTTCGCCAGCGAGGCCCAGGTCCAGGCCTTCCTGCAGCAGGCGCCGGCGTTCGAAAAGCTGCTGGTCGACGACGGCATCGTCCTGTTCAAGTACTGGCTGTGCTGCGACCAGGCGCAGCAGGAGCAGCGCTTCGCCGAGCGCCTGGCCGACCCGCTCAAGCGCTGGAAACTGTCGCCGGTGGACCTCAAGGCGCGCGAGAAATACGCCGACTACACCCGGGCGCGCGAAGCGATGCTCGCGGCCACGCACACCGCATACGCGCCATGGACCCTGGTCGACTTCAACGACCAGAAACGCGGCCGCCTGACCCTGATCCGCAACCTGCTCGACCGCCTGCCCGACACCCGCGTGCCACCGGACGCGGTCGCCTTTACCCCGCTCCCCGAGGCCCCGCTGCGCGAACGCTACGGCGTGTTGCAGCCGATACCTTTAATAGGTGTTTGAAGAGGATTTCGGTCAATAGCGTTCGCTAGTTGCTTGACCGTTTGCCGTCATAGTTCAATACCCTAGCGCTTGCTTGGCCAAGGAAGGTACCCGTCCAGTTCCTTCAGGCCTTCGTCATCCTCTTGCCGAGAGTAGATGCTGGACTCGGCCTTCTCGGGCATATCCTCAATGTCCAGGCGCAAGAGTGTCAGCATCTGATCCCTTGAAGCATTATAAATCGCGTCCTCAAGCACGACGCCACCCTCGACATCGTCGAACCACTCATCGGCATCGAGTTCGATTGGACCCGCACTAGTTGCTTCTTTACGCAACGCTGCGGACAAGGATCGATCCGGCAACATGATGCCAGATGGCACCCAGAGCTTCGCGTCCCGCAAGGGAGAGGAGCGAAACACGTATTTAATTTTCCCCCCTTGCGAGACGACAAACGCGCAGGGCTCAGAAGAGAACGCAACCATACGCGAGCCCGTCGCGAACAGCGATGCATTGAATTGCTCCGCCAAGTCCGTCATGGACTGCGCATCAATCTCGCGCTTGAGAAGCGCTGGCCTGAACAGCGACACAGGGAGCAATAGCTCTGCTGCAAAGATGTCGCAGCAAATCTCGTTGGGTGGCCTACGCTCGTAGCTCCATGAAGGATCATCATGTTCTGACTCGAGCTCAAGGACCACATGCCCGATCTCATGGCAGATCGTGAAGCGTTGGCGTCGCTCAGAATCATTGCCGTTGACGACAATCGTATGACGGCCCTTTGCCGTCATCGTATATCCAGCCTCTCCTTCGGCGAGATCGTCATCTGCGGTGACCTTAGCGCCGATGTGAGCAAGATACGGCTCAAGAGGAACCGGGGCTGACGCCAGCGTCACTGACTGGACGAATTTTCGGGCACGCTGCTCTGCTGTGAAGTCATCCATCGTCTGCGTCGATTACCCTTTGGGCGCGCTCGATCAAGACCCGCGGTTCGGGCCTGGTGGCTCCGCGATGACGGACGCCATAGGCCACCTCGAAAGTCTCGATCGGAATCGAGGGATTCTCAAGCACGTACCGGACCAACGCTGCGTCCCCGCAAGGATGATCCAACAGATACGCCAGCATCTCAGCATCCCGGTCCGATGGCTTCAAGACCCGGGTGAGTCGCTCCAAGACCTCGGCCGAAGGGGACTCCTTCTGCCCTGTTTCCAAGCGGTGGATATAGGCGTGATCCACGTCGGCTAACAGGCCAGCTTCACGCAACGATAGTTCCCGGCGTTCCCGGCAAAACCGCAGAGCCTCTCCCAGGGGGGGTAACGGCACGATGCCTCCTTGACAGGTGGGATTTATTGTTCTAGCGTGTTGTCCAGCCAGACAACAGCTGCTCTTCTAGCCATATCCCGTAGGGGCTAGGAGAGCCTTCAATACTACCACCGCTGTTGTCTGTATAGACACCATAACGGCAGGAAAAAGAAAGAAAGTGTGACGCAGAGCGTGCGACGGAATCGTCACAAACTGTGCCGAAAGGAGAACAAAAATGAGCAACAACCAAAAGCACGACGACGCTGTAGCTTCCGATGACCAGGTACTCGACGAGATCATCGATCTCGCCGACTACGCCAGCCGGGGCGCGAAGCCCCCCAAGGCCAAGGGGTACCGGATTCGCGTGAACCGGGATTCTTTTGTCTTCGAGACCGCTAACCCGACCCGGGAGCAGATCCTCGAGAAGGCTGGCTTGGTCCCGGTGGGCCTGTGGACCTTGCGCCTGAAACTGCATGGGGGTGCGTTCGACCGGATCGAGCCGGGTGAACATGTCGATTTGACTCGTCCCGGTGTCGAAAAGTTCAAGGCCCTGCCGAACGACCAGACTGAGGGCTGAGCCAATGGATCTTCGGCGCGAGTTCGATCTTCCCCCCGACGATATCGCCTTCCTGGACGGCTACGGCCGTCCGTGGGAGACCACAGTCGACGGCAGCCAATGGGTCCTAATCCACGACTTCAGTACGCAGCGCGATGGCTATACATCGGCAACGGTGACCATCGCCATCCGCCTCGAAACCGGTTACCCCCTGACGGCCTTGGACATGGTCTACGTGGATCCCCCGATGGCGCGTCGCGACGGACAGCCGATCCGGGCCACGGATGCGATGCAATCCATTCATGGCACGCCCTACCAGCGCTGGTCGAGGCACTACACCGCCACCAACCCGTGGATTGCAGGCGTAGATGGACTTGAACGGCATGTGTTGTCCATCGAGGAATGGTTCCGCAGGGAGATCCCGTAATGCGAGTAACCCTGACCTTGACCGAGCAGCACCACCTGCAGCTCCAACAGCATCTGTTCCCCGGCGACGGCAAGGAGGCCGCTGCGATCCTGCTTTGCGGTCGAGCCATGGGTGCGCACTCCCACCGCCTGCTCGTTCGCGAAGTCCATGCGATCCCCTATTCGGAGTGCTCAGTGCGCACTCCCGTGCAACTCAGGTGGGGAACCGACTTCATCGTGCCGCTTCTGGACCGTTCTGCGCGCGAGGGATGGACGATGGTGAAGGTGCACAGTCACCCGACCGGGATCCCCGAATTTTCAGAAGCCGATACGATTGGCGACCTGCGGCTTCTGCCGGCTATACACGACTGGGTCGAGGCATACGATCGGCTACATGGAAGCGTAGTGATGTTGCCAAACGGAGAAATGTTCGGCCGCTACATCAACCAACGCGAGGTCTTCACTTTCTTCGATGCCATCCAGTGCGTGGGCGAGGATCTGCGACGCTGGGCTACCGGTGCCGTACTGGGCGAATCCGCGGCGTCGCACGCTGCGGTCTTTGGCGAAGAAACTTTCCGTTTGTTCGGTGACATGTCGATCGCCGTTATCGGATGTTCCGGGACGGGCGCCCCTCTAATCGAACAGATTGCGCGCCTTGCACCGCGGGAACTCGTCCTAGTGGACGATGACGTCGTTGAGAAGCGCAACCTCAATCGCATACCGAATGCCAGGAAGAAGGATGCGGAAGCCAAGCGCCGCAAGGTGGATGTCTTGGCCGATGCAATTCGGCGCATGGGCCTTGGAACAACGATCCGCGTGGTCTCCAAGAATCTATGGGACGCAGATGCTGTTCGTGCGGTTGCCGAGTGCGACGTCGCGTTTGGTTGCATGGATAGCATCGACGGCCGCTTCCTTCTCAACCTGCTTACAACTGACTACATCATTCCGTACATCGATGTTGGCGTTCGCCTTGTTGCGAGCGAAAAGGACGGCAGTATTCAGGCGGCGTGCGGAAGCATTCACTACCTGCAGCCGGGCGGGTCGAGCCTTTTGAGTCGCGGGCTTTTCACGCTGGAAGACGTGAGGGCCGCAGGACTTCGACGAAACGATCCTACTGCCCATGCTCAACAGGTAAAGGACGGCTATATCCGCGGCGCCCCAACGTCCCGGCCAGCGGTGATTAGCATCAACTTTCAGTTGGCCGCTATGGCAGTGACCGAACTGCTCGCTCGGCTCCATCCATTTCGCGACTCACCCAACCGCACCTACGAACACCTGCAGCTGGATCTGGCTGATATGACCATCCTTCATGAACAGCATGGCCAAGCCTGCCCAATTTTGAAGGGCCGAGTCGGCTTGGGAGATCGGAACCCGTTGCTCGGGTTGCCTGAGCTTTCAGACCGGGTGAAGCATGACTAACTTCATGAGGAACTTGATCCACCGGTTCCGTAACGTGGTTCGGCCTCGCTTTAGGATCATTGAGGTCGAGGACGATTTCCCAGAAATGATGGAAAGCAGGGCGCTCTACGTGCTGTCGGAGGATGGAGATACTTGGGCCGCCGCGATGGTCTGTCCCTGTGGGTGCCGAACGGTTCTGCATCTGAACCTGATCGCAGATCAGCGTCCGTGTTGGTATCTGAACCGCCAAGGCGGGGGTTCCCTGACCCCGTCCGTCTGGCGCCGGGACAACTGCGGCGCGCACTTCTGGTTCCGGGGGGGGCGCGTCTACTGGACTCCAGATCAGCCACATACCCTCATGCGCGACCTGAGGCTTTGGCGGGGCTAGGCGATCGTTGGGTCTGTCAGATGGAGGCGCTGGCGTTTATCGTTGCTGAGCGGGACGTGCGACTCAGGCAGGCGTAGGGGAAACCAACGATGGAACACAACTTTGAAAGGTTGAAAGCCCATATCCTCCAACTGTCACAGTCCGACCGCTTCGAGGTGGCTCGCACAGAATGGGAGCTTGTCGGCGTCGAAGTCACGGAGGAGTTCGACAACTGCCCTTGTGGCCAGGAAATCAAAGAGCACTGCTACATAACAAATCGCATTACCGGTGAATCAACGTATGTCGGTAATGTTTGTATCAATAGATTCATTGGCATTGATACAGGAAACTTGTTCGATGGCCTGAAGCGCATCGCCAAAGACCCGTATGCGAATGCAAACCTCGACGTAATAGAGCACGGACGCAAGCTCGGCTTTATCTATGATTCCGAATACGGCTTCCTTGTAGAAACTCGCCGAAAGCGCAAACTCTCGCCTAAACAGCTCGAGTGGAAACGCAAGATCAATCGTCGGATTATTCAACAGATATCCGTCCAGCGCCGCACGCGACGCTGAAAGTTGATGACCTTTCGACACCGAAACATGTCATAGAGAATGACTGCTTTGGGTCGAAAGCAGCTTCACTAACCCACCTCGAACCCTCGCACCGCACCATCCCTATCCGCCTCATGGCGCTCGACCGCATCCACCCGCGCCAGCGGCGGGCCGTGTTGCAGCCATTGCGCCAGGGCGTCGAGCGCCGCGGCGTCGCCGGTGGCCAGCACTTCGACGCGGCCGTCGGGCAGGTTGCGGGCGTAGCCGCGCAGGCCCAGGCGCAGCGCGGCGTCGTGGGTGCTGGCGCGGAAGCACACGCCCTGCACCTTGCCGCTGATCAGGAAACGCGCGCTGCGGTCCATGGCCACATGCCTGCGTGGTTCGGCGCGCCCGCTCAGCCCGCCTGCGGGCCGCCGGCGGCGGCGATCGCCGCGTCGATGTCGGCGGCGGTCACCGGGCCGAGGAAGTGCCTGGCGATGCTGCCGTCGGGCGCGATCAAATAGGTCGTGGGCAGGCCGCGCGGGGTGGCGAAATCCTTCGGCGGGTCGTAGACGTCGATGATCGCCACCGGATACACCACCGGGTGCTTGCGCAGGAAGGCCTGCAACTCGGCCGGTTCGATCTCCTCGTAGGCCAGGCCGATCACCTCGACGTGCTCGCGCATCGCGTCCAGCGCCGAGAGTTCCGGCATCTCCTTCAGGCACGGCCCGCACCAGGTCGCCCAGAAGTTGACCACCACCCAGTTGCCGCGGTGCGCGGCCAGGTCGTAGGGCTTGCCGTCGAGCGTGGCGACCTGCAGCGTCGGCTGCTGCGGCAGCGCCGCTGCCGGTGGCACCTCCGCGGCGGGCGCTGCGGGCGCGGGCGCGGGGGCCGCGGCCGGCGGCGCGGCGGCGGGTGCGGCGGCATCGCCGGCGGGTTTGCAGGCGGCCACGGCCAGCGCGGCCACGCAGGCCAGGCACAACAGACGGTTCATGGGGATTCCTTCGACAGGTCTTCGTAGACGTTGGACACGCGGCGCTTGAGCAGTTCGCGCAGCGGCAGGCGCAGCTGGTCGAGTTCCTCGCGCGCGGCGATGCCGAGCGCGTCGTCGTGGCACGGCAGCCGCGCCTCGGCGATCGGGATGCGCAGCTGGCAGGCCTCGTACAGGTCGGCCATGCTGAGGTCGTCCAGGTCGCGCGCCAGCAGCCACTCGCCGGATTCGGCGCGGCTGACCACGCCAATGGCCGCCAGCTGCCCGAGCGACTCCTGGATCATGGCGTCCGTGAGGATCGGCTCGAGCTGCTGGATCTGGTCGCTGTGCAGGCCGCGCCCCTGGCGCCGGTACTCGGCAAAGCGGCCGAGCAGGCGCAGCAGGCCGTAAAGCTCGTAGCCCTCGGGCAGGCGCATCGCCGCCGGCTGGTAGCGGAACGCCGACATCGACGCCGCGAACGAGGCGCCCAGCAGGATCGAGACCCAGCCGAAGTAGATCCACAGCAGCAGGATCGGCGCGGCGGCGAGCTTGCCGTAGATCTTCTGGTAGGAGCCGAAACTGCCCAGGTACAGCCCCAGCCCCCAGCGCAGCAGCTCGAACAGCGCCACCGACAGCACCGCGCCGGCCACGGCGTGGCGCCACTGCACGGTGCGGTGCGGCACCATGCGGAAGATCGCCGCGAACGCCGCCAGCTCGATCGCCATCGGCGCCAGCCGCAGCATCAGCGCTTCCAGCGCGCGCCCCGGCTCGGTCTGGAACACCGCCAGCGCGAAGAACTGGGTCGACAGCGCCAGGCTGGCCGCCGCGCCCAGCGCGCCCAGCGTCAGCACCGTCCAGTACACCAGGAAGCGGCCGAACCGCGGGCGCGCGGTCTTGACCCGCCAGATGCGGTTGAAGGCGGCCTCCACGCTGGTCAGCGTGATCAGCACCGAGATCACCAGCGCGATCACGCCGACCGTGGTCAGCTGCCCGGTGTTGGCCAGGAACTCGGACAGGTATTGCTCGACCGCGCGCGCCGAGCTGGGCACGAAGTTGTCGAACACGTAGCGGGTGAGCTGCTCGCCCCACTTCTCGAACACCGGAAACCCGGACAGCACCCCGAACGCCACCATCGACAGCGGCACCAGCGCGAACACGGTGGTGTAGGACAGCGCGCCGGCGGCCTCGAACAGGCGGTCGTCGCGGAAGCGCCGCCACAGGAAACGGAAGAACGCGCTGGCGCGCGCGCGGTCGCGCAGGCGATCGCTCCAGCGGTTGATCGAGTCCAGCGGTTCCATCGGGCGAAGGGTACCGCATGCCCCGCCGCGCCGGCGGCATCGCCTATGCTTGCCGGCTACAGGAGGATGCGATGCCCGAGATTCTGGTGCTGTACTACAGCCGCGGCGGTTCGGTGGCGGCGCTGGCGCGGCAGGTGGCGCGCGGCATCGGCGAGGTCGCGGGCATGGCCGCGCGCCTGCGTACGGTGCCGCCGGTGGCCGCGACCACGCAGGTGGCGAGCGCGCCGGTGCCCGAGGACGGCGCGCCCTACGTCGAGCGCCGGGACCTGGAGGAATGCGCCGGCCTGCTGCTGGGCAGCCCGACCCGCTTCGGCAACATGGCTGCGCCGCTGAAGCACTTCATCGACGGGCTCAGTGCCGAATGGGCCAGCGGCACCCTGGTCGGCAAGCCGGCGGCGGCGTTCACTTCCACCGCCACCCTGCACGGCGGCCAGGAAGCCACGCTGCTGTCGATGCTGCTGCCGCTGCTGCACCACGGCTGCGTGATCGCGGGCATTCCGTTCACCGAGGCGGCGCTCAACACCACCCGCAGCGGCGGCACGCCCTACGGCGCCAGCCACGTCGCCGGCCCGCAGGACGACCCGCAGCCCAGCGACGAGGAAGCGCTGCTTGCCCGCGCGCTCGGCCGCCGCATCGCGCAGCTGGCCGCGAGGCTGGCGCCGTGAGCCGCGCGCGTGGCGTGCTTGGTGCTGCCCTGGTTGCGCTGGCCGCGCTGTATGCGTGGTGGTTCGGGCGCGACGGGCAGTGGGTCGCCGTGGCCGTGTTCGCGCTGCCGCCGCTGCTGTTGGCGCTGGCGGTGGCGCGCGGCCGCAATCGCGCCGGCTTCTGGGCCGGGCTGCTGGCGCTGGCGTGGTTCGCGCACGGGATCATGGTGGCGTGGACGCGGCCGCCCGAACGCGGCCTGGCGCTGGCCGCGACCGCGTTGGCGCTGGCGATCGTGTTCACCGCCAGCCTGCCCGGACTGCGCGCCCGCTTCGCGCGCAAGCGCACCTGAGCGCCGGCGCCGTCGCGCCCTTGCCGCGCCCGCTCGCCCGCCTGCGCCGCGGGCAGGCGCACCCGGGTGCGGCCGTATAATCTGCGCCCGGCAACGCGACGGAACGAGGCGATGGACGAGTTACTGGTCGTCACCACCGGCGGCACCATCGACAAGGTCTATTTCGACGACAAGTCGGACTACCAGGTCGGCGAGCCGCAGATCGGCCACATCCTGCAGGAGCTGGGGGTGGCGTTCCGCTTCAACGTGATCCCGATCCTGCGCAAGGATTCGCTGCACATCGACGCCGCCGACCGCGAGCTGCTGCGCGCCACCATCGCCGCGCAGGACGCGTGCCACGTGTTGGTGACCCACGGCACCGACAGTATGGTGGAGACGGCCAAGGTGCTGGCGAGCATCCCCGGCAAGACCATCGTCCTCACCGGTGCGCTGAATCCGGCGCGCTTCCGCGGCTCCGACGCCGAGTTCAACATCGGCACCGCGGTCGGCGCGGTGCAGTCGCTGCCGGCAGGCGTGTACATCGCCATGAACGGCCGCATCTGGAACCCGGCCAAGGTGCGCAAGAACGTCGCCGCCAACCGCTTCGAAGCAGTCGACTGAAATCCCGGCGCTGCACTCGCACGCCACCCGGCACGCCCTCTCCGCCCGCCGGCAGGGATTGCCGATGGCATGCGGAAAAAAACGCGCGGAACAATAGCGGCTCACCATCGCTAGCGCGGGAACCTTTTCGGGGGGAAGCCGGTATCGCCTGGGCGGGGACTCGCGGAGGGAGCTGGGCCCTGTCTTTGCGGGACACGCCGTGAATGCATCCTTCAGTGCGGAAGCCTCCGTGGGGGAAGCCGGCGGCCCGGCCTGTGCGGGACACGCCGTGAATACGTCCCTGTAGGCTCCTCGGCGGCATCCATGCCGCCGACGGTCCCGCACAGGCCG
>NZ_QVPD01000014.1 GCF_003416885.1 Cognatiluteimonas weifangensis
GGCCCGGCCTGTGCGGGACCGTCGGCGGCATGGATGCCGCCGAGGAGCCTACAGGGACGTATTCACGGCGTGTCCCGCACAGGCCGGGCCACCGGCTTCGCCCGCGGAGATTCCCGCACTTGCACTTGGAAGGATGTCTTCATGGCGTGTCCCGTACAGGCCGGGCCGCCGGCTTCCCCCCACGGAAGCTTCCGCACTTGAAGGATGTATTCACGGTGTATCCCGCCCAAGCCGGGCCGCAGCTTCACCCACAGCAGCTTCCGCACTTGAAGCATGTAATTACCGCATGTCCCGCACAGGCCGGGCCAGCGGCTTCCTTAATCCGATCCTGCGGATGCGGCTTGGGTTCGCGCCGGGGCGGTCGCATAATCAAGCGATGGACATCCATTCCGACAACCCCGCGCACGGCTTCCAGTTCCCCGGCGAGTTCGAGATCAGCGCGATGGGCGCGGCCGGCAGCGGCCTGGAGGAGCAGGTGCCGTCGCTGCTGGAAGCCGCCGGGCTGCTGGTGCTGCGCGGCACCGTGACCACGCGCGAATCCAGCGGCGGCAAGTTCGTCGCGGTCAAGCTGAGCTTCCGCGCGCAGTCGCGCGAGCAGTACGACGTCGCCCATGCGGTGCTGCGCGAACATCCGGAAGTGAAGTGGACTCTGTGACGTGGACGCCCTAGCGCGGCCGCATGCCGGCCTGGTCCGCGACCTCGGCCGGCAGCCCTACGAACCGGTGTGGCGCGCGATGCAGCGTTTCACCGACGAGCGCGGCGACGACACCCCCGACGAGCTGTGGCTGGTCGAGCACGAACCGGTGTTCACCCTCGGCCAGGCCGGCAAGCCCGAGCATGTGCTGGCGCCCGGCGACATCCCGGTGCTGCACGTGGACCGCGGCGGCCAGGTGACCTACCACGGCCCCGGCCAGATCGTGGCGTATCCGCTGCTGGACCTGCGCCGGCTCAAGCTCGGCGTGCGCGAGTACGTGCGGCGGATCGAACAGGCGGTGATCGACACCCTGGCCGAGTGGAACATCGAAGGCCAGCGCCGCGACGGCGCCCCCGGGGTCTACGTCGCCGGCGCCAAGATCGCCGCGCTCGGCATCCGCGTGCGCCGCGGCTGCAGCTTCCACGGCCTGGCCTTCAACATCGCCATGGACCTGGCGCCATTCGCGCGCATCAACCCCTGCGGTTACGCCGGGCTGCAGGTGACCGCGATGCTGGACCTGGGCGGCCCCGCCAGCCTCGACGCGGTCAAGCCGCGGCTGCTGGATCACCTGGCCACCGGTTTCGGCCTGCGCCTGCGCGCCGCGCCGCCGCCGCCCTGGGCCTCCCCCGCATCGCAAGTCGCCTGAGCGCGTGAGCGGCGCCCCGCCAGAACCCGGCGCCGGTGGCCGGCGTCCCCGGCGCAGCCACCGTTCACCCGACCCGCGGGCGATCCCGCTAGAGTGGACGGCGCAACTTCCGGCACTGTGCGGCGGTCTCACCGGCCCGCACCCTGAGTCCACCCCCACCGGCGGCCGCCCGCGGCCGTGAGAGCCTCGATGAAAGCCCATCCCGCCTTGCTGCTCCTTGCCCTGATCGCACCGCTGGCGCTGCTGGCGCGCGCCCCGGGCAGCGACCCCGGCAGCGCGCTGCCGGCCGGGCCCAGCGCCGACCAGGCCACCACCGCCCGGCTGGTGTACGGCCTGCTGTCCGACAGCCGCTACGCCTACCGTCCGCAGGCGCTCGACGACGCGCTCTCGCAGGACATCTTCAAGCGCTACCTGGAGGCGCTGGACGGCGGCAAGATGTTCTTCACCGCGCAGGACGTGGCCAGGTTCGCGCCGTATCGCACGACCCTCGACGACGCGCTCAAGAGCGGCAAGCTCGATCCCGCCTACGCGATGTTCGCGCTGTACCAGCAGCGCGTGGCGCAGCGTTCGGCCTATGCGCGCCACCTGCTGCAGCAGGACATCTTCGATTTCAGCGGCAACGACCGCTGGTACTACGACCGCGAGGACGCGCCGTGGGCGGCCGGCGGCGCCGAGCTCGACACGCTGTGGCGGCAGTCGGTGCGCAACGACTGGCTGCGGCTCAAGCTCGCCGGCCAGCAGCCGGCGGAGATCCGCAAGACCTTGGACAAGCGCTACGCCAACTTCGCCAAGGCGGTCGCCGAGCTCGACGGCACCGATGCCTTCCGCAGCTTCCTCAACGCCTACACCGGCTCGATCGACCCGCATACCGACTACTTCGACCCGCGCAGCGCCGAGCGTTTCAACCAGTCGATGTCGCTGTCGCTGGAAGGCATCGGCGCGCAGCTGCAGAAACAGGACGACGTGGTGGTGATCCGCGAGGTGCTGCCCGGCGGCCCGGCGATGAAGAGCAACCGGCTGCAGGCCGGCGACCGCATCGTCGGCGTCGGCCAGGGTGCCAGCGGGCCGATGGAGGACGTGGTCGGCTGGCGCATCGACGACGTGGTGGAGAAGATCAAGGGGCCCAAGGGCACCAAGGTCCGGCTGGACATCATCCCGCCGGAGGCCGGCCTGGACAGCACGCCGGTGCGCGTGGTGCTGGTGCGCGACAAGATCCGCCTCACCGAGCAGGCGGCCAAGGCCAAGACCCTCGACATCCCGGCGCGCGGCGCGATGCCGGCCAAGCGCATCGGCGTGATCGAGCTGCCGGGGTTCTACCAGGACTTCGCCGGCCGCCGCAGCAACAACGGCGACTACGTGTCCGCCACCCGCGACGTGGCGCGGCTGCTGGCGCAGTTCCGCGCGGCCAGGGTCGACGGCGTGGTGATGGACCTGCGCAACAACGGCGGCGGTTCGCTGACCGAAGCGGTGGAGCTCACCGGCCTGTTCATCGACAAGGGCCCGGTGGTGCAGGTGCGCGAATCCGGCGGCCGCGTCAGCGTCGAGAACGACCGTGCCCCGGGCGTGGCCTGGGAAGGCCCGCTGGCGGTGCTGGTCAACCGCGGCTCGGCTTCGGCCTCGGAGATCTTCGCCGGCGCGATCCAGGATTACGGCCGCGGCCTGGTGATCGGCGAGACCACCTTCGGCAAGGGCACGGTGCAGAACCTGGTCGACCTGGACCGCTGGCCGGCCAACGAGACGCCGCGCTTCGGCCAGGTCAAGCTGACCGTCGCCCAGTTCTTCCTGCCCGGCGGCAGCAGCACCCAGAACAAGGGCGTGGTGCCCGACATCCGCTTCCCGGCCTCGGTCGACGCCAGCGAATTCGGCGAGAGCACCTACGACAACGCGCTGCCGTGGACCCGGATCGCGGCCGTGCCGCACACCCGCTACGGCAACTTCACCCCGCTGCTGGCCAAGCTCGATGCGCTGCACGACGCGCGCATCGCCGGCAACAAGGAATTCCAGTGGTGGTCGCAGGACGTGGCCGAGTTCCGCGCGGAGCGGGCGAAGAAATACGTGTCGCTCAACGAGGCCGAGCGTCGCGCCGAACGCGACAAGGACGAAGCCAAGCGCCAGCAGCGCCAGGCGCAGCGCAAGGCGCTGGGCCTGCAACTCGACCCGCTTGCGGCCGACGCTTCGGACGACGGCCTGCAGGCGGGCGAGCGCGACATCGTCGCCGACGCCGCACGCGAGAAGGCGGCCGAGAGCCGGCCCGATCCGCTGCTGCGCGAGTCCGCCACGATCCTCGCCGACGCCACCACCCTGCTCGCCGGCAGCAAGCAGCTGTCGGCGCAGGTGCTGCCGGAAACCGGGATGGCGACGCGCTGGGCGGAGTAGGGGCCGGGAGCCGGGCTGCTCCCTCGGGAGCTTGGCTTCGGACGCTCTCGTCAGCCGGCGGCTCGGGTGCTGCGTCCGCCGGTGACGTCGTGGCTTCGAGGAAGGCCTGAAGCGTCGTCGTCATCCGTCTTCGAGTCGGGTGCGGGATCGGCTGCGGACGGAGTCGCCGCCCGGCGGGCCGGGGGGTGCTGCGCCTTCCTGACGACCTCCTGTCTTTTAGTCTGGGCGCGGGTGATGCCTGGCCTGACGTCGAGTCATGGCCTGGACTCGGGAGATCGGCTTCGGCAGGAGTCGCCGCCCGACGGGCTGGGGGTGCTGCGCCCTCCTGACGACCTCCTGTCTTTAAGTCGGGTCGTGGACCATCCATGGTCCACTCTCCGCACCCCCAGCCCGCCGGGCGGCGACTGCGCGAGACTGGAGGTTCGTCGCTTCGGCTGGTTGTTCCCACGCACGCCGACTCACTTGCCGGAAGCCGGTGGCCCGGCCTGTGCGGGACCGTCGGCGGCAGGGATGCCGCCGAGGAGCCTACAGGGACGTATTCACGGCGTGTCCCGCACAGGCCGGGCCGCCGGCTTCCCTCGCAGAGGCTCCCGCAGTTGGGAGAAAACCGGATTGAGGGTCGCTTGCGCAGGAATCGGATAGCGGTCGCTGCCCGCCGCCGTTAGGGTGTCGTCATGGACCAGCGCAGCCGCCGCAAACAAGCCACCAAGGCCGCACCCGGCAATGGCCTCGATCCGCGCCTGGACCGCGCCCGCGCGCTGCTGCACGCGGGCGAACCCACGCTGGCGCAGCTGGCCGCCGCGGTCGGCCTCAGCGCCGGCCACCTGCAGCGCCGCTTCCGCGCGCGTTTCGGCCTGAGTCCGGCGCAATACCTGGCCCAGCGCAAGCTCGGCGCATTGAAGACGGCGCTGCGCGCGGGCCGCGACGTCAGCGCCGCGCTGTACGACGCCGGCTACGGCTCGCCCTCGCGCGTGTACCGCGACGGCGCGGCGCGGCTGGGCATGACCCCGGCGCGGTTCCGCGCCGGCGGCGCCGGCGAGGACATCCGCTGGAGCCTGGTCGAGACCGCGCTCGGCACCGCGCTGGTGGCGACGACCCGGCGCGGCATCTGCATGGTCGAACTGGGCACCGAGGCGGCGGCACTGGAAGCCCGGCTGCGCGCGGAGTTCCCGCGTGCGCAATTGCAGCGCGTGGACGCCGGCCGCGACGAGTTCCTCGCCCCGCGCCTGCAGGCGGTGGCCGCGCGTCTGGCGGGGCGCCAGGCCGAGGTCCCCGTGGACCTGCTCGGCACCGCGTTCCAGACCCAGGTCTGGGATGCCCTGATGAAGATCCCGCTGGGCGAGACCCGCAGCTATGCCGAGCTTGCGGCGCAGCTCGGGCAGCCGCGCGCCGCGCGCGCGGTCGCCGGCGCCTGCGCCCGCAACCGGGTCGCGGTGGTGGTGCCCTGCCACCGCGTGATCCGCGGCGATGGCGCGCCCGGCGGCTACCGCTGGGGCTTGCCGCTGAAACAGCGGCTGCTGCGACGCGAGGCCGCGCAACGGCGCTGACCCCGGCGGATGCCGGCGAGGCGTGACCAACGGCGCTGCGCATCGCTGCCGGGATCGCGTACGCTGCGCGCTTGCCGCGTGCCCCGCGTGCGTCCTGCCGGTCCCCCGCCCATGCCTTCCCCCGCTGCTCCCGCCGCTGCCCCCGGCGGCGTCGCCATTGCCATCGCAATGGCCGCCGTCTACCTGATCTGGGGCTCGACCTATCTGGCCATCCGCTTCGCGCTGGAAGGCGGCTTGCCGCCGCTGCTGATGGCGGGCGTGCGCTTCGTGATCGCCGGCGGCCTGATGTACGCCGCGTTGCGGTTGCGCGGCGTGCCGGCGCCCACGCGCGCGCAATGGCGCAACCTGGCGGTGATGGCGCTGCTGCTGCTCGGGCTCGGCAACGGCATGGTGTGCATTGCCGAGCAGACGGTGTCCTCGGGCATGGCCGCGGTGGCGGTGGCGTCGTCGCCGCTGTGGATGGCGGTGTTTGCCGCGATCCGCGGGGATCGGCCGACGCGGGTGGAGTGGGTCGGCCTGGCGATCGGCTTCGCGGGCGTGGTCTGGCTCAATGCGGGCAGCAGCCTGGCCGCGTCCACGACCGGCCTGGTCGCGCTGGTGGTCGCGACCATCGCCTGGGCGTACGGCTCGATCTGGAGCCGCGACCGCGACCTGCCGTCGCCGTTCATGGGCGCCGCCGGGCAGATGCTGCTGGGCGGGGTGATGCTGCTCGCGGCCGGCGCCGCCATCGGCGAACGCGTGCACGCATGGCCGACGCCCAAGGGCATGCTGTCGGTGGCCTATCTCGCCGGCTTCGGTTCGATCGTCGCCTTCAGCGCCTACATCTGGCTGCTGCACCACGTGCGCCCGGTGCTCGCGGGCAGCTATGCCTACGTCAATCCGGCGATCGCGGTGGCGCTGGGCGCGTGGCTCGCGCACGAACGGTTCAGCGCTGCGGAACTCGTGGCGATGGGCGTGATCCTGCTGGGCGTGGTTGCGATCACGCTGGCCAAGGCCATGCCGGCGAAGACGCGGGCGCCGGGCGCAAGGGTTTCGCGGTGAGCGCGGCGCGGATCGACCGCCGCGGCTTGTGGGTGGCGGTCGCCTCGTTCGTGCTGTGGGGCGTGATGCCGCTGTACTGGCACCTGCTGAAAGCGGTGCCGTCGCTGCAGATCATCGCCCACCGCATCGTCTGGAGCGCGCTGCTGGTGGCCGGCTGGCTGCTGTGGAAGTACGGCCGCGGCTGGCTGCGGCAGACCCTGGCGATCCCGCGCGCGGGCTGGATGCTGGCGCTCAGCGGCACCCTGATCGCGTTCAACTGGGGCCTGTACATCTGGGCGGTCAACGCCGGCCACGTGGTCGAGACCAGCCTGGGCTACTTCATCAATCCGCTGCTCAACGTGGTGCTGGGCGTCGCGGTGCTGCACGAGCGGCTCAACCGGGTGCAGTGGACGGCGGTGGCGATCGCGAGCGGCGGCGTGCTGTGGCTGACCGCCAATTACGGCAGCTTCCCGTGGATCGCGCTGGCGCTGGCCGCTTCGTTCGGCAGCTACGGCCTGATCCGCAAGCTGGTCGCGGTGCCGCCGGTGCGCGGCCTCGGCGTGGAGAGCCTGTACCTGGTGCTGCCGGCGCTGGCGCTGCTGCTGTGGGGCGAGAGCCACGGCGACGGCGGCTTCGTCGCCCACGGCGCGGTGCCGGCCTGGGGCTGGGGCGCGGCGGCGCTGCTGGTGTTCGGTGGCGTGCTCACCGCGCTGCCGCTGATCGGTTTCGCCGACGCGGTGCGGCGCATCCCGTTTTCGCTGGTCGGGCTGCTGCAGTACATCGCACCGACCCTGCAGCTGCTGTGCGGGGTGCTGGTGCTGGGCGAGGCCTTCGACCGCGACCGCGCGATCGGCTTCGCCTTCATCTGGGTGGCGCTGGCGATCTACGCCGTCGACGGCCTGCTGCGCAATCGCGCCGCGCCGGCGCTGCCCGGGTAAGGCCGCAAGTTCCCGCCGCGGGCGCGGCCCGCGCCGCGCTCACGCCCCGCGCAGCGCGACCGTCACCGGCAGCCGCGCGGCGCGCAGCGCCGGGAACAGGCCGCCGACCAGGCCGATGCCCAGCGCCCACTTCAGCCCGGTCCACAGCAATTCCGGCCCGACCCTGAACTGGAACACGACCTGGCTGAAGTTGCTGCCCAGCGTGGACACCGTGTAGCCGTTGAACACCAGCCACGCGACCGCCGCGCCGAGCACGCCGCCGGCCAGCGCCAGCAGCATCGTCTCCAGCATCACCGACACCACCACCGGCAGGCCGCGGAAGCCGAGCGCGCGCATGGTCGCGATCTCGCGCGCGCGGCCGGCGACCGCGGCGTACATGGTGTTGAGCGCGCCGAACACCGCGCCGATGGCCATGATCGTGCCGATCACCGTGCCGAGGATGCGGATCAGCTTGCTCAGGCCCTCGGACTGCTTGGCGTAGTAGTCATGGGTGGTCAGCACGTCCAGCTTGAGCCGCGGGTCGCCGGCGAGCGCGGCCTTGAGCTGCTTGAAGCCGGCCTTGCCGGCGAGCTTCACCGTCACCGACTGGAACGCGCTGCGCTGGTAGGCCGGGCCGAGCACGTCGGCGTCCGCCCACAGTTCCGACTCGTGCGCGTCGCCGGAGGCGAACATGCCGACCACCGTCCACTGCTGGTTGGCGAGCTCCAGCTGCCTGCCGACCTCGAGCCCGGCGAACTGCGC
The DNA here is from genome assembly GCF_003416885.1 of Cognatiluteimonas weifangensis. Taxonomy (GTDB): domain Bacteria; phylum Pseudomonadota; class Gammaproteobacteria; order Xanthomonadales; family Xanthomonadaceae; genus Cognatiluteimonas; species Cognatiluteimonas weifangensis. The sequence continues at coordinate 7,963 of NZ_QVPD01000014.1, forward strand.
CTGCGCGCCCTTGCCGACCACGAGCTCGCGCAGGCCGGGGTTGAAGCGGCGGCCTTGCAGCAGTTCCAGGTCGGGCCGCAGCTCCCACGCCGCCGGGCCGACGCCGCGGAACTGCACGTTGGCGTCGGTGCCGTCGGCCTTGCTCGGCAGGTTGACCACCTGCGACAGCTCCGGCGACACCAGCGGGCGGCCGTCCTTGCCGCGCGCGATGCCGGGCAGCGCGGAGATCAGCGGCACCTGGTCGCGGGCGATCACCGAATTGGTTTCCGCCTGCGAACCGCCGCGCAGGATGATCGCGGTGGTGTCGCTGCCGGTGCGGTCGAGCGTGGCCTTGAAGCCTTCGCCCATCGCCAGCATCGCCACCAGCACGCCGACCACGCCGGCGATGCCGATCACGATCACGCTGGAGGCGCCCCAGCGCTGCGGCAGGCCGGCGATGCCGATCTTCGCCGCGGCCAGCGCCAGCCGGCCGCTGCGGGTGAGCGGCAGCCACAGCGCGACCAGCCCGGCAAGCGCCAGCACGCCGGCCCACGGCAACGCGATCCAGGCGGCGAGGCCGGCCGCCAGGGCCAGCACCACGCCGACGTTGCCGAACCACTTCTGCGCACGCTTCATTCAGGCTTCTCCGCGAAATATCCAGCGCCGGTCCGGCGCCGCGCGCCGGGCGTTCGCCGAGGTCGCGCGGCGGCGGCGCGCAGGCAGCCCCGGCGCACCGTCAGCGCCCGGCCAGCGCATCGACGATGCTCAGCCGCATCGCGCGCAACGCCGGCAGCAGGCCGACCAGCACGCCGATCGCGACCATCAGCGCCAGGCCGACGGCCCAGGTCTGCGGCATCACCGTCGGCAGCTGCAGCATGCCGCCGCTGGCGGCGCTCACCATCGGCATCAGCGCCGCCGCGGTCGCCAGCCCGAGCGCACCGCCGAGCACCACCAGCAGCACCGATTCGGCCAGCACCAGCCACAGCACGCTGCGATTGGAAAAGCCGATGGTCTTCAGCACCGCCAGCTCCGGGATGCGCTCGCGCACCGCCTGCGCCATGGTGTTGCCGGTCAGCAGCAGCAGGGTGAAGAACACCGCGCCCATGATCGCGGTGACGATCAGGCCGATGTCGGCGAACTGCTTGGCGAAAGCCTGGTTGAAGGCCTGCTCGGTCTGGGTCTTGGTCTCGTGGTCGGAGTTGGCGCTGAGCGCATCGATTGCCTGCGCGACGCGGTCCGACGCCGACGGGTCCGCCACCCGCACGATGTACCAGCCCACGCGCCCCTTGACGTAGTCGTTGGCCTCGTCGAAGTACGTCCAGTGGAACAGCAGCTGCAGCTCCTCGCCGCGGCGCTTGGGATCGGCGAGGCGGAAGATGCCGCGCACGGTCAGCGGCCAGTCGTTGCTGCCCTGGCGCGGGAAGATCGTCGCCTGCAGCGGGACGGTGTCGCCGACCTTCCAGCCGAAGCGCTCGGCCAGCGCCTGGCCGACGATGGCGCCGGTGCGGTCGGCGTCGAAGGCCTTGCGCTGCGCGTCGGCCAGCAGGTACTCGGGATAGAGGTCGAGGTAGTCCTCGCTCACCGAGAAGTTGGGGAAGAAGTTCTTCGGATCCCGGTAGATGCCGCCGAACCAGGCCGCGTAGGCCGCGCGCTTCACGCCCGGTACCGACTTGATCTGCGCGTCCAGGCTGAGCGGCAGCATCTGCGTGATCGACAGCCGCGAGGCCACCACCAGGCGGTTGGCGCCAGCCACGCTGCCGCCGGAATTGAAGGCGACGCGCACCGAGTCGAGCATGCCGAACAGCAGGAAGGCCGCGACCACCGACAACAGGGTCAGCAGGGTGCGGGTCTTGCTGCGGAACAGGGCGGCCCAGATCAGGGGCAGGTATTTCATGCTGGAAGCTCCCGTCGCCTGCCCGTGCGCGGGCGGGCGTTCCGATTCACGCCGGTGCGACCGACTCGACCAGGTGGCCCTTGTCGAGGTGCAGGATGTGGGTCGCGTACTCGGCGGCCTTGGGGTCGTGGGTCACCATCACGACGGTCTTGCCGTGGGTGCGGTTGAGCTCCTGCAGCAGGCCCAGGATTTCCTCCGCCGAGTGGCGGTCGAGGTCGCCGGTGGGTTCGTCGCAGATCAGCAGGGTCGGGTCGGACACGATCGCGCGCGCGATCGCCACGCGCTGCTGCTGGCCGCCGGACAGTTCGGCCGGGCGGTGCCGGCCGCGATCGGCCAGGCCGACCAGCTGCAGCGCGATCTCGGCGTTGCGCCGGCGCTGCGCCGCCGACAGGTTGGTCAGCAGCAGCGGCAGCTCGACGTTCTTCTGCGCGCTCAAGGTCGGCATCAGGTTGTAGAACTGGAACACGAAGCCGACGTTGTTGCTGCGCCAGTGCGCGAGCTGGCCGGAACCGAGGCGATCGATGCGGGTGCCGCCGACTTCGATCTCGCCCGCGGTCGGCGTGTCCAGCCCGCCGATCAGGTTGAGCAGGGTGGTCTTGCCCGAGCCCGACGGCCCCATCAGCGCGACGAAGTCGCCCTGCTCAATGTCGAGGTCGATGCCGTGCAGCACGTCCACCTTTTCCGGGCCGCGCTGGTAGGTCTTGTGCAGGTTGCGGATGCCGACGAGGGCCATGCGCTTGCTCCGTGGCTGTCTGTCTTGGGGTTGCGATCGTCTCGTCCGCCATCCGCGCCGGCGCGGGGTTGGCGGCTCATTCGTTGCCGGCGTCGGCCGCGTCGGGCTGCACTTTCACCCGCGCGCCGTCGGCCAGTCCTTCGGGCGGAGCCAGCACCACCGTCTCGCCGTCGCCGACGCCGGCCAGCACCTCGCGATCCTCGCCCAGCGGGCGTCCGAGTTCCAGCGTGCGCCGCTGCGCGTGGCCGACGCCGTCCTTCAGGCCGGCGACGACGAACGCGACCTGCGTGCCCTCGCGCTCGACGATCGCTTCGGCCGGCACCAGCACCCCCGGCTTGCGCTGCCCGGACTGCGGCGGGGCTTTCTCCAGGAAACTCACCCGCACGCCCATCTCCGGCACGATCCGCGGATCGCGCGCGTCCAGCGCGATGCGCACCTTGACTGTGGCCTTGCCGCGGTCGGCGGTGGGGACGATGGCGATCACGTGCGCCGGGATCTTCCAGTCGGGATAGGCGTTGAGGACCGCCTCCACCGGCATGTCGGGCTGCACCCGGCCGATGTAGGCCTCGCCGACGTCGACCTCGATCTCCAGCGACTCCATGTCCACCACCGTGCCGATGCCGGTGCGGGTGAAACCGCCGCCGGCCGACAGCGGCGACACGACCTCGCCCGGCTGCGCCGCCTTGGCCACCACCACCCCGGCGAAGGGCGCGCGCACGATGGTGTTGTCGACGCCGTGCTCGGCGATGCGCAGCTGGTCGGCGGCGACGTTGGCGTTGCGTTGCGCAGTGGCGAGCTGCGCGCGCAGGGCGTCGCGCTGCGCGATCGCCTGGTCGTACTGCGCGCGCGACACCAGTTGCTGCCGGACCAGGTTCGACAGCCGCGACGCATTCGTTTCCGCCTCGCGCAGCTGCGCCTGCACGCTGGCGATCTGGCTGCGCGCGGCGCTGAGCTGGGAGGCGGCGAGGTCGCGCTGGGCGTCGGCGTCGATCGGGTCGAGCGTGGCCATGATCTGGCCGGCCTCCACGCGCTGGCCTTCCTCGATCAGCACCTCGCGGACCTTGCCGGTGATCTTCGCCGACACCGTCGCCATGCGCCGGGCGACGACGTAACCGGTGGCGTCGAGGACCGACGCCGCGACGGCACCGCCGGCGCCCATCGCCACGGCCGTCTCGGCGCGCACCTGCACCGGACCCGGCCGGCCCAGCCACCACCATGCGGCCAGCGCCAGCAGCAGGACCACGAGCGCGGCCACGCCGACACCCAGCCACAGGCCCTTGCGCGGCGGCGGCGGGGCCTTGCGGTCGATGCGCAGTTCCTTGAGGAGTTCGGCCGAAGCGTTCATGCGTCCTGTTGCCTGGGGAAAGCCCTAGTGTGCGGGTCCCGGAGGTGCCATTCCACCCGTTCAGCCTAGGCAGGCGGCCCCGTCCTGTCAGGTGACGCCTGTCATGCGAATGGGGTGATACGCCGGACTGTGGCCGCGTCCGGCGCGGCGGCATCCTGCCCGCCATCCAGGAGAACGCCCTGCGGAGGCGGTGATGGACAGATCGGATCGGAGCACGCTGGCGACGCTGCGCGGGGTGCACAAGCAGTACGGCGCGGTGCACGCCTTGCGCGGCATGGAGCTGTCGCTGCGCGGCGGCGAACTGCTGGCGCTGCTCGGGCCCAATGGCGCCGGCAAGACCACGGCCATCGCGCTGCTGCTGGGCCTGCTGCGCGCGGACCAGGGCGAGGTGGCGCTGTTCGGCCGCGACCCGCAGGACATCGTCGCCCGCCGCCACATCGGCGTGATGCTGCAGGACGCGCAGCTGCCGCCGACGCTGACGGTCGGCGAGCTGCTGCGGCAGGGCGCCAGCTATTACCCGGCGCCGCGCGAGGTGGGCGCTTGCGCGGTGGTCGCCGGCGTGGACGACCTGCTGCGCCGTCGCTACGGCAAGCTCTCGGGCGGACAGCAGCGTCGCGTGCAGTTCGCGCTGGCCCTGGTCGGCAACCCGCGGCTGCTGTTCCTGGACGAGCCGACCGTCGGCCTCGACCTGCAGTCGCGGCAGGGGCTGTGGCGCGCGATCCGCCAGCTGGTCGCCGAAGGCTGCGGCGTCGTGCTCACCACGCATTACCTGGAGGAGGCCGAGGCGCTGGCCGACCGCGTCTGCGTGATGGCCGGCGGGCGCATCGTCAGCGAGGGCAGCGTGGACGCGCTGCGCGCGCGGGTGGCGATCAAGCGCGTGCGTTGCCGCTCGCGCGTCGGCGCGGAGGAAGCCGCGGCCTGGCCGGAAGTCGTGGAGGCGGGCATCGAGGGCGGGCACCTGTGGATCGCCACCGCGCGGCTCGAGGACCTGCTGCGTCGGCTGCTCGCGGCCGATGCCGGCCTGGACGGGCTGGAGGTGCGCGCCGCCGGCCTCGCCGAGGCCTTCACCGAGATCACCAATGCCGCGCGTGCCGATGCCGCGCGTGCCGAAGCCGCGCTCGAGGAGGCCGCCTGATGGACGCCATCGCCACCCTGCCGATGCCGCGCGCGCGCCTGCTGCGCGCCTATGCCGAGGAAGCCCGTTGCGAGCTGATGCGCTACCTGCGCGAGCCCGCGTTCCTGCTGCCGATCATGCTGTTCCCGGCCGTGTTCTACCTGATGTTCGGGATCCTGCTCGCGCGCGGCGACGGCGCGCAGCAGGCCGCGCGCTACCTGCTGGCCAGCTACAGCACCTTCGCGGTGATGGCGCCGGGCCTGTTCGGCTTCGGCGTGTCGCTGGCGCTGGAGCGCGGCGACGGTTTGCTGCAGCTCAAGCGGGCGATGCCGATGCCGCCGGGCGCCTACCTGCTGGGCAAGTTGCTGATGGCGGTGCTGGTGGCGCTCGCGGTGGGCGTGCTGCTGGTGCTGATGGCCATGTCGCTGGCCGGCGTGCCACTGTCCCCGTCGCAGATCGGTGCGTTGCTGCTCACCGACGCACTTGGCGTGGTGCCGTTCTGCGCGCTGGGCCTGCTGGTGGGCACGCTGATCCGCGGCCAGGGCGCGCCGGGCCTGCTCAACCTGCTGTACCTGCCGATGGCCTTCCTGTCCGGGCTCTGGTTCCCACTGCAGATGATGCCGGCTTTCCTGCGCGGGCTGGCGCCGATCTGGCCGAGCTACCACCTCAATGCGCTGTCGCTCGCGGCGGTCGGCATGGACGACGGGGCGCGGCTGCCGCACGTCCTGGTTCTGGCCGGGTTCTCCATCGCGAGCCTTGGGTTCGCGGCGCGCCGGCTGCGGCGCCACGGCTGAAGTAGGATCGCGCCATGGACGTCGCGCTGTTCCGCCGGTTCGCCCCCGCGCCCGACTCCGCCGTGGCCGATGCGCTGCGCTGCGGCAAATCGCCGTGGCACGACGCCGTCCACCTGCTGTGGTCGGCGTGGCTGTTCATCACGCCGATGTTCGGCAGCGGGTACGACTGGACGTGGGCGGGGTTCACGCTGCTGTCCTACCCGGTGTTCCTCGGCCTGTACGCCGGCGCGCTGCTGGCCTCGCGGCGTTCGGCCTGGCGCTATGCGATCGGCATGGTCCTGCTGTGCTTCGCGCTGTTGCGCTGGTATCCCTCCGGCCTCAGCTACTTCGTGTTCGGTTGCGTGATGCTGCACGTGGGCACGCGCGTGGCGCTGTGGAAATACCTGGTCCAGGTGCTGGCGCTCAACGGTGCGCTCGCCCTGCTCGCCACCTGGATCGGCTACCCGTGGCAGGTGCTGGCCTGGATGCTGCCGATGACCCTGGTGATCGGCATCATCGTCAACGTCGAGCGCTCCAACGAGGTGCGCGACGCCGCGTTGCGGCTGTCGCAGGAGGAAGTGCGGCGACTGGCCGCCACCGCCGAGCGCGAACGCATCGGCCGCGACCTGCACGACCTGCTGGGGCACACGCTGTCGCTGATCACGCTCAAGCTGGAGCTCTCGCGCAAGCTGCTGGACCGCGACGCCGCGGCGGCGCGGCTGGAGATCGCCGAGGCCGAGAAGGTCGCGCGCCACGCACTGGCCGAGGTGCGCAGCGCGGTCACCGGGTTCCGCGCCGCCGACCTCGCGGCAGAACTCGCCGCCGCGCGCCTGCTGCTGGAATCGTCCGGCGTCGCGCTGGAGTACGCGCCGCCGCCCGCCTTGCCCGGCGAACTCGAGCGCCCGCTGGCCCTGGTGCTGCGCGAGGCGGCGACCAACATCGCCCGCCACGCCGGCGCCAGCCGCGCGGAAGTCATCTTCGAGGCCACCGAGGCCTGCCTGTGCATGCGCATCGTCGACAACGGCCGTGGCGGCGTGGCGGCGCACGGCAACGGCCTGAGCGGCATGGCCGAGCGCGTGCGCGCGCTGCGCGGCCAGCTGCAGGTGCAGTCGCCGCCGCGCGGCGGCACCTGCGTCGAAGTGCAGGTGCCGCTGGGGGCCAGCGCGCCGGCGACGGTCGCGGCCGTGGAGCCGCCCGCGCCGGTGGCGGCGCTGGAGCGCCCGGCATGATCCGCGTGCTGCTGGCCGAGGACCAGGCGATGGTGCGCGGCGCGCTGTCGGCGCTGCTGTCGCTGGAATCCGACATCGAGGTGCTCGGCTCCGCGCCGGACGGCGAGGCCGCCTGGCGCGAGGTGCAGCGCCACAAGCCCGACGTGCTGGTCACCGACATCGAGATGCCCGGCCTTACCGGCCTGGAACTGGCGCAGCGCGTGCAGCGGCACGAGTTGCCGATCCGCGTGGTGATCCTGACCACGTTCGCGCGCCCCGGCTTCCTGCGCCGCGCATTGGACGCGGGCGTGTGCGGCTACCTGCTGAAGGACTCGCCGGCCGAACAGCTGGCCGACGCGATCCGCCGGGTACGCCACGGCGGCCGCGCGATCGATCCGCAGCTCGCCATCGACGCCTGGTCGGAGGCCGACCCGCTCAACGACCGCGAGCGCCAGGTGCTGCGCCTCGCCGGCGACGGACTGTCGGCCGGCGACATCGCGACGCTGCTCAACCTGTCGGCCGGCACGGTGCGCAACTACCTGAGCGAGGCCATCGGCAAGCTCAATGCCGGCAACCGGATCGAAGCGTTCCGGCTCGCGCGGCAGAAGGGTTGGCTGTAGGGTCGATCCGCGATCGGCCGTCCTTGCCGGCCATGGGCCGGCCCTACGCGAAACGGCCCTTCAGCATCGCCCACGCCGCGCGCAGGCCCTGCGCCTCGCCGCCGGCGGGATGGCCGGGGCGGTCGTTGTCGTTCCAGGCGTAGACGTCCAGGTGCGCCCAGGGCTGGCCTTCGGGCACGAAGCGCTCCAGGTACAGCGCGGCGGCGATGCTGCCGGCCATCTTCGACGGCCCGGAATTGGCGATGTCGGCGACGGGGCTGGTCAGATAGCGCAGGTACGGGCGCCACAGCGGCATCCGCCACAGCGGGTCGCGCACCTGCAGCCCGGCGTCGAGCCAGGCCGCGGCCACGGCGTCGTCGTTGGCGTACAGCGCCGGCAGGTCCGGGCCGAGGGCGATGCGCGCGGCGCCGGTGAGCGTGGCGAAGTCCAGCAGCAGGGCGGGCGAGGATTCGCCGGCATAGGCCAGCGCGTCGCACAGCACCATGCGGCCTTCGGCGTCGGTGTTGTCGATCTCCACCGACACGCCCTTGCGCGTGGCCACGATCTCGCCCGGGCGGTAGGCCTGCGGCCCGATCGCGTTCTCCACCGCCGGCACCAGCAGCGTCAGCCGCACCGGCAGCTTGCGCGCCATCACCAGCTCGGCCAGGGCGATCGCGTGCGCGCCGCCGCCCATGTCCTTCTTCATGTTGCGCATGCCGTCGCCGGCCTTCAGGTTCAGGCCGCCGGTGTCGAAGCACACGCCCTTGCCGACCAGCGTCAGCTTCGGGTGCGATTGGTCGCCCCACTGCAGCTGCAGCAGCCGCGGCGCGCGGTGCGAGGCGCGGCCGACGGCGTGGATCGCGGGGAAGTTCTGCGCCAGCAGCGCGTCGCCGACCACCGCCTCGAACACCGCGCCGTGCGCCGCGGCGATCCCTTCTACCACCGCGTGCAGCTGCTCCGGGCCCATGTGTTCGGTCGGCGTGTTGACCAGCTCGCGCACGCGCAGGCAGGCGGCCAGCACGTCGGCCACCTCCGCCTCCAGCCCCCCGTCGACCAGCAGCCGCGCCGGATCGCGCAGCGGCGTGCGGTAGCGCGTGAAGCGGTAGCTGCCCAGGCCCCAGCCGAGCTGCAAGGCGCGCAGCGTCTCGACGTCCAGGTCGCCGGCGGGCGCCCAGTCGCCTTGCGGCAGCGCGAACGGCGCGTGCGCATAGCTGTAGGGATCGCGCGCATCGCCGATGCCGACCACCGCGCCGCCAACCCCGTCCGCCCCCGGCAGCACCAGCACGCTGCCGGCCGCCGCCTCGAAGCGGTGCGCGTCCAGCCACGGCCCGAGCTCCCGCGGCTGCCGATCGCGCCATGCGGCCAGCTGCTCGCGGCCGACCAGATGCAGCGGGCGGGCGGCCTGGCCCGGGGCAGCAACGAATCCGTGCGGAAGGGTCATGGGGTGTCCTGCATGGGGTGGGGCGCCGCGTCCAGCCAGTCGGCCAGCGCGGCGAGGGTGGGGAATTCCAGGTCCGGGCGCGCTTCGCCCGCGGGCCACGCGCGCCGCACGCCGGCGGCGTCGGGCCGGTTGATCCAGCAACTGCGCAGGCCCGCGCGGCGCGCGCCGAGCACGTCCATCTCGATGTCGTCGCCCGCGTGCAGCACCTCGCCGGGCGCACAGCCCAGGCGTTCGCAGGCGGCATGGAAGATGCTCGCCGCCGGCTTGGCCGCGCCGTGCTCGCGCGCGCCCAGCTGAAACGCGAACACGTGCATCAGCCCGATCCGGTCGAGGTCGGCGTTGCCGTTGCTCAGCGCCGCCAGCGGCACCCGCGCCGCCAGCCGGTCCAGCGCAGCGAGGCTGTCGGCGTAGTGCTCGACCTCGCAGCGCGCGGCGAAGAAGGCATCGAACGCCGGTTGCACCAGCGCGAGGTCGTCGCCGGCCGCCTGCAGCATCCGCTGCAGCGAAATCAGGCGCTGGCGGGTGAAGTCGTGCGCCAGGTGCGGGTGTTCGGCTTCGACCGCGTCGCGCAGCGCCCGCCTCGCCTGCAGCGGAAAGGCCGCGGCGGTGCGTGGCGCGTGCGCCTGCAGCCAGGCGCCGAGCGCGGCCTCGGCGCGCGCCATCACCGGCGCGATCGGCCAGATCGTGTCGTCGAGGTCGAGGGTGATCGCGCGGACGGAAAAGCTCACGCGGCCATTCTATCGCCGCGCCGCGCGCGGCCCGCCGGCAGGCCGCGCGGCGTTTTTGCGCGCGCCGCAGCGTGCCGCGGAAGCAGGCTGCGCGCGGCGGCACCGCTGTTCACTCCAGCAGTTTCGCCCACCCCTCCATGCCCTCGATCTTCGCCAGCACGATCTTCACGCACACCAGCAGCGGCACCGCCAGCAGCAGGCCGACGATCCCCCACAGCCAGCCGAACAGCATCAGCGCCAGGATCAGCACCAGCGGCGACAGCGCCATCCGCGCGCCGAGCACGATCGGGGTGACGAGCTGGCCTTCCAGCGTGTGCAGGCCCAGGTAGATCGCCGCCGGCAGCAGCGAGCGCCACGGGTCGTCGAAGGCGACGAAGCCCATCAGCAGCATGATCAGGATCCCGATCAGCGGGCCGACATAGGGCGCGAAGTTGAGCAGCGCCGCCATCGTGCCCCACAGCAGCGCCTCGTCGGCCGCCACCCCGAGCCAGTACAGCGCGGCGGCCAGCGCCAGCCCGACCAGCGCGTTGATGATGCTGATGGTCAGCACGTAGCGCGAGATCTCGCGCTCGATCGACTGCAGGATCTCCACCGTCAGCCGTTTCTGCTGGCGGTCGGGCAGCAGCGCCAGCGCGTTGCGCTGCAGGCTCTGGCCGTAGACCATGAAGAAGAACGTCAGCAGCACCACCGCCAGCACCGAGGCGAGCAGGCGCGGGGTCGCGGTCAGGGTCTTGTAGGGGTCGTTGACTTCGGTCTTGACCACCGGTGCCGGGCGCGCGCTGCTCTCGCCGCCGGCGGCGCGGGCGATGTTCTCGGCAGCCTTGTTGGCTTCCTGCACCGGCTTGACCAGGTGCCGCAGCTTGGGCGCCAGGTCGCGCATCTCGCGCGGCGCCTGCCGCACCCACTCGCCGGCCGGCGCCACCAGCTGCTGGCCCAGCGCGATCGTGCCGGCGATGCCCAGCGCCAGCACCAGCAGCGCACTGACGAAGCGCGGCACGTACAGGCGCTGCAGCACGCGGATGATCGGATTGCCGACCAGGGCGAAGAACATCGCCAGCAGCACCGGCAGCAGCAGCCCGCGCGCCGCCCACAGGCTGGCGCCGACCGCGAGCGTGGCCAGCAGCAGCAGCGCGGTCGACGCCCGCGGGCGCGGCGGCAGCGGCGGCCGCGGTGCCGGCGCGGCGGCGGGGACGGGACCGCCGGCGGCGCCGCTCATGGCAGGCCCGCGTGCCGGTAGAGGTCCTGGGTGGCTTCGGGCGTGAGCTCGGGCGCGGTGGCGGGTGCGGCTGCGGCGGCAGGTGTGGGCCCGGGCTCGGTCCCGGCCGCGTCGGCGGTGGCGGCGGCGGCCTGCTGCGCGGTGGCGGCCGCCTCCCCGGCCGCGGCCTGCGCGCTGCCGCCGGCGAACAGGCCGGCCAGTGCGCTCAGCAGCTGCAGCGTGCCGCCGCCGGTCGCGTTGCGCGGCAGCTCGACCCGGCCGACCACGAATCCCGACACCAGGCCCGCGATCACGATCCGCCCCGGCGTCCACGCCTGGCGCCAGGACGCCCGCAGCTGGCGCCAGTCGGCCGCGGTCCGGCGTTCCTGCGCCTCCAGCGCGGCCTCGGCCTGGGTCACTTTCTGGATCAGCGCATCGAAGCCCATGTTCCGTCCCTTGCCTCGCCGTGCGGGGATGCCCGGGTCACGGCGGAGTGATGTCCACGCCCAGGCCTTTCTTCAGCGGCGTGCCGTCGCCGGCGGCGGCGACCTGCTGCGCGGCCTCGGCGCTGCTGGCGCCGCTGCCGGCCGCGGGCATCAGCCCGGACAGCTCGCCGATCCCCAGCCGCGCCAGTTGCCGCCGCGTCGCCTGCAGCCGGGTGTGCTCGAAGTAGCGCAACGCCCTCCACGCCGCGGCGACGGTGACCGCCACGCTCAAGCCCGCCGTCGCCAGCAGCGCCAGCGGCCACGACCAGCCCAGGCCGCGGCTCAGCCCCACCACCAGCGTGGCCATCAGCAGCAGCCAGGCCGAGGCGCCGAAGGCGATCGCCACCGCGGTGAACGCCAGCGTGCGGCCGAAGGCGCTGCGTGCCAGCGAGATGTCCGCCGCCAGCAGGATGCGCAGCGCCTTGCCGGCGTCGCGGCCGGCCTCGAGCGTGGCGCGGCCGCCGGCACCCAGTTCGCGCAGCGCCTCGGCGATGCCCGCGGCGGCGCGCTCGTGCGCCGCGGCGTCGGCGTGCGCCTGCGCGCCGTGCGGCGGGTCGGCAGCGTCCTGCCGGGCGTCGCCGTCGGTGCGCGCGCCCCCGGTTGCGCTCATCGCGTCGGCTACTTGTCGCCGCCGCGCGCGAGCTTGGCGATGATCCAGCCGGCGGCGAAGGCCACGCCGAAGGACGCCAGCGGGCGCTCGCGGATCAGGTCCGAGGCGCTCTCCAGCAGGTCGCGGCCCTTGTCCATCAGCGCGTCGACCTGTTCGCGGCTGGCGGCGCCGGCCTGTTCGACCGCGGCCAGCCCGGCGAGCGCGCTGTCGGCCAGTTCCGACTTCACCTGGGCCTTGCCCAGGCGCACCTCGTCGCCGGCGGCGCCGGCCGCGCCCTTGATCGCTTCGCCGGCGTAACCGGCGGCCTGCTTGAGGTGGCTGCCGGCTTCGCCCAGGTTGGTCTTCAGGCTGTCGGTGGCGTTGGGGCTCATCGTCGCTCTCCTCGGTGGGTTCGTCGCGGCGCGGCATGCGCCGGGACGGAAAGGCCGCGCGTCCGGCGCGGCGTCATTGCATCAGCAGGTCGCCCTGGGCGTTGCCGCGCACGATCCGCAGCACCAGCTGCGGCGGCTGTCGGGAAAAACTCAGGCGAAAGCCGGACAGGTCGTCGAAGCGGCCGCTGTTGGCGGCGATCACGACATCGCCCTGGCGCAGGCCGTTGTCGGCGGCGCGGCTGCCGCGGGCGACGCTTTCCACCAGCACGCCGCCGATGCCGGCCTGGCGCGCGCTGGCCGGCAACTCGGCGAAGCTCGCCCCGGACAAACGCGGGTCCAGAGTGGCGCCGGTCACCGAGCGCGGCTGCTCGCGCAGGGTCGCGGTCAGCTGCAGCGGCCGGCCGTCGCGGCGCAGGTCCAGCGTCACCTGGCTGCCCACGGCCTGCAGGCCTTCGAAGTTGCGCAGGGTGTCGCGGTCGTCGATGCGCTGGCCGTTGGCGGCGAGGATCACGTCGCCCACCTGCAGCCCCGCCGCGGCCGCGGCCGACTGCGGATACACCCGGGTCACCACCGCGCCGCGCGCCGCGTCCAGGCCGAGGCCGCCGGCGATCCGCGCGTCCACGTCCTGGGTGTCGATGCCGAGGCTGCCGCGGTGCACCTCGCCGGTGGCCAGCAGCTGGCGCATGACGTCGCCGGCGAGGTTGGACGGGATCGCGAAGCCCAGGCCGATGTTGCCGGCCATCGAACCGCGCGGATTGAAGCTGGCGGTGTTGATGCCGACCAGCTGGCCGTCGAGGTTGACCAGCGCGCCGCCGGAGTTGCCGGGGTTGATCGAGGCGTCGGTCTGGATGAAGTTCTGGTAGCCCAGCCCCTGCAGGCCGCTGCGGCCGACCGCCGAGACGATGCCGCTGGTCACGGTCTGGCCGATACCGAACGGATTGCCGACCGCGACCACGAAGTCGCCGACCTGCAGCCGGCTGCTGTCGGCCAGCGGGATCGCGGTCAGCGGCGTGTCCTTGGGCACCGGGATGCGCATCAGGGCGACGTCGGTGTCGGGGTCGGAGCCGACGAACTCGGCCTGCAGCGTGCGCCCGTCGGCCAGCGTCACCGAGACCTCGTCGGCGCCCTCGATCACGTGGTGGTTGGTCAGCACCAGCCCGCGCTGCGCATCGACGATCACGCCCGAGCCCAGCGACTGGTTGATCCGCTCCTGCGGGATGTTGGGGAACATGCGGCGGAAGAAGGGATCGTTGGCGAAGGGGTTGCTGATCCGCACGCGCTGCTGGCTGTGCACGCTGACCACCGCCGGCAGCACCCGCTTGAGCATCGGCGCCAGCGACGGCAGCGGGGTGCCGGCGACCGCGCTGGGCAGGGCCGCGGCCGCGGGCACCGCGGCGGGCGCCGCGGCCGCGGCGTCCGCGGCCAGCGCCGGCGCGCGCATGCCTTCGTGCACCGCGGTGGCGGCGAAGCCGCCGAAGGCGGCGGCCAGGGTCAGGGCGAGCAGGGTGCGGGTGGAGGCGTTCATGCCGTTTAGTTTGCCGTCAAACCGCGAACCGGGGATGAAGGCCGCCGCACCGGCTGCCGGCGGGGCGGTCGGGCCGCGCCGCGCCGGCGCGCGCGGCCACGAAAAAGCCCGGGGCATGCCCGGGCCTTTCGCGCACATCCGGCGTGCGGGGCTACAGCCGCTCGGACGTCTCCGAGCCGCAGAAGTCCATGTACTTGCTGTCGTTGGCCAGGTAGCGCGCGGCGCGGATCGGGCCGGACAGCTCCAGGCCGTCGGCGCTGAGGGTCACGCCCTCGCGGTGGATGCTCTGGTAGCCGTGGTAGTAGCCGTTGACGAACCAGAAGAAGCGGAAGTCGATCGTGTACGAGTTCGTGAGCGGGTTGTAGGACCAGGTGCCGAAGCCCGGTCCGCGGGTGTGCAGGCCGCTGATGCCGTGCAGGTTGGGGATGCCCGCCAGCGGCATGGTGTTGGTCTCCGACAGGGTGCCGCCGGCATTGAAGACGACATTGGCCTGGATGCCGCCCGACGGCGTGCCGCCGCAGGGGCCGACGGCGCCGACCGCATGCCACAGGCCGACGATGCGGTTGGCCGGCATCTGCATGGCGCCGTGGTGGACGAGGTCCACCGCCGCGGCCGGAAAGGCGGCGAGCGACAGCGGCGAGAGCGCGAAGGCAAGCACGAGGGGATGCAGTTTCATGGTGCGGCTCCTGGGTGATCGCCATGCCCCCATGGCGTGGCGTACGCGTATGCTTGGCCGGCGCTGGCCGGGAAGTCCTGAAAAATCCGCTGAAACCGGCTGAAATTTGCTGAAATGCGGTGGTCGCGTACCGCCTTCGCCCCCAGGAGCCATGCCGGACGCCCCGCGCCACTACCGCTTCGCCGGGTTCCTGCTCGATACCCGCACCCGCGAGCTGCGCGGCCCCGGCGGCACGCCCGTGCACCTCACCGCGAAGGCGTTCGACACCCTGTGCTGCCTGCTTGCCCACCGCGACCGGGTGGTCGGCAAGGACGAGCTGCTGGCGACGGTCTGGGCCGGCCGCGTGGTGGAGGAGAACAACCTCACCCAGGCGGTCTCCGCGCTGCGGCGCGCGCTCGGCGAAGCCGGCGGGCAGCGCTGCATCGTCACCGTGCCGGGGCGCGGCTACCGCTTCGCGGCCGAGGTCGCCGAAGGCGCGGGCGACGCGGACGACGCAACCGCCGGCCCCGCTGCCGGGCCGGCGGCGGCCGCGACGCGACCGGCGGGCATGCGTCGCGCCATCGTGCTGGGCGCCCTGCTGTTCGGCGTGGCGCTGTTCGCGATCGTCGCCTGGCGCCGCGAGGAGCCGGCGCGTGCGCATCCGGGTGCGGGGCCGGCGACCACCCTGGCCGTGCTCCCGTTCCGCTCCCTCTCCGCCGGCCCGCGCGACGACCTGCTGGAACTCGGCCTCGCCGAAACCCTGGCCACGCGCCTGCAACGCGCCGGCGCGCTGCGCGTGCGGCCGCTGGCCGCGACCCAGCGCCTGGCCGCGACCCAGCCCGACGCGCTGGCGGCGGGGCGCCAACTCGGCGCGACCTATGTCGTCGCCGGCTCCACCCAGCGCGTCGGCGACCTGGTGCGGGTCAACGCGCGGCTGCTGGCGGTGGCCGATGGCGCGACCGTGTGGGCCGACACCTTCGACACCCGCATCGACCGCGTGTTCACCCTGCAGGACCGCATGGCGGGAGCGCTGGCCCGCGCCCTGGCGCTGCCGCCGCTGCCGCCGCCGGCACGGACGCGCAGCGCCTGCGACGGGCAGGACCCGCAGGCTTACCGGGCCTGGCTGCGCGGGCATTACCTGCTGTATCGCCCCAGCCGCGAGAACCTGTCGGCGGCGCTGGCCGCCTTCCGCCGCGCCATCGACCTGGACACCGCGTGCACCCGCGCCTACGCCGACATGGCGCTGGCCTACCGCGGCCTGGCGCACACCGATCTGGACCCGCGCGAGATGTTCGCCCTGGCCAAGGCCGCGACCGCGCAGGCGCTGGCGATCGACCCGGACTCG
The DNA here is from genome assembly GCF_003416885.1 of Cognatiluteimonas weifangensis. GTDB lineage: Bacteria > Pseudomonadota > Gammaproteobacteria > Xanthomonadales > Xanthomonadaceae > Cognatiluteimonas > Cognatiluteimonas weifangensis. The sequence goes on from NZ_QVPD01000014.1 coordinate 23,963, forward strand.
GCCGACGCGCTGCTGGCGCAAGGCCGCAACCAACACCTGTACGACTGGGATTGGGCCGGCGCCGAGGCCTCGCTCAAGCGCGCGATCGAGCTCGACCCGGCCTCGGCCGAAGCGCATTTCGGCTACGCGCATCTGCTGATCGACCTGGGCCGTTTCGAGGAAGGCCTGGCGCAGGCGCGGCAGGCGCGCGAACTGGATCCGCTGTCGCCGATGATCAACGCGCTCACCGGCGGCTTCCTCACCGCCGCGCGGCAACCCGGCGCGGCGCGCGCGCCGCTGCAGCGGGCGCTCGAACTGCAGCCGGAGTTCTGGGTGGCCTTGCTGGTGCGCGGCGGCATCGCCCTGGATCGGGGCGACGTCGCCGCCGCGCACGCCGACTGGCAGCGCGCGGCCGCGCGTTCCGGGCGCGCCAGCCAGGTGCTGGCATTGCTGGCGGTCGCCGAAGTGGCGAACGGCCGCCGCGCGCAAGCGCAGGCGATCCTGCGCGAACTGCAGGCGCGCGACGCCGCCGGCTACGTCCCGGCCACCAGCCTGGCCGCGGTCGAGAACGCGCTGGGCCACACCGAGGCCGCCCTGGACCTGCTGGAGCGCGGCTACCGGGAGCGCGACATCCGCATGGCGTTCCTCGGCATCGACGCGCGCTGGAACAACCTGCGCACGCAGCCGCGGTTCCGGGCGCTGGCGCGGCGCCTGGGGCTGGCGGACGGCCGCGCCTACGGCCGCTATTGATCCGGTATCGCTCCGGCGCCGGCGCGTCCGCTTTGTGACCGCATCTGCGTTTTTGGTCGGCGCATTTACCCCATCGGCGCAAGCGGGCGCAATGCACTTCAATCCGGTTGACACCGGGTTGGGCCCCGGATAGCGTGACCCCCTGCGTCGCCACAACATCTTGGGGTGTGCGGAGCAGGCCGGGCCCAGTGCTGGGGTTGGCATCGGCAGGCGACAAGGGGCCGGTACCGGCCTGGAAACACGCCGACGGGGGTGGGCGGATGCGTGCAATGACAGGGTCGCCAGCGGCCCGCAGGTCACCACAACCAGGACACAAGGCGGCGCGCATGCTGTAAGGCAACGCGGTCGTCGCCGTCCCTCCGTCGCCGCGCGGCGCGGTGCGGCCAGGAAGCTTCACCGGCGGCGCCCACCCGGGCGCCCCGGCCAACAACAACGACGCGGCCCAGCCGCGCACGCAGGACGAAGGAGAAGGGACGGGATGAGCACAGTGCGCCTCGAGGCGGTGAAGACCGGCATGGACCAGAACACCGACGCCGGACAGGCCGGAAGCGACCGGGAGATCCCGATGCAGCCGGCTTCCCAGGACATCTGGGACAAGAAATACCGGCTCAAGACCAAGGCCGGCGTGCCGGTAGACGCCGACATCGACGGCACCTACCAGCGCGTCGCCCGCGCCCTGGCCGACGCCGAGCCGAGCGCCGAGAAGCGCCGCTACTGGAACGAGCGCTTCGTCTGGGCGCTGCGCCGCGGCGCGATCCCCGCCGGCCGCATCACCTCCAATGCCGGCGCGCTGGAGCACAAGCCCGCGACCAGCACCATCAACTGCACGGTCAGCGGCACCATCGAGGACTCGATGGACGGCATCCTGGAGAAGGTCCACGAGGCCGGGCTGACGCTCAAGGCCGGCTGCGGCATCGGCTACGAGTTCTCGACCCTGCGCCCGCGCGGCGCGTTCGTCGCCGGCGCCGGCGCCTACACCTCGGGGCCGATGTCGTTCATGGACATCTACGACAAGATGTGTTTCACCGTGTCCTCCGCCGGCGGCCGCCGCGGCGCGCAGATGGGCACCTTCGACGTCTCCCATCCCGACGTGCGCGACTTCATCCGCGCCAAGCGCGAGGACGGGCGCCTGCGCCAGTTCAACCTCTCGCTGCTGATCACCGACGGCTTCATGGACGCGGTCGAGCACGACGCCGACTGGCCGCTGGTGTTCCCGATCAACGAGCAGGAGGCCGGCGACCTCGACCTGGCCGACGCCGCCAGCGTGGTCTGGCGCGACTGGCCCACGCACAAGCACTACATCGTCCGCGACGACGGCCTGGTCGCCTGCAAGGTCTACGGCCACATCAAGGCGCGGCACCTGTGGGACATGATCATGGTCTCGACGTACGACTACGCCGAGCCGGGCTTCATCCTGATCGACCGCGTCAACGAGATGAACAACAACTGGTGGTGCGAGACCATCCGCGCCACCAACCCCTGCGGCGAGCAGCCGCTGCCGCCCTACGGCGCCTGCCTGCTGGGCTCGGTCAACCTGACCAAGTTCGTGCGCAAGCCGTTCACGGACGAGGCCAGCTTCGACTGGGACGAATACAAGGAAGTCGTGCGCGTATTCACCCGCATGCTCGACAACGTGGTCGAGGTCAACGGCCTGCCGCTGCAGCGCCAGCGCGACGAGATCATGCGCAAGCGCCGCCACGGCATGGGCTTCCTCGGCCTGGGCAGCACCGTGGCCATGCTGCAGATGAAGTACGGCAGCAAGGCCTCGTGCGAGTTCACCGAGCGCATCGCCCGCGAGATGGCGGTGGCCGGCTGGGAGATGGGCCTGGCGCTGGCGCAGGAAAAAGGCCCGGCGCCGATCATGGCCGAGGAGTTCGAGGTCACCGCCGAGATGCTGCGCAAGCGCCCGGAGATGGCGAAGGACGGCTGGAAGGTCGGGCAGAAGGTGCCCGGCCGCGTGCTGCACGCGCGCTACAGCCGCTACATGCAGCGCCTGGCCACGGTGGCCCCGGAGCTGGTCGACGCGCTGGCCGAGACCGGCGCCCGCTTCACCCACCACAGCTCGATCGCGCCCACCGGCACCATTTCCCTGAGCCTGGCCAACAACGCCAGCAACGGCATCGAGCCGTCCTTCGCCCACCACTACAGCCGCAACGTGATCCGCGAGGGCAAGAAGACCAAGGAAAAGGTCGACGTCTGGTCCTACGAGCTGCTGGCCTACCGCGCGCTGGTCAACCCCGCCGCGGTGCCCTTCGCCGAGGACCCGGCGGCGAAGCTGCCCGACTACTTCATCGCCGCCGACGACATCACCCCGAAGGAGCACGTCGACGTCCAGGCCGCCGCGCAGAAGTGGGTGGACTCCTCGATCTCCAAGACCGCCAACGTCCCCACCGACTACCCCTACGAGGACTTCAAGGACATCTACCGCTACGCCTACCAGCAGGGCTTGAAGGGCTGCACCACGTTCCGCTTCAACCCGGCCGCCTTCCAGGGCGTGCTGGTCAAGGAGCAGGACCTGGAAAACACCCTGTACCGGTTCGAGCTGGAGGACGGCAGCGTGGTCGAGGTCAAGGGCAACGAGCAGATCGAGTACGACGGCGAGCTGCACACCGCCGCCAACCTGTTCGACGCGCTCAAAGAGGGCTACTACGGCAAGTTCTGAGGGCTGCCGCGCGGGGCCGGGGCGTGCCTCGCGCCGGCCGCCGGCGGCAGCGGCCGGGAGGCGCCGTCACCGCCTCCGGATGGAACCCGGGCCGTGTTCCATCGCCGTCCTTCCCGTCGGCCCGGCGCGGACGCGCACGCCCCCTGCGCGCCCGCGGCAGGTATAGCATCGCGGGTGCGCCCCGGGGCGGCGCAGCAGGCGCGGTTCACAGCAGCTTCCAACAGCCAGACGTTTCCAGACGAGGAAGACACATGAGCAACGGCAACGGGGTGACGGCGACCCTTTCCAACGCCGCCGAAGCGGTGGCCGAAACGGCTTCGGAAATCGGCAGTGCGGTGGTGAAGACGGCGGGCAATGCGGTCAAGACGGTGCGCACCTCCGCGAAGAAAGCGGAGAAAGCCGCCAAGAAGACCGTGAGCAAGGCGCGCAAGGCGGCGAAGAAGGCGGTCGGCACGGCGAAGAAGAAGCTCGCCAGCGCCAGCGCCAGCGCCAAGCAGGAAGTCGCCGCGCTCAAGCGCGCCGGCAGCGCCAAGAAGCGCGCCGCCAAGAAAGCGGTGAAGAAGGCCGCGAAGAAGGCGACCGCAAAGAAGGCCGCGGCCAAGAAGGCCGTCCGCAAGGCGGTGAAGAAAGCCGGAACCGCCGCCCGGCGCCCGGCCAAAAAGGCCGCCGCAAAGAAGGCGCCGGCCCGCAAGGCCGCCCCGGCACGCAAGGTCGCAAAGAAAGCCACGAAGAAAGCCGCCAAGCGCCCGGCCAAGAAGGCCGTCCGCAAGGCAGTGAAGAAGAAGTAGGCGCCGCCTCCCTCTCCCCGCCGCAGCGGGGAGAGGGACCGCTGCGCGCAGCGCAGCAGGGTGAGGGGTGAGTCATCGCGCCCCTCGCCGCCGCCAGGCAGCCCGCACCACCGCCGCACCCCACAGCAACAGCCGCTCCCAGGAACACACATGGCCGTCAAGATCGACCAGAAAATCAAGGGCTACGCCGTCGTCACCGCCGAGGACAAGGCCAAGGCCGTGCAGGCCGAGGCGGTCTCGCGCAGCGCCGCCGAGGCCGGGCTGCCCGCCGAGCCGCACGTCGCCGACGTGATCCAGATGCACGAGCGCATCGAGCGCCCCGAGGTGCTGATCGGCAGCACCTACAAGATCAAGTCGCCGCTGGTGGAGCACGCCATGTACGTGACCATCAACGACATCGTGCTCAACGCCGGCAGCGAGCACGAGCAGCGCCGCCCGTTCGAGATCTTCATCAACTCCAAGTCGATGGAGCACTTCCAGTGGATCGTCGCGCTCACCCGGATCATGTCCGCGGTGTTCCGCAAGGGCGGCGACGTCACCTTCCTGGTGGAGGAGATGAAGGCCGTGTTCGACCCCAAGGGCGGCTACTTCAAGGCCGGCGGCGTGTACATGCCGTCGCTGGTGGCCGAGCTGGGCAGCATCGTCGAGGACCACCTCAAGTCGATCGGCATGATCCACGACCCCGACATGAGCCCCGAGCGCCGCGCGCTGATCGCCGAGAAGCGCCGCGCCTACGACGAACGCTCAAAAAAAAACGCTGAAATAAGCACCGCCGGCGAGATGGGCGGTGCGATGGTGGACCCCGCCGCCGCGCACGAGGAAGACATCGAAGTCACCGGCGAGGGCGCCTCATTCCCGCCGAGCGCGACCATGTGCCACAAGTGCAGCGCCAAGGCGGTGGTGATCATGGACGGGTGCGCGACCTGTTTGAATTGTGGTTATTCGAAGTGCGGGTGATGAATATCACTTGAAAGCATATTGAGGGTCAGGCACAGACATGAGCCTGACCCTTTTTCTTTTCGGGCAGCAGTTGTTGGGCTACCTCCGCCATGAGCATCGATATGAGTTTTCCTATATGCCTTGCCGCAACGGTTTCCGCTCACAACGGTTCCTACCAGCGACGCATAACCCTAAATAGGGGTCTTACCGTCCTGCTTGGTCCCAACGGATCCGGGAAAACCCATCTATTGAGATCACTAAAGAATAGCCTGCCTGCGCATATGGCCGGCAAACAAGTGCGTTTTCTTTCTGCGGGTCGAATGGGACTCATGGAGCGTTTTCGTTCGGACTACGACGGACAGCGTGGAAATATTAGGTATGACGAGGCTACCTACGGAAGCAAGGCGGATGCCGCTCGGCGACACCGAACGGAAACATTGAGTGGCGACTTTCAGACGCTCGCTGAACGCGCGGATATCCTCATAAAGATCCAGGAGCGCCTCAGAAAACTATTCCGACGTGACGTTCTAATTGACTGGGATGGAGGAAATCTCAAGGTTTCCTTCTCTCGAACCGATCATGCGGGTAACCCCTACTCCTCCGGCCGTGAAGCTTCTGGGTTAATGCATTTGGTCGGCATTTTGGCCGCCCTGTATGACGATGATGTAGGAGCACTTCTGCTCGATGAGCCAGAAGTTTCAATGCATCCCCAGCTTCAGGCATTTCTCTTGCGTGAAATGATTGGAGTCGCGGGTTTTCCAGCAGTTGGATCAAATAAGAAGATTATTGTTATTGCCACGCATTCAACCGAGATGCTTCAGATTCAGAGTGCCGACGATCTGTCATCGCTGGTTTTCTGCTACGACCTTGCTGTTGACCCGGTGCAAATTGAGAATGACGCGGCTGAGCTCAAGAACAAGAAGATTCAAGGCCTAATTTCTAGGTTGGGTCAGGAGCACAAGCTCTCGCTATTCTCTAAGAGGCCGCTGCTGGTGGAGGGGCCGTCCGACGTGATCATTTGCAGTGCTCTTGCGCAGAAGGCTAACGTGCATCTTGAGGGGGCTGGATCGCAACTCCTTCCCGTCATTGGGAAGGGGCAGATGCCAATAGTTGTAAAGTTGCTTCGTTTGCTTGGCAAAGAGCCGATCTGTCTTGCAGATGCTGATGCAATTGCAGACGGGCTTGATCTAGCGAATGCCTACATTGCTGATGATCAAAAGGCGGCAGATATAGCCGGAACGCATGGATTCTGCGATGCCAACACGATGGCATCCAGCATATTCTCTGACTTCTGCAAACTGGTTGAGGCTCGTTGGGAAGAGGTGGCGTCTTATGCAGAGTCTCACTCATACTGGATCGAACGAAGTCAGAGCGAGGAAGTGCAGGCAAAGCGCAGAGCAACACTCTGCACACTATTCCTGATTGCCGACTGTGAGCTAGAAAAGCTAGCTGATGATAGGGCGTGGATTCAAATAAAGCAGCGCTTTAAGGTGCTGTTCGAAATGTTCGCAGAGTGCGGGCTTCATATCCTGCGAAAGGGTTCAATTGAGTCCTACTACAACGAAGGTGACTGCAGCCGTTCAATCGGAAAGCCCATTGATGCGGTTAACGAGATCGGTCGTTTGAATGAGTTGAGCGGCTCGACAATTGAGACTCAATACGCCGACGTCCTCCGGTGTCTGCGCTATGCGGCCAGCGTCGAGCCAATTCGTGAAGCTGACGCACTTAGGGATCTGTTGCTTTCAGTAGTTGCTCCAGCGCATGCGCGACTAAAGGCCGGTGAAGAGTCGTACGATTTTAATATGCTCGCGCGCCAGATCCTTGGGGATCGCTCGAAGATATTTCGCCTAAGTGTGATAGATAGGAAATTAGTAGTTGAGATCGCAAGCAAGATTATCGATTTGGGCAGGTTCCCAATTTCAATTGCGCGAGATGAAGATCCTCTTGCTCGAATCAATGCGGCGCTAGCTAGCTCATGATCACAGACATTTGAGAGGAATAGGGGATGGGGGAGTTAGCGGCGATGACTTGTTTCAATATTTTCCGCTGCATGGCCCTTGCGACTGAAAAATAGGGGTTAGAGTGCAATTTTCTACGGGTAAGCCGTAAACCGGGAGCGGACCCGGGTTCGCCGGCGATGCCACAGGGAAGCGCACCGACAAGGGCGTTACGCAGTACCAATCGTAGCTGGACCGACAGCGACAGCAGGGGACAACCATGATTCCACGTCGTGCCTTCGCGGCCGCGTTGCTTTGCGCCTCGTTCTGCATGCCCGCGTTCGCGGCGGAGGATGCCGCGGCGCCCACGGTGCAATGGGTGATGCCGTGGAAGGCGGGGACCACGCTGGTGTACGCGATGGAAGACACCACGACCGAAGTGCGGGGCGACCAGCGTTCGCGTTCGCGCTCGACCTCGACCACCGAGGTGCGCATCACCGAAGCGTCGAAAGAGGGATTCGTGCAATCCTGGACGGGCACGGGCGGCCGGTTCCAGGTGCTGGAGGGGGACCGCGCAGCCGAAGCGCTGATGCAGCAGTTCGCCAGTGCGTTCGACGGCGTCGCCCTGGAAGTGCAGTTGAATGCAGCCGGCAACTACGCACGGGCCGGCAACATCGCCGAACTGGCGCCACGCCTGCGCGAGGCGTTCCTCGCCGGGGCGCAACTCGGGCTCGACCAGCAGTTGGCGAAGACGGGTGAGGACGTGAGCGGCGAAGCGCGGCTGAAGGCAATGGAACGCATGCAGGGCATCGTCGACCGCATGACCGCACCGGCCGTGCTCGAGGCGATGCTCACCCGCAACGTGCAGTGGTACAACGGCTTCGTCGGCATCGACGTCGAGCCGGACGAGACCTACGAGTTGCACACCGAGCTACCGAATCCGTTCGGTGGCCCCACTTTTCCGGCGACGCTGACCTTCTCGCTGGCTGTCTCCTCTGAGGACCCCGAAGACCTGTTCGTGTCGTTCGACCAGCGCATCGATCCGGAGAAGGGCAGGGCCGCAGTGATCGGCGCCACCCGCGCGCTGCTCGGCGAGGACGTGCCTGAAAACAGTTTGCAGGCGCTGGCATTCTCGATGGTGGACGAGGGCCTGTTCGTGGTACATCGCCCGACGGGAACGGTCGAGATGTTCGAGGCGGTGCGCACCACCAAGTTCGGCGACTTCGAGAAAGTGGAGCGCCACCGGCTGCGCCTGACCAGCGGCGGCCACGGCCACGTCTGGCGCGACGAGCAGGAAGCCGAGGCCGCTGCAGCAAAATAGGGGTCAGAGTGCAATTTCCGTCCAAGCCGACGTGGGATTCCGCGCGCGGCGTCCTGGGCCGGTTGTCTGAACCGATGCACAGCGCGGGCGACGCTGCGCCGGTAGCGCGTCCAAAAAAACACTCCCGCATCACCGCGCCGCGGCTATCACCTTGCGCACGCTCTGCAACGGAGGCGGTCATGCGCAAGTCGATCCTCGGGTTGGGCCTGGTCCTGGCGACGTCGCTCGCGGTGGCGTCAGGGGTGGAAAACAAGTGGCGCCTGGAAGTCAGCGGCGACGCCGAATCCGCCGGCCGCATCGTGCTGGAGCTGGCGCCGGCGCAGGGCGAGCCGCTGCGCGCCACCGCGCAGATCGTCGCCGGCCGCAGCGAGAACGGCGTGGCCCGCGACCTTGCCGCGGCGCTGCAGGCGCAGGCCGGCCAGCGCTACAACGTCGAGGTCGACGACGGCGAGGACGTGCTGGTCAAGAAGCGCGACGGCGAGCGCGACTTCGTGATCACCATCGTCGAGAACAGCGTGCGCGGCGTGCGCATCGAACCCGACGCCGAGTAAGCCGGCCGCGCGTCGCTGCCGCGGCACCGCGCGGCGCCGACGGCCGGGCCGGCGCGCTCGCGGGCACGATGGCGTGGGTCAACTGGACAGCAGCAGCGGCAATGGCGCCTGCTCCAGCACCGTGCGCGTGGCGCCGCCGAACACGATTTCGCTGATGCGCGCGCGGCCCATCGCGCCCATCACCAGCAGGTCGGCGTCCAGCGCCGCGCAGCGGGCGAGCAACACCGCGCCGGCGTCGTCGCCCTTGCACTGCTCCAGCGCGACCGGCACGCCGTGGCGCGCCAGGTGCGTGGCCATGTCCGCGCCGGGATCGGCGCCGAGCAGCGTGCGGGTCTTGGCTTCCGGCACGACCACCAGCTGCACGCTTGCGGCCGCGGCCAGCAGCGGCATGGCGTCGGCGATGGCGCGGGTGGCCTCGCGCCCGCCGTTCCAGCCGACCACGATGCGCTGCGGCAGCCGTTCGCCGGGCCAGCTGTCCGGCAGCAACAGGCACGGGCGACCGCAGGCTAGGAGCATCTGCTCCGACAGGCCGAGCGCCGAGACGTCGTTGCGCTGCCGCTGCGGCGGCCCGAGGACGGCGAAGTCCGCATGCCGTGCGTGCAGCATCAGGGCCTCGCCGCTCTCGTCGCGCGAACTGCGGAACTCGGCGCTGAAGCTGCGCCGCTGGGTGAGCGCTGCGAACTCGGCGCGGGCGCTGTCGAGCGCCGCGGCCGCGGTGGCCTCGTGCTCGGCGAGCATCTGCGTCAGCGCCGGGCCGGCGGCAAACCCGGCATGCGGATCCAGCGCCAGCGGGCGGACCACATAGGTCGCGATCAGGTGCGCCTGCCAGTGGCGGGCCAGCGCGGCGGCGAACGCGAGCCGCCCGGCCCAGGCCTGGCGCTCTTCGAGAAACACGACCAGATCCTTGGGCACCATGGCGTTCGCTCCCTTGCGACGGACCCAGTGTCGCGGCCCGGCGCGGCGGCTTTTTGACCCGGATCAACAAGCCGCAACGCGGCCGCGCCGCCGGCGCAATCGCCTGCGATACTGCGGCCCATCGGGGAACAGGGGAAGACCATGCTGCGTTTCATCGCTGCCATCGCGCTGGTGCTGGCATCGGGCCTTGCCGCGGCGCACGCCGGGGAAGTCGCGCCGGTCACCGTCGGCGCCACGCAGGTGCGGATCGCGGTGCCGGACGGCTACCTGCGCGGCAGCGAGAAGGCGCCGGCGCTGTACGCGACCTCGGTGGCGGCGCTGCCGCCGCCGATCCGCCTGGTCGAGATGCTGCTCGACGAGGGCGACCTCAAGCGCATGCTGACGGGCCAGCCCGCGGCCAAGCCCTACCTGCAGGTGCAGGTGCTGCGCGATGCCGAGGCGCTGGAATTCAATGCCGAGGAATGGGCCGCGCTGCAGCCGCAACTGGCCGCGCAACTGGGTGCCACCGACCTCGATGCGGCCACGCAGGCCATGCAGGCCGGCATGGGCGAGCGCATGGGCGCCGCGTCCGGGACCACGGTCGAGGTCGCCTTCGGCGAGGTCGGCAAGCCGCAGGTGTATTCGCAGGCCGGCGGGGTGATCCGCTTCGCCGTGCGCCTGCCGATCGCCGGCAACGTCGCCGGTCAGCCGGTGCAGATGGTGGTGGACTGCGCCGGCGCCGCGCTGCTGCTCGACGGCAAGCTGCTGATGCTCAACGCCTACCTGGTCGAAGAAGACGAACCGCAAGCCAGCATGGACCGCGTGCGCGCCTTCCTCGCCGACGTGGTCGAGCGCACCCAGGCGCTGCGGGCGGCGCCGCAGACCGGCGCTAAAACGGCGACGGCCGCCGGGCAACGCTGATTCGCGCGCATTACCGGCCGCGGCCTGCGGCTTCCCGTGTCCTGCGTTGCTTCCCGTTTGCGTTTGGATTCATTGGCCGTATCGGCGGCCATCCAAGGGGAGGACGGGAGATGAGCGGACGCCTGCGGGAACTGCTGGTCATCATCGGCGCGCTGCTGCTGGGGGCGACGGCGCATGCGCAATCCACCGCGACGCAGCAGGCCGTGGGCACGCAGCCCGCCGCCCCGGCGTTGCGGCTCGCCACGCCGCCGCGGATCGCGCCTGCCGCTGGGGCACAGTCGACGACGCTGCAGGCGCTGCCGCCGGAACTGGCGCGGCGGATGCGGCAGGGTGCGGCTGCGCCGGCGTTCCGCCCGCTGGCGACCAAGCTGCAGCGGCTGCCGGCCGACCTGGGCAAGCTGCAGGCCGAGGATGCCGGCGCGCCGTTCCGCATCGGCCCCGGCGTGGCGGCCGCGTCCGGCAGCGACTGGTCGGCGGCGTACGCCACCTTCGGCAGTGCGGCCGGGCCGGTCTACCTGTTCGCCGACGAACGCTTCCAGCGCACCGGCCAGCTGATCGGTCGCGCCGGCATCAGCTTCCAGGCGCGCGCGGGCTATCGCTACCTGATCGACTGCGCGGTGGCCGAGGCGCCGGAGTTCGAAGTGAGCCTGCAGGTGCCCGGCGCGGCGGAGCAGAGCCTGCGCCAGGCGCCGACCGCGGGCCTGCTGAGCGTGGTGACGCCGCCGGCTGCCAGCAGCGGGAAACTCGCGCTGGGCCTGCGCGCGCTGCGCGCCGGCAGCGCGTACTGGGACTGGTACGGCTGCGAGGTCACGCCGCTGCGCGCGGGCCGCTGACGGTCCGCGCGGGCTTGGCCGGCCGCGGGCGACCCGCGGCTTGACCCATGTCAGGGCCGCACGCCGGGGGCGCCGGCAAGCTGGCAAGCCCATCCCGCGGGCGTCGCCATGACCGAGTCTGCCTTCGAATACGCGCTGCAGCGCTGGGGCGGCGCGGCCGAGTTCCGCCAGGCCGCCGGCCTGGACGGCCGCCTGCCGGCGCGCGGGACATCGGACGACGGCGGCCGCGGCAGCGGCGGCCCGCGTCCGGTCGCAGCGCCGGAGCCGACCCGATGAGTGCCGCGCTGCCGCTGGTGTATTCGTGCTCCGGCTGCTCCAGCGCCGCGCAGATGGCCAACCATCTGGCGCTGCGGCTCGACCGCGACGGCGCGGCGGAAATGTCGTGCATCGCCGGGGTCGGCGGCGGCGTCGCCGGGCTGGTGCGCACCGCGCAGGCCGGGCGTCCGATCCTGGCGCTGGACGGCTGCGTGCTCAAGTGCGTGTCGGCGTGCCTGGCCAAGGCCGGGGTGGTGGCCGATACCCACGTGCTGCTGTCCGACCACGGCGTCAGGAAGCGCAAGCACGCCGACTTCGACCCGGACCAGGCCGCGGCCGTGTACGCGCACGCGGTGCTGCCGGCGGCGCAGGCGCTGCGCCCGCGCAAGGCGCCGGCCGGCGGCGCCAGCGATCCACCCGCAGGCCGCCAGGCCGCGCCGGCCGCGGTGCCCGGCCACTGAGTTTCCGGCGCGCCGCGGAGCGGCCCGCCCGTCCCCGCACGCGACGGATCGCCGTCCCCACTCCCTACCCGCAGGAACCCACATGCAAGGCAACAGCGCCGCCGTGGCGGCCCCGCAATGGCGCGATTCGCTGCTCGACGAATACGCCGAGCTGCGCACCACCCTGGAACGGCTGATGCCGTGCATGGAGGTGTCGCTGCACCTGCCCTGGATCGATGCCATCCGCAAGCTGAAAAAGCAGCGCGGGGCGCTGATCCTGGCCCACACCTACCAGTCGCCGGAAATCTTCCACGGCGTGGCCGACATCACCGGGGACTCGCTGGCGCTGGCGCAGATCGCGGCCGACTGCGACAGCGAGCTGATCGTGCTGTGCGGGGTGCACTTCATGGCCGAGAGCGCCAAGATCCTGGCGCCGCACCGCACCGTGCTGATCCCCGACCGCGAGGCCGGCTGCTCGCTGGCGTCCTCGATCACCGCCGCCGACGTGCGCGCGCTGCGCGCGCAGCACCCCGGCGCGCCGGTGGTCAGTTACGTCAACACCTCGGCCGAGGTCAAGGCCGAGTCCGACGCCTGCTGCACCTCGGCCAACGCGGTGCAGGTGGTGGAGTCGATGGGCGCCGACAAGGTGATCTTCCTGCCCGACAACTTCCTCGGCAAATGGGTGGCCGGGCGCACCGACGTCGAACTGGTGCTGTGGCACGGCACCTGCGAGGTGCACGAGAAGTTCACCGCGCAGGAAGCGCGGCACACCCGCGAGCGCTTCGACGCGGTGGTGCTGGCGCACCCGGAATGCGGCCCGGAAGTGCTGGCGGAGGCCGACTTCGTCGGCTCCACCAGCGGCATGACCAAGTGGCTGGAACGCGAGCGCCCGGCACGGGTGGCGCTGATCACCGAATGCTCGATGGCCGACAACCTGCGGGTGCGGTTCCCGGAGACCGAGTTCATCAAGCCCTGCAACCTGTGCCCGCACATGCAGAAGATCACCCTGCCGAAGATCCACGCCTGCCTGCGCGACCTCAGCAACGAGATCGTGATCGCGCCGGAGGTCACCGTGCGCGCGCGCGCCGCGCTGGACCGGATGCTGGCGGTGGGGCGCAAGGAAACGGTGTAGTGGCCGCGCCGCGGCAGCCGCTGGTGGTGGTCGGCCACGGCGTCGCCGGGCTCAGCGCCGCGCTGGCCGCGGCGCCGGCACCGGTGCTGCTGGTCAACCGCGCGCGCCATGGCGAGGGCGGCGCCAGCCTGCTGGCGCAGGGCGGCATCGCCGCGGCGCTGGCGCCCGGCGACAGCACCGCGGCGCACGCGCGCGACACCATCGCCGCCGGCGCCGGGCACAACGACCGCGACGCGGTCCTGCGCCTGACCGCGGCGGCGCCGGCGGCGATCGCCTGGCTGCAGGCGCAGGGGGTCGCGTTCGACCAGGACGCGCGCGGCGGACTCGCGCTCGGACGCGAGGGCGGGCACGGCGTGGCGCGGATCGTGCACGCCGGCGGCGACCGCAGCGGCGCGCGGGTGACCGCGGCGCTGCTGGCGCGGGCGCGTGCGGCGGCGCATATCCAGTGGCGCGAGCAGGTCGATGCCGATGCGCTGCTGCTGCGCGCGGGCGCGGTCGTCGGCGTGCGCCTGCGCGATGCCGCCGGGCGCTGCGAGCCGGTCGAAGCCGGCGCCGTGGTGCTGGCCACCGGCGGGCTCGGGGCGCTGTTCGCGCATACCACCAATCCGGCCGCCAGCGCCGGCTCCGGGCTGGCGCTGGCGCTGGCCGCCGGCGCCCGGGTGCGCGACCTGGAGTTCGTGCAGTTCCACCCCACCGCGCTGCGTGCTGACGCCGACGGCGCGACCTTGCCGTTGATCACCGAAGCGCTGCGCGGGGCCGGCGCGCGCCTGCGCGACCATCGCGGCCAACTGCTGATGGCGTTCCATCCGCTGGCCGACCTGGCGCCGCGCGACATCGTCGCGCGCACGGTGTGGCAGGCGCAGCGCAAGGGTCCGGTGTGGCTGGACGCCAGCGCGCTGGCGCCGGGCTGGGAGGCGGGCTTCCCGACGGTGCTGGCGGCGTGCCGGGCGCAGGGCATCGATCCGCGCAGCCAGCCGATCCCGGTGACGCCGGCGGCGCATTTCCACATGGGTGGCATCGCCGTGGATGCCGACGGCGCCAGTTCGCTGCCCGGCCTGTACGCGGTCGGCGAGGTCGCCTGCAACGGCGTGCACGGCGCCAACCGCCTGGCCAGCAACTCGCTGCTGGAAGGCGTGGTCTGCGGTCGCCGGACCGGGCAGGTGGCCGCGCAGCGCGCGCGCGCGTCGACGCCGTCGGGGGCGGCGACCCGGCTGTGCGAGCGCGGCCCGGACCTGGGCGACGCCGAGCGGACTGCGCTGCGCGACCTGCTGTGGCGCGCCGCCGGCCCGGTGCGGACGGGGGAGGGGCTGCGGCAGGCGCAAGTCGCGCTGCGCACGCTGGCCGACAGTGGCTGGGAGGCGCGGCTGGCCACCGCGCTGCTCGAGGCCGCACTGCGCCGGCCGGGCAGCCTGGGCGCGCACTGGCGCGAGGCGGACGCCGCGCCCGCCGGCGTCGCGCCTGTCGTCGGGCTCCGCGCCGGCGCCGACGCGCCGCGCCGCGCGGCCCTGGAGAAGGCCTGACGGCACCGCGCCGCACGGCCCTGGAGTAGGCCTGCCCGGGCGTTGACCACCGTTTCCGCGCAGGCAGGGCCTGTGCTTGTCGAGGCGGAGGTGTCGCCGACATCGGGTCGGTGCCGGCGCTGTCGAGGCCTGGAAGTCGCGGCATTCCCCCTTTACGCAGGATGCCGACAACGCTTCGGATCGATGTCGCGGCCGCGGCCGACGGGGCTCAGCGTCGGGGCCGCCACCGCGACAGCGGCGGCAGGGCCGGGAATTCGCGGGTGACGCGGCTGCCGGAGGCCAGCCCCCAGCGGATGCCGAGCCGGCGCAGGCGGGCCCTGGCCGTCGGCAGCAGCGCCGGCGGGGTGCGCGCGAGGATCGCGTCGTGGCGCTCGGCCCAGGCGTGGGCCAGCGCGAAGACCCCGCCGCTGCGCACCTGCAGCTGCGGCAGCTCGGCTTCCAGGGCGTGGATCAGCTGGTCGAGGGTGGCGCCGTCGAGGGTGGCGGCGGGTTCGGTGCCGTCGGCAACGCCGCGGGTCGCGGCGTGGTCGGGGCTGACGGCGGCGCGGCCGGGACCGTCGGCGCGTCCGCGGCGCCGGGCCGCGGGGTCGGCCGGCCTGCCGTTGGCAGCGGTGTCGGGCAAGTCGTCGCGCTGGAGGTTGCGACGTCGGGAGCGGGGAGGGGGGGCGTTGCCGTCCATGTCGGGAGCCGCGGCGGAATCTGCGGCCGGAGGTCGTCTCGGCGTGAGGAAAACGTGACCATCGTCCGCAAAGGGTGAATGTCGCTTGACCGGGCCGGCCCCGTTGCCGCGACCCGGCGTAGGCGGGGCTGCGGGGTCGCGAGGGGCCTGCCCGGCCGGCGCGGCTGCGCGGGATCGACGGCGGACTACCGCGTTCAGGCAACCGCCGGGGCGTGCGGCTTCCGCTACGTCCTCCCCGGCAACCACAGCTCCGGCACCGCCACGGGGCGCGGCCTGGCGCCGACCCGGGAGCGGGCGCTTCAGCAGACCAGTGCCGCTTCCAGCGGCAGCGTCGGGTCCCAGTGCGCGCGGCCGCCGAGCGCGGCCAGTTCCACCAGCACCGCCGCGCCCACCACCTGCGCGCCCTGCCGCCGCGCCAGCGCCAGCGCCGCCTGCAGGGTGCCGCCGGTGGCCAGCACGTCGTCGACGATCAGCACGCGCGCGCCCGGCTCGACCGCGTCGGCGTGGATTTCCAGACGGTCGCTGCCGTATTCCAGCGCGTAGTCCTGGGCATGGATCGTCGCCGGCAACTTGCCGGCCTTGCGGATCGGCACGAAGCCCAGGCCCAGCACCCGCGACATCGCCGCGCCGAGGATGAAGCCGCGCGACTCGATCGCGAACACCGCGTCGAGCGCGACCCCGCGCCAGGGCGCCGCCAGTGCGTCGATCGCGGCGTTGAAACCGTCGGCATCGGCCAGCAACGGGGTGATGTCCTTGAACACGACCCCGGGGCGCGGGAAGTCGCGGACGTCGCGGATCAGGTCTTGCCAGCCGGGCATGCGCGGACTCCGAAGGCTACTGTCGGCGATCCTAGCCGCAATTGCGGCGCGCGCGTGCCGCCGGCGCGATAATCCCCGGTCCCGGGCTGACGCCCGCTGCGGGGACCGCGATGACCCTTTCCATGTACCAGGCTTCGGTGCCGGTGTTCGTGCGCGCGCTGGGCAACCTCAGGCACGTGCTGCAGACCGGCGAGGCGTTCGCCGCGGACAAGGGCATCGCGCCCGACGTGCTGCTGCACACGCGCCTGATCCCGGACATGCTGCCGCTGCTGCAGCAGGTGCAGATCGCCGCCGACACCGCCGCGCGCGGCAGCGCCCGCCTGGCCGGGGTCGAGCCGCGTGCGTTCCCGGACGAGGAGACCACGTTCGCGCAGCTCTACGCGCGCATCGACGGCGCGCTCGAGTACATCGGCGGTTTCACGCCGGCGCAGATCGACGGCAGCGAGACGCGAGCGATCACGCTGCCGCTGCGCAGCGGCGAGTTGCAGTTCGACGGCCAGAGCTACCTGCTGCACTACCTGCTGCCCAACCTGTTCTTCCACACCACCACCGCCTACGACATCCTGCGCCAGGCGGGGGCGCCGCTGGGCAAGGCGGATTTCCTCGGTCGCCGCTAGGGCGGCCGAGGCAGCGGGCCGGCAGAGCAGCTCCGGCAGATCCCCGGGCCGGCCCGCGGCGACGGGGATGCGGCGCGCGCGTGCGCGCCTTGACGCGGACTTCAACTTGCCCGCCGCCGCGACAACGCGTTCCTTCGCGGGGCGTTAAACGCGGGCGCATTCAGGGCCGGGCTCATCGTGCGTACAGCGCCGCGCGACCAGGGTCGTCCGCGCTGTGCGATGCCCGACATCGCAAGTCCCCGACGCACGAAGACGCCCGAACCGGAGAAGCCCCATGCAAGCACGCCCCCGTACCCTGCTCGCCACGGCGCTGGCCGCCGCCCTGTGTGCCCCGCTCGCCCTGGCGCAGAACAGCCACGCCCGGGGCGCCGTCCCCGCGCCTGTCGACCTGCCGGCGGCCCGCCTGCCGCAGGCGCCGTTGCTGCCGCCGCCTGCCAGCCCGCGCGCCGACGCCGCGGTGGCGGCGCTGCCGCCGACCGCACCGGTGCCGGCTGCAGTCCCGCCGCCGCCGCCCGCCCAGGCGCAAGCCGTCACCCGCGCCCAGGCGCATTCGGCGGTGGTCACGCGCGACGTGTTCGGCAGGCTCGATGCCGACGGCGACGGCCGCATCAGCGCGACCGAAGCCGAGGCCGAAGCCGATTTCGGCTTCGCCGCCAGGGATGCCGATGGCGACGGTTACGTCACCGAGGCCGAATACCGCACGACCGCCCAGGACGCGATGGCGCCCGCGCAGGGCGCCGCGCATGCCGCACCGCCGTCGGCGGTGGTGACGCGCGACCGCTTCGTCACGCTCGACGCCGACGGCGACGGCCGCCTCAGCGCCGCCGAAGTCGAGGCCGATGCCGATGCCGATGTCGACATCGGCTTTACGCAGATGGACGCCGACGGCGACGGTTACGTCACCCAGACCGAATACCGCGCCCACGCCCGGGCCGAGCTGCCGCCGCGGCCGTAAGCGCGCGGCCGTCGCGCGGGCGCCCGCCCGGCCCGCGCGGCGGTCCTCGCCCGGTCCCGGCCTGCCGCACGCTGACCACCCCATGCTGCCTGCCGTCGCCGTGCACTGCCCGTATTGCGGCGAGCCGATCGAGTTGCTGATCGACGCCGCCGCCGGCGCGCAGCGCTACGTCGAGGATTGCCCGGTGTGCTGCCGCCCGATCGCGGTCGACGTCGACGCCGATGCCGGCCGGGTCCGGGTCGCCACCGGGGACGAGGCCTGAGCGGCCGTCGCCGCTACACTGCGCGCATGCAGACCGACATCCGCCTGGTGGGCTTCGACGGCGACGACACCCTGTGGCGCAGCGAGGACTACTACCGCGCCGCGCAGCAGGCGTTCGAGCGCATCCTCGCCGTCTACGTCGACCTGGACGACATGCACGAGCGCCTGTACGCGGTCGAGAAGCGCAACCTGGCGCTGTTCGGCTACGGCGCCAAGGGCATGGTGCTGTCGATGCTGGAAGCGGCGATCGCGCTGACCGACGCGCGCATCGCCGCCGCCGACGTGCAGCGGATCGTGGAGCTGGGCAAGGCGCTGCTGCGGCATCCGGTGGAACTGCTGCCGGGGATCCGCGCGGCGGTCGCGCAGATCGCGCGCGAGCACGACGTGGTGCTGATCACCAAGGGCGACCTGTTCCACCAGGAAGCCAAGGTGCGCGAGTCCGGGTTGGCCGATCTGTTCCCGCGGATCGAGATCGTCAGCGAGAAGGACGCGGCGACCTACACGCGGGTACTGGCGGAGTTCGGGCTGGCGCCGGCGCAGTTCGTGATGATCGGCAACTCGCTGCGTTCGGACATCGTGCCGGTGGTCGAGCTCGGCGGCTGGGGCGTGCACATGCCCTACCACGTGACCTGGGCGCACGAGACCGAAGCCGAGCTGGGCGCCGACGACGCCGCGCGCGTGCGCCACGCGGCGGGCCCCGCGGAGTTGCCGGCGGCGTTGCACGCGATCGTCGCGGCCGCGACCTGCGGCGGCGTCGCGACGCTGGCCGGCGGATGAATACGGCCGGGCGCGGTTAAAAACCCGTTCACCGTCGCCGTCGCAAGGTGGTCCCGGGTTCGCGATCCGCGCGGACCGAAGGAGGGCCCATGAACATCCTGTCCCGCTGGTTCGCTCCTGCCGTGCTCGCCGCCGGCGTCGGTTTCGGCGCGCTGGCGCCGGCCCCGGCGCAGGCGCAGGACAGCCTGACCCGGGTGCTGGTCGACGTCGCCGACGTGGTGCTGCGCAGCGGCGTGCCGTATTACCGCTACGGCGACTACGGCTACAACGACCGCCTGGTCGTGGCCCGCGACCGCTACGGCCGCGTGGTCTATTACCGCACGCTGCCGCGCGGTTACGACGGCTACCGTTACCGTCGCGATTACCGCAGCGGCCCGCCGTACGGCAACGCCTACGGTTACTGGCGCAACGGCCCGGGCAGCAGCCGGGTGAAGTGCGACCGCCACGGCAAGTGCAAGGCGCAGTACTACGACGCGCGCTACGATCGCGGCCGCTACGACGGCCGTCGCCATCCCGATCATTGGCGCGACCGCGACTGGGACGATTGACCCCGCAGCGGTCGTCGCCGCAGCGCGCAGGCGTTGCGGCGACGGCCGGGTTGCGCCCCGGCCGCACGGGTGCGACCGACCGCCTGCGCGATTCGCCGGGGATCCCCCCGCAACCACGTCAACGGCGGCAAACTGCCGCCACCCGTCCCCTCCGCACGAGGCCGTCATGTCCAGACCCCTGTTCCTGCTGCTGCCGCTGGCGTGCGCGCTGGCCATCGCCCCGGCCGCCTCGACCCGGGCCGCGCCCGGCCCGGTCGATTGCAAGCTGCGTTTCAGCCTGTCCGGCTGGTCGCTGTTCTACAAGACCGCCTCGGGCGAGGGCACCGTCAGCTGCGACAACGGCCAGCGCCTGGCGGTGCGGATCCGCGCCAAGGGCGGCGGGCTGAGCGTCGGCAAGTCGCGGATCGAGAACGGCACCGGCGAGTTTTCCGGCGTGCGCGACATCCGCGACGTGCTGGGCAGCTATGCCGCGGCCGAGGCGCACGCCGGTGCGGTCAAGTCGAGCAAGGCGCAGGCGATGACCAAGGGCGACGTGTCGCTGGCGCTGGCCGGCACCGGCCGCGGCTGGGACATCGGCGTGGCGTTCGGCAAGTTCGTGCTGGAGCCGCGTTGAGCGCCGACGCCCGCGCCCGACCGCATCCGGGCGGGCCGCGTCAGTCCGCGTCGTGGCCGCGCTCGTGCAGCAGCGCCGGCAACGGCTGGATGCTGCGTTCCACGCCGGCCTCCACCCGCCGGGTCAGCCACGTCAGCGCACCGGCGTAGACGCCCAGCACCAGCGCGAACGCGAGCAGCCGCCGCCACCCGCGACGGCGCCGCGCGGCACGGCGGGCGAGGTCGGCGTGCAGTCGCAGTTGTGCGGATGGCGTGCTCATGACGTGCATCCTGGCCGCCACGGCGTCATGGCGGCGTGCACGCGGCTGCGGCACAATCGCGCGATGAAGCGGCGACTGCCTGCGTTCGCGTTGCTGCCGTGCGTCGTGCTGGCGGCGTGCGATGCGCCGGCGCCGCGCGCGCCGCCTGCACCGGTTCCGGCGCTGGCGGCCGGCGACGGCAGCATCCAGTGGCAGGGCCGGCTGCCGTGCGCGGATTGCAGCGCGATCGAGGTCCAGCTGCAGTTGCAGCGCGCCGGTACGCGCCGCGACTACATCCTGACCGAGGTCTACCGGGCCGCCGCCGGCGACGCGCGTTTCCTCGAGCGCGGCCAGTGGCGCCAGCAGCAGGCCCTGCTGCACCTGCGCGGCAGCGACGGCAGCCGCCGCGTCTACGCCCTGCTGCCCGACGGCCGGCTGCAGCCGCGCGACCGCCACGGCCGCGCGCTGTTGCCGCGCCGCGACGATGATGCCCTGGTGCCGGTCGCGGCCACGACCGCGCCTTGACGGACGCCGCCCGGGCCGCGCGCGCCGTTCGTCGCGGCGCTGCCGACGGTCGCCGGAAATGTCGACGACAGGTTCAGCGGCGGCGGGCATGATGGCCTCCCGCGATCCGGCTTCCCCTGGAGACACCCGCATGCATCGCACACTCAAGGCCCTCGTACTGGCGGCCGCATTGGCGACCGCCGCCGGCGGCGTCGCCGCGCAGGATTTCGTGTTCGGCTGGAATCCGCGCAGCGGTGACGTCTGGGTCGACACCCAGCTCGGCGACATCAACCAGTACGGCTACCGCTACCGCGAACCGTTCGTGGACGAGCTGGTGCGTTACTACGGCGCGCCGCGCGACCTGGTCACCGACCTGCTGCTCCACCGGCGCTGGGCGCCGGGCGACGTGTACTACGCCTGCGCCATCGCCCAGGTGATCGGCCGGCCGTGCCGCTACGTCGTCGACCAGTGGCAGCAGGACCACGGCCAGGGCTGGGGCGCGCTGGCGCAACGGCTGGGGATCAAGCCCGGCTCGCCGGAATTCCACCGCCTGAAGAAGGGCTTCGTGCCCAGCTACGACCGCTGGGCGCGGCCGATCCGGATCGACGACAGCCTGCGTGCGGAGTTCCCCGGTCGCGGCCGCGGCCCGCACGGCGTCGCCGCGGGCGGGCCGCCGGGCAACGCCGGCAAGGCCGACGGCAGCCGCGGCAATGCCGCCCGCGGCCAGGCCGGCGCACCCGGCAAGGCCGGACAGGGCCGCGGCAACGCCGGCCAGTCCGACCACGGCAATGCCGGCAAGGGCAACGCCGGCAAAGGCCAGTCCGGCAAGGGCAACTCCGCTAAAGGCAATTCTGGCAAGGGCCACGGCAAGGATTGATTAGACTGGGCGGGTGCACGCTTCCGTTCCGCCGCTGGCCGAGTCACCCGCACTGGTCACCCACCGCGGCGGCTGCCATTGCCGCCGCGTGCGCTTCGAGGTCGACGCGCCGGCCGCGCTGCAGGTGCTGGACTGCAACTGTTCGATTTGCCGCATGAGCGGCTTCTGGCACCTGATCGTGCCGGCGGCGCGCTTCCGCCTGCTGGCCGGCGCCGCGGATCTCGCCGAGTACCGCTTCAACACCGGCGTGGCCCGGCATCGGTTCTGCCGCCATTGCGGGATCAAGGCGTTCTACGTCCCGCGCAGCCATCCCGACGGCATCGACGTCAACGCCCGCTGCCTGGACCCGGGCAGCGTTGCCGCGCTTGAAATCGTGCCGTTCGACGACCGCAACCGCGCGGCCGCGACCGCCGCGATCGCGCACCTGGCGCGCGCCTGACGCACGCTACCGGCACGGCGACGCGACGATGAGCACGACAGCCCCGGCCGACCTGCGCATCGTCGACTACGCGCCGCGCTGGCGCGAGGACTTCGCGCGCCTCAACCTGGAGTGGCTGCGGCGCTGGTTCGTGGTCGAGCCGATCGACGAACAGGTACTGCACGATCCGCAAACCCACCTCATCGCCGGCGGCGGGCGGGTGCTGTTCGCGTTGTCGGGTACGGGCGCGGAGCAACGCGCGGTCGGCACCGTGGCCTTGCGCTTCGATGGCGACGGCGTGTTCGAGCTGACCAAGATGGCGGTGCAGCCGGACCGGCGCGGCGCCGGCATCGGCCGCGCGCTGCTGCTGGCCGCGATCGACGCCTACCGCGCGCTGCACGGGCGCGAGCTGTACCTGGAATCCAGCAGCGTGCTCGCGCCGGCGCTGCAGCTGTACGCCAGCGCCGGCTTCGTCCACCGCCCGGCGCCGCGTCCCGGCTCGCACTACGCGCGTGCCGACGTGTACATGGTCTGGCAGCCGCCGGCCTGAGCGCGCCGGCGCCTGATGCTCAGTCGCCGACCCTTACAATGCGGCCCGCATGCCGCACACCACCGCCATCCCCGCCGCCTCCCTGCGCCTGTCCGTCGCCCCGATGATGGACTGGACGGATACGTTCTGCCGGGTGTTCCACCGGCTGCTAGCGCCGCACGCGCGGCTGTATACGGAGATGGTGCATGCCAACGCGGTGATCCACGGCGACCGCCGCAAGCTGCTGGCGCTGGATCCGGCGGAGCATCCGGTGGCGCTGCAGCTGGGCGGCAGCGCCCCGGACGCGCTGGCGCAGGCGGCGCGGATCGGGGCCGACACCGGTTTCGACGAGATCAACCTCAACTGCGGCTGTCCGTCCGACCGCGTGCAGGCGGGGCGTTTCGGCGCCTGCCTGATGCGCGAGCCGGGGCTGGTGGCCGACAGCGTCGCGGCGATGATCGCGGCGGTCGCAAGTTTGCCGCGGCCGGTGCCGGTGACGGTGAAGTGCCGGCTGGGGGTCGACGACGATCACGACTACGACCGCTTCCGCGCCTTCATCGATGCGGTCGCCGCGGCCGGCTGCCGGATGTTCGTGGTGCACGCGCGCAACGCCTGGCTGCAGGGGTTGTCGCCGAAGGAGAACCGCTCGGTGCCGCCGCTGCGCTACGACTGGGCCTACCGGCTCAAGCGCGAGCGCCCGGAGCTGCAGGTGGTCGTCAACGGCGGCATCGCCACCGCCGAGGAAGCCGCCGCGCACCTGGCGCACGTCGATGGCGTCATGCTCGGCCGCGCCGCCTACCACGACCCCTATCTGCTGCACCGGCTCGACGTGCCCTGGTTCGACGGCCCGCCCTTCCACGGCGCGCTGCGCAGCCGCGCCGCGCTGTTGCGCGCACTGCAGCCGCAGGTCGAGGCCTGGCTGGCGCAGGGCGTCGCGCTCAAGCACCTCACCCGCCACCTGCTGGGCCTGTTCGCCGGGCAGCCGGGCGGTCGCGCCTTCCGCCAGGTGCTCAGCGAGGGCGCGCACAAGCCGGGTGCCGACTGGGCGCTGGTGGAGCGCGCGCTCGCCGTCGCCGGGGCCCGCACCGACGCCGCGTCCGCGGCCTGACCCGTCGCGCCGGCCGATGATCACCCGCGATGCCGCCGCTTTCCTCGAGGTCGCCCGCGCCCTTGCGCCCGACTTCGGCCCGGCGACCGCGCGCGCCGCATTCCTGGTCGCGCCGGACGGCTTCGCCCTGGCCGCGCAGTCCGCGTCCGACAACCGCTACATGGCCGACGCCGATGCCTTCGATCCGGCTCGTGCGCACGCCCAGCATCGCGACCTGCACCGCGCGCTGTCGCAGGTGCTGCCGACCGTGTGCTTTGCCGGCGATCCGGCCACCCCCGACGCGCTGTTCCCCAACAACGTCTTCGCCACCGCCCGGGTCGACGGCCGGCCGCGCTACGTGGTCGGACGCATGCGCCACCCGGTGCGCCAGCGCGAGGCGACGCGTGCCGACATCCGCGGCTTCTTCGACGACGTGCTCGGCTACGCCGGGGTCGACCTGTCGACGCAGCCGCATCCGTGCGAGCTGACCGGGGCGCTGGTGATCGACCGCGCCCGCGGGATCGGCCTGTGCGGGCTGTCGGAGCGCTGCGACGAGGCCGGCGCACGGTTGCTGCACGCGGCCCTGGGCCTGCGCGCGACACTGCTGTTCGAGCTGGCGCCGGGCGAATACCACACCAACGTGGTGCTGGCAGTGCTGGCCGGGCGCGCGGCGCTGGTCTGCCCGCGCGGCTTTGCCGACCCGGCCGTGGTCGCCGCGATCGCCGCGCTGTACGCGCCGCATGCCGTGCTGCTGTCGCCGGCCGAGCACGCCGCCTTCGCCGGCAACGCGATCGCGCTATCGGAGGATCTGGTCTGGATGAGCGCCGGGGCCGAGCGCGCGCTGACGCCGGCCAGCCGCGCCGCGCTGGCGGCGGCCGGCTTGGCCGTGCGCAGCGTCGAGCTGGACGCGATCGAGGCCGCCGGCGGCTCCCTGCGCTGCTGCGTGGGCGAGGTGTTCTGAAGCTGCGCAGGCTCGGCTACCGGCCCGGAATGCTGTCCGCAGCCGAACCCGGCGCCGGGGCAGGGGCAAAAGTTAAGGACTAATTCACTGCCGGGTTTCGACAATCTGTCGCACGCCAGTCCCGACGGCCCGAGTTCCCGCGGCCGCCCGGCTGGCGTCGACGGTTCCACGCCCCGCCATTTCCCACTAGGATCACTCCGATGTCGCTGTCGCCCCGCCCCCTGCTGCCGCTGCTGCTGCTCGCCCTGCTGGGCGGGACGAGCGCGGCCGCGCTGGCGGCGCCGCAGCAGGGCAACCGCCGGCCGCCGCCCGCCCCGACCCAGCGCGACGACCACGGCCGCGACCGCCCCGCGCGCAGCGACGACGCGCTGTCCGACAGCGTCCGCCGGGTCCAGCGCAGCACCCGTGGCCAGGTCCTGAGCGCCGAGCGGATTCCCTACGAGGGCCGCAACCTCAACCGCATCAAGGTGGTCGACGACAGCGGGCGGGTGCGGGTCTACATGGACGATCCGCAACAGCCGCCGCCGCGCCGCGGGCAGCCACCTACACGCGGCGACAACGACTGAATAGCCAATCTGGCGTCTCAACGACCGGCAACGGTCGCCGAATCGGGAGTGACCATGCGTATCCTGCTCGTCGAAGACGAAGCCCCGTTGCGCGAGACCCTGGCCGCGCGCCTGAAGCGCGAAGGCTTTGCGGTGGATGCCGCCCAGGACGGCGAGGAAGGCCTGTACATGGGCCGCGAGGTGCCGTTCGACCTGGGCATCATCGACCTGGGTCTGCCGAAGATGTCCGGCATGGAGCTGATCCGCGCGCTGCGCGAGGAGGGCAAGCAGTTCCCGGTGCTGATCCTGACCGCGCGCTCGAGCTGGCAGGACAAGGTCGAGGGTCTGAAGCAGGGCGCCGACGACTACCTGGTCAAGCCGTTCCACGTCGAGGAACTGCTGGCGCGGATCAACGCGCTGGTGCGCCGCGCCGCCGGCTGGAGCAAGCCGACCCTGGACTGCGGTCCGGTGGTGCTGGACCTGGCCGCGCAGACGGTCACCGTCCACGGCAGCAACGTCGACCTCACCAGCTACGAATACAAGGTGCTGGAATACCTGATGATGCACGCCGGCGAACTGGTGTCCAAAGCCGACCTCACCGAGCACATCTACCAGCAGGACTTCGACCGCGACTCCAACGTGCTGGAGGTCTTCATCGGCCGCCTGCGCAAGAAGCTGGATCCCGACGGCGCGCTGAAGCCGATCGAGACCGTGCGCGGCCGCGGCTACCGCTTCGCCATTCCGCGCAGCGGCGACTGACCGCCGCGCCTGCCGCGCAGTGGCGACTGCCGCTCCCAGGCCCGCGTCCGTCGGGACAGCGCTGACGGCGCGCGGGCTGCAGCCGGCCGGGAGGGGCGATGGCGGTCGGGCGTGAACCGCTGCTGCGCTGGCGCCCGCGCTCGCTGCAGTCGCGGCAGCTGTGGGCCGCCAGCTTCGGCCTGGTGGCGTTCCTGGCGCTGACCGGCTACGCGCTGGACCGCGCCTTCGTCGACGTCGCCAGCCAGGGCCAGCGCGACCGCCTGAAGGCCTACGTCGATGCCTACGCCGGCGACGTCGATTTCGCCCGCGACGGCACCCTGATCCCGCCCTTCACCCCGCCCGACGGCCGCTTCGACCGTCCCGGCAGCGGCCTGTACGCGGAGGTGGTGCTGGAGAACGGCGGCTGGGCTTCCAACTCCACCCGCGGCCCGACCATGCCGGATGCCGAATTGCTGCCCGGCGGCGAGGAGCGCTTCGACGGCCCGCTGCCGATCACCAAGAGCGACGGCAGCGCCGGCGAGGTGTTCCGCTATGGCCGCGGCTTCATCTGGGACGTGGAGCGGCGGCCGGAAGCCGAGTTCCCGTACACCATCTACGTGATGGAGGACGCCGGGACCCTGCCGCGGCAGGTGCGCGTGTTCCGGCAGGCGCTGTGGGGGTATCTGGGCATCGCCGCGGTGGTGCTGCTGCTGCTGCAGGCGCTGATCCTGCGCTGGAGCCTGCTGCCGCTGCGGCGCGTGATTACCGAGCTCAAGCGCGTGCAGCGCGGCCAGCTGGCGCGCATGAGCAGCCGCCACCCGCGCGAGCTGGAACCGCTGACCGACAGCATCAACGCCTTCGTCGAGAGCGAGCGCGAGAACCTGGAGCGCCAGCGCAACACCCTGGCCGACCTCGCCCACAGCCTGAAGACGCCGCTGGCGGTGTTGCGCACGCGCCTGGACAGCGGCGCCGGCGAGGCCGAGCTGCGCGAGGAGCTCGACGCCCAGCTGCGGCGCATGAACGATCTGGTCGGCTATCAGCTCA
This sequence comes from Cognatiluteimonas weifangensis, assembly GCF_003416885.1. Taxonomy (GTDB): domain Bacteria; phylum Pseudomonadota; class Gammaproteobacteria; order Xanthomonadales; family Xanthomonadaceae; genus Cognatiluteimonas; species Cognatiluteimonas weifangensis. Next base: position 51,094 of record NZ_QVPD01000014.1, read on the forward strand.
CCCGCGCCGCTTCCGGCGGCCACAAGCTGTTCGCCGCGCCGGTGGCGATCGAGCCGCATGCCGAGCAGATCGTGCGCGGGCTGGAGAAGATCTACGCCGCCAAGGGCGCGGTCTGCGAATTCGAGATCGAGCCGGACGTGCATTTCCACGGCGAACCCGGCGACCTGCAGGAGCTGCTCGGCAACCTGCTGGAGAACGCGTTCAAGTGGGCGCGCTCGCGGGTGCTGCTGACGATCCGCTCCGGCGCCTCCGCGCCGAACCGGCGCCCGGGGCTGCTGATCGCGGTCGACGACGACGGCCCCGGGATCCCGCCCGAGCAGGTCGCGGCGGTGCTGCAGCGTGGCGTGCGCGGCGACGAGCGCGTGCAGGGCCACGGCATCGGTCTGGCGATCGTGCAGGACATCGTGCGCAGCTATCGCGGCGAGCTCGAGGTCGGCACCTCGCCGGAACTGGGCGGGGCGCGCTTCGAGGTGCAGCTGCCGCCGGGGCTGTAGCAGCCATTGCTTTCGGCAAAGTCTGAAAGCATTTCGGTCAGGACGAAGGATCGGGCGGGCGGAGATGGACCGGGTGTCTGCGCCTCCTGGCGACGCCCTGTCTTCAAGTCGGGGCGCGGGCCATGCCTGGCCTGACTTCTAGTGATGGCCTGCTCTTGTGGGATCGAACTTCGGCAGGAGTCGCCGCCCGTCGGGATGAGGTGCTGCGTCCTTCTGACGACGTCCTGCCTAGTGGCGGCGCGGGCCATGCCTGGTCTGACTTCTAGTCATGGCCTGCTCTTGTGGGATCGAGCTTCGGCAGGAGTCGCCGCCCGTCGGGATGAGGTGCTGCGTCCTTCTGACGACGTCCTGCCTAGTGGCGGCGCGGACCATGCCTGGTCTGACTTCTAGTCATGGCCTGCTCTTGTGGGATCGAGCTTCGGCCGGAGTCGCCGCCCGGCGGGCTGGGGGTGCTGCGCCCTCCTGACGACCTCCTGTCTTTAAGTCGGGTCGTGGACCATCCCTGGTCCACTCTCCGCACCCCCAGCCCGCCGGCCGGCGACTTCGCGAGATTGGCGTCCATCGCTTCTGGTTGGTTTTCTCTACAAGCGCCGACTCACTTGCCAGAAGCCGGTGGCCCGGCCTGTGCGGGACCGTCGGCGGCATGGATGCCGCCGAGGAGCCTACAGGGATGTATTCACGGCGTGTCCCGCACAGGCCGGGCCACCGGCTTCCCCCGCAGAGATTCCCACGCTTGAGGGATGCATTCACCACGTGCCCCGCACAGGCCGGCTGCCGGCTTCCCCCACGGAGGTTTTCGCGCTTGAGGGATGCATTCACCACGTGCCCCGCACAGGCCGGCTGCCGGCTTCCCCCACGGAGGTTTTCGCGCTTGAGGGATGCATTCACCGCGTGCCCCGCATGGGCCGGCTGCCGGCTTCCCCCATGGAGGTTTTCGCATTCGGGAGAAGAACCTTTTCCGCAGCATCCGCCGGCGAACTGCGGTGCCGGCTTTGATCGCCCCTCTCCGCAAGAGAACAGGGCATCGGCTGCAGGGAGCGCCACTTCTCGGCGCTTGCACCACGCACCCTCCATCCTGCCCTCCCTGCAGGCAGGGGAGACGAGGGTGTCGCGCTGCGCGCAACGGTTTACCCGATGGGGCCGTAGAACCTGTCCAGGTGCGCGGCCACCTGCGGCATCGCGTGCTTCAGGGTGCGCGGATCGCTGAAGTGGTATTCGCTGACGACGGCGAAGAATTCCTCCGGCGCCTCGGCGGCGTAGGGATCGATCGCGCTGCGGCGGCCGCGGTCGACGCTGCGGACGAGGGCGTCATAGGCCTGCTGGAAATCGCGCGCCCATTCGCGCTGCCAGGCGCGCGGCAGCGGCGGGGTGCCGTCGAGCACGCCGTCGAGCGCGTCGAGCTTGTGCGCCATCTCGTGCACCGCCACGCAGTAGCCGGCGCCCGGGTCGGCGATGTCGGCCTGGACGTCGGCCCAGGACAGGATCAGCGGCCCGGCTTCCCAGGCTTCGCCGATCAGTTCGTCGTCCCACTGGTGCAGCACGCCGGCGGCGTCGACATGGCTGCGCTCGACCCGGAACGCGTCCGGATACACCAGCAGTTGCGCCCAGCCGTGCAGGCCTTCGGCGCCGAAGCGCAGCAGCGGCAGGCAGCACAAGGCTGCCAGCTGCACGCGCTGGCCGGGGTCGAGCGTCAGGCCGCCCAGCGGAGTGATGGTCTTGTCGGCGAGGAAGCGCGCGGCGAGCGCGGCCAGCGTCGCGTCGCGTGCGGGGTCCAGCGCCCGCAGCCACGGCAGGTCGTGGCGTGCGGCCTGCCACAGGGCGGGGTCGATCGGGGCGGGGCCGCGGCGCAGGCGGCGGATCAGTCCGAACATGCGCGGAGCGCGCGCTCCGGGGTCAGCGGAACATGCCCGGCAGGAAGCTGTGCCAGCGCGGCGTGTGGCTGCTGCCGTCGTCGCTGCCGCTGCCGCGCACCGTGATCACCGGCTTGATCTTGCCGTTGCGGCTCGCGGCCGCGGGCGCAGCCGGCTTGTCCGCCGGGGTGGCCGGCGCTGGAGTGGCGTCGGGGCAGCTGCCGCCGTCGCCGTTGGGACCGTGCAGGCGCACGTCGCGCCCCGTCGCCATCGCGCCGGCGGACAGCAGCAGCAGGCAGGGCAGCAGGTAACGGGAGCCTTGGATGGAGCGCGAGGCGGGCATGGCGGCAATCCTGACGGGACGCACGGGCCGAGGGGCAAGCCCGCACTATAGCGTGGATGCCGGCGGGGCGCGGAAGGTTGCATGCTGCGGCGCAGCAGATTTTCCCCGTCGCTTCCGGCAGACTGCCGGCGTGAGCGCCGATCCCGACCTGTCCCCCCGCGCCGCGGCGCCTGCCGTCGCCTGCGCGTCGTGAACGAGCGCGACCTGCTCGTGCGCCTGCTGCAGGGGCCGGCCAGCGGTGCGGCCCTGGCCCGCGCCGCGGGCCAGACCCGGGCGGCGATCTGGAAGCACGTGCAGGCCCTGCGTGCGGCCGGCGTCGCCATCGCCGTGCAACCCGGGCGCGGCTACACCCTGGCGCAACCGCTGCAGCTGCTCGACGCCAAAGCGATCCTGGCGCAGCTGGCGCCGGTGTCGCGCGCCGCGATCGCGACCCTGGACGTCGCCTGGTCGCTGGATTCGACCAACTCGGAGCTGCTGCGGCGGCCGCCGCCGGCGCACGGCGCCGCAGTGCTGCTGGCCGAGCGCCAGAGCGGCGGTCGCGGCCGCCGGGGCCGGCACTGGGTCTCGCCGCTGGCGGCCAACCTGTACCTGTCGCTGGCACGCAATTTCGGCGGCGGCCTGGCGCGGCTGCCGGGGTTGAGCCTGGTGGCCGGCATCGCCAGCGCCGAAGCGCTGCACACGCTGGGCTTCAAGCAGGTGCGCCTGAAATGGCCCAACGACCTGGTCGTCGCCGATGCCGCCGCAACGGGCCCGGAGTCGGCGTTGCGCAAGCTCGGTGGCCTGTTGACCGAGGGCGGCGGCGAGGTCGCCGGCCCCGCGCGCGCGGTGCTCGGGCTGGGCCTCAACGTGGCGATGCCGGCCGGCGCGATGGCGGCGATCGCGCAGCCCTGGACCGACCTGGCGACGCTCGCCGGTGGCGCCGTGCCGGCGCGCAACACGCTGGCGGCGGCGCTGCTGACGCACTGGCTGCCGGCGCTGGCGGACTTCGACGCGCACGGGCTGGCGCCATTCCTGCCGCGCTATGCGCGCCTGGACGCGCTGGCCGGCCGCGAGGTGCTGCTGCACGCCGAGGGCGGCACGCGCTGCGCCCATGCGCTCGGCCTGGCCGCCGACGGCGCGCTGCGGGTGCGCATCGGCGCCGTCGAGCACAGCGTCCATGCCGGCGAAGTCAGCGTGCGCGCGGCATGAGGGCGCGGGCATGAACACATGGCTGTTCGACCTCGGCAACAGCCGTCTCAAGTGCGCACCGCTGCATGCGGGCACGGTCGGTGCAGGGTTCGCGGTCGACCACGACGGCGCCATCCTGCCCGCCGACTGGCAGCGACCGCTGCCTGCGCGCTTCGACCATGCGGTGGTTGCCAGCGTGGCGGCGCCGGCCGTGACCGTGGCCTTGCTGGACGCACTGACCGGGCATTGCGACCGGATCGCCCGGGTGCGCACACAGGCGCGCTGCGGCGGCGTGCGCATCGCCTACCGACAGCCGCAACACCTGGGCGTGGACCGGTTCCTCGCGCTGCTGGCGGCGCATACGCGCACGCGGCATGCGGCGCTGATCGTCGGCGTCGGCACCGCGCTGACCCTGGACCTGCTGGACGCCGACGGCCTGCACCGCGGCGGCCGCATCGCGCCCGCGCCCGCACTGATGCGCGCGGCGCTGCATGCGCGCGTGCCGCAGCTGCCCGCGGCCGGCGGCGCCTACGCCGAGTTCGCCGACGACACCGACGATGCGCTGGTCTCGGGCTGCGAGGGCGCCGCGCTCGGCCTGATCGCGCGCAGCCGCGAGGCCGCCGCCAGCCTGCTCGACGCGCCGCCGCAGGTGCTGCTGCATGGCGGCGGTGCGGCCGCATTGCTGCCGCGCCTGGCGGACGCCGTGCATGCGCCGGCGCTGGTGCTGGAAGGCCTGGCGCAGTGGCAGCGCAGTGCCGGCTGAAGCGGCGCGGCCCGGCTCGCGGCGTGCGCCGCACGGCGCTTAGAATCGCCGCATGTTCGCGCGCGCCCTGATCGTCCTGCTGCTGGTGCTCAACTTCGGCGTTGCCGCGTGGTGGAGCCTGCGTCCGGCACCGGTGCCGGTCGCGGTCGCACAACCCGAGGGCGTGGCGCGACTGCAACTGCTCGGCGAGGTGCCGGCAGCGGCGCGGCCTGCGCCCGTCGCGACTGCCGAGGCGCCGCCGTCGTCGACGGCGCCCGCGCGGCCGGAGGTTGCCGCCGCCGTGCAGTGCGTCAGTTTCGGCCCGTATCCGGATGCGGCGACCGCGGCCGCCGCGCGCGTGCGCCTGCAGCCGCTGGTGCAGCGCATCGTCGTACGCACGCCAGCGGCGGGTACGGACGGCGCCTGGCGCGTGTACCTGCCGCGGTTGCCGACCGCCGAAGCGGCGCAGGCGATGGCGCAGCGCATCGCCGCTGCCGGTTTCGGCGATTACCTGGTGCTGCGCGAGGGCGCGGACGCCAACACGATCGCGCTGGGGCGCTACAGCAGCGAAAGCGGTGCCCGTCGGCGCGCGGCGACGCTGGTCGCCGCCGGGTTTCCCGCCCGCGCCGAGGCGCTCGGGCACGGACCCGCGGCGATCTGGCTGGACGTCGCTGCTGCTGCCGGTTTCGACGCCGTGCACGCGCAGGCGCTGGCGGCCGCACCCGGTCGCCGGCCGCTGGATTGCGCCCGCCTGCGTTAGCGCGGCGGGCGGTTGCCATCGCGCCCCACGTGCGGCAGGGTCGGCGCGGACGCTGCGCTAGAATGCATGCCCACGCGCCGGCATAGCTCAGTCGGTAGAGCAACCGCCTTGTAAGCGGTAGGTCCCCAGTTCGAATCCGGGTGCCGGCACCAGCCAGGAGTGGCCGATGACTGCAATGACTGCGATCCATGCGATGGCAACGAGGGTGGCACCGGCGTCCGCGGGCCTGCACCGCGCAGGAGCCGTGCGATGAACCGCCGCTACCCGCCGGTCTCGCTGATCGGCGCGCCCACCGACATCGGCGCCGGCGATCGCGGCGCGCTGCTGGGGCCGGACGCGCTGCGCATCGCCGGCCTCGGCGCGGCGCTGGCTGCACGCGGCGTCGACGTGGCCGATCGCGGCAACCTCACCGGCCCGCGCAACCCGTGGCAGCCGCCGATCGACGGCTACCGCCATCTGCCCGAAGTAGTGGCCTGGAACCGCGCGGTGATGGAAGCGGTGGGCGCCGAACTGCGCGAGGGTCGTCTGCCGATCCTGCTCGGCGGCGACCATTGCCTGGGGATCGGCTCGATCACCGCGGTGGCCCGGCATTGCCGCGACACCGGCAAGCGGCTGCGGGTGCTGTGGCTGGACGCGCACGCCGACTTCAACACCCACGATGTCACCCCCTCGGGCAACATCCACGGCATGCCGGTGGCCTGCCTGTGCGGGATCGGCCCCGACGCGCTCACGCACCTGGGCGGCGATGCCCCGGCGCTGTCGCCGGCGCAGGTGCGGCAGGTCGGCATCCGCTCGGTGGACGAGGGCGAGAAGCGGCTGGTCAAGGAACACGGCCTGGACGTCTACGACATGCGCTACATCGACGAGGTCGGGATGAAGCGCACGATGGAGGAGGCGCTCGCCGGCGTCGACGCCGACACCCACCTGCACGTCAGCTTCGACGTCGACTTCCTCGACCCGAGCATCGCCCCGGGCGTGGGCACCACGGTGCCGGGCGGGCCCAACTACCGCGAGGCGCAGCTGGTGATGGAGATGATCGCCGACAGCGGCCGCCTGGGCTCGCTGGACATCGTCGAGCTCAATCCGACCCTGGACACCCGCAACCGCACCGCGCTGCTGGCGGTCGACCTGGTCGAGAGCCTGTTCGGCAAGTCGACCCTGATGCGCGACTAGGGAAGTCCGGAAACTGCCGCCGCCCCTGCAACAAGCGGGGTCCGGTGACTGCGATCCGCTGAAATGCGAAGACGCCGGATGGACGGGTCTTCGCCTGCCGGAGAACTCCGCTTGCGCGGAACGTCGATCGACCGCGTTTGTTCCGTCCCTCCCGGGCGTACTGTCGTTCGCCAGGACCGACGCCGCGATTACCGGCGCCGGTGCGTTGCCTGAACGATCGCCCGCGGGTGCCGCGCCCGCGGCGGCAATTCCACGCCGGCTTCACGCAGCGCCGGGGTTTCATTGTCCGCGTGCTCCCTCCCCCGTGTGCAAGGAGAATCCCATGAAGCGTTTGATCGCCGTGCTGGTGCTGGCCTGTTTTTCGACCACGGCCTTGACCCTGACCGCCTGCAACACCATGGCCGGCGCCGGCAAGGACGTGCAGAAAGTCGGCGAGAAGGTCGAGCAGAAAGCCGAGGACTGCAAGGACGCCGAATGCTGAGCGCAGACATGCGCGCGCACGCGTGAAGTCCACAGGACAGGCGCGCCGCAGGCGTGCCGGCACGGATGCAGGGCGGGCCGGGAGCAATCCCGGCCCGTTTTTTTGGGTTCTTCCCTTCTCGCTTCTGGGATCGGCTTTGGACGCAGGTGTCGCTCGGCGAGCCGTGGGTGGCTGCGCTTCGCCGACGACATCCTGTCTCCGAGGATGGCCTGAAGAGGCGTTGCCGCCATCCCCGCGAAAACGGGGATCCAGGGTCTTCACGACGTCGAAAACAAGGCACGAGCAGGCGGGCATGTGCGTGCACCGCTTTCGCGACAATGACGGGGCGGTTGCAATCGTGAGATCGGCTTCGGAGGGAGTCGCCGCCCGGCGGACTGGGGGTGCTGCGCCCTCCTGACGATGTCCTGTCTTCAAGTCGGGTCGTGGACCATCGGTGGCTTGCGTTCGTGAGATCGGCTTCGGACGGAGTCGCCGCCCGGCGGGCTGGGGGTGCTGCGCCCTCCTGACGACCTCCTGTCTTTAAGTCGGGTCGTGGACCCTCCATGGTCCACTCTCCGCACCCC
>NZ_QVPD01000015.1 GCF_003416885.1 Cognatiluteimonas weifangensis
GCCTGTGCGGGACCGTCGGCGGCATGGATGCCGCCGAGGAGCCTACAGGGACGTATTCACGGCGTGTCCCGCACAGGCCGGGCCGCCGGCTTCCCCCGCGGAGGTTTCCGCGCAGGAAGGACGTATTCACGACGATATGCCGCAAGGCCAGGGCCACCGGCTTCCCGCAGAGGTTCCCGTGTATGGGAGATCGGGTCCAAGAAGGGTTGTCTCGGGTGCAGGCCGCCCCCACACCGGCTTAACGGCTGCGGTGCTGGGGTAGGGGGCAACAGGTGCAGCGTTCCATGAACGAAACGCTCGGAACTCTCCAGCGCGTTAGCAGTCATACATGGCCACTGCTAAACTGGCCCCCATGAGCGAGACCCCCATGTCCCAAGCCCTCGTCGCCCACAACCTGCCGATCCCCAGCGCGCTGGGTTCGCTGGACGCTTACATCGGCGCCGTGCACCAGATCCCGGTGCTATCGGTGGAGGAGGAGCAGGCGCTGGCGCGGCGTTTCCGCGAGCAGGACGACCTCGGCGCCGCGCGCGAATTGGTGCTGTCGCACCTGCGTTTCGTGGTCCATGTCGCGCGCGGCTACAACGGCTACGGCCTGCCGCTGGGCGACCTGATCCAGGAAGGCAACATCGGCCTGATGAAGGCGGTCAAGCGCTTCGACCCGGACGTCGGCGTGCGCCTGGTCAGTTTCGCGGTGCACTGGATCCGTGCCGAGATGCACGAGTTCATCCTGCGCAACTGGCGCATCGTCAAGGTCGCCACCACCAAGGCGCAGCGCAAGCTGTTCTTCAACCTGCGCAAGTCCAAGACCCGCCTGGGCTGGCTCAACGCCGAGGAAGTGCGCGCGGTCGCCGCCGACCTCAACGTCTCCGAGCGCGAGGTGCTGGAAATGGAGTCGCGCCTGTCCGGCCGCGACATCGGCTTCGACCTGTCCGCCGACGAGGACGACGACCACGCCCCGCCGGCACCGGCGCAGTATCTCGTGGCGCAGGAGGAGGATCCGTCGGAGGCCTACGAGCGCGCCGACAGCGAGGCCGACCAGCTGGAGCTGCTGCGCGAGGGTCTGCAGTCCCTGGATGCGCGCTCGCGCGACATCATCCGCCGCCGCTGGCTGGACGCCGACACCAAGGTCACGCTGCAGGAGCTGGCCGACGAGTACGGCGTCTCCGCCGAGCGCATCCGCCAGGTCGAGGCCAACGCGCTGAAGAAGATGAAGGCGCTGTTCGCGGCCTGAGGTCGCCTGCGCCCGCCCGGCGCTGCTGCGACCGACTTCCAGGAAATGGCGCAACGGCCCGGGAAACCGGGCCGTTCGCGTTCGGGGCCGATCGCATTCGCGTCCGGCCGCGACTCGCCGCGCTGCGCACGTTGCGCAAGGATCGGATAGCGCCGGCGTCGGCCGCGGCGCAGGCTGTGCGCCCCCGATCCCCGGAGCATCCATGCATTACCTGATCAGTGGTCTGCCGCTGCCGCCATTCCAGCCGTTGTTCGGCCTCGATGCCGCGGCCCTGCGCCCGCACGGCGCCGTGCGCACGGTCGCCGACGGTCCGGGCTATCCCTGCCGCATCACCCTCGAGGACGCGACACCCGGCGAAACCCTGCTGCTTCTGCCCTGGCAACACCTCGACGCGGATACGCCGTATCGCGCCGGCGGCCCGATCTTCGTGCGCGAATCGGCAACCGCGCAGGCGGTGTTCCGCGATCAGGTCCCGGAGCAGCAGCGCAGCCGCCTGCTGTCGGTGCGCGCCTACGACGCGGCAGGCTGGATGCTCGATGCCGAAGTCGACGAAGGCGTGCGGCTGGAGGCGTTGATCGATCGCTTCTTCGCCGACCGGCGCGTGTCGTTCCTGCAGGTGCACAACGCGCGCCGCGGCTGTTATGCCTGCCGCGTCGACCGCGGTTGATCCGCAGCGGCATCGCCGAGGATGATGCGCGCGGCCCGCTGGTAGCTCCAGTAGGCCCAGGTCCAGCTGAGCATGACCGAGAGCCGGTTGCGGAAGCCGATCAGGAAGTAGATGTGCGCGGTGAGCCAGAACCACCACGCCAGCGCCCCGGTCAGCCGCAACCGGCCCAGGTGCACCACCGCGGCCATGCGGCCGATGGTGGCGAGATTGCCGAAGTCGCGGTAGCGGAACCGCGGCGCCGGCTTGCCGGCCAGGCGTGCGCGGATCGCAGCGGCGACCTGCCGGCCCATCTGCTTGGCCGCCGGCGCCACCCCCGGTACCGGCCGGCCGTCGGGACGCTGCACGCTGGCCAGATCGCCGGCGACGAATATCTCCGGCGCCCCGGCAACGCTCAGGTCCGGCTGCACCGGCACGCGCCCGGCACGGTCCAGCGGCACGCCGAGCGTGCGCGCCAGCGGCGAGGCCGCCACCCCGGCCGCCCACAGCACCGTGCGTGCGGGGATGCGGTCCGCGCCCACGCACACGCCGTCGGCGTCGATCGCCTGCACCGGCTGCCCGGTGCGGACCTCGACCCCGAGCCGTTGCAGCTGCGCGCGGGCGTGCGCTGACAAGGCTTCGGGAAAGCTCGCCAGCACCCGCGGCCCGGCTTCCAGCAGCAGCACGCGCGCCGCGCCCGGATCGATGCGCCGGAACTCGCGCGCCAGCGTGTGCCGCGCGATCTCCACCAAAGTGCCGGCCAGTTCCACCCCGGTGGGCCCGCCGCCGACGATGGCGAAGGTGAGCCAGGCGCGGCGCGCCGCCGGATCGTGTTCCGCTTCCGCGCGCTCGAACGCCGAGAGGATGCGGCGCCGGATGTGCAGCGCATCGTCCAGCGTCTTCAGTCCGGGCGCATGGTCGGCCCAGTCGTCGTGGCCGAAATAGGCGTGGGTGGCGCCGCTGGCCAGCACCAGGAAGTCGTAGTCGACGCCGCGGCCGTTGGTGCAGAGCACGCGCCGCGCGCGGGTGTCGATGGCTGCGACCGTCTCCATCAACACCGTGGCGTTGCGTTGCCGGCGCAGGATGTGGCGCAGGGGCGCGGCGATGTCGGGCGCGGACAGGCCGGCGGTGGCGACCTGGTACAGCAGCGGCTGGAACAGGTGGTGGTTGCCGCGGTCGAGCAGGGTGACGCGGACCGGTGCCGCGGCCAGCGCGCGCGTGGCCCAGAGCCCGGCGAATCCCCCGCCGACGATCACCACGTGGCACGGTGTGGCAGGCATGCGGCGCGCATTGTCGCATCCGCGCCGACCGCGTGTCCGGCGCGGGGTCCGGCCGCGCCGGAAGCGGATCCTGATTGCCGCCATCATTCCCGCGGCAGCGGAGGCCGGAGTCCTCGGGTCGTCACGATCGAAGATCCCGCATGGGCGACCTACGTGGGCCTACCGGCGTCTGCCGCGAATCTGTGGTTGCGGACCTGACGCGCAGGCGTCGACGGGTTCGGCCGCCCTTGTCTAGTAGAGGTCCACCGGATCCACGTCCAGCGACCAGCGCAGCCGGCGTCCCTCCGGCAACGCGCGCAGCGCGGGCAACGCGGCGTCGAGCGCGGCGTGCAGCGCGCCGCGCTGCGGCGAGGACAGCAGCAACTGCGCGCGCTGGTAGCCGGCGCGGCGCGGCATCGGCGCTGGCAGCGGTCCGTGCAGCTCGATGCCGGTATCGGCGCCGGCGCTGCGCAGCAGATCCTTCGCCGCCTGCAGGAACTGCAGCGGCGGGTCGGCGTGCCTGGCCTCCGCACGCAGCAGCGCCAGATGCGCGAACGGCGGAAAGCCGGCGGCTGCGCGCTGCGCGAGCTCGCTGTCGGCGAAGGCGTGGTAGCCGCCGTGGACCAGCAGTTGCAGCAACGGATGCTCCGGATGGTGGGTCTGCAGCACCACCGTGCCGCGGCGCTCGGCGCGGCCGGCGCGGCCGGCGACCTGGATCAGCAGCTGCGCCAGCTTCTCGTGGGCGCGGAAGTCGGCGCTGAACAGGCCCTCGTCCACGCCCACCACCGCCACCAGGGTCAGCTGCGGCAGGTCGTGGCCCTTGGCCAGCATCTGCGTGCCGACCAGGATGCCGGGGCGCGCGCCGAGTCCGGCCAGCAACGCCGCCAGCGCGTCGCGGCGACGGGTGCTGCCGCGGTCCACGCGCAGCACCGGCACGTCGGCGAATTGCTGCGTCAGCCATTCCTCCAGGCGCTCGGTGCCCACGCCCTGCGGCTGCAGCGCCAGCCCGCCGCAGTCGGGGCAGGCCGGCGGGACCGGCCGCCGCGCGCCGCAGTGATGGCATTGCAGCCGGCGGCCGCCGCCGTGCACGGTCATCGGGGTACCGCTGGCCGGCGTGCTGCAGCGCGGACACTGCGCGCTCCAGCCGCAGTCGTGGCACAGCAGCACCGGCGCGTAGCCGCGGCGGTTCTTGAACACCAGCACCTGGCCGCCGGCGTCGAGCGCGCCGTGGATCGCCGCCAGCAGCTCCGGCGACAAGCCGGCCTGCAGCGGTCGCTTGCGCACGTCGAGCACGCGTACCGTGGGCGGCTGCGCGGCACCGGCGCGCTGCGACAGGCGCAGGTGCGCGTAGCGGCCGCCGCGCGCATTGGCCAGCGACTCCAGCGACGGCGTGGCGCTGCCCAGCAGCACCGGCACCGCCAGCGCCTTGCCGCGCACCAGGGCGAAATCGCGCGCGTGGTAGCGGATGCCGTCGAGCTGCTTGTAGCTGCCGTCGTGCTCCTCGTCGACCACGATCAGCCCGGCGTCGGGCAGCGGCGTGAACACCGCCGAGCGGGTGCCGACCACCACTCGCGCCTCGCCGCGCCAGGCCGCGGTCCAGACCCGGGCGCGCTCGTTGTCGTTGAGGCCCGAATGCAGCGCGTGCACCGGCACCCCGAGGCGCGCGCGGAAGCGCGCCAGCATCTGCGGCGTCAGCCCGATTTCCGGCACCAGCACCAGCGCCTGGCGACCGCGCGCCAGGCACTCGGCGATCGCCTGCAGGTAGACCTCGGTCTTGCCGCTGCCGGTGACGCCATCCAGCAGCAGCGGTGCGAAGCCGGCCTGCGCCGCGTCGCGCACGGCCGCGATCGCGGCCTGCTGCTCGGCGTTGGCCACGGGCGCGATCGCGCTGGGCGCCGGTGCCAGCGTGTGGGCGGGGATCGCGCTGCGGACGGCCAGGCCGCGGCGCTCGAGCGCACGCGCGGCGCTGCGCCAGCCGCGCCCGGCTGCGGTATCGAGCGCGTCCTCGTCGCGTGGCCCCGCCTGCAGCAGGGTCGCCAGCCGCTGCGGCTGGCCGACGCGCAGGCGCGGCAGCGCGGTGTGTCCGGCCTCGGTCAGCTGCCAGGCCCAGGCGTGGGTGTCGGGCAACGGTTCGCCGCGGCGCAGCGCCGCCGGCAGTGCGGTTGCCAGCACTTCGCCCGGCGGCGCATGGGTGTAGCGCGCCAGCCAGCGCAACGACTGCAGCAGCTCGCCGTGGAACAGGGGCTCGGGGTCCAGTTGCGCCAGCAGCGGGCGCAGCTCCGCGCGCGCCTCCGCCGGCGCGATACCGGCCACGATCCCGACCAGTTCGCGGCTGCCGAACGGCACCCGGACTCGGCACCCGATGCGCTCGGCCTGCACCGGCCTGCCGTCGGCAGGCAGGTAATCGAAGGCCTGCGGCAGCGGTAGCGGCAGCAGGACCTGGTAGGCGGACATGGGCATGGCGGCAGTCTAGCGAGGCGGCCGGCGACGGCGCGCGCGGCCGAGTACCAGTTGCGGCAACTAGTTGTGACCCGGACCAGAAAAAAGGTGCAAGCGTCTGACGGAACAGGGTTTTTGTCTTTATCCACACGAATTGTGGATAACCCTGTGCATGCCGCTTGGGGATGACCGCGCAATGAAGCCTGTTCAAGCATTGCGCGGTGCATGGCGAAAAAAGTACCAAACCAACTTAATTATGGAAAATCAATGTGTTATGCGTGAAACATCGCCATGACGCAGCGTGGCGCCGGCGTGAATCAGTCGTTCAGGGCTGTCGGATTACTGCTGTGCACAACCGTTTGCACTGAAATCCTTGGCCCTGCCTTGCGGAGCGTGCGTTTGTCGCTTGTCAAGCCGGTTTTCGCCGCCGCGCCGATGGCTATGATGCCGGCGATGAAGCCGAGCCGATGACTGCCCGCCCGCCTGCTCCCGCCGCCACCACGACGGCCCTGGCCGCGTTCCTGCGTGGCGTCGAGCGCCGCGCGGCGCTGTTCGCGCAACTGCAATGCGGCGACGCCGGCAGCGGCGACGCCGCCCTGGCGCAGGTCTTGCCTGCATTCGCCGCCGAGGCCCGGCAGTGGCCGCTGGCGGACTGGGATCGGCGCTTCTGGAGCGGCCTGCTGGCCACGCCGATGCTGCGCGCGGTGCCCCGGCACGCGCATTGGCCGGCGCCGTTCGCGGCCCTGGCGCGGCTGGGCGGCGGCCCGCGCGCGGCCCTGCTGCTGCGCCTGGTCGCCGGGCTGGAGGAAGCGGAAGCGGCGGCGGTGCTGGGCATCGCCGCACCGACCTACCGCCTGGCGCTGCAGCGTGCCGTGCCGCGGCGCACCGATGGCCGCGCCGACATGCAGGCCTGGCACGCACTCGAAGCCGCCGTCGCCACCGCGCTGCGGCAGCTGCCCGCGCAACGCCTGGCCGCGCTCGCGCGATTGCGCGAAGCCGCGCTCGCCGGCGCCGGGGCCGACGTCGCACCCGCGTCGCGCGCCCGGCCGCGACCCTCGTCCCGGCGGGGCACGGCCGCCGCGCCGCCGCGCTGGCTGCTGCCGCTGCTGTGGAGCGCACTGGCGGCGTGCGCACTGGCCTTCGCCGCGACCTTCCTGCCGGCACTGCACGCGCCGCCGGCCGCCGACGGCAGCCAGCGTATCCAGCGGGCGCCGCTGCCCGCCGCGGCGCCGATGGCGACTTTCGATCCGCACACCGCGCTGCTCAGCCACCCCGATTTCGACTGGCTGCTGGCCGCTCCCGATCCGGCGCTGCTGCGCGACCTGGATTTCTACGCCTGGTATGCCGCCGAGCTGGCCGCGCAGCCGGCGGCCGCGCTGCCGCTGGCGGATGCGGCGCAACCGCTGCCCGCCGTCGCCGGAGAGAACGCCGATGCCACGCCCTGAGCGGTGGCTCGCCGGCGGCGCGTTGCTGTGGCTGGCTACCGCGGCGCTGGCCCTCGGTGCGCAGGACCTATCGCTGCCGCTGTCGGTGCCGCCGCCGCTGCAGCAGCAGCTGCGCGAGCGCCAGGCCCGATGGCAGGCGTTGGCCCCGGCGCAACAGCAGGCGCTGCAACAGCGCCGCCGCGCCTGGGACGCGCTGCCGCTGGCCGAGCGCCGCGAACGCCGCGAGCGCTGGCAGGCCTGGCAAGCGTTGCCGCCGCGCGAGCAATGGCAGGTGCGCACTGCCGCGGACGCTTTCGCCGCGCTGCCGCCGGCGCAGCAGCAGGCGTTGCGCGCGCATTACGCGCTGCTCGATGCCGGCACCCGCCACGGCTGGCTGCTGGGCCCCACGCTGGGCGCGGCGTACCCGCGGCTGCAGCCGTTGCTGCTGCAGGTGCCGGCGGCGCAGCGTGCGCCGCTGCTGGCGGTGTTGCGGACGCTGACGCCGGCCGAGCTGGACGCTCTCGCCATCCTCGCGCAGCGCATCGCACCGCCGCAGCGCGATGCCCTGCGGCGCGAGCTGATCTCGACCTCCGCCGCCAACCGCGCGGCGTGGTTGCGGGCCCGGCTGGAGCGTTAGGGCGGCGTCCCGGGGCTGCCGCTGCCGGCCTCGGCGTCGGACCGGCGCGGGCGTGCCCACGGGCAGCCCGACACGGCGCCGCTAGCAGGCGTGGCTTGCGACAGGCGCCAGTACCCGCCGGCTGGCGCGGAAGCGGTCGCCGAAACGGGCGATGCCGTCGGCGCGCATCCGCGCTGCGTGGTCGCGCAGGTAGGCGTCGAAGGCGGCGCGGTCGCGCAGCGCGTACTGCACGCACAGCGCGGCTGTCCCGGCAGGCGGCGCGGGTTCCAGCACCTCGAAGATGCGCGCGCCGGTGAAGCCGGGCAGGGCGAGGATGTCGGCGACGTGCGCGTCGAGCCAGGCGCGGTAATCGGCGGCGATCGCGGCGTCGATCTCCAGCGTCACCTCGTAGACGACGCTCATGCCCACACCAGGCTGGCGAGCACGGTGAAGGCCACGCCCAGCGACAGCAGCACCAGGTAGCACACGCCGAGCACGGCGTACTTCAGCAGGGTCATCGTCCAGCCCTGGCCGTACACGCGCTTTTGCGTCAGCAGCAGCGACAGCGGCATCCACGCGAACAGCAGGCCCTCGGCGGTGGCGGCGAACGCGCCCAGCCGCGGCAGCGCCGTGCCGAGCGCGGAGAACGCGAACACCAGCAGCAACGCCAGGCACAGGAAGGCATGGCTGTGCAGCGCCACGATCAGGTGCTCCATGTACAGCCGGCGCTTGAACAGGTAGGCCAGCTTGAGCATCAGCGCAAAGATCGGCAGCAGCACGAACAAGGTGGAAGGCAACGCGCCGAGCACCGCGTTCTTGAGCCGGTCCGGATCCTTCTTCAGTTCGGCGATGTTGTCGCGCCCTTTCTCGACCTGCTGGTTGATCCAGCGGTTGGCGAAGCCCGGCAGCCAGCGGACGTGGACCGGATTGGCGACCGGATCCCAGGGCCGGCCGTTGAAGATCAGTTCGGGCTTGGTGGCGTCCCCGACCGTTGCCGGTGGCTCGCCGCGCGCGGCCGCGGCCCGCAGTTCGGCGATGCGCTTGTCGGCGTTGGCGCGCACCGCGGCCGCGCCGGCATCCACGCCGGCGCGGGCGCCGGGCACGTTGCCCGGAATCTGCGCGCGCGCCCGCGCCAGCTCCTGCAGGGTCTGGTTGCGCAACTGCTCGACCGCGGCGATCGTGGTCGCTTGCGCGAAGCGCTCCTGGCTCTCCAGCCGCAGCGTCTCGTCGCCGAAGCTGATCGTCAGCTGCGCGACGAAGAAGGTGACGATGCTCAGGAACACGAACAGCCGCACCGGACTGACGTAGCGCACGCGGCGGCCGGCGAAATATTCGCGGCTGAGATAGCCGGGCCGGGCCAGCAGCGGCCACAGGGTGCGGAAAATGCGCGTGTCCAGGTTGAGCACGCTGTCGAGGAAGTCGCCGACGATGCTGCTGAAATGGCGCACCAGACCGGTGACCGGCTGCCCGCAGCGGTAGCAGTGCGGCCCCAGCAGCGGCGTGCCGCAGTTCTGGCACAGCGGCGCGGCGCGGTCGGCGGGTACGGCGACGGCAGGCTCGGGCATGGCGGTGTCTCCGCGCGCCGGGTGCGCGCATCGTGATCGGTGCCGCCCCGGTAAGATAGCCACTCGCCGCGACCCGGCGCCAGCGCCGCGGCCGTTGCGTGCGCGGCCGCAGTCGCCGGCGCGCCGCTCCCATGACGCCTTCCGCCCCCGATGCGCCTTTCGCCCGCGAAGTGCGCGCGACCGCGCTCCTGGCCGCGCCGCTGGTGGCCGGGCACCTGTCGACCGGGCTGATCGGCTTCGTCGACAGCGTCATCGCCGGCCACCACGGCACCGCCACGCTGGCGTCGGTCGCGGTCGGCACCGCGCTGTTCTGGCTGCCGATGCTGGTACCGATGGGCACGCTGATGTCGCTGCCGCCGGCGGTGTCGCAGCTCGACGGTGGCGGCCGCCGCGACGAGATCGGGCCGCTGTTCCGGCAGGCGCTGTGGCTGGCGGCGGGGCTGGGGGTGCTGCTGTTCGCCTTCCTCAGCGTGGTCGGGGTCGTGCTGGCGCCGATGGGGATCGCGCCGGAGGTGCGGCCGGGGACGCTGGCGTTCCTGCACGGCATCCGCTGGGGGGTGCCGGCACTGACGCTGTACCTGGCGATGCGCTACCTCAGCGACGGCCTGCACTGGACGCTGCCGACGATGCTGCTCGGCTTCGGCGGGCTGCTGGTGCTGCTGCCGCTGGGTTACGTGCTGACCTTCGGGCGCTACGGATTCCCGGAGCTGGGCGCCGGCGGCCTCGGCATCGCCTCGGCGGCGATGATGTGGGCGCAGGCGCTGGCGTTCGCGGGGTATCTGCTGCGCGCGCGGCGGTTCGCGGCGCTGCGGTTGTTCGCGCGCTTCGAGCCGCCGCGCGCGGCGCCGCTCCGCAGCCTGCTCGCCACCGGCCTGCCGATCGGCGTCACCGTGGCGATGGAAGGCGGGCTGTTCATCGTCACCGCGCTGCTGATCGGGCGTCTGGGCGCGCTGCCGGTGGCCGCGCACCAGATCGCGATCAACGTCGCCAGCCTGTGCTTCATGGTGCCGATGGGCCTGGCCGAGGCGACCACGGTGCGGGTGGGCCATGCGCGCGGCCGCGGCAGCGCGACCGGGATCCGCCGCGCCGCCTTCGCCGGCTATGCGCTGGCGCTGGGGACGCAGTCGCTGTCGGCGTTGCTGCTGCTGTCCGGCCACGACGCGCTGGTGGCGCTGTACACGCGCGACGCCGCGGTCGCGGCGCTGGCGGCGTCGCTGCTGCTGTACGCGGCGGCGTTCCAGTTCCCCGACGGGATCCAGGTGCTGTCCGCCGGCGCGCTGCGCGGGCTCGGCGATACCCGGGTGCCGATGCTGCTGGCGGCGCTGGCGTACTGGGGCATCGGCATGCCGCTGGGGGCCGGGCTCGGCCTGGGGCTGGGCGGCGTGATGCCGGCATTGGGGCCGCGCGGGATGTGGATCGGGCTGATCGCCGGGCTCAGCGTGGCCGCCTGGCTGCTGTCGCGGCGCTTCCTGCGCAGCAGCGCCGTGCCGGGGCCGCACCCGTCCGCGGCTGCCGCGCCTCCCCGCCAGCGCGAGTGACGTCCGGGGCATGCGCCTGCGGCGCCGCCCCGTTACGCTGTCGGCCTGTTGCCCGGAGTCTTCGCATGAACGCCCCCCGCCGCCGCGGCCCCATCGCCCGTTTCTTCCAGGGGCTGTGGGACGCGATGAACTTCACCCGCCGGCTGGTCTTCAACCTGGTGTTCTTCGGGTTGCTGCTGGTGTTCCTGGGGGTGCTGGCGGCCGGCGACAGCGCGCGCCCGCTGCTGGCGCGCACCACCCTGGTGATCGCCCCGGAAGGCCGGCTGGTGGAGCAGTACAGCACCGACCCGGTCAGCCGCGCGCTGGAGCGCGCGCTCGGCGACGACGGCACCCGCGAAGTGCAGCTGCGCGACCTGCTGCGTGCGCTCGACGCCGCCCGCGGCGACAAGCGCATCGAGCGCGTGCTGCTGCGCAGCGACAAGATGAGTTTTTCCGGCTACGCCACGATCCGCGAAGTCGCCGCGGCGCTGGCGCAGCTGCGCGCCGCCGGCAAGCAGGTCGTGGCCTTCGGCGAGAACTTCGACCAGAACCAGTACCTGCTCGCCGCGCAGGCCGACGAGGTCTACCTCGACCCGATGGGCGGCCTGCTGCTCGAAGGCCTGGGCCGCTACCGCCAGTACTACCGCCAGGGCCTGCAGGACAAGCTCGGCGTGGACGTGCACCTGTTCCGGGTCGGCGAGTACAAGTCCGCGGCCGAGCCGTTCGTCCTCGACGCCGCCTCGCCGGCGGCCAAGGAGGCCGACCTGTACTGGATGAACGACATCTGGCAGCGCTACCTGGGCGACATCGCCCGCGTGCGCAAGCTGAATCCGCAGCAGCTGGCGGCAGGCATCGACGCGCTGCCGCAAGGCATCGCGGCCGCCGGCGGCGACCTGGCGCAGTACGCGTTGCGGCAGAGACTGGTCGATGGCCTGAAGACGCAGGAGCAGGTCGACACGCTGCTGGCCGAGCGCGGCGTCGCCGATGCCGACGCCGAGCACGGCTTCCGCGAAGTGTCGCTCGAGGGCTACCTGAAGCACATCGACCGCGGCCTGGCGGCGGTGGACGAGCGCCCGCAGGTGGCGGTGGTGGTGGCCGAGGGCGAGATCAGCGGCGGCGAGCAGCCGCCCGGGACCATCGGCGGCGAGTCGACCGCGCAGCTGCTGCGCAGCGCGCGCGACGACGACCAGGTCAAGGCGGTGGTGCTGCGGGTCAATTCGCCCGGCGGCGAGGTCTACGCCTCCGAACAGATCCGGCGCGAAGTCGCCGCGCTCAAGGACGCCGGCAAGCCGGTGGTGGTGTCGATGGGCGACCTGGCCGCCTCCGGCGGCTACTGGATCGCGATGGATGCCGACCGCATTTACGCCGACCCGTCGACCATCACCGGCTCGATCGGCATCTTCGGCCTGCTGCCGACGATCCCGCGCACGCTCGACAAGCTCGGCGTGCATACCGACGGCGTCGGCACCACCCGCTTCGCCGGCGCCTTCGACATCACCCGGCCGCTGGATCCGCAGGTCGGGCAGGTGATCCAGGCGGTGATCGACAAGGGCTACCGCGACTTCACCACGCGCGTGGCCAAGGCGCGCGGGCGCAGCGTGAGCGCGATCGACGCGGTCGGCCGCGGCCGCGTGTGGACCGGCGCGCAGGCGCGCGAACGCGGGCTGGTGGATGCGTTCGGCGGCGTCCGCGCCGCGGTCGCCGATGCCGCCACCCGCGCCAGGCTCGGCAAGCCCGGCGCCTACCGGGTGCAGTACCTGGAAAAGGCGGCGACGCCCTTCGAGCGCTTCTTCGCGAAGTTCGCCGAAAGCGGCGCCGCCCGCGGGCTGCTGCGCGATTCCGGCCTGGCGCAGGCGTGGCTGGCGCGGACGCTGCCGCAGACCGCGCACGACCTGCGCTTCCTCGAGCGCGCGCTGCAGCCGCGGCCGGGGACGCCGGTCCAGGCGCTGGCGTACTGCTTCTGCGGCTTCTGACGCGGCGCGGCCGCGAGCGCGCCGCGCGGCCCGCGGCGACCGGCCTCAGCCGCCGGGCAGGGCCGCCGGCGTCGGCGTGGCGGCCGGCGCGACGCCTTCGGGGTGCTTCAACGTGCGGTAGCGGGTGATGGCGTCGGCGAGCTCGCCGTCGAGGCTGGCGCGGTCGGCGCGCTGCTGGGCGAGGATGCGCTGCTGCTTCAGCAGCTCGGCGTGCTGGTTGCGCAGGTTGGCGACGGTGGCGGCCGGCACCGGCTTGCCGGACAGCTCCAGGCCGCTGGCCTGGTCGAGCAGGCTGACGAGGCTGCGGCGCAGGTTGGCCTCGCCCAGCAGCGAGGCCTTGAGCGCGTCGTCGAGCAGGCTGATGCGCTCGCCGTAGGCGCGGCGCAGATCGTCCTCGGTGGCGTAGGAGCCGACCATCGCCAGGTCGCGGCGCCGGCGTGCGGCTTCGGCCGCGGCTTCGGCTTCGGCCTGCTGCGCGGCGGCGGCCGCGGCCGCGCGCTCTTCCGCGGTCAGCGCGCGGCCGATCTCGCCGGTGTGCAGGCCGCTGCTGGCGCTGATCTCGGTGCGGGCCAGGTCGGTGGCGCCGGGCGGCAGGGTGTCGCCGCAGGTACGGTGGCCATCCTGGTTCCAGCAATACAGTTTCTTGGCCGCCGGCGCGGCGCCGCGGCGCTGCGCCAGCGCGCCGGTGCAAAACAGCAGCAGCACGGCGATGGCGATGAGACGGATCGTGGTCATGGTTGCAGCCCCTGTTCTGCAAGTGATCACAGTGTCGACGGATTGGCGGCGCGCCGCGACCCGCTCAGGCCGCCGCGCAGCCGTAGCGCGCGCGATAGGCGAGCAGGCGCTCGCGCTGCGCGACAAGTTCCGCGCTTTCGCCGGCAAACGCAAGCAGGTCGTCCAGCGTTGCCACCGCGATCACGGCGATCCCGGTGTCGGCCGTCAGCGCCTGCGCGGCCGAGCGCGGCTGGCCGGCGGCGACCGCCTCCTGGCGGTCGAGCGCGATCGCGATCGCGGCGGGGCTGCCGCCGGCGGCGGCGATCGTCGCCAGCGCCTCGCGCACCGCGGTGCCGGCGGTGATCACGTCGTCCACCACCAGCACCCGGCGCCCGGCCAGCGGCGCGCCGATCAGGCGGCCGCCCTCGCCGTGGTCCTTGGCCTCCTTGCGGTTGAAGGCCAGCGGCAGGTCGCGGCCGCGGCGCGCGTATTCACAGGCCAGCGCGGTCGCCAGCGGGATGCCCTTGTAGGCCGGGCCGAACAGCAGGTCGAAGTCCACGCCGGCGGCATCGATGGCGTCGGCGTAGCAGCCGGCCAGGCTCGCCAGCGCGGCGCCGGAATCGAAGCGCCCGGCATTGAAGAAATACGGGCTGCTGCGGCCGGACTTGAGCGTGAACTCGCCAAAGCGCAGGGCCTGCGCCTGCAGCGCGAGGGCGAGGAAGCGGCGGCGATACGGTTGCATGGCGCCATTGTCCCACGCCGCCGGCGCCGGCCGCAGCACCGCGCCCGCGCCGACCGCGCCCTGGTTCCGCTGCGCGACCGCGGGGCCGCGGCGCGCGGCTCGTTGCGCGCTGGGTGCGCCGACGGCCCGCATGCCCGTGGCCGTGCGTGGGCCGGCGCGGCGCCGGCGCGGCGCCGGCGCGCGAGGTTGTTATGATCGCGGCAACCCGTCTCCAGGCCGCGCATGCGCATCATCAGCTTCAACGCCAACGGCTTGCGCTCGGCCGCCGGCAAGGGCTTCTTCGACTGGTTCGGCGCGCAGGACGCCGACATCCTCTGCGTGCAGGAGACCAAGGCGCAGGAACACCAGCTCGCCGGACCGGCATTCCTGCCGGCCGGCTACCAGGCCTGGTTCCGCGACGCGACCACGAAGAAGGGCTACAGCGGCGTAGCGATCTACACCCGGCGCGAGCCCGATGAGATCCGCACCGCGCTGGGCTGGGAGGCCTTCGACGAAGAAGGCCGCTACCTGGAAGCGCGCTTCGGCAACCTCAGCGTGGTCTCGTTCTATATCCCCTCCGGCTCCTCGGGCGAGCTGCGCCAGGGCTTCAAGTTCCAGGTGATGGACTGGCTCAAGCCGATCCTCGACGGCTGGCTGGCCAGCGGCCGCGACTACGTGCTGTGCGGCGACTGGAACATCGTCCGCAGCGAGCGCGACATCCGCAACTGGAAATCCAACCAGAAAAACTCCGGCTGCCTGCCGGCCGAGCGCGACTGGCTCAACGGCCTGTGCGGCGAGGGCGGCGACGCGGCGCCGGGCGGCTGGGTCGATGCCTACCGCGCGCTGCACGCCGACGGCCAGGACTACACCTGGTGGAGCAACCGCGGCGCCGCGCGCGCCAACAACGTCGGTTGGCGGATCGACTACCAGTTCGTGACCCCGTCGCTACGCGACAAGCTGCGCGCGTGCGCGATCTTCCCGACGCCGCGCTTCTCCGACCACGCCCCGTTCCTGGTCGATTACGCCCTCGCGGGCGCCGCGCCGTGAGCGTCGCCGCGGCCGCGCCGGCCGATGCCGCTGCGCCGCCCTCGTACAAGGGCTGGGCGGGGATCAAGCGCGCGTTCGCGACCCCGTCGGCGCTGACCCTGCTGCTGCTGGGCTTCGGCAGCGGCCTGCCGTTCCTGCTGATCGCCTCGATGACGCTGTCCACGCGCCTGCGCGACGTCGGCCTGGACCTGGGCAGCATCGGCCTGATCAGCCTGGCCAGCTTCTTCTACCTGCTCAAGTTCCTGTGGGCGCCGCTGATCGACCGTTTCCCCTTCCCGCTGACCGCGTTCCTCGGCCGCCGGCGCTCGTGGCTGCTGGCCGCGCAGCTGCTGGTCGGGATCAGCCTCGCCGCGCTGGCGTGGATGCGCCCGGAACTCGGCGTCGCCGGGCTGGTGACCTGGGTGCTGGTGGGCTCCTTCGCCGGCGCCACCCAGGATTCGGTGGTCGATGCCTACCGCATCGAGATCGCGCCGGCGGCGGCGCAGGCGGCGCTGGCGGCGACCTACACCCTGGGCTACCGCTTCGGCCTGATCGTCGGCGGCGCCGGCGCGCTGTACATCGCCGACTTCCAGGGCTGGACGCCGGCGTACCTGTGGATGGCGGCGCTGATGCTGATCCCGGTGGCGACCACGCTGCTGTGCCGCGAGCCGGTGGCGCCCGAGGCCACGGTGGTGCGCCGGATCGATGTTCTCGGTGCGTTCTGGCAGCCGTTTTCCAGCTACTTCCGCAACAACGGCGTGCTGCTCGGGCTGGTGCTGCTGCTGTTCGTGGGCCTGTTCAAGTTCCCCGACCAGGTGATCGGGGTGATGGCCGGGCCGTTCTATCTCGACTCGGGCTTCAGCAAGTCCGACATCGCCACCGTGTCCAAGCTGTTCGGCATCTGGATGGGCATCGCCGGCGCCTTCGCCGGCGGCGTGGCGGTGGCCGCGTTCGGCTTCCGCCGCATGCTGCTGGTGGCGACGCTCGGGGTGGCGCTGTCCAACCTCGCATTCCTGCTGATGGCGCAGCATCCCTCGGAGCTGTGGGCGTTCTACGCCGCGATCGCCGCCGACAATTTGTTCCAGGGCTTCGCCGGGGTGGTCCTGATCGCGTTCATGTCGGCGCTCACCGACCGCAACTTCACCGCGACCCAGTTCGCGCTGCTGGTGTCGCTGGCCAACCTGCCGGGCAAGTTCGCCGGCGGCGTGTCCGGCTACCTGGTCGAGGCCACGTCCTACGCCACCTTCTTCACCCTGAGCGCGTTGACGGTGGTGCCCACGTTGCTGCTGCTGGCCTGGCTGTGGCGGCGGATCCAGGACTGCGCCGCGCCCGAACCGGCTGCCCCCGGGAGCGGCTGACGGTTGCGGTCGGCGCCGGGCTTGCGCAGGATGCGCGCTGACGCCGGCCCCGGCGGGGCGTGGTCAGGAGGAGCCTCATGACCGACATCGTGCTGCGCGACATCGATCCGCTGCTGGCCGAGCGCATCAAGCGGCTCGGCGATGCCCGCGGCTGGTCCGTCCACGACACCCTGCTGCAGGTGCTGGAGCAGGGACTGCATGCCTGCGAGGCCCCCGGCCCGGTGCGTTTCGAGGCCGACGAGGCGGGCGCGCTGGAGGCTGCGATCGCGGCGATGGAAGCGGTGCCCAGCGATCCCGGCTTCGCCCTGATCGGCCGTGCCGCGACGTCGCCGCCGGCGCCGGTGGCCGAACCCGACCAGAGCATCAGCGGGCGCTTCGCGCTGGAGTGAGCGACGGCCGGCGCGGGCCGGTCAGGCGTGATGGATCGCGCCGAGCACGCGCGGGCCGCGCGCTCCGGTCACTGCCGGCAGGTTGCCCGGGCGCCCGGCCAGGGTTTCGCGCGCCAGCCAGGCGAAGCCCATCGCCTCGACCAGGTCCGGGTCCACGCCGTGCGCCGCGGTCGATTCCACGACGACGTCCGGCAGCCGCGCGGCGAGGCGGCGCAGCAGCACCGGGTTGTGCACGCCGCCGCCGCAGACCAGCAGCCGCCGGGTGTCGGGCTGGGTGGCGTGCAGCGCCTCGGCGACGCTGGCGGCGGTGAGCTCCAGCAGCGTCGCCTGCACGTCGGCTGGCGCCTCGTCGCCGCGCAGCCGCGCCGCGACCCAGTCCAGGTGGAACTGCTCGCGACCGCTGCTCTTGGGCGGCGGCTGCGCGAACCAGGGCTCGTCCAGCAGCCGCTGCAGCAATGCCGCATCGACCGCGCCGGCGGCGGCGAAGGCGCCGCCGGCATCGTAGGCGGCGCCGGTGTGGCGCGCGCACCAGGCATCGAGCAACGCGTTTGCCGGGCCGCTGTCGAAGCCGCGCACCGTGCCCGCGCGCGGCAGCAGGGTCAGGTTGGCGATGCCGCCGAGGTTGAGCACCGCACGCGATTCGGCCGGCGAATGCAGCAGCGCCGCGTGCAGCGCCGGCAGCAGCGGCGCACCGTGGCCGCCGGCGGCGACATCGCGGCGGCGGAAGTCGGACACGGTGGTAATGCCGGTGCGCTCGGCGATGAGGTGGCCGTCGCCCAGTTGCAGCGTGAACGGATGCGGGCCGCCCGGCCGGTGGCGCACGGTCTGCCCGTGCGAGCCGAGCGCGCGCACCTGCGCGGCGGCGACGCCGGCCTCGGCGAGCAGCGCCAGCGCGGCCTCGGCGAAGGCCGTCGCCACCTGCACGTCGAGCGCGCCGAACTCGTCCAGCGAAGCGCAGTCGCCGCCCTGGCCGAGCGCCAGCAGGCGCGCGCGCAAGGCCGGCTGCCAGCGACAGGTGCGGCCGTGCACGAGCGTGCAGGGAGCGTGCGGGGCGTCGCCGTCGAAACGCACCAGCGCGGCGTCGATGCCGTCGGCGCTGGTGCCGGAGATCAGGCCGAGATAAAGGGATGCCATCGGCAGAGTGTAGGGCCGCGCTGCGCGCGGCTGGGGGATTGCGGCGCCCGCCGCAATTGCCGGGCGGCCGGATCGCGGCCGACGCCGCTGCTGCGGGCCGCGGATCAGCCCCGACGCACGGGCCGCGGATGGCCCGGGCGCAGTTTGCGGATCAGCCGCGGCGCGCGGCCTTGGCCTTCGGCGCCTCGGTGCCGGCGTCGGCGTAGATCACGTCCTCGACCTTGCGGATCTGCGCCAGCGCCTGGCCGGTCTGGGCGCGGAACTGCGCCAGCGCCGCGCCGCGCAGCGGCTCCGGCGGCGGCATCGTCACCGCCAGCGGGTTGCGGTGCGCGCCGTTGATGCGGAATTCGTAGTGCAGGTGCGGGCCGGTCGCCAGCCCGGTCATGCCGACGTAGCCGATCACCGTGCCCTGCGCGATGCGCTGGCCGACGCGCTCCTTGCCGAAGCGCGACATGTGTCCGTACAGGGTGGTGTAGCCGCGGCCGTGGTCGAGGATCACGGTGCGGCCGTAGCCGCCCTTCCAGCCGACGAAGGCCACGCGCGCGTCGCCGGCGGCCATGATCGGGGTGCCGCTGCGGGCCGCGTAGTCCACGCCCTGGTGCGCGCGCACCCGGCCCAGGATCGGATGCTTGCGTGCGCGGCTGAAGCCCGAGCTGATCCGCGCGTAGGGGATCGGCATGCGGATGAAGGCTTTCTTCAGCGGGGTGCCGTCGGCGGTGAAGTACTCGGCCTTGCCGTCGTGCTCGAAGCGGAAGCCCGAGTGCAGCTTGCCGCGTACGGTGAAGGTCGCCGCCTGGATGTCGCCGGTGCGGATCAGCTCGCCCTCGCGCCAGACCTGGTCGACGACCACGCTGAAGCGGTCGCTGGCGGCGACGTCCTCGTTGAAGTCGATGTCGTACTTGAAGATCTCGTCGGTGAGCTGGTTGATCGCCTTGCCCGAGAGCCCGAGCTTGCGCGCCGACCAGAACAGCGAGCGGCCGACCTCGCCGCTGATGACCACGGTGCGGGTGGTGGTCGGGCGCTCGATCACGCGCTCGCGCACCTGCTCGCCGACCAGCGACAGCTCGACCCGGTGGGTCTCGTCGCGGTCGTAGCGCAGCGCGCGCAGCTGGCCGTCGCGCGGGATGTCGAAGGCGAGCTCGGCGCCGGGCCGGAGCCGGGTCAGCGCCCGGCGCGCATCCGGTTGCTGCAGCAGCCGGTGCATGGTGGCGCTGGGCAGGCCGAGCTGCTGGAACAGGGCGCCCAGCGTCTGCCCAGGCTGGACCGTCAGCAGCTGCCAGTGGTCGGTGGCCGGCGCCCGCCGGGATTGCGGCAGTGCCGGCAGGGTCAGCGCCAGGGTGGTGCGCGGCGCCGACAGCGCCGCCTGCGCGACATCGCTCGTCGGGCCGGAAAAGCCGGGGACGATCGCGGCCAGCAGCGCGCCGAGGGTGGCGAACAGGCTGGCATGCGCCCAGTGGCGACGGGTCCAGCGGCCGTTGAACGCCGCCGGCAGATGGCGCGAGAGCACCTTCCGGTGCAGGGCGGCTTCGCGTAACTTGTCCAGGCGCGCACGGCGGCCGCTGCGGCTCTCCGGCGCGCTCATGCGGGCAGGCACGTAAGGTTCGGGCGCATCGGTCACTCCCCCGTCCGATGTGACGGACACATCAAGCCGGTAACATAGTCGCGGGAAAAGTACGCGTCAAACCCTTGAATGCGATGACTTTTCCGCGATTCCCCCATTTAACCGGCCGTTAACGCCGTTTTCCAACACGCGTCACGCTTCCGCGTGCCGCCGCAGCGAGAGTGCCGTGAGCCTGTCCGCCGACCTGTCCTCCCAACTGGCGCTGATCGCCCGTGGCGCCGACGAGATCCTCAAGCACGAGGAGCTGCAGGCGCGGCTGACCGCGTCCCTGCAGGCCGGCGGCCGCCCGCTGCGGGTCAAGGCCGGGTTCGACCCGACCGCGCCGGACCTGCATCTGGGGCACACGGTGCTGCTCAACAAGCTGCGCCAGTTCCAGGACCTGGGCCACCAGGTGATCTTCCTGATCGGCGACTTCACCGGGATGATCGGCGATCCGACCGGCAAGAACGTCACCCGCAAGCCGCTGACCCGCGAGGACGTGCTGGCCAACGCCCGCACCTACGAGGCGCAGGTGTTCAAGGTGCTCGACCGCGAGCGCACGCAGGTGCGCTTCAACAGCGAGTGGTTCGGGCAGATGGGGGCGGCCGACATGATCAAGCTCGCCGCGCAGCACACCGTGGCGCGGATGCTCGAGCGCGACGACTTCGCCAAGCGCTACGCGGCGCAGCAGCCGATCGCGATCCACGAGTTCCTGTATCCGCTGGTGCAGGGCTACGACTCGGTGGCGCTCGAGGCCGACGTCGAGCTCGGCGGCACCGACCAGAAGTTCAACCTGCTGATGGGCCGCGGCCTGCAGGAACATTTCGGCCAGCCGCCGCAGATCGTGCTGACCATGCCGCTGCTGGAAGGCCTGGACGGCGTGCAGAAGATGTCCAAGTCGCTGGGCAACTACATCGGCATCGACGAGCCGGCGATCGACATCGTCACCAAGGCGATGAAGATCGGCGACGAGCTGATGTGGCGCTGGATCGAGCTGCTGAGTTTCGAGATCTCGATCGCCGAGGCGGCGACGCTGAAGACGGAGATCGCGGCCGGCCAGCTCAACCCGCGCGACGTCAAGCTGCGGCTGGCGCGCGAGCTGGCCGCGCGCTTCCACGGCGCAGCCGCCGCCGAGCAGGCGGTCGCCGGCTGGAACGCCGCGGTCCGCGGCGAGGGTGACACCGCGCAATTGCCGTTGCAGGACATCGCGGTCCCGGCCGCGGGCCTGCGCATCGCCGCGCTGCTGACCGCCGCCGGCCTGACCCCGAGCAATTCGGAAGCCAACCGCAAGCTCAGGGAGCGCGCGGTGAAGGTCGATGGCGAGGTCGTCGAGGATCCGCAGCGGCTGTTCGCACCCGGCTTCGAGGGTCTGCTCGCGGTCGGCAAGCGCACCTTCGCGCGGGTGCGGCTGGTCGCCAGCTGAGTCCCGGCCCGCGGGCAGGGGCCCGGAGATGCGGACGGCGCCATCGCGGCGCCGTCCGTGGAGATGCGGGACGGGGCCGGGCTACTTCGCCGCGGGCGCCGTCGTCGCGCCGGCCCGCGCCTGGTCGCGCGCGGCCTTGAAGGGATTGCCGGCGTACCAGTTCGGCCACTGCTGCGACGCGGCCAGGTCGCGGCCGACGGCGTACACGGTTTCCAGGTCCTGGATCGCGCCGTCGAGCTTCCAGGTGGCTGCGTCGTATTCGTCGCCGGGCTTGTGGTAGCGGTGCTCGTTGTAGTCCTTGGCCGCGGCCGCACCCGCCGCGGTGCCACCGTCGACCAGGTCCTCGCCGCCGTCGATGTACAGCGCCGGCACCCCGGCCTTGGCGAAGTTGAAGTGGTCGGAACGGAAATAGCCGCCGGCCTCCGGATGCGCTTCCGCGTGCAGGCTGCGGCCCTGCTGTTCGGCGACCGGCTTGAGCAGGTCCTCCAGCTGCGAGCTGCCCAGGCCGACCACGGTGATGTCGCGGCTGCGGCCGGACACGCTCATCGCGTCGAGGTTGAACGCCGCCACCGTCTGCGCCAGCGGGAGGGCCGGGTGGGCGACGTAGTACTGCGAGCCGAGCAGGCCCGATTCCTCCAGCGTCACCGCCAGGAACAGCAGCGAGCGCTCGGGTGCGGGTTGCTGGTGGGCGAACGCCTCGGCCAGCTCGAGGATCCCGGCCACGCCGGTGGCGTTGTCGACCGCGCCGTTGTAGATGGTGTCGGCGCTGCCGTCGGGCCCGGCTTCGTCGTCGTGCTTGCCCAGGTGGTCCCAGTGCGCCATGTACAGCACCGCTTCGTCCGGATGCGCGCGGCCCGGCAGCAGGCCGACGACGTTGCGCGAGGATTTCTGCGCGATCGTGCTCTTGAGGTCCAGCGACAGCGTCGCGTCCATCGGCACCGCCTTGAAGCCGCGCTTGTTGGCGGCGGCGCGCAGTTGTGCCAGGTCCAGGCCGGCGCCGGCGAACAGCGCGTTGGCGGCCTCGCCGCTGAGCCAGCCTTGCGCCGGCAGCCGCGGCGCGGGGTCGCCGGCGGCGGGCAGGTCGTGCTGCGCGCCCGACCAGGAGCTTTTCACCACGTCCCAACCGTAGGACGCGCCGGCGTCGTCGTGGACAATCAGCGCGGCGGCGGCGCCCTTGCGCGCGGCCTCCTCGAACTTGTAGGTCCAGCGGCCGTAGTAGGTCATGCGCTTGCCTTCGAACAGGCTGTCGTCGCCGGCGTGGAAGCCCGGATCGTTGACCAGCATCACCACGGTCTTGCCGCGGACGTCGATGCCGGCGTAGTCGTTCCACTGCTGCTCGGGCGCATCCACGCCGTAGCCGACGAACACCAGCGGGCTGGCCTCGAGCTTCACTTCCGCTTGCCCGCTGCGGGTGCCGATCACCATGTCGTCGCCGAACCGCAACACCCGCGGCTTGCCGGCGACCTCCAGCGCGAGCGTGGTGGCCGGATCGGTGGTGGTCTCCACCATCGGCACGGTCTGGAACCACTGCCCGCGGTAGCCCGGCTGCAGGCCGATGCGCTGCATCTGCGCCTGGATGTACTCGACCGTCCTGTCCTCGCCGGCGGTGCCGGGACCGCGGCCCTCGAACCCGTCGGAAGCGAGCGCCTGCACGTGCGCGGCGAAGTCGCCGGCGTCGATGCCGGGCCGGAAGGCGTGCGTGGCCGCGGTCGCGGCGGGCGCCGGCGCGGCCGCGGCCTGCGGGCGGTCGCAGGCGGCCAGGGCGAGGGCGCCGAGCAGGGCGCAGGACAGGCAGGACAGGAACGGGCGCGACATCGCGGCCTCCGCGGTGGCAGGAAGCCCGATGCTAGCAGTTGCGGCGCTTACTCATCCGCCGGCGGCGTCGGCGTGGAGTAGCGCACCGCAGTGGCGCCGCGGACGCTGCCGATGCGGGCGCTGGCGTGCACGTACAGCCGCACCTCGCGTTCGAACACCAGCGGCCCCTCGACCACCGCGTCCGGGCCGATCACGATCTTCGGCGCGCGCTGCCTGCCCAGGCGGACGTGGACGCCGCCGCGGTTCGGCTTGTCCACGCGGATCCCGCCCTTGACGTGCGAGCCCGCGCCCACGGTGATGTCGCCGCTCACGGTTGCGATGTCGCCGGCCAGGTCGGTGTCGACCAGGCCGATGCCGCCGTTGACGGTGGCGACATCGCCGCCGACGCGGCTGCCGCGGTCCAGGAAGATCGCGCCGTTGACGGTCTCGATGCCGGCCTCCACCTGCGCGCGGCGGCCCAGGCGGATGCCGCCGTTGACCGTGGACAGCGTCTGCGCGCGGACATCGTCCTCGCCGTGGATGCTGCCGTTGACGGTTTCCACGTCCGCGGCCTGCGCCCCGGCCTGCAGGCGGATGCTGCCGTTGACGGTCTCCAGGTCGCCGTAACGCTGCCCGGCGGTGGCGGTGATGCTGCCGTTGATCTTGTCGATGTCCTGGCCCTGGGCAAAGGCGGGCGCGGCGGCGAACAAGGCAAGGGCGAGGGCGAGAGCGAGGCGGGTACGCGGCATGGTCGGGTCAGTCCGGTGGCGGGGGTGTCCTGCTCGGATGCGACGGCGGCGCGCAGGGTTTAAGCGGTCGGCGCGTCCGCCGCAGCGGATGCCGGCAGTCTGCGGGGCTTCGCTACAATCGGCGCCTGTCCGAAGTCACCGGGACTTTCGCCTTGCCTGCAGCCAGCCCGCGCCCCAAACCCGTCGTCCTGCTGATCCTCGATGGCTGGGGCCACCGCGAGGACCCCACCGACAACGCCCTGGCGCAGGCCACCTTGCCGCACTGGCGGCAGTTGTGGGCGAGCCGTCCGCACACCCTGATCGAGACCTCCGGCCGCCAGGTCGGCCTGCCGGACGGGCAGATGGGCAATTCCGAGGTCGGGCACATGAACCTGGGCGCCGGCCGCGTCGTCTACCAGGACCTGACCCGGATCGACGCGGCGATCGAGGACGGCAGCTTCTTCGCCAACCCCGAACTGCATGCCGCCTGCCAGGCGGTGATCGACAGCGGCGGCACCCTGCACCTGCTGGGGCTGCTCTCGCCCGGCGGCGTGCACAGCCACCAGCGGCACCTGTTCGCGATGCTGGAGCTGGCGCAGCGCGCCGGCGTGGCGCGGGTCGCGGTGCATGCGTTCCTCGACGGCCGCGACACCCCGCCGCGCTCCGCGGAGCCCAGCCTGGCGGCGCTGCAGGACAAGTGCGCGGCGCTAGGCAACGCGCGCATCGCCAGCATCGGCGGCCGCTACTACGCGATGGATCGCGACCAGCGCTGGGAGCGCCTGCATCGCGCTTGGGACGCGATCGTCGAGGCCCGCGCCGACTACCGCGCGCTCGATGCGCAGGCCGCGCTGCTGGCGGCCTACGCGCGCGGCGAGAACGACGAGTTCGTCGCCCCGACCGTGATCGCGCCGGCCGACGGCGAGCCGGCACCGATGGCCGACGGCGACGCGGTGGTGTTCATGAACTTCCGCGCCGACCGCGCGCGGCAGCTGGCCGCGGCGTTCGTCGCCCCCGACTTCCACGGTTTCGACGCGCGGCGCCCGCGGCTGGCGCGCTTCGTCTGCCTGACCGAGTACGACGCGACCCTGCCGGCGCCGGTGGCTTTCGCGCCCGACAACCTCGCCCATACCTTCGGCGCGCTGCTGGCCGACCACGGTCTGACCCAGTTGCGCATCGCCGAGACCGAGAAGTACGCACACGTGACGTTCTTCTTCAGCGGTGGCCGCGAGGCGCCGTACCCGGGCGAGCAGCGCATCCTGGTGCCCAGCCCCAAGGTGGCGACCTACGACCGGCAGCCGGAAATGAGCTGTCCGGAGGTGACCGCGCGGCTGGTGGACGCGATCCGCGCGCAGCGTTTCGACGCGATCGTGTGCAACCTCGCCAACCCCGACATGGTCGGCCACACCGGCGACCTGCAGGCCGCGATCCGCGCCGCCGAGGCAGTCGACGCCGCGATCGGCGCGATCGTCGCCGCGGTGCAGGCGGTTGGCGGCGCGCTGCTGATCACCGCCGACCACGGCAACCTGGAGCTGATGCGCGATCCGGTCACCGGTCAGCCGCACACCGCGCACACCGTCGGCCCGGTGCCGCTGGTCTACGTCGGTGCGCGGACGGCGCGTCTGCGCGACGGCGGCGCGCTGCGCGATGTCGCGCCAACCCTGCTGGATCTGCTCGGCCTGCCGCCGCCGGCGGAGATGACCGGCCGCAGCCTGCTGCTCGCCGCCGTGCCGGGCGGGGATTGATGGCGCGCGCGCGCGCCGGCCTGGCGATCGCCGCGGCCCTGGCCGCGCTGGTGCTCGCCTTCGCCGTGCCCGCGCAGAACAGCCGCGACGCGCAGCGCAGGCTCGACCGCGCCCAGCGCGAGCTGCAGGCGGTCGCCGCCGAGCGCCGTCGGATCGAAGGCCAGCGCGGCGCCGCCTCGCGGCAGCTGCGCGCGGTCGACGAGCGCCTGGGCCGTTCCAGCCGCAGCCTGCGCGAGACCGAGGCCCGGCTGGCGCAGCAGCAAGCCGCGCTGGCGCAGCTGCAGCAGCAGCGCGCGGCATTGCAGTCCCGGCTCGGCGATCAGCGCCAGGCGCTGGCGCGATTGCTGCGCGCCGCCTACACCGTCGGCGGCGACGCGCCGCTGAAGCTGCTGCTGGCGCAGGACAGCGTTGCCGAGGCCAACCGCGTGCTGGGCTGGCACCGCTACCTGCAGCGCGACCGCGCGCAGCGCATCGCCGCGCTGGCCGCGGAGCTGCAGCAACTGGACGCGCTGGAGCAACGCATCGCCGAGCAGCAACGCGCGCTGGATGCCGCGCGTGCGAGCCAGCGCGCGCAGCTGGCGCAGCTGCAGGACGACCGCCAACGGCACGCGCAGACGGTCGCCCGGCTGGAGACGCGCTACCAGGACCGGCGCAGTCGCGAGCGCGCGTTGGGCAGCGACGTCGCCGGGTTGAAGCGGCTGCTGGCGCGGTTGCGCGCGGCCGCCGCGCGCGCCGAGGCCGAACGTCGCGCCGCCGCGCGACGCGCCGCGCATGCGCCGGGCAAGCCCGGGCAGGCGCGGCCCAAGCCGCCGCTGATCGCCAACGCCGCGCCGGTCCGGGTCGGCGGCCTCGGCTGGCCGCTGTCGGGCAGCCTGCTGGCCGGCTACGGCGGCACCCTGCCCGACGGCGGCCGCAGCGCCGGCCTGCTGATCGGCGCGCCGACCGGGGCCACGGTCAAGGCGGTCGCCAACGGCAAGGTGGTGTTCGCCGACTGGATGAACGGCTACGGCCTGATCCTGATCGTCGACCACGGCAACGGCTACATGAGCCTGTACGCGCGCAACGAGGCGCTGCTGCGCGACGCCGGCGACGACGTCAAGCGCGGCGACGCGCTCGCCAGCGTCGGCAGTTCCGGCGGCGCCGGGCCGCCGGCGCTGTATTTCGAGCTGCGCCGCAACGGCGACCCGGTCGATCCGCGGGTCTGGCTGCAGAAACAGTGAGCGCGCGGACGCGTGTGCGCGGGCGCGGTGCGCCGCGCCCGCGTGGCGCACGACGAGCACGCAAGGCGGCGCGGGCGTTGCAGCGGCGGCGCGCGACGGGCCCGCCCGTTCCCGGCCCGACGCGTCGGCGCCTCGCGTCTCCCGCTGCACACCCGTTCACCCGTTCCGTGGTCTGATGCTCCCCTGCCACTTCCGGAGTCCCGGCATGCGTTTCGCCCCCTTGTCCGCGCTGCTGGCCCTGGCGCTGCTCGCGCCCGCCCACGCCCAGCAGGCGCCGCCGGTGCCGGCGCCGGAGGTCGCGCCGCCAGGCTCCACCGCCGACGATCCCGACGCCGCGCCGCAGAGCGCCGACGCCGACGATCCCGACGCCGCTGAAGACGCCGCCAGCCAGGTGCCGCTGGCGCAGATCCGGCGCTTCGTCACCGTCTACAACGCGGTGCGCGCGGCGTACGTGGATCCGGTCGACGACGACCGCCTGATGCACGCCGCGGTCAAGGGCCTGCTGCTGGACCTGGACCCGCACAGCACCTATTTCGACAAGGACGATGCCCGCGCCTTCGACGAGGAAACCAGCGGCGCTTACGACGGCATCGGTGTGGAAGTGCAGCCGCAGGCCGACGGCAGCATCAAGGTCATCGCGCCGATCGACGGCACCCCGGCCGCGCGCGCCGGGATCAAGGCCGGCGACACCATCGTCGCGGTCGACGGCAAGCCGCTGCAGCCCGGCGACGACGGCCAGGGCCCGCTGCGCGGCAAGCCCGGCACCCGGGTGGTGCTGACCCTGCTGCGCGAAGGCGCGGCCAAGCCGTTCGACGTGACGGTGATGCGCGAAACCATCCGCGTCGCCAGCGTGCGCGGCCGCCTACTGGAGCCCGGCTACGGCTATTTGCGCATCGCCGCGTTCCAGGCCGACACCGCCGCCGATTTCGAGACGGTGCTGGCGGACCTGCAGCGGCAGGCCGGCGGCGCCACCCCCGGCCGGGGCCTGCGCGGGCTGGTGCTGGATTTGCGCAGCAATCCCGGCGGCCTGCTGGTGTCGGCGGTGCAGATCGCCGACGACCTGCTCGAGCGCGGCGGCATCGTCAGCACCCGCGGCCGCATCCCGATCAGCGACACGCAGTTCAGCGCCACCCCCGGCGACCGCCTGCACGGCGCGCCGCTGGTGGTGCTGGTGGACGCCGGCTCCGCCAGCGCCGCGGAGGTGCTGGCCGGTGCGCTCGCCGACAACGGCCGCGCCCGCATCGTCGGCAGCCGCACCTTCGGCAAGGGCTCGGTGCAGACCCTGCTTCCGCTGAACAACGGCGACTCGGTCAAGCTCACCACCGCGCGCTACTACACCCCCAGTGGCAAGTCGATCCAGGCGCGCGGCATCGAACCCGACGTGGTGCTGCGCCCGGCCGGCGACGCCGCCAACGGCGGCAAGCCCGACGTCACCGAAGCGACCCTGCCCGGCCACCTGCGCGGCGACGGCGAAGCCGAAGCCGGCAGCCACGCCGGCGACGTCCTCGACGGCGACGCGCCGATCGCGGCGGCGCTGGCGGAGCTGAAGCGGATGGTGGGGAAATGATGCGTATCCGCTGACGGGTTCGGCCTTCCCTAGTTGGCGAGGGCCTCGGTGTCCAGGCTGCCGACGGGCGACAGGTAGCCGCAACAAGATCACCTATCCCACCGGCGACAGCACCGTCTGGAATGCGACCAACATCACTTACGTGCCGGTGGCGACGGCCGAGTACGGCATCGCAGCAGAGCATTGGCGGCAGACTGTCAGCACCGGCAACGGCCGCAAGGTCACCTACTACGATGCACTGTGGCGCCCGCTGCTGGTCCGCGAATACGACGCCGGCAATGTCGCGGCCACCGACCGCTACACGGCCTACAGCCATGACGCGCTGAACCGGCAGATTCACGCGGCGTATCCGGTGGCCGTGGCGCCCACCAGCAACGCCGGCAGCTGGACCCTGCCCGGCGTGCACACAGCCTATGACGCCCTGGGCCGGGTGACATCGGTGACCCAGGACTCCGAGCTGGGCCCGCTGGTGACGACCACGCAATACCTGAGCGGATTCCAGACCCGGGTGACCAACCCGCGCGGCCACGCCACCACCACCCAATTTGTGGCCTACGACCAACCCGCGTACGACCAGCCCACGCGGATCGACGCACCGGAGAGCACGACCACGCTGATCGCGCGCGATCCGTTCGGCAAACCGATGTCCATCACACGCGGAGCGACGCCATGAGGCGCCGGGCAGGGGAGCATTCGAGCCTACGGTGGTGGGGCGGGCTGCTGGCTGCGACGTTGTGGCTGCTGACCTTGCCGGCGCTGGCGCAGCAGGCCGAACCAGCCGGCGACGGGGTGACGCCTTCGGCGATCTGCATCGACTGCGAGCCGGATCCGCCGCCGGCGAATGTAGCGCCGTCCGTCAGCCTGACCGCGCCCACGTCCGGCCAGACGTTCGTGACCGGCAGCACCGTGACGCTCGCGGCCACGGCCAGCGACAGCGATGGCAGCGTCAATCGGGTGGAGTTCCTGGTCGACGGCGCCGAAGTCGCGCAGGACACCAGCAGTCCCTACAGCGTCGCCTGGACCGCCACCACCGGCAGCCACACGGTGCAGGCGCGGGCCGTCGACAACCTCGGCGCGACGAAGACGACCACGGCGATCAGCATCAGCGTCAACGCCAACCAGCTCCCGGTGGTGACGCTCACCGAGCCCGACGGCGGCGAGCACTACGTGACCGCCAGCAGCGTGGCGTTCACGGCCACGGCCAGCGACGGCGACGGCAGCATCAACCGGGTGGAGTTCCTGGTCGACGGGGCGGAAATCGCGCAGGACACCAGCAGCCCCTACAGCGTCAGCTGGACCGCCGTGGCCGGCAGCCACACGGTGCAGGCCCGCGCAGTGGATAACCTGGGCACCAGCCGCACGACGACGGCAGTCACGGTCGCGGTGGCGGCCAATACCGCGCCCAGCGTGGCGCTGACGGCGCCGGTCAACGGGCAGACCTTGCTGCCCGGCAGCGCGGTCGCGCTCACGGCCACGGCCAGCGACCTGGAAGGCAGCGTCAACCGGGTGGAGTTCCTGGTCGACGGGACGGAAATTGCCCAGGACACCAGCAGCCCCTACAGCGTCGTCTGGACCGCCGCGGCCGGCAGCCACAGCATCGCCGCGCGCGCGGTGGACAACCTGGGCGCCAGCCGCACGACCACGGCGATCACCGTTACCGGCAGGTTCGCGGGCACGCTGGCCGGCGCCACCCGCGAGTACGTCTACGACCAGTATCAGCGGCTGTGCAAGGTGATCGAGCCAGAGACCGGCGCCACGCTGATGGGCTACGACGGCGCCGGCAACCTGGCCTGGTCGGCCAGTGGGCTGCCGGCCGCCACGCCTTGCGACGCGGAAGGCGATACCGCGGCCATCCTGGCGCGCAAGGTGGTGCGCCAGTACGACGCCCGCAACCGGATCGTGACGCTGAGCTTCCCGGACGGCCAATCCGATACTACTTACGCCTATACGGCGACCGGGCAGCTTGCCAGCGTGACCGCACTCAACGGCGGCACCAATCCCGTTACCACCCAGTACAGCTACAACCGGCGCGGACTGCTGGTGCGCGAGCAATTGGTGTGGAGCGGCGTGCTGAACTGGCCGGTGGACTATGCCTACAACGGCAACGGCCACCTGTCCGCGCAGACCTGGCACGGACTCGGCGTCGCCTACGCCCCCAACGCCCTGGGCCAGCCAACCCAGGCCGGCAGTTACGCCACCGGTGTGAGCTACTACCCCAACGGTGCCTTGAAGCAGTTCACCTACGGCAACGGCATCGTCCACACGCTGACCCAGAACGCCCGCGGCCTGCCCGAGCGCAGCACCGACGCCTACGGGACCACCAAATTCCTGGACGACGCCTACGACTACGACGGCAACGGCAACGTCGCGGCCGTCAGCGACGGCGCCAGCGGCCGCAACCAGCGTGGCAATCGCGACATGAGCTATGACGGGCTGGACCGGCTGACGACGGTGGTCTCGCCGATGTACGGGGCGACCGGCGCGGCCTACGGCTACGACAGCCTGGACAATCTGACCCGGGTGGTTCTGTCGGACCGCAACCACTACTACTGCTACGACGGCAGCAACCGACTGACCAACGTCAAAACTGGCGGCTGCAGCAGCGGTGCCACGGTGATCGGCCTGGGTTACGACGTGCAGGGCAATCTGGCCAACAAGAACGGCACGCTCTACACGTTCGACCTGGGCAACCGGCTGCGCACCGTGGGACCCAGTCCGGCCAGCAGCTATGTCTACGATGGCCAAGGGCGGCGGGTGCGGGATACCGTGGCCGGCAGCAGCAAGTACAGCCAGTACACCCTGTCCGGGCAACTCGCGATGACCGGCGACGAACGCGCCGGGACTGTGGACGAGTATGTTTATCTTGCCGGCAGCCTGTTGGCGATCCGGGAGCGCGACACGGCGACCAACACCTATACGGTCCGCTACCAGCACACCGACGCGCTGGGCAGCCCGGTGGTGGTGACCAACGGTTCGCGCGTGGCGCTGGAGCCGACGCGCGAGTACGAGCCCTACGGCCGGCAGCTGACGCCGACGCCCAAGGATGGGCCGGGGTACACGGGGCACGTGTACGATGTGGCGACGGGGCTGAATTACATGCAGCAGCGCTATTACGACCCGGACATTGGAAGAACGCTCTCGGTCGATCCGGTGACGGCCTACGAAGGCGACATGAGGCACTTCAACCGTTACGCCTACGCCTACAACAACCCTTACAAGTTCACCGATCCAGATGGACGGTGTCCTGTCTGTCCGTATGCAGGGAAAGCACTTGTCGGTGGGGCCACTGAAGCACTAATGCAGCATTACGGCGATAACAAAGATTGGGGTGACCTGGACTGGACCGATATTGGCATCGCGGCAGCCGGTAGTGCCGCCTTCCCGGGTCTTGGAGAAGGCGGTAAAACCGTATTGAAGAATGGTCCTAAGCTGCTTCGAAATGCCCGCGCAATTCAAGTGTTAGCTGGTAAGGCTGCAAATACCGTGAATAGGGCAAAGAAATTATCAGCCGCAATCACTAGAAATGTGAAACAGGCAACCAAGGCTGTTGGAGATACGGTGGAGACAGCTGGCAAGGTTGTTATTGCGCACGTTCTTGTCGATCTTGCAAAGATGGTTAACGACCCGCCACCACCACCACCACCACCGCCGCCGCCGCCACCCCTGCCGCCTGAGCAGCGGACACCTGCAAAATAGAACCAGCCTCAATCAAGGTGGTATTCGTGAAGAAGATACTGTCGTTAGCTGTCCAAATTTTGGGGCTAAGTTTCATGCTCTACTTCTCTCACGCATTGGTAAATGCGGTGGGCCTGATTTGCACATTCATATTGGTAATCTTTTTTTTCATCGGTATTCGAGCTGCAGCCTTGTACATCCTTAGATTTGGCATGGTTGATGAGGCGAACAAAGGGGACGGAGGCAGTCCGACCCTATAAGCACAAGGCCCGCATACGCGGGCCTTGTCGTTTCTGCAGGTTGTGATGCGCGTTATCGCGCAGCTTGTGCAAGCAGCCGGAATCAAAGGCGCGAACAAGGGGACGGAGGTAATTGGTCAAAAACGGGACGGAGGAAATTAATCCGCGCCCATGAAGTACAAGGCCCGCACCGTGGAAAAACAGGGGTCAGAGTGGTATTTCTCATTCGCTGTTGAGAAACCCTACCCTGACTCCTGTTTTGCGAGCGCAGTACCGACGCCTACGGCACCACCAAATTCCTGGACGACGCCTACGACTACGACGGCAACGGCAACGTCGCGGCCGTCAGCGACGGCGCCAGCGGCCGCAACCAGCGTGGCAATCGCGACATGAGCTATGACGGGCTGGACCGGCTGACGACGGTGGTCTCGCCGATGTACGGGGCGACCGGCGCGGCCTACGGCTACGACAGCCTGGACAATCTGACCCGGGTGGTTCTGTCGGACCGCAACCACTACTACTGCTACGACGGCAGCAACCGACTGACCAACGTCAAAACTGGCGGCTGCAGCAGCGGTGCCACGGTGATCGGCCTGGGTTACGACGTGCAGGGCAATCTGGCCAACAAGAACGGCACGCTCTACACGTTCGACCTGGGCAACCGGCTGCGCACCGTGGGACCCAGTCCGGCCAGCAGCTATGTCTACGATGGCCAAGGGCGGCGGGTGCGGGATACCGTGGCCGTCAGCAGCAAGTACAGCCAGTACACCCTGTCCGGGCAACTCGCGATGACCGGCGACGAACGCGCCGGGACTGTGGACGAGTATGTTTATCTTGCCGGCAGCCTGTTGGCGATCCGGGAGCGCGACACGGCGACCAACACCTATACGGTCCGCTACCAGCACACCGACGCGCTGGGCAGCCCGGTGGTGGTGACCAACGGTTCGCGCGTGGCGCTGGAGCCGACGCGCGAGTACGAGCCCTACGGCCGGCAGCTGACGCCGACGCCCAAGGATGGGCCGGGGTACACGGGGCACGTGTACGATGTGGCGACGGGGCTGAATTACATGCAGCAGCGGTATTACGACCCGCTGATCGGGAAGTTCCTGAGCACCGATGCAGTCAGCGTTGATTCGGTCACGGGTAGAAATTTTTGTCGCTATTGTTACGCGACCAACAATCCTTACAGATTTATCGATCCTGATGGTCGGCAATCAGCCCCGTTTCCTGTGTGGCCTGTTCCTGGCCACTACCAGTTGAACCACGCAGACAAGCCTCGCGAAGGTGAGGGTGCGTTTGGCACTCCAAGAAACACCGCAAGCGGACCATCTACCCACACCGGAATTGACATACAGGCCCCAGTGGGATCAGCCGTAGTTGCCGCAGATGGTGGAACCGTCGTAAACCAACAACCGAATCCCAGCAAGACATACGGGAACCAGGTTGTGATTAACCACGGTGATGGCGTTTACACGCAATCGGCGCATCTCAACAGTGTCTCGGTCAAGCCTGGGGACACGGTGACAGCTGGGCAAGAAATTGGAACTATAGGGACTACCGGAAATACACCTAAGCAAGGCGATTCGCATTTGCATTTCGAGGTGCGGATAGACGGTCCTGCGCCTAGGGTTGCGGGTGGCACCGTCGTTGATCCCATGAAGTATTTGCCGCCGCCGCCACCACCGGAGACATCCAGGCCTCCGTCGCCCCCGCCAATTCAATAGGCTTAAATAATGAGGTGGATAGTGATGAGGATTTCTTTGATCATCGCC
This sequence comes from Cognatiluteimonas weifangensis, assembly GCF_003416885.1. Lineage (GTDB taxonomy): Bacteria > Pseudomonadota > Gammaproteobacteria > Xanthomonadales > Xanthomonadaceae > Cognatiluteimonas > Cognatiluteimonas weifangensis. The sequence goes on from NZ_QVPD01000015.1 coordinate 33,770, forward strand.
AGCGCGCTTTTCTTGTTGGGTACAGCGTGTGCGCCTGCCTGGAATGCCAGGGCGGGCACTGCGGATTTTGGGAGACTTCCTATTGGCGCTAAACCTACTGATCTAAATATTTTCGTTACTTCTGACTGCGAACAATCGGTGCATGGATTTGATGATTGTTCTGCTAAAGATGCGGAGGGCAGAGAATATGCCTTCTTTAATGGCGTCTTATCGAAAGTATCTGCAAAAAAGGCTGAAGCAACCGATCATCTGGCGCTGCCTGCCAATTTGATGTTTGGAGAAAATATTAATTTAAGCGCTCAAAAAGTTTCTCGTGCTTTCGGAGTGAACTTGGACCGGGCGCCTTCGCCAGAAGGCCTCACGGCGTACAGCTCAGATTTTGTGTTGCGTTCGTCGGCAGGGGTAATGTATTCAATAGAGCTGTCTGCTGATAAGCAGGAAAATTTAGTCGAAATTGTTGGGCGGACTGATTTTTAAGCGATGCAAAGAGATGTCGCTAAGACTGGCGGTTTACTTTTCTTGCTTTCCGTATGAGGCGATAGGTTGCCTGTTTGAAAACAGGGGTCAGAGTGAACTACCCGCATTCCACAGACGAGATTAAAGGGGGCGGAGTGGACTGCCCCTGCTTTTTCCTAGCGCGGCTTGGCCGGCAGCGGGAACGGGGTGACGACCTTTTCGCCGGTGGCCGGGTCGCGGATCGCGGGCTGGCCTTTCTTCGCGACTTCCTCGATCCGGATCACGCTCTGCATCGGCAGGTGCAGCACGCGGGTGTCGCCGAACTCGTCGCGCAGGCGTTCCTCGGTGGGGTCGACCAGCACGCCGTCGCGCAGGTCGAACACCAGCTCGCCGACTTCGGTGAAGCCCCACAGCGCGCTGCTGGCGACGTGGCGCGCGTACAGCTCGTAGACGCGGCCGTGGTTGTGGAAGGTGATCTTGTACAGCGGCTTGGCCATGGCGCGGATTCTAGCGGGGATGCGTGGGGGCAGCGGCAACGGCGATGCTGCATCCCTTCCGTCTTCCGCCGCGGGCGGGGCATGGCGGGGACGCGGGCCCCTCAGTACCCGCGCTGCTTGCGCAGCCGCCGCGCGATCGCCGCGCGCACGAACAACGCATACAGCACGCCGAAGGCGAAGCCGGCGATGTGCGCGGCCCAGGCCACCGCGCCGAACGCCGGGCCGATGTAGGCGAACACCACCTGCAGCAGCACCCAGATCCCGATCAGCAGCGAGGCCGGCGCGCGCACGAATTCCAGGAACAGTCCCAGCGGCAGCACCACCCCCAGCCGCGCGCGCGGGAACAGCGCCAGGTAGGCGCCGATCAGCGCCGACACCGCGCCGCTGGCGCCGACCACCAGCCGGTCCGGGGCGCCGATCGCCAGCACCGCGGCGAGGTTGGCGACCGCGCCGCCGAGCAGGAACAGCAGCAGCAGCCGCCAGGCGCCCATCACCCGCTCGGCCGGCAGCCCGAAGATCAGCAGGAACACCAGGTTGCCGGTCAGGTGCGCCCAGTCGGCGTGCAGGAACAAGGCGCTGAACAGGCGCAGCCAGTGGCCCTCGCTCCACAGCGCCTGCCAGGTGGCGGCCAGCGCCGGGCCGCCGGTGAGCGCGCCCCAGTCCAGCAGCCACAGCCGCCGCGCCGAGGCCGGCCGGGTGCTGGCCCACAGGTAGGCCAGCCACAGCAGCGCAAACAGTACCGGCGTGGCCCAGCGCAGGCTCGGGCGGCTCCGGGTAGGCAGGGCGACGAACATCGCAAGGGTCCGAGAACGGCGGCCAGGGTGGCGGCCTCGCCAAGATACCGTTTCGCAAGGGAAAACGGACGGTTTGGGGGGCAACCGTACGGAGCCGGACGGTCTGTTACAAATCGGTTAAAGGCAGGCTATAGTGCCGGCAACGTCGTACGTCGGGAGGGGGCTTCCGGCTGTGCGGAACGGGCGAATCCTCGTCTGCCGCGCCACGACAGGTACTACCGACCAGCACTCCGGAGATCGTGCACATGCAGACCGTTTCCCGCCACACCTTCAGCGCACTGGCGCTCGGCATCGCCGGAGTCCTGGCGTTCGGCTCGGCCGACGCCAGCGGCTTCCAGATCCGTGAAAACAGCGTCAAGAACATGGGCCGCGCCAATGCCGGCACCACTGTCGCCTGGGGCGACGCCTCGGTTGTGCTCAACAATCCCGCGGCGATGGTCAATCTCGACAAGACCACGCTGCAGGCCGACGTCACCATGATCGACCTGACCGCCGACTTCGACGGCGGCGGCACCACCGCGGTCGGCACCCCGCTCAGCGGCGGCGACGGCGGCGATCCGGGCGACGCCACGCCGGTCCCGGCGATGGCGGCGGTGTTCCCGCTCAGCGGCAGCCTGGACAATGTCACCCTGGGCGTCAGCGTCAGCGCGCCGTTCGGCCTGAAGACCGAATACGACCCGACCTGGGCCGGCCGCTACAGCGCGATCAAGTCCGACGTGAAGACCGTCGACCTGACGATGTCGGCCGCGATCGCTTTCAGCGAGCGCTTCTCGGTCGGTCTCGGCCTGATCTTCCAGCATTCCTCGGTCACCTTGTCCAACGCGGTCGATTTCGGTACCGCGCTGTGCGCCGGCTCCGGCAATCCGCTGAACTGCTTCAATCCGGCGTATCCGTTCCAGCCGCAGGGTTCCGACGCGCTGGCCACGGTCCAGGGCAGCGACAACGACTGGGGCTGGGTGGCCGGCATGCAGTTCCGCGCCAGCGACAACCTGGTGCTCGGCTACGCGCACCGCTCCGAGGTCCACCACACCCTGACCGGCGATGCGACTTTCGACCACTCCGATCCGCGGGTGCCGGCGACCTTCGGCCTGCTGGGCGTGAACACCTACGACAACGGGCCGATCTGGGCCAACCTCGACACCCCGTCCACCGACACTGTGAGCGTGCGCTGGGATGTCAACGAGGACTTCCGCGTGCTGGTCGACGCCCAGCTCACCGGCTGGAGCTCGCTGTCGGCGGTGGACATCTACCGCACCGGCGGCGCCCAGCTGGCGCACGAGCCGTTCAACTGGGAGGACACCTGGTTCTATTCGGTCGGCGGCGAGTGGGATTTCAGCGACGCCTTCACCTTCCGCGCCGGCGTGGGCTTCGACGAGACCCCGACCAACGATGCCGCCCGCACTCCGCGCCTGCCCGACAACGACCGCATGGTCTACACCCTGGGCATGACCTGGAACGTGTCCGAGGCGTTGAGCGTGGATGCGGCCTACATGCGCGTGCAGATCGATACCCCGAGCATCGACACCACCTCGTCCAGCGGTGCGCGTCTGGTCGGCGACTTCGACGGCTATGCCAACCTGCTCGGCGTGTCGGCGCAGTACCGCTTCTGATCGATCTCGCGCAACGATGCAAGCAAAAAGCCCCGCTTCGGCGGGGCTTTTTTTGGTCCTTCTCCCGAGTGCGGGTAGCTCTGCGGGGGAAGCCGGTGGCCCGGCCTGTGCGGGACACGCCGTGAATACGTCCCTGTAGGCTCCTCGGCGGCATCCATGCCGCCGACGGTCCCGCACAGGCCGGGCCACCGGCTTCCGGCAAGTGAGTCGGCGCTTGTAGAGAAAACCAGCCCGAAGCGACGGACTCCAATCCCCCGAAGTCGCCGTCCGGCGGGCTGGGGGTGCGGAGAGTGGACCATGGAGGGTCCACGACCCGACTTAAAGACAGGAGGTCGTCAGGAGGGCGCAGCACCCCCAGTCCGCCGGGCGGCGACTCCCTCCGAAGCCGAATCTCATTAGATCAAGGCTACGGATAGCCTGCGCCCCAACCTCAGGTGGTCGTCAGGAGCGCGCACCCCAGCCCGCCGGACGGCGACTCCCTCCGAAGCCGATCCAGAATGTTGCCCGGATACCGATGTGGAGAGGCCGTTCCGACTTGAAGACAGCACGTCGTCAGGAGGGCGCAGCTACGCAATGTAGCTGCATCAATCGCCCAGGGTGAGCAGCGAGGCGTTGCCGCCGGCGGCGGTGGTGTTGACGGTCAGGGTCTTTTCGGTGGCGAAGCGCGGCAGGTAGTGCGGGCCACCGGCCTTGGGGCCGGTGCCGGACAGGCCCTGGCCACCGAACGGCTGCACCCCGACCACCGCGCCGATCTGGTTGCGGTTGACGTAGATGTTGCCGACCCGCGCGCGCGCGGCGATCCGCTCGATGGTGGCGTCGATGCGCGAATGGATGCCCAGGGTCAGGCCGTAGCCGGTGGCGTTGATCGCGTCGACCACGGCGTCCAGTTGGTCGGCTTTCCAGCGGATCACGTGCAGCGCCGGGCCGAAGTTCTCGCGGGTCAGCTGCGACAGCGCGGTCAGCTCCCACGCGGTCGGCGCGAAGAAGCTGCCGTGCGCGGTCGCGGCCGGGTCCAGCGGGGCCTGCGCGATCAGCCGCGCCGTGCCCTGCATGCGGCCGGCATGCGCCTGCAGCAGGCCCAGCGCGTCGGCGTCGATTACCGGGCCGACGTCGGTGGACAGCAGCCCGGGGTCGCCGACCTGCAGCTCGGCCATCGCGCCGGCCAGCATCGACACCACCTTGTCGGCGATGTCCTCCTGCACGAACAGCACGCGCGCGGCCGAGCAGCGCTGGCCGGCCGAGGTGAAGGCCGAGGCCAGCGCGTCCTTGACCAGCTGCTCGGGCAGCGCCGAGGAATCGCCGATCAGCGCGTTCTGGCCGCCGGTCTCGGCGATCAGCACGCCGATCGCGGCGTCGCGTGCGGCCAGCGCGCGGTTGATCGCGCGCGCGGTGTCGGTGGAGCCGGTGAAGGCGACGCCGGCCACGCGCGGGTCGGCGGTCAGCGCGGCACCGACCGTGGCGCCGTCGCCGGGCAAAAACTGCAGCACCGCTTCCGGCACCCCGGCTTCGTGCAGCAGCTTGACCGCGTAATAGCCGACCAGGTTGGTCTGCTCGGCCGGCTTGGCAAGCACCGCATTGCCGGCGGCCAGCGCCGCGGCGATCTGGCCGCTGAAGATCGCCAGCGGGAAATTCCACGGACTGATGCACACGAACACGCCGCGGCCGCCGAGCTGCAGCGTGTTGGCTTCGCCGGTCGGGCCGGGCAGGACTTGCGGCGCGCCGAACAGCGTGCGCGCCTGGCCGGCGTAGTAGCGCAGGAAGTCGACCGCCTCGCGCACCTCGGCGACGCCGTCGGGGATGGTCTTGCCGGCCTCGCGCGTGCACAGCGCAATGAATTGCGGCAGGCGCTGCTCCAGCAGGTCGGCGGCGTGTTCCAGGATCGCGGCGCGCGCGGCGGCCGGAGTGGCGTCCCAGGCCGGCTGCGCGGCGACGGCATTGCGCAGCGCCTGCTCGACGGTGGCGGCATCGGCCGCGCGCCACTGGCCGACGGTGACGCGACGGTCGGCGGGATAGCTCACGGCGATGTCGGCGCCGGCCGCGTTCACGCCGGGCACCAGCGGCGCCGCGCGCCAGTCGTCGCGGGTCGCGGCGTTGACCCGTTCGGCAAGCGTGCGCAGTTGGTCGTCGTTGGCGAGGTTGATGCCCATGGAATTGTCTCGGTCGAGGCCGTGCGAGCGGTACAGCGCGCGCGGCAGCGGGATGCGCGGGTGCGGGATGCTTTCGAACGCGGCGACGGTTTCGACCGGGTCGCGGACCAGCTCGTCGATGGCGACGGCCTCGTCGGTGATGCGGTTGACGAAGCTGGAATTGGCGCCGTTTTCCAGCAGCCGCCGCACCAGGTACGGCAGCAGGTCCTCGTGCGAGCCGACCGGCGCGTACACCCGGCACGGCACGTCGAGGCGATCGGCCGGGATGACTTCCGCGTACAGGTCGTCGCCCATGCCGTGCAGCTTCTGGAACTCGAACGGGCGGCCGGCGGCGATGCGATGCACCGCGGCGATGGTCTGCGCGTTGTGGGTGGCGAACATCGGATACAGCGCGTCGCCGGCATCGAGCATGCGCGCGGCGTTGGCCAGGTAGCTGACGTCGGTGTTGGGCTTGCGCGTGAACACCGGGTAGCCGGCCTGGCCGTCGACCTGCGCGCGCTTGACCTCGCTGTCCCAGTAGGCGCCCTTGACCAGGCGCACCGGGATGCGGCGGCCATGGCGGCGGGCGAGGTCGGCGAGGAAGTCGATCACGAACGGCGCGCGCTTCTGGTAGGCCTGCACCGCCAGGCCGTAGCCCTCCCAGCCCTGCAGCGAGGGGTCGGCGTAGGCGGCGGCGATCACGTCCAGCGACAGCTCCAGGCGGTCGGCTTCCTCGGCGTCGATGGTGAAGCCGATGCCGTGCGACTTGGCCAGCTGCGCCAGCGCCAGCACCCGCGGTGTCAGCTCGGCCAGCACCCGCGCACGCTTGGCGTGTTCGTAGCGCGGGTGCAGCGCCGACAGCTTGACCGAGATCGAGGGCGCCGCGAACACGTCCTCGAAGCGGCCGCTGCCGCCGATCGCGGCGATCGCGCGGCGATAGGCGGCGAGGTAGCGATCGGCGTCGGCCGCGGTCAGCGCCGCCTCGCCGAGCATGTCGAAGGAGTAGCGGTAGCGGGCGTTGTCGCCCTTGCGCCCGCGCGCCAGCGCCTCCTCGATGGTGCGCCCCATCACAAACTGGTGGCCCATGATCCGCATCGCCTGGCGCACCGCCAGCCGGATCACCGGCTCGCCGAGACGGCCCAGCAGCCGCTTGAAGGCGCCGTGCACGTCGCGCTTGGTGGCGTCGGCCAGGTCCACCAGGTGTCCGGTGAGCATCAACCCCCAGGTGGAGGCGTTGACCAGCACCGAGTCGGACTGGCCGACGTGCTTCTTCCAGTCGGCCTCGCCGAGCTTGTCGCGGATCAGGGCGTCGGCGGTGTCCGGGTCGGGGATCCGCAGCAGCGCCTCGGCCACGCACATCAGCAGCACGCCTTCCTCGCTGCCCAGGTCGTACTGGCGCATGAAGGCCTCGATCGCGCCCTGGTCGGCGGCACGGGCGCGGACCCGGCGCACCAGGTCGGCGGCGGTGGCCTGGATCGCGGCGCGGTCGGCCGCATCCCAGTCGGCGCGCGGCTGGCGCGCGGTGGCGAGCAGCTCGCGCACGTGTTCGCTTTCCTCGCGCGTCCAGGCGGCGGTGATCGCCGCACGCAGCGGCGCCGGCGCCGGCGGCAACTCCGGACTCAGGATCGCGGACGACTGCGACGGCGCGGCCGCGGCCACCGGCGCGGCGGAAGGATCTGGAGTCATCGGGCCGGCACCGGCGGACGTGGAGGCGGCCATTTTAGCGGTCGCGCCGGCGGATACGCACCCTGCGCGGCTTGCCGCGGCGCGGAGCGGGGGCTACCATTCCAGCGCTTCCGCGACAGCGATGGCGCGGCGTGCGAGTCGCTCGAACAGGTTCCGCCAGTCTCCGACGGGTCCGGCGTTGCAACTACCGTTGCCGCCGCCACGGGGACCGCGCGCCACCGTTCGGCGGCGCGACCCGCCATGATGGCGGGGGCTTTCGCCCCGATGCGCGCGGTCGCCGGCACGGTCCGGCGTACGGGCGGCGCGGGGGCGGTCGCGACCGCAGCGGGCAGGGCCTGTGGCGGTCGTAGGGGAGACGGCGCACGGTTCGCGCCGCCGCCAGACGGCACGGACGCGCGACAACAGCGGCGCGGGCCGCAGCGCGACGCCGGCGGCAACGGCGCGGTGGGTGCGGCACGACATTCTCGAATTGGTTCAATTGCGCAATCTGGGGCTCGATGTGAAGACAGCCGGTCGTTTCAAGCAGTGGGCAATGGGCGCGGCGGCGATGGCGCTGCCGATGCTGGCATGGGCGCAGGCCGCGACCCCGGACACCGAGCCCTACGAGCCGGTGCGCTGGCAACTCAACCTGACGCCGGGCGTCACCTCGACCTCGCAGATCGCCTACGACGCGCACATGTTCGTGCTGTGGATCTGCGTGGTCATCGGCGTGCTGGTGTTCGGCGCGATGGCGGTGGCGATCTTCAAGTTCCGTAAGTCCAAGGGCGTGGTCCCGGCCAAGTTCACCCACAACACCACCGCCGAGGTCATCTGGACCACCATTCCGGTGATCCTGCTGGTGGTGATGGCCTGGCCGGCCACCACCGGGCTGATCAAGCAGTACGACACCCGCAACTCGGCGATGACGGTCAAGGTGACCGGCTACCAGTGGCTGTGGAAGTACGAGTACCTCGGCGAGGGCGTGGACATCAGCAGCCGCCTGGACCGCGGCAGCGAGGCGATGCGCCAGAGCGGCCAGGTGCCGACCCCGGCGCAACTGCCGCGTTACCTGCGCGACGTCGACAACCCGCTGGTGCTGCCGGTCGACACCAAGATCCGCTTCGTGATCACCGCCGACGACGTCATCCATTCCTGGTGGGTGCCGGCGCTGGGCTGGAAGCAGGACGCGATCCCGGGCATCGTCAACGAGGCTTGGACCGACATCAAGGAGCCGGGCATCTACCGCGGCCAGTGTGCGGAGCTGTGCGGCAAGGACCACGGCTTCATGCCGATCGTGGTCAAGGCGGTGCCGAAGGCCGAGTTCGCGCGCTGGCTGGCCGAGCGCAAGGCCGCCGCCGCGCCGTCGGTCGCCGCCGTGCCGGCCGCCACCGCGGGCGCGGTCGTCGCCGCGGCGCCCTGAGCGCCGCTTCCGTCGCACACACGCATTTCGACACGCATCATTTTCTCGAGGTAGGGCAATGGCCACGCATTACGAAGCCGCCGTCGATACCGGCCACACCGCCGATGAGCATGGTCACCAGCAGGGGTTCGTCGAGCGCTGGCTGTTCTCGACCAACCACAAGGACATCGGCACGCTGTACCTGCTGTTCAGCTTTCTGATGGTCATCGTCGGGGCCTCGCTGTCGGTGGTGATCCGTTCCGAACTGGCGGTGCCGGGGCTGCAGCTGGTCAAGCCCGAGTTCTTCAACCAGATGACCACGATGCACGGGCTGGTGATGATCTTCGGCGCGATCATGCCGGCGTTCGTCGGCCTGGCCAACTGGATGATCCCGCTGCAGATCGGCGCGCCGGACATGGCGCTGCCGCGGATGAACAACTGGTCGTTCTGGATCCTGCCGTTCGCGTTCGTGCTGCTGCTGTCGACCCTGTTCGTGCCCGGCGGCGCGCCGGCCGGCGGCTGGACCATGTACCCGCCGCTGATGCTGCAGGGCGGCGCCAACGTCGCCATGACCATCTTCGCGGTGCACATGATGGGCATCAGCTCGATCATGGGCGCGATCAACATCATCGCCACCGTGCTCAACATGCGCGCGCCGGGCGTGGACCTGATGAAGATGCCGCTGTTCACCTGGTCCTGGCTGATCACCGCGTTCCTGCTGCTGGGCGTGATGCCGGTGCTGGCCGGCGCCGTGACCATGCTGCTGACCGACAAGTTCTTCCTGACCAGCTTCTTCAATGCGGCCGGCGGCGGCGACCCGGTGATGTACCAGCACATCTTCTGGTTCTTCGGGCACCCCGAGGTCTACATCATGATCCTGCCGGCGTTCGGCCTGGTCTCGGAGATCATCCCGACCTTCAGCCGCAAGCCGCTGTTCGGCTACCAGGCGATGGTGTACGCGATCGCCGCGATCGCGTTCCTGTCGTTCATCGTCTGGGCGCACCACATGTTCACCGTCGGCATGCCGCTGGGCGGCGAGATCTTCTTCATGTTCGCCACCATGCTGATCTCGGTGCCGACGGGGGTGAAGATCTTCAACTGGGTGAGCACGATGTGGGGCGGCTCGATGACCTTCGAGACGCCGATGCTGTGGGCGATCGCGTTCGTGATCCTGTTCGCGATCGGCGGCTTCTCCGGACTGATGCTCGCCATCGTGCCGGCCGACTTCCAGTACCACGACACCTACTTCGTAGTCGCGCACTTCCACTACGTGCTGGTCACCGGCGCGCTGTTCGCGATCATCGGCGCGATCTACTACTGGTGGCCGAAGTGGACCGGGCGCATGTACAACGAGACGCTCGGCAAGATCCACTTCTGGTGGACCATGGTGTTCGTCAACCTGGTGTTCTTCCCGCAGCACTTCCTCGGCCTGGCCGGCATGCCGCGCCGGATCCCGGACTACAACGTGGTGTTCGCCGACTGGAACCTGATCAGCTCGATCGGCGCGTTCGGCATGTTCGTCACCCCGTTCCTCATGTTCTACATCCTGTGGAGCTCCAAGCGCAGCGGCGCGAAGGCCGAGGCCCGCGCCTGGGAAGGCGCCCGCGGGCTGGAGTGGACGGTGCCCTCGCCGGCGCCGCACCACACCTTCACCACCCCGCCGGTGATCCGCGAAGGCGACCTCGCCCACGGCGACTTCGCCCACATGGACTACGAATAGGCGCGGCGCAGCGACCATGCACGAGCCGGCGCCAGCGCAGGACAAACAGCAGGCCGCCCGCCGCGGCGTGCGGCGCACGGTGCTGGTGCTGGTCGCGGTCGCGGTCGGGATCTACCTCGCCTTCATCCTGAGCGGGGTGCTGCGATGAGCGCCGGCAACCACACCGGCGTGGTCAAGCTCGTGGGCGTGGCGCTGGCCGCGTTCGCGTTCACCTTCGCGCTGGTGCCGCTGTACCGGATCGCCTGCGAGAAGGTCTTCGGCGTGCGTCTGGAAAAGGGCCCGGCGGCGGTCTCGGCGCAGGCCGCCGGCGCCACGCAACGCTGGGTCACGGTGCAGTTCGACGGCGGGGTGAACTCCAGGCTGCCATGGGCGTTCCACCCCGAGCAGACCACGATGCGGGTGCAGCCGGGCCGGCAGTACGAGGCGCGGTACTTCGCCCGCAACACCGGCACCCGCACCATCGTCGGCAATGCCGTGCCCTCGATCGCGCCGGCGCGCGCGTCCGGCTATTTCAGCAAGACCGAGTGCTTCTGTTTCACCGCGCAGACGCTGCAGGTCGGCGAATCGCGCGACATGCCGGTGCGCTTCATCGTCGACCCGGATCTGCCGGCCGACATCCATACCTTGACCCTGTCCTACACCTTCTACAAGAACGACGCCCAGACCGACCAGGTCAACGCGCCGAAAGCGGCCTCTGACCTGCCTCACGCCGCACCCTGACACGACGTACGTAACCGGAAGACCCGACCATGGCCCAAGCGCACAGCTCCGATATCCAGGCACACGACGCGAATGTGTATTTCGTTCCGTCCAGCAGCCGCTGGCCGGTGGTGGCCTCGGCCGCGCTGTTCACCACCATGCTCGGTTTCGCCAGCTGGCTCAACGAGGCCAGCTGGGGCAAGCCGCTGTTCTTCGCCGGGCTGGCGTTCCTGGCCGCGGTCCTGTTCAAGTGGTTCGGCGACGTCATCACCGAGTCGGTGCGCGGCTACTACAACAAGCAGGTCGACGGCTCGTTCCGGATGGGGATGGTGTGGTTCATCTTCTCCGAGGTGATGTTCTTCGCCGCGTTCTTCGGTGCGCTGTTCTACGCGCGCCAGTACGTGACGCCGTGGCTCAACGGCCAGGGCGACGGCGTGCTGACCAACAGCCTGCTGTGGCCGGGCTACGCCGCCGGCTGGCCGAACAACGGCCCGGGCGCGATCGGCGGCAGCTTCCAGACCATCCCGGCGTGGGGCCTGCCGCTGCTCAACACCCTGATCCTGCTGTCCTCCGGCGTCACCGTCACCATCGCCCACCACGCGCTCAAGGCCGACAAGCGCAGGCAGCTGCTGCTGTTCCTCGGCGCCACGGTGCTGCTGGGCTGCCTGTTCCTGTACTTCCAGGCCAGCGAGTACCTGGAGGCCTACAGCGAACTCAACCTGACCCTGGGCTCGGGCATCTACGGCTCGACCTTCTTCATGCTGACCGGCTTCCACGGCGCGCACGTGACCCTGGGCACGGTGATGCTGGCGATCGTCTGGCTGCGCTGCCTGAAGGGCCACTTCAGCGGCGAGGACCACTTCGCGTTCGAGGCGGTGGCCTGGTACTGGCATTTCGTCGACGTGGTCTGGCTGGGCCTGTTCCTGTTCGTGTACGTGCTGTAGCCCGCCTGGGCCGGCGCGAAGCCGGCCTTTGCCACGCGAGAAACGGTTCAGGCGGCGGGGACGACGCCGTGCGGGGTGATCCAGCCCTGCTGGATCGCCAGCGCGATCAGCAGGATCAGCACGACCGATAGCGCGATGCGCTTGGTCAACGCGTTCACGGTGCGCTTGGTCGTGCCCTTGTCGACCAGCATGTAGTACAGCCCGGCACCGAGGTTCCACAGGATGACGAGCAGGAAAGCGATGATCAGCAGGGTCTTGAGCGAGTCGTTCATCGGTGGAACCTGCCTGCGGACGCACCGGAGCGGTGCCAGGGGCGCATTATCGCAGCCGCAAGCCGCGCCGGCGTGAGCGTATGTCGCAACATCGTGTTCGGCTGGGCGCTGGCGTTGCTGGCGATCGCCCTGTTCACGCGACTGGGGCTGTGGCAGCTGCAGCGCATGCAGCAGAAGCAGGCGATGCTGGCGGCGGTGGCCGGAGTGCTGCAGGCGCGCCAGCCGCAACCGCTGGCGGTCGCCGCCGATCCGCAGCGCCGCGCCGGTTACGACTGGAGCGCCGGACGCGGCCATTTCCTCGCCGCGCCGGCGGTGCTGCTGGACAACCAGAGCCGCGAGGAGCGCGCCGGCGTGCGCGCCTATCGTGTGTTCCAGCCCGCGGTCGGGACGCCGCTGCTGGTGGAACTGGGCTGGCTGCCGCTGCCGGGGGACCGGCGCCTGCCGGCGGTACCGCGGCCGGCCGGGGAATGGCAGTTGGCCGGCCTGCTGACGCCGCCGCCCGCGGCCGGACTCGGTGGCGGCGCGGCCCTCGCCCGGGCCGACGGGGCGCTGCTGACGCTCGCGCTGGACCCGCCGACGCTGCGGCGCGCGCTGGATCTGCCGGCGCTGGCGCCACGGGTGCTGAAGCTGGACCCGGCGCAGGCGCTGGATGCGGGACCGGGCTACGTGCGCGATCTCGACATCCTGCCCAACACACTGCCGCCCGAGCGCCACCTCGGCTACGCGGTGCAGTGGTTCGCGCTCGCCGCCGCGGTGCTGGTCACCGCGCTGGTGCTGAGTTTGCGCAGACACGGAGCGCGCGCTCGCCGCGCGGGCATGCGATGACCGATCCCACCCGCCCGCCGGTTCGCCGCAACCGCCTCGCGTTGCTGGTGGTCGCCGCGCTGTTCCTGGGCAGCCTGCTGCTGGCCGGCGCGCTGCGGTTCTCCGGCTGGCGCCCGGCCGGGATGAAGAACCACGGCGAGCTGCTGCAGCCGCCGGTCGACCTGCGCGCACGCGTCCCGCGGCTGGCCGACGGCAGTGCCTATCCCTGGAATCCGGGCGCGCGCGTGTGGCGCATCGCGCTGGCGCCGCCGGCGGACTGTGCCCAGGCCTGCGCGTCGCTGGCGCGCGACCTCGACGTGGTCTGGCGGCTGATGGGCCGCAACGCCGACCAGGTCGACGTCCTGTGGCTGTGCGCCGAACCCGGCTGCAGCGCGCCGGCGCCGTTGCGCGGGGATGCGTCGTTGCGCCTGCTGCGCCCGGACCCGGCGCTGCGCGCGGCGTTGCCGCGGGTGGAGCCCACGGCCGCCGAAGCCGCCGGCGGCGTGCCGGTGTACGTGATCGATCCCAACGGCTTCGTGATCCTGCGTTACTCTCCCGGCGCCGATCCGGCCGGGCTGCGCGCGGATCTGGCCAAGCTGCTCAAGCTGATGTGACATGAGTCCGACCCCGCGCCCCATCGTCTTCCGCCTGCCCGAGCACAAGCCGCCCGTGTACCGGCATTTCCACCGCATCGCCTGGCTCGCCTGCGCGCTGGCGTTCGGGGTGATCGTGTTCGGCGCCTTCGTGCGCCTGTCCAACGCCGGCCTGAGCTGTCCGGACTGGCCGACCTGCTACGGCCGCGCCGCGTGGCCGGTCGCGGCGCACGAGGTGGCCGACCACGCCGCGACCGCGATCCGCCCGCTGGACGCGAGCAAGGCCTGGCGCGAACAGGTGCACCGCATGCTGGCCGGATCGCTCGGCGTGCTGGTGCTGCTGCTGGCGCTGCTGGCGGCGCGCCGGCAACGGCACGGCGTCGCCCAGGTGATCGGCGCCGCGGTCGCGGTGGCGCTGTCGATCCCGCTGTACATGCGCGGCCTGCACGGCGCGGCGGCGCTGCTGGCGGCGGCGGGCGAGCTGGTGCTGCTGCAGGCGGCGGTGCGCTGGGCGCGCGAGCGCGGCGGCGGCCCGGCGCACGCGCTGCCGGCGATCGCGGCACTGACCCTGGCGACGATCGTGTTCCAGGCGCTGCTGGGGATGTGGACCGTGACCTGGCTGCTCAAGCCGATCGTGGTCATGGGCCATCTGCTCGGCGGCCTGGCGACGTTCGCGCTGCTGGCATGGATGGCCTGGCGCGCGACCGACCTGCCGATCCGGCTGCCGGATGCGGCGGTGCTGCGTCGCTGGCTGGCGCTGGCGCTGGCGCTGCTGGCGCTGCAGATCGCGCTCGGCGGCTGGACCAGCGCCAACTACGCCGCGCTGGCCTGCGGCACCGATTTCCCCACCTGCGTCGGACGGTGGTGGCCGCCGCACGATTTCCGCGAGGGCTTCGTGCTGTGGCGCGGGATCGGCGTGGACTACGAGGGCGGCGTGCTCGACGGCGCCGCGCGCATCGCCATCCAGCTCGCGCACCGGATGATGGCGGTGGTGGTGTTCGCCTACCTGCTGTGGCTGGCGGCGCGGCTGCTGCGCACGCCGGGCATCCGCGGCGCCGGCGCGCTGCTGGCGGTGCTGCTGCTGGCGCAGGTGTCGCTGGGCATCGCCAATGTGATGCTGGCGCTGCCGCTGCCGATGGCGGTGCTGCACAACGCCGGGGCGGCGCTGCTGCTGTTCGTGCTGGTCGGCCTGCTGGCGCGCGTGCGCGCGCCGGAAGCGTGAGCGCGCGCATGGCCACCAAGCCGCCGTCCGTGCTCCGCCAGTACTGGAGCCTGACCAAGCCGCGGATCGTGGCGCTGATCGTGTTCACCGCGGTGATCGGCATGTTCCTGGCGGTACCGGGGCTGCCGCCGCTGCGCCAAGCGCTGCTCGGCACGCTCGGCATCTGGCTGGGCGCGGCCAGTGCGTCGGCGATCAACCAGCTGATCGATTCGCGGATCGACGCCAAGATGGCGCGGACCGCGTGGCGGCCGCTGGTGGCGGGCACGCTGACGCCGCGCCAGGCGTTGGCCTTCGCGCTGGTGCTGGCGGCGCTGTCGACGGCGATCCTGTGGTGGGGCGTCAATCCGCTGACCGCGGTGCTGACCTTCGCCTCGCTGATCGGCTACGCGGTGGTCTATACCGCGATCCTCAAGCACGCCACGCCGCAGAACATCGTCATCGGCGGCATCGCCGGCGCGGCACCGCCGGCGCTGGGCTGGGCCGCGGTCACCGGGCAGCTGCACCCGCACGCGCTGCTGCTGGTGCTGATCATCTTCGTGTGGACGCCGCCGCATTTCTGGGCGCTGGCGATCTTCCGCCGCGAGGACTACGCCCGCGCGCTGGTGCCGATGCTGCCGGTGACCCACGGCGTGGAATACACGCGCTGGCAGATCGTGCTGTACACGGTGCTGCTGCTGGTGGTGACGGTGCTGCCGTGGGCGACCGGCATGAGCGGGCTGTTCTACCTCGGCGGCGCGCTGGTGCTGGGGCTGGTGTTCCTGTGGTACGCGTGGCGGCTGATGGATCCGCCGGACGAGTTCTACGCAATGCGCGTGTTCAACTATTCGATCGTGTACCTGCTGGCGCTGTTTGCGTTCCTGCTGCTGGACCACTGGCTGGCGCCGTGGCTGCAGCCGGCCCCCGTAGTGCGGCTGCTGCCGGTCGGTTAGGGCCGGGCGACCCGTCCGCGGCATGCGGCGACGCTCCTGCCCGCGTCGCGGATCGGGTGGATCGAGGAGGGAGGACGATGAAGCTTCGGATCAAGCGCGTCTATGCGCCGCCGACGGCCGCCGACGGCCGCCGCATCCTGGTGGAGCGGTTGTGGCCGCGCGGTCTGACCAAGGAAAAAGCGGCGGTCGACCTGTGGCTGAAGGAGATCGCGCCGAGCACGGCGTTGCGCCAGTGGTTCGGCCACGATCCGCAGCGCTGGGAGGAGTTCCAGCGCCGCTACCTGGACGAGCTCAAGCGCAATCCGGAGCCGGTCGCGCTGCTGGCGCAAGCGTTGCGCAAGGGCCCGGCGACGCTGGTGTACGGCGCCCGCGACGAGGTCCACAACGCCGCGGTGGTGCTGCAGAACAACAGCGCGCTGTTCCGCTGACGCGCGGCAGCGCGCTCGCACGGCGCCCTGCGCGGCGCCGCGGCCGGGCGGGTCAGTGCGCCGCCAGCAGGCGGCCGAGCAGGGCGCGCAGTTCCTCCTTGTCGTGGGCGTCCAGGCCGCTGTCGCGCTGCTTGGCCTGCAGCTCGTCGATGCGCTGCTGCAGCGTCTGCTTTTCCAGCTGCGCCATGGCGTCGAGAAACTCGGCGCGCCAGGCGGCCTCCTCCCCGGGCAGCGACTGCGTCGCCAGTTTCTGCAGCGCCGCGGCTTCCTCGCGCTCGCCGAAGTGCTCCAGGATCGCGCCGGTGCGGATGTCCGGGCGCGTGCGCACCAGCGCCACCAGTTCGGCCAATAACGGGATGCCGGGCTGCCGCAATGCGGCGAAGCTGTCAGGGGGCTCGAGGTCCAACGCCAGGTGCGGGCTCTGCAGCAGCAACGCGATCGCACTGCGCACCAGGCTGCGCTTCGGCGCCGGCGCGCCGCGACCGCTGCCGTGTGCGCGTTGCGCCGGGATGTGCGTGTCCGGCGAGCTGGCGCGCGCGCCGACGCCGGTGAGTTCGGTCAGGCGCTGCTGCATGAGATCCGCGAAAGCGCCGTCGGGAATCTGCGCCAGCAGCGGCTTGCAGCGCTCGGCCAGCCGCGCCTTGCCGTCGAGCGTGTCCAGGTTCACGTCCTGCGCCAGCTGCGCAAAGAAGAATTCCGACAATGGCGTCGCCGCGCGCAGGCGCGCGTCGAACCCGGCCGCGCCTTCCTGGCGGACGATGCTGTCCGGGTCCTCGCCCTCGGGCAGGAACAGGAAGAACGCCTGGCGCCCGTCCTTCATCCGCGGCAGCACCGACTCCAGCGCCTTCCACGCCGCGGCGCGGCCGGCGCGGTCGCCGTCGAAGCAGAAATACACGTCCGGCGCGTTGCGGAACAGCAGCTCCGCGTGGTCGGGCGTGGTCGCGGTGCCGAGCGTCGCCACCGCCTGGGTGACGCCGTACTGCGCCAGCGCGACCACGTCCATGTAGCCCTCGACCACCACCAGCCGCTCGAGCTTGCTGCTGGCCTGCTTCGCCTGCCACAGGCCGTACAGCTCGCGGCCCTTGTGGAACAGCGCGGTCTCGGGCGAGTTGAGGTATTTGGGCGAGTCGTCGGCATCGATCACCCGGCCGCCGAAGGCGATCGTGCGCCCGCGGCGGTCGTGGATCGGGAACATCAGCCGGTCGCGGAACTTGTCGTAGACCGAGCCCTTGTCGTTCTTCGAGAACAATCCGGCGCGCTCGAGCAGCTGCATCCGCCGCGCGTCGGTGCCGAGCGCGTCGCGCAGGCCGCCGTAGCCGTCGGGCGCATAGCCGATCGCGTAGCGCTCGACGATCGCCGGATCGATGCCGCGCCGCTCGACGTAGGCGCGGGCCTTGTCGCTGGCGGCCAGTTGCCGGCGGAAGAACTGCGCGGCCGCGTCGAGCGCGGCGTAGAGGTCGCGGGTGCCGGAGTCCTCGTTGCGCTGCCGGGTGTCGCGCGGCACTTCCATGCCCACGCGCCGCGCCAGTTCGTCGACCGCGTCGAGGAATTCGAGCCGGTCGTAGTTCATCAGGAACGAGATCGCGGTGCCGTGCGCGCCGCAGCCGAAGCAGTGGTAGAACTGCTTGCTCGGCGACACCGTGAACGAAGCCGAGCGCTCGTCGTGGAACGGGCAGCGCGCGGCGTATTCCTTGCCCTGCCGCTTCAGCGGGACCCGCGCGTTGACGATCTCGACGATGTCGCTGCGCGCGAGCAGGTCGTCGATGAAAGCGTCGGGGATACGGGCCATCGGGCTAGTTTATGGTGCTTCTCCCGGCATCGCCCCTTCCGCTGGCCGAGCCGGTGGGAGCGGCAGGCCTTCGGGGCGCATGTCCCCCGGCAGCCGTCTGCGGCGGCTGCCTCCTCCTTTACTTCGCGCCGAAGGCCTGCCGCTCCCACCTCTGCCGGATCGCAGGTGCGCCGAAAAAAGTGGTTGCCCTGAGCTTCGGGGTCGCCGCGTTGGTCAGAGTGCCGGGTGCGGGGGTCCGGGGGTGCGAAGTAAAGGAGGAGGCGGAGGCCGCAGGCCGGAGTCGGGGGACATTCGCACCCAGAACCCCCGCATCCGGCGCCCCGCATCGGCGGGATCAGCCCCCCCCGAGCGTTTGCTTCACCAGCGCCGAGACCTGGCCCATGTCGGCCTGGCCGGCGAGCCTGGGCTTGAGCACGCCCATCAGCTTGCCCATGTCGGCCGGGCCGCTGGCGCCGGTTTCGGCCACGGCGGCGTCGATCGCGGCGCGGATCGCGGCCTCGTCCAGCTTCGCCGGCAGATAGGACTCGATCACCGCCATTTCGGCGCGCTCGATGTCGGCCAGGTCCCGGCGGCCGGCGGCGTCGAACTGGCTGACCGAATCGCGGCGCTGCTTGAGCATCTTTTCCAGCACCGCCAGCACCTGGGCGTCGTCGAGCACGATGCGCTCGTCGACTTCCTTCTGCTTGATCGCGGCGTTGACCAGCCGGATCACGCCCAGGCGCGACTTGTCGCCGGCCTTCATCGCCGCCTTCATGTCGTCGGTGAGCTGCTGCTTCAGGGCCATGGTCTTGCTCCTGTGGGAAATCCGTGTCGGCGGGCGGGTGCCCCGTGGCAGCGTCCGTAGAACGCAAAAGGCCGGCGACGCTTGGCGTGGCCGGCCTCCGGGATGGGCGTGCCCCTGGAAAGTCCGGCCGTGGACGGCCGGCCCTGCAGGGCCCCCGCGATCAGTACAGCCGCTGGCGCTTGGTGACGTCGCGCGAGCTGCGGCGGGCCTGACGCTTCACCGCGGCGGCCGCCTTGCGCTTGCGCTCCTGGGTTGGCTTCTCGTAGAACTCGCGCTTGCGGGTCTCGGCCAGCACGCCGGCCTTCTCGCAGGTGCGCTTGAAGCGACGCAGGGCAAACTCGAACGGCTCGTTTTCGCGGACTTTGACGCTGGGCATGCGATGTCTCGGGTTCAGGGGATCGGCCCGGACTGGCGGGCGAGCCGCGTATGATACCGGCGAGGGTCGTACCCGTGCAACTTGCGGGCGCCGGCCTGATCGTGAACCCGTCCGGGACCGTCGGCGTGCCGCCGGGGGTCCGCCCCCTTCCCCTGGCTGCCTTCCGTGAAAGTCCTCGGCATCGAAACCTCCTGCGACGAGACCGGCGTGGCGGTCTACGACACCGCCCGCCCCGGTGCCGACGGCCTGCGCGCGCACGCGGTCTACAGCCAGATCGCGCTGCACGCGCAGTACGGCGGGGTGGTGCCGGAACTGGCCAGCCGCGACCACGTGCGCAAGCTGCTGCCGCTGATCCGCCAGACCCTGGCCGAAGCCGGGCTGGTGACCGCCGACCTCGACGGCGTCGCCTATACCGCCGGACCGGGCCTGGTCGGGGCGCTGCTGGTCGGCGCCGGGGTGGCGCGGGCGCTGGCCTGGGCACTGGAGCTGCCGGCGGTCGCGGTCCACCACATGGAAGGCCACCTGCTGGCGCCGCTGCTGGAGGATCCGGAGCTGGCGCCGCCGTTCGTCGCCCTGCTGGTCTCCGGCGGCCATACCCAGCTGGTGGCGGTCGAGGCCCTCGGCCGTTACCGGCTGCTGGGCGAGACCCTGGACGACGCCGCCGGCGAGGCCTTCGACAAGACCGCCAAGCTGATGGGCCTGCCGTATCCGGGCGGGCCGCAGCTGGCCAAGCTGGCGCAGGACGGGCGTCCGGGCGCATACAGGTTCGCGCGGCCGATGACCGACCGCCCCGGCCTGGATTTCAGCTTCAGCGGGCTCAAGACCCAGGTGCTGCTGGCCTGGCAGGGCAGCGACAGGACCGAGCAGACCAAGGCCGACATCGCCCGCGGCTTCGAGGATGCGGTGGTCGAGACGCTGGCGATCAAGTGCGGCCGCGCGCTCGATGCCGCCGACTGCGACACCCTGGTGGTCGCCGGCGGGGTCGGCGCCAACCGCCGGCTGCGGGCGCGGCTGGAGGAGATGGCGAGCGCCCGCGGCGGCCGGGTGCGCTTCCCGCGCCCGGCGCTGTGCACCGACAACGGCGCGATGATCGCCTTCGCCGGCGCGTTGCGACTGCAGGCCGGGCAGCGCGAGTCTGCGGCGGTGCACGTCGCGCCGCGCTGGGACATGGCCGGCCTGCCGCCGCTGGACGCCGCTGTGCAGGCCGACGCCGGGACCGTGGCCGAGCAGGAGTGCGGCGCCGCGGCGCGGTAAGCTTCGGCTTTCCGCATTTCGCATCCGGTGCCATGGACAAGGTCTTCATCGAGGGGCTGGAGATCCACGCCCTGATCGGCATCTACGACTGGGAACGGCGCATCCGCCAGCCGCTGGTGTTCGATCTGGAGATGGCGTTCGACAACCGCCGTCCCGCCACCAGCGATGCGATCGCCGACACCCTGGACTACAAGGCGATCAGCAAGCGCCTGATCGCCTTCGTCTCGACCTCGGCCTACGGCCTGGTGGAGACCCTGGCCGAACGCTGCGCGCAGGTGGTGCTGCAGGAATTCGACGTCGCCCACCTGCGGCTGAAGCTGAGCAAGCCCGGCGCGGTGCGCGGCGCGCGCGCGGTCGGGGTGATCATCGAGCGCAGCCGCCACGATCTGGCGCGCCCGGACGCCGCCGCCGTAGCGGCCGCCGCGACCGGGTCGGCGACGGCCGGGACGACGGCCGCCGCGCCGAAAGCCGCGTCCAAGGCCGCCGCGCGGCGCAAGCCGGCGGCCAAGTTCCGCGCCGCCAGCAGCCGCGCCTATCTCAGCCTGGGCAGCAACATCGAGCCCGAGCGCAACCTGCGTGCCGCGGTCGCGGCGCTGCGCGAGCGCTTCGGCGAGGTGCGGCTGTCGCCGGTATACCGCACCAAGGCGGTCGGCTTCGATGGCCCGGAGTTCCTCAACGCGATCGCCGTCATCGACAGCGACATCCACCCTTTTGCGCTCAACGACTGGCTGCATGCGCTGGAGATCGCGCAGGGCCGCGACCGCCGCGACAAGTCCTACAGCGACCGGACGCTGGACATCGACATCATCTATTTCGGCGACCTGGTGCTGGACGGGCCCGGCGATTTCCAGCTGCCGCGGCCGGAATTGCGCCACGCCTTCGTGCTCAAGCCGCTGGCCGACATCGCGCCCGACTTCGTCGATCCGGTCCGCGGTGCCACCCTGGCGCAACTGTGGGCCGCGCATCCGCAGCACGCCTCGCCGCCACCGCAGGTCGACCTCGCGCTTTAGCAGGTGAGCGCTTACGGCGTCCTCGCACAACGATGGGTCGAAGTCGCCAGGTCCCTTTCGCGGGTGAGGCGTTTCTCCGGACCGTCCCGGGCGTAATTTTTCCCGGGTTGTTAATCCGGGTCGTCATGGGAACTTCTGCGGAGGGAAGCCGGCGACCCGGCCTGTGCGGGACACGCCGTGAATACGTCCCTGTAGGCTCCTCGGCGGCATCCATGCCGCCGACGGTCCCGCACAGGCCGGGCCACCGGCTTCCG
>NZ_QVPD01000016.1 GCF_003416885.1 Cognatiluteimonas weifangensis
CGGCTCGATGCAGGTAACGATGGCGCTGCCAAGCCCGCGCCGAGTGGACTGAGTTCAGATCTTCGATGGGTTGCCGGAATTCCACCATTGGGGCCTAACGCCTAGTGGACCCCAAAAACGGGGATATGCACCGGATATTCATAGTCGGTGGCGGCGTCGTCAAGCGGGAAAACCCTACATCGGATCACGTACTTGGACGATGCCGCTGCGTTTGCAGGGCGGCCACGCTGTTGCCGGGAAACCGGTGCGGATGAGGGTGTATGTCTTATCAGTCATCAGATGCGGTGGTATCCGATGCTTCCGGGGGGGCGGCCGATGCGAAGAAACCCCGCTTGCTCGACGATGTTCGCCGGCGTTTGCGGCTCAAACACTACAGCCTGCGTACCGAGCGGGCGTATGTGGGCTGGATCCGTCGGTTCATCCTGGCCAATAGCAAGCGGCATCCGCGACAGATGGGCGTAAAGGAGGTCGAGGCGTTCCTGACGCTGCTGGCGACCCGCGGCAAGGTTGCGGCGAGCACCCAGAACCAGGCGCTGTCGGCGCTGCTGTTCCTGTACCGCGAGGTGCTGCAGGTCGATCTGCCGTGGATGGAGGACGTGGTCCGGGCGAAGCGGCCGCAGCGCCTGCCGGTGGTGCTGTCGGTGGCGGAGGTGCAGGCGCTGCTGGCGCGGATGGAGGGGCGGCCGTGGTTGATCGCCAGCGTGCTGTACGGCACCGGCCTGCGCCTGATGGAGTGCCTGCGGCTGCGGGTCAAGGATGTGGACTTCGCGCGCAACGAGATCATGGTGCGTGACGGCAAGGGCGGCAAGGACCGGCGCACGGTGTTGCCGCGCGCGCTGGTCGAGCCGCTGCAGCGCGAACTCGAGCGGGTGCGTCTGCTGCACGACGACGACCTGGCGGCCGGGTTCGGCGAGGTCTGGCTGCCGCATGCGCTGGCACGCAAGTATCCCAACGCCGCGCGCGAGTTCGGTTGGCAGTACGTGTTCGCGGCGCGGGCGCGGGCGTGCGATCCGCGCGACGGCCGCGAGCGGCGCCATCATTTCGACGAGGGCATGCTGTCGCGCGCACTCAAGCGCGCCCGCCTCGACGCCGGCCTCGCCAAGCCGGTCAGCGCGCACACCCTGCGTCATTCCTTCGCCACCCATCTGCTGGAAGCCGGCTACGACATCCGTACCATCCAGGAACTGCTCGGGCACAAGGATGTGGCGACGACGCAGATCTACACCCACGTGCTGGGCCGCGGCGGCAACGGCGTGCTGAGTCCGCTGGACCGGCGCGTGGATTGAGCCCGCCGCCGTCGAATCCGCGCCGCGAAATGGGCGTGTCGTGCAACCCGCCGTGCCATCGGCTTCCTTCGCACAGGTCCCGCATTGGGCCCGACGAACGACTTGCCGAGCGATCGCCGCTAGCGTTCCGTGCGCCAGTTGACCGAGGCCCGGTTCTCCGCCGTGCTGGATTCGATCTCGATGTCGAAGCCCTTGCGCAGCAGGTATTTCAGGGTCAGCACCTGGCCGGTGCCCAGCAGCGACACGCCGTAGCCGACGTAGAGTTTCGGCGACAGGTATTTGCCCACGCCGAGCACGCTGCCGCCCAGGGCGCGCGACTGGCTGACGCCGGCATCGTCCAGGCCGAGGCTGGCGCCCAGTTGCGAGGCCAGCAGGCTGCCGCCGGCGGAAAGCGCGGCGCTGGCGGCGTCGAGGCGGCGGCTTTCGTCGCCGGTCGCGGTGGACAGCGGCCGGCCGAGCGCGAGCCAGGCCAGCGCCTGGGACTGGTCGCTCGCTGGGTCGGTCCAGACTTCGGCCTGCGGGCGCGAGGCGCGGCCGCTGACGTCGATGCCGGCGGTGACGTCGCCCAGGTCGCGCTCGGCGCGGATGTCGAGCAGCGGATCGGCGATCGGGCCGCCCTGCCACAGCAGGCGGCCGCGGCGGATGGCGAGTTTCTGGCCGTAGGCGGTGTAGCGGCCGCCGACTTCGAGCGTGCCGCTGGCGAGCGTTTCGCGGCCCGGGCGCGCGCGCACCCGCAGGCTGCCGTCGAGGCTGCCGTCCAGGCCGAAGCCGTGGAGCCGCACGTCCTCGCCCAGCGCCAGGGTGAGGTCAAGCTGCAGCGGGGTGGCGAGGCCGTCTTCCGGGTCCGCCGGATCCAGGATCACCACGTCCGGCGAGGTGGACACGCCGCGGTCCAGCCGCTCCAGGTCGATGCGCGCGCTGGGCACGCCGACGCTGCCGCGGATGTCCAGCGGCTGCCGCGCGGCGTAGCGCACCGTCACGTCGGGGTCGATCACCGCGCGCAGGTCGCGGGTGTCGGAGGCGAGTACGTTCTTGCCGCGCACGTTGAGCAGCAGCGGGGTGTCGTCGTCGCGCCAGCCGAGCGTGCCGTCGATGTCCAGGATGCCGTCGCCGGAGCGCAGGCTGCCGGCAATGCGTGCGCTGCCGTCGGCGCGTGCGTCCAGGCGCAGGTTGCCGTCGCCGGGCGCGATCGCCAGCGCCGGGATCTCGGCGCTGAAGCCGCTGAGTTGCGCGCTGCCGCCCAGCACCGGCTGCGTGCGGCTGCCGGCCACGGTGACCTGGCCGACGAGCTGGCCGCGGGGCGCGACGATGTCCGGCGACAGCAACTCCATCCAGGTGAGCTCTTCGGTGTCGAGGGCGACAGTGGCGGACAACGGCGCATAGGCGTCCCAGCCGCTGGCCAGGCGCGCATGGATGCGGCCGTCGCCGTCGAGCGTGGCGTCGAGGGTGGCCTGCACGCGTTGCGGATCCAGCTGCGCGTCGAGCACCAGGTTGCGGTAGTCGACCAGGTCATCGCCGGCACGCGCGCTGCTTTGCAGTCCGCCTGCGGCGGAAGCGAGGCGGGCGGTGCCGCGCCAGCCATTGCCGGCCGCGCGCAGATGGGCGGCAAGCGCGATTTCGCCGTGCAGCAGCCACGGGCGACCGTCGTCGCGGACGGGCAGCCAGGGCGTGGCCAGCGCCAGCGGCAGGCTCTGGCCTGCGATGTCGAGGCCCTGGCGCGGCCACTGGCCGCTGGCGCAGAGGCTGCCGCCGTCGACCGCGGCGAGGCAGCTGCGGCCCAGCGTCCAGCCGTTGCCGCTCTGGGCGAAGCGGGCGGGCGCTTGCAGCTGCCAGGCGCCGCCTTTGACTGGCTGCAGCCGCAGGCGGTCGAGCGTGCCTTGCCAGGGTCTGGCCCGACCCCGGCTCGATGGGCCGTGGCCGCGCGCGGCGCTGCCCGCCAGCGCGAGGCTGCCGAATTCGCTCCTCGCGTTCGCTTCCAGTTGCAGTTGTTCGACCGCGCCGCGTGCGTCCACATGCAGCCGATCGAAGACGACGCCGGCCTCGAGGCCACGCGCGTCCAGCACCAGCGCGCCGCTGCCGTGGCGCCAGGGCAGGCGACCTTGCGCGCGCAGGGTGTCGGCTTGCCAGCGGCGGTAACGCAGACCGCGGCCGTCGAGGTCGGCGGCGACATCCGGCGCGGTGCGGGCGCCGCCGAGGGCCAGCGTGCCGTGCAGGGTGCCGGCGGCATCGGGCAGCAGGTCGCCGAGTTGCAGCGGCGCAAAGGCGGCGTGCACGTCCAGCGTGTCGGCGATCGTGCCGCGCGCGCTGACGCGGCTGGCGCCGAGCGCGAGCGCGATGTCGCCTTCGTAGCGGGTGGCGGCGGCGTCGTTCGCCGGCCGCAGCAGCGCGACGCGGCCGTGGCCGCCGAGCGCGCGCCCGCGTAGCCTGCCGCCGAGCCGTTGCACGTCCAGGCGTGCGTCCAGGTCGCCGTTGCTGCGCGTCTCGCCGGTGCTGGCGAGGCGGCCATCCACCGCGCCGTCCCAGTCGGGCAGGAAGTAACCGGGATCGAAACCGGCCAGCGTGGCGGCGCCGTCCCAGGCCAGCGCCGGCGACCAGCGCAGGTGGCCGGTCGCCTCCAGCGTGCCGGTCGGCATGGTGGCATGCAGCTGGCGCACCCGTATCTGCGCGCGGGTGCCGCGGCCGTCGAAGTCGAGCTGCGCCCGTTGCGTCCCGCGCTGGAAGGTGGCCTTGCCGATCGCCGCCCAGCGGTCGGGGGTGCCGGCGATGCCGAAGTCGGCGTTAGCGACGACCGCCGGGGTGCCTGCGGTGTTGCCGAGCCAGCGCAGGTGGCGCGCGTTGAGTGCGAGCCGGCTCTGCGGCGCGGGACCCGCGCCGGTCGGCGGACGCAGGTCGAGGTGGCCGCGGGCGATGACGCGACCGTCGAGCAGGTCGACCACCAGCGGTTGCAGCTGCAATACCTGGTCGTGCAGGCGCACGCGCGAGGGCTGCAGCGTGGCAGTGAAGGCGCCGCGCGCGAGGCTGCCCTGCAGCCGCGCCGCGCCGCCGCTGCCGCGGGCACGCAGGTCGAAGGCGATCGGTGTGGCGGGGACGCCGGTGCCGGACAGCAGGCCGGGATCCAGCGCTGCGCTGCCGGCGCGCAACGTCCACTGCGGGCGTTCGCCGCCGCTGTCGTCGGTGAGCGTCAGCAGGGCGTCGAGTGGCGCCGGCGCATGGCCGGAGACCGCGACCAGCAGCCGCGCCAGGTCGCCGCGCGCCACCACGCCGAGGCGCGGCGGCGTGCGTCCGGCCGGCGCCGGCAGCGCCGCGGTGAGCGTGAAGTCGCTGCGGTAATCGTCGCGCGGCGCGTAGTCGCCGTGCGCGCCGAAGCGGCCGCGGTCGCTGTCGACGACCAGGTGCTCGACGTGCAGCTGGCCGGCGGACGCATCGAGGCCGCCGCGCGCGCTGCGGATCGCGAGCAGCGGTTGCGCCGCGCGGGTGACCGCGAGCCGGTCGATGCGGATGGCGTCGGCCTGCAGTGCCAGTGGCGGGGCGATGTCCGGCAGCGATTGCGGCCAGCGCGGCCACGCGAACGGCGTGTCGCTGCGCGGCAGGTCGAGCGTGGCGTCGCGCACCACCAGCGCGTCCAGCCGCAGCCGCCGGCCGAGCAGCGGGCGCAGCGCCGGATCCAGCACGATGGCGCGCGCGCTGAAGCTGATGCGCCCCATCGCGCAGCTGGCGGCGGCGCTGGGCACGCAGTCCGCGTCCAGCTGCCGCGGCATCGAGAAGCGCACGCCGTGCAAGGTCAGCGGGCCGGCCGCCGGGCCTTGCGCGCGCGTCCAGTCGAGCGTGGTGCCTGCCGGCAGCCGCGCCACGATCTGCCGCAGCAGCAGGTCGCGGCCGCCGATGGTCAGCAGCAGCCAGGACAGCGCCAGCGCCGCCACGAGTGCCAGCGCCAGCGTGCCCAGGCCGGCGCGGACCGCGAGCCGGCGTTGCCGGCGGCGGCGCAGCGCGCGCAGTTCGGCGATCCGCGCCTCGCGCTGCTGCGCGCTGGCGTTTTCGGGCAGCGGCGCCAGACCGTGGCGGCGTTCGCGGTCGCGCCGGCTCACAGGTCGGCACCGATGTTGAGGTTGAGGGTGAACGGCGAGCGCGGGTCGTCGAGTCCGCGGGCGATGTCCAGCCGCACCGGGCCCACCGGCGAGCGCCAGCGCACGCCGACGCCGACGCCGGTGTGCCAGTCCGGCGACGTGCCGTCGAACGCGCTGCCGCCGTCCACGAACACCGCGCCGCCCCAGCTGGCGCCGAAGTAGCGCTCGTACTCGGCGCTGGCGGTGATCACGTTCTTCGCGCCGAGGCCGAAATCGCCCAGGCGCGGGCCGACCTCGCGGTAGTCGTAGCCGCGGATGCTGCGGTCGCCGCCGGCGTAGAAGCGCAGGCTCGGCGGCAGCTCGACCACGCTGCCGGTGAAGGTGTGGCCGAGCTCGCCGCGCACGATCAGGCGATCGCGCGGGCCCAGGCCGCGGAACCAGCTGGCGCGCGCCTGCGCCTGCAGGAAGCCGGCGTCGGCACCGAGCACGCCTGCGCGCGCGCCGCGCAACTGCAGCGTGCCGCCGAGCGCGTTGCGCGGATACAGGCGGTCGTCGGCGCGGACGTATTCGGCGCGCAGCGAGGGGAAGGCGAAACTGCCGTAGCGGTAGGCGGGATGGTCGAGGTCGCCGGTATACGCCCAGCGCTCGCGCAGTACATGCAGCGCGGCGATCGCGGTCAGGCGCGCATCGATCCGGCCGCTGCGGCTGGCGACGAACTCGACCCGGCGGCTGTCAATGTAGTCGGTCTGCTCGTCGGCCAGCTGCAGGCTGGCGCTGTACCAGCCGTCGACCCAGGCGAAGGCGGGGATGCGGTACTGCACGGTCGCGGTCTTGCGCTTCTGCGCCCAGTCCACCTGCGCCAGCACCTTGTGCCCGCGCGCGTTGAGGTAGCGCCGCTCCAGGCCCAGGCGCACGCCGGCGCCGCTGTCGCTGCCGTAGCTGAGGCCGGCGGTGTAGATGCTGCGCTTGGCGGGGGTCAGCGTCACCGTCACCGGCACGCGCTTGCCGTTGCCCGCGGGCCCCGGCGCGGCTTGCTCGGGATGCGGCTCGATCTCCACGCGGCTGAAGTAATCCAGTGCCACCAGCGAGGTGCGCAGGCGGTCGAGCTTGCCCTGGTGGTAATAGCTGCCCTCGTCCCAGTACACCAGCTTGTCGAACAGATCCGGGCGCAGGATCCGCGTCGGCGTCTGCTCGAAGGCGATGCGGCCCATGGCGTAGCGCGCGCCGCTGTGCCAGCGCAGGTCGATGTCGGCCGCGTGCGCGGCGCGGGTGACCTCGACCCGGCGCGCGAGGAAGTCGGCATCGAAATAGCCGCGCTCGGCCAGGCGGCGGCTGATCCGGGTCTTGCTGGCTTCGTACAGGCGGCTGTCGAAGATCGCGCCCGGGCCGGGGGCGAAGGCGGCGAGCTCTGCGCGCATGTAGCGGTCGCTGCCGGCCGCGCCTTCGATCGCGACGGTGCGCTCGCGCACGCGCACCGGCGTGCCGGGCGTCACCGCGATGGTGACGTCGCCGCTGGCGCCATCGCGCGTCACCGTCACCTGCGGCGTGTAGTAGCCGAACGGCTGCAGCGCCTCGCGAGTCTCGTCCTGCGCCGCGCGCACCAGATAGTCCAGGCGCCGCTCGGAGAGGTCCTTGCCGATCGCCTCCACCAGCGACAGCGACACGCGGACGTTGTCGGTCATCGCCTCGTCCAGGCCGACGATGTCCACGCGCCGCACCACCGCCGCCTGCGCCGCGATGGCCTGCGCGAGCAGCGGGCACAGCGCGACGATAGCGAGCAGGCGGGGGAGCGGACGCATGCCGGGAGCATACCCGGCGCGCGTCAACGGCAACTGACGGCTACGCCGCCTGGCCGCCGGCCCCTCATCCGCCTTCGGCACCTTCTCCCCGCAAGCGGGGAGAAGGAAAGAGCTGTTGCCCCGCGTCGTCATCCCGCGCCTCGTGCAGCGGCCTGCTCTCGCCCCGCAGGCAAGGAGAAGAAAAAGTCTTCGCTCCTGTATCGTCATCCCTCCCCCGCGCAAGGAGGCCGCCCTCGCCCCGCGCAGCGGGGAGAGGGACAGCTTCGCGCAGCGAAGCAGGGTGAGGGGTGCCGCTTTACCGTCGGAGTCCGCCTACGCGGACAAGTGCTCGATCGCGGCGACGCTGCCCAGGCGCGCGGCCAGCCGCTGCAGCAGCGCCAGGCGGTTGTGGCGCACCGCGGCGTCGTCGACGTTGACCATCACCTGGTCGAAGAACGCGTCGACCTGCGGCCGCAGCCGCGCCAGGCGGCCGAGCACGGCGACGTAGTCGCCTGCCGCCAGCGCGGCGTCGCTGTCGGCGATCGCGGCGTCCACCGCCGCGGCCAGCTCGCGCTCGGCGGCTTCGGCGAACAGTGCCGGGTCCACCGCCTGCGGAATGTCGCCCTCGACCTTCTTCAGGATGTTGCGGATGCGCTTGTTGGCCGCGGCCAGCGCGTCGGCCTCCGGCAGCAGCGCGAACTCCGCGATCGCCTTGAGCCGGCGGTCGAAGTCGTGCAGCGAGGCCGGGCGCAGCGCCGCGACCGCTTCAAACTGCTGCGGCGGAACGCCCTGGTCGGCGTAGTAGCCGTGCAGGCGGTCGAGGATGAAGTCGAGAATGTCTCGAACGTTCTGATTCGGAAAAATGTCATCTGTCGTAACAGTGTGTACACCCGAAGCTTCGACGCCCTTTGATTTGGCTCGAGCGGCTTCGGATTCGACTTTCTGAAGTGCCGTTTGCCTTAAAGCCATCGATGCTTGAGCTTCAGCGATCTTGATCAACTTCGGCAGGTCTAGCTCGATCCCGCGCTCGATGAGCGTGCGCGCCAGGCCCAGCGCATTGCGTCGCAGCGCGAACGGGTCCTTGTTGCCGGTCGGCTTCAGGCCCGCGGCGAAACCGCCGGCCAGCGTGTCCAGGCGCTCGGCGATCGCCAGCACCTGGCCCAGCGGCGACGGCGCCACCGCGTCGGCCGAAAAGCGCGGCATGTAGGCCTCGTCCAGCGCCTGCGCCAGCTGCGCGCGCGCGTCGGCGTCGAGGTCGGCCAGCGCCGCATCGCGCAGCGCGTAGTAGCGCCCGGCGATGCCCTGCAGCTCCGGGAACTCGTTGACCAGCCGCGATTGCAGGTCGGCCTTGGACAGCTCCGCGGCGCGACGGGCGAGCGCGGGATCGACCCCGACTTCGCCCGCGATGGCCTGCGCCAGCGCGGCCACGCGCGCGACCTTGGCGGCCACGCTGCCGAGCCGGGCCTGGTAGGTCACCGTCGTCAGCCCGTCGTTCATCGCCGTCAGCCCCTGCTTGAGGTCTGCGTCGAAGAAGAAGCGCGCGTCGGCGAAGCGCGGCCGGATCACGCGCTCGTAGCCCTTGCGCACCTCGGCCACGGCGGTCGATTCGAGGTTGGCGATGCCGACGAAGTGCTCGCTCAGCTTGCCGTCGGCGTCCAGCACCGGGAAGAATTTCTGGTTGGCTTCCATCGTGGCGATGAGTGCTTCCGCCGGCACCGCGAGGAAGTCGCGCTCGAAGCTGCACAGCACCGCGCTGGGCCATTCGCTCAGGCACTCGACCTGGGCGAGGTTGTCCGCGTCGATGCGGGCGACGCCGCCGACCGATGCCGCCGCGGCCTCGACCTCGCGCACGATGCGCGCGCGGCGCTCGTCCGGATCCACCAGCACGTGCGCGTTGCGTAGCGCATCGACGTAGTCGCCGGGCGCGTCGATCCGCACCGCGCCCTCGTGCATGAAGCGGTGGCCGCGGCTGCTGTGGCCGGCCGCGAGCCCGAACAGCTCGCCGGCCACGACCTGCGCGCCGTGCAGCAGCACCCACCAGTGCACCGGCCGCGCGAAACCCTCGGCGCGGTCGCCCCAGCGCATCGGCTTGGGGATCGGCATCGCCGCCACCGCCTCGCGCACGATCTGCGGCAGCAGCGCGGCGGTGGCCGCGCCCGGCGTCGTCGCGCGGTGCACGAAGCGCTCGCCGCGGGCGTCGGCGGTGCGTGCCAGCGCGCTCCAGTCGACCCCGGCCTTGGCGGCGAAGCCCTGCAGCGCGCGGGTCGGCTGGCCGGCGGCGTCGAGCGCGATGTTGACGTAGGGGCCGAGCAGTTCCGCGTGCTGCTCGGGCTGCATCGTGGCGACCCCCGGCAGCAGCACCGCCAGCCGGCGCGGCGTGTACAGCGGCTTGGCGTCGTCGCGATCCACGGCGATGCCGCGCTTGAGCAGCCCGTCGATCACGCCGTCGAACAGCGCCTGCGCCAGGCCGGGCAGGGCGCCGACCGGCAGTTCCTCGGTGCCGATTTCGACCAGCAGCGGTTGCAGGCTCATGCCGCGGTCTCCGGCGTTGCCGCGGCCAGCCCGAGAGCCTGGCGTCGGGCCGGATCCTTGACCCCGGGGAAGCCGAGCTTCTCGCGCTGCGCGTAGTACGCCTCGGCCACCGCCTGCGACAGCCGGCGCACGCGCAGGATGTAGCGCTGGCGCTCGGTCACCGAGATCGCGCGGCGCGCGTCGAGCAGGTTGAAGCTGTGGCTGGCCTTCATCGCCTGCTCGTAGGCGGGCAGCGGCAGGCCGAGGTCGACCAGCTTCAGCGCCTCGGCCTCGCATTCGTCGAAGTGCCGGAACAGGACCTCGACGTTGGCGTGCTCGAAGTTGTACGCGCTCTGCTCGACTTCGTTCTGGTGGTAGACGTCGCGGTAGGTCACCGGCGCGCCGTCGGGCCCGTGGGTCCACACCAGGTCGAACACGTTGTCGACGTTCTGCAGGTACATGCACAGCCGCTCGAGGCCGTAGGTGATCTCGCCGAGCACCGGCTTGCATTCCAGTCCGCCGGCCTGCTGGAAATAGGTGAACTGGGTCACTTCCATGCCGTTGAGCCAGACCTCCCAGCCCAGGCCCCAGGCGCCCAGCGTGGGCGATTCCCAGTTGTCCTCGACGAAGCGCAGGTCGTGCACCTTCGGGTCGATGCCCAGCGCCAGCAGCGAGCCCAGGTACAGCGCCTGGATGTCGTCGGGGTTGGGTTTCATCACCACCTGGTACTGGTAGTAGCGCTGCAGGCGGTTGGGGTTCTCGCCGTAGCGGCCGTCGGCGGGGCGGCGGCAGGGCTGCACGTAGGCCGCGGCCCACGGCTCCGGGCCGATCGCGCGCAGGAAGGTGGCCGGGTGGAAGGTGCCGGCGCCGACCTCCAGGTCCAGCGGCTGCACCAGCACGCAGCCTTGTGCCGCCCAGTAGGCGTTGAGGCGCTGGATCAGTTCCTGGAAGGTGGGGCCTGGCATGGGCTCGGTCGGGTCGCCAAAGCGGGCTAGTATACTTTTCGCGGCCAGTTTCCGGCCTTGCACGAGGCTCGTCATGGCGCTGATCGCTTGTCTGTTCGCGGTTCCGGTCCGGCCTTCCCGGCTCGAGCGCCCGACCGCGTGGCCGCTGCAACGCGGGCAGCGGCGCGGCGCATGAGCGCGCCTTTCCTGATCCTGGAGACCGGCCGGCCGGTCGCCTCGATGCGCCGCCACCGCGGTTTTGCGCACTGGATCCGCGTCGCCGCCGGGCTGGACGCGGACGCGGCCGTGGTGGTGGACGTCGAGCGCGGCGCCCCGCTGCCGCCGTTGCGCGACGCCGCGGCGGCGGGTTTCGCCGGCGCCATCGTCACCGGTTCGGCGGCGATGGTCACCGACCGCCATCCCTGGAGCGAGCGCAGCGCGCAGTGGCTGCGCGAGGCCGCGCACGCGGGGCTGCCGCTGCTGGGCATCTGCTACGGCCACCAGTTGCTGGCGCACGCGCTCGGCGGCCAGGTCGGCGACAACCCGGCCGGGCGCGAGATGGGCACGGTGGAGCTGGAGCTGCAGCCGCAGGCCGGCGACGACGCCTTGTTCGCCGGGCTGCCGGCGCGGTTTCCGGCGCAGGCCACGCATCTGCAGTCGGTGCTGCGCGCGCCGGACGGGGCGCGCGTGCTGGCGCGCTCGGCGCTGGACGCCTGCCACGCCTTCCGCTGGGGCGCGTCCGCCTGGGGCGTGCAGTTCCACCCCGAATTCGGCACCACCCACATGCACGGCTACCTGCGGGCGCGGCGCGAGGCGCTGGCGCGCGAGGGCCGCGATCCGGCGCGGCTGCAGCGCGCGGTGCGCGCCACGCCGCACGCGCGCCGGGTGTTGCGCCGCTTCGTGCGCCACGCCCGTACACTGGCGCCACGGCAACCGCTGGGGGAATGAGATGACCGATGTACGCAAGTTGCCGGCGTCGGCCGGCGCGGAATGGTTGCTGGGCGGATTCGGCCTGCTGCGCAAGGCGCCGCTGGGGCTGGGGCTGCTGGGCGTGATCTACGGCCTGATCGCGGTGCTGGTCGCGCGCAGCGCCGAGCAGGACATGAACCTGTTCCTGCTGGCGGAACTGGCGCTGGTGCTGATCGGGCCGCTGCTGCTGGGCGGATTCGTGTACGCGGCGCGCAGCGTCGACCAGGGCGGCCGGGCCGAACCCGGGCAGCTGCTGCAGGGCGTGCGCAGCGGGCGCAGCGCGCGCCTGTTGGCGATGCTGCTGCCGCAGGTGGTGGCGCTGGTAGTGTGCATCGTGCTGCTGTTCCTGCTGGTCGGCGGCAGCGAGCTGCTGCAGCTGGCGCAGGCGATGGAGCGCATGCAGGGGCAGGCCGCGCCGGACCCGGCGCTGATGGCCGGACTGCCGTTCGGGCGGCTGGCGCTATGGCTGCTGCTGGTGTTCGTGGTCGGCATCCTTGCCAGTTTCTTCACCTTCGTCGCGGTGCCCGAGGTGATGTTCACCGACAGCGGCGCACTGGACGCGATGCGGCGCAGCTTCCGCGCCTGCATGCGCAACCTGGCGGCGGTCGCGGTGTTCCTGGTGCTGATGGCGATCGCGGTGATCGCGCTGTACATCGCGATCCTGATCGTCGGCGTCGCGGTCAAGCTGGTTGCCGGCGCGACGGCGATGCAGGTCGCAGTGCAGCTGCTGGCGATGGCGGTGTTCATGCCGCTGGTGACCGGCGCGATGTATTTCGCCTGGAAGCAGATGCTGGCCGACGGCGACGCTGCCACCGCGGCACCGAGCGCGACCGGGTTCGAGGCCTGAGGCGTGGCCGTGATCTCTCGCTAGTTGTTCGTCCGGGGCGATCCCGAAGGCCGGAAGCACGAATCAGCCCCTCCGGAATCCCGGGTGGGCCTGCATGAACGCGGTTTCTCTCCGAGGACGAGATCGCGGCAGGACACGCCGTGAATGCATCCCCTGGTGCGGAACCTCTGCAGGGGAAGCCGGTAGTCCTGCCTTTCAGGCCGTGAATGCATTCTTCCCTGCGGGGAAAGCCGGCGGCCCGACCTGTATGAGGCATGCGGTGAACTCATGCTTCAGGTGCGGAAGCCTCCGTGGGGGAAGCCGGTGGCCCGGCCTGTGCGGGACACGCCGTGAATACGTCCCTGTAGGCTCCTCGGCGGCATCCATGCCGCCGACGGTCCCGCACAGGCCGGGCCACCGGCTTCTGGCAAGTGAGTCGGCGCTTGAAAAGAGAGCCGCCCGAAGCGACGACCCCAATCCCCCGAAGACACCAGCCGACCAGCAGTCTCCAGGCAGGTGAGTTGGTGCTTGTAGAGAAAACCATCCGAAGCGATGAATCTCCAATCCCCCGAAGGCGCCGCCCGGCGGGCTGGGGGTGCGGAGAGTGGACCATGGAGGGTCCACGACCCGACTTAAAGACAGGAGGTCGTCAGGAGGGCGCAGCACCCCCAGCCCGCCGGGCGGCGACTCCTTCCGAAGCCGATCTCCCAAGATCAGGCCATCAATAGCGCTTGCGCCGAGACAGGACGTCGTCAGGGGGCGCGGCACTCCCAGTCCGTCGGGCGGCGCTCCGTCCGAAGCCGACCACACGAGCGCAGGCCACCGATGGTTCATGCCTCAAAGACAGGAGGTCGTCAGGAGGGCGCAGCACCCCCAGCCCGTCGGGCGGCGACTCCTGCCGAAGCCGATCACACGAGCGCAGGCCACCGATGGTTCATGCCTCAAAGACGGCACGTCTCAGGAGGACGCAATCATTTCCAGCCCACCGGGTGGCGACTCCTCCCGAGCCGATGCTGACTGCATCACCTGCTCCGATTTCCTGCGTTCCACTGAACGACAGGGAACGACAGCTGGTTTTACAGCTGGCCTGCGAGCGCGGCCTGCAGGGCCGCGACGTAGCGCAGCAGCAGCCACGCGACCACGGCGACGCCCACCACCGCCTGCAGCAGCAGCCAGGTCGCAGCTGCGGCGGGCAGGCGCGGGTCGCCGTCGGCGCAGGCCACCCGGGTGCCGGCCAGGTAATCGTGCAGCGCGCGTCGCTGCGGCGGCAGCGCCGCCAGCGCGTGGCCGAGGTTGAGGGTCAGCCACGACAACGCGGCGGCGACGTGCCGCAGCGCCGCGCGCGTCGGTGCCGGCGGCGCGCCGTCCAGGTCGGTGACCCGCAGCCGCAACGCGCGCTTGCCCGGCGATCCCTGCCAGCGCGAGCACTCGCCGCCGACGTGCCACACCGCCGCCAGCACCGCGTATGCCAGCAGCCACGGCCACAGCATCTGCCAGACGCCGGCCTGCACCGCGGCCGCGGCGGCCCGCAATCCGGGGTCGTGCAACAGCGATTGCGACAACGCCTGCGGCGCGGTGCCGGACATCAGTGCATCGGCCAGCGCTTGGCCGGCGTGGGCGGACAACTGCGCCGCGGCCAGGCCGACCGCATGCCCGCCGGCGCGCAGTTGCGGCCAGGTCAGCAGCGTGGCGACCGCGCCGAGCACGGCAAAGTCCAGCGACCAGGCCGCGTACCGACGCCAGAACCCGGCGGCCGGCAGCAGCGCGGGCGCGACGGCCTTCATCGCTGCGGCGAGCCGGCGTGGTTCATGCGGCGTGGTTCATCGCGGCGCGGCGTCGTCGCGCCGCGCAGTTTTGGAAGGCGTCACCGCACGCGCGGCGAGGATGCCGAGTTCGTACAGCGCCACCATCGGCAGCGCCAGCAGCAGCTGCGAGACCACGTCCGGCGGCGTGATCACTGCGGCCACGACGAAGATGCCGACGATTGCGTAGCCGCGCCACTCGCGCAACTGTGCCGGGGTCACCCAGCCCAGCAGCACCAGGATCACCAGCGCCACCGGCAGCTCGAAGCTGGCCCCGAACGCCAGGAACACCACCAGCACGAAGTCCAGGTAGGCGTTGATGTCGGTCATCATCGCCACGCCCGCCGGCGTCACCTGCTGCAGGAACGCGAATACCGCCGGCAGCACGATCCAGTAGGCGAACGCGCAGCCGGCGTAGAACAGCGCCAGCGCGGAGGCCAGTAGCGGCAGCGCCAGTTTCTTCTCGCGCTTGTACAGACCCGGCGCGACGAACGCCCACAGCTGGTACAGCAGCCACGGCATCGCCAGCACCACGGCGACGCAGAACGCCAGCTTGAGCGGCGCCAGGAACGGCGAGGCGACCTCGACCGCGATCAGCTGGCCGCCACGCGGCAGCTTGTCCAGCAGCGGTTGCGCCAGCCAGGCGTACAGCCGGTTGGCGAACGGCAGCAGCGCCACGAACAGCAGCAGCAGCCCGGCGACCGCGCGCAGCAGCCGCGCGCGCAACTCGACCAGGTGGTCGAGCAGGGTCGCGTTGCCGTTGTCGGCGTCAGCCGCCACGGGCGTCGTCGTCGGCGGGCGCGCCAGGGCGCGGCTCGGTCGGCGGGGAGGGCGGCGCGGCGGTGGGCGGCGCGTCGTCGCGCATCCGCGTGTCCGGCTCGAGCGCGCGTTGCGCGTCGTCGCCGGCCTCGCGCAGGGCCGCCTGCGCCTCGCGCATCGCCGCCTGGGTGTCGTGCAGGCTGCGCCGCAGGTCCTCGGCGGCGAGGTCGCGTTCCAGTTCGGCCCTGACCGCATGCCATTGCGCGCGCGCGCGCCGCACCCACAGCCCGGTCAGGCGCGCCGCTTTCGGCAGCCGTTCCGGGCCGAGCACCAGCAGCGCGACCACCGCGATCACCAGCAGTTCGGAGAAACCGATGTCGAACATGCCCGCTCCGGTTCAGCGCCGGCGGCCACGCCCGCGGCGCGGCGGGTTCAATGCGCGTCCGGCGGCGTGCGCTCGTCGTCGCCCGTGCGCGTCGCGCCCGGCGGCGACGCGGCATCCTGCGGGCCGGCGGCCGGCGGCAGCGACTGCGGCGGCGCGTCCTCGTGCAGACCCTTCTTGAAGCCCTTGACCGCCTCGCCCAGATCCTGGCCGACGTTCTTCAGGCGCTTGGTGCCGAACACCAGCACCACGATCAGCAGCACGATCAGCCAGTGCCAGAGACTCAGACCGCCCATGTGCGTGTCCGCCGGTTGGAGGGGGCGACAGGATAACGCAGCGTCCGTAAACCCGCGTTTGCCCGGCGATTACGGGGCCGGCGGCAGTGGCTCGGTGGTGGCCGGGTTGTCCTCGACCGGCTGGAACGGGGTCGGTGCCGGGTCCGTCGGCGCGGCCGACTGCGGTTCCGTCACTGCCGCCGACTGCGGGACCGCGGTCGCGGCCGGGGCGGCGGCCGCGGCGGCGGGTGCGGGGGAATCGCGGCGCGCGGCGCGGGCCGCGGCGGTGGCTTCCTCCAGCGCGTCGCGGAAGCCGACCACGGCATCGGACGGGCGTTGCGTCGCGCGGTCCTCGAAGATCATCCGCGGCGTGGTGTCGCGGCCGTACACGGCCTCGTTGGCGGCATCGTCGATCGCCAGCACCGCACCGTCCAGGGCGACGCCGGCAAACAAGCCGCGGGCGCGCGACCAGGACCAGATCTCGGCCTTCATCTCGCCGTCGGTGGAGGCCGAGGCGTTGCGCCCGACCGGGCCGGCGGCGACGCCGGCATCGGCGCCGAGGGTGAATTTGCCGTTGACGATCGACTCCAGCCCGCGGTCGCTGCGGAACACCAGCACCACGTCGGCCGACTGCACCCCGGCCTGGAAGCCGATGCTGCCGCCGGTGAGGGTCACGAAGCCGGGGTTGGACCAGGTGCCGTCGGCGCGCTTGACCGCCAGCAGGCCGTGGCCGCGGCGGCCGCCGATCACCAGCCCGGCCTTGATCGTGTCGGGCACCACCACGATCGCGTGCGCCTCGTCCAGCAGCTTGTCGGGGATCGCCGATTCCGGGATCGCCTGGATGTCGGTGAGCACCCGCACCGCGTTCTGCGCGCGCGCATCCTCGCGGCTGCCGGCCTGGGCGACGGCGGCGACGGCGAACAGCACGAGCGCGGACAGGCGCAGCAGGCGGGGGGCGGGGCGCAGAACGGGCATGGCGGACTCCGGGGCGGGATCGAGGTGGCGGGAGCAGGCGGATCTTGGAATCGGCTGGAGCGAGGCGCCGAGCGTGCGGCGCCCGACGCCGGGACAGCGCGCAAGTCGCGATTCAGGCTAGACGCGCCGGCATGAATCGCGAGTGAGCCGCGCCTGGCCGTGCCAAGCGCGCGCGCGCCTGCCATCCTATGGCGATGACCGACCCTTCCGCCACCGACGCTTCCGCTCCCGACGCAGCCGCGACCGCGCTGATCCTGGCCAACCTCGGCACCCCGGCGGCGCCGACGCCGCGCGCGGTGCGGCGCTTCCTGGCGCAGTTCCTGCACGACCGCCGGGTGGTGCAGCTCACGCGCTGGCTGTGGTGCCCGCTGCTGCATTTCCTGATCCTGCCGCTGCGCGGCCCCAAGGTGGCGCGCAAGTACGCCGCGATCTGGCTGCCGGAAGGCTCGCCGCTGGCGGTGTACACGCGGGCGCTGGCCGCGGCGGTGCAGCAGCGCCTGCCGCAGGTGCAGGTGCTGCATGCGATGCGCTACGGCGAGCCGGGGCTGGACGCGGCGTTCGCTCAGCTGCGCCGGCAGCGGGTCGGCCGGGTGCTGGTGTTGCCGCTGTATCCGCAGTACTCCACCACCACCACCGCGTCGATCGCCGACGTGGTCGGGCGCGCGCGCAGCATGCCGACCGCGCTGCTGCCCGAGTACCACGAGGACCCGGGCTGGATCGCCGCGATCGCCGGCTCGATCCGCGCGCACTGGGCCGCGCACGGCCGCGGCCAGCACCTGCTGCTGTCCTTCCACGGCATCCCGCAGCGGCTGGCCGACGCCGGCGACCCGTACCCGCAGCAGTGCGCGGCCAGCGCGCGCGCGATCGCCGCGGCGCTGGATCTGGCGGACGACGCCTGGAGCCTGGCGTACCAGTCGCGCTTCGGCCGCGAGCGCTGGCTGCAGCCGGCCACCGCCGAGCGCCTGGACGCGCTGGCCGCGGCCGGCGTGCGCACGCTCGACGTCGCCTGTCCGGGCTTCGCCACCGACTGCCTGGAGACGCTGGAGGAAGTGGCGATGATGCTGGCCGAACGCTTCGCCGCGGCCGGCGGCACGCTGCGCTACATCCCCTGCCTCAACGCCGCGCCGGCGCACGCCGATGCGCTGGCGGCGCTGGCGCGGCGCGCGCTGGCGGCGGACTGAGGCGCGGCATGCGCGAGTTCGTGCTCGATACGCCGCTCGGCCGCATCGCCGGCCTGCGTGCGGGCGAAGCCGGGGCGCCGCCGGTGCTGGCGTTGCATGGCTGGCTCGACAATGCCGCCAGCTTCCTGCCGCTGGCCGCGCACCTGCGCGGGATCGAACTGGTGGCGCCGGACCTGCCCGGCCACGGCCGCAGCGCACACCTGCCGCCGGGCGCGGACTACTCCTTCGCCGCCGCGGTCAATGCCGTGCTCGACATCGCCGACGCGCTGGGCTGGGAGCGCTTCGCCCTGCTCGGGCACTCGATGGGCGCGGGCATCGCCAGCCTGCTGGCGGCGGGCTGTCCGCAGCGGGTGCGACGGCTGGTCGCGATCGAGGCGCTGGGCGCGCTCGCCGAAGCGCCCGAACGCACCGCCAGCCGCCTGCGCGAGGCGGTCGCCAGTGCCCGCGCGCTGCCGGGCAAGCGCCTGCGCGTGTTCCCGGACCTTGCCAGCGCGGTGCTGGCGCGTACCCGCGGCGTCACCGGCAGCGCGCTGGATCCCGCGGCGGCGCGCCTGCTGGTGGAGCGTGGCCTGGTCCCGGTGCGCGCCGGCGACGACGGCCCCGGCGGCTACGCCTGGAGCAGCGACCCGCGCTTGACCCTGCCGAGCCTGCAGCGCATGACCGAACCGCAGGTGCGCGACCTGGTGCGCGCGATCGCCTGCCCGACCCGGGTGATCCACGCCACCCCGGCGCAGCCCTACCTGCCCGAACCCTTGCGCAGCGAGCGCGCGGCGCTGCTGCCGCGCGGCGAACTGGTGCTGCTGCCCGGCGGCCATCACCTGCACATGGAACGGCCGGCGGCGGTCGCCGTCGCGATCGGCGACTTCCTGACCGCCGGCGACGATTGAGCCGCGGCTACGGCTGCTTCTGCGACAGCTGCACGCTGTAGACCACGCCCTCGCCCTCGTCGGTGGTGAACGACAGCAGCGCGGTGCCGCGGGCGTTTTCGTAGGCCAGCAGGTGGTTGGTGTCGTCGTCCATCGCCGCCATCGACTGCTTCCAGCCGGCACCCTGCATGTGCTTCTGCGCGGCCGCGGCCACCACCGGCACCTTCCCCGGCGCGCGCACCGAGACCATCGTGAAGCCGGCCGAATCCATCACGCTCTCGACCTTGTAGCGGGCCGGCAGGAACACGTCCTTGGGGAATCCGGCGGGCAACTGCGCGCTGTCGCCGCCGCTGATCGTCATCGCGTCCTTGCCGCTGCCGAAGGTGACCTTCTCGCCGTCCTTGTCGACGGACACCGCTGTGCCGGTCATGGCCCCGATCGCCGCCTCGGCGATGCGTTCCTCCGGCGACTTGCCGCATGCGGCCAGGCAGGCCACGGCCAGTACCGCCACCAAAATCCCCTTCGACTTGCGCATTGCTCGCTCCCCTGAACGGCGTCCCACGACGCCTGCAACGAAAGCCGAACGCGCAAAGCGGCTGCCAGCGGCCATCGCGGCGGGCAGGTCGGCCCAATCGGCGTTGGCGGGTCGCGCCGGCGGCAAGGGCGCTCGGCAGTGGAATCGCGGTCCGCCCGTGTCCCGGACCCGCGCGATACTCGATCCCGTGTCCGGGTGCGGCCATGATCGGCGCGGCCGCAAATGCCGGTCCTCGTTCGCGCGGGGATGGCGGCGAGGCCGCAGACCGCGCCTAGTTGCCGAGCAGTATCCGCAGCGTCGCCTTCAGGCGCCGGCCCTCGGCGTGGAAGTAATCGCGCTCTGCGCGCCACGCCGGACAGCGGGTTTCCACTTCCCGCCAGAACGTGCGCGAGTGATCCGGGCGGATCAGGTGGCACAGCTCGTGCACCAGCACGTACTGGAACGCCGACGGCCGCGCCAGCACCAGCGACAGGTCCAGGGCGACGCTGCCGTCGGGCGCCAGCGAGCCCCATTGCGAGGACATCACCTTGAATTGCACCCGCCGTGGCGGCCGCGGCAGCGACGGCAGCTGCCGCGGCAGCCAGCGGCCCAGGTCCGCGCGCGCCTCGCCGGTGT
This sequence comes from Cognatiluteimonas weifangensis, assembly GCF_003416885.1. Classification (GTDB taxonomy): domain Bacteria; phylum Pseudomonadota; class Gammaproteobacteria; order Xanthomonadales; family Xanthomonadaceae; genus Cognatiluteimonas; species Cognatiluteimonas weifangensis. The sequence continues at coordinate 19,769 of NZ_QVPD01000016.1, forward strand.
AGAAATCGCGCAGCGCGCGCCGCAGTGCGGCGTCGTCGGCACCGGCGGGTGCGGCGAACACCAGCGCCGTGTCCGTGCGCCGCAGGCGCGCGTAGCGCCCGCTCTCCCAGCGCAGCGGCAGCCGCGCGCTGCGCAACGGCAAGGTCGCGGTAGCGTCGCGCTGCAGCGGCGCGATGGCATCGCACGCGTACTGCGCCAGCTGCACCGCCAGCCAGTCGCGGTGCTCGGCCAGGAAGCGCTCGCCCGCGGCCAGGCTGGCGCGTGGCGGCAAGGTCAGACGCGCGCCGCGTTCGTCGACGCTGAGCCGCAGCCGGCGCGCGCGCGGATCGCGCACCCGCGCCACCTGCACGCGGCGGCCGTCGGCCAGCGCCAGTTCGACCGCGTCGCGTTCGAGGCCGCGGGGCTTGGGCGCGAGCAGGCGGAAAGGATCGGGCATGGCCGTCATTGTAGAAGCGTGGCCGGCGCGCGATGCGCAGTTCGCGGGGCTCGCGGCGCGCGCGCAGGGTCGCCGACGGTGCGCGCCGGGGTGCTTGCGGCTACGTCGTTGCGGCGAAGCCGCGCCGCTGCGCTTCAGGCATCGACGCGGCTGAGCTTGAGCGCCGGCTCGAGCACGCTGAACAGGCGTTTGAGTTCGCCTGCCAGCAACGCGAAGCGCGCGTCGAGTTCGGCCCGCAGGTCGTCGCGTTCGCTCGATTCGAGCTGGTCGACCGCGCCGTCGAGCAGCTTGAACTTGCGCAGCACCAGGTCCTCGCCGAGCACGAAGCCGACGTGGTCGTCGAGGGTCAGCGCCAGCCGCGTCGCCTGCTTGCCGACGTCCAGGTGCTTGCCGATCTCCTCGCCGGTCAGTTCCAGGCGCTGGCACTTGACCACCGCGCCCTTGTCGGCGGCGTCCTTGAGCTCGCATTCCTCGCCCAGCGACAGGCCCTCGGGCAGCGGCTCGCCGGCGATCCAGCCGGTCAGCACCGCGCGCGGCGCGACCTCGGCATTGACCGGCAGCGCCGGGAAACTGCCCAGCGCGTGGCGGATCTCCGACACCACGTTCTCGGCCTGCTTGCGCGAGGCGGTGTCGACCACGCACAGGCCGTGCTCCAGGTCGAGGATGGCGTCGGTGCGGCCGGGGCGCACGAAGGCGCGCGGCAGCAGCTCGTGCACCAGGTCTTCCTTGAGCCGCTTGCGCGCGCGGCCGCCGGGGCGGCGGCCTTCCTTCTGCTCGAGCTCGGCCAGCTTCTTCTGCAGCAGGTCGTTGACCACCGCGCCGGGCAGCAGCTTGTCCTCGCTGCCGACGCTGAGCCAGATGGCGTCGCCGATCCGGTGCGACAGCTCTTCCGCGTCGCGGCCGAACGGGGACACGAAGCCGCGCGAGGACAGCTCCAGCGCGCCGACCGGCTTGAGCGCGCAGGCGGCGAGGCGGGAGTCCAGGTCGGCAAGGTCGAGTGAAGTGGGGAAGCGGAACAGGGTCAGGTTGCGGAAGAACATCGATGATCCAGTTGGAAGACGGGGTGTTGCTTGTGCTGAACGAAGTCAAGAATCTTCAAGTTGCGAGGGCACGGCGGCGTGGCCGGGCTGCGCCGGGTGCGCCATGGGCGGCGCGCGCCGGCGTGTGGCAGCCGGACGCGGACTTCGCGTCGCAGCGCCGTCCGGCCGCGGCGCCGTGCCTCCGCCCGACGTCACGACCTCACGTTGCACGGTCGTGCGTTTCCCCGCCCAGCCAGGCATGCGCATCCGGCAGCGCGCTGCCGTCGCGAGTGCCCAGGGCGAGAAAGTCGAACAGCTTCGGGTCGCTCAGCTGCGAGGGGCGGATGTCGCCAAGCGCACGGGCGATGGTCTCGATCCGGCCGGGCGACTCCTGCTCCCAGGCCTGGAGCATGCGCTTGACCTGCTTGCGCTGCAGGTTGTCCTGCGAGCCGCAAAGGTTGCAGGGGATGATCGGAAACCCCTTGGCCTGCGCATACGCCTCGATGTCGGCCTCGCGCACGTAGGCCAGCGGCCGGATCACCACGTGCTTGCCGTCGTCGCTCAGCAGCTTGGGCGGCATGCCGCTCAGCTTGGCGTGGAAGAACAGGTTCAGGAAGAAGGTCGCCACCAGGTCGTCGCGGTGGTGGCCCAGCGCGATCTTGGTGAAGCCGTGCTGTTCGGCGTAGGTGTACAGCGCGCCGCGACGCAGGCGCGAGCACAGCGAGCACATCGTCTTGCCCTCGGGGATCACGCGGGTGACCACCGAATAGGTGTCCTGCTCGATGATGTGGAAATCCACGCCGAGGCCGCGCAGGTAGTCCGGCAGCACGTGTTCCGGGAAGCCGGGCTGCTTCTGGTCGAGATTGACCGCGGTGATGCTGAAGTCCACCGGCGCTTTCTTCTGCAGCTGCAGCAGCACGTCCAGCAGCGTGTAGCTGTCCTTGCCGCCGGACAGGCACACCATCACCTTGTCGCCGTCCTCGATCATGCCGAAGTCGGCGATCGCGCGGCCGACCTGGTGGCGCAGGCGCTTGCCGAGCTTGTGCTGCTCGTGCAGCTGCCTGTCGGCGCGGGGCGGGATTGCGGGCAAGGACTGGAGCGGGGACATGCGTTGTGCGGCGAGCCGGGCCGGCCATTCTAGCTTGCGCACTCCTGGCCGGCCGCGCGGGGTGCAATGGGCGACCGCGGTTCCGCGTGCTTGCGGCCATCGGCCTGTGGCCGAATCCGGGTAAGCTCGGCGCGTGACCCAGCCGACCGGTCCCGAGGAACTCGCCCGCATCGCCCAGCGCGTGGCCCTGCTCAGGCAGGAGCACCGCGAGCTGGATGCAGCCATCGTCCGGCTGCAGGCCGACCGCGGCGCCGACGAGCTCGCGGTCAAGCGGCTGAAGAAACGCAAGCTGCTGCTCAAGGACCAGATCGCGCGGCTGGAGAGCGCGCTGATCCCCGACGAGCCGGCGTAGCCGCACCCAAGCCGGCGTAACCCGACCTGCGACGCGGCGCGCGCTGGTGCGGGCCCTACGCGAGGTCGTCGGCGAGCACGTCGAGCATGCGCAGCAGCTCGCTCTGGCGGTGCATGCCGGTCTTGTCGAACACCGATTGCAGGCGCGTGCGCGCGCCGCCTTCGGCGATGCCCAGGGCGGCCGCCGCCTGCGGCAGGTCGCCGTGCCGACGCAGCGCGACGGCGAGCGCGGCTTCGGCCGGGGTCAGGTCGAACAGGTGCCGCAGTTGCGCGCCCAGCCGCTCGTCGTCGCCGGCCTGCAGCGGACGCACGAACAGCACGAAACTCGGCATGCCCTCGCCCGGCGCCGCGACGCCGAAAGGCCGCAACGTGGCGAAGGCGACCAGCGAAGCCAGCCGGTCGTAGACCGGGATCGTGTTCGGACGCAGTGCCGCGGCCCCGGCCGCGAGCCGGCGTTGCGCGCCCTGCCACGCCGCGCGGGTCACCGCCGACGGGCTGTCGAGGCGGCCGCCGTGGCGGCCCTGCCACCAGCCGGCGGCGACCATGCGCTCGGCGCCCTCGTTGCCGCCGCTCCAGCGCAGGTCAGCGTCGAGCAGGAACAATCCGCAGTCGCCGCGTTCGGACAGCGCCGCGTGCGCCTGCAGCTGCTCGAAGCCGAGCATCAGCGCGTAGGCATTGACCCAGTGCGGCGCCAGCTGCCGGAACAGCGCCAGTTCCTCGCTGCCGTAAGGGCCGGCGCGCTCGGACCGGCATGGCGCCAGCAGCGCGGTACGGGTGCGCGTGCGCAATCCGCACAGGGCGACCGCGTGCAGGGTGTCGATCTCGCGCAGGAACTCGGCGTAATAGCGCGTGCGCTTGATCTCGGCCGGGCTGGCCCAGTCGTCGCCGTCGAGCACCGCGCCGGTGTGCATCGCCGCGGCCGAGCGCCGGAACCAGAGCCGGTCGTCGGGCGAGCGGAAGTCGCTCTGGTAGCGCCGCACCAGCCGCGGCTCCACCCGGCCCAGCAGCAGGGTGCGTCCGTGCTCGCCGGTGTCCTGGCAGACCAGGGCGGTGAGGTGGCTGCCGGAGGCGGCGCTGAGGCGGTCGAGGAAGTGCTGCAGACGCGTGCGCTCGGCGGTGCCGGCATAGAGGTCGGCCAGCAATGCGTCGTAGTCGGACTGGCCGAGCACCTGCCTGCGTTCCTGTCAAGTCGTGTCTGGGAGCTGCACCGAGGCCGAGTCTGCGACATTTTTGCGGCGTGGTGGGGGAATCGACGGTCCAATGGTGTGCCAGGGAGGGCGCGCCTCCGCGTCGGGCGCGGAGGCGCGGCACAGTACTGCGGCGATGACACGGCCGATCCAGGGGAACGAACAGGCGCATGGAGCCGACGAACGGCGGCTCTGGCGCGACTGCGTGCGCGCCGCGCAAGGCGAGCTGGGCGACGGTCTGGCGCGCGCGCTCGCCGCAGGCCGGGTCGACCCGGCCCGCTACGCGCAGTGGCTGCGCGCCGAACGCGCCATCGGGCGCGACCTGATGCAATTGCTGCAGCCGATCCAGGCGACCTGCGCCCGGCCCTCGCCGCTGGCGCAATGGCTGGACGCCCAGGCGCAATGCCTGCAGGCGGCCGCGGCGGCGCTCGATGGCGATTTGCAGGCCCTGGGTGTCGAGGCGCGCGACGACTCGCCGGCGCTGCGCAGCGCCTGCCGGCTGTGGCCCGCGGGCAAGCTGGCCGATCGCCACGCGGTGCTGGGCGCGGTGGCGCTGCTGGATGCGGCGATGGACGGGCCGGCGCACGCCGCCGTCCGCGCGGTGGCGGAACTGCCCGCGCTCGCGCACGGCGGCGGCTGGCTGGCGTACCGGCTGCGGCAGCTCGCCGCGATGATGCCGCGGCGCCGGCAGCTGCTGGAGCGGTTGCCGCTGGAGGCGCCGGCGTGGACGGCGCTGGTGCGTGGCGCCCATCGCGCCGCCAGGGTGCAGCGCGACCTGCACGAGGGCTTGTGGTCGCCGGCCGCGCGCGGCTGAGCGCTCAGTCGGCGGGCGTCGCTTCGTCGGGCTTGGCCGCTTCCGGGCTGACTTTCTCGATCGTGTGCCGCAGTTCGCGGCCGAGGATCACCTTGGCGTCGCGCGCCCAGGCGTCCAGACGCTGGTCGAACACCAGCTTGTTGTGCTCGTCCGGCCACACCAGCTTGAGCTCGCGCAGCTTGAGGATGAAGCCGCGGAACAGTGACTTGTCGAAGAACTCTGGTGCCGCCGGCGCGTACAGCAGCGATAGCCGCTGCGCGGCCAGCTGGCACAGGCTCTCCAGCTCGGCGGCGCCGAGGGTGCCGGGGCCGTTCTTGGACAGCACCGAGATCGCGATGTAGTAGCGCTCGAACGCCTGCTGCAGCGCGTGCCCGATGGCGCGCAACCGGAACACCTCGTCGCTCTGGCCGGCGTTGCGCGCGAGGATGCCGCCGTCGTCCTCGCCGCCGCTGTCGACGACCTGCAGCAGGCCCTCGCGCACGAACACTTCGATGGTGCGGTCCAGCCGCTGCGCGAATTCCTCCTCGGTCCAGGGCAGGAACAGCTCGGCCTTGAGGAACGGATACATCGTCCGCCCCAGCTGCAGCACCGCCTGCCGCGGCATCCGCCGGTTGTGCTGGAAGCAGCAGGCGATCCAGCCCGAGGCGGTGAACAGGTGCAGCACGTTGTTGCGGAAGTAGCTCAGCAGCACCGCGGTGTCGCCGTCCACGCCGAGCACGTCGCCGAGCGGGTGCGGCGTGCGCGTGAGCATGCCGATTTCCTCGCCGTGGGCGAGGATCTGCGCCGGGGTGTGCGGGGTGACGGTGACGCGCTCGCCGTAGGGCACCTCCGCCAGCAGGGTCTTGGACAGCGCGATCTGCGCCAGCAGGTCGGCCTCGCCCATCGCGTGCTTGGGCGTGGACAGCAGCGCCATGGCCAGCAGGTTGACCGGATTGACGTCCGCGGCGCGGTTGATCTCGACCTGGATCCGCTGCGCGGTGGCGTCCACGGTCGCCGACAGCCAGTCCGGGCGGTCGTCGTCGTCCAGCGCGCTGCCGTCCCATTGCGGCGCGTACGCGGCCAGTTGTTCGGCCAGCGCGACCGGCTCGCCGAAGTTGACCACCACCTGGCCGTAGTTCTGCCGCAGCACCCGCGGGATGCCCCACAGCAGCGCCCAGATCGATTCGGCCTCCTTGGGCTTGCCGCTGAGCTCGTCCAGGTAGCTGGCGCCCTCCATCAGCTTCTCGTAGCCGATGTACACCGGCTGGAACAGCACCGGGCGCGTGGGCTGGCGCAGGAACGCGCGGATCGTCATCGACAGCATCCCGCCCTTGGGCTGCAGCAGCCGCCCGGTGCGCGAGCGTCCGCCTTCGATGAAGTACTCCAGCGAATAGCCGCCGGCCACCAGCTGCGCGACGTACTCGCCCAGCACCGCCGAGTACAGCGCGCTGCCGCGGATCGAGCGGCGGATGAAGAACGCGCCGCCCTTGCGCAGCAGGGTGCCCAGCACCGGCAGGTTGAGGTTGATGCCGGCGACGATGTGCGGCGGCACGATCCCGCGGGTGTACAGCAGGTAGCTCAGCAGCAGGTAGTCCATGTGACTGCGGTGGCAGGGCACGTAGACGATCTCGTGCCCGGGCGCGGCCGCCTTGAGCTTGTCCAGGTGGTGCACCAGCACGCCGCGGTAGATCCGGTTCCAGACCGAGGTCAGCAGAAACGAGACCGAGCGCACCACCGGGTGCGAGTAGTCGGCGGCGATCTCGTAGGCGTAGGCGTGCGCCTTCTTCCACGCGTCGGCGTCGCCCTTGCCGCTGCGGCCGTCGCGGCGCGCCTGGTCGGCGATCGCCTCCTTGACCGTCTCGGCGCTGAGCACCTTGTCGATCAGCAGCCGGCGGGTCGACAGGTCCGGCCCGATCACCGCCTCGCGGATGCGGTGGAAATGGGTGCGCAGCACCCGCGACAGCTTGCGCACGGTGCGCTCGGGGTCCAGGCCCTCGGCGACGATCGCGCGCAGGTCCACCGCCGGGGCGAACTGCACCAGGGTGTCGCGGCCGTTGAGCAGGATCGCCAGCAGCCGGCGGAAGCGGCCGACCAGGGTCCAGTTTTCCGAGAACAGCACCGAGAACCAGCCGCTCTGCTTGTCCGGGGCGCGGCCGACGAAGATCGACACCGGCACCAGCTGCACGTCCAGCGCCGGGTCGGCGCGATGCGCCTGCAGCAGCCGGGCGAGCGAGCCGGAGTGCGTTTTCACCGGCCGCAGCGGCTTGTTGGTGGCCAGGCTGGCGGCGCGCCCGAGCGCGCTGCCGGCGCTGCGCCGCGACAGCGCGACATAGGCGCGCTTGCGCCCGAGCGGGTCGCCCGGCAGCGGCCGCAACGGCGAGGGCAGCCCGGCCTCGCGGCAGGCGCGGTCCAGGATCAGGGCGTTGGACAGGCCGTAGTCCTCGAGCACGTAGCACAGCGGCCGCGCGTCGACCTGCGGCCCCCCGGTGGGCTCGACCTTCAGTCCGATCCAGGGCTCCAGCAGCTTGCCCAGCCCGCGCGCCCACCACGGCTGGCGCGCGCGGGGTGCGGCGCGGTGCCAAGGGCGGTCGCGCGGATCGGCGGCCATCGGCAACTCGGCCTGCTCGGGAACCCGCTCGGCCACGGCCCCGCGCCCGCTTGCGTCCGTCTCCCCGGCGCCGCTGTCGCCCGCGGCCGCCGCGGGTTCCGGCGTGGTCGGCCCGACCGCCGCAGGCGACGGTTCCGGCGTGGGCGGCGGGTCCTCGGGGGGCTGGAACGGAAGGGTCGGCTGGGTCGGCATCGCCGCCATTATCGCCGAGCGCGCGGCCCGGGGCCGGTGACGGTCCCGGAGGGCACTGCGTGCGCGGGGGCCGGGCGCGCCAGCGCGGCTTCGGCATGGCGCAGGTAATCGGCCAGGTACCAGCGCCCGTCCACGCGCCGCAGCGAGACCACGGTGTCGATGTCCTGGCCGGCGAGGCGGTAGCGCATCCGTACCCGGGCACGGTCGCCGGTCTGCTGCTGCAGGCTCGCCTCCAGGGTGCCCAGGTCGGCGTCCAGGTCCAGGCCATAGGCCGTCAGCGCCTGCTTGAAGGCGGCCGCGAACGGGCCCAGGCGTCGCAGGCTGGCGTCCATCCCGGCCTCGCGGAAGGCGGCGGCGGAGGTCAGGCCGGTGCGGCGGGCGGCGCCGGCCAGCTGCGCGAGCGCCTGCCGCGCGCGCTGGCGGTCGCCCAGCGGCGCGCTCGCGCCCCACTGGCTGATGGCGGCGATCAGCTGGGCGTAGTGCTGGCGCTCGTCGTCGCTGTAGCCGGCCTCGTGCGCCACGTACTGCGCGCCGAACAGGCCCAGCGAGGCGGCGGCGGTCTTGAGGGCACGGTCGGCGCCGGCGAACTGGCGCTCGAAGACCTGCTGCAGGTGCGCTTCGGCGTCGGGCGCAGCCAGCGCCGCGAGCATCTCGGGCAGGCGCGAGCCGAACGGCAGCTCGTCCAGCGGCCAGCGTGTGCGGCCCTCGCGCCAGGCGGCTTCCAGCCGGCCGTGCAGCTCCGGCGGCACCGCCTCGCGGGCGAACGCCTGCAGCTCGTTGTCGCGCAGGTGCGCGGTCAGCTGCCGCACCGCCTGCGCCGGCTTGGTGGCCGCGATGGCGGCCGTTGGCGGCGGCGGCGGCGGGGGTTGGCATCCGGCCAGGAGCAGGCCGGCACTCAGCAGCAGGATGACGCGACGCGGGATTGCGGACATCGGCATGTGGCGGGGCGCCCTCCCCGGCGCAGCCGCATCTTGGCTGCGGCGGCGGGTACGGGCAAGGCCGCCGGTCGCGCCGTCGCCGTGTGGCCGCACGGCAAGGGCAAAGGTTCTTCCGGCCACCGGGATCGACTTTGGACGGAGCCGCCGCCCAGCGGGCTGGGGTGTTGCGCCCTCCTGACGATGTCCTTCCAGTTGGGGCGAAGGCTGTGCCTGGCCTGACTTCGAGTCGTGGCCTGCTCTTGCGAGATCGGCTTCGGAGGGAGTCGCCGCCCGGCGGGCTGGGGGTGCTGCGCCCTCCTGACGATGTCCCGTGTGCAAGTCGGGGCGCAGGCCATCGATGGCTTGCACTTGGAGGATCGGCTTCGGAGGGAGTCGCCGCCCGGCGGGCTGGGGGTGCTGCGCCCTCCTGACGACCTCCTGTCTTTAAGTCGGGGCGTGGACCATCCATGGTCCACTCTCCGCACCCCCAGCCCGCCGGGCGGCGACTTCGCGAGACTGGAGGTTCGTCGCTTCGGCTGGTTCCCACGCACGCCGACTCACTTGCCCGGAAGCCGGTGGCCCGGCCTGTGCGGGACCGTCGGCGGCATGGATGCCGCCGAGGAGCCTACAGGGACGTATTCACGGCGTGTCCCGCACAGGCCGGGCCGCCGGCTTCCCCCGCAGATGCTTCCGCCCATTACTGGTTCTCCCCGCAGAAACTTCCGCGCTCAAGGGAAGGCTTCGCGGCGTGTCCCGCGCAAGCTGGCCACCGGCTTCCCCGCAAAGGTGTCCGCGCTTGAAACATGTTCACGGCGTGTCCCGCACGGGCCGGGCCTGCGGCTTCGCCCGCAGAGGTTCGCATCGGGGATGGATTTCGCGGTGTACCCCGCCGCGGCCGGGTCCGGCCTCACGGGGAGGTGTTCGCACCCCGAAAGGCCGGGAAAAGAAAGGAGGCCAGGCGGCCTCCTCAAGTCCGGCAGCGCCGGAGGACAGTCAGTTGTGGCATGGCTCCGGCGTGGCCGGATGACCGCAGGCTAGCGCGGACTCATACCTGATGCAATGCCTGAGTAATCCATAGGCAAGTTGTTGATTTCAATTGCGCGCATCGTCCAGGGCTGCAGCCTTGGCGGCGCGCCGAGTGGCTGCCGGCTGGCGCCAGGCGTTGTCGAACAGGGCCGGCTCCCAGCTGCCGTACATCGGATTGGGCAGCGCCCACCAGCGCTGGCCCACCCACTCCAGGTAGGGGGCGACCGCGGCACGGCGGCCGGCGGGGGTGTTGGCTGCGATATCGACGAAATCGCCGACCTGGTCGCCGAACTGCATCAGCACCCGGTACTGGCGGCCGACCGAACGCCGTCGGCAGCCCTTGTCCGAGCCCCGCGCCACGCAGCCGGCGACCACAGTGCCCTTGCCCAAAAACTGGCCGACGCCGGCGATGGGAAAGCCGGCCCGGCGCAGGTTGTCGAACGTGGCTTCGGCCTGGGCGGCGTCGCGGTTGCTGATGTAGAACACGGTGACGCCCTGCCGCGCCGCCGCAGCGAGGAATTCCAGCGCCCCGGGCAGCGGCTGCGCGGCGCGCTGCTGCACCCATTCGTCCCACGCGGCGTCGTTGAACTCCTGGCCGCTGCGGATCTGCCGCACCTGGTTGGGCGAGTTGTCGAGCACGGTCTCGTCGACGTCGACGATGATCGCCGGCGGCAGGGTGCGCGGATCGTTGTCGCGGTCGCCCGCGGCCAGCGCGTCCCACGACGTGTCGGCGAGCGCGGCGGGCAGCACCTGGCCGGCGGCGCGGTAGATCTCGCGGAACACCAGGTCGCGCTCGACCGAGGTCTGGAACCAGACCGTGGCGTTGAGGCCGTCGTCGGGCGCCTGGATGCCGGCGGCCGGTTGCGCGGCCGGCACCGGCGTCGGGGTCGGTCCGGGTGACGGCAGGCTTGCGCAGCCGGCCAGCAGCACGACGGACAGCACGGACAAGGGGAGACGCATGGGAAACTCCGGTGGCGGCGAGGTGCGAAGTGTATCGGCTGGCCCAGTGCGGTCGCAGGCGCGGCGCACGCCGCTCCTGCAAGCCCTACGAACCCAGCAACTCGCGGATTGCGGCGAAGCCGGCGCTGGCGCGTTCGGCCTTGCGCTGCGCGTCGGCGACGGGATCGGCGCCGTCGCGCTGCAGTTCCGCTGCCGGCAGCTCGTCGAGGAAGCGACTGGGCGCCAGCCGCAGGCGCTCGCCCCACCTTTGCGCTTCGCGCGCGTGCGATAGCCACAGCGCTTCCTTGGCGCGGGTGATGCCGACATAGAGCAGGCGCCGCTCCTCGTCCAGACGGCCTTCCTCGAGGCTGGCCTCGTGCGGCAGGTTGCCGTCCTCGACGCCGACGATGAACACGTAGCGGAACTCCAGGCCCTTGGCCGCGTGCAGGCTCATCAGCCGCACCTGGTTGCCGGCCTCGCCCTTGTCGGCGTGCGACAGCAATGCCAGCGCCGCCGCGAGGTCGCCGGGGCCGGCGTTGCGGCCGCCGTCGAACCAGTCGGCGAGTTCGTCGAGGTTGCGCCGCCGCGCCTGGAACTGCGCCTCGTCTTTGCATTGCGCGCGCAGCATCGCCAGCAGGCCGCTGCGCTCGTTGAGCTTGCGCACCAGGTCCGTCGGCGCCAGCTTCGCGGCGTCGGCGCGCAGGCCGCGGACGATGCCGGCGAATTCCTGCAGCGCATTGCCGGCGCGTGCCGGCAGTTGCTTGAGCAATGCGATCGATTCGGCCGCGCGCGCCAGCGGCAGGTGCGCGTGCTGCGCCAGTTCGGCGAGCTTGGCCAGGGTGGTGCCGCCGACCCCGCGCGAGGGCGAGGCCACCGCGCGCAGGAATGCGGCGTCGTCGTCGGGGTTGGCGACCAGCCGCAGCCACGCCATCGCGTCCTTGACCTCGCCGCGGTCCAGGAACGCAGTGCCGCCGCTGAGGTGGTAGGGCACGCGCAGCAGCTGCAGCGCCTTCTCCAGCGCGCGCGACTGGTGGTTGCCGCGGAACAGCACGCAGAAGTCGCTCCACGGCGCTGCGTGCTTTTGCGCCTGGAACTGGATCTCGGCGGCGACCTTCTCGGCTTCGTGCGCGACGTCCTTGCACTCCCACACGCGGATGCGCTCGCCGTCGGCGTTGCCGCTCCACAGGGTCTTGGGGTGCGCGTGCGGATTGTTGGCGATCAGCGCGTTGGCGGCGCGCAGCACGCGGTTGCTGCAGCGGTAGTTCTGCTCCAGCTTGATCACCCGCAGCGCCGGATAGTCCTGGCCGAGCTGCAGCAGGTTCTCGGGGTTGGCGCCGCGCCAGGCGTAGATCGACTGGTCGTCGTCGCCGACGCAGGTGAAGTCGCCGCGCGGCCCCGCCAGGGCCTTCAGCAGCCGGTACTGGGCGTCGTTGGTGTCCTGGCACTCGTCCACCAGCAGGTAGCCGATGCGCTCGCGCCAGGCGGCGACGCAGTCCGGGTCGGACTCCAGCAGCTGTACCGGCAGCCGGATCAGGTCGTCGAAGTCGACCGCGTTGAAGGTCGCCAGGCGCTGCTGGTAGCGCGCGTACAGGGCCGCGGCCTCGCGCTCGCGCACGCTGGCGGCGACATCGGCGGCCTGCTGCGGCGACAGGCCGGCGTTCTTGGCGCGCGCGACCAGCGCCTTCGCCGCTTCGATCGCATCGGGCTTGCTGCCCGGCGGCAGCAGGTCCTTGATCTGCGCGGCGCTGTCCTCGGCGTCGAAGATCGAGAAGCCGCGCTTCAGGCCCAGCCTGGCGTGCTCGATCTGCAGCAGCTTCAGGCCCAGCGCATGGAAGGTGCAGATGGTGAGGCCCTCGCCGGCGTCGCCCTTGAGCCGGCGCGCCACGCGCTCGCGCATCTCGCGCGCGGACTTGTTGGTGAAGGTGATCGCGGCGATCCGCCGCGCCGGCATCCGCCCGGAAGCCACTAGGTGCGCGATCTTCTCCACGATCACCCGGGTCTTGCCGCTGCCGGCGCCGGCCAGCACCAGCAGCGGACCGTCCACGTGCAGCACGGCCTGGCGTTGCGGGGGGTTGAGACCGTGCATGGAAGCGATCGCCGGAGACAGGCGCCATTGTAGGGCCCGCGTCAGGCCCGCCGCCCGCGGCAGCGGCCGCCGCGCGGCGGAACCAACGGGCCGCCGGCGGACGGACCGGTTCCGGCCGGCCGGCCCCCGCCCTACACTGCGGCGATGGCCAAGCTCTACTTCTATTACTCGGCGATGAACGCGGGCAAGACCACGACCCTGCTGCAGTCGGCGCACAACTACCGCGAGCGCGGCATGCGGGTGGCGATCCTGAGTCCGCGCCTGGACCACCGCGACGGCGCCGGCACGGTCGCCTCGCGCATCGGCCTGCGCGCCGACGGCACCGCGTTCGGCCGCGACGACGACCTGGAACGCATGGTCCGCACCAGCGTCGGCAACAACGGCCCGCTGCACTGCGTGCTGGTCGACGAGGCGCAGTTCCTGAGCCGCAGCCAAGTGTGGCAGCTCACCGAAGTGGTCGACCAGCTGCGCATCCCGGTGCTGTGCTATGGCCTGCGCACGGACTTCCGCGGCGAGCTGTTCGAGGGCAGCCAGTACCTGCTGGCCTGGGCCGACGAACTGCAGGAGATCAAGACCATCTGCCACAGCGGCAGCAAGGCGACCATGACCGTGCGCGTGGACGCCAGGGGCCGCGCGTTGCAGGCCGGGCCGCAGGTGGAGATCGGCGGCAACGAGCGTTACGTGTCGGTGTCGCGTGCGGAGTTCAAGAAGATCATGCGCGGCGAGTCGGAGATCGCGCCGCTGCAGGCGCCGCTGTTGTAGGCGCGCGTACGCGCGCGGTCCGCGCCGCTACAGGCAGCTCGCCTGGCGGGCGGCGACCTGGCGCGCGGTGACGCCGCCTTCGGGCTGCGCATTGCGGACCTCGGCCTGCAGCGCCTGCAGCGAGGCCAGCGCGCGCATGCGCTCCGGGCCGTGGCAGCGCTGCGCGGCGGCCGCGGCGCCGGCCAGCCAGGCCACCTTGCGCAGTTCGATCTCCGGTTGCGACGCCAGTTCCGCCAGCGCGTCCAGCCGCGCCAGCGCGGCGGCGTCGCCGCTGGCGGCCTGCAGCGCGGCCAGCGACAGTTGTGCCCGGCGCGCGTGCGGATGGGCGGCGCCGTAGCCGTCGCGGGTGGACTGCGCGGCCGCGCGCAGCTCGGCCAGCGCGCGCGCGCGGTCGCCGAGCGCGGCGTCGATTTCGCCCAGCAGGCGGTCGCTGTCGCCGACCAGCGGATGCGCCGGGCCGAGGTGTTCGCTGCGCAGCCGCCGCGCCTCCAGCAGCAGCGGCCGCGCCTCCGTATTGCGGCGCAGCTCGTGCAGCACCATCGCCTTGTTGAACAGCACCCCGGCCAGCTCCAGCGGATTGCCGCGGCGCCGGCGCACTGCGATCGAGCGGTCCAAGGCCGCCAGCGCGGCCACGGGATGGCCGCGTTCCCAGGCGATGATGCCCAGGCTGTTGTCGTCGCGGGCGACGCTGTCGTGGTCCGGCCCCAGCCGCGCCACCAGCCAGGCGCGGCTGTCGCGGAACGTCGCTTCGGCTTCGGCGTAGCGCCCGATGTCGACCTGGATCGTGGCCAGCTGGCGGCGCGCGTCGATGCTGGCCGGATGGTCGTCGCCGTGCAGTTCCCGCGCCAGCGCCAGGGCGTTGCCGCAGTCGCGTTGCGCGCCGATGGTGTCGCCGGCGCTGCGCTGCACCGCGCACAGGTTGCGCAGCAGCGCGATCGACAGCGGATGGCGCGAGCCGACGCGTTCGCGCAACTGCCGCAGCGCATCGCGGTAGCCGCGGCGGGCCGCGGCCAGCTCGCCGGCGTCGGCGTGCAGGCCGGCGAGGTCGGCGAGGTTCTCGACCACGCCGGCGTCGTCGTCCAGCGCGTCGCGGCGCAGCGCCAGCGAGCGCAGGAACAGCGGCCGCGCCGTGTCCGCCGCGCCGATCGCGCGCTGGCAGCGCCCCAGCTGCGACCAGAATTCCGCCACCTGCACCGGCAGTTGCCGCTGCTCGCGCTGCGCCAGCGACTGCCGCGGCGCCATCGCCGCGATGCAGGCGCGCGCATCGCCGAGCAGCAACTGCGCGCGGCCGCGGTCGGTGGTGGATTCCAGCCGCAGACTCGGCGGCGCATCGTCGCCGAGCGCGTCCACGATCAGCGCCTGGCGCTCCAGCAGCTGCAGCGCCGGGACGTAGTCGCCCAGGCCCAGGCGCAGGCGCGCGATCACGCCGAACAGTTCCGCGCGCGCGGCCGGTTGCCGCGCCAGTTCGCGGTTGCCGCGGGCGACGCCGGCGTCGAGCAGCTGGCGCACGTCCAGCGGGTCTTCGCCGTTGCCGCCGCCGGCGTGCTGGAACAGGCCGACCACGAAATCCTGCAGCGCCTGCGCGCGGCTGGCTTCCTGCACCGCCTGCCGCGCCTGCCAGGCGACGATGCCGAAAGCGCTGGCCAGCACCGCCGTCACCAGCGCGGCGGTCGACAGCGCCCAGCGATGCCGGTGCAGGTACTTGCGCAGGCGATAGCCCACGCTTTGCGGACGCGCCAGCACCGGCTTGCCGTCGCGGTAGCGCGCCAGGTCCAGCGCCAGCGCTTCCACCGACGGATAGCGTTGCTCCGGGCGCTTGGCCAGCGCCTTGAGCACGATGTTGTCGAGATCGCCGGCCAGCGCGCGCGCCAGCCGGCGCTGCGGCTGCGCGGCGCCGGTGGTGTCGCCGCCGCGCAGCACGCACAGCGAGGGGCGCATCGGGTCGGCGGTCAGGATCGCCTCTTCCCATTCGGCGTCGGTCTGGCGCTTGAGCCGGTACGGCTTGCTCCCGGTCAGCAGTTCGTACAGCACCACGCCGAGGGAATAGACGTCGGTCATGGTGGTGATCGGCTCGCCGCGGATCTGCTCGGGCGCGGCGTAGTGCAGGGTGAAGGCGCGCAGCCCGGTGCCGGTGTGCTCGGGCGAGAGCTCGTTGGTGTCCAGCAGCTTGGCGATGCCGAAGTCGAGCAGGCGCACTTCGTCCAGCGGCGTGACCAGGATGTTGGACGGCTTCAGGTCGCGATGCACGATCAGGTTGGCGTGGGCGTGGCTGACCGCGTCGCAGACCTGCAGGAACAGCCGCAAGCGCGCCTCCAGCGACAGCGCGCGGCTGCGGCACCAGTCGGTGATCGGTTCGCCGTCGACGTACTCCAGCGCCAGGTAGGGCTGGCCGTCGCCGCTGATGCCGGCGTCGAGCAGGCGCGCGATGTGCGGGTGCGCCAGGCGCGCCAGGATCTGGCGCTCGCGGGTGAAGCGCAGTTGCAGGTTGGGATCGGCCAGGCCCGGGCGCAGCAGCTTCAGCGCCACCCGGCGCTGGTACAGGCCGTCGGCGCGGCTGGCGAGCCAGACCTGGCCCATGCCGCCTTCGCCGAGCAGCCGCTCCAGCCGGTACGGCCCGGCCAGGGTGCCGGGGCGGGGGCCGGGCAGCGCCGGCACCAGCGGCTGCGACAGGAAATCGCCGCGCGCCTCTTCCAGCGCCATCAGCTCGGCCAGGTCGGCGCCCAGTTGCGGATCTTCCTCGCGCAGCGAGGCCAGGCTGCGCGCGCGGGTGGCCGCATCCAGCTCGAACATGGCGTCGAGCAGCGGCGACAGGCGTTGCCAGCGTTCGGCGTCCATCGGCCCTCAACAAGTAACGCTGTCGCGCGCAGCGCGACGATCACTTCCCCTCTCCCGTCGGGAGAGGGCAAAGGGCGAGGGGGGCACGGTCGCGACATTCTCCAACGCAGCCCGCGCAGCGCGACGATCACTTCCCCTCTCCCGTCGGGAGAGGGCAAAGGGTGAGGGGGGCACGGTCGCGACATTCTCCAACGCAGCCCGCACAGCGCGACGATCACTTCCCCTCTCCCGTCGGGAGAGGGCAAAGGGCGAGGGGGGCACGGTCGCGATGTTCTCCGGCGCAACCCGCGCAGCGCCATGCTCGCCGCGCGCGGCGGAATTCCCGCCCGGGCTAGCGATCCGGTTCATCCTTCAGCGACGCCAGCAGGAACAGCCGCGCCTTCTGCCAGTCGCGGCGGATGCTGCGCTCGGAGCGCTTGAGCAGCGCGGCGATTTCCAGTTCCGAGAGCCCGGCGAAGTAGCGCAGTTCCACCACCTGGGCCAGGCGTTCGTCGACGTTGGCCAGGCGGGTCAGCGCGGTGTCCAGGCCCAGGGTGTCCTCGTCCAGGCGCAACGCGCCCTCGACTTCCTCGGGCAGCTCGGTGACCCGGTGCAGGTCGCCGCCGCGTTTCTGCGCCAGCCGCTGGCGCGCGTAATCCACCACCACGCTGCGCATGGCCGAGGCGGCATAGGCGAAGAAGTGCGCGCGGTCGTCGAACTGCGCGGCGTTGCGGCCGATCAGCTTGAGATAGGCCTCGTGCACCAGCGCGGTGGCGTCCAGCGTCTGCCCGTGCTGGCCGGCGAGCTGGCGCCGCGCCATCGCGTGCAGTTCCTGGTAGAGCGTGGCCAGCACGCGATCCAGTGCCCCGCGGTCGCCGTCGCGCGCGGCATCCAGCCACTGGGTGATCTCGGCGGTATCGGCCATGCTGCCCCCCCGGAGTGGGGGCAAATATAGCGCCCTCGGTCGCGACAATGTGACGGAAGTCGTTCATTTCTGGCAATGCCCGCACCACACGCTGGCGCGCTGGCCGATCCAGGCCTGCTTCAGCGGCCGCCCGCAGTTCGGGCAGGGCGCGCCGCCGCGGCCGTAGGCCGCCAGCTCCTGCTCGAAATAGCCCGGCGCGCCGTCCGGGCTCAGGAAATCGCGCAGGGTGGTGCCACCGCGCACGATCGCCGCGGCCAGGATCGCCTGCACGGCCTCGGCCAGCCGCCGGTAGCGCTCGCGCGAGACCCGTCCGGCCGCGCGCAGCGGCGAGATCCCGGCGGCGAACAGCGCCTCGGCGGCGTAGATGTTGCCGACCCCGACCACCACCCGCTGGTCCATCAGGAAGCTCTTGACCGGCGCCTTGCGGCCGCGGCTGCGGCTGAACAGGTAGTCGCCGTCGAAGACCGGGCCGCCGCCGGCCGGATCCGGCAGCGGCTCCGGCCCGAGCCCGCGCAGCAGGGGATGGACGCTGCCCGGCGGCTGCCACAGCAGGCAGCCGAAGCGGCGCGGGTCGGTCAGGCGCAGCACCCGCGCCGGAGCGCGGCCGCCGGCAGCCAGGGCCAGATCGACGTGGTCGTGCGGGCCGACCGCGGAGTCCGCCGGCAGCACCCGCAGGCGGCCGGACATGCCCAGGTGCAGCAGCGCGCTGCCGGCGGCAGTGTCCAGCAACAGGTACTTGGCGCGGCGGCGGACCGCGACGATGCGCTGCCCGGGCAGCAACGCGGACACCTCCGGCGGGATCGGCCAGCGCAGGTCCGGGCGCCGCAGGGTCACCGCCGCGATTCGGCGACCCTCGACATGCGGCGCCAGGCCGCGGCGCGTGGTCTCGACTTCGGGCAGTTCGGGCATGGCGGCAGTGTCGCAAAGCCCGCCCGCCGCGGACAGCCGGGCGCCGGGCGCGGCGTTGCCGGAAGCCCCGCTCGCCCCAAGGCAGCGACGCAACCGGCGACTGGCCGGTCATCGCCCCGGCGTCGCGCGACTGCGCAACGGATCTGGGAAATCCTGCGCCGGCCGAGCCGGAAAATGCGCGCCGGGGCGGCGGCGGCCGGCTGAACGCGGCGGCCCCGCAGCGGCACGGAATCGCGTTTTAGCTGGCATCATGTCCGCAGGACCGGCACTGTTTGCCCGTCCCGTTTCCGGAGTCCCGATGTCCGCTTCCCTGCCCGAATTCCTCGCCGGCGGCCTGCTGCAGCCAGGCTGGGGCGCGCTTGCCCTGTACCTGCTGGTCGCCACCCAACTCACCATCTTCGCCGTCACCTTGTACCTGCACCGCAGCCAGGCGCATCGCGGCGTGGATTTCCATCCCGCCATCGCCCATGTCTTCCGCTTCTGGTCGTGGCTGACCACTTCGATGATCACCCGCGAGTGGGTCGCGATCCACCGCAAGCACCACGCCAAGTGCGAGACCGAGGAAGATCCGCACAGCCCGGTGGTCAAGGGCATCGGCCAGGTGTTCTGGCGCGGCGTGGAGCTGTACCGCGACGCACGCGCCGACCGCGCGTCGATCGAGAAGTACGGCAAGGGCTGCCCCGACGACTGGATCGAGCGTCATCTGTACACCCCGCACGCGACCCTGGGCCCGACCTTGCTGCTGTTCGCGAGTTTCGCCCTGGCCGGCTTCGCCGGCGTCGCGGTGTGGGCGATCCAGATGCTGTGGATCCCGTTCTGGGCCGCCGGCGTGGTCAACGGCCTCGGCCACTGGTGGGGCTACCGCAACTTCGAGACCGACGACACCGCCACCAATCTCAGCCCCTGGGGCGTGTGGATCGGCGGCGAGGAACTGCACAACAACCACCACGCGTTCCCGTCCTCGGCCAAGTTCGCGCTGCGCAAGTGGGAAGTGGACATCGGCTGGGGCGCGATCCGCGCGCTGCAGCGGGTCGGCCTGGCCAAGGTGCTGCGCACCGCGCCCACGCTCAACGTGCGCCCGAACATCCCCGCGCCCGACGCCGACACGCTCAAGGCGCTGCTGGCGGTGCGCTTCCAGGCGATGACCGACTACCAGCGCAACGTGCTCACGCCGGCGCTGCGCGAGGAGGCGCGCGCCGCCGGCGCGAAATTGCGCGCGCTGCTGCCGCGCAAGCTGCGCCGCGGCCTCGCCGACGACGGCCGCTGGCTGCAGCCCGACGCGCGCGCGCAGCTGCAGGCCTTCCTCGCCCAGCGTCCGCGCATCGGCACCCTGGTCGAATACCGCCGCCGCCTGGCCGTCGTGCTGGAGGCGCGCAGCCAGGACGCGGCCGGCCGCCTGCACGCGCTGCAGGCCTGGTGCCACGAGGCCGAGGCCAGCGGCATCCGCGCCCTGCAGGAGTTCTCGGCGCGGCTGAAGGGCTATTCGCTGCAGGGCACCGCGGCATAACGGCGGCGCCCGCCATGCGCGCCGCAGCGCGTCGTTCCTGCAGCCGCGCCACGCTGCCCGCGGCGTGGCTGCTCGCGGTCTCGATGGCACTGCCGCTGCAGGCGCAGGTCCGCGGCACGTCGGACTACCTCGCGCGCATGGATGCCGACCGCGACGGCCGCGTGTCGCTGGCCGAGTACCAAGCCTGGATGGGCTACGGGTTCGAGGCGATGGACCGCGACCGCGACGGCGTGCTGACGCCGGTGGAGCTTCCCGGCGGCCGCGGTAATCCGCTCAGTCGCGAGGCGCATCGCACCCGACTGGCGGCGACGTTCTCCCGCCAGGATCGCAACGGCGACGGATTCCTGGACGCCGCGGAACTGGCGGCCCCGCCTCGCTGACCCGTCCGGCATGGCCGCCCCGCAAACGGTGATGATTTCCTGAACGCCGATCGGCTGCGACGGCGCCCGCCACGCGGTGGCGTCAACTCCTGCGGCTGCCGCCGCGTTGAGTCGGCACCATTCCTGGCAAGGAACACAACGATGGGCAAGCGGAAAGGCATGGCGATCATCGGGGTCGCCGTCTGCATGGTCGCTGCGGCTGCGGCAACCGCGTGGGCGGACCCGCCGGCTGGCTGGCAGGACCGGGCGTGGCGCGGCGAAGGCCTGCGCCGCGTCCATCCGGCCGGGCAACGCGCGCAGCGAGACGCCCTGCCCGCGGGCGTGCGCCGGATCGCCGATCTTGCATACGGCGCCGATCCGACGCAGCGGCTCGACGCCTACCTGCCCGCCCGGCCGAACGGCGAGGCGGTGCTGCTCGTGCATGGCGGCGGCTGGAAGCGGGGCGACAAGGCCAATCGCGCCGTGGTCGCCAACAAGCTCGCCGACTGGAGCGCGCGCGGCATCGTGGTGGTGTCGGTGGACTACCGGATGCTGCCCGAAACCGACCCGTTGCAGCAGGCGGGCGACGTCGCTGCGGCGCTCGCGTACGCGCAGCGTCATGCGCGCGGATGGGGCGCGGATCCGGCGCGCTTCGTGCTCGTCGGGCATTCCGCGGGCGCGCATCTCGTCGCGTTGCTGGATGCCGCCCCCGCGCTCGGACGTGCGCATGGTGCACGCGCATGGCGCGGTACCGTCGCGCTCGACAGCGCCGCGCTGGATGTCGCGAAGATCATGGGGGCACGCCATCCGTCGCTCTACGACGACGCCTTCGGCGCCGATCCGGCCTACTGGCGCGCTGCATCGCCGACGCTGCGACTGGCGCGCGGCGCGCATCCCATCTTGCTGGTCTGCTCGAGCGAGCGCGCGAATTCATGCAACCAGGCGCGCGACTTCGCCAGCGCCGCGCGGCGTCTCGGCGTCCGCGCCGAGGTGCTGCCGCAGGCGCTGTCGCACCGCGAAATCAACGAATCCCTGGGCCTACCCGGCGCCTACACCGACGCGGTCGACGCCTTCATCGCCTCGCTGCCCGCTCCGGCGTCGGCGTAACCATCGGCGCGCTGAGCGGTCGCGACGCCGGAAACGACGCCGGCCCGCGAACGGGCCGGCGTCCCCTGCATGGTTGCTTCGCTTACCAGATCCGCACCCGCGCCTCCGGCGCCAGGTACAGCGCCTGCCCCGGCTGCGCGCCGAAGGCGTCGTACCAGGCGTCGATGTTGCGCACCGTCTGCGCGCGGAAGCGGCCTGGCGCGTGGCCGTCGCCGATCACCTGCGCGCGCAGCGCGGCGTCGCGGGTCTTGCTGCGCCAGCTCTGGGCGAAGGCGAGGAAGAAGCGCTGGTCGCCGGTCAGGCCGTCGATCACCGGCGCCGGCTGGCCGCCCAGCGACTTGCGGTAGGCCTGGTAGGCGACCTCCAGCCCGGCCAGGTCGGCGATGTTCTCGCCCAGCGTCTGCTCGCCGTTGATGTGCAGGCCCGGCAGCGGCTCGTAGGCGGCGTACTGCGCGACCAGCTCCTGGCTGGCGGCCTTGAAGTGCGCAGCGTCCTCGGGCGTCCACCAGTTGTGCAGCCTGCCTTGCGCGTCGAACTCCGAGCCCAGGTTGTCGAAGCTGTGGCTGATCTCGTGGCCGATCACCGCGCCGATCGAGCCGTAGTTGGCGGCGGCGTCGGCGTTAGGGTCGAAGAACGGCGGTTCGAGGATGGCGGCGGGGAAGTTGAGCGCGTTCTGCAGCGGCAGGTTGACCGCGTTCACCGTCTGCGGCGTCATCCACCATTCGCCGTGGTCGGGCGTTTGTCCCAGCTTGGCCAGCTGGTGACGATATTCGGCCAGCTCGGCGCGCTCGGCGTTGCCCAGCGCGTCGTCGGCCTTGATCTCCAGCGAGGAATAGTCGCGCCACGTGTCCGGGTAGCCGACGCCGACCTGCATCGAAGCGACTTTCGCCTTCGCCTTGGCCTTGGTGGCGGCGTCCATCCAGTCGAGCTTGTCGATCCGCTCCGGGAACACCGCCAGCAGGTTGGCCACCAGTTGCTGCACCTGCGTGCGCGAGGACGCCGGGAAGTACTTCTGCACGTAGAGCTTGCCGACCGCGTCGCCGAGCGCGTTGTTGACCGCGCCGAGCGCGCGCTTCCAGCGCTCGCGCTGCTGCGGGGTGCCGCTCAGGGTGGTGCCGTAGAAACCGAACGCCAGGTCGGCGTAGGCCTTGGGCAGCAGGCCCGCATGGCGGTTGATGGCATGGAACACCAGCCAGTCCTTCCACGCCTGCAGCGGCTGGCTGGCGGTGAGCGCGGACAGCTGCGCGATCGCGTCGGGCTGCCAGGCGGTGATCGACGGCTGGCCGTCGAGGCCGGCGGCCTGGAAATACGCCGCCCAGTCCAGCCCCGGCGCCTTTTTCGCGAAGTCGTCCATGCGCCAGGCGCGCGCGTTGTGCACGTTCTCGGTGTCGACGATCGAGGCCTGGGCCTTGGCGATCTTCTCCTCCAGCGCGTAGATCGACGCCGCCTTGGCGTCGGCATCGGCGATGCCCGCCTGGGTCAGCAGCGCCGCGACGTAGGTCTTGTACTTGTCGCGGATCGCGGCCATTTCCTTGTCGGCGGACAGGTAGTAGTCGCGGTTGGGCATGCCCAGGCCGCCCTGCAGCAGGTAGGCGGTGTTGCGCGCCGGATCCTGCAGGTCCTGGGTGACGAACAGGCCGAACAGGCGGTCGGTGTAGTAGTTGGTGGCGTTGAGCGGATCGACGTCGGCGCGCAGGCCGGCGCCCAGCACCCGCGCCAGCGCGACCTTGTCGGCGATGGCGTTGGCCTGGTCGATCTCGCCCTGCACCGGCTTCAGCCCGGCCCGCTCGATCGCGGCCTCGTCCATGTACGCGGCGTAGTAGTCGGCGATGCGGCGCTCGTCGCTGCCGGCGGCGGGATTGGAGGCCGCGATTGCCTTCACCAGGTCGGCGTTGCGCTGCTCGGCGGCCTGGAACACCTGCAGGAAGATGCCGGTGCTGGCGCGGTCGGCCGGAATCACCGCGGTCCTGCGCCAGGCGCCGTTGGCATAGGCGTCGAAGTCGTCGCCCGGCGCCACCGTCTTGTCGATCCCGGCCAGGTCGATGCCGATCGCCGGGGCCGCGGGCGTCGCCGCGGTCGGGCCGGCGGCGGAAGAAGGGGCGGACGACGGCGTGCAGGCCACGCAGGCGCCAAGGGCCATCGTCAACAGGGTCGGACGCAGGAAGCCGCGCATGGGGTTCACTGGGTGGGAAACGGACCGCCACCTTAGTCCCGCCGGCCGCCGCCGCCAAATAGGCAGGAAGTCATCGGCCGCATCCGCGGCCGGGCGCCGCCGCGCGCGGGCTGCGGGCGCCGGGGCGGTCGTCCGCGCCATGCACGGACGCCGACGCCGGCCCGAAGGCCGGCGTCGGCGCGCGCGCCCTGGCGCGACGGTCACTTGGAGATGTCGACGTCCTTGGTCTCGCGCAGGAACAGCGAACCGATCACGAAGGTCATCAGCGCGATCGCGATCGGATACCACAGGCCCTGGTAGATGTTGCCGGTCGCCGCGACCATGGCGAACGCGGTGGTCGGCAGGAAGCCGCCGAACCAGCCGTTGCCGATGTGGTAGGGCAGCGACATCGAGGTGTAGCGGATGCGGGTCGGGAACAGCTCCACCAGCCACGCCGCGATCGGCCCGTAGACCATGGTGACGTACACCACCAGCAGGGTCAGCAGCACCAGCAGCATCGGCTTGTCGATCGCCGCCGGGTCGGCCTTCTCCGGATAGCCGGCGGTGGTCAGCGCCGCCTTGAGCTCGCCGTTGAAGCGGTCGCCGTCGGCCTTGAGCGCCTCCGGCCCGTGGCCGCCGCCCTCGAACGCGGCGACCACGGTGTCGCCGACGGTGACGCTGGCGACGCTGCCGGCCGCGGCGACCGCGTTGGAGTAGGGGATGCCGCTCTTGGCCAGCGCCGACTTGGCGATGTCGCAGGAGGTGGTGAACTTGCTGGTGCCCACCGGGTTGAACTGGAAGCTGCAGGTCGCCGGGTCGGCCGTCACCACCACCGGGCTGGTCGTGCTCGCCGCTTCCAGCGCCGGGTTGCCGTAGTGGGTCAGGCCCTGGAAGATCGGGAAGTAGGTCAGCGCCGCCAGCAGGCAGCCGGCCATGATGATCGGCTTGCGCCCGATCTTGTCCGACAGCCAGCCGAAGACGATGAAGAACGGCGTGCCGATGACCAGGCCGCCGGCGATCAGCAGGTTGGCGGTGGTGGCGTCGACCTTGAGGGTCTGGGTCAGGAAGAACAGCGCGTAGAACTGGCCCGCGTACCACACCACCGCCTGGCCGGCGGTCGCGCCCAGCAGCGCCAGCAGCGCGATCTTGCCGTTCTTGGAAAAGAAGCTCTCGGTGATCGGCGCCTTCGACTGTTTGCCCTCGGCCTTCATCTGCTGGAACATCGGCGACTCGGCCAGCTGCATGCGGATCCACACCGACACCGCCAGCAGCACGAACGACAGCAGGAACGGGATGCGCCAGCCCCAGGTCTCGAACGCCTCGCTGCCCAGCCAGGTGCGCGTGCCCAGGATCACCAGCAGCGACAGGAACAGGCCGAGCGTGGCGGTGGTCTGGATGAAACTGGTGTACAGGCCGCGCTTGCCGTGCGGCGCGTGCTCGGCGACGTAGGTCGCCGCGCCGCCGTACTCGCCGCCCAGCGCCAGCCCCTGCAGCAGCCGCAGCGTGATCAGCGTCACCGGCGCGGCGATGCCGATCGCGGCGTAGCTGGGCAGCACGCCGACCAGGAACGTCGACAGGCCCATGATCACGATCGTGACCAGGAAGGTGTACTTGCGCCCGATCATGTCGCCCAGGCGACCGAACACCAGCGCCCCGAACGGCCGCACCGCGAAGCCGGCGGCGAAGGCGAGCAGGGCGAAGATGAAGGCGCTGGTGGGATTGAGCGCGGAGAAGAACTGCTTGGCGATGATCGCCGCGAGCGAGCCGTACAGGTAGAAGTCGTACCACTCGAACACGGTGCCCAGGCTGGAGGCGAAGATCACCTTCTTGTGGCTCTGGGTGAGCCCTTTCTCGAAGCCGGTGCTGTCTGCGGTGATGGAGTTCATGCCGGGGTCCTCAGAAGCTGTACTTGACGTGGGTGTGCAGGCGGCGCAGGTCGCCGTCGGCCTCGCCTTCCAGCGAGCGCCGGCCCCAGATCAGTTCGGCGCCCACGTCCAGCTTCGGGAACGGCGAATAGATCAGGTTGGCGTGCCAGGACTGCGAGCGTTCGGTGACCGACAATCCGGTGAGCGCGCGGTCGTTGTCGAAATGCGCCATCGAATAGAACAAATTGCCGCGCAGCTTCGGCGAGAACACGTGGCGCCATGCCGCGAACGCGCCGTAGCCGTCGATCGCCTCCAGGTCGCCGGCGGCGTCGAGCACGGTGTCGCTGGCGATGCCCAGGCCCAGGTAGCGGCCGATGCCGCGGCCGCCGCTGGCCATGTAGCGGATGTCGTCGCGCGGGCCGAGGTTGACCTTGCCCGAGACGCTGAGGGCGGCGCCGCTGCCGCTGTCGTCGATGCCGGTGGCCGGGTTCTGGTAGCGGTACTGGCGCAGCAGCGCGGCGACGGTGAAGTGGCCCCAGTCGCCCTTGGTCAGCCAGCGCGCGGTCAGGTCCGGCACGTTGTTGTCGTCGCTGCTGATGCGCGCGCCGGCGCCCAGGTACGGGGTGACGGTGGTTTCCGGATTCTCGACGGAGAACGACCATGGCCCGGTCGTGTAGCGCAGCTGCGCCTGGCGCACGAAGATCGTGCCTTCGGTGGGGCCGACGAAGTCGACCGCGTCCGGCAGCGCCGCCACGTCCTGGAAGTTGGACCAGGTCTGCCCGGCCAGCCACTTGCCGAATCCCACGTAGGCGTGGCGCACGGTCAGGCCGTGGGTGTTGGTGGCGACCTCGTTGCCGAGGAACGCGTTGCTGCCGCCGCCGTACAGGTCGAATTCCAGGTACGCCTTGACCTTGTCGCCGGACTCCAGGTCGGTGTCGGCGGCGAACCAGAAGCGCGAGAACTGCGCGCCGAAATCGGCGTCGGTGCCCTCGTTGGCGCCGCCCACCGGGATCGCCGAGGGCACGTAGAACATGCGGCCGACGCTGCCGTCGGCGATCTCGCCGTCGGTGGTGTCGGTCAGCATCGCGTCCAGCTTGATGAAGCCGCCGTAGGAGAAGCGGGTGCCGGCCGCGGCACCGGGGACGATCGGCGTGGCCTGGATGCCGGGCTTGGCGGCCGCGGGCTGCGGTTGCGCCGCCTGCGCCGCGCGCACGGCCTCGACCTGGACCTGCGCCTGCTGCTGCTGTGCGACCAGCTGCTGCACCAGTTGTTCCAGCTGGGCGACGCGGGCCTCGAGTTCGCGCTCCTTGTCGGTTTCGGCCAGGGCCAGGCCCGGCAGCAGCAGCGCGATCAGGAGTGCAGCCGCGAGCGGCTGCCGGTGACGGTTTGCATCGACGGGGGTCATGGTCCCTCCACGGGCGGCGTGCGGATGCACGGGCCGAGCGTGCACGTGCCGGGGGGGGGCCGCCTATTCGCCATTCGTCGAAGCCGGGCGCGGTTTCGACCAATGTCTAAGGCCGCTTCTTCACGCCGTCGACGGCGCTTGCGGCACACTGGTGGCCCCCTTTCATGGAGCCGCGCGCATGTCGCAGCCAGACCTCCATCCCGTCCCCGACGCCTTCGCCGCCGCCGCCCGCATCCGCCGCGAGGACTACGAGCGCCTGTACGCCGAATCGATCCGCGACCCGGACGCCTTCTGGGGACGCGTGGCGCAGCGCGTGGAATGGATGCGCGCGCCCACGCGGATCCGCAACGTCAACTTCGATCCCGCGGATTTCCGCCTGCGCTGGTACGAGGACGGCGAGCTCAACGCCACCGTCAGTTGCCTGGACCGCCACCTCGCCACCCGCGGCGACAAGACCGCGCTGCTGTTCGAACCCGACGATCCGGCGCAGCCGGCGCAACGCATCAGCTACCGCGAGTTGCACGCGCGCGTGTGCCGGCTGGCCAACGCGCTGCGCAACCTGGGGGTGCGCAAGGGCGACGTGGTCACCATCTACCTGCCGATGATCCCGGAGGCGGCGGTGGCGATGCTCGCCTGCGCGCGCATCGGCGCGATCCACTCGGTGGTGTTCGGCGGCTTCGCGCCGCATTCGATCGCCGGGCGCATCGCCGACTGCGCCAGCAAGCTGGTGATCACCGCCGACGAGGGCCGACGCGGCGGCAAGAAGGTCCCGCTCAAGGCCAACGTCGATGCCGCGCTGAAGCTGCCCGGCACGCAGTCGGTGGAGACCGTGCTGGTGGTGCGCCACACCGGCGGCGCGGTCGCCATGCAGATGCCGCGCGACCGCTGGTACGACGCCGTCATCGAGGGCCAGCCGGAGCAGTGCGACCCCGAGCGCATGAACGCCGAGGATCCGCTGTTCGTGCTCTACACCTCCGGCTCCACCGGCAAGCCCAAGGGCGTGCTGCACACCACCGGCGGCTACCTGGTGTTCGTCAGCTACACCCACGAGGCGGTGTTCGACCTGCGCGAGGACGACGTCTACTGGTGCACCGCCGACGTCGGCTGGGTCACCGGCCACAGCTACATCGTCTACGGCCCGCTGGCCAACGGCGCGACCGCGCTGCTGTTCGAGGGCGTGCCCAACTATCCGGACGTGTCGCGCTTCTGGGAGGTGATCGACAAGCACCAGGTCACGCTGTTCTACACCGCGCCGACCGCGATCCGCGCGCTGATGCGCGAGGGCGACGCGCCGGTGAAGCGGACCTCGCGCAGGAGCCTGCGCCTGCTGGGCAGCGTCGGCGAGCCGATCAATCCGGAAGCCTGGCGCTGGTACTTCGACGTGGTCGGCGACGGCCGCTGCCCGGTCGTGGACACCTGGTGGCAGACCGAGACCGGCGGCATCCTGATCTCGCCGCTGCCCGGCGCGATCGCGGCCAAGCCCGGCTCGGCGACGCTGCCGTTCTTCGGCGTCCGGCCGGCGATCGTCGATGCCGAGGGCAACCTGCTGGAAGGCGAGGCCGAGGGCAACCTGGTGCTGCTGGATTCCTGGCCCGGGCAGATGCGCACCGTCTACGGCGACCACGAGCGCTTCATCGACACCTACTTCCGCGCCTATCCGGGCTGCTACTTCACCGGCGACGGCTGCCGCCGCGACGCCGACGGCTACTACTGGATCACCGGCCGCGTCGACGACGTGATCAACGTCAGCGGCCACCGCATCGGCACCGCGGAAGTGGAGAGCGCGCTGGTGCTGCATCCCAAGGTCGCCGAGGCGGCGGTGGTCGGCTTCCCGCACGACCTCAAGGGCCAGGGCATCTACGCCTACGTCACCCTGGTCGCCGGCGAGGCCGACAGCGAGGAGCTGCGCAAGGAGCTGATCGCCTACGTGCGCAACGAGATCGGCCCGATCGCCACTCCCGACCACCTGCAATGGGCGCCGAGCCTGCCCAAGACCCGCAGCGGCAAGATCATGCGCCGGATCCTGCGCAAGATCGCCGAGAACGCCCCCGATCAGCTGGGCGACACCTCCACCCTGGCCGACCCCTCGGTGGTGGAGTCGCTGGTGCAGCAGCGGCGCGTGATGTAGCGTGCCGCGCCGGCCTGCGCGCGGCCCGCCCGGGCCGGTGCCTCCGGTCCGGTCGCCGCGCGGGCGCCGGGGAGGGAGATGCGCATGCCGACGCTGTTGATCGCCGACGACCACCCGCTGTTCCGCGAGGCCCTGCGCGGCGCGATCGCGCGCGTGCTGCCCGAGGCGCGGCTGTGCGAAGCCGACGGCGTCGCCGCGCTCAACGCCCTGGTGGAGCGCGAATCCGACGCCGACCTGCTGCTGCTGGATCTGACCATGCCCGGCGCGCAGGGCTTCAGCGAGCTGGTGCACCTGCGCGCGCTGCACCCGCAGCTGCCGATCGTGGTGGTGTCCGCGCGCGAGGAGCCGGCGGTGATGCGGCGTGCGCTGGACCACGGCGCGGTCGGCTTCATCCCCAAGTCCGCCGACGCCGCCACCCTTGGCGCCGCGCTTGCGGCGGTGCTCGCGGGCGACCGCTGGGCGCCGGCCGGCGCGCTGCAGGCCCCGGCCGCCAGCGCCGACGAACAGGCCGTGGCGCAGCGCGTGCGCGAGCTCACGCCGCAGCAGTTCCGGGTGCTGCAGATGCTCGGCGCCGGGCTGCTGAACAAGCAGATCGCGTTCGAGCTGGGCGTGTCGGAGGCCACGGTGAAGGCGCACATGACCGCGATCCTGCGCAAGCTCGGCGCCAGCAACCGTACCCAGGCGGTGCTGATCGCCGGCAAGCTCGCGCTGGACCCCGGCGCGGTGGTGCCGCCGCCGGAAGAAGCGGACTAGTCGTGTAAACCCGTTTCGTCGTTCCGTGGGGCGCGGGAGATCGGGCCGGGAGTGCGGCCAGCCGGTGGAGACGCCGGCCGGGTGTCCGGAGCTGTCGTTGGACCGCGCTGGGTCACGCGAAGGCTGGTCGTACGAGTCGCTCGGAGGGAGGTCGGAAGCGTCGTCGTCATCCCGCGAAAGTGGGTCGAAGACCATCCCTGTCCTCGTGAGATCGGCATTGGAGGCAGTCGCCGCCCGGCGGGCTGGGGGTGCTGCGCCCTCGTGACGATGTCCTGTCTTTAAGTCGGGCCGTGGACCATCGGTGGCCTGCGCTCGAGAGATCGGCTTCGGCAGGAGTCGCCGCCTGGCGGGCTGGGGGTGCTGCGCCCTCGTGACGATGTCCTGTCTTTAAGTGGAGCCGTGGACCATCGGTGGCCTGCGCTCGAGAGATCGGCTTCGGCAGGAGTCGCCGCCCGGCGGGCTGGGGGTGCTGCGCCCTCCTGACGACCTCCTGTCTTTAAGTCGGGTCGTGGACCCTCCATGGT
>NZ_QVPD01000017.1 GCF_003416885.1 Cognatiluteimonas weifangensis
GCCTGTGCGGGACCGTCGGCGGCATGGATGCCGCCGAGGAGCCTACAGGGACGTATTCACGGCGTGTCCCGCACAGGCCGGGCCGCCGGCTTCCCCCGCCGAGGTTCCCGCACTTGAGGGTTGCATTCACCGCGTATCCCGCACAGGGCCGGGCCACCGGCTTCCCCCCGCCGAGGTTCCCGCGCTTGGGGGTTGCATTCGCCGCGTGTCAGGCCGGGCCACCTCCCCGCAGGGATTCCTGCACTCGGAGAGGAGCAGGTTCATGCAGGCTCATCCGGGGCTCCCCGAACGGGGCTGATTCGCACCTTGGCCGGGATCGTCCCGGATGAACAACCCGCCGAGAGAGCGCAACCGGGATCTCCGGGTCGCGCACTCAGCCGGCCGCCTCGTCCGCTGGCCGCGGATCGCCCGCGCCCGCCGTCCGCGTGGACGCCAGCAGTGCGCGCAGCGACGCCGGCTTGATCGGCTTGGTCAGCACCACGCAGCCGCGTTCGCGCGCGGCGTGCTTGAGCGCGTCGCTGCCGTCGCCGGTCAGCAGCGCCGCCGGCAGCGGGCGCCCGGCGCGGGCGCGCAGTTCGGCGATCAGGGCGAGCCCGTCGAGGCGGTCGTGCAGGTGGTAGTCCACCAGCAGCACCTCGGGGCGCGCCGCGACCAGCGCCAGCGCCTCCTCCACGTCGGTCGCGGGCAGCACCTCGACCCGCCAGCGACCGAGCAGCGCGCCCATGCCGTCGAGGATCTCGCGGTCGTTGTCGACGCACAGCACGCGCAGGCCGGTAAGGGCGTCGGCCATCGATTCGCCGCGCGTTTCCGCGGCCGGCGCCGGCGCCTGCGTCCGCCCCAGCGGCACGGTGATGGCGAACATGCTGCCGTGGCCGACACGCGAGCGCACGGTCAGCGGGTGGTCCAGGGTGCGCGCGATGCGCTGGCAGATCGACAGTCCGAGTCCCAGGCCGCGCTCGTCGCTGCCGTCGGGCTGCTCGAAGCGGCGGAACTCGTCGAAGATCTGGTCGAGATGGTGCGCGGCGATGCCCGGCCCGGTGTCCCAGACCTGCAACGCGACCGTGTCCCCGCGCGCGCGCGCCGCCAGCAGCACGCCGCCGCTGCGGGTGTAGCGCAGGGCGTTGGCGAGGAAGTTCTGCAGCGCGCGCCGCAGCAGGCGGCGGTCGCTGTGCAGCGGCAGCGGCTCGCGCGATAGGCGCACGCGCAGGCGCAGGCCGCGGTCGGCGGCGGTGGGCGCGTACTGCGTGACCAGTTCGCGCAGCAGCTCCCCGGCGTCGAAATCGCCGACCTGCGGCTGCAGCGCGCCGGCGTCCAGCCGGGAGATGTCGAGCAGGCCGTCGAGCAGCTCCTCGGCCGCGCGCAGCGAGGTGTCCACGCGCTCGGCCAGGTGCGACTGCTCGCTGTCGACCCGGCTCTCGCGCAGGGCCGAGGCGAACAGGCGCGCGGCGTTGAGCGGCTGCAGCACGTCGTGGCTGACCGCGGCCAGGAAGCGGGCCTTGGACTGCTGCGCGGCCTCGGCCTCGCGCGTGCGCTGCTCCACGCGCTGCTCCAGGGTCTCGTTGACCTCGCGCAGCTCGCGCTCGGCGCGCTTGTAGTCGGTGACGTCGCTGTAGGTGGTGACGTAGCCGCCGCCCGGCAGCGCCTGCCCGCGCATCTCGATCACCTGACCGCTGGCGCGCACGCGCTCGAACAGGTGCGGCGCGCCCGCGCGCAGGTGGGCGATGCGGCGACGCACCTGCTCCTGGATGTCGCCGCCGCCCATTTCGCCGCGTTGCGCGTTCCAGCGGATCAGGTCGCTGACCGGGCGGCCGACGTAGAGCATGCCGTCGGGGTAGCCGAACAGCTCCTGGTAGCGGCGGTTCCAGGCGACCAGCCGCAGGTCGGCGTCGACCACGCTCACGCCCTGGCTGATGTTCTCCATCGTGGTCGACAGCACTTCGCGGTTGAAGCGCAGCTCCTGGCTGGCCTCGTCCAGCAGCGACACCACCTCGCCCAGTTCCATGCCCGAGCCGCGCAGCGCGGTGGTCAGGGTCAGGCGCGCGGACGCCGCGCCGATCGCCGAGGCCAGCAGGCGTTCGGTGAACTGCACCAGCCCGCGGTCGGCGGGCTGTTCGGGTTGCCAGGGCCGGCCGCGCGACTGCGCGTACTCGTCGAACGCGCGCCGCGCCGGACGCTCGCCGACGATGCGTTCGGCCAGCGCCAGCAGCTCCCCGCCGCGGACGCTGCCGGCCCAGCTGCCGGGCCCCAGCGGCGAGCGCTGCGCGTAGGGATCCAGGTACGAGGTGGCGAGCAGCTGGTCCTGCAGCCGCGGCCGCTTCCACGAGGACATCAGCAAGAACGCGCCGACGTTGCACAGCAGCGACCAGAACACGCCGTGGGTCAGCGGATCCCAGCCGCGCAGGCCGAACAGCTGTTCCGGGCGCAGCCAGTGCAGGCCCAGCAGGCCGCTGTCGATCCAGCCGGTGGCGAACCAGCCGCCGCGCGCCAGCGCCGGCAACAGCAGCGTGTAGGCCCACAGCGACGCCCCCGCGAGCAGGCCGCTGAACGCCCCCGCGCGGCTGGCGCCGCGCCAGTACAGGCCGCCGATCAGCGCCGGCGCGAACTGCGCGACCGCGGCGAAGGCGAGCAGCCCGTACTGCGCCAGGGTCTCGCCGGCGGTGCCGTGGTGGTAGGCGTAGGCCATCAGCGCCAGCGCGACGATGGTGACCCGGCGTACCCACAGCACCTGGCGGTCGATGCTGGCGCCCTCGTGCAGGGCGCCGCTGCGCAGCAGCAGCGGCATCACCAGATCGTTGCTGACCATCGTCGCCAGCGCCACGCTGGCCACGATCACCATGCCGGTCGCGGCGGAAAAGCCGCCGACGTAGGTCGCCAGCGCCAGCACGTCGTGGCCCAGCGCCATCGGCAGCGCCAGCACGAAGGTGTCCGGCGAGGCGCCGCTGCCGGCGAGCAGCGCCTGCCCGGCCAGCGAGATCGGCACGACCATCAGGCTGAACAGCACCAGGTAGGCGCCGAACAGCCAGCGCGCCGGGCGCAGGTCGGCCGGATCCTGGCATTCGACCACGGCGACATGGAACTGCCGCGGCAGGCACACGATCGCGGCGAAGGCGAGCAGGCTCTGGGCAAGGAAGCCGTCGGGCATGCCGCGCGCGACCACCACCCCGGCCGCCTGCACCGCCCGCTCGCCCGCGCCGCCGCTGCCGGGCAGGTGCAGCAGCGCCAGCACGCCGATGCTGACGAAGGCCACCAGCTTCACCAGCGATTCCAGCGCCACCGCCAGCATCATGCCGCGGTGGTGTTCGGTCGCATCGATCTGGCGGGTGCCGAACAGGATCGCGAAGGCCGCCAGCAGCAGGGCGACGTACAGCGCCGGATCGCCCGGCAGCGCGTCCTCGCTGCCCGGCGCCAGCACCGACACGCTCATCGCCACGGCCTTGAACTGCAGCGCGACGTAGGGCACCGCCGCCGTCAGCGCCACCGCCGCCACCAGCGCGGCCAGCCCCGGCGCACGGCCGTAGCGCGAGGACAGGAAATCGGCGATCGAGACGATCCGGTGCTCGCCGGAAATCAGCACCAGCCGCTCCAGGATGCGCCAGCCGAACAGCAACAGCAGCAGCGGCCCCAGGTAGATCGGGACGAAACCCAACCCGGTGCGCGCGGCGGTGCCGACCGCGCCGTAATAGGTCCACGAGGAGCAGTACACCGCCAGCGTCAGCGAATACACCAGCGGCCGCAGCCAGCGCAGGCGCGCGGTGGGATCGCGCTGGTCGCCGGCGTAGGCGACCGCGAACAGCAGCCCGACGTAGCCCAGCGACACCAGCAGCAGCAGCCAGCCCGGGATCAAGCGCCGTCTCCGCAGGGGGAGCAGCGAGTGTACGGCGCGGGCCGCGGCATGGCCGCGGGCTTCGACCAAAGTCGCAGGGACGGTCGCGTGGTCCGGACGGCATCCGCCCGCCCGGCGCGGGCAGGCTGCGTGGAGCGCGTGCCGGGCGGCGGCGACCGGCGGCGCGGGAACCCGGGCGCCTGCCGGCGACGCGGCGCCGGCGGAGGCGGCAGCAGGTGCGGCAGCAGACCCTGGGAGCGTCGCGCGCGCAAATGCGAAGCCCGCCGTGCGGCGGGCTTCGGAAACAGCCTCCCTGGATCCCCGCTTTCGCGGCAGCCGCGCTAAGGCGCGGCCCGAGGCGTCACTTGATCTTGCCTTCCTTGTAGATCACATGCTTGCGCACGACGGGGTCGTACTTCTTGACCTCCATCTTGTTCGGCGTGTTCTTCTTGTTCTTGTCGGTGGTGTAGAAATGGCCGGTGTTGGCCGAGGAGATCAGGCGGATCTTGTCGCGCTTGGTTGCCATGTCGTTCTCCTCAGACCTTTTCGCCGCGGGCGCGCAGGTCGGCCAGAACGCCGTCGATGCCGTTCTTGTCGATGGTGCGCAGGGCCTGCGCGGAAACCTTCAGCTTGACCCAGCGGTTCTCGCTGGCGACCCAGAAGCGGCGCTCGTGCAGGTTGGGCAGGAAGCGGCGGCGGGTCTTGTTGTTGGCGTGCGAGACGTTGTTGCCGGTCTGCACGCCCTTGCCGGTGACTTGGCATACGCGGGACATAACGCACCTCGGTGGTCTGTGGTCGGCCCCCATAGCCCGGGGACCCTCGGCCTCGCCGCAGCGGTCCGGGCCGGGGCCGGGACGCAGCGAGCCGGCAATTATGCCGTGCCGGCGCGGTCCGTGCCAGCCGGCCGCCCGCCGATGCGCGACGCGAACCTGAACGTGCCTGCGCGCCGCGGGCCTGAAGCGCTAATGCCCGGCCTTGTCGCGGTGCCAGCCGCGGTGGCGGATGTCCAGGTACAGGCTGTAGGCGGCGGTGAAGGCCGGGAACAGGTTCTGCACCACGCCGACCGCGTCCTGCTTCTGCGAGAACACGAAGTAGCTCAGGGTCATCACCGAGCCGAGCAGGCTCATGTACCAGAACAGTCGCGGAATCACCGGCTTGCCGTGCTTGCGCGAGGCCAGGAACTGGATCACCCAGCGGCCGCCGAACATCAGTGCCCCGGTCAGGCCGATCAGCTTCCACGGCGACATGTACAGCCCGGTCCATTCCAGCCACGGCAGCGGGTCGTTCATGAAATCGCCGGCGGCGGGCGCGGCCGCCTGCAGCAGCGCCAGGCTCACGGCAGCTCCTCCACCGCGGTGCGCTTGCTGCGGCGGATCAGCCAGGCGACCCCGCGCAGGTCGCCGATCCCGACCAGGGCGCGGCCGAGGTTGTTGTACTTGGACACGCCGCTGCCGCGATGGCGATGGTTGACCGGCACGCTGACCGTCTGCCAGCCGGCGCGCTGCATCAGCGCCGGCAGGTAGCGGTGCATATGGTCGAAGTACGGCAGCTCCAGGAACGCGGCGCGCTCGAACAGCTTGATCCCGCAGCCGGTGTCGGGGGTGGCGTCGCGCAGCAGCCGCGCGCGGATCGCGTTGGCCCACTTGCTGGCCCAGCGCTTGCTGCCCGAATCCATGCGCTGGACCCGCCAGCCGGCGAACAGCTTCACCTCCGGCGCCGCCTGCGCGCGCTGCGCGAGCAGCTTGGGGATGTCGGCCGGGTCGTTCTGGCCGTCGCCGTCCAGGGTCGCGACCCAGGCGCCGCGCGCGGCCTTGACGCCGTTGCGGATCGCGGTGCTCTGGCCGCTCTGGACGGCGTGGTGCAGCACCCGCAGCTCCGGGGTGGCGGCCCGCAGCCGCTGCAGCGTGGCCAGGGTCGCGTCGCGCGAATGGTCGTCGACGTAGACGACTTCGAAGCCGCCGTCGCCGAGCAGCGCGTTGCCGCGCAGCGCGGCCAGGATCTCGTCCAGCAGCGGCGCGACGTTGTCCTGCTCGTTGAACACCGGGACGACGACGGACAGGGCGGGCGCGATGGTCATGCACGGTCTCCGAAATACGCACGGCACCATTGCACCACTTCCGGCAGCGCCGCCTCGATCGTGATCGCCGGGTCGAAACCGAATGCGGCATGCGCGCGCGCGGTGTCGGCCATGGTCTCGACCATGTCGCCGGGCTGCAGCGGCTCGTAGCGTTTCTGCGCGGGCCTGCCGGCGGCGCGCTCGATCACGGCGATGAACCGCTCCAGTTCCACTGCGGTGTGGTTGCCGAGGTTGAACAGCCGGTGCGGAACCGGCGCGACGGCGGCGTCGGCCGCGGGTGCGTCGAACGCGCAGTCCAGGGCGCCGAGCACGCCGGCGACGATGTCGTCGATGTGGGTGAAGTCGCGGCGCATCCTGCCGTGGTTGAACACCCGGATCGGACGCCCGGCCAGCACCGCGCGCGAGAACAGCACCGGCGCCATGTCCGGCCGCCCCCACGGCCCGTACACGGTGAAGAACCGCAGCCCGGTCGCGGGCAGCCGGTACAGGTGGGCGTAGGTGTAGGCCATCAGCTCGTTGGCGGCCTTGGTCGCCGCGTACAGCGAGCGCGGGCGGTCGACGCGCTGGTCTTCGGAAAACGGCGGCGTCGCCGAATCGCCGTACACCGACGAAGAGCTGGCGTAGACCAGGTGCGCCACGCCGCGATGCCGGCACAGCTCCAGCACGTTGACGAAGCCGGCGAGGTTGCTGTCGACGTAGGCGTGGGGGTTGTCCAGCGAATAGCGCACCCCGGCCTGCGCGGCCAGGTGCACCACGCGCTCGGGCCGGTGCTCGTCGAACAGCGCGGCGAGGCCGGCGCGGTCGGTCAGCTCGAGCGCGCGGATGTCGACGTCCGGGCACAGCGCCGCCACCCGGTCGCGCTTGAGCTGCGGGGCGTAGTAGTCGTTGAAGTTGTCGAGGCCGACGACCGCCTCGCCGCGCGCCGCCAGGGCGCGGCAGGTGTAGGCGCCGATGAAACCGGCCGCGCCGGTGACCAGGACCGTCATCGGCTCAGGCGGACGGGCCGCGCAGCTTCTCGAGCACGCCCTCGAGCGTGTCCAGGCCCGAGTAGTGGATCACCAGCCGGCCCTTGCCGGCGCGGCCGTGCAGCACGCTGACGCGGGTGCCGAGCGATTCCGACAACTCCCGTTCCAGGGTGGCGATGTCGGCCTGCGGTTTCGCCTTCGCCGCCCGGGCTTTGCCGTTGCCGGCCGCGGGCAGCTTGCCGGCGGCCAGTTGCTGCACGCGGTGCTCGACCTCGCGCACCGACCAGCCGTGCTCGGCCGCCTGCCGCGCGATCGCGATCGCCGCGGCCGGGGCCAGGGTCAGCAGCGCGCGCGCATGGCCCATCTCCAGCGCGCCGGTCTCCACCAGGGTGCGGATCTCCGGCGGCAGTTCCAGCAGCCGCAGCAGGTTGGACACCGCCGCGCGCGAACGGCCGACGGCTTCGGCCGCCTGCGCGTGGGTCAGGTCGAACTCGTCGATCAGCCGTTGCAGCGCATTGGCTTCCTCCAGCGGGTTGAGGTCCTCGCGCTGGATGTTCTCGATCAGCGCCATCGCCACCACGGTGCGGTCGTCGACCTCGCGCACCACCGCCGGGATCTCGCTCAGCCCGGCCAGGCGCGAGGCGCGCCAGCGGCGCTCGCCGGCGATGATCTCGTAGCTGCGCCCGCCGAGGTCGCGGACCACGATCGGCTGGATCACGCCCTGCGCCTTGATCGACTCGGCCAGCTCGGCGAGCTTGGCGTCGTCCATGGTCTTGCGCGGCTGGTACTTGCCCGGCGCCAGCGCGTCCACCGGCAGCGTGCGCAGCACGTCGCCCGGGGCGGCTTCCAGCGCCGGCGCCTGGCTCGCGGCCTTGGGGCCGAGCAGGGCTTCCAGGCCGCGGCCGAGCCCGCGCTTTTTCGGCGCGCTTCGGGCGGCGGTCATGCCCCGGTCTCCACGGGCTTGTTCATGGGCTTGCGCTCCTTGTCCTGATCGCGCTCGCGCTGGCGCCGCAGCACCTCGCCGGCCAGGCCGAGGTAGGCGATCGCGCCGCGGCTGCCGCGGTCGTAGCCGACGATGCTCTGGCCGTGGCTCGGCGCCTCGGCCAGGCGCACGTTGCGCGGCACGATGGTGCGGAACACCTTGTCGCCGAAATGGTGGGTGAGTTCGGCCGAGACCGCGTTGGCGAGGTTGTTGCGCACGTCGAACATGGTCCGCAGCACGCCCTCGATCTCCAGCGCCGGATTCAGGCGCTGCTTGAGCGCGTCGATGGTCTGCAGCAGCGAGCTCAGGCCTTCCAGCGCGTAATACTCGCACTGCATCGGCACCAGCACGCTGTCGGCGGCGGTCAGCGCGTTCAGGGTGAGCAGCGACAGCGCCGGCGGGCAGTCGATGAGGATGAAGTCGTAGCGTCCGCGCAGCGGGTCCAGCGCGCGCTTGAGCCGCTGTTCGCGGCCGTCCTCGTCCATCAGCTCGATCTCGGCCGCGGTCAGGTCGGTGTTGCCGGGCAGCAGGTCGAAGCCTTCCGGCGTGGCCACGATCGCGGCGTCGGCGTGCTGTTCTTCCAGCAGCACGTCGCAGCTGGAGGCGGCCAGCTCGCGCTTGTCCACGCCGCTGCCCATGGTGGCGTTGCCCTGGGCGTCGAGGTCCACCAGCAGCACCCGCATCGGCGTGCGCGCCAGTGCCGCGGCCAGGTTGACCGCGGTGGTGGTCTTGCCGACCCCGCCTTTCTGGTTGGCGACAGCGATGATGCGGGCCATGCGGCTCGGCGTGCCTCTTGGGAAAACGGATCGGTCAACGCAATGCCGGCCGCCCGCAAGCGGGACCCGGGGCCGGACCGGGGATTATGCCGCGCCGGGCAAGGGCGCGCTTGCGGCGGGTCACGATGCGCCGCCGGGGACCCCGCTTGAGGTGTCCGGCGCCCTGCCGACCACGACCAGGTGCCGTTCCGCCGCCAGCCCCGGAACCGTGAGCGGGCGCACAGCCTGCAGCCGCCACCCTGGCGGCAAGGCGGCGATCTCCGCATCGGGGACCGCGCCCTTCAGCGCCAGCAGCACGCCGCCGGGCTTGAGCAGGTGGCCGCCCAGCGCCAGGAGCTGCGGCAGGCTCGCCAACGCGCGTGCGGTGATGGCGTCGAAGCTTGCCGTCGCGTCGATCGCCTCGATCCGCGCTTCGACCACGCGCGCGTTGGGCAGCGGCAGGGTGCGCACCGCTTCGCGCAGGAACCGCGCCTTCTTGCCGTTGGCTTCGACCAGGGTCACCTGCAGTCCCGGCTTGACGATCGCCAGCGGGATGCCGGGCAGGCCGGCGCCCGCCCCCAGGTCGGCGAGGCTGCCGCCGGCCGCGGCGATCGCGTCGACGCTGGCATGCATCGCCAGCGAATCGAGCAGGTGCTTGCCGACCATTTCGTGCGGATCGCGGATCGCGGTCAGGTTGTAGGCGCGGTTCCAGCGCAGCAGCAGCGCCAGGTAGGCGAGCAGCGGCGCGGCATGCGAGTGCGCCAGCCCGAGCGCAGCCAGCCCCTGCTCCAGCTCGAGCCGCGCCGCGGCCGGGATCGTCGTCTCGCTCATCCCCGCATTGTAGGAGGGCGACCGCCGCACCATCGCCGCGAGGCAAGGACTTGCGGGCGGGGGGTGCCCACAGCAGTGTCGCGAGACCCGCCGTACCGAGCTCCCGAACGGTGTTCGCGGCAGTCAAGAATTCTGCTCAAGCGCGGAAACCCCCGCGGGGGAAGCGGGTGCCCCGACCTGTGCGGACACGTCGTGGAGACATCCTTCAAGTGCGGGAATCTCCGCGGGGGGAAGCCGGTGGCCCGGCCTGTACGGGACACGCCGTGAATACGTCCCTGTAGGCTCCTCGGCGGCATCCATGCCGCCGACGGTCCCGCACAGGCCGGGCCACCGGCTTCTGGCAAGTGAGTCGGCGCTTGCAAAAAAACCGGCCGAAGCGATGACCTCCAATCTCGCCAAGTCGCCGGCCGGTGGGCTGGGGGTGCGGAGAGTGGACCATGGATGGTCCACGACCCGACTTAAAGACAGGAAGTCGTCAGGAGGGCGCAGCACCCCCAGCCCGCCGGGCGGCGACTCCGTCCGAAGCCGATCTCTCGAGAGCAGGTCATCACTCGTCAGACATGGTCCGCGCCTCGACTTGAAGACAGGACGTCATCAGGAGGGCGCAGTACCCCAGCCCGCTGGACGGCGACTCCCTCCGAAGCCGAGCCTCGAGTCGGGAACCAGAATTTTTCTCGAACAGATGACGCATCCTCATCCCCTGCCCGTGTGTGTGCGACGTGACAGATCGTTCGCTGCGACGGTCACACGCCTGTCGTCGTCGCCCTGCTTTGTCAGCCGAAGACCGGAAACACGGATGCCTGGCGGCGTGCGTCGGGGCGCCCTGGCCCGAGTGGGCCAGGGATGGCCCGCGCCCGCGATTTGAGTCGTGGACGACTCGCATGAGCGGCGGGCCAGGGCGCCTCGGCGTGCGTCGCCCCACCCGAAGCGATCAGCCCGCCCCCATCCGATGCGATCTGCGCGTCGCCTCGTCCGAAGCTCGTGCACAAAACTGCCCCGTGCGAAGCCGCCCGGGGCGCTCTTGCGGAGAGGGATTTGCGCGGGCGATGGACGGTTTGCGCCGCTGTCAGCCGGGCAACGGTTTCCACGCCAGGGCGGCACGGTAGCCGGGGTGCGGGACGAACTCGCGCAATTGCCAGTGCGCCGCGTCGCCCAGTGCCGGATCGGCCTGCGCCAGGACCAGCGCGCCGTCGCGTTCGGCGAAGGCCAAGCGATGCAGGCCGAAGGCGAGACCGCGGCCGTGCGCCTTCAGCACCGCCTCCTTGGCGCACCACAGGCGCACGAAGGCGGCGGTGCGCGCGGCCTCGTCGGCCTGCGCCTGCAGCCACTGCGCCTCGCTGACGTCGAAGAAGCGCCGCGCCAGCGCCAGCGCACGCGGCCGCGGCCGCTCGCGTTCCAGGTCGATGCCGAGCGCGACCCCGCGACCGTAGGCCAGCAGCAGGCCCGCACCGCTGTGGCTCCAGCCCACGTCGGCGTCCGCCGGCACCTGCAGGCGCGGCCGGCCGTGGCGGTCGCGAATCAGCGCGATCGCCTGCGGCGGGGTCTGCAGCTGCGGCGCCAGCCAGCGCCGCGCCGTGTCCTCGGCGGGCGTGCCGGGTTGCCAGGGCAGCCACTGCCAGTGCGGCGCGGCGGGCGCGGAGGGTTCGGACATGGGGCGGGATTTGGTTTGCAGCGGGAGTGCCAGCGTAAAGTAATCGCGGTAGAGGGCCGTGACCATCGCAGGCAGGAAACCATGTCCGCCGTCGTCGACGACATCGCCGGCATCGCCGGCCGCAGTGCGGCGCCCGTGGCGCTGGCCGTGGGCGCAGCGACGCGCACGCTGGCGTTCGGACCGTCGGGTACGGTGACGCTGGGCCGTTTTCTGGGCCAGGTGCAGGCGCTGGCGGCGCGGCTGCCCGAGGCGCCGCACGCGATCAACCTGTGCGAGGACCGCTACCGCTTTCTGGTCGCGTTCTGCGCAGCGGCGGTGCGCGGCCAGGTCACGCTGCTGCCGCCCTCGCGCGCACCGGCGGCGGTGGCCGAGGTCGCCCAGCGCCACCCCGGCAGCTACCGCCTGGACGACGCCGCGGTCGCCTCCGCGGAGCCGGACCCTGGTCCGACGCCGCCCTTGCCGCAGGCCGAAGCCGCGCCGCTGCGGATCGACCGTGCCGCGCTGGCGGCGATCGGCTTCACCTCCGGCAGCACCGGCGTGCCCGCGCCCAACCCGAAGACCTGGGACAGCCTGCGCACCAGCACCGCACAGAATCTCGCCGCGCTGCGCGACCTGTGGCCGGCGGGCACGCCCGTGCACCTGGTCGCCACGGTGCCGCCGCAACACATGTACGGGATGGAGCTGTCGGTGCTGCTGCCGCTGCTGGCGGAGGTCGCGGTGCACGCCGGGCGGCCGTTCTTCCCGCACGACATCGCCCATGCCCTGCGGCAGGCGCCGGCGCCGCGGCTGCTGGTGACCACGCCGGTGCACCTGCGTGCCCTGGTCCAGGCGTGCGCCGCCGATCCCGGCCTTCGCGTGCCGCCGCTGGCCGGGATCGTCTCGGCGACCGCACCGCTGCCGGCCGCGCTGGCCGCGGCGGCCGAGGCGCGCCTGGGCTGCGAGGTGCGCGAACTGTTCGGCTCCACCGAGACCTGCGTGATCGCGCGCCGGCGCAGCGCG
This sequence comes from Cognatiluteimonas weifangensis, assembly GCF_003416885.1. Lineage (GTDB taxonomy): Bacteria > Pseudomonadota > Gammaproteobacteria > Xanthomonadales > Xanthomonadaceae > Cognatiluteimonas > Cognatiluteimonas weifangensis. Next base: position 12,084 of record NZ_QVPD01000017.1, read on the forward strand.
CGGGACGAAGCCTGGACCCCGTTCCCCGGGGTGCGGCTGCAGCCGCAGCCCGACGGCAGCCTGGTGCATGCGCCGCAGCTGCCGGCGCCGGCGCTGCTGGCGGATCTGGTCGAGATCGTCGATGCCGCCGGCCGCTTCCGCCTGCGCGGCCGCCAGGCCGATCTGCTGGAAATCGCCGGCAAGCGCGCCTCGCTGGACGACCTCACCCGCCGGCTGCAGGCGGTGCCGGGCGTGGTCGATGGGGTCGTGTTCCAGCTCGATGCCGCGGCGGCCGGCGGCGTGCGCCGGATCGCCGCGCTGGCGGTGGCGCCGACGCTGACGCCGGCGGCGATCCTGCAGGCGCTGCGTCAGGGCATCGACCCGGTGTTCCTGCCGCGACCGCTGCGCTGCGTCGCGGCCCTGCCACGCAATCCCACCGGCAAGCTACCGCGGGCCGCGTTGCTCGCCTTGCTGCAGACCGCAAGCGACTGATTCGCCGAAAAAAGTTCGTTCCCCACGTGCCGGGTTCCGCGTGACGTCGCCATCACGTCCGAGTGGACAGACTGACTGCGCCCCTGACGGGGAAACGGGTCCGTTTCCATGCACAAGGAGAGATGAACATGATGGGTCTCATCATTTGGCTGATCGTGGGCGGCATCATCGGCTGGCTGGCCAGCATGATCATGAAGACCGACGCCCAGCAGGGCATGATCCTCAACGTCGTCGTCGGCATCGTCGGCGCATTGATCGGCGGCTGGCTGATCGCGCCGCTGATCGGCGGCTCCACCAGCGCCGCCGGCGGATTCGACCTGATGGGTTTCGTCGCCGCCCTGATCGGTGCGGTCATCCTGTTGGCGATCGTCAACCTGTTCCGCCGCGGGCGCGTGCGCTGATAGCCGGCGTGAGGACGCGGGGCGACGAGCCGGACGCTCGACGCCCTGCGTCGCGGTTCAACCCGGCTGCAATTCCACCCACGCCGGCGCGTGGTCGCTGGGCCGCTCCCAGGTGCGCGGGGTCCGGTCGATGCCGGCCGCCACCGTCTTGGTGCGCAATGCGTCCGACACCAGGGTCAGGTCAATGCGCAGGCCGAGGTCGCGGCGGAACGCCGCCTGCCGGTAATCCCACCAGCTGAACACGCCGCCCTCGGCATGCTGCAGACGGAATCCGTCGTGCAGGCCGAGCGCGAACAGGCCCCGCAGCGCGGCGCGTTCGGCGCTGGAGGTCAGGATGTGGGTGTCGTTCCACAGGCCGGGATCGTGCACGTCGCGCGCGTCGGGGGCGATGTTGAAATCGCCCAGCACCAGCAGCCGCGGATGCGTCTGCAGTTCCTGCGCCAGCCAGCCGCGCACCGCCTCCAGCCAGCGCAGCTTGTAGGCGTACTTCTCGGTGCCCAGGTCCTGGCCGTTGACCACGTACAGGTTGACGATGCGCAGCCCGCCCACGGTGGCGGCGATGACGCGCTTTTGCGGGTCGTCGAAACCGGGGATGCCGGCCTGCACGTCCTCCAGCGCGTGGTCGCGGGCGAGCAGGGCGACGCCGTTGTAGGTCTTCTGCCCGGAAAACACGCTGCGGTAGCCCAGGCCGGCGAGCACCGCGTCGGGGAAGCGCTCGTCCTCGAGCTTGGTCTCCTGCAGCCCGACCACGTCCGGCGCGAAGTCGCGCAGCCATCGCTCCAGGTGCGGCAGGCGGGCGTTGAGCGAGTTGACGTTCCAGCTGGCGATTTTCATGGCCGCGAGTGTAAGCCGAGCCGCCGGGTCGGCACGCCGCCGGCCGCGGCCTTACCATGCGCGGATGGACGACTGGATCGATCTGCGCAGCGACACCGTGACCCGACCGACCGCGGCGATGCGCGCGGCGATGCTGGCCGCGGCGGTCGGCGACGACGTCTACGGCGACGACCCGACGGTCAACGCGCTGCAGGCGCGGCTGGCGGATGAGCTGGGGTTCGAGGCCGGCCTGTTCCTGCCCAGCGGCACCCAGTCCAACCTGGTCGCGCTGATGGCGCACTGCGCGCGCGGCGACGAATACCTGGTCGGCATGGACGCGCACACCTACAAGTACGAGGGCGGTGGCGCCGCGGTGCTGGGCTCGATCCAGCCGCAGCCGATCCCGCAGGCGGACGACGGCACCCTGCCGCTGGACGCGGTGGAGCGCGCGATCAAGCCCGACGACCCGCACTTCGCCCGCACCCGGCTGCTGTGCCTGGAGAACACCTGGCACGGGCGGCCGCTGCCGCCGGACTACCTGGCGCAGGCGCGCGCACTGTGCGACCGGCGCGGCCTGGCGCTGCACCTGGACGGTGCGCGCCTGTACAACGCCGCAGTCGCCGGCGGCGTCGACGCACGCGCGATCACGCGGCATTTCGACAGCGTCTCGGTGTGCCTGTCCAAGGGCCTGGGCGCGCCGGTGGGGTCGGTGCTGGTCGGCAGCCGGGCGCTGGTCGGCGTCGCGCGGCGCTGGCGCAAGGTGCTGGGCGGCGGCATGCGCCAGGCCGGGATCCTCGCCGCCGCCGGCCTGCATGCACTCGACCACCACGTCGCGCGACTGGCCGACGACCACGCGCGCGCGGCACGGCTGGCCGCGGCCTTGCGCGGGCTTCCGCGCATCGCGGCGGTGGCGCAACACACCAACATGGTGTTCGTGGAGGTGCCGCGCGAGCGTCTGCCGCACTTGCGCGCGGCCATGGAGGCGCGGCGGGTGCGGCTGGCGCTGGGCGAGTCGCCGCAGTTGCGGCTGGTACTGCACCTGGACGTCGACGACGCCGGCGTGCAGCGCGTGGCCGAAGGTTTCGCTGCGCTGGCGGCCTGAGCGCGCCCGCTACCGCGCCAGCGCCCGGATCAGCTTGTCGACGCGGCCGCGGTAGGGCGGCTTGATCCAGTCGCTGGCGGCGAAGCGCGATTGCCGGAACACCGGCAGCTGCTTGCTGAAGGTGTCGAAGCCGGCCTTGCCGTGGATCGCGCCCATGCCGCTGGGGCCGATGCCGCCGAACGGCAGTTCGTGCACGCCGAAATGCAGCAGGGTGTCGTTGACGGTGACGCCGCCGGAGGAGGTTTGCTCGAGGATGCGCTCGACCGTCGCCCGGTCGCGCGAGAACGCGTACAGCGCCAGTGGCCGGGCGCCGGCCTTGACCAGTGCCAACGCCTCCTCCAGCGTGCGGTAGCTGCGCACCGGCAGGATCGGGCCGAAGATCTCCTCGCGCATCACCAGCGCGTCGTCGGGCGGGTCCAGCACCAGGGTCGGCGCGAACAGCCGTTCGCGCTGCGCGCGCGCCGGCTCCAGCGCGATCAGTTCGACCACCTCGCAACCGCGCGCGCGGGCGTCGTCCAGGTAGCCGCGCAGGCGCGCGTACTGGCCGTCGTTGACGATGCGGGTGTAGTCGTCGGCGTTGGCGAGGTCGCCGTAGCGCGCCGCGACCTCGTCCCGCAGCTCGGCGACGAACGCGTCGCGCCGGGCCGCGTCCACCAGCGCGTAATCCACGCCGATGCAGGTCTGGCCGGCGTTGAACCACTTGCCGCCGGCGATGCGCGCGGCGGCTGCAGGCAGCGGGAAATCCGGAGCCAGGATCGCCGGCGCCTTGCCGCCGAGTTCCAGCGTCACCGGCGTCAGGTTGGGCGCGGCCGCGGCCAGCACCTTGCGCCCGACCGCGGTGGAACCGGTGAACAGCAGGTGGTCGAAGGGCAGCGCCGCGAACGCGGCGCCGAGTTCCGGCCCGCCCAGCGCGACCGCGACCCGCTCCGGCGGGAACACCTGCGCCAGCAGTTCGCGCAGCCACAGCGCAGTGCGCGGCGTGTGCTCGGACGGCTTGAGGTAGACGTGGTTGCCGGCGGCGATCGCCGAGACCAGCGGCACCAGCGCCAGGTTCACGGGATAGTTCCACGGCGCGATGATCCCGACCACGCCCAGCGGCTGCGGCCGCACCTGCGCGCGCGCCGGCCAGAAGCGCCAGCCCACCGCGATCCGCCGCGGCCGCGTCCAGCGGCGCAGGTGGCGCAGCGCATGGCCGAGTTCGGCCTTGACGATCATCGCCTCGGAAATCAGGTTCTCGTGGGTGGAGCGATGGCCGAAATCGGCGCGGATCGCCGCGTCCATGGCCTCGGTGCCGGCGGCGAAGGCGGCGCGCAGCCGCTGCAGGTCGGCGCGGCGCTGCGCCAGGTCCGGGCGCCGCGCCTGCCAGGCCGCGTGCAGGCGTTGCAGGGTGGGTTGCAGCTCGTCCGCAGGCGTGGTGGCGTCCATGCGGCCAGTGTAGCTCCCGATGCGGCGGGGGCGGGCGCTACAATCGCCGGATGCTTCCGCGCCCCTACCGCGGCGTGCTGCCGACCCTCGGCGCGCGCGTCTACCTCGATCCGGCCGCGACCCTGATCGGCGACGTGGTGCTCGGCGACGACGTGTCGCTGTGGCCCGGCGTGGTGGTCCGCGGCGACGTCAATTACATCCGCATCGGCGCGCGCAGCAACATCCAGGACGGCACCGTCGTCCACGTCAGCCACGACGGCCCGCACGCCAAGCTCGGCGGTTTCGCCACCGTGATCGGCGCGGACGTGACCATCGGCCACAAGGCGATCGTGCATGCCTGCCGGATCGAGGACGCCTGCCTGATCGGCATGGGCGCGGTGGTGCTCGACGGCGCGGTGGTGGAAAAGCACGGCTTCGTCGGCGCCGGCGCGCTGGTGACCCCGGGCAAGGTGGTCGGCAGCGGCGAGCTGTGGCTCGGCAATCCCGCGCGCAAGGCGCGGGTGCTCAGCGACGCGGAAATCGAGGCGCTGTACTACAGCGCCGCGCACTACGTGCGGCTGAAGGACGAATATCTGGCTGCGGTCGCGGTATAGGCGCGGCCGCGGCGATCGCGTTTTCGTGCGGCGGGTGTCGCAATCTCCGGATTGCGGGCCGGAGCGCAGCCGCATCGCGGCCGGCAACGCGGCGCGTGCCGGCGCGGGTCCGGCGGCGCGCGCCGCTCAGTCGGCCGACACCAGCGAGGCCTGGCGCGCGCGCAGTTCGGCGTAGACCGGGTCGGTGTCCGGCTGCACGCCGTGCCACAGGCGGAAGCTTTCGGCGGCCTGCTCGACCAGGGTGCCGAGGCCGTCGATCGCCTCGCGGCCGCCGGCCGCGCGCGCCCAGGCCAGGAATTCCACCGCCGCCTCGCCGTAGTTCAGGTCGACCGCGGTGGTGCGCGGGCCGACCAGGGCCATCGGCAGCTCCGGCAACGCGCCGCCGCGGGTGGCCGAGGTGGCGTTGACGATCAGGTCGAACTCGCCCAGCGTCGCCAGGTCGCCGAAGTAGCGCGTGCGCACCCGCGTGGGCTCGCCCAGCGCGTCGGCCAGCGCGTCGGCGCGCTCGGGCGTGCGGTTGACGATGAACAGGTCGCCGATGCCCGCGTCCAGCAGCGCCGGCGCGACTCCGCGGGCGGCGCCGCCGGCGCCCAGCAACAGGGTGCGGCGCTTGCGCAGGTCCAGCCGCAGGCGTCCGGTGAGGTCGCGGATCAGGCCGACGCCGTCGGTGTTGTCGCCGTGCCAGCCGCCGGCGCGGCGGCTGAGGGTGTTGACCACGCCGGCGCGGCGCGCGCGCTCGCCGAGACTGGCGCAGGCGGCCACCGCGCGCTGCTTGTGCGGCAGGGTGACGTTGGCGCCGTCGCCGTCGAAAGCGGCCAGCGCGGCGGCGAAGTCGGGCGCGTCGATGGCGACGTAGTCGGCGTCGATCCCGGTCTGCCGCGCGAACGCGGCATGGATCCACGGCGACAGCGAATGCGCGACCGGATGTCCGAACAGGGCGTAGCGTTTGCGCATCGTCATCCTCCCGGAAGGGTGCGCGCGGGCCGCGCGCCTAGCTTGCCTCGCGCAGCCAGCGCGCCGCGTCCAGCGCGAAATAGGTCAGCACGCCGTCGGCGCCGGCGCGCTTGATGCCGGTCAGCGCCTCCAGCGCGCAGCCGCGCTCGTCGAGCCAGCCGTTGCCGGCGGCGGCCTTGAGCATCGCGTATTCGCCGCTGACCTGGTAGACGAAGGTCGGCACCCCGAACTCGTCCTTGACCCGGCGCACGATGTCCAGGTACGGCAGGCCCGGCTTGACCATCACCATGTCGGCGCCTTCCTCCAGGTCGAGCGCGATCTCGCGCAGCGCCTCGTCGGAATTGGCCGGGTCCATCTGGTAGGTGTACTTGTTGCCCTTGCCCAGCGCCCCGGCCGAGCCGACCGCGTCGCGGAACGGGCCGTAGAAGCTGGAGGCGTACTTGGCGCTGTAGGCCAGGATCCGGGTGTGGATGTGGCCGTCCAGTTCCAGCGCCGCGCGGATCGCGCCGACGCGGCCGTCCATCATGTCGCTGGGGGCGACCACATCGCTTCCGGCGCGCGCGTGCGACAGCGCCTGCCGGACCAGCGCCTCGACGGTCTCGTCGTTGACCACGTAGCCGCTCGCATCGACCAGCCCGTCCTGGCCGTGGCTGGTGTAGGGGTCCAGGGCCACGTCGGTGATCACGCCCAGCTCCGGGAAGCGCGCCTTCAGCGCGCGCACCGCGCGCTGGCACAGGCCGTCGTCGTCCCAGGCCGCGGCGGCGTCGAGCGACTTGGCTTCCGGCGCGGTCACCGGAAACAGCGCCAGCGCCGGCACCCGCAACTCGCTCGCCTGCTCGGCGACGTGCAGCAGCTCGTCGATCGACAGCCGCTCCACGCCGGGCATCGACGGCACCGCGGCGCGGCCGGGCAGCTCGTGCACGAACACCGGATAGATCAGGTCGTCGGCGGTCAGCACGGTCTCGCGCATCAGCCGCCGCGAGAACTCGTCGCGGCGCATCCGCCGCGGTCGGAAATAGGGATGGTCCATGCGCGGATGATACGCCGCGGGCCGTGGCGACCGCGGCGGCCCCGCGCCCGCGCTCAGAGCAGGCCGCCGCCCAGGTTCAGGCGCACCACCGCGACCACGATCACGAGGCCGTTGAGGACCAACCCGGCCTTGGCGCGGCCGCGCCGTTCCGGGCGGGTGACGGCAATGCCGAGCGCGGCGATCGCCGCGCCGAGCGCCGCGAACGGGATCAGGAACCAGTTGCCCCAGCCCAGCAGCGGAATCAACGCCACCACCATCCACAGCATCGCGACGATGCCCCACAGCAGGCTGATCAGTCCCATGGCGCGCTCCGCAGGTCGGTGGCCGATGCGGCGATGGTGGCCGCCGGCCGCGGCGGCGGCAAGTGCCGCGCTCAGGCGCCGTGGACGCCGTCGATCTCCACGCACAGGTCGCGGCGGCAGATCGCCGCGTGCAGCAGCAGGTACGGCACGCGCCCGCCGAAACGCGCCTGCAGCGCCGCAGCCACCGGCGCCACGGCGTCGCGGTCGCGCACGTACACCTTGAGCCGGCTGCCGGCGCCGAAGCGCGGCGGCAGCGCCGGCTGCCGCTGGCGCGCGGCGCCGAGCAGGGCGTCGAAGTTGGCGAAGGTTTCCGCCAGTTGCGCCAGCGGCGCGTCGGGATGCCGGGTGGCGTGGCCGACCACGCTGGCGGTGCCCGACAGCAGCAGCGGCAGCGCCGCGGCGGTCGGCGGCAGCATCGCCCGGGCGAAACTCGGCGACTGCGGGCCGTAGGCGCGCGGATAACGCCAGGCATTGAGCTGGCGCGGGTTCTCCACCGGCGTGCCCGGCGCGGCCGCGGCCAGCCAGTAGACCTGCAGCGCGTGGGTCGTCGCGCAGTAGCCGATCGCGGTCGCCGCCGGCAATTGCGCCGGGTCGAAGCGGCCGAGGCCGCGCGCGCGGCCGAGGCAGAACTGGCGATAGCGTTCGGCGTCGCCCTCGCCCTGGGTGATGGCGTCCAGGTAGTTCCAGATCCGCAGCAGGTGCGGGGTGCCGCTGGCGCGCACGAACGCGGTCAGGCGCGCGTAGGCGTACGCGGCGGCGCCGGCGATGCCGGTGGGATCGCCGGGCCCGGCGTGGGCGCGTTCGTCGACCCGGATCGCGCCGAACGCCAGCGCGCCGTCGCTGGCCCAGGCGATGTCGCCGTCGCGGCCGCCGGTTACCGGCCGTGCGCCGCGCCAGACCTCGTACGGCGCGCTGTCGCCGGCGGGCTGCAGCGGCACGTGCAGGTAGCGCGGATCCTGCGCGGACGCCGGCGCGGTGCGGCCGAACCCGAACACCGCCAGCACGTCGTCGCCGGCCAGCAGCGCCTGCGGCGTCGGCGCGGCGACATAGTCGACCGCGAGTCGGGCCGGTTGCGCGGGCGCCGGTGCGGCGCCACGGCCCCCGGACGGTGGCGGGTCGGCAGCGGCAGCAGCGCGGGGGGCGGAGGGCGTCATCCGGGGCAGGGCAGGGCGTGCGCGAGGCGGGCCCGCCATGATAGCGAGGCGCCGTGTGGCCGGTGTCGGCGCACCGGCGGCTGCCGGCGCCGCGGCCGCGTGGTTTAACCTGTGGCCCTGCCGTCCACGGAAGTTCCGATGTCTCCGCAAACCGACGCCGAGCGCGCGCTGGCGCAACTGCTGGTCGAAAGCCTCAACCTGGAGGAGGTCGCGCCCGAGGCGATCGACCCGGAGGCGCCGCTGTTCGGCGCCGGGCTCGGCCTGGATTCGATCGACGCGCTGGAGCTGGCGCTGGCGATCGGCCAGCGCTACGGCTTCCAGCTGCGGTCGGACAACGACGAGAACCGGCGCATCTTCGCCTCGCTGCGCGCGCTGTCGGCGCATGTCCAGCAGCACAGGACCGTCTGATCCGGCAGTTGCGGTCGCGCCGCGCGCGGCTCTGCTGGCATGGTCGCAGCTGGCGCTGGCGCTGGCCTATCCGCTGCTGGCGCACCTGGCCGGCCTGCGCCACGACGGCGCGCTGGCGGCGCTCGCCCTGGCCGACATCGCCTTGCTGGTGCTGCTGGAACCGCTGGCGCAGCGGCGTGCGTACGCCTGGACGCTGCTGGCCGCCAGCGCGGTCGCGCTGTGGGCGCTGGCGCGCACGCGCTACGCGCTGCTGCCGCTGCTGCTGGTGCCGGTGGCGTTCGTCACGTGGGTGGCCTGGGCGTTCGGGCGCACGCTGCGCGCCGGCCAGGTGCCGCTGATCGGGCGCATCGTCGCCGCGCTGGATGGCGTGCCGCACGCGGCGCTGGCGCCGGAGCTGCACGCCTACAGCCGCGCACTGACCCGGGCATGGGCGGCGTTGCTGGCGGCGCTGGCGCTGTGCAACCTGGCCCTGGCGCTGCTCGCGGTGCCCGGCGGCCTGCTCGCCAGCCTCGGCATCGCCGCGCCGCTGGCGGTAAGCCGGGCGCAATGGTCGTGGTTCGCCAACGTCTCCGATTACGGCATCCTCGGCGCTTTCATGCTGGCCGAATTCGCCTACCGGCAGCGGCGGTTCCCGGGCCGCTACCGCAGTTTCGCGGATTTCCTGCGGCAGCTGGCGCGGCTGGGGCCGGGCTTCTGGCGCGCATTGCTGCACTGAGGCGACGGCGTGCGCTTGCGGCGCCGCGCCGGCCCGCTCATGCTGCCCGGCCGACAGTCCTGCGCACCATGCAATTTTCGATCCCCCGCGACCATCCCGCCTTGCCGGGACATTTCCCCGGCCAACCGATCGTGCCCGGCGTGCTGCTGCTGGAGCGCGTGTTCGCGGCGATCGCGGCACGCGCGCCGGTCGCGGGCGCGGCGGGACCGTGGCGCCTGCCGCAGGTCAAGTTCCTGCAGCCGCTGCTGCCGGGGCAGGTGGCGCGCGTCGAACTGGACGGCGGCGACGGCGGCCGCTGGCGGTTCCGGGTGCTGCGCGGAGACGCGCTGCTCGCCAGCGGCGAGGTGCGCGCATGAGCGGCACGCCGCATGTGGATTGGCGCCGGCCGCGCGCGGCATGCAGTTGCGCCGCAGCCCGGGGATCCGCGCGGGCGGGCCAGCGGCAAGGTGCGCGCATGAGCGTGTTGCCATCGACCACGGTTGCCGCGGCATGAGCGCAGCATGGAAACGGCGCCCCGAAGGCGGCGGTCGCTTCGCACTGTGGCTGATCCGCGGCATCGGCCGCCACGGCGGCCGCGCCGTGGCGCGCGCGCTGCTGTATCCGATCACGCTGTACTTCCTGCTCCGCCGCGGTCCGGAGCGGCGCGCCTCGCGCGCCTACCTGACGCGCGTGCTGCAGCGCCGGGCGACGTTGTGGGACGTCGCCCGCCACATCCACTGCTTCGCCGCGACCATCCTCGACCGCGTGTTCCTGTTGTCCGGGCAGTTGCACCGGTTCCGGATCGACATCCACGGCGCCGCGGCGCTGCACGCGCAGCTGGACGCCGGCCGCGGGCTGCTGCTGTTCGGCTCGCACCTGGGCAGCTTCGAGGTGTTGCGGGTGCTGGCGCACACGCGCCCGGAGCTCGGCGTGCGGGTGCTGCTGGACAAGGGCCACAACCCGGCGCTGACGCAGCTGCTGGACGCGCTCAATCCCGACATCGCCGCCACCGTGATCGACGCCGCGCAGGACGGCCCGGCGATCGTGCTGGCGATCCGGCAGGCGCTCGCCGAAGGCAACGTGGTCGCGCTGCTGGTCGACCGCGCCGGGCCGCACGAGGCGGTGCAGACGGCGCCGTTCCTGGGCGGCCGCGCCGCGTTCCCGACCGCGCCGTGGGCGATCGCGGCGGTGCTGGGGGCGCCGGTGCTGCTGGCTTTCGGCCTGTACCGCGGCGGCAACCGCTACGATCTGCGGTTCGAACCCTTCAGCGACGGCGAGCCGTTGCCGCGCCGCCAGCGCGCGCAACGCCTGGCCGCGCTCATCCACGGTTATGCCGCGCGACTGGAACATCACGCCCGCCAGGCCCCCTACAACTGGTTCAACTTCTATGACTTCTGGGAAGCTCCCGCCGCCGGGCAGCGCGACGATCCTTCGGCGCCGACGCCGGTGGTCGCGCTGGCCGCTGCTGCCGATGCTGGCGACGGCGCTGCTGGTCGCGACCGCGTGCGCTGCGGCTGAAGCCGCGCCCGCCGGCGCGCATCCGGTCGATGCCGACTGGATCCTGGCGCGGCTGGCGCGGCCGTCGCCCAGCCGCACCGGCTTCGTCGAACTGCGCGACTCCGCACTGCTGAAGGCGCCGCTGCGGATCGCCGGCGAATACCGGCGCCCGGATGCCGACACCCTGGTGCGCGAGGTGCGCGTGCCGTACGCGGAAACCACCACGATCGCGGCCGACCGCACGGGCGCGGGCACGGTCCGCATCGAGCGCGCCGGACAGTCGCCGCGCGTGTTTCCGCTGGCGCGGGTGCCGGAGCTGGTGGGATTGCAGGCGAGCTTCGGCGCGTTGCTGGCCGGCGACCGCGCGCGCCTGGAGCAGCATTTCGCGCTGGCCAGCGACGGTACCCGGCAGCGCTGGACCCTGGTGCTGACGCCGCGCGATGCGACGCTGGCGGCGAAGTTGCGCGCGCTGGTGCTGTACGGCCGCGGCGCGGAGTTGCGCTGCATCGAGACCCGGCCCGCCGGCGCCGGCGCGGTCCAGCGCACGCTGCTGGCCGGCGCCGCGCGCGCGGCCGCCGGAGTCGAGCCGACGACGGCCCTGGTTGCGCTGTGCCACACCGCGCCTTGATCGCGGCGGCCGTGCGCGGCGCCGTATCGGCGGCCCGGCTGCCCGCGGGGCTGGCATGACCCCCGCCCGCGACCACGCGACGGACTCGCGGCGGCGCCTGGCGCTGGCCCTGCTGTGGCTGGCGTCGCTGGTCGTCCTCGGATGGATGCTCGGCCAGCGCCTGCAGCTGAGCGGCGACCTGCGCAAGTTCATGCCGACGGCGACAACGCCCGCGCAGGCGCTGCTGCTCGACGAGCTCGGCGAAGGCCCCGGCGCGCGCCTGCTGCTGCTGGCATTGTCCGGCGACGACGCACCGACGCTCGCCCGGCAATCGCAGGCCCTGCGCCAGCGCCTGGCCGGCAATGCGCTGTTCACCCTGGTCGCCAACGGCGGCGAGCCGGGGCTGGATGCGATCCCGGCGCAGTTGCGTCCGTACCGCTACCTGCTCGCGCCCGCGCGCCAGCGCTTGGACGATCCCGACTTCCTGCGCGCGCAGCTGCACGAGCGGCTGCAGGACCTGGGCTCGCCGGCCGCCGGCTGGGTCGAGCCGCTGCTGGCCGCCGACCCGACCCTGGAGACGCTCGCGCTGGCCGAGGCCTGGCAACCGGCGAACGCGCCGCAGCGCCGGCACGGCGTCTGGTTCGACCGCGCGGGCACGCAGGCGCTGCTGGTCGCGGCGACCGTGGCGCCGGGCTTCGATCCCGGCGGGCAGCAGGCCGCGGTCGATGCGATCCGCGCCGCGTTCGCCGCCGGGCGCGGCCACTCCACGGCGCAACTCGCGCTCACCGGCCCGGGCGCGTTTTCGGTGGAGATCGGCAACCGCACCGCGCGCGAGGCCGGCTGGATCGGCAGCGTCGACACCCTCGGCCTGGTGCTGCTGCTGTGGTTCGCCTACCGCAGCTGGAAGGCGCCGCTGCTGGGCGTGCTGCCGCTGGCCAGCGCCGGGCTCGCGGGGCTGGGTGCGGTGGCGCTGCTGTTCGACGGCGTGCACGGCATCACCGTCGCTTTCGGCTTCACCCTGATCGGCGTGGTGCAGGACTATCCGATCCACCTGTTCAGTCACCAGCACGCGGGTCTGTCGCCGCGCGCCAGCGCGCGCGCGCTGTGGCCGACGCTGGCCACCGGCGTGGTGTCGACCTGCATCGCCTACGTCACCTTCCTGGTCTCCGGCGTCGCCGGCCTGCAGCAACTGGCGGTGTTCACCATCGCCGGGCTGGTGACCGCGGCGCTGGCCACGCGCTTCCTGCTGCCGGCGCTGATCGATCCGGCGCCGCGCGATGCTGCCGATTCGCCGTGGCTGGCGCGCAGCTGGGCGCGGATCGAACGCCTGCCGCGGCCGCGCGCGGCGCTCGCGCTGCTGGCGGCCGTGGCGCTGGCGGTGATCGCGCTGGCGCCGGGTGCGTTCTGGCAGAACGACCTGGCGAAGCTGACCCCGGTGCCGGCCGCGGCGCTGGCGCGCGATGCGCAGTTGCGCAGCGAACTCGGCGCGCCCGACGTGCGCTACGTGATCGCGTTGCCCGGTCGCGATGTCGAGGCCACGCTGCAGGCCGCCGAACGCCTGCAGCCGGCGCTGGAACGGCTGCGGGCCACGCACGCCATCGCCGGCTACGACAGCCCCGCGCGCTACCTGCCCAGCGTCGCCACCCAGCGCGCGCGGCAGGCGGCGTTGCCGGACACGTCGGCGCTGCAGGCCGCGCTCGCCGCCGCGCTGGCGACGACGCCGTTCCGCGACGACGCGTTCGCCGCGTTCGTGGCCGATGTCGCCGCAGCCAGGCGCGCGCCGCCGCTGACCCCGCGCGACCTCGACGGCAGCGCGCTGGCGGCCCGGGTCGGCGGCCTGCTGCTGCAACGCAGCGACCACGCCACCGCGCTGGTGGCGTTGAGCGGACTGCGCGATCCGGCGGCGGTGGCGCAGGCGGCACAGGCGCAGGGCGCGCAACTGCTGGACCTCAAGCAGGCCTCCGAATCGCTGGTGGTCGCCTATCGGCAGCGGGTGCTGCTGGCGTTGGCGCTGGCGGCGCTGCTGCTGGCGGCCACGGTGTGGCTCGCGCTGCGGGCCTCCGTGGTCGCCGGCCTGCGCGCCTCCCGCACCGCTGCAGGCGCTTTCGCGGCTCCGGGCGCGGCCGTGGAAGCCGTGCCACGACCCCGCGCACCGGACGCGCCCGTGCCGGCCGCGGGTCCGGACGCGCAGACCACGCACAGCGTGGCCCGTACCACGACGCGGCGCACGCTGCGGGTGCTGGCGCCGATGGCGCTGACCACGCTGCTGATCCTGGCGGTGCTGCGCGGTTGCGGGGTGGAGCTGACCCTGTTCCACCTGGTGGCGCTGATTCTCGCCGCCGGCCTCGGCCTGGACTACGCGCTGTTCTTCGAGCACGCCGGCGACGAGCGCGCGGCGCAGTTGCGCACCCTGCACGCGGTGATCGTCTGCAGCCTGACCACGTTGCTGGTGTTCGCGCTGCTGGCGCTGTCCTCGATCCCGGTGCTGCGCGCGATCGGCAGCACGGTGGCACTGGGCGTGGCCGGCAATTTCGTGCTGGCGCTGCTGATCGCCCGTGGCGGCAGTGGCGCGGCGGAGTCGGCGGCGGCCGCGGCCGCGGACGCGCGCGCATGATCGGTCGCGCCGCGATCCTGGCGCTGATCCCGCACCAGGGTGCGATGTGCCTGTGGGACGAGGTGCTGGCCTGGGACGCCGGCACGATCCGGCTGCGCGCGCATAGCCATCGCGACCCGGCACACCCGCTGCGCGCCGCCGACGGCCGCCTGCATGCGGTGCACCTGTGCGAATACGGCGCGCAGGCGCTGGCGGTGCACGGCGGGCTGCGCGCGCAGGCCGGCGGCGGCGTCGCCCGGCCCGGTTTGCTGGTGGCGTTGCGCGGCGTCGAGCTGCAGGTCGCGTGCCTGGACGACCTGCCCGACGCGCTGGAAGGCACGGCCGAGGTGCTGGTCGACAGCGAGGCCGGCTGGCAATACGCGTTCCGCATCCAGCACGCCGGCACGCTGCTGGCCAGCGGTCGTGCCGCGGTGATGCCGCAGCGGCAGCCGTAGCGACGCGCCGGTCCTGCGCTGCGGGCTTGCGCCGGATTTCCCGCCGGCCCGCAGGCGGGCGCTTGCGGCCGGCGCCACTCCGCCATAATGCGGGCGCCCCCGCCCTGGAGCCTGCCCATGACCGCACCCCAGCCGCGCCGCGCCCTGGTCACCGGCGGCAGCGGCGACCTCGGGGCCGCGATCTGCCAGCGGCTCGCCGCCGACGGCCTGCACGTGATCGTGCATGGTCATGCCAATCGCGCGCGCGCCGAGGCCGTGGTCGCGGCCATCCAGCACACCGGCGACAGCGCCGAGGCCGCGGTCTTCGACGTCGTCGATGCCGCGGCCACGCGCCGCGCGCTGGACGCGCTGCTCGCCGACGGCCCGATCCAGGTCGTGGTCAACAACGCCGGCATCCACGACGATGCGCCGCTGGCCGGGATGACGCAGGCGCAGTGGACGCGGGTGATCGACGTGTCGCTGCACGGCTTCTTCCACGTCACCCAGCCGCTGCTGCTGCCGATGGCGCGCGCGCGCTGGGGCCGCATCGTCAGCGTGTCGAGCGTGGCCGCGGTGCTCGGCAACCGCGGCCAGGCCAATTACGCCGCGGCCAAGGCGGCGCTGCACGGCGCGACCAGGTCGCTGGCGCGGGAAATGGCCAGCCGCGGGATCACCGCCAACGTGGTCGCGCCGGGGGTGATCGCCGGGCGCATGGCCGACGCCGCGTTTCCACCGGAGCTGGTGCGGCAACTGGTGCCGGCCGGGCGCAGCGGCACCGCGGAGGAGGTCGCGGCGCTGGTCGGTTTCCTGTGCTCGGACGCGGCCGGCTACATCAACGGCCAGGTGATCGGGATCAACGGCGGCATGGCGTAGGTCGCGCGCCCGGCGCGCGTGCGCCGGGCGAAGCCGGTGGCCACGCGGTCGGGGCGACGACCGCGACGCGCCGCGGCCGTCCGCGCACGGTGGCACGCGCAGCGAGGCCGGGGAGCGCCTCGGGCGAGGCCTCGCGCCCGACGCACGCGGCGGCGGCGGCCCGCATCCGCGGGGACTGGCGCGATTCAGTCGTGGCGGCGGATGATCGCAGCCTGGTCCCACCGGCCTGCCGCCATGCGTCCGATCCCCCTGCTGTCCGCCGTGCTCGCCCTGGCCCTGCTCGGCGGCTGCGCCAGTACCTCGCGGGTCATGCTGGCGTCGCCGCGGCCGGCGCTGGCGCCCGAGCAGGTACGGGTCTACTTCACGCCGCCGCCCGGGCGCTACCAGGAAATCGCGCTGCTGGAGACCGCCAGCGGCCCGTTCACCTACGGCGAGCAGAACAAGCTGGACGAGGTGATCGCCAAGCTGCGCGCCGAAGCCGCGCGCCTGGGCGCCAACGGAGTGCTGGTGCAGGACACCAGTAGTGGCTACCGGAGCGGCGGCGTCAACGTCGGCGTCGGCGGCGGGCGCATCGGCGGCCACAGCCATGTCGGCGGCGGAGTCGGCGTCGACATCAGCCCCACGCGCAAGCACGCCGCGGCGATCGCGATCTACACCGGCCCGTAGCCGCGCCCAGGTGGGATCTCCCCGCCGGTTGTTCGTCCGGACCAATGCGGGAACCGTGGAGGAAGCCGGCGGCCGGGCCTGCGCGGGACACGCCGTGAGACTTCCCTTCAAGTGCGGGAATCTCCGCAGGGGGAAGCCGGCGGCCCGGCCTGTGCGGGATACGCGGTGAATGCAACCCTCAAGCGCGGGAACCTCTGCGGGGGGAAGCCGGTGGCCCGGCCTGTGCGGGACACGCCGTAAATACGTCCCTGTAGGCTCCTCGGCGGCATCCATGCCGCCGACGGTCCCGCACAGGCCGGGCCACCGGCTTCTGGCAAGTGAGTTGGCGCTTGTAGAAAAAGCCGCCCGAAGCGATGGACTCCAAGCTCGCGCAGTCGCCGGCCGGCGGGCTGGGGGTGCGGAGAGCAGGCCATGGATGGCCTGCGCCCCGACTTAAAGACAGGAGGTCGTCAGGAGGGCGCAGCACCCCCAGCCCGCCGGGCGGCGACTCCTTCCGAAGCGGATTTCCCGCGTGCAGGACAGAGATAGTCCGAGCCCCGACTTAAAAGCAGGATGTCGTCAGGAGGTGCAGCACCCCCAGCCCGGGCGGCGACTCCCTCCGAAGTCGAATCTCGCACGTGCGGGGCAGGGATGGTCCACGACCCGACTTAAAGACAGGACGTCGTCAGGAGGACACAGCACCCTCAGCCCGCCGGGCGGTGACTCCGTCCGAAGCCGGTCTCACAAGAGCAGCCATGACTCAGTCAGGCCAGGCGTAGCCCCGGGAAGACACGAGGTCGTCAGGAGGGCGCAGCACCCCAAGCCTGCCGGGCGGCGACTCCCTCCGAAGCCGAAACCCGCACGTGCGGGGCAGGGATGGTCAGCGCCCCGACTTGAAGGCAGGAATCGTCAGGAGGTGGCCCGGCCCGCCGGGCGGCGACTCCCGCCGGAGCCGATCCTCCTAAGCAGGGGGTGCGGGAGCCGCCTGCAGCGGCGCGGCGAACTCGCCGTCGGGATCGTCGATCAGCGGCGGATGCGCACGGATGCTGCGGTACACCGCCGGCACCTGGCCGTAGCGCAGCGCCTGCAGCACGATGTGGCTGGTGATCCGCCACAGGTCGCGCAGCGGGCGGAAGTGGCTGGCGCGGAACTGCTCCCCCGAGTGCACGCTCTTGTAGCGCGACTCGATCGGCACCGACACGCAGCGCGTGCCGAGCCGGCGCGACGCCGAGATCAGGATCTGCGCCTCGAACACGAAATCCTCGCCGGGCACGTCCTCCAGCGCGGCCACCGCCGCCGGATACAGGCGCTGGCCGCTCTGGCTGTCGGCGATCTGGTAGCCGGTGCCCCAGGCCAGACCCCAGTCGCCGAACTCGTTGGCCAGGCGCCGCGGCAGCGGCTGCTGCGAGCGCCGGCGCAGGCGCGCGCCGATCACCACGCGGCCGGGGTGGCGATTGGCCGCGGCAAGCAGGCGCGGGATGTCTTCGGCCGCGTGCTGGCCGTCGCCGTCCATGGTCAGCACCGCGGCCGCGCCCTGGCGCAGGGCTTCGCGGAAACCGTCGCGCAGGCAGGCGCCCTTGCCCATCCGCCGCGGGTGCCGCAGCAGCGTCAGCGGCAGCCCGGCGAGCTGGGCGACGGTATCGTCGTCGGAGCCGTCGTCGATCACGATCACGCGCGGGCACTGCGCCAGGGCGCCCTCGACCACGCCGCGGATACGTAGCGCTTCGTTCAGTGCCGGGATCACCACGGCGAGGTCGTGGCGGCCCAGCGGCGGCGCGGGGTCAGGCATCGGCGATCTCCACCCGCAACGCGCGCGACGGGCCGGCGTGCAGTGATACCAGATCGGCGCCGGTCGCGAGCGCCTGGAACAGCGGCAGCATCGGCGCCATGGCATTGCCGTGCAGCTGCTGCGCCAGCGGCCCGTGCGGCGGCGCGGCGACGGCGTCGACCAGGGTCGCGCGCAGCCGCGGCGTCCCGGGCCGCGGCGTCCGTGCCAGCACCAGGGCGCCGCCGAGCAGGCCGGTACTGGGTGCCATCGTCGCCAGCGTGCCGACCGCGCGGCCGTCGTAGCCGACCAGCAGCACCGCCTCGGCACCGGTGGCCAGCTGCACCAGCGCCTCCAGCAGACCCTGGGCGAAGCTGGCGTCGTGGCTGCTGAGCGCAGTGGCCGCGGCGTGGCAGCCGGCGCCGATGGTCCAGTAGCCGGCGGCCGCGTTGTGCACCGAGTTGTGGAAGCGGGTCGGCGAAACCGCGATCGGATCGCTGGCCAGGGTCGCGCACAGGTAGTCGGTGATGCCGATCTCGCCGTGGGCGGAGGCGAACACGCTGGGCAGGCCGGCCGGGTCGCGGCCGGCGGCGGTGCAGGCGGCCAGTGCGACTTCCAGCGCCACCGCGACAGTGTCCGGGGCGCGCCGGCGCTCGTTCGCGGCCAGCAGGCGCGGCGTCGGCCGGACCGGGGCCGCGTCCGGCAGCGCGCCGCCCGCAGCGAAAGCGCGCGCGGCCGGCCACGACGGCAGGCCGTCGGCCCAGAAGCCGATGCCTTCGATGCCGGCCGCCAGCTCGCTCATGCCGCCCGTCCGAACAGCAGCACGCAGTTGTTGCCGCCGAAGCCGAAGGAATTGCTCATCGCGTAACGCAGCGGGCGCGCGGCGTTGTCCAGGCGCAGTTGCGGACCGCAGGCCGGGTCGACGCTGGCGCTGTTGAGGGTGCCGGGCAGCAGGCCGTGCTGCAGCGCCAGCAGCGCGAACACCGCTTCCACGATCCCGGCCGCGCCCAGGGTGTGCCCGGTCCAGCCCTTGGTCGAGCCGGCGTGCAGCGTGTCCGGGAACAGCGCCGCGACCGCGCGCGCCTCGACCGCGTCGTTGGCCGGGGTCGCGGTGCCGTGCAGGTTGAGGTAGTCGACCGCGGCGGCCTCCACGCCGGCGCGCTGCAGCGCCTGCTGCATCGCGATCCGCGCGCCCAGGCCTTCGGGATGCGGCGCGGACATGTGGTGGGCGTCGCTGGACTCGCCGTAACCTCGCAATTGCGGCGCGCGCTCGCCGGGGGCGACGCGCTCGAGCAGGGCGAAGCCGCCGGCTTCGCCCAGCGACAGCCCGTCGCGCGCGGGATCGAACGGCCGGCACGGCGTCGCCGACACCAGGCCCAGCGCGTTGAAGCCGTACAGCACGCTGCCGCACAGGGTGTCGACGCCGCCCACCAGCGCCGCGTCCACCACCCCGGCCTGCAGCAGCCGCGCCGCCTGCGCGAACACCTTGGCGCTGGAAGAGCACGCCGTGGCCACGGTCACGCAGGGCCCGCGCAGGCCGGTGGCCTGCTGCACGAAACCGGCGAGCGAATGCGGCTGGTGCACGGCGGGCCGGCGCAGGTCGGCGGGGAAGCGTGTGCCGCCGGCGCCGTCGTCCTCGCGCCGGGCGTAGGCGTCCTCGGTGGCGCCGATGCTGGCGGTGGAGGTGCCGAGCACGATCGCGACCCGTTCGGCGCCGTGGCGCGCGCGGGCCGCGGCGACGGCGTCGGGCAGGCCGTCGTGTTGCAGCGCCCGCCAGGCCAGGCGGTTGTTGCGGCAGTCCCATTGCGCCCAGCGCGCGGGCAACGGCGCGTCCTCGAGACCGTCGACGCGGCCGATCCAGGTGTCGAGCGCAGCGGTCCCGAAGTCGTTGCGGCGCAGCCCGCCGCGGCGCGCGTGCAATGCCGCGAGCTGCGCCTGGCGGCCGTCGCCCAGCGCCGTGGTCGCGGTGTAGGCGCGGATCGCCAGTGGCGGCATGGGCGGCAACGGCGGCGATGGCGGCACGCAGGCCTCCGGCATGGACGACGGCGGCGAGTATAGCCAGCACCCCGGTGATTCCCGGGTGGCGCAACGCTGAATGCATCGACATGTGCCGCCGATAGCCGCCGCCTGCGTCCCGACCGCGCCCGCCGCGGCCGGCAGGCGTCGGCATCGCCACGTTTTCGTTCGCATCCGTGCGCCCCTCCGCGGTCGGCATGCCATTGGTCACGGGCCGGCCGGCGGCGGCGCGCGCTAGTATCGAGCGGATGCCATTGGGCGAAACCGCGACGAGGTCGGGAATGGTTACGAGGGGCTGGATGTTGGGGGCGCTGCTGCTGGTGGGCGCGGCTACAGGCACGGCGACGGCGCAGGTCACCAGCGCCGACTACCAGCGCGCCGCGAGCATGCTCGGCGACCGTACCCTGCCACTGCTGGACGGCTGGCTGCGCGATGCGACCTGGCTGGACGACGGCAGCCTGGTCTACGGCGTGATGTCGGCCGGCAAGACCGCCTACCTGCGCCTGGACCCGGCGACCGGCCAGTCCACGCCGGCCTTCGACCTGCAGGCCTTGGCCGACGCGGTCAACCAGGCCAACCCGAAGGCCAAGCCGGTCGTGCCCGACAAGCTGTCCGTGGGCGACATCCGCGGCCAGGACGGTGCCCTGCGCATCCGCGTGCGTGGCGACGACCACGACTATCGTTGCGACGACAAGGGTTGCAGGGCGCTCGTGAAACCCAAGTCCGGCGACGAGCCGGGCGTGGTCTCGCCGGACGGCACTCGCGAAGCTTTCGTCCGCGACTGGAACCTGTGGCTGCGCGACACCGCGACCGGCAAGGAAACCCGGCTCACCGCCGACGGCCGGCCGGACTATGGCTACGCCACCGACAACGCCGGTTGGAAGCACACCGGCGACGCGGTCGTGGTGTGGTCGCCGGACGGGCAGAAGCTCGCGACCTTCCAGCAGGACCAGCGCAAGACCAGCACCATGACCCTGGTCGGCACCAACGTCGGCGCACCCAAGGTGCAGCAGTGGAAGTATCCGTTCGTCGGCGACAAGGATGTGACGATGATCGAGCGCGTGATCGTCGACCTGTCCGCCGCCACGCCGCAGACGATCCGCCTGCGGATGCCGCCGGACCAGCACCGCTCCACCTGCGCCGACGACCTGCTGTGCAGCGAGGGCTGGGAAGACGTGCAGTGGGCGCCCGACGGCAAGACCCTGGCCTTCGTCAGCACCGACCGCGGCCACAAGACCGCGACGCTGCGCGTGGCCGATGCGCAAACCGGCGCGGTGCGCGACGTGTACACCGAGACCGTGGCCACGCAGTACCAGAGCGCGCCGGCGCTGGATTCGGTCAACTGGCGCTACCTGCCCGACAGCGGCGAGTTCATCTGGTTCAGCCAGCAATCCGACTGGGGCCACCTGTACCTGCACGACCTGGCCAGCGGCAAGCTGAAGCGGCAGATCACCAGCGGCGACTGGAACGTCACCAAGATCGCGCACATCGACCCGGCCGCGCGCACGCTCTGGTTCCGCGGCGTCGGCCGCGAGGCCGGGCGCGACCCGTACCTCGTCCACTACTACAAGGTCGGCCTCGACGGCGGCGAGGTGCAACTGCTGACGCCGGAGAACGCCAACCACGCTGTCACTGCGTCGAAGGACGGCAGGTATTTCGTCGACACGTATTCCACCATCGACACCGCGCCGGTGACCCTGCTGCGCGACGCCGCCGGCAGGCAGGTCGCCGAACTCGCCCGCACCGACCTGTCGCGGCTCAAGGCCGCCGGCTGGGTAGCGCCGACAGCGTTCACGGTCAAGGCGCGCGATGGCAAGACCGACCTCTACGGGCAGATGTTCAAGCCGTCGAACTTCGATCCCGCGAAGCGGTACCCGATCGTCACCTACATCTATCCCGGCCCGCAGGTCGGCTCGGTGCGCTCGCGCAGCTTCCAGCCCGCGCACGGCGACCACCAGGCGCTGGCCGAGCTCGGCTTCATCGTCATCGCCGTCGACGGCATGGGCACGCCGCTGCGCAGCAAGTCGTTCCAGGACGCCTGGTATGGCGACATGGCCGACAACACCCTGCCCGACCAGATCGCCGCGCTGAAGCAGCTGGCGGCGCGGCATCCGTGGATCGACGCCACCCGCGCCGGCATCTGGGGCCACTCCGGCGGCGGCAACGCCACCGCGGGGGCGATGTTCCGCTACCCCGACGTGTACAAGGTCGGCATCGCCGAATCCGGCAACCACGACAACCTCAGCTACGAGGACGACTGGGCCGAGCGCTACCACGGCCTGCTGGCGGACAAGGGCGACGGCAAGACCAACTACAGCGGCCAGGACAACGCCGCCTATGCGAAGAACCTCAAGGGCAAGCTCTTCCTGTTGCACGGCCTGATGGACGACAACGTGCCGCCGCAGTCCACCCTGCTGGTGGTCGATGCGCTGGTGAAGGCCAACAAGGACTTCGACCTGCTGCTGCTGCCGCATGCGCGCCACGGCTACGGCATGGATGGCTATTACGTCATGCGTCGGCGCTGGGACTACTTCGTGCAGAACCTGCTGGGCGTCGAGCCGCCGAAGGAGTTCGCGCTGAAGCCGGCGGAGTAAGCCAGCAACGATTCCCGCCCCGGCCGCGGGAGCCTCGTATAGGGAAGCCAGTGGCTCGCTCTTCGCCGAGCACGCCGTGAATCCATCCCCTAGCCGCGGAAGTTTTGCGGGGGAAGCCGGCGGCCCGGCCTGTGCGGGACACGCCGTGAATACGTCCCTGTAGGCTCCTCGGCGGCATCCATGCCGCCGACGGTCCCGCACAGGCCGGGCCGCCGGCTTCCGGGCAGGTGAGTGGGCGCTTGATAAGAGAGCCGCCCGAAGCGACGACCTCCAAGCTCCTGAAGTCGCCGCCCGGCGGGCTGGGGGTGCGGAGAGTGGGCCATGGATGGCCCACGCCCCGACTTAAAGACAGGAGGTCGTCAGGAGGGCGCAACACCCCCAGCCCGCCGGGCGGCGACTCCGTCCGAAGCCGATCTCCAGATTGCAGACGTGACGGCCCGTTAGGGCATGCATGGCCTGCGCCCCGACTGGAAGACAGGAGGTCGTCAGGAGGGCCGCAACACCCCCAGCCCGCCGGGCGGCGACTCCGTCCGAAGCCGATCTCCAGATTGCAGACGTGACGGCCCGTTAGGGCATGCATGGCCTGCGCCCCGACTGGAAGACAGGAGGTCGTCGGGAGGGCGCAGCCCCCCAGCCCGCTGCGCGGCGACTCCCTCCGAAGCCCATTCCCTATGCCCGGTCCCGCAGCGATCCACGCTCGCGGTGGAGGCAACGCCGCAGCAACTCGCCGTCCCGGTCGCGCTTCAATCCGCCTGGCGCGCGCCCTGCCCGAACAGGATCTTCTTCTCCGCGTCGGACATCGGCTTGCCCGCCTCGGGATTGACCGTCGCAGCCAGCGCATAGGCGCGCTGCGCCGCGGGGCGCGCGGCGATCGCGGCGTGCCAGCGCCGGACTTCGGGAAACGGCGCCAGGTCCAGCGGCGCCTTGTCGTAAGGGTCGATCCACGGATGACACGCCATGTCGGCGATGCTGTATTCGTCACCGGCGATGAATTCACGATCGCGCAGACGGGTGTCGAGCACGCCGAGCAGGCGCTCGGCCTCGCGCCGGTAGCGATCGATCGCATAGGGCACCGGTTCGGGCGCGTACACGCTGAAGTGCCCGTGCTGCCCGGTCATCGGACCCAGCCCGCCCATCTGCCAGAACAGCCACTCGTTGACCACGATCCGCTGGCGCAACGCCGTCCGCGCATCCGCGCCGTCGGGGATGCCGAGGAAACGCCCGGCTTTTTCCGCCAGGTACTGCAGGATCGCGCCGGACTCGAACACCGGGATCGGCGCGCCGCCGTCGGCCGGCGCACGGTCGACGATCGCCGGCATCTTGTTGTTGGGCGAAATCGCCAGGAACGCCGGCGCGAACTGCGCGCCCTTGCCGATGTCGACCGGGACGATGCGGTAGGCCAGCGGCCGGCCGAGTTCGGCCAGTTCCTCCAGCAGCAGGGTGACCTTGTGGCCGTTGGGCGTGGGCCAGTAATGCAGTTCGATCATGGCGGGCGGACTTGCAGGTGGGGGCCGTCACTCTAGCGCCGCGGCTGCGGCTGCGCCGGCACCGCGGTCGCGCATCCGCGACCTGCGTGCGTCCTCTTGGCGGCGCCCCGTGGTACCCGTTACCCTGCGCCGCCCGCTCCCGACCTTCCGCGCATGTCCGACCCCCGCCTGGCCGCCGTCGACCGTCCCCGCCTCACCCCGCTGGCGGCGCTGATCTTCTCCTCGCGCTGGCTGCAGCTGCCGCTGTACCTGGGGCTGATCCTCGCCCAGGGCGTGTACGTGTTCCTGTTCGGCAAGGAACTGTGGCACCTGATCCACGAGGCGCAGAGTCTCGGCGAGCAGGACATCATGCTGATCGTGCTCGGGCTGATCGACGTGGTGATGATCTCCAACCTGCTGGTGATGGTGATCGTCGGCGGTTACGAGACCTTCGTCTCGCGGCTGGGGCTGCAGGGCCACCCGGACCAGCCGGAGTGGCTGAGCCACGTCAACGCCAGCGTGCTCAAGGTCAAACTGGCGATGGCGATCATCGGCATCTCCTCGATCCACCTGCTCAAGACCTTCATCGAAGCCGGCACCCTGGGCCTGCCGGTGTGCGCGGCGGTGCCGGCGGGCACGCCGTGCACGCGCTTCAGCGCCGCCGGAGTGATGTGGCAGACCATCATCCACTGCGTGTTCATCCTCTCGGCGATCGGCATCGCCTGGACCGACCGGATCATGCAGTCGACCTCGAGCCGGCGCGAACAGGGCGCGCACTGACGCGCAAACGGCGATAGCCGCCGTCGCGCTCGCTCGCCGCCCGCCGTCGTCCTCCGAGGCGCGCCCGTAGAATGGCGCGATGGATGTCTCCCACCTGCTCGACGGCCTCAACCCGGCGCAACGCGAGGCGGTCAGCGCGCCGCCGGGGCATTACCTGGTGCTGGCCGGCGCCGGCTCCGGCAAGACCCGGGTACTGACCCACCGCATCGCCTGGCTGCACGAGGTGCACGGCGTGCCGTTGCACGGCATCCTCGCGGTGACCTTCACCAACAAGGCGGCGGCGGAGATGCGCGGCCGCACCGAGCGCCTGCTCGCGCGCGCCGGCCGCGGCGGCGCGCGCGGCCCTGCGGCGGCGCCGGCGCTCGGGACGGGCATGTGGATCGGCACCTTCCACGGCCTCGCCCACCGCCTGCTGCGCCTGCACTGGCAGGACGCCGCGTTGCCGGAAGGTTTCCAGGTGCTGGATTCGGACGACCAGCTGCGCCTGGTCAAGCGCGTGGTGCAGCAGCTGGAGCTGGACGAGGCGCGTTTTCCGCCGCGGCAGATCGCCTGGTGGATCAACGCGCAGAAGGACGAAGGCCGGCGTCCGCAGCACCTGCAGCCGGCGTCCGGCGACGTCTGGCTGGAAACGATGCAGCGGGCCTACGCGCTGTACCAGGAGCGCTGCGACCGCGCCGGCCTGGTCGACTTCGCCGAGCTGCTGCTGCGCGCGCACGAACTGCTGCGCGACCACCCGGCGCTGCTGGCGCACTACCGGCAGCGCTTCGGCGAGCTGCTGGTGGACGAGTTCCAGGACACCAACGCGATCCAGTACGGCTTCGTGCGCCTGCTCGCCGGCAGCGGCAGCGATGAGAGTCGTGGCCACGTGTTCGTGGTCGGCGACGACGACCAGTCGATCTACGGCTGGCGCGGCGCCAGGGTCGAGAACATGCAGCGCTTCCTGCGCGATTTCCCCGGCGCGACCACGCTGCGGCTGGAGCAGAACTACCGTTCCAGCGCCAACATCCTCGCCGCCGCCAACGCGGTGATCGCGCACAACCCCGACCGCCTCGGCAAGCAGCTGTGGACCGACAGCGGCGAGGGCGAGCCGCTCGACCTGTACGCCGCCTACAACGAGATCGACGAGGCGCGGTTCGTGGTCGAGCGCATCGCGCAGTGGGTGCGCGAGGGCGGCAGCCACGGCGACGCCGCGATCCTGTACCGCAGCAACGCGCAGTCGCGCGCGTTCGAGGAGGCGCTGCTGGCCGAGCAGATCCCGTACCGCGTCTACGGCGGCCAGCGCTTCTTCGAGCGCGCCGAAATCAAGGACACGCTGGCCTACCTGCGGCTGGTCGCCAACCCCGACGACGATGCGGCGTTCGAGCGCGCGGTCAACACGCCCGCGCGCGGCATCGGCGGGCGCACCCTGGACACGGTGCGCCAGTGCGCGCGCGGCGAGGGCCTGTCGCTGTGGCAGGCGACGCAGCGCGTGGTCGCCGGCGCCGCGCTGCAGGCGCGCGCGCGCACCGCGTTGGCCGGGTTCCAGGCGCTGGTGCAGGCGCTGACGGCGGAGCTCGGCGAGTTGCCGCTGCCGGAAAAGATCGACCATGTGCTGGCGCGCAGCGGCCTGCGCGCGCATTACGACGCCGAGTCGAAGGGCACGCTGGATTCGCGCACCGACAACCTCGACGAGCTGGTCTCGGTCGCCTCGCGCTTCGTGCAGCGCGACGAGGACGAGGAAGCCGCCGCGTCCAGCGAACTGGTCGCGTTCCTGTCCTACGCCGCGCTGGAGGCCGGCGAGGGCCAGGCCCAGGCCGGCGAGGACGGGGTGCAGCTGATGACTCTGCACAGCGCCAAGGGCCTGGAATTCCCGCTGGTGTTCCTGGCCGGCCTGGAGGAAGGCCTGTTCCCCAGCGGCAAGTCGCTGGAGGAGAGCGGCCGGCTGGAGGAAGAGCGGCGCCTGGCCTACGTCGGCATCACCCGTGCGCGGCAGAAGCTGGTGCTCAGCTATGCTGAGGCGCGGCGCATCCACGGCATGGACATGTACGGGGTGCCGTCGCGGTTCCTGCGCGAGATCCCGGCGTCGCTGCTCAACGAGGTGCGGCCGCGGGTCAACGTGTCGCGGCCGCTGGCGGCGACGATGCCGCGCCGCGACCGTGGCCACGCCGCGCTCGAGACGCCGGCGATCCGCCTGGGCGCCAATGTCCGCCACCCGACCTTCGGCACCGGCACCGTCACCGATTACGAAGGCAGCGGCGCGCACGCGCGGGTGCAGGTCAATTTCGACGGCGCCGGCAGCAAGTGGCTGGTGCTGGCCTACGCCAACCTGCAGCCGCTGTAGCGCCGACCCTCGGTCGGTCCTGCGCGGGCGCGGCCGGCCGTGACATTGCGAGGTGGCCTGGCCTTTGCGAGCGATGGCATGGCCGCGGCGATCGACCGGCCGCGATGCGCCCCCGCCGCGATTCAGCCGGATGCCGCGCCCGGGTCACGTCGCGTCAACGCCGCCGCCGCTAGCGTCGTGGCCTGCCCAACCGGGAGCCATGCCATGGCCGCGCGCACTGCCAGGTCCAGCGGAAAGCCGAAACAGGCGGCGGCGCGGCAGCGCGGCATCCAGGCGGGAGCGGACCGTCGGAACGCGAAGACGTCGGCGGCGAAGAAACCGACAAAACAGCCGGCAGCGCCGGCGGCGAAGGGCGCCAGGGCGAAGCAGCCGGCGCAGGCCGGCCCCCGGCGGCAGCCGGAAACTCCTTTCCCCGAGCAGCGCCAGCGCAAGCCTGGGCTCGAGCACAAGCTGGACCCGTCGCCGCGCTTCCTGGCGCCGGACTACGCGGGCAGCGGCAAGCTAGATGGCATGGTCGCGCTGGTGACCGGCGGCGATTCCGGCATCGGCCGCGCGGTCGCGGTGCTGTTCGCGCGCGAGGGCGCGGACGTCGCGATCGCCTACCTCAGCGAGGACCGCGACGCGCAGGACACGAAGCGCCATGTCGAGGCGGAAGGCGCGCGCTGCATCGCCATCGCCGCGGATGTGAAGGATCCGACGGCGTGCGAGGCGGTGGTGCGGCAGGTGGTCGACGCCTTCGGCCGTCTCGACGTGCTGGTCAACAACGCCGCATTCCAGATGCACGCGGAGGCGCTGGAGGACCTTACCGAGGCGCACCTGCAGGAGACGCTGCAGACCAACATCGCCGGCTACTTCCACATGGCGCGCGCCGCGCTGCCGCACATGGGCCAGGGCGGCAGCATCATCAACGCCGGCTCGGAGACCGCGCTGTTCGGCAGCAAGCACCTGCTCGACTATGCGGCCACCAAGGGTGCGATCCACGCGTTCACCAAGTCGCTGGCCAGCAACCTGCTGGAGCGCGGCATCCGCGTGAACGCGGTGGCGCCGGGCCCGGTGTGGACGCCGCTCAACCCCGCGGACAAGGCCTCGGCGCAGGTGGCGACATTCGGCCAGGACAGCGACATGGGGCGCCCGGCGCAGCCGGAAGAGGTATCGCCTGCTTTCGTGTTCCTGGCCTCGCCGGTGATGGCGTCCTACGTCAACGGCGTGGTGTTGCCGGTGATGGGCGGGCCGCGCGGCTAGCCGGGATCGGCGGCTACAGGCAACCGAAGCCGAGGAAGCCGCAATCCTTCTCCTGATCCGCCGGCGGCGGCGCCACGCACTGGTTGCCGCCGTTCCAGACGAAGCCCGGCGCGCAATGCTCGGTCTTCGCCGCCGTGACCCGGCAGCGGCCGTCGACGTGGTTGCAGGCGTAGGGCGTGCAGTCGTCCGAACCGCCACGGCCGTTGACCGAGGTCGTGCCCGAGCAGGTGAGTTCGGTGCGCGCGCGCATCTCCCGCAGCGCTTCCTCCAGGGTGGCGACCCGGCTCTCCAGCGCGCGGTTGCGCTGGCCCAGTAGCTTGAGCCGGCGCTGGATCACCCGGGTCTGGTCGATCGCCGCCGCCGGCTGTACGGCAACCGGTGCGGCCGCCGGGCGGATCAGGGCGGGACGCGACGTCTGCGCGACGGCGAGGGCCGACGGCAGGGCGAGCGCAAGCACGAACAAGGCAAGGCGGACGGGTCGCAGCATCGGATGTCTCCCGGGGTGACGTTTGCGGCGGGCACGCGGCCGCGGCCGCTACCAGCCGAACAGCTTGTAGTAGGTCGCCGGCACGTCGCCGTCCTCCGGACTGAGCCGGCCGTCGCCGTTGCGGTCGACCAAGTAATAGGTCGGGCCGCGCACCGGCACCACCTTGACCATGCGCAGCTGGCCCTGCACGCGGTATTCGTGGACCACGTCGCCGTTGTCCTGGACGCGCACGACCTCCACCGCGCCCTCGGGGACGGCATAGGCGGCGTCTGCCGGCGCGCCGCCGCTGCTGGCGCAGGCGGCAAGGCCGGTGGCGGCAAGGAGGACGGCGGCGAACGGCAGCAGGGGCGTCGGGGTGCGCATGGTCGGGCTCCGGGCGGGAACGGGATTATGCCGTGCCCGGCGTGCAGCGCGTGCCGCGGCGTCCGGGTGCGGCAGGGAAAGCGATGCGTGCAGGATGCGACGCCGGGGGCGTCGGGGAAAGGGGCCGGGCAGAGGGGCCGGGTAGAATCGGACGCATGCCCGAGCAGACCCCGCCCCGCCTTGTCCTGATCGACGGCTCCTCCTACCTGTACCGCGCCTTCCATGCGCTGCCGCCGCTGTCCAACGCCGCCGGCGAGCCGACCGGCGCGCTGTTCGGCGTGGTCAACATGCTGCGCGCCACGCTCAAGGAGCAGCCGGACTGCGCCGCATTCGTGGTCGACGCGCCGGGCAAGACCTTCCGCGACGACCTGTACCCGCAGTACAAGGCCAATCGTCCGCCGATGCCGGAGGACCTGCGCGTCCAGGTCGAGCCGATGCTGCAGGTGGTCGAGGCGCTGGGGTTGCCGATCCTGCGCATCGCCGGGGTCGAGGCCGACGACGTGATCGGCACCCTGGCGCTGGCGGCCGCGCGCGCCGGCAGCGCGGTCACCATCTCCACCAGCGACAAGGATTTCGCGCAGCTGGTGCGCGGCTTCGACGGCGGCGGCCGGATCGAGCTGGTCAACACCATGAGCGGCAGCCGCCTGGACAACGACGAGGCGGTCGCCGCCAAGTTCGGCGTGCGCGCCGCGCAGATCGTCGACCTGCTGGCGCTGATGGGCGATGCCATCGACAACGTGCCCGGAGTCGAGAAATGCGGCCCCAAGACCGCGGCCAAGTGGCTCGCCGAATACGGCAGCCTCGACGGCGTGATCGCGGCCGCCGCCGGCATCAAGGGCAAGGTCGGCGACAACCTGCGCGCCGCGCTGCCGCGGCTGCCGCTCAACCGCGAGCTGGTGACGATCAAAACCGATGTGCCCCTGGACCTGCCGGCCGATGCCCTGAAGCTGCGCGCGCGCGACACCCAGACGCTGCGAAACTTCTACACCCGCTACGGCTTCAACCAGGCGCTGCGCGAACTGGAAGGCAATGTCGCGCCGGAGCCGGCGCCGGGGGGCAAGGGCGCGCTCCGCGCCACCGCGGCCGGCTATGCGCGCGCCGCGACGGCGCCGCAGGGCGCGCCCGATGCCGCGCTCGCCGCTCCCGGCGACTACGAAACGGTGCTGACCCGGGCGCAGTTGCAGGCCTGGGTCGCGAAGCTGCAGGCGGCCGACGAATTCGCCTTCGACACCGAGACCGACGCCCTGGACGCGATGCGCGCCGGACTGGTCGGGCTGAGCCTGGCAGTCGAGTCCGGGCGCGCCTGCTACATCCCGCTGGCGCACGTCTATCCCGGCGCGCCGGCGCAGCTGCCCATGCAAGAGGTGCTGGAGGCGCTGCGGCCGCTGCTGGCCGATCCGGGCAAGCGCAAGCTCGGTCAGCACGGCAAGTACGACCTGCACGTGCTGCGCCGCCACGGCGTGGACGTGGCCGGCTACGCCGACGACACCATGCTCGAGAGCTTCGTGCTCAACGCCACCGCCAGCCGCCACGACCTGGACTCGCTGGCGCAGCGCTACCTCGGTTACCGCACGCTGCAGTTCACCGACGTCGCCGGCAAGGGCGCCAAGCAGATCGGCTTCGACCAGGTCGCGCTCGAGGATGCCACCCGCTACGCCGCCGAGGATGCCGACATCACCTTGCGCCTGCACCGGCTGCTGGCGCCGAAGCTGGCGGCGGAACCGTCGCTGCAACGCGTTTACCGCGAGATCGAGATGCCGCTGGTGCCGGTGCTGGCGCGGATCGAGGCCAACGGCGTGCTGATCGACGCCGCCGAGTTGCGGCGCCAGTCGGCGGACCTGGGCCAGCGCATGCTCGCCGCGCAGCAGCAGGCGACTGCGCTGGCCGGGCGCACCTTCAACCTGGATTCGCCGAAACAGGTCTGCGCGCTGCTGTACGAGGAATTGCAGCTGCCGGCGCGGGTCAAGACCCCGGGCGGACAGCCCTCGGCCAACGAGGAGGCGCTGGAGGCGATCGCCGAGCTGCACGAACTGCCGCGGGTGATCCTGGAGTACCGCGGCCTGGCCAAGCTGCGCAGCACCTACACCGACAAGCTGCCGGAGATGGTCAACCCCGCCACCGGCCGCGTGCACACCAGCTACCACCAGGCCGGCGCCGCCACCGGGCGGCTGGCCTCCAGCGACCCCAACCTGCAGAACATCCCGATCCGCACCGAGGACGGCCGTCGCATCCGCCGCGCCTTCGTCGCGCCGCCCGGCCGCCGCATCCTCGCCTGCGACTATTCGCAGATCGAGCTGCGGATCATGGCGCACCTGTCGCAGGACCCGGCGCTGCTGCGTGCATTCGCCAGCGGCGCCGACATCCACCGCGCGACTGCCGCGGAAGTGTTCGGCAAGGCCATCGAGGACGTCAGCGGCAACGAGCGTCGTGCCGCCAAGGCGATCAACTTCGGCCTGATGTACGGCATGAGCGCGTTCGGGCTGGCCAAGCAGCTGGGCATCGCGCGCGGCGAGGCGCAGGACTACATCGCGCTGTACTTCAGCCGGTATCCCGGTGTGCGCGACTTCATGGACGCCACCCGCCAGCAGGCGCGCGAGCGCGGCTATGTCGAAACCGTGTTCGGCCGCCGCCTGTACCTGGACAACATCCATGCGCGCAACCAGGGCCTGCGTGCCGGCGCCGAGCGCGCCGCGATCAACGCGCCGATGCAGGGCACCGCCGCCGACATCATCAAGCGCGCGATGATCGACATCGATGCATGGCTGGCCGGCCAGCGCGGCCGCACCGGTGCGGCGCCGGCGCTGATGGTGCTGCAGGTGCACGACGAGCTGGTGTTCGAGGTCGACGACGACTTCGTGGAGACTCTGCGCGCCGAGGCGTCGGCACGGATGGCGGCCGCGGCCAGCCTGCGGGTGCCGCTGGTGGTGGATTCCGGGGTCGGGGCGGACTGGGACCAGGCGCACTGAGCCCGGGTCGGTGCTCAGGACCAGTCGGCGCCGCCCGGGTTTTGGCGATGAATCTTTCCTGAACCCAACCGTTTTTGAGCGGAATCTTCACGAACTATCCATGTGCACAGTGGTCATATAGCTCGCGACGGATGCAAGGTCCGTCGCTGATCATCTCCCTCCCCTGGAGTGATCCGGAACGGCTACCCCTCCCCAGGTACCGTTCCCCGGCCCCGCTAGCCCTCCCCCTGGCTCGCGGGGCTTTTTTATGGGTTCCCTTCCCGCTGCGGGATCCGCAATCGGGCTTCGGAGGGAGTCGCCGCCCGGCGGGCTGGGGGTGCTGCGCCCTCCTGACGACCTCCTGTCTTTAAGTCGGGTCGTGGACCCTCCATGGTCCACTC
>NZ_QVPD01000018.1 GCF_003416885.1 Cognatiluteimonas weifangensis
GGCCCGGCCTGTGCGGGACCGTCGGCGGCATGGATGCCGCCGAGGAGCCTACAGGGATGTATTCACGGCGTGTCCCGCACAGGCCGGGCCGCCGGCTTCTCCTGCAGAGGCTCTCGCGCTTGAAACATGTATCCCCGGCGTGTCCCCACAGGCCGGGCCACCGGCTTCCCCCGCAAAAGCTTCCGCGCTTGGGGATGGATTCACGACATGTCCCGCACAGGCCGGGCCGCGCGCGCCTACGACAATTCGGCGAGCCAGTCGCGCGGGCGCAGGTAGTCGGCCAGCCGCGCCTCCGTGCTGCCGGGGGCGGGCGCGTAGCCGTATTCCCAGCGCGCCCGCGGCGGCAGGCTCATCAGGATCGACTCGGCGCGACCGCCGGACTGCAGCCCAAAGAGGGTGCCGCGGTCGTAGACCAGGTTGAACTCGACGTAGCGGCCGCGGCGGTAGAGCTGGAACTCGCGCTCGCGCTCGCCCCAGGGCGTGGCCTTGCGGCGCGCGACCAGCGGCAGGTAGGCGTCGAGGAATCCGTGGCCGACCGCGCGCAGGTAGCCGAAGTCGGCCTCGAAATCGGTGCCCAGGTCGTCGAAGAACAGGCCGCCGACGCCGCGGGTCTCGTTGCGGTGCTTGAGGAAGAAATATTCGTCGCACCAGCGCTTGTGGTCGGCATAGCGCGCCTGGCCGCCGAAGGGTTCGCACAGGGCGCGCGCGGTGCGGTGCCAGTGCGCCACGTCCTCGTCGAACGGATAGAACGGGGTCAGGTCGAAGCCGCCGCCGAACCACCAGGCCACGGTCCGGCCGTCGCGCTGCGCGGTGAAGTGGCGCACGTTGGCGTGGGTGGTGGGCAGGTACGGGTTGCGTGGATGGAACACCAGCGACACCCCCACCGCGCGCCAGGAGGCGCCGGCCAGTTCCGGCCGCGCGGCGGTCGCCGAGGGCGGCAACGTCGTGCCCGACACGTCGGAAAACCCGATCCCGGCCTGCTCGAACACCGCGCCCTCGCGCAGCACCCGGGTGCGGCCGCCGCCGCCTTCGGCGCGCGTCCAGCGGTCCTCTGCGAAGCGCGCGCCGCCGTCGGCGGCCTCGATCGCCGCGCAGATGCGGTCCTGCAGGTCGGTGAGGTAGTCGCGGACGCGGTCGAAGTCGGTCATGCGCGCATTGTAAGGGGCGCGGCGGCGATCGCCCGCGCGCGATCCGGGACCGGATTGACGCAGGTCAGTCGCGGCGCAGATCGGGTGACACGCTGGCGTTGGACCCGCGGGAAAAGCCCGCGAGCCATGGCCTGGCGCCGCAGCCCGCCCTATTTCAGGGTCGCCTCGAACAACTCGAGGATCCGCCGGTACTCGTCGTACCAGGCGTCGGCGTGGACGAAGCCGTGGCGCTCCAGCGGGTAGGGCGCGATCGACCACTTGTCCTTGCGCAGCTCGATCAGCTTCTGCACCAGGTTCACCGAGTCCTTGAAGAACACGTTGTCGTCGATCATGCCGTGCGCGATCAGCAGGTGGTCCTGCAGCCCGGCGGCATATTCGATCGGCGAGGAGCGCAGGTAGGCGTCGGGGTCGATGTCCGGGGTGTTGAGGATGTTGGACGTGTACTCGTGGTTGTACTGGGTCCAGTCCGCCACCGGGCGCAGCGCGGCGCCGGCCTTGAACGTGCCGGGTTCGCGGAACAGCGCCATGAAGGTCAAAAAGCCGCCGTAGCTGCCGCCGTAGATGCCGGCGCGGTCGCGGTCGCCCTGCTTGTTGGCGACCAGCCAGTCGAGGCCGTCGAGGTAGTCCTCCAGCTCCAGGTGGCCCATGTTGCGGTAGATCGCGGTGCGCCAGTCGCGGCCGTAGCCCTCGCTGCCGCGGTAGTCCAGGTCCAGTACCAGGTAGCCGCGGCGCACCAGCATGTTGTGGAACATCTGCTCGCGGAAGTAGTTGGGATAGCGCGCGCTGACGTTCTGAAGGTAGCCGGCGCCGTGCACGAACAGCACCACCGGATACTTGCGCCCGGGTTCCAGCGTCGCCGGGCCGTAGAACTTACCCCAGATGCTGCCGGCGCCGTGGCGGCTGGGTACCTGCACGGTCTGCGGCGCGATCCAGTCGATCGCCTTGAACGCCGACGTGCGGGTGTCGGTGAGCGGGCGTGCGGCGCCGCCGTCGGCAGCCACCACCGCCAGCTGCGGCGGCAGATAGGCGGCCGAATGCCGCAGCAGCAGGCGGCTGCCGTCGGGCGAGAGCGCGAAGCTCTCGACCCCGTCCAGCGCCGTCAGCTCGCGCACCGCGCCGCCGTCGGCCGCCACCGCGCAGACCTCGTAGTCGCCGGGGCGGGTGCGGTTGCAGAGGAAATAAAAGCTGCGGCCGTCGGCGGCCAGCTGCGGCGCCGACACCTCCCAGCGGCCGGCGGTCAGCTGCCGCGGGCCGGCGCCGGCGCGGACGGTGTCCAGCAGGTAGAGGTGGGACCAGCCGGATTCCTCCGACAGGTACCACAGCGTGCGCCCGTCGCCCATCCAGCCGAAATCGTTGAAGTTCCAGTTGATCCAGGCGGCGTCGTGCAGGCGGTGGCGCACCTGCAGCGTGGCCTGCGCGGCCTCCGTGGCGGCGGGCGACAGCGTCGCCAGCCAGCGGTCCTTGTTGTCGACCGCGCGCAGCAGCAGCGCGACGTTGCGCGAGTCGGCCGACCAGTGGATCGCCGGGGCGCTGCCGTCGCCGTCGGTCTCCACCCGCACCGCGCGCGCGCCTTGCAGCGGCGGCTTGCCCGCGGCCTTGCGCAGCGCGGCGAGCGGGTCGTCGCCGATCCCGGGCAGCGCGGCGAACGACAGCTGGCGGGCGCTGCCGGTGGCGACCTCGACCAGCCACAGCGTGTGCGGCGGCGGCGGGTTGCGGCCGACGCGGGTGTGCGCCTCCTCGAATTCCTCGTAACCCGATTCGGTCACGTACTTCGGCAGCTTGCCGGCCCGGCCCGCGTCCGCGTCTTTGGCGGCGGTCACCACCAGCAGCCAGCGGCCGTCGGGCGAGAGCGCGCTGTCGACGATGGCGACGTCGTCGCCCAGGTACGCCGGCGGCGGCGCACGGCTCGGGTCGGCGGCGCGCCAGGCCTCGGCCTGCGCGCGCGCGGCCTCGCGTCGGGCGCGGTCCGTGCGCAGGGTGTCGAGCAGGCGCAGCTGGCGCGCGCGCAGGTCGTCGTCGGCGGGCGCGGCGTCCGGCGCCGGTTCGGCCTTGACCAGTGCTGCCTGCGTCACGCCGCCGTGGCCGTCCCAGCGGTACCAGGCGTTGCCCACGCGCCAGACCAGGCCGCCGTCGTCGCTCCATTGCGGCCGCGCTTCCTCGTCGTGGCTGCGGGTGAGCTGGGTCAGCGCGCCGCTGCGCAGGTCGCGCACGAACACGTCGCCGTTGCGGATAAAGGCCATGCGCGCGCGCGCCGCGTCGTAGACGGGCGCGGCCGCATCCAGGTCGGCGCGCGCGGCGCCGTCGACGCGGCTGGCGGCACCGCCGTCGGCCGGTTGCTGCCAGATGTCGCGGAAAGTGGCGCCATCGCGCTTGCGCTGGTACTGCACGTGGCGGCCGTCCCAGGCCCACCAGGCATCCTCGACCGGCGACCCGATCCAGTCGGGATCGGCCATCGCCTGTGCCAGGGTCGGCGCGGCGGCGGGTGGCGCCTGGGCGGCGGCCGGGGTGCCGGTGGCGCAGGCGAGCAGCAGGACGACGATCGGCAGCAGGTGATGCACGGCAAGGGTTCCCCGGTGGCGGCGCCGGCGCAGGGTAGCAGTCCGCTGCGGCTGCGGCCCGGGACGAAGGTCATCGGCAATGGCGGCGCGTGACGGCCATCGGACGGCCCGTCGCGATCGCCTTCACGCGGCGCTGCCCGCGCTCCGGCGCCACGGCTGCCGACGCCGGGGCTGGAGGCCTTCGACACCGGCACGGATCTCCGGCGCGGCTTCGTCGTCTCCCGCCGCGCCTGCTCGCGACCGTCGGCATCGGCCCGACCGCCGGCTCGGCCGCATCGAGTGGCGCGCCGCGCCCCCGTGTCGCGCGTGTTCAGCGGCGCGCTCGCCGCCGTGAGGCAGCGCATCGATGCCGCGCGCGGGTCGTGCGCGCAGCGCGCCGGGCCCCGGCGTGTTCGCGCTCGCAATGCCTGCGGGTATGCTGTGCGATACGCCCCGTGGCGCCGCATCGTTCCCCCGCCAGCCGCCCATGCAAGCCTACGTCTACAAGAGCCTTCGCAAGGACGACACCTATGTCTTCCTGGCCGCGCGCGACGATTTCGCGCGTCTGCCCGAGCCGCTGCGCACGCAGCTGGGCGGGTTGCGGTTCGTGCTCGAGGTGGCGCTGACGCCGCAGCGCACGCTGGCGCGCGAAGACCCGGCGACGGTGCGCGAGCATCTGCTGCAGCGCGGCTTCCACCTGCAATTCCCGCCCGCCGGCGCGGCCGATCCGATGACCGCGGACTGGGGCACCGATGCCTGACGCACGCGACCGGGGCGTGTCGCTGGCCGCACTCGCGGCCGGCGTCGCGCTCACCGCGCTCGCCGGCGGCGGCGGCGCGTTCGCGCTCGGCGCGGTCCTGGCGCAACCGGCCTTCGCGCTGGCGGTGTCGCGCTGGCGCGGCGGCGCCGGCGCCTGGTGGCGTACCGCGCTGGCGCTCGCCGGCCTGTGGGGCCTGACCGCGCTGCTGTG
Organism: Cognatiluteimonas weifangensis; assembly: GCF_003416885.1. Classification (GTDB taxonomy): domain Bacteria; phylum Pseudomonadota; class Gammaproteobacteria; order Xanthomonadales; family Xanthomonadaceae; genus Cognatiluteimonas; species Cognatiluteimonas weifangensis. The sequence continues at coordinate 4,656 of NZ_QVPD01000018.1, forward strand.
CGCGGTGGTGCTGGCGTGGCCGTTGTCGGCGTTGCGCGACAGTGGCTCGCTGGCGGCGACGCTGGCCCTGAGTCTGGTGATCGGCCTGCTGTTGCTGGCGGCGTGGCGGCTGTGGCCGTTGTGGCACGGCGTCGAATGCGACGGAGCGCCGCTGGCGCGGCACTGGCAGGCGCTGGCCACGTTCGATGCGGGCGTCTGGCGCGGACTGGGCGTGGCCGCCAGCGTGGTCGGGCTGGCGACGCTGCCGTTGCTGCTGGCGTGGCCGGACCTGCTGGGCAGCGACGCGCGCTGGGCGCTGGCCGCGGCCGGTGCCATGTTCGCGCCGGTGCTGCACTGGTCGCTGCAGCGCACCGCCCCTGCCGATGCGCTGACCGATGTGCCGGCGGATGCCGGATTCGATCCCGGCGCGGATGCCGCGGACGAGCCGCTGACGGCCGTCGACGAACCGCTGGAAGCCGCGCTGTACGAGGCCGCACGCAACGGCCGGGTCGACCGCGCGTTGGCCCTGCTCGACGCCGGCGCCGATCCGCACGCGCCGCCGCCGGACGCCGAGCGCGACCAGCGCAGCCTGCCGGTGCTGGCCGCGGTGCTGCCGGATCTGCGCCTGCTGCGCGCGCTGATCGCCTGCGGCATCGACCTCAACGCCGCGCATGTCGGGATGACGCCGTTGCTGGCGGCCACCCGCGACAGCTGGCACGGCCGTCCCGAGGCGGTGATGACCCTGCTCGCCAACGGCGCCGACCCGCGCGTGGCCGACAATGACGGCAACACCCCGCTGCACCACGCCGCGCGCAGTTCCGATCCCGGTGTCGCCGCGCTGCTGCGCGACGCCGCGGCCGAGCTGGAGGCGCGCAACCACGACGGCCTGACGCCGCTGGGCGTCGCCTGCGCCGCCGGCAACTGGCGCCTGGCGCGGTTCCTGCTGGAGCGCGGCGCCCGCGCGCAGGCCGAGGGCGCCACCCCGGCGCTGCTGGCCGCCGCCGGCGTCGACGAGGACGATGCCGCCGGCGTGCAGTTGCTGCTCAAGCACAAGGCGCGGGTGGACGCGCGCGACGCGCACGGGCGCAGCGCGCTGCACGAGGCCGCGCTGGCCGGGCATGTCGAGGTGATCGCGGCGCTACTGGCCGCCGGTGCCGACGTGCAGGCGCGCGACGACCAGGGCCGCACGCCATTGCTGGAGGCCGCACGCGGTGCGCGCCTGCCGGCGCTGGAGGCGCTGGCCGCCGCCGCCGGCGCCGAAGTCGCCGCGCTCGATGCCCAGGGCCGCGGCGCGCTGGCGCTGGCCTGCGCTGCCGAAGCCCCGACCCCGGCGCTGGTGCGGCGGCTGCTGGAACTGGGCGCCGATCCGGAACTGGCCGATCGCAGCGGCAAGCGCGCGGTCGAACACGCCGCGCAGGCCGGGCGCTGGACGCTGGTCGCGGTGCTGGATCCCGGTTATCCGCTGCCCGCGGCCGTGATCGAGGACACCCCGAGCGCGCCGCCCCCGGACCGCGCGCCGCAGGCGTTGCTGGCCGAAGGCCTGCGCAGCGGCGCGTTCGCCGAGCTCGATGGCCTGGCGCGACTGTTGTCGCCGGCCGAACTCGGTGGCCTGCTGCTCGATGGCGCCGCGCCGCCGGCGCCGCAGCGCATCGAATGGCTGCTCGCGCATGGCGCCGACCCGGAAGTGCGCGCCGGCCTCGCCGACAACGCGCTGTTCGCGTTGCTGGCGCGTGGCCCGACGGCGCTGCCGGCGCTGCAGGTGCTGTTGCGGCATGGTGGCTCGCCCGCCGGCGCCGGCGGCCTGGCGCGTTTCCTCGGCGCCTGCGCGGCCGGCGACCAGGCTACGCGCGGCCTGGAACAATGCGCGCTGGATCTGCTGGAGCGCGGCGCCGATCCGTTCGCCGCCTCGCTGGCCGGCGACCCGCCGCTGGCGCTGGCGGTGCGGCTGGGCTGGTTGCGCCTGGTCGAACGCCTGATCGCGCACGGCGTCGACCTGGACGCGCGCGACAGTCACGGCATGAGCGCGCTGCACCTGGCCGCCGCGCTCGGCCGCGAGGCGGCATTGAAGCTGCTGGTCGCACGCGGCGCCGCGCCGGACCGGCGCGCGGCCGACGGGCAGACGCCGCTGGGCGTGGCGCTGTCGGCGGGCCGGCGCGACCTCGCCGACTGGCTCGACTGGCGCGGCTGGCCGCTGCCGGGACGCGCATTGCAGGCCAGCGATGTCCCGGCCGCGGCGATCGCCGGCGATGCCGACGCGGTGCGGCGCCTGCTCGACCTGGGGTTCGATGTCGACACCGTCGACGCGCAGGGCTGCACCGCACTGCTGCGCGCCGCCGGCGGCGGCCACCGCGCCACCGTCGACCTGCTGCTGGCGCGCGGCGCCGATCCGCAGCGCGCCGCGCACACCGGCGCCACCCCGTTGTCGGCCGCGGTCAGCATGCGCCATGGCGAGATCGTCGACCGCCTGCTGGCGGCCGGTGCCGGCCTCGAACAGCGCCTGCCGGGCGAAGTCACGGTGCTGATGCTGGCCGCCGCGCTCGGCCTGCCGGACCTGTGCGCGCGCCTGCTGCAGGCGGGTGCCAACGTCCATGCGGGCGACGCGCAAGGGCTGACGCCGCTGCATTGCGCCGCGCTGTTCGGCTTCACCGCGCGCGAGAAGCCGCGGCTGGTGGCGCTGTTCGATACCCTGCTGCTGGCCGGTGCGGAACCCGACGCGATCGCCGCCGGCGACGTCACCCCGCTGCTGCTGCTGCTGGGCGCGCGCGCCGAACCCGGCACCGCCTGCGACGAGGACGTGGTGCTGGCCGGGCTGGAGCGGCTGCTGGACGAGGACGTGGTGCTCGAGGTGCAGGATCCGCGCGGGTTCGGCCCGCTGCACCTGGCCGCGCTGCACGGCCTGCTGCGCATCACCCAGCGCCTGCTGCGCGCCGGCTGCGACCCGGACCTGCGCGACACGCTCAACCGCAGCCCGCGCGAGATCGCGGTGATGCGCGGCTTCGTCGATGTCGCCGGCGAGTACGCGCCGGCGACCGCCGGCGGCGTGTCGATGGCGCGGTTCCTGCACGAGCCGCGCTGAGCCTGCGCCGGCTTTCGCGCCCCGCCGTCGCCAGGTTCTTCTTCCAGCGCGGGGGAACCCTGCGGAAAGCCGGTGGTCCGGCCGTGGCGGACGCGCTCGTGAATGCATCCCCGGATGCGGAAATCTCTGCGGGGAAGCCGGCCGCCGCCCGACCTATGCGGACACGCCCGAATCCGCCCGATGCGGAAACCCGGTGTGGGAAGCCGGAGGCCTGGCCTGCGCCAACACGCCGTAAGTCCATCCTTCCAGTGCGGCAGCTTCTGCAGGGGAAGCCGGCGGCTCGGCCTGTGCGGGACACGCCGTGAAAACATACCTTCAAGCGCGGAAATTCTGCGGAAGAAGCCGCTGTGAATCCGTCTCCGAGCGCGGAAGCTTCCGTGGGGGAAGCCGGTGACCCGGCCTGTGGGGACACGCCGGGGATACATGTTTCAAGCGCGAGAGCCTCTGCAGGAGAAGCCGGTGGCCCGACCTGTGCGGGACACGCCGTGAATACATCCCTGTAGGCTCCTCGGCGGCATCCATGCCGCCGACGGTCCCGCACAGGCCGGGCCACCGGCTTCTGGCAAGTGAGTCGCGCTTGCAGAAAAAACCGGCCGAAGCGATGACCTCCAATCTCGCGAAGTCGCCGCCCGGCGGGCTGGGGGTGCGGAGAGTGGGCCATGGATGGCCCACGACCCGACTTAAAGACAGGATGTCGTCAGGAGGGCGCAGCACCCCCAGCCCGCCGGGCGGCGACTCCCTCCGAAGCCGAGCTCCCGAGAGCAGGCCATGGCGCGACGTCAGGCCAGGCATAGCCCGCGACCCGACTTAAGGACAGGTCAGGAGGGTGCAGCACCCCCAGCCCGTCGGGCGGCGACTCCGTCCGAAGCCGATCTCGCAAGGTCGGGCCATGACCGGATCAGGCCAAGGATGACCCGTGCTTACGAACCCTGCGGCTTCGCCGGGTCCGGGTCCTTGCGCTCGAGCATGCTGCCCAGCGTGCCCTCGCCGCGATCGGCGGCGAACAACTGTTCCAGTTCGCGCCGTGCCTCCTGCGAGGTCTGGATCAGCGCCGCCTCGTCGTCGTGGATCAGGTGCTGGGCCACCAGCAGCTTTTCGTCGTGCTCGCGGAAGCGCTCGGCGCGGTCGGCGGCGACTGCGTCGGATGCGCCCAGCGCCACCAGCACGCGCTCGCCCAGTTTCAGGCTGGAGTGGAAGGTCTCGCGCACCGCCTGCGCGCCCAGGTCCATCAACTCCCATGCATGGCGGCGGTTGCGTGCGCGCGCGAACACCTGCGCCTGCGGATACAGCCGGCGGATCACGCGCACGGTGTCCAGGTTGGACTGCACATCGTCGATCGCCACCACGAACACGCGCACGTGGCTGCCGCCGGCCGCCTGCAGCAGGCCGGCCTGCGCCGGATCGCCGTAATGGATGGGGTTGCCGAAACGGCGCATGAAATCCACCTGCTCGGGGCTGTGCTCGATCGCCACGAAACGCGTGCCCTGCGCCGCCAGCAGCCGCGCGACGATCTGGCCGAAACGGCCGAAACCGGCGATCAGCACCTGCGGATGCTCGTCGCGGATCGCGTCGAACGGACGCGCCGGCTTGCGCCGGCCGGTGTCCGGCAGCAGCCGCGTCATCGCGATCAGCAGCAGCGGCGTCACCGCCATCGACAGACCGACGATCGCCACCAGCCGCCCGCGCAACTCCGGCGACAGCAGCCCGGCTTTCTGCGCCTCGCCGAACACCACGAACGCGAACTCGCCGCCCAGCGCCAGCACGCTGCCCAGCAGCAGCGCCTCGCGCATGTCGAGCCGGCCGGGGCGCAAGCCGAGCGCGAACAGGATCGCGAACTTCACCAGCAGCAACCCCGCCACGCAGGCCAGGATCAGCAGCGGCTCGGCCAGCACCCGGCTGAGATCGATGCTCATGCCCACGGCCATGAAGAACAGGCCCAGCAGCAGGCCTTCGAACGGCTGGATCTGCGCTTCCAGCTCGTGCCGGAATTCCGAATCGGCCAGCAGCGCGCCGGCCAGGAACGCGCCCAGGCCCATGCTCAGCCCTGCCAGCTGCATCAGCCAGGCGCTGCCCAGCACCACCAGCAACGCGGTCGCGGTGAACACCTCCGGCATCCGCGTGCGCGCGACGATGCCGAATACGTGCCGCAGCAGCACCCGACCCCCCAGCACCAGCGCAGCGATCGCCGCGACCGCCTTGAGCACCGCCCACCAGGTCGGCTGCGCCGCGGCGTCCGCCGCCCCGTGCCCCAACAGCGGGATTACCGCCAGCAGCGGGATCGCTGCCAGGTCCTGGAACAGCAGGATCGCGAACGCCAGCCGCCCGTAGTCGCTGGTCAGCGCCTTGCGCTCGGCCAGCAACTGCAGCCCGACCGCAGTGGAAGACAGCGCCAGTCCGAAGCCGACCACCAGCGCCGCGCGCCAGTCCAGCCCGAACCCGAGCGCCAGCGCGCCCAGCGCCAGCCCCGACAGCGCCACCTGCAGCCCGCCGACGCCGAACACCGGCCGCCGCATCACCCGCAAGCGCGCCGGCGACAGCTCCAGGCCGATCACGAACAGCAGCATCACCACGCCGATCTCGGCCGCCGCCAGCACCGGCGCCGCATTGCCCACCACGCCGATGCCGTACGGCCCCAGCACCACGCCGGCGGCGAGATAGCCCAGCACCGCGCCCAGCCCGAAGCGCTTGAACACCGGCACCGCGATCACCGCGGCCAGCAGGAACACCAGGGCCAGGTCCAGACCGCTGCCGTGCATGTCAGCCTCCGGGCTGGACGGGTGCCGGACGCCGCAGGCCGGTCGCGGCGTCGGCGCGGTGCCCGCGCGGCCGGTGCAGGTGGTCGCCGCAATGCGGGCGGTTCATCGCGTGTCCCCGGCCGATGCCGCGAGCATAGCGCAGCCATCCGCAGCGCCTGTGTCGTCGTTTGCGGTCGCCTGGCGAGCAGCTGCAGAAGGCACCTTGCCCACGCCTCCCGTGCGCGAGGTGGCTGCCACACACCATGCCAAGCCCGCATCGCCCGGTGCGGCCGGCTCGCGCAGCGGTTTGGCGGCAAACGCTGTTGCGGGGCAACAACGCCGCCGCCGCACCCGCGCCGCGCGGCCCCGAACGCTGGCCGTTCGTGGCGACAGCTGCCGCCCCAGGTCAGGAAATGACGGGTCGAGGACCGCGGGCCAAGGTGGCCCTAGGGCCGGCGCCTCCAACCTTCCATTCCCGTTCACATTCCGTATACACTCGGCGAGCGCGCGACATTTGTGACGCGTATCACACGGGAACCGCGACGCCTGCACAGGCGCGCGGGACTGCGTTTTTGGCGCAGGGAAACAGGGGAACACCGCAATGATCGGAAGCAACCGCAAGGCGGCCGGGACGAGCGCGCGCAAGGCACGGACGTACAAGATGGCGCCGGTGGCGCGCGCGGTGCGCGCGGCCCTGGCCGTCTCGGCCACGACCCTGGCGCTGACCGCCAGCGGCGCGGTGTTCGCGGCCGACACCCACGTCCACGTCCCCAGCGGCAATGCGGCCTTCTGGATCGGCGCGCAGCACGATACGGTCGCGCTGCCGGTGGTCGACCTCACCATCGTCGACGACCGCGCCGCGCCGAGCAGCGTGGTCGGCGTCGGCGCCATGCTCCCCGACGACCGCTGGGGTGGCGCGATCGGCAGCGCCGATACCGCCGGCTTCGCGTCGACCAGCAGCGGCGACATCGCCACCCTCGGCGCGGTCCAGAGCCTGACCGCGATCGGCGGATTGAGCCCGGGTCCAGGCGGGGTTTCCGGAGCCGACGATACGGTAGGTGTGTACGCAACTCCGTACGCTTTTGGCTGGGCGAACCCGATCACCGAAACCTCGACCACGGGCATTGCCGATGGCATTTTCGGTGCCGATGATCAGTTCATCTTCGTATACAGCGCTAGTGATCTCAGCATCACCGGCTATACCTGGGCGGCGGGGATTGAGGTCGAGGCCAGCGATTTCGCTCGCAATGTCGGTGTCAAAGGGGGCAGCATCACCGCCACCGCCACCGGCGACTACGGCCAGGCCTGGGGCGTTTATGCCGTCGGCGTCAACGACGTCGACGTCTACAACGACGGCACGATCAATGTGACCGCCAGCGGTTACGCCGGCACCGCCACCGGATTGTTCGCCTATTCCCCCGACGGCACCGCCAGCGCCGGCAACACCGGCAGCATCACCGCCACCGCCAGCGGCGACTACGGCCAGGCCTGGGGCATCTACGTGGCCGCCGACGACCTGGCCAGCGCCAGCAACGACAACTGGATCGGCGCCACTGCCACGGGCGCATACGGCGAGGCCATCGGCATTTCGGCGTACTCCGCCTACGGCGACGCCAGCATCGACAACCGCGGCAACGTGCGCGCGGAAGCCAACAACTACGGCACCGCCACCGGCGTTATCGGCCAGGCTTACGGCGACCTCACCCTGGGCAACAGCTTCTCCATCCAGGCCTATGCCTACTACGACGCGGTCGGCCTCGCCGGCAACGCCGGCGGCGACATCTCGGTCGACAACAGCGGCGATATCCGTGTGAGCAGCATGGAAACCGCTACCGGAATCCTCGTCGATGCCGTCGGCAACGCCAGCATCGATAGCGGCGGCGCGATCTACGCCGATGCCTTTTGGGACGACGCCAGGGGCATCGTCGGCTACGCCAGCGGCGACCTCGCGGTCGACAATTCGGGCCTGGTCGTGGCGTCTTCCAATGGCGGTTATGCCACGGGCATCCTGGCTTATGCCAGCGGTGACGTCGACGTCGGCAACACGGGTGTGGTCGATGCAAACACGTGGAGCGACGACGCCATCGGCATCTTCGGCGCCGCGGAAGGCAACACGACCATCGGCAACGACGGCGCGGTTTATGCCGAGTCCCACTACGGCGATGCCATCGGCGTGTTCGGCTACGCCGTGAACGGCAATGTCGCGCTGGACAACAGCGCCACGGGCTACGTCGACGCGTATTCCCGCGATGGCATGGCGATCGGCCTGTACGGCTATTCGCTCGGTGGCGACGTCAGCATCGTCAATGCCGGCGAGGTCAACGCGTATTCCTACTACGGTCTGGCCGACGGCATCTTCGCCTCCGGCACCAACGTGAGCGTCGGCAATAGCGGTCTGATCGACGCCTATGGCTACGATTGGGCCGCGGGCATCGAGGCCCAGGGCGACGACTCGGCGACGGTCGACAACGATGGCACCATCTATGTCTCGACCTACATGTATGGCGGCCAGGCCTTCGGCATCTACGCCACCGGCGGCGCCGGCGGCGTCGCGGTCGACAACGCCGGCGGCATTTACGTCGATGGCTTCTACGCCGACGGCATTTTCGTCGAGTCGGCCGGACCGGTCGCGATCGCCAACTCGGGCGACATCTACGCCGGCAGTTTCTATGGCAGCGCTCTGGCTACCGGCATCCAGGCCACGAGTACCGGCACCGGCAGCAACATCACGGTCGACAACAGCGGCAACATCGGTGCCTATGGTGAATTCGGCGCGACCGGCATCGAGGTGCTGGCCAACGACCCCGGCACCGGTAATGCTGCCAGCATCGTCAACTCCGGCACGATCTATGCCGGCCAGTACAACACGTACGGCTACGGCGCAGCCGGTGTCGTGGCCCAGGCCGACGGCGACGCCGGCATCGACAACAGCGGCTCGATCGAGGCGGTGTCCGGCGGCCTGGCCTACGGCGCGCTGGCGTTGTCGTTCGATGGCGACGCGACCGTCACCAATTCCGGCGACATCACCGCATACTCGACCAGGGACGACTATTACTTCGGTGCCTACGGCATTGTCGCGGCCTCGACCAACGGCGCTGCCCAGGTCGACAACAGCGGCAACGTGCTGGCCGTTTCCGATTACTACGGTGGCAATGTCGGCATCGGCGTGCAGGCCAGCGCCGGGACCGGCGCCACGGTGACCAACAGCGGCGCGATCACGGTCGACGCCTGGTACGCCTATGGCGTGTACGCCAGTGCCGGGCTGGGCGACGCCGTGGTCGCCAACACCGACACCGGCGTCATCGGCGTGAGCGGTCGCGGATTCGCCTTCGGCGTGCTCGACATCGCCACCGATGGCAATGCGCTGGTGGACAACGCCGGCACCATCGAGACCGAGGCCCTGGGCCAGTCGGTCGGCGTATTCGGTTTGAGCTACAACGGCGACGTCGCGGTCGACAACAGCGGCGAAATCTTCGCCTACAGCGTTTACGACACCGCGGTCGGCATCTTCGGCCGCGCCGACTACGGCGACGTGGCGGTGGACAACAGCGGCCTGATCGCCGGGTACTCCCACTACGGCGACGCCGCCGGCGTCCGCACCTTCGGCGCGACCACGAGTGTGATCAACACCGACGCGGTCTACGGGGTGTCCATCTACGGGGATGCCACCGGGATCGAGGCGGACGGCTACGCCGCGGCCACCATCGCCAACGAAGGCCTGGTCGGCGCGGTCAGCAAGTACGGTGACGCTGATGGCGTCTACGCCGCCAGCGGTGGCGACGTGACTGTCGATAACGGCGCCGACGGGCTGGTGGCGGCGTATGCCCCCGACGGCGTGGCGATCGGCGCCATGGCCGAGTCCTTCGGCGGCGACGCGACGCTCACCAATGCGGGCACCATTGGGGCGCTGGGTTACTACGTCGCCATCGGCGCCTATGCCGGCGCTAACGGCGACACACGGGTGGATAATTCCGGCACGATTTCCGCCATGGCGTACGGGTCTGCGGCAGGGGCCCAAACCGGCAGCTACGGCGGCGATGCCGCCGTGGTCAACAGCGGTTCGATCAGTGTTTATGCGTACGTGGGCACTGCGCTCGGCGTGAATGCCGACTCGTACCTCGGCAGCGTCAGCGTCACCAACACCGATACCGGGTCGATCGAGGCCGTGTCCGTATACGGCTACGCTTATGGCGTGTACGCCGTCGGCGGCGGCGACACGACGGTGGACAACGCCGGCACCATCTCGGCGCAGGGTTACGACGGCGCCATCGGCGTCTACGCCGCTGCCTACGGCTACGTCACCGCCACCAACAGCGGCAGCATCTCGGCCGTCTCGTACGGCACCGCTACCGGTCTCATCGGGATCGCCGACGATGGCGTCTCGCTGGGCAACGCCGCGTCCGGGACCGTCGTGGCCACCAGCGAAGACGCATCCGCCTACGGCCTGGCCGCCATTTCCTACCTCGGCGACATCGTCGTCGACAACGCAGGGGCGGTCCACGCGCAAGCCGACGATTCCGCCTTCGGCGTTTTTGCCGTCAGCGGATATGGCGACATCGGCGTCGCCAACAGCGGCGCGATCGCGGCCGAATCGACGAAATACGCGCACGGCATCAATGTCCGCAGCCAGTACGGTGCGGTGACGGTCGACAACGCCGGCACCGTTGCGGCGCTGGGCGAGGAGCGGGCCATCGGCATCTACGCCGCCGCCTACGGCGACGCCACGGTGGCCAACAGCGGCGACATCGCCGCCGATTCGCCGTACGGCGACGCGATCGGCATTCGCGCCTTCTCCTACGCGGGCGAGCTCCTGGTCGACAACAGCGGCGCCATCACCGTCTATTCGGCCGACGGCGCGGTACACGGCATCCAGGCCTATGCCGGCAATGGCGACGTCGGGGTGGACAACAGCGGCGCGATCGCGGTCGATACGCTCTACGGCGACGCAACCGGCATCACGGCCTACGCCGGCGCCGGGAACATCGGCATCGACAACAGCGGCAGCATCCTCGCCAACGCCGGTACCTACGGCGAGGCGTTGGGCATCGGGGTCTACGCCTACACCGGCGACATCGGCATCGACAACAGCGGCAGCATCGTCGCCGATGCGGAATACGACGACGCGACCGGCATCGATGCCAATGCCTATACCGGGGACATCGGCATCGGCAACGGCGGCAGCATCGCCGTCAGCTCGACGTACGACGACGCGACCGGGATCGAAGCCGAGGCCTACGCCGGCACCATCGACATCGGCAACAGCGGTAGCATCACCGCCAACTCGACATACGGCTGGGCGACCGGGATCCAAGGCCTGGCCTACGCCGGCGACGTCGCGCTGGGCAACGCGGCCTCCGGCACGATCGAGGCCTACAGCGCAGGCAGCCAGGCTGCGGGCATGCGCGCGTACTCCGGGTACGGCAGCGCCGTCATCGACAATGCCGGCGCGGTGTCCGCGCAGGGCTACGCCGCCGTCGGCCTGCAGGCGATGGGCGCGTACGGCAGCGTCGTCGACAACAGCGGCACGATCGCCAGCGACAGCGACTACCTCGCCATGGGCGCGATGGCCGTGGCCAAGTACGGCGACGCGCAGATCGCCAGCTCCGGCAGTGTCGCGGTCGCCGCCGGGGACGCGTACGGCCTGCTCGGCGTTGCACTCGATGGCGATGTCGACGTGGACAACTCGGGCAGCATCGAAGTCGCCGGCGGCGACAGCGCCATGGGCGCGATGGCCGTGTCCATGTACGGTTCCGTCAGTGTGACCAACAGCGGCTCGATCGTCGCCAGCGTGGACGCCGCCGGCGGCGACGTCGTCGGCATCGCCGTCAGCAGCTACGCCGGCCAGGCCGACATCGACAACAGCGGCACGATCGCTGCGACCGGCGTGGACTACGCGATGGGCGTGCAGATGTATGCGGCGCAGTCGACGCTGTACAACAGCGGCACGATCCAGACCTACGCGGCCAACGAAGGCCGGATCGCCGTGCTCGGCAGCGCCGGCATCGACCAGATCCTGAACACGGGCGACATCCACGGCGCAATCGTGACCGACGCCGGCGACGACCTGCTGGTCGGCTACGGCGGCGGCACCTGGCACGTGGACAACCACGCCAGCGACTTCGGCGCCGGCGACGACAGCATCTACAACCTTGCCGGCAGCACCATCCACCTGACCGATGGCGCCATCTATCTGGGCAGCAGTACCGCGGCGGGCAACATCTTCGACAACAGCGGCACCGTGCTGGTGTCCGGCGACGGCCTGATCGACATGGGTTCGGGGGTCGAAGCCGTGCCGCTGCTGCCGGGGCAGGTGCAGGCAATGGCCGCGCAGGCGTTCTCCACCGCTGCGGCGGTGCCTTCGCTCAACGCCGAGGCTTTCGTCAACGACGGCCTGATCGACTTCGTCGACGGCGCGCCGGACGACATGCTGACGATCGTCGGCGACTTCGCCGGCAGCGGCACGATCAGCCTGGACGTCAGCGTCCTCAACGGCAGCAGCGACGTGCTGTACGTGGACGGCAGCATCGTCGACGGCACGGCGCAGACGGTGGACGCGCACCTCGATGCCTTCCCGACTCTGGGCGGCACGCCGATCCCGTTCGCCTACGTCAGCGGCGACTCGGCCAGCGGCGCGTTCGTCGCCGGCCAGGTGCTGGGCGCGGGCGCCGACCCGAGCAACTTCCTCAGCCTGAGCCTCGTGGTCACCAGCCAGCTGGATGCGAGCAACGCCAGCGCCGACGTGTTCTCGTTCGGCGTAACCACCGCCGGCCTGAACGACACCGGTGTGCTGGCCGCCTCGATCGGCCCGGGTGCGCACAGCCTGATCAACAGCCAGATCGGCACCTGGCGCCAGCGGGTGGGCGTGATGCCGACCCTGGGCGACGACAGGGTCGGGCTGAGTCCGTGGATCCGCGTGTTCAGCGACAAGGGCGAGGTCGATCCGCAGCACTCGACCGACTTCGGCGACGCCGGCAACTTCCGTTTCGACCAGGACAACTGGGGCCGCGAGCTGGGCATCGACTTCACCGTCGGCAACGGCGTCCATTACGGCGTCCTGCTCGGCAAGTCCGACGGCAAGCAGCGCCTGCTCGACGGGGTCGGCTCCGACCGCATCGAGATGGATACCGCCGGCCTGTACGCGACCTGGATCGGCGCCCGCTTCTACGTCGATGCGTCCTACCGCTGGATGGACTTCGACGCCACCCTGGCGTCGGCGGCCGGCCGGCAGACCAGCAGCGGCAACGCCACCGCCTTCAACGTCGAGGCCGGCTGGACCGCGGCCAGCATCGGCGGCGTGGACGTGACGCCGCAGGCCCAGTACACCCGCAGCAGCATCGACAACATCGATGCGGTGCAGGGCGAGTCGGTCCAGTTCCAGCCCGACGGCGGCGTCTCCGAACGCGCCCGCCTGGGCGTGGCGTTCAGCAAGGCCTTCCAGTCCGGCAACGTGCTGTGGACCCCGTACGGCTCGGTCAACGCCGTGCGCGAGATCAAGGGCGACAACGCGTTCACCGTCGCCGACGACTTCCACGGCGCGACCCGCACGGAAGGCACCAGCGCCATGCTGGAGCTGGGGATGGGGGCACAGAAGGGCGGCGTCTCGGTCACCGGCGGCATCAACTGGACCGACGGCGGGGCGCTGAACAGCTTCTTCGGCGGCCAACTGGTGCTGCGCTACACCTGGTAACGCGGCCGCACCCGGCAGGCCCGCGGCCTGCCGGGTGGCCGACGCGCACACGGCGCTGGATGCGCGTGCGCAGGCACGGTACCTTCAAGGCCGGGACGGACCATCGGCCGCGGGCCGCCGGATCCGCGGTTGGCGCGCACGTGCGCAAGCAGTTGGAGTAGCGAGTGGCAACGAAGAAAAGCAGCGGCGACGCGCAGATCCAGGATGTCGGCGACAAGGCGCAACTGGAGACCGGGCTGGACGCGGTCACCGCGGACGCGCCGGCCGCGGCCGAGGTACCTGCAGCGGCCGACGCGCCTGCGGCCCCCGGCCACGCGCCGGCCGCCAAGCCGCCGGTCGACATCACCAAGATGCGGGTCGAGAAGACCTGTTCGCGCGGCCTCGCCGGCTGGCTCGCCGGCAACCGCATCTCGCTGGCGATCTCCTCCTACCAGACCGGCCGGGTGTACCTGGTCGGCAGCGACAAGCAGGGCCGGGTGTCGTTCTTCGAACGGATCTTCGAGCGCGCGATGGGCATCGTCGGCAACGCCCAGCGCATCTACCTGGGCGGGCTGTACCAGCTGTGGCGCTTCGAGAACGTGCTGCGCCCCAACGAGGTCATCCACGGCCGCTTCGACAAGTGCTACGTGCCGCGCAACGCGCAGACCATCGGCGACCTGGACATCCACGAGCTGGGCATCCGCAGCAACGGCAAGGTGGTGTTCGTCAACACCAAGTACTCGTGTCTGGCGGAACTGAGCCAGACCCACAGCTTCAAGGCGATCTGGAAGCCGCCGTTCATCAGCAAGCTGGCGCCGGAGGACCGCTGCCACCTCAACGGCCTGGCGATGGTCGAAGGCCGGCCCAAGTACGTCACCGCGGTATGCCGCAGCGACGCCGTCGACGGCTGGCGCGACCGCCGCCACGACGGCGGCGTGGTGATCGACGTGGAGACCGACGAGATCGTGTGCGAAGGCCTGTCGATGCCGCATTCGCCGCGCTGGGCCAACGGCAAGCTGTGGCTGCTCAACGCCGGCAGCGGCCACCTGGGCTGGGTCGACTTCGAAAAGAAGAAGTTCGTGCCGCTGGCGTTCTTCCCGGGCTTCCTGCGCGGGCTGTCGATCATCGGCAACGTCGCCGCGGTCGGGCTGTCGAAGCCGCGCAACAAGCGCTTCGAAGGGCTGCAACTGGACGCAGAGCTGAGCAAGCGCGACGCCGATCCGTGGTGCGGGGTGCAGATCGTGTCGCTGGTCAACGGCGATGTGCTGAACTGGATCCGGTTCGAGGGCGACATCACCGAGATCTTCGACATCAGCTTCCTGCCCAACGTGCGCAACCCGATGATGATCGGCCTGCGCACGCCGGAGATCCGCGACCTGATCACCTTCGAGTCCGCGCTGCAGACGGAGGCTGTCGCCTCGTGAAACACCGTACGCATGTTCTCGCCGTCGCCCTGGCGGCCGTGCTGGCCGCGCCTGCGGCTGGCGCACAAGCCGCGCAGGCTCAGCCGGCCGCGCGTGCCTCCGCGCCTGCGCCCCGCGTGCAGGCTGCACAGGGCCAGCCGGCCCCGGCACGCGCCGCCGCGCCTGCGCCCGCCCGGGTCGATGCGACCTTCGCCGCGTGGGACCTGGACCACAACGGCGCGCTGTCGCTGCAGGAGTTCACCGCCGGCTGGCACCGGCTGCGCCAGGCCGCGGCAGAGGAGCGCTTGCGCGCCCAGTTCCACGCCGTGGATGCCGATCGCAACGGCGCGATTGGCGCCGGCGAATACGGCCAGCTGCAGCTGGTCAAGGCGGCCGGCAAGTCGGCGCCGCCGCTGTCGGCGTTCGATGCCAACGGCAACCGGCAGCTGGAATTCGCCGAATACATGGCGCTGGTGCGCAAGCTGGCGGCCGTGCCGGCGCGCGAGCCCGCCGCCGCCACCCGTTGACCGGAGAACCGCATCCCGTGGCATTCGACATCACCCCGGTCTGGAAGCAGGTCACCCCCGAGCTGAAAACCGAATTGCTTGCGTTCTGGGAGCGCAACAACGCGCTCGGCAACGCGGCGCAGGCGGCGCAGCGCGCGGATCAGGCCGTATGCGTCAGCCGCGACGACAACGGCGAATTGTGCGGCGTCGGCACCGCGGTCGTGCGCGTGCTGCCACGGCTGCGACAGCCGATGTACTACTACCGCCAGTTCTTCGCCGAAGCCCAGCGCGGCCAGCGCCAGACCAAACCTTTCGCCATGCGGGCGAAGCAGGTCCTGCAGGAATACAACGCCGCACTGCCCGCGCCCGAGGCGCTGGGCTTGCTGGTGGAGCTGGAGAGCAAGCTGCTCGCCACGCACTACAAGCGCGCGCACGCACCGGAGATCGGCTTCACGTTCATCGGCTATTCGCCGCGCGGCCTGCAGTTGCACGTTTCGTACTTCGAAGGCGCGGTGCTGCTGCCGCCGGTGCCGCTGCGGCGGCGCGCGGGGGCGGGGGCGCGCCGTCACTAACCGCTGCCGTCAGCC
The DNA here is from genome assembly GCF_003416885.1 of Cognatiluteimonas weifangensis. Taxonomy (GTDB): domain Bacteria; phylum Pseudomonadota; class Gammaproteobacteria; order Xanthomonadales; family Xanthomonadaceae; genus Cognatiluteimonas; species Cognatiluteimonas weifangensis. The sequence goes on from NZ_QVPD01000018.1 coordinate 20,608, forward strand.
GTCGCAGGGCGGGGCCGGGGAGGGCCCCGGGATCCGCGTTCGTTCCGCCAGGTCGTTGTCCGCAAGTGTTCGCCGCTCCGGCCCTGCCGGAGTCAACCGCCACGTCACCCAGGGGTTTTTCGCATGAAAGTCCAGTCCTGCCTGTTGAGCGCCGCCATCGTCGCCGCGCTCGCCGTGTCCTCCGCGCCGGCGCTGGCCGCCGGCAACGCCAAGGCCGGCGCCGTCGCCCGCGCCCACGGCCTGGTCGACGGCCCGGCCGCCCGCGCCGTGCGCCGCGCCGCCGCCGACGCGTTCGTCGCCGGCGATGTCGTGGTCGACGCCAACGGCACCGAGCATGTCCGTTTCAGCCGGACCTATCGCGGCCTGCCGGTCATCGGCGGCGACTTCGTGCTGCATTCGCGCCATGGCCAGGTCCGCGGCGTCAGCCAGACGCTGAAGACCAGCGCGCGTCCGGACCTCTCGCCGCGGGTCAGCCGCAGCCAGGCGATCGCCAAGGCCAGCGCCCGCTTCGGTCTCGCGACCAGCACCGCGCCCAGGGCGCGGCTGGTGGTCTACGCCCTGGGCGCCAGCCCGGTGCTGGCGCACGAGGTCATGCTGTCGGGCATCAAGGCCGACCAGACCCCGACCGACATGCGTTACTTCATCGACGCGCGCAACGGCCGGGTCCTGAACCAGTGGGATACGGTGCAGACCGCGAAGCCGGGCCCGGGCGGCAGCTGCACGCCGGCGGCGGCGGTGGGCACCGGCAAGACCCTGACCCTGGGCAATGTCGCCCTCGACACCGTCAAGTGCGGCACCCAGTACCAGATGAAGGATCTCGTCCGCGGCGGCGGTTACACCACCAACATGGCCAACCGCCAGATCGGCCTGGGCACGATCTTCGTCGATGCCGACAACAGCTGGGGCAACAACGCCCTCACCGACGCGGCGACGGTGGCCGCCGACGCCCACTACGGCGTGTCCCGGACCTGGGACTACTTCAAGAACGTCCACGGCCGCAACGGCATCGCCAACGACGGCCAGGGTGCGCTCAGCCGGGTCCATTACGGCCGCAAGTACGTCAATGCGTTCTGGTCGGACAGCTGCTTCTGCATGACCTTCGGCGACGGCGACAACGGCGTCACCTACAACCCGCTGGTCGCGCTGGACGTGGCCGGCCACGAGATGTCGCACGGCGTCACCAGCCGCAGCGCCGATCTGGTCTACAGCGGCGAGTCCGGCGGCCTCAACGAGGCCACCTCGGACATCTTCGGCACGATGGTCGAGTACTACGCCAACAACGCCAGCGATCCGGCCGACTACATGATCGGCGAGAACGTCTTCGCCCGTAACCCCGGCACCATGGCCCTGCGCTACATGTTCAAGCCGAGCCTGGACGGCGCTTCGCCGGACTGCTACAGCGGCGGCCTCGGCGGCCTCGACGTGCATTACAGCTCGGGCGTGGCCAATCACTTCTACTACCTGCTGGCCGAAGGCGCCGTGGTCCCCGCCGGCTTCGGCGCCGGTACCGCCGCCAACCTGACGCCCGGCGCGCTGGTCTGCAACGGCAACACCGCAATCGTCGGCATCGGCCGCGACGCCGCCGGCAAGATCTGGTACCGGGCGCTGACCACGTACATGACGTCGGGCACCAACTACGCGGGTGCGCGTGTCGCCACGCTGAGTGCGGCGACCGACCTGTTCGGCGCCGGATCGACGCAGTACAACGCGGTCGCGGCCGCGTGGAGCGCGGTCAGCGTCAACTGATCCCCGGCTCTTGCCGCGGCATCCAAGGGGCGCCCACGGGCGCCCCTTTTTTGCGTCCGGCGACAGGCGCCGCGTTGCGGGCGGAGGCTGCAGCGCCCGGCCATCCGCGCGCGCCGCGACCGCCTCCGTCCCGGGGCGACCGCAAACACGAGGGTCTTCTCCTGCGGGGAATGGCTTCGGACGCACGAGCCGTCCGGCAGGCGGGGTACTGCGCCTTCCTGACGACCTCCTGTCTTTTAGTCTGGGCGCGGGTGATGCTTGGCCTCGTGAGATCGGCTTCGGACGGAGTCGCCGCCCGGCGGGCTGGGGGTGCTGCGCCCTCCTGACGACCTCCTGTCTTTAAGTCGGGTCGTGGACCATCCCTGGTCCACTCTCCGCACCCCCAGCCCGCCGGGCGGCGACTGCGCGAGATTGGAGGTCGTCGCTTCGGCTGGTTGTTCCCACGCACGCCGACTCACCTGCCAGAAGCCGGTGGCCCGGCCTGTGCGGGACCGTCGGCGGCATGGATGCCGCCGAGGAGCCTACAGGGGCGAAGCGGTGCGCTTGCGAAGCACTGCTTCGCGCACCGCTGAGCGCCCGAAGGCTATGCCGCCGGGCCGGACCCGCGTAGCGGGGATTCACGGCGTGTCCCGCACAGGCGCTCAGCCGCCGGCTTCCCCCGTAAAGGGGTCCGCACTTGAAGCGTGCATTTACGGCGTGTCCGCACAGGCCGGCCACCGGCTTCCGTTGCAGAGGCTTCCGCAACTTGAAGCATATGTTCGCGGCGTATCCTGCAGGGGTCGGGCTACCGGTATCCCAGCAAAGTTTCCGCGCCTGAAGGGCGTGTTCACGGCCCCCCCACAGGCCCGTGCCAGCGGGCCCTCCGCAGACGTTCCTCTCCCGGTGGTGGGAGACCAAAAAACCCCGCGCTGCGGGGTTTTTCGTGCCGATCCGCAGCGCCGGTCAGCGTTTCATCGAGGCGAAGAACTCGTCATTGCTCTTGGTGCTCTTCATCTTGTCGAGCAGGAACTCCATCGCCGCGATCTCGTCCATGCCGTGCAGCAGCTTGCGCAGGATCCAGATCTTCTGCAGCAGCTCGGGCTCGATCAGCAGGTCCTCGCGGCGGGTGCCGGAGCGGTTGATGTCGATCGCCGGGTACACGCGCTTCTCGGTGATGCGGCGGCTGAGCAGCACCTCCGAGTTGCCGGTACCCTTGAACTCCTCGTAGATCACCTCGTCCATCTTGCTGCCGGTGTCCACCAGCGCGGTGGCGATGATGGTCAGGCTGCCGCCTTCCTCGACGTTGCGCGCGGCGCCGAAGAAGCGCTTGGGCCGGTGCAGCGCATTGGCGTCGACGCCGCCGGACAGGACCTTGCCCGAGGACGGCACCACCATGTTGTAGGCGCGCGCCAGGCGGGTGATCGAGTCCAGCAGGATGACCACGTCGCGCTTGTGCTCGACCAGGCGCTTGGCGCGCTCGATCACCATCTCGGCGACCTGCACGTGGCGCGCGGCCGGCTCGTCGAAGGTCGAGGAGATCACCTCGCCGCGCACGGTGCGCTGCATGTCGGTGACTTCCTCCGGCCGCTCGTCGATCAGCAGCACGATCAGGTGCACATCGGGGTGGTTGGTGGTGATCGCGGTGGCGATCTGCTGCATCATCATGGTCTTGCCGGCTTTCGGCGGCGACACGATCAATGCGCGCTGGCCCTTGCCCTGCGGTGCCATCAGGTCGAGGATGCGGCCGGTGATGTCCTCGGTGGAGCCGTCGCCGCGCTCGAGCTTGAACTTGCGGCGCGGGAACAGCGGCGTCAGGTTCTCGAACAGGACCTTGTTCTTGGAGGCCTCGATCGGCTCGCCGTTGATCTCGTCGACGATGTTCAGCGCGAAGTAGCGCTCGCCGTCCTTGGGCCAGCGGATGCGTCCGGACAGGTGGTCGCCGGTGCGCAGGTTGAAGCGGCGGATCTGGCTGGGCGAGATGTAGGTGTCGTCGGGGCCGGCCAGGTAGCTGGCCTCGGCCGCGCGCAGGAAGCCGAAGCCGTCGGGCAGGATCTCCAGCACGCCGTCGGCGGCGACGCCTTCGGCGGTACGGGTCAGCACCTTGAGCAGGGCGAAGATCACGTCCTGCTTGCGGGCGCGGGCGACGCCGTCGGAAATGCCCAGCTGCTCGGCCAGGTCGAGCAGCTTCTGCGCCGGCATCCGCTTCAGGTCGCCGAGCGAGTACTGCGGGAAGCCTTCCGGGATGTTGGGTAGCGGCCGGTTCGGCTGCTGCTGTTCGGCGCCGTTGTCGTCGCGCGGCAGACCGTCGTCGCGGTAACGGTCGCGCTGGCGGTCGCGGCGGTTGCGGAAGCGGTCGCGGCGGCTGCCGTGACGGCCGCCCTCGCGGGCTTCGCGCGGCTCGCCGCCGTCGTTGCCGCCTGGCGTCGGGACCTCGCCACCGGCGCCGGACGCCGGGGCCGATGGCGCTGCAGCCGACGGCGCAGCGGGAGCGGCGGGGACGGCAGGAGCGGCGGGAGCAGCGGACTCGGCCGGCGCGGTCATCGGGGCGGCGGCATCGGCCTTGCCGACGCGCGGCCTGCGCACGCGCTTCTCGGCGATGTCGCCGGAATCGGAGGGGTTGTCGGACAAGTGCGAATTCCTCGCTGGGGTGCGAGCGCCCGCGGGCCGCGGGCGGATCTGGGAGGTGGGTCTGAGAAGGGTGCGGCAGCCGAAAAAACCGTGCCGGTACAGTCAAACTAGCACCGTGCCCGCGCCGCGGCAAGCGTGCGCGAGCGCGGCGGGTATGGCGGTTCAGGTGGGGCGCAAGCCCCGGGCGTCACAGCGCCTTGTCGATCATCTGGCTCAGCTGGGCCTTGCCGACGGCGCCGATCTGGGTCGCCTGCACCTGGCCGTCCTTGAACAGCAGCAGCATCGGGATCGAGCGCACGTGGTACTTGATGGCGGTATCGCGGTTCTGGTCGATGTCGACCTTCACCACCTTGGCCTTGCCGGCGTATTCGGCGGCCAGCTGGTCCAGCGCCGGGGCGATCATCCGGCAGGGGCCGCACCACTGCGCCCAGAAATCGACCAGCACCGGTTCCCGGGACTGCAGCACGGCGCTGTCGAAATCGGCATCGGTGGCGTGGATCACGGTATCGCTCATGGGGGCTCCTCGGACTGTCGGGCGGGCGCGGCGGGTGGCGCCGGGGGATGCTGTTAAACTGGGGCGTTTCCACGGGGCTTCAAGCGCCGCTTTCGCGACAGCGCGCGCCCCGGGCGCCTACCGGCAGTCTGCTTCGCGGACGCCTCCCACGCAAGCGCGCCGCGCCGCGCCGACCACCGGATTGCATTGCCACGCATGAGCGACAAGCCCTTAACCGATATCGCCTTTTCCTCCTTCGACCTGCATCCGGCCCTGTTGGCCGGGCTGACGGCCGCCGGCTTCGCCCGCTGCACACCGATCCAGGCGCTGACCCTGCCGGTCACCTTGCCCGGACGCGACGTCGCCGGCCAGGCCCAGACCGGGACCGGCAAGACCCTGGCGTTCCTGGTCACGCTGGTCAACCGGCTGCTGACCCGCCCGGCCCTGGCCGAGCGCCGGCCCGAGGATCCGCGCGCGCTGATCCTGGCGCCGACCCGCGAGCTGGCGATCCAGATCCACAAGGACGCGCTCAAGTTCGCTTCCAACCTCGGGCTGAAGTTCGCGCTGGTCTACGGCGGCGTGGACTACGACAAGCAGCGCCAGCAGCTGCAGGATGGCGCCGACGTGATCATCGCCACCCCCGGGCGCCTGATCGACTACGTCAAGCAGCACAAGGTGGTCAGCCTGCACGCCTGCGAGGTATGCGTGCTGGACGAGGCCGACCGCATGTTCGACCTCGGCTTCATCAAGGACATCCGCTTCCTGCTGCGGCGCATGCCGGTGCGCACCGAGCGGCAGACGCTGCTGTTCTCGGCGACCCTGAGCCACCGCGTGCTGGAGCTCGCCTACGAGCACATGAACGAGCCCGAGAAGATCGTGGTCGAGAGCGAGTTCATCACCAACTCGACCGTGCGCCAGGTGATGTACCTGCCGGCCGACGACGAGAAGATCCCGCTGCTGCTGGGCCTGCTGTCGCGCAGCGAAGGCGCGCGCACCATGGTCTTCGTCAACACCAAGGTCTGGGTGGAACGGGTGGCGCGGGCGCTGGAGCGCGCCGGTTACCGCGTCGGCGTGCTCTCCGGCGACGTACCGCAGAAAAAGCGCGAATCGCTGCTGGGCAAGTTCCAGAAAGGCCAGCTGGAGATCCTGGTCGCCACCGACGTCGCCGCCCGCGGGCTGCACATCGACGGCGTGAAGTACGTCTACAACTACGACCTGCCGTTCGACGCCGAGGACTACGTGCACCGGATCGGCCGCACCGCACGCCTGGGCGAGGAGGGCGATGCGATCAGCTTCGCCTGCGAGCGCTACGCGCAGAGCCTGCCCGACATCGAGGCCTACATCGAGCAGAAGATCCCGGTGGAGCCGATCACCGCCGATTTGCTGACCTCGTTGCCGCGCAAGCCGCGCGAGGGCGCCGCGGCGGTCGAGGACGGCGAGAGCGTCAGCGCGATCTTCCGCGAGGCACGCGAGGCGCGCGCCGCCGAGGAGCAGCGTCGCGGCGGCGGCCATGGGCACGGCCCCGGCCCCGGCCGTGGCGGCCGCGGTGGCGCGGGCGAAGGCCGGCGCGGGCCGCGTTCGCCGCGCAAGACCGAGGACCACCCCGCGGCGAAGCCCGCCGCGACCGCGCCGGCCATTGGAGCCGCAGCCGTCGCCGCGGGAGCCGATGCCGGCGCCGCGCCGGCGGCGGGCGCCGCAATCGCAGCTGGCGCCGCGCTCGCCGGCGAACGCGCGCCGCGCAAGCGTCGCCGCCGGCGCGGCGGCAAGCGCCTGGAGGGCGCGGAAGCGGCGACCGCGTCCCGGCCGCAGGCGACGGTCCCGGCCCGCGCCGCAGCCGAGGTGGTCGCCACCCGCGTCGCGCCGCGTCCGGCCGCGGCCCCTGCGGGCGCCGACAAGCCCGGCGAGTCCTCGCTGCTGACGCGCATCGGCCGCGGCCTGAAATCGCTGGTGACCCGCGCGCCGCGGTCGCAGCATTAGGGAACGTCTGCGCGATTCGGCTGGTCCCCGTGATTTCCGCGAAAGCACGTCCCGAGCCTGTCGAAGGGCGGGCTTTCGGCGGGCGCACGTCTGCCCATTCCGCGTCTTTGTTTTCAATGGCTTGAAGCCACCGGCTTCCCGCTTGCGCGGGGCGGACGACGACGGTTCGGACCTTTCCTGGCGCCAACCGCGCACCGCGTCGCGGCGGCTCGAAGTGGCGACAGCGCAGCGGAGCGATGCTTCGGCGCGGCAGTCCCGCCGTCGGGGGCCTGGCGGAACCTCGCCTGGCCGTAGCCGGCGCCGTCCGCGCTGGCCGTCGTCGGCGGCTCGGGCGATACTGCGGCCTTCATCGCCGAGGCACGACACCTCCTCATGTCGGTCCTGCGTTTCGACAACGTCAGCAAGCAGTATCCGGGCGGCCACGTCGCCCTGAGCGAGGTCAGCTTCGAGGTGCAGCCGGGCGAGATGCTGTTTGTCACCGGCCATTCGGGCGCCGGCAAGAGCACGCTGCTGAAGCTGATCCACCTGGCCGAGCGGCCCAGCCGCGGCGCGGTGCTGTTCGCCGAGCGCAACCTGCTCAAGGTCCGCGGCCGGCGCGTGCCGCTGCACCGGCGCGAGGTCGGCGTGGTGTTCCAGGACCATCGCCTGCTCACCGATCGCAGCGTGTTCGAGAACGTGGCCCTGCCGCTGATCCTGCGCGGCCTGCGCCGCGGCGAGATCGGCAAGCGCGTGCGCAGCGTGCTCGACAAGCTTGGGCTGGGCGCGCGCGAGCGCGCGCTGCCGACGCAGCTGTCGGCCGGCGAGCAGCAGCGCGTCGGCATCGCCCGCGCGCTGGTCGGCGAGCCGCGGCTGCTGCTCGCCGACGAGCCGACCGGCAACCTGGATCCGACCCTGTCGGCGGAGATCATGGCGCTGTTCGCCGCGCTGCCCGAGCGCGGCATCAGCGTGCTGGTCGCCAGCCACGACCTGGGCCTGGTGAAGCGCATGAAGCGGCGGGTGCTGGTGCTCGACCACGGCCAGCTGGCCGACGACATCGCGCCGGAGGACCTCGCCGATGCGTGAGTCCGGCAACCGCGGCGCGCGCGACCCGGGGCGCTCGGGTCTGGGCACCTGGGTCGATCACCACCTGTACAGCTTCGTCGCCAGTCTCGGCCGGGTGCTGCGCCGGCCGTGGGCGACGGTGCTCACGGTCGGAGTGATGGCGGTGGCGCTGGCGTTGCCGCTGGGGTTGTGGCTGGTGCTGGGCAATGTCGCGCGCTTTTCCGGTCAGGTGCAGCAGGCGCGCGAGATCAGCGTGTTCCTCAAGCCCGCGGTCGACGGCGTCCGTGCGCAGGCGCTGGCCGCAGAACTGCGCCGCCGCAACGACATCGGCAAGGTCGAACTGCGCACGCCGGCGCAGGGCCTGGAGCAACTGCGCGCCAGCGGCCTGGGCGACGCCATCGCCGCGCTGGCGCCCGGGGAGGACGCCGCCGGCGTGCTGCCGAGCCTGCTGATCGTGACGCCCAGGGGCGACGAGGCGCTGCTGGCGGCGTCGTTGCAGACCCTGCCGGAAGCCGACCTCGTGCAGCACGATGCGCTGTGGCGGCAGCGGCTGGACGGCTGGCTGCGCTTCGGCGGACGGGTGGCGCTGGTGCTGGCGGCGCTGCTGGGGCTGGGCGCGCTGCTGGTGGTCGGCAATACCGTGCGTCTGGACATCCAGTCGCGGCGCGAGGAGATCGGCGTGCTGCAGCATCTGGGCGCCACCGACGGCTTCATCCGCCGCCCGTTCCTGTATCTGGGCGCGTGGTACGGGCTGGCGGCCGGGGCGCTGGCGATCGGCCTGCTGAGCGCGGCCGCGGTCGCGTTGCGCGCGCCGCTGGCGGAGCTGGCCGCCAGTTACGGCAGCGGCTTCGCGCTCGCCGGGTTCGACCTGCCGACCGCGGCTGCGGTGGTGGCCGGCGCGGCGCTGCTGGGCTGGGTCGGCGCCGGTCTCGTCACCGGCCACTACCTGCGCCAGACCCGGCCCACGGAGACCTGATGGCCGCCTCCGACTCCCTCCATGCGCACGACCTGCGCCACGTCGTCAGCGACGACCCGCGGTTGATGGTCGTCGATGGGTCCAGGCTGGTGCGCAAGCTGATCGGCGACGTGCTGCGGCGCGAGTTGCCCGGCGCGCAGGTGATCGCCTGCGACGGCCTGGCCAGCGCGCGCGCGGCGCTGGCCGAGGCGCCGGTGGACCTGGTCACCACCGCACTGCTGCTGCCCGACGGCGACGGCCTGGCGCTGGCCCGCAGCGTGCGCGAGGCCGCCGCGCAAAGCTACGTGCCGGTGATCGTGGTCTCCGGCGACGTGCAGGCGCGGCTGGAATCGCGCAGCCTCAACGACGACGTCACCGACTATTTCGACAAGGCGCTGGGCCACAGCGCGCTGGCCGCCTTCATCCGCGGCTACGTGCAGCCGCAGCCGGTGCCCGGCGCGCGCGTGCTCTACGTCGAGGACAGCCGTGTGGTCGCCGCCGCGACCAAGCGCATGCTCGAGCGCCAGGGCCTGGAGGTGCTGCACTTCAGCGACGCCGAAGGCGCGCTGGAATACCTGCACGGGCACCGCGACCAGGGCGACATCGGTGCCGACCTGGTGCTGACCGACATCTACCTGAAAGGCGCGCTCAGCGGCCGCGACCTGCTGTCGCAGATCCGCGGCGCGTTCGGCTACGGCAAGCGCGCGCTGCCGGTGCTGGTGATGACCGGCGACGCCAACCGCGAAAACCAGGGCCAGCTGCTGCGCGAAGGCGCCAACGACCTGGTGCTCAAGCCGATCGAGGAGCGGCTGCTGGTGACCAAGACCCTGTTCCAGCTGCGCGTGGCGCGGCTGCCGGAGCAGCGCAGCTTCAACGCGTGAATACGGCGCCCCTTCCCCGCGGGAACGACGTCCGTCCCGATGCCGGCATTCGCGCGAGCCGGCGATCGCGGCCGGGATCGCGCCGGCAGCGGCGGGGCCGGCATGGGTGAGGACCGCATCCGCCTCGAGGCTTCGTGGAGGGCGCATGTCGGCGCCTACCTGCAGCGCGACGACATGCAGGCGCTGGCGGCCTTCCTGCGCCAGCGCAAGGCCGCCGGCGCCCGCATCTACCCGCCCGGCCCGCAGATCTTCGCCGCACTGGACGCGACCCCGTTCGACGCGGTCAAGGTCGTGATCCTCGGCCAGGATCCCTATCACGGCGCCGGCCAGGCGCACGGGTTGTGTTTCTCGGTGCCGCCGGGCGTGCCGGTACCGCCGTCGCTGGACAACATCTTCAAGGAACTGCAGCGCGACCTCGGCATCGCCCGCCCCGACCATGGTTGCCTGCTGCCGTGGGCGCGCCAGGGCGTGCTGCTGCTCAATGCGGTGCTGACGGTCGAGGATGGCCGTCCCGGCGCTCACGCCGGCAAGGGCTGGGAGGGGTTCACCGACCACATCGTGGCGACCTTGAACCGCGAACGTGAAGGCCTGGTGTTCCTGCTCTGGGGCAGCTACGCCCAGGCCAAGGGCAAGGTGATCGACACCGGCCGCCACCGGGTGCTCAAGGCCCCGCACCCATCGCCGTTGTCGGCGCACCGCGGCTTCCTCGGCTGCGGGCACTTTTCCGCCGCCAACGAGTACCTGGCCCGGCACGGCCAGGCCCCGATCGACTGGGCCTTGCCGCCGCGGGCCGCGTTGGCCGGGGTCTGAGGGTCTTCTTCCGGCTGCGGACGCAGTCGCTGACCGGCGGGCTGGGGACGGCTGCGCCCTGGTCCCGACGTCGTAGTTTCGCGACAGGCCGCCTGAAGAAATCATTGTCGTCTTCCCCACGAAAGCGGGGATCCAGTGTCTTCACGCTAACAAGGCACGGGACGGGCGGGCATGTGCCCCGCTTTCGCGACAGTGAGGGGGAGACTCCCGGCTTCGGAGGGAGTCGCCGGCCGGCGGGCTGGGGGTGCTGCGCCCTCCTGACGACCTCCTGTCTTTAAGTCGGGTCGTGGACCCTCCATGGTCCACTCTCCGCACCCC
>NZ_QVPD01000019.1 GCF_003416885.1 Cognatiluteimonas weifangensis
CGCGCTTGGGGATGCATTCACCGCCTGCCCCGCACAGGCCGGGCCACCGGCTTCCCCCGACAGAAGCTTCCGCGCTTGAAGGGGGGGCACGACGCACCCCGCACAGGCCGGGCCGCCGGCTTCCCCCGGCAGAAGCTTCCGCGCTTGAAGGGAGGGCACGACGCACCCCCGCAGGCTGGGCCGCCGGCTTCCCCGCAGAAGCTTCCGCGCTTGAAGGGAAGGCTTCATGACGTGTCCCGCACTGGCTGGGCCACCGGCTTCCCCCGCAGTAGCCGCGTTCGGAAATGGGTTCACGGCGTCCCGCACTGGCTCGGTCCGTGCGTGGGAGGAATGCCGACGCCGAGCCTCCACGGGTGGATTCGCGATGAGGCCCCACAAGGACGGCCGCCGGTTTTCCGCAATGTTCCGGCACCCGGAAGTTGAACCACAAAAAAGGCCGCGCAGATGCGCGGCCTTTCCGTGCAGGCGTCGGCTCGGGCTCAGGCGAGACCTTCCTGCTTGAGTGCGCGCTGCACGCCGGGGTCGGCCTGCATCGCGGCGAAGTGGCGATCCAGGTGGGCCAGTCCGGACAAGGCCACGCCCACCGCCTGGGTCCAGCGCGTCACGACATACAGATAGGTATCGGCGATCGAGCGCGGCCCGGCGATCCACTCGTGGCCGGCCAGTTGTCCGTCGGCGCGCTCGAACAGGCCGCGCAGCGTGCTGCGCGCATGGTCCTTGCTCTTTTCGATCGATGCGTCGTCGCCGAGGTAGGCGGTGGCGCCGAACAGCGGGCGGAAGGCGGGGTGAACGTCGGAATTGACGAACCCGAGCCAGCGATTCACCTCGGCGCGCGACTTCGGCGTGCCGTCGCCGCACAGGCCGGCTTCGGGGAAGCGGTCGGCGAGGTAGTTGAGGATCGCCGCGTTCTGGGTCAGGACCCAGCTGTCGTGCTCGAATGCCGGGACCGCGCCGGCGGGATTGATCTGCAGGTATTCGGGCGTCTTGCGCTGTTCGCGCGAGACCGGCACCGCCTCGTAAGGCTCGCCGATCCACTCCAGCACGATGTGGCTGGCCAACGAGCAGGCGCCGGGCGAGTAGTAGAGCTTCATCGAAACCTCCGCACAGTGAATCCACCACTATGCGGGGTGCGGTGCCGGGGCGGACAGCGCGCCGGCCGCAACAGCCTGTTGCGGTGGCGAGCTTGCGCAGCCGCTCAGGATTTGCGCGGCTTGAGCGATTGCACCTTGTAGAAGGTGTGGTCGCCGATGGTGGCGACCTGGTAGGCGCTGCGCCAGCTGGGCGAGGCGATCGCGGTGGCGGCGAAATGGCTGGCGCCCGGCACGATTTCCCTGCGCTCGCCGCGGGGCAATGCCCAGTTGCGCTCCGACTCCAGGGCGATGGTGACCGCCGCGGCCCAAGCGTCGGTGTTGGCGAGCCGGGTGTTGGGCGAGACCAGGCTCGGGGCGAACTGCTTGCGCGCGGTGACCACCGCGCACAGGTTGTCGCCCCACAGACCGCTGTCGCGGCGACGCAGGGCGACCTCGGCCACCGCCCGCTGGCCGCGCACGGACTGGTCGCGGGCTTCCAGGTACACGGTGGTGCTCAGGCACAGCGAATCGGCGGCCGGCTGCGGCAGGAACTGCGACAGCCAGAGGATCCAGACCAGCTTCATGGCGACTCCTTGCTCCGTTGCGCCGGCCCGCGAGGCTGCTCCCGCGCATGTCGAAGCGGGGTCAGCGACCGGACCGGCCTGGCGTACTGGGGAGGGCGGCGGCTCTGCGGCGCGCCTTTGCCCGGGTGCCAAAAGCCGCCGAAGGGCAGCCTGGCACCGGTGCCCGCAAAGAGGAGGCGGGCAGAAAGTGGGCGCACGGTAAAGGCACGAAACCAAACGTAGGCTGAACGCAGGTTGGCCGAAAATTCAGAAAGACTTGATTTGGCTGGGATTCGCGGATGTTGCGCTGCGGTATGCGGGGCTTCAGAGCGCCGCCGCGACCCGGCTGCCCTGGTCGATCGCGCGCCGGGCGTCCAGTTCCACTGCGCGCTCCGCACCGCCGATGACCTGCACCGGCCGCCCCCGTGCCTGCAGTCCGGCGAGCAGTTCGCGGCGCGGCTCCTGGCCGGCGCAGACAACGACCTGGTCGACCGCCAGCTGCTGTTCGGCGCCGGCGACGCGGATACGCAGGCCGGCATCGTCGACGCCCAGGTATTCGACCCCGCCCAGCATCTGCACGCCCTTGGCCTTGAGGGTGGCGCGGTGGATCCAGCCGGTGGTGCGGCCCAGGCGCGCGCCCGGGCGCCCGGGACTGCGCTGCAGCAGCCACAGCTGGCGGGCGGCCGGCTCCGGGCGCGGCGGCACCAGCCCGCCGCGGGCCTGAAACGCCGGGTCCACGCCCCATTCGGCCATCCAGCGCGTCGGGTCGAGCGCCGGCGACGGCCCGGCCTGGGCCAGGAATTCGGCGACGTCGAACCCGATCCCGCCGGCGCCGACGATCGCCACCCGCGGCCCGCAGACCACGCGCCCGGTGAGCACATCCAGGTAACCAACTACCTTGGGATGGTCGGCGCCGGGGAACCCGACGGCGCGCGGGACCACGCCGGTGGCCAGCACCACCGCATCGAAGTCCGCCACAGCCGCCACGTCGGCCGGCGTCGACAGCCGCAGGTCCACCCCGGTCTCGTCGAGGCGATGGCGGAAATAGCGCAGGGTCTCGTGAAACTCTTCCTTGCCGGGAATCTTCTTGGCGAGGTTGAACTGGCCGCCGATCTCCGCTGCCGCTTCGAACAGGGTCACCCGATGCCCGCGCTGCGCCGCCACCGTGGCGCAGGCCAGCCCGGCCGGACCGGCACCGACCACCGCGATGCGCCGCGGACGCGCGCTCGGCAGGTAGGCCAGTTCGGTTTCGGCGCAGGCGCGCGGGTTGACCAGACAGCTGGCCCGCTTGTTCTCGAACACCTGGTCCAGGCAGGCCTGGTTGCAGGCGATGCAGGTGTTGATCGCCCGGCTGCGGCCGGTGCGGGCCTTGTCGACCCACTCCGGATCGGCCAGCAGCGGCCGCGCCATCGACACCAGGTCGGCGCCGCCGCCGGCCAGGACCGCCTCGGCCACCTCCGGCATGTTGATGCGGTTGCTCGCCACCAGCGGCAGGCCGACGTGCGGGCGCAGTTTCGCGGTGACCCCGGCGAAGGCCGCGCGCGGCACCGAGGTGGCGATGGTGGGAATGCGTGCCTCGTGCCAGCCGATCCCGCTGTTGATGATCGTCGCGCCCGCGGCTTCCACCGCCTGCGCCTGCTGCACGATCTCGCCCCAGTCCGAGCCGTCGTCCACCAGGTCCAGCAGCGACAGCCGGTAGATCAGGATGAAATCGTCGCCGCAGGCCTCGCGCACCCGGCGCACGATCTCCACCGCAAAGCGCATGCGCCGGGCCGCATCGCCGCCCCAGCCGTCCTCGCGGCGATTCGCCCGGGGCACGGTGAATTCGTTCAGCAGGTAGCCTTCCGAACCCATGATTTCGACGCCGTCGTAGCCGGCCTCGCGCGCCCGTGCCGCGGCGGTGGCGAAAGCGCGGATCTGGCGCTCGATGCCGCGGGCGGTCAGCGCGCGCGGCGTGAACGGGTTGATCGGCGCCTTCAGTCGCGACGGCGCCACCGACAGGGGGTGGTAGGCGTAGCAGCCGGCATGCAGCAATTGCAGGCAGATCTTCGCCGCGTGCGCGTGCACCGCCGCGGTCACCAGCCGATGCCGGCGCACGTGCCAGGGCAGCGACAGGCGTCCGGCGAATGGTTTCAGCCAGCCCTCCAGGTTGGGTGCGAAGCCGCCGGTGACGATCAGGCCGACGCCGCCGGCCGCGCGTTCGGCGTAATAAGCCGCCAGTTTCGGGAAGTCGCGGGCACGGTCCTCCAGACCGGTGTGCATGGAGCCCATCAGCACCCGGTTGCGCAGGGTGGTGAAGCCCAGTTGCAGCGGCGCGAACAGGTGCGGGTAGGGTCCGGCGGTGCCGGCGGCCATCGGTGGCGGGACTGGCGTCATGCGCGCATACGCTTGCGTACGGAAAGCGGCACGATGCCGGGAATCGGCGCCGGGCTCAAGCTTCGCGCGCCGGCGGTCCTGCCCGGCCGCGCCGTGACCGTGAGCAGCAGCGTGGCTGCGACACTTCCGGGGTGCCCCGGCAGCCTTGGGCGTGTTCGCCTGTCGCTCTGGCAAAATAGCGGGCTCCCCGCCGCAGTCCGGAAGAGTCCGCCCCCATGAGCCATCACGACGCCCGTTCCGCCGTCCGCCCGCAGCCCGACCAGCCGATGGTCGACATCGCCGACTACGTCGTCGACTACCGGATCGACTCGCAGGAGGCCTACGACACCGCGCGCTACATGCTGCTCGACTCGCTCGCCTGCGCGATGCTGGCGATGAAGTTCGAGGGCTGCGTGAAGCACCTCGGCCCGGTGGTCCCGGGTGCGATCCTGCCCGGCGGCGCCACCGTCCCGGGGACCAATTTCGAGCTCGATCCGGTCCAGGCCGCATTCAACATCGGCACCCAGATCCGCTGGCTCGACTTCAACGACACCTGGCTGGCGGCCGAGTGGGGCCACCCGTCCGACAACCTGGGCGCGATCCTGGCCGTGGCCGATTACCTCAGTCGCCGGGAATTGCGCGACGGCGGCCAGCCGCTGACCGTGCGCGACGTGCTCACCGCGGCGATCAAGGCGCACGAAATCCAGGGCTGCTACGCGCTGAAGAACTCCTTCAACCGGGTCGGCCTGGACCACGTGATCCTGGTGCGCCTGGCGTCCACCGCAGTCACGACCGCGATGCTGGGCGGCGGCAAGGACGAGATCGTCACCGCCGTCTCCCACAGCTGGATCGACAACGGCGTGCTGCGCACCTACCGCCACGCTCCGAATACCGGCCCGCGCAAGAGCTGGGCGGCCGGCGACGCCTGCCGCCGCGCCGTCACCCATGCGCTGAATGCGGTGGACAAGCAGGTGGTCGGCTACCCCAGTGCGCTGAGCGTGAAGACCTGGGGCTTCTACGATGCCGCCTTCGGTGGCAAACCGTTCGAGTTCGAGCGCCCGTTCGGGAGCTACGTGATGGAGAACGTGCTGTTCAAGATCAGCTTCCCGGCCGAATTCCACGCCCAGACCGCGGTCGAGTGCGCGATGCAGCTGCACCCGCTGGTGAAGGACCGCCTGGACCAGATCGAGCGGATCGAGATCCAGACCCAGGAAGCCGGCGCCCGCATCATCGACAAGACCGGCCCGCTGGCCAATTACGCCGACCGCGACCACTGCATCCAGTACATGGTTGCCGTGCCGCTGATCTTCGGCCGCCTGACCGCCGACGACTACAACGACGACGTCGCCGCCGACCCGCGCATCGACGCCCTGCGCGCGAAGATGACGGTGGCCGAGAACCCGCAGTTCACCCGGGACTACTTCGATCCAGGCAAGCGTTACATCGGCAACTCGGTCCAGGTGTTCTTCAAGGACGGCAGCGCGACCGAGCGGGTGGCGATCGACTATCCGATCGGCCATCGCCGGCGCCGCGCCGAGGGCATCCCGGTGCTGATGGCCAAGTGCGAGGCCGCCCTGCGTGGGCACCTGCCGGCCGACCAGGTCGACCGGATCATGGCCCTGGCGGCCGATCCGGGCCGGCTGGACGCCTTGCCGGTGGATCAGTTCATGAACCTGTATCGGGTGTAGGATCGCCGGACGGGGATCCTTGGTGAGATTTCAACTGTTATGGTATTGTTAACAAGGCCTTCACGGGGCCGGCATTAATCTAGCCGGGATGGCGTGCGGAAAGGGCCGTCTCAACATACACCACGCTTTACGCATTTCTTTATCTGATCAAGGAGCTGAAGATGAATAAGAAACTCCTCTGCGCCGCCCTGCTGGCCGGGCTGGGCGTGGCACAGGCCGCCGCCGCGCAGGATTTCGACGACCGCTGGTACGTCGCCGGTTCCGTCGGCGTCAACTTCCAGGACACCGACCGTGGCACCGAGGATGTGCCGTTCGCGACCCTGGGCATGGGCAAGTTCCTGAACCAGAACTGGTCGGTCGACGTCGAGCTGAATTACCAGAACCCCGACAAGAACTCCGACTTCGGTGCGGAAAATTCGGGTCTGTGGTGGAGCCAGTACGGCATCTCCGCCGACGCCCGCTACCACTTCCGCAACGCCGATTCCAAGTGGTGGCCGTATGTGCGCATGGGCCTGGGCTGGCAGCGGCATGAGGAAGAATTTGTCCGCGACCCAGCGTTCGGTACCCCGGACGGCGGCTTCCCGATGCAGCACGAGGACAACAATGTCGCCGTCAATCTCGGCGCCGGCCTGCAGTTCGACTTCGGCCGCGTGGATATGCGCACGGAAGTCGGCACCCGCGTCGACTTCGACGATACCCAGGGGCGCGCGGCGCAGCTGCAGGAAGACTACTTCACCGACCTGCTGGCTTCGGTCGGCGTGACCGTGGCCCTCGGGCCGGAGCCGATGGCCCCGGTGGCCCCGGCGCCGGTGGCGCCGAGTTGCGCCGATCTGGACGACGACGGCGACGGCGTCAACAACTGCGACGACAAGTGCCCGGGTTCGGAAGCCGGCCAGACGATCGGTCCGGACGGCTGCCCGGTGCCGGTGTCGATCGACCTGAAGGGCGTGAACTTCGATTTCGACAAGTCGACCCTGCGCCCGGACGCGGTCGCCATCCTGAACGAGGCCATCGAGATCCTGAAGCGCTACCCGGATCTGAAGGTCGAGGTCGCCGGCCACACCGACTCCGTCGGTACCGATGCCTACAACCAGGGTCTGTCCGAGCGTCGCGCCAGCGCCGTGTACGACTACCTGACCAGCAACGGCATCGACGCCGCGCGCCTGGTGGGCCCGAACGGCTACGGCGAGAGCCGCCCGATCGCGCCGAACACCAACGAGGACGGTTCCGACAATCCGGAAGGCCGTGCGCAGAACCGCCGCACCGAGCTGAACGTCCAGAACTGAGTTCCACTCGCTCCAGCAACACCCGAAGCCCGGCCTCGTGCCGGGCTTCGTTTTTGGCGCACGCCGCCAGGGCCTGAATGCGCGTTCGCGAGTGCGCAGGCGTGCACGGGTTGTGACCCGCGCCGTCGCCGCCTACACTCGCGACGATTCGGCGGACAGGCACAGGTGGCGAGATGCGCGCGACGACGACGATCCTGCTGGCGGGCCTGATGACGCCCGGATTCGCGCAGGCGATGGATTGCGCCGCCACGCGCGGGCAGCCGCCGTTGCGGCCGACGGTGGTGGCGCCGGTCGCCAGCGAACTGGCCGCGGTCTACGGCCAGCTGGGCGCGTCCGGGGGCGTGCTGTCGCAGGCCTTCGACGAATCGCTGGCGGTGGATCAGGTGCTGCTGCGGATCCGCATCGAAAGTTGTCAGGGCGTCGCCACGGCCACGCCTGCGCCTGGTGTCGTCAATCCGGATGATCCGGCGGCCTACAAGCCGCGCACGCAGTTCGACAACACGCCGTGGCGCTTCAACATGAGCCAGAACGGCAAGAACATGACCGCCGACGAATTCAGCGCCTGGATGAAGTCGCGCGGCGTGCGCGTGGCCCGCGGCGCCGCGCCTGCGATTGCTGCATCCGCTGTCAACGGGGAGCCGGCCGCGGCCGCCGCGGGTACTACGGCCCCGGTTCCTGCGGGTAACACGCCGGGGGAACCGGCTGCTCCCGCGACGCTGCCGCCCGGGTCGATGGAAGCGCCCGATGCATCGTCAGCGGCCCCGGCTGCGGTGCCGAACAAGTCCGACTGAACGCTGACCCCCCGGTACCCGGCTTCCGCCACCTGGGCCACCCGCGTCCTGTCGCACCAGCGGGGCCGGTGCCGTTCGCATGGTTGCGGACGTGCCTGCAGTCGACGGTCGCCGTCACGACGTGCGTGCGTGCTCTTCCGGCGCAGCGGCCGTTCAGCCCTTCAGGACGCCGAGTTCGCGCCCGATTTTCATGAAGGCGGCAATCGCGCGATCCAGATGCTCGCGGGTATGTGCGGCCGAGATCTGCGTGCGGATCCGCGCCTGGCCCTGCGGCACCACCGGGAAGAAGAAGCCGATCGCATAGATGCCTTCCTCCAGCAGCCGTTCGGCGAAGCGCTGCGCCAGCGGCGCGTCGTACAGCATCACCGGGCAGATCGGATGCACGCCGGGCTTGATGTCGAAGCCGGCGGCAGCCATGCGCTCGCGGAAGTAGGCGGTGTTCGCCGCCAGCCGTTCGCGCAGATCGCCGGCACCGGCCAGCATCTCGAAGGCCTTGATCGCGGCGGCGACCACGTGCGGCGGCAGCGAGTTGGAAAACAGATACGGACGCGAGCGCTGGCGCAGCAGTTCGACCACTTCGCGTTTCGCGGTGGTGAAGCCGCCGAGCGCGCCGCCCATCGCCTTGCCCAGCGTGCCGGTGAAGATGTCGATCCTGTCCATCACCCCCTTGACCTCGGCGCTGCCGCGGCCGCTGGCGCCGAGAAAGCCGGTGGCATGGCATTCGTCGATGTGCACCAGCGCGTCGTACTTGCGCGCCAGTGCGGTGATCTCGTCCAGCGGGGCGATGAAACCGTCCATCGAGAACACGCCGTCGGTGGTGATCAGGATCGTGCCGACGCCGTCGGCCCTGGCCTGCTGCAGCTGCTTTTCCAGGTCCGCCATGTCGCAGTTGGCGTAGCGGTAGCGCTTCGCCTTGCACAGGCGCACGCCGTCGATGATCGAGGCATGGTTGAGCGCGTCGGAGACGACCGCGTCGTTCTCGCCCAGCAGCGGCTCGAACAGGCCGCCGTTGGCGTCGAAGCAGGCGGCGTAGAGGATCGTGTCCTGGGTGCCGAAGAAATCGGCGATGGCGTGTTCCAGCTGCTTGTGCAGGTCCTGGGTGCCGCAGATGAAGCGCACCGAGGCCATGCCGAAGCCGTGCGTGTCCAGCGCCTGCTTCGCCGCCTGGATCATCGCCGGGTGGTCGGCCAGGCCCAGGTAGTTGTTGGCGCAGAAATTCAGCACGGTGCGGCCGTCGGCGAGGGTGATCTCGGCGGCCTGCGGCGAGGTGATGATGCGCTCGGCCTTGAACAGGCCGGCATCGCGGATGGTGTCGAGTTCGGTGGCGTAGCGCTCGGTCAGGGACATCGGACGGATCCTTGAGGCGGGGATTGCCGCGGCAGCGGCGCAAGCCGCGGACACGCAGGCAATCGGCAGAACGGCAGGCAGCGGCTCATGCCGCGCCCGCAACGAAGCGGTGCCGGGTCAATTCCAGCTGAGGACGACCTTGCCGGCCTGGCCCGCTTCCATCAGCTCGAAGCCCTGCTGGAAGTCGCCGACCGGCAACTGATGGGTCAGCACCTTGCCCAGCGGGAAGCCGCCCAGCACCAGTTGCGTCATCTTGTACCAGGTCTCGTACATCTTGCGGCCGTAGATGCCGTGCAGAGTCAGGCCCTTGAAGATGATCCGGTCCCAGTCGGCGCCGGCGCCCTTGGGCATGATCCCCAGCATCGCGATGCGGCCGCCGTGGTACATGCACTCGAGCATGTCGGCGAAGGCGCGCGGGTTGCCGCTCATCTCCAGGCCGACGTCGAAACCTTCCATGTGCAGCTCGCCCATCACGTCCTTCAGCGAGCCATTGGCGACGTTGACCACGCGGGTGGCGCCCATGTCGGCGGCGAGCTTGAGCCGGTAGTCGTTGACGTCGGTGACCACCACGTTGCGCGCGCCGATGTGCTTGCAGATGCCGGCGGCGATGATCCCGATCGGACCGGCGCCGGTGATCAGCACGTCCTCGCCGACCGCGTCGAATTCCAGCGCGCAATGGGCGGCATTGCCGAACGGGTCGAAGTACGCGGCCAGTTCGCTCGGGATCTGGTCGGGGATCGGCCACAGGTTGCTGGCCGGCATCACGATGTATTCGGCGAAGGCGCCGTCGCGGTTGACGCCGATGCCGACGGTGTTCGGGCACAGGTGCGGGCGCCCGCCGCGGCAGTTGCGGCAGTGGCCGCAGACGATGTGGCCTTCGGCGGAGACGCGCTGGCCGACCCTGTAGCCGGTGACGCCGGCGCCGAGTTCGACGATGCGGCCGACGAATTCATGGCCGATCACCAGCCCCGGCCGGATCGTGCGCTGACTCCACTCGTCCCACAGGTAGATATGCAGGTCGGTGCCGCAGATCGCGGTCTTCTCGACCTTGATCAGGACTTCGTTGGCGCCCGGCGCGGGCACCGCGACCTCCTGCATCCAGATGCCCTTGCCGGGCTCGCGCTTGACCAGCGCCTTCATGGTCTGGGTCATCTGTCGTTCCGTTCCGGGGAAGCGGTCGCGCGTGGCGACGGCGGTGGCCGCATGGCGAAATTATACGCGCGGCTCCCGCTGCGGCCGCAGCGGACCTGCGCCGGCCCGGCATGCCGGATTCCGGGCACCGGCCGACCGGCCCACGCCCGCCGGGCCCGGGCCGGCTAAACTGCGGCGTCCCCCGCACAGGAGAATCCGATGCGTCCTTCCGTACTCGCCGCCGCCCTCGCGCTGGCCGGCTTCCTTGGCAACGCCACGGCCGGCGAGGGCATGTGGGTGCCGCAGCAATTGCCGGACATCGCCGGGCCGCTGCAGAAAGCCGGGCTGGAGCTGGCACCGGAACAACTGGCCGACCTGACCGGCGACCCGATGGGCGCCGTGGTGTCGCTCGGCGGTTGTACCGCCAGTTTCGTCTCCCCGCAGGGCCTGGTGGTGACCAATCACCATTGCGCCTACGGCGGGCTGCAGCTCAACTCCACGCCGCAGAAGAACCTGATCGAGACCGGATTCAACGCCGCCGCCCGCGCCGACGAGCTGTCCGCCGGCCCGAATGCGCGCATCTACGCGCTCGACTCGATCCAGGACGTCACCGCCCAGGTCAAGGCCGCGATCGCTGCCGCCCCCGACGCCGCCGGCCGCAGCGCCGCGCTGGAAACCATCGAGAAGCAGCTGGTCGCCGCCTGCGAGGCCGAGGCCGGCTATCGCTGCCGCTTCTACAGTTTCTCCGGCGGCAACGTCTACCGCCTGTTCAAGAATCTCGAGATCAAGGACGTGCGCCTGGTCTACGCGCCGCCGCGCAGCGTCGGTAACTACGGCGGCGAGATCGACAACTGGATGTGGCCGCGGCACACCGGTGATTTCGCCTTCATCCGTGCCTACGTCGGCAAGGACGGCAAGCCGGCGGCGTATTCCGAAAACAACGTTCCCTACCAGCCGAAACACTGGTTGAAGCTCGCCAGCCAGCCGCTGCAGCTCGGTGATTTCGTCATGGTCGCCGGCTATCCGGGCTATACCGCACGCTATGCGCTGGCCGCGGAGTTCGACGAGACCGCGCAATGGGCCTTCCCGACCGTCAAGCGCCACTACGAAAACCTGGTCGCGCTGGTCGAGGCCGCCGGCGCGAAGGACGCCGACATCGAGGTCAAGTACGCCAGCACGGTCAAGGGCTGGCAGAACGTGCTCAAGAACTACGACGGCCAGCTGACCGGTTTCCAGCGCATCCACGCCAGCCGGACCAAGCACGACGAGGAAGCCAAGGTGCTGGCCTGGCTGCGCGCGCAGGGCGACGCCGGCCAGGCTGCGCTCGCCGCGCACGATACGCTGCTGCAACTCGACCGGGCCGACCGCGCCACCCGCGAGCGCGACCTGGTGTTCGGCCAGCTGCGCCGCACCGGCGCGATCGGCGCCGCGATCGGCCTGTACCGGTTGGCGATCGAGCGGCAGAAGCCGGATGCGCAGCGCGAGCCCGGTTACCAGGAGCGCGACCTGCCGGGCTTCGAGGGTTCCCTGCGGCAGATGGAAAAGCGTTACGCCCCGGCAATGGACCGGCAGATGCAGGAATACTGGCTGCGCGAATACGTGAAACTGCCGGCCGACCAGCGCATTGCCGCGGTCGACGCCTGGCTTGGCGGCAACGACGAGGCCGCGGTCCAGGCCGCGCTCGCCAGACTCGCCGAAACCGGACTCGGCAATACCGACACGCGCCTGGCGCTGCTCAAGGCCGACCGCGCCGCGCTCGAGGCCAGCACCGATCCGGCCGTGCGGTTCGCGGTGGCGGTGATGCCCACGATCCTTGCGATCGAGCAGCAGGACAAGGCGCGCCAGGGCGACGAACTGCTGGCGCGGCCGCTGTATCTGCAGGCGGTGGCCGACTACAAGGCCAGCCGGGGCGAATCGGTCTATCCCGACGCCAACTCCTCGCTGCGCATCACCTTCGGCAACGTGCAGGGCTACACCAAGCTCGACGGCAGCCGCCAGCCGGCGTTCACCACGCTGGAGCAGGTCGCCGCCAAGGCCACCGGCAAGGAGCCGTTCGACGCGCCGCAGTCGCTGCTCGAGGCGATCGCCGCCAAGCGTTACGGCGGTCTGACGGATCCGGCCCTGGGCACCGTACCGGTCAACTTCCTCTCCGACCTGGACATCACCGGCGGCAACTCCGGTTCGCCGGTGATGGACGCGCGCGGCGAGCTGGTCGGACTGGCGTTCGACATGAACTGGGAAGCGGTGGTGTCCAACTGGGTGTTCGACCCGGAAATGACCCGCATGATCGCGCTCGACGCGCGCTACATGCGCTGGCTCCTGCAGGAAGTGATGCCGGCGCCGCAGGTGCTCGCGGAACTGGGCGTGCCGGCAAAACCGTAGCCGACGGCCAACCGGGAACTCCAGACGCCGGTCGCTTGCTGCGACCGGCGTTTTATTTTGGTTCCTTTTCGCGAGCCTTTGGGGGCCGTGCCGTGATACATCCCGAGCGCGGAAGCTGCTGCGGGGGGAGCTGGTGACCTGGCCCGTTCGGACACGCCGGGAAGACATCCTTTCAAGCGCGGAGCTTCTGTGGGGGAAGCCGGCGACCCGACCTGTGCGGAACGCGCGGTGAATGCACCCCCCAAGTGCA
>NZ_QVPD01000002.1 GCF_003416885.1 Cognatiluteimonas weifangensis
CTGGGGGTGCGGAGAGTGGACCATGGATGGTCCACGACCCGACTTAAAGACAGGAGGTCGTCAGGAGGGCGCAGCACCCCCAGCCCGCCGGGCGGCGACCCCCCCCGAAGCCGATCTCACGAGACCAAGTTATGAATGGTTTGCGTCCCGTCCCGACTTAGAGACAGGAGGTCGTCAGGAGGGCGCAGCACCCCCAGCCCGCCGGTCGACGACTCCCTCCGAAGCCGCTCTCCCGCGTGCAGGGCAGAGATGGTCCGCGCTCCGACTTGAAAGACACGAGGTCGTCAGGAGAGTGCAGCACCCCCAGCCTGCCGGGCGGCGACTGCCTTCGGAGCCGCCTCATGCCGTGCGTTCGATGGGTCTCAAGACAGGAATCCACCGCTTTCGCGAGGATGACGACAAGCCGGCGTCTTCAACGGCTGGCTGTACCACGACAGCGAGTACCAGCCTCACGCCAGGCTGGTCTGCAAACCGCCGATCGCGTATCCCGCGAGGTGGATTGCATACCTAGGCGTCCAGCATGCGTCCGCCGTCGATCCGCAGCACCTGACCGGTGCTGTAGCTCGCCTCGCGCAACAGCCAGCGCACCGCCTCGGCGATTTCCTCGACCGTGCCGATCCGGCCCAACGGCGTGCGCGCCAGCAGCGCGGCCTGGGCGGCCGCACTCTTGTCGGCCGCGCCGGCATCCGCCTCGGGCCACAGGATCGCGCCGGGCGCGACCGCGTTGACCCGCACCCGCGGCGCCAGCTCCAGTGCCAGCGCCCGGGTCATGAAGATCAACGCCGCCTTGCCCATGCCGTAGGCGGCGTGGCCGCGCAGCGGGCGTTCGCCATGGATGTCGGCGAGGTTGACGATCGCCCCGTGCGCGGCGGCCAGGTGCGGCGCCGCCGCCTGCGCCAGGAAATACGGCGCGCGCGCATTGACTGCAAGCAGCGTCTCCCACTGCGGCGGCGTGGTCGCGCCGAACGGCGTGGGGAAGAACGCCGAGGCGTTGTTGACTAGCGCATCCAGGTGGCCGTAGCGGTCGAGCGTTGCCGCGACCAGCTCCGGCACGCGCGCGACCTCGGCCAGGTCCGCCTGCAGCGTCAGCACGCTGCCGGCGCGCGCGGCCTCCAGTTCCGCGGCCAGGGCACGCATGTCCGCGGCCGAGTCGCGGTAATGCAGGGCGAGGTCGTAGCCGTCGGCGTGCAGGCGGCGCGCGATCGCCGCGCCGATGCGGCGGGCGGCGCCGGTGACCAGGGCGACCGGGCGCGCAGGCGCGTCCGGCCCACGCCCGCGCGGCGGCTGCGGCTCCGGGCGCCCGGCCGGGGAGGGCCGGGCCGGGGGCTGCGGCGCCGGCGGGGCGCCAGCGAGGGCAGCGGTCGGAGGCGGGGGAAGATGCGCCATGGACGCATCTTCGCACGGGGACGGGATGGCGCCGCTCGGCGCCCGCGGGGCAGCCGTTTATGCTGTCGCCATGCAAACGCCGCCGCCCGACGCCGACGCCCTCGCCCACAGCGCGCATCTGCGCCGGATCATCCAGGAACAGATCATCGCCGCCGGTGGCGCGATCCCGTTCTCGCGTTTCATGGAACTGGCCCTGTACGCGCCGGGCCTGGGTTATTACAGCGCCGGCGCGGCCAAGTTCGGCGCCGAAGGCGACTTCGTCACCGCGCCGGAACTGGGGCCGCTGTTCGCCGCCTGCGTCGCCGACGCAATCGCGCCGGTGCTGCGACAACTGGGGCCGGACGCGACGTTCGTCGAACTGGGCGGCGGCAGCGGTGCCTTCGCCGAGGTCGTGCTGCAGCGCCTGCAGGCGCTGGACGCGCTGCCGGCGCGCTACGCGATCCTGGAGCCCAGCGCCGACCTGCGCCAGCGCCAGCAGCAGCGCCTGCGCGAACGCCTCGAGCCGCGGCTGGCCGCGTCGGTCGAATGGCTGGACACGCCGTTGCAGCAATCTTGGGACGGCGTGCTGTTCGCCAACGAGGTGATCGACGCGCTGCCGACGCCGCGTTTCAGCCTGCGCGCGGGCGCGGTGCTGGAGGAGCACGTCGCGCTCGACGGCGAGGGCAACTTCATCCGCAGCGACCGCCCGGCCGATGCCCTGCTGACCGCGGCGGTGCGGCACGTGGAGGCGCAGCTCGAGGCGCCGTTCGCCGAGGGGTACCGCTCCGAGCTGCTGCCGCAGCTGCCGTACTGGCTGCAGGCGGTGATCGGCGGGCTCGACCGCGGCGCGCTGCTGTTCGTCGATTACGGCTATCCGCGGCGCGAGTATTACCAGCCGCAGCGCAGCGAGGGCACCTTGCGCGCGTTCCGCCGGCACCGGGTCAGCGACGACGTGCACGCGTGGCCGGGGCTGCAGGATCTGACCGCGTCGGTGGATTTCACCGCGCTGGCCGAAGCCGGCCACGGCGCCGGTTTCGAGTTCGCCGGCTACTGCACCCAAGCCAGCTTCCTGATCGGCAACGGCCTGGCGCAGCGGCTGGCCGAAGCCGAAGCCGGGGCCCGCGACGAGGCCGCGCGCTACCGCCTGCGCCAAGAGGTCAAGCGCCTGACCCTGCCGCAGGAGATGGGCGAGCGTTTCCAGGCGATGGGTTTCCAGCGCGGGGTCGAGTTCGGCGCGGCGTTCCTCGCCGGCGACCTGAGCTGGCGGCTGTGAACCCGCCGCCGGCGCTCAAGCCGCTGCGGCGGCCCTGGTTGTGGCTGGGCCTGTGGGGCCTGGCGCTGGCCGCGGTGCTGGTGGGCTCGCTGCTGCCGGCGCCCGAGCTGCCGCAGCTGCCGCATGGCGCCGACAAGCTGGAGCATTTCGGCGGCTACGGCCTGCTGGCCGCGTTTGCGGTGCAACTGTTCGCGACCCGCGCCGCGCTGCTGCGCGCGGGGCTGGGTCTGGTCGCGCTCGGGATCGCGCTGGAATTCGCGCAGGGCTGGTGCACCAGCAGCCGGATGCCCGATGCCTGGGATGCGCTGGCCAACGCTGCCGGCGTCGCTGCCGGCCTGGCGACCGCGCTGACGCCGTGGCGCGACGCGCTGCTGCGGCTGCAGCGGCGCGGCGCCTGAACGCGCCTTTGCGGACCGGCTGGCCGCACTGGCGGAAGGCGCGCGTTGGTCCATGCGCGGAAATTCCTCCGTTTCCGGAGCAGCGTCATGCACAGATACATCATCGAGCGCGACATCCAGGGCGCCGGCGCGATGTCGCCGCAGGACCTGCGCGAGATCTCGCAGAAATCCTGCGACGTGCTGCGGCAGATGGGGCCGCAGGTGCAGTGGATCCAGAGCCGCGTCACCGCCGACAAGATCTACTGCGAATACCTCGCGCCGGACGCGGACAGCATCCGTGAACATGCGCGGCTGGGCGGCTTTCCGGCCAATGCGGTGAACCAGGTGGTCGCCACCATCGATCCGACCACGGCGGGTTGATCGCGCGGGACGCTTGCAGCGGTCGATCGCGCCAGTCGATCGGGCCGGACGCGCGCAGGCGCTGGCGGCGGTCGCGCTGCCGCCGGTTCAGGCGCGCGCGGCGCGGATCGCGGCGATCCGCGCGCGGCGCAGCGCCGCGCCCAGCGCCGGCCCCTGCAGCCCGGGCTCGGCGAGGTCAGCCGCGCGCACCGCGCGCGCCGCGGCCAGCAGGCGCAGCAGTGCCGGGCCCTGCGGATAGGCATCCTCGGCGTGTCCGGCGCGGCCGCGCAGGTCGGCCTCGCACACCAGCGCCAGGGCCGCGATCGCCTGCGGCTGGCGGAAACCGTCGCAGCGCAGCAGCAGGTCGTGCACGGTGTCGTCGCGCAACTCGGCCAGGCGATGCACGTTGAGGTGTTCGCGGCAGGCCATCTCGGCCAGGCGCCGGTGCGCGGCCGGCACCTTCAGCCGTGCGCACAGCGCGCGCAGCGGTACCAGGCCGGCGTGTTCGTGGCCGATGTGCCGGGGCAGCATGTCGGCCGGCGTCAGTGCCTTGCCGAGGTCGTGCGTCAGCGCGGCGAAACCGACCGCGGCATCGCCCGGCGCCAGGCGCGCGGCCATGTCGCAGACCAGCTCGACATGCACGCCGGTGTCGATCTCGGGGTGGAATTCCGCGCGCTGCGGCACGCCGTACAGCGCGTCGACTTCCGGCAGCACCGCGGCCAGCGCGCCGCAGGCGCGCAGGGTGCGCAGGAACGCCGAGGGCGTGGCGGAGGCCAGCGCGCGCACCAGCTCCTGCCAGACGCGCTCGGGCACCAGCGCGGCGAGTTCGCCGGAGGCCGCCATCGCGCGCATCAGCTGCAGCGTCTGCGGCGCGACGGCAAAGCCCAGCGCCGCGAAGCGCGCCATGAACCGCGCCGCGCGCAGCACCCGCAGCGGATCCTCGGCGAACGCCGGGCCGACGTGGCGCAGCACCCGCGCCTGCAGGTCGTCGACGCCGCCGAACGGGTCGACCAGGTTGCCGTCCGCGTCCTGCGCGATCGCGTTGATGGTGAAATCGCGACGGCCCAGGTCCTGCTCCAGCGTCACCGTCGGATCGGCGTCGACCACGAAGCCGCGATAGCCGCGCCCGGACTTGCGCTCGGTGCGCGCCAGCGCGTATTCCTCGTTCGTCCGCGGATGCAGGAACACCGGGAAATCGCGGCCCACGGCGCGGAAGCCGCGGGCCAGCATCGCTTCCGGGGTCTGCCCGACCACCACGAAATCGCGGTCGCCCGGCGGCAGCCCGAGCAGCCGGTCGCGCACCGCGCCGCCGACCAGGTAGACCTCCATCCCTTCCATGCGGCGATGATGCCATGCGCGGTTCGCGGGAACGCGGAGCGGAACGCCGGACCACACTGGCCCATCCGGCGTTCGCGACGGTCGATGGTTTTCCCGAGCGGTGTGTTGCCTGCGGCGAAGTTTCCCCATGAAGTCCGTCATATGAGGTCAACCCCGCGATTTGTTACGAAGGGACAGGGTCAGGCCGCCTTGTGTGGCGCTTGCGATGCCGACGCTTTTCTGAAATGGACGTGGCTGGCGCGAGGCCGCGGTCTCCCGGCCGGGGGACGCCGTGAATACGTCCATGTAGACTTTTCAGCGCCATCCATGGCGCTGAAACCCCCGGCCGGGAGACCGCGGCCTCGCTTCTGGCTTTGGCTGGGCTTTGGCAGGGCATTGGCTGAGCTTTGGCTCGCTTTTGCTCGTTGCCCAGCCACGCTTGCGATAGCCGCCCGCAACGTCACCGTGCTTTTTGCTCCCGAAGACCGGAACCACATATGCCTGGCGGCGGGCGTCGGGGTGCCCTGGCCCGAGCGGGCCAGGGATGGCCCGCGCCCGCGATTTGAGTCGTGGACGACTCGCATGAGCGGCGGACCAGGGCGCCCCGGCACGCGTCGCCCTGCACGAGGCCGCCCCGAGCGGCGTTCACAACGGGCAGAGATTTTCTCGAATGGATGGTCGGTGCGAGACCGCGCCCTTGCTCCTGTTTTCGCGCGTGGCCCCGCGCGAAGCCTGGCGCTGAACCGCCGCGATCAGGGCTGCGCGAGGGGGCAGTGGAAGGACTTGCGGGCAGCGCCGTGATCGCCGCGCATGCGCGCGCTGAGCGGTACCGCCTTGCCGTTCAGGCGCCAGTCGTAGAGGGTGCTGAAGGCGAGCACGCGGGCGACGTAGTCGCGGGTTTCCTTGTAGCTGATGGTCTCGATCCAGAAATCCGGATCCATGCCCGGACGCTGCGATTGCCAGCGCTGCAACGGGGTCGGCCCGGCGTTGTAGCCGGCGATGGCGAAGTACGGCTTGCCGCCGTACTTGTCCAGTACCTGCCGCAGGTAGGCGGTGCCGAGGACGATGTTGGTGTCCGGGTCGTACAGCGAGGGCGCGCCGGCCCATGGCAGGCCCAGCCGCTGCGCGACCTGCATGCCGGTGGCCGGCAAGACCTGCATCAGGCCGAGCGCGTTGGCACTGGAGCGAGCATTGGAATCGAACACGCTCTCGGCACGGATCTCGGCGGCGACCCAGGCCGGATCGAGGCCGTTCTTCGCGGCCTCGCGGCGGATCGTGGCGTCGTGGTGCAGCGGGAAGCGCAGTGCGTACAACCGGCGCTCGTCGGCCGTCTTGCCGAGCGCGAACACCGCGCGGTCGAACCAGCCGTGGTCCTGCGCCACTTCCACCGCCAGCCGGCGTTGGGTGGCGTCGAAGCGCGACAGCGCATCGTCCCACTCGCGTTGCGCCCAGCCGCGGCGGTCGAGCCGGTACAGGCCCATCGCGCGCACGATCGCCGGATCGCGCGCGACCGCAGCCCTGGCGGCGTCGCCGTCGTGCGGCAGCCACGGGCACAGGGTGTACGGCGCATCGATGCGGTCGGCGGCGAGGAAACCGTGGAATTCCGGCGCCTGCGCGGCGCGGCGGTAGGCGGCCTGGGCGCCAGCCCGGTCGCCGGTGAGCTCCAGCAAGCGCGCCTGGAAATAGGTCCAGCGCGAATCGCTGCGCTGCTGCGCGCCCATCGCGTCGATCGCCGCCAGCGCAGCCGGCCAGTCCGAGCGCGCCAGCGCCTCGCGCACCCGCCATTCGTGCAGGCGCGCGTCATAGGCCGCGGCCGGCACCGCCGCGAGCCGACGCGCGGATTCGGGTTCGTACGAGGCCACCGTCCACAGCGCGATCTGATACAGCACGCGGCCGCGGTCGGCTTCGCTGAAGCCCAGCGCATGCGCGTACTTGGGCAACTGCGTCTCCGCCGCCGTCGGCGTCGCCTTGCCCAGCCGCGCCAGACCCTGCGAGGCGACCCAGCGGCTGCGTTCGGTCTTCGGCCAGGCCAGCGCACGGTCGTGGACCGCCTCCATGAAGGCGGCGTAGTCGTCGGCCAGCGCCAGCTGCTCGGCCGGCAGGCCGCGCGTGGCCTCGCGCATGACCGCGGCATTCCAGTCGCCGGCGGCCTGGTCGAAGCGCGCCCAGCGCAGTGCCGGCGGCAACCCGCCGCGGGCGGCGAGCGCCGCGAACGGCGCCTCGCATTCGGTCGGTGCCGGCTTGCCGCCGAGTGCGCGCCACAGCGCCTGCGCGTCGGCCGTCCATTGCGCGTCGGCGGCGCCGGTGGCCAGGCGCGCGCGCAATTCGGCGCAGCGCAACGCCTTGCTGTCGACCGTGGAGGCCCATGCGGCGCGGAACGCCGGCCAGTCCTCGCGCCGCGCCAACGCCGCCAGCCACGCCTCGCGGAACGCCGCGGCCACGGCCTGGCCCCGGTAACGCGCGAGGAACGCCTGTCCCTGCGCCGCCGGCAAGGTGTCGAGGGTGCGTGCGAGCGCGGCGTACCGGATCCAGCCGTACAGCGGATGGTCGGCCAGGGCGCCGGGCTGCGCGGCGTCGGACTGCCCGCGTTCGGCGGCCTCCAGCGCGGCCCGGACCTGCGGCAATTGCGGGTCGGCGGCGGATGCGACGGCGGCGCCGGACACCAGCACCAACGCGCCGGCGAGCACGCTTCGCAGCGTGATGTCGTAAAGCATGCGCGGCAACATGCGTCGGACTATAGCCGAGCGAAAGTGAACGCGATCGCGCGCGGCCTCCGGCGCGCTTCAGGCCTGGCGCAGCGCCTGCTCCGGCACGTCGAGCTGGATCGACAGCGCCAGATGATCCGACAAGGCCGCCGGCAGCGCCTGCATGCCGTCCTGGGCGAGCGCGCCGGTGACCAAGATGTGGTCGATCGCCTTCTGCGGCCGCCAGCTGGGGAAAGTGGGCACCCGGCACGTCGGCGGCTGCAGCTGCGTGCGCCGGTACAGCAGTTCCATCTCCGGGCGGTCGGGCAGGCAGTTGAAGTCGCCCATCAGCACCGCATGCCGCTGCCCGTGCAGCAGCTCGGCGATGAAGGCGATCTGCGCGCGGCGCGACGTCGCGCCCAGCGACAGGTGCGCGATGGCGATGACCAGGCCGGCGTCGCCGCTGCCGAAACGCGCCAGCAGCACGCCGCGGCCGGCGATGCGGCCCGGCAGCGGATGGTCGTCGACCGCGATCGGCTCCAGCTTGCTCAGCAGCGCGTTGGCGCTGGAGGCGACGCCGCCGACGCTGCGGTTGGGCTGGTGGCTCCAGTAGTCGAAGCCGCCGCGCTGGGCGAGGTAGTGGGTCTGGTTGGTGAAGCCCGAGCGCAGGCTGCCCGGATCGCTTTCCTGCAGCCCGACGATGTCGTAGCTGCCGGCCAGGCGCGCGATCGTGTCCAGCGCGCCGCGTTTGTTGCCTGCCGGCAGCACGTGCGACCAGCTGCGCGCGACGTAGTCGTGGTAGCCGCGCGTGCTGGAGCCGGCCTGGATGTTGGCGCTGAGCAGCTTGAGCCGGCGGGTCGCCATCGCGGTCCGGTTACGGCGTCGCGCCGGGGCGCGCCGCGCGCTCCTGCGCGATCAGCTGGTTGGTGATCCGCAGCATGTCCTCGTAGCTCTTGCCGAGCACGCGGTACTTGCCGTTGACGACCACCGTCGGCGTGCCGGCGACGCCGCTGCGCTGCATGAACTGCTGCCCGCGCTTGATCTTGGCGGCGGTGGCGAAGCTGTGCATGGCGGCGAGGAACTGCTTGGGGTCGGCGCCGTAGTTGCCGTAGAACGCGGCGACCGCGGCCTCGTCCGGGGTCTTGCCTTCGCCCGGCAGGGTCTGGGCGAGGTGGATCGCGTGGAACACGGCGTCGTGGGTGCGGCCCACCAGGCCCATCGACTCGGCGACGTAGTACGCCTGGGCGTAGGGGATCCACTGCGGACCGAACGGCGCCGGCACGTAGCTGAAGCGCACGTCCGCCGGCAGCTTGCGTTCCCACGCGCTGACCAGCGGCTGGAAGCGGGCGCAGGCCGGGCACACGTAGCCGAACACCTCGACCACCTCGATCTTGCCGTTCAGCGGCTGGTACGGCTGGCCGCCCGGGATGACCTCGTAGTCGCTGCCGGCGACCAGTGCCGGGCCGTTGGCGGCGGCCTGGGCGATGCTGTCGACGGCGGCGCTGGCGGCCGGATCGGCGGCGGGCGCGGCGTCGCCGGTGGCCTCTGCGGCGGCCGGCGCGGCGGTATCGGCCGGGGCGCTGGCGGCCGGGGCAGCCTCGGTGGCGGCCGTCGCCGCCGGGCCGGCGTCGGCGGGAACCGGCGCGTTCTGGTTGCATGCCGCCAGCAACAGCAGCGGCAGCAGCAGGAGGGCGATTCGCTTCATCGGTCTGGACTCCATCGGCAGAGGATGTGGGGACTCAGCGCGCGCGGCGCAAGCGCGCGATCAGCTGCTCGGCGATGCGCAGGGCATCGGCGTGGGTGCGCGGGGTGATCCGGTAGCGGCCGTCGACGATCAGGGTCGGGGTGCCGGTGACGCCGCTGCGCAGCGCGAACTCGCGCGCCGCCTGCATCCGCGCCTGGACCTCGGGCCCGACCATGTCGGCCTTGAGCTGCGCCGCATTCAACCCTTGCTGGCCGTAGTACCAGGCCAGTTCGTCGATGGTGGCGTTGCGCGCCAGCAGGCCGTCGATGTGGACCGCGCGGTACAGGCCCGCGTGGGTGCGGGCCACGGCGCCGGCGCGCTCGGCGGCGAAGAAGCCGCGGGCGAAGGCGTCGCTGTCGTCGAACACCGCCGGCACGTAGCTGAACCGCACGTCGGTCGGCAGCCGGCGCACCCAGGCCGCCAGTTGCGGCTGGAACTCGGCGCAATGCGGGCACCAGTAGCCGAACACCTCGACCACCTCGATCTTGCCGTCCAGCGGCCGGTACGGTCGGCCGTCGTCGATCAGCACGTAATCCTCGCCTTCCACCGGCGCCGGCGCGGCGGTGCCGGCCACGGCGGCCAGCGGCAGCAGCAGGAACAGCAGGGCGAG
Organism: Cognatiluteimonas weifangensis; assembly: GCF_003416885.1. Lineage (GTDB taxonomy): Bacteria > Pseudomonadota > Gammaproteobacteria > Xanthomonadales > Xanthomonadaceae > Cognatiluteimonas > Cognatiluteimonas weifangensis. The sequence continues at coordinate 9,731 of NZ_QVPD01000002.1, forward strand.
GAGCAGGGGCGTCTTCATCGTGGCGTGTTCGGGATCAGGACCGGGGGGCGGATAAAACGACGCCGGCGCAGGGAGTCTGGCCGGCGGCGATTCAAGTGTGGTGAAGCTGGAACCGCGCTGCGCGGCTGGCGTTCACGATTGCGCAGGCGCGGGCGCCGGTGGCGGCGCAGCGGGTTCCGGGGCGGGTGCGGGTGCGGGCTCGGCCGCGGGCGCCGGCGCGGTGACCGGCGTGGTGGCCGCGGCGGTCGCTTCCTCGTCGCTGCGCGGGTGCAGGCCCTGCACGTAGCTGGCCAGCGACCGGATCTCCTCGTCGGTCAGCGACTTGGCGACGGCCGCCATCGTCTGGAACAGGCGCGGATCGCTCTCGCTGCTGGTGCCGGTGCGGTATTCCTCCAGCCGCCGCGTGGTGTAGGCCGTGTACTGGCCGCCGATGTGCGGATAGGCCGGACCCGGATTGCCGGCGCCGGTGGGGCCGTGGCAGGCCATGCACGCCGGGATGCCGCGGGCCGGGTCGCCGCCGAGGAACAGCTGCTGCCCGACCGCGTAGAACTTCATGCCCTTGTTGGGGCCCTCGGCGATCACGGTGTCGTCGGCGATGCCGGCGCCGGCCTTCTGCTGCGCGAAGTAGGCACCGATGTCGCGCATGTCCTGCGCCGACAGCGGCGTCGCCATCGGCACCATCACCGCGGCCATGCCGCCGGTGCGCTCGCCGCCCTTGAACAGCGCCAGCTGGCGCGCGGTGTAGCGCTCGGGCATGCCGGCCAGGCGCGGGTACTGCGGGTCGGTCGGGTTGCCGTCCAGGCCGTGGCAGGCGGCGCAGGCGCCGGCCTTGGTGGCCCCGGCCTTGGCGTCGCCCCAGTGGGTCTTGGCCAGATCGGCGACGGCGGCGGCGTCCAGCGGCGTGGCCTGCACCGGCGCGGCCTCCGGCAGCGGGGTGACGGTGGTCTGGGCGAAGGCGGCCGCGGCCAGCGCCAGGGTGGCGAGGGCAGCGATACCGTAGGCGCGGGCGTGGCGCATGCAAGGCTCCGGAACACGATGGACGGCGCGCCGAGCGGCGACCGCAGAGACCCGGAATTATCGTCCCGGTGCCGGAACCGGTCAAACCGCGCGCATTGCCGCCGCGGCCCGCGCCGGCGGGCGCCGCGCCGGGCATGCGAAGCTATGCCGATGGCCGCCCCCAACCCGCTCGCGCGCGCGCGCTACCTGCTCGCCGCGCACACCTTCCGCCAGTTGCCGTCCGACGGCGGTTTCGAGGTCGCCTTTGCCGGCCGCTCCAATGCCGGCAAGTCGAGCGCGCTCAATGCGCTGTGCCAGCAGAATGCGCTGGCGCGGGTGTCCAAGACCCCGGGCCGCACCCAGCAGCTGGTGTTCTTCGATGTCACCCCGCCGGGGATCGACCCGGCCGCCGCCCCGGCACAGGCGCGCTACCTGGTGGACCTGCCCGGCTACGGCTACGCCAAGGTGCCGCAGGATCTGCAGGCGCACTGGCAGCAGTTCATCGACGGCTACTTCGGCAGCCGCCAGGCGCTGCGCGGGCTGGTGGTGGTGATGGACATCCGCCACCCGCTGAAGGACTACGACCGGCAGATGCTCGGCTACGCCGTGCGCCGCGGCCTGCCGGCGCACGCGCTGCTGACCAAGGCCGACAAGCTCGGCCGCGGCGCGCAGGGCAACGCGCTGCTGGCGGTGCGCAAGGAACTGTCGTCGGCGTTCGGCGACACCGTCAGCGTGCAGACGTTCTCGGGCGAATCCAGACTGGGCGTGGAGCAGGCGCGCACGGTGGTCGCCGGCTGGCTGCAGCTGTAGCGTCGCGCCTGCCCGGCCCACGCCGCGGCGAGCCGGCGGCAGCGAGCAGGAAAATGCCGCGCAGGCCGGTCGACGGCGGAAGGCGGCCGCGCGCTCAGGCGGCCACGTCGAACAGCCGCCCGACCAGCGCCGCCGCGGCCATCGCCAGCGCGCCCCAGAACACCACCCGTACCGCGCCGCGCGCCGGCGGGGCGCCGCCGGTCCACGCCGCCAGCGCGCCCGACAGCGCCAGCGCCAGCAGCGTGGTGACCATCGTCACCGCTTCGATCCGCCCGACCGGAGCCAGCAGCACCGCCGCGACCGGCAGCAGCGCGCCGGCGATGAAGGCCGCGGCCGAAGCCAGCGCCGCCTGCAGCGGCCGCGCCCGCAGCGTCTCGGTGATGCCCAGCTCGTCGCGCGCATGCGCGCCGAGCGCGTCGTGCGCGGTCAGCTGTTCGGCGACCTGGTGCGCCAGCTCCGGGGCCAGGCCGCGCCGGGTGTAGATGCGGGTCAGCTCGGCCAGTTCGCTGCCCGGGTCCTCGGCCAGCTCGCGCGTCTCCTTGGCGAGGTCGGCGCGTTCGGTGTCGGCCTGCGACTGCACCGAGACGTATTCGCCGGCGGCCATCGAGAACGCGCCGGCGACCACCCCGGCGATGCCGCTGGCCAGCACCACGGCGTGGCCGGCGCCGCTGGCAGCGACGCCCACCACCAGGCCGGCGATCGAGACGATGCCGTCGTTGGCGCCGAGCACGGCCGCGCGCAGCCAGCCGGCGCGATCGGAGCGGTGGTCCTCGGCGTGCCAGCGGCGCATGGCGGTCCCTCGTCCCGGGCTGCACGCATCATCGCCGAAACCGCACCGCCATGGCAGCGTGCCGCACAAGCGTGCCGCATGGGCGACACAGCGTCCGCCCTACGGCGTCGGTGCGCCCGCAGGCCGGGGCTATAGTGGATGCCTTGCGAAGCCGGGCGGTCGCCCCCACCTCGCACACCCCTGCTGCGAGCGGTCCCGATGTCGAGCCCGAGCCATGTCGCCGAATCCCCGCTCACCGATCGCCGCGAACTGGTCGAATACATGGCCCGGGGCGCGCGTCCGCGCGAGGCCTGGCGCATCGGCACCGAGCACGAGAAGTTCGGCTTCCGCCTCGACGACCTGCGGCCGCCGACGTTCGACGGCGAGCGCGGGATCGAGGCGCTGCTGCAGGGCCTGACCCGGTTCGGCTGGACCCCGGTGCACGAACGCATCGGGCAGGGCCCCGCGCGCGTGGTCGCGCTGACCCGCGGCGACGCTTCGGTGACGCTGGAGCCGGCCGGGCAACTGGAACTGTCGGGCGCGCAGCTGGAAACCATCCACCAGACCTGCTGCGAGGTCGACAGCCACCTGGTGGAGGTGAAGTCGGTCGCCGACACCCTCGGCCTGGGCTTCCTGGGCATGGGCTTCCAGCCCAAATGGCGGCGGCAGGACATGCCGTGGATGCCCAAGGGCCGCTACGCGATCATGCGCGAGTACATGCCCAAGCGCGGCAACCTCGGCCTGGACATGATGACCCGCACCTGCACGGTGCAGGTCAACCTCGACGTCGACAGCGAGGCCGACATGGTGAAGAAGTTCCGCGTGTCGCTGGCGCTGCAGCCCGTCGCCACCGCGCTGTTCGCCGACTCGCCGTTCACCGAAGGCCGGCCCAACGGCTACCTCAGCTACCGCTCGCACATCTGGACCGACACCGATCCCGACCGCACCGGCATGCTCGACTTCGTGTTCGAAGACGGCTTCGGCTACGAACGCTACGTCGACTACCTGCTCGATGTGCCGATGTATTTCTCCTACCGCAACGACGCCGACGGCAACAAGCGCTACATCGACCTGGCCGGCTGCTCGTTCCGCGACTTCATGGCCGGCAAGCTCGCCGCCCTGCCCGGCGCGCACCCGACCCTGCGCGACTGGTCCGACCACATGACCACCGCCTTCCCCGAGGTGCGGCTGAAGCAGTATCTGGAAATGCGCGGCGCCGACGGCGGCCCCTGGAACCGGCTGTGCGCGCTGCCGGCGTTCTGGGTCGGGCTGCTGTACGACGACGCGGCGCTGGATGCGGCCTGGGACCTGGTCCGCGACTTCAGCATGGAAGAGCGCCACGCGCTGCGCGACGGCGTGCCGCGGCACGCGCTCAAGCTCGCCTTCCGCGGCGGCAGCGTGCGCGACCTGGCGCGCGAGGCGCTGAAGATCTCCGCGCACGGCCTGCGGCGGCGCGCCCGCCGCAACCACCACGGTGCCGACGAAAGCGTCTTCCTGGTGCCGTTGATCGAGTCGGTCGAGGCCGGGCAGACGCCCGCCGAGCGCAAGCTGGCGCTGTTCCATGGCGCCTGGAACGGCAGCGTCGACCCGGTGTTCCGCGAGTTCGCCTACTGACCGCGGCGCGGGTTCTCCCCGGGAGCGGCGCGAACCGCGCGGCATCGCGCTGCTTTCACGCGACGCACCACGCCCCGGCAACAGGCTACAGTCGCCTTTTGACCCGAGGAACCGCCATGAAGTCCCGTGCCGCCGTCGCCTTCGCCCCCGGACAGCCGCTGCAGCTGGTCGAGATCGACGTCGCCCCGCCGCGCGCGGGCGAGGTGCTGGTGAAGATCAGCCATACCGGCGTCTGCCACACCGACGCGTTCACCCTGTCCGGCGACGATCCCGAGGGCGTGTTTCCCGCGGTGCTCGGCCACGAAGGCGCGGGCGTGGTGGTGGAGGTGGGCGAGGGCGTGACCAGCGTCAAGCCGGGCGACCACGTGATCCCGCTGTACACCGCCGAGTGCGGGCAGTGCCTGTTCTGCAAGTCCGGCAAGACCAACCTGTGCGTGGCGGTGCGCGCCACCCAGGGCAAGGGCCTGATGCCCGACGGCAGCACCCGTTTTTCCTACGACGGGCAGCCGGTCTATCACTACATGGGCTGCTCCACCTTCAGCGAGTACACCGTGGTCGCCGAGGTCTCGCTGGCGAAGATCAACCCGGCCGCCAACCACGAGCAGGTGTGCCTGCTGGGCTGCGGCGTCACCACCGGCATCGGCGCCGTGCACAACACCGCCAAGGTGCAGGCAGGCGACAGCGTGGCCGTGTTCGGCCTCGGCGCGCTGGGGCTGGCGGTGATCCAGGGCGCAGTGCAGGCCGGGGCCGGACGCATCATCGCCATCGACACCAACCCGGCCAAGTTCGCGCTGGCGCGTTCGATGGGCGCCACCGAATGCATCAATCCGCAGGACTTCGAGCAGCCGATCCAGCAGGTGATCGTGGAGATGACCGGCTGGGGCGTGGATCATTCGTTCGAATGCATCGGCAACGTCCAGGTGATGCGCGCCGCGCTCGAATGCGCGCATCGCGGCTGGGGCCAGAGCGTGATCATCGGCGTCGCCGGCGCCGGCCAGGAGATCAGCACGCGGCCGTTCCAGCTGGTCACCGGCCGCAAGTGGATGGGCACGGCGTTCGGCGGCGTCAAGGGCCGCAGCCAGCTGCCGGGGATGGTGGAGCAGGCGATGGCCGGAGAGATCGCGCTGGCGCCGTTCGTGACCCACACGATGCCGCTGGAGCGCATCAACGACGCCTTCGCGCTGCTGCACGCGGGCAAGTCGATCCGCAGCGTCATCCACTACTGAGCGCGGCGATGACCACCGAGCGCCTGGAACACCGCGCCTGCTTCGGCGGCTGGCAGGACGTCTACCGCCACCGCTCCGAGGTCCTGGGCTGCGACATGAGCGTCGGCGTGTACTACCCGCCGCAGGCCGCCGACGGCCCCTGCCCGGTGCTGTACTGGCTCTCGGGCCTGACCTGCAGCGAGCAGAACTTCATCACCAAGGCCGGCGCGCAGCGCTACGCCGCGCAGCACGGGATCATCCTGGTGGCGCCCGACACCAGCCCGCGCGGCGCCGACGTCGCCGACGCGCAGCGCTACGACCTCGGCCAGGGCGCCGGCTTCTACCTCGACGCCACGCAGCCGCCGTGGGCGGCGCACTACCGGATGCACGAGTACATCGCGCAGGAGTTGCCGGCGTGGGTCGAGGCGGACCCGGCGGCCAGCGACGTGCGCGCGATCGCCGGCCACTCGATGGGCGGCCACGGCGCGCTGGTGCTCGCGCTGCGCAATCCCGGGCGCTACCGCAGCGTGTCGGCGTTCGCGCCGATCGTGGCGCCGTCGCAGGTGCCCTGGGGCGAGCAGGCGTTTGCCGCCTACCTGGGCGAGGACCGCGCGGCGTGGCGGCGATGGGACGCCTGCGCCCTGATTGCCGACGCCCGCGAGCGCCTGCCGCTGCTGGTCGACCAGGGCGAGGCCGACGAATTCCTGGCGACGCAGCTGCGTCCGGAACTGCTGCGCGCCGCCTGCGCCGCCGCCGGCCATCCGCTGACCCTGCATCTGCGGCCCGGCTACGACCACAGCTACTACTTCATCGCCAGCTTCATCGGCGAACACCTGGCCTGGCACGCCGCCGCCCTGCGCGGGGGTTGAGCCCCCTCCGCGTTGCCGGCCCGCGAACCGCGCGGTGGCCCGCACCGCCTCCGCGCCAGCGACAACAGCCGGGGCGCGGACGGCGACCGCGAGCGCCCGGCTGCCGGCGGCGACGCGCCACCGACCGCGGACGCCGGCCCGGGACGAGCGCGCGGGCGCGGCGCCGGCGGCTGTCCGCCCGCGCGGCATGAGCGCGTTGGCTTGCGTTACCGGTGGCGGGGGCACCGGGATCCAGCAAGGAGCCAGCCATGTCCGCGCTGCCACTACTGGTGATCGGCCCCGATCCGGCCTGGCGCTCGCGCATGCAGGGCCTGCTGGCCGCGCGCGGCGAGTTCGAGTGGCTCGGCGCCTACGCTCCCGCGCAACCGCGTCCGGACCATGCCGGCCTGCCGGCGTTGCTGCTGCTCGACGGCGACGACCGCAGCAGCGACCGCCGCCCGCGACGGCCGTGGCTGCCGGCGCCGCGGCGGCTGTATTTCTACCGGCGGCCGGATGCGGCCGCGCTGCTGCGCTGCATCGCCGCCCGCGCCAGCGCCTGCCTCGGCAAGGCGGCGTCGCCAGAGTTGACCCTGCGGGCGATCCGCGCCGCCGGTGCGGACCTGTTCGTGACCATGCCGGGACTGCTGCAGGACGTGCGTGGCGCCGATGCGCCGGCGCCGCCTGCCGTCGCGGCCGCGCCGTCGCCGCTGACCGGGCGCCAGCGCGAGATCGTGCGCTGGGCGGTGCGCGGCCTGAGCAACAAGCAGATCGCGCGCCAGCTCGGAATCAGTCCGGAGACGGTGAAAACCCACCTGCACCACGTGTTCGAGCGCCGCGGCGTGCACAACCGCGTGGCGCTGCTGGGTTTGCCCGAGGAGTCGGCGGCGGCCGACGCGGCCCGCGGCAGCTGAGGCACTGCCGACGCGACGGTGCCCCGCGTCCCCGCCTTTGCGGGCATGACGACGGCCGCTGCCGGCTGTTCCCGCACGTGCTGCGGCTCAGCTCAGACCGCGACCACGTCGGTGAGGGTCCAGCGGCTGCCGGCCAGCAGCCGCAGCCGCTGCTTGAGCACGCGTCCGGGAATCGTGGTGGTGGCGATCAGGTCGATGTGCAGGTCGTGCTGCTGGCCCTGCACGCTGGCGGCCGGATCGGTGGCGCCGAGCGCGGGGTCGACCGCGTCCGGGTCCTCCTGCGCCGCGCGCCAGCGCTGGAACAGGGCGTCGCTGCGCAGCGCCTGCTGCAGCTCCTGCGCGAGCCCCTCGGCGCCGCGGGCGCGGAAGGCGAATGCCGGGTCGCTGCCGCGCGCGGCATCCGGGTCGGGCAGGCTGAGGTAGTAGCGGATCGGCATGGCGCGCGCGGAAGCGGGCGGGGCAGCCTAGCGCACCCGCGTCGACGCGGCGTCGAGGCCGCGGCTCATTCGAACACGTGCGGCTCGGCGGCGAAGCCGACCACCAGCGCGCCCTTGCCGACGTTGACCATGCCGGTCAGGCCCATCACCGTCTCGAACATCTCGATGTTGTAGCCGGTGCAGAGCGTGCGCAGATCCTCGTAGCCGGGCAGGGCGCGCATCTCGGCCAGGTCGCCGCCGTAGCTCAGGCACAGCGTCGGCGTCATCAGGCCGCGGCGCACGCGCTCGCCGGCGAACGCGAACAGACGCTGGGCCGCGGCTTCCAGCCCCTTGATCTTGGCGACCGCGCCGGTCTCGCCGCGGTTGCAGTGCAGGATCGGCTTGATGTCCAGCGCGCTGCCCAGGGCGGCGCTGAACAGGCTCACGCTGCGGTCGCCGCGCTTGCGGGTGCGCGCGCGCAGGTAGTGCAGGTCGGGCGCGATCATGTAGGCGTGGGTGTGCAGCGCCAGGTTCTCCAGCCGCGCGCGGATCTTGGGCGCGCCTTCGCCGCCCTCGATCAGGCGCACTGCCTCCACCGCGGTGACGCCCTGGCCGGCGAACACGTTCTGCGAATCCACCACCCGCAGCGCGAACGGGGTGTCGTGGCCGGCGGCGGCGCGGATCGGCCGGTACTCGTTGAGGATCGCGAAACTCGCCTGGGTCGCGTTCTCGAAGATCGCGCTGCGGCTGCGGGCCGTGGTCAGGCAGAACACGTAGTCGTAGTCGATCACCAGCTTGCTCAGGAACAGCTCCTGGATCTGCTGCACGGTGAACGGCGAGGTTTCGGCGTCGGCGCCGCGCTCGGCGATGTGGGAGCGGAGGAACCGCAGCGTTTCCTGCTCGTCGCGCAGGTCGGTGAGGGAGTCCTCGCCGATGTGCACGGTCACCGGCAGCAGGGTGATGTGATGTTGCCCGAAGTACTCGCCCGGCAGGTCGCAAGCCGAGTCGACGACAAGTCCGATGCGCATGAAGGCTTCCCCCTGGTGGCCCGGGGCAAAGCTACCCCAAACGCCGGCGTGCTGCACCCGGGCTTGCGGCCGGCCGTGCCGCGGCCCGACACTGGCGCCATGAAGGACAAGGAACAGATCGTCGACAACTGGCTGCCGCGCTATACCGGGGTGCCGCTGGACGGCTTCGGCGAGCACATCCTGCTGACCAACTTCGGCGGCTACCTGGGGCATTTCGCGCGCCTGACCGGGGCGAGCATCGTCGGCGCCGACCGGGCGATGCCCAGCGCCAGCGCCGACGGCATCACCATGATCAATTTCGGCATGGGCAGCCCCAATGCCGCGACCATGATGGACCTGCTGTCGGCGATCGCGCCCAAGGCGGTGCTGTTCCTGGGCAAGTGCGGCGGGCTCAAGCGCAAGAACCAGCTCGGCGACCTGATCCTGCCGATCGCCGCGATCCGCGGCGAGGGCACCAGCGACGACTACCTGCCGCCGCAGGTGCCGGCGCTGCCGGCGTTCGCGCTGCAGCGCGCGGTCTCGACCATGATCCGCGACCTCGGCCACGACTACTGGACCGGCACCGTCTACACCACCAACCGCCGCGTCTGGGAGCACGACGAGGCGTTCAAGGAACGCCTGCGGGTGATGCGCTGCATGGCGGTGGACATGGAGACCGCGACCATCTTCGCCGCCGGTTTCGCCAACCGCATCCCCTGCGGCGCGCTGCTGCTGGTCAGCGACCAGCCGATGGTGCCCGAAGGGGTCAAGACCGAAGCCAGCGACGCCACCGTCAGCGCCCGCTTCGTCGAGTCGCACATCCAGATCGGGATCGAGGCGTTGCGCCTGATCCGCCGCAACGGCAAGTCGGTACGGCACCTGCGCTTCAACGAGTAGCGGCCGGCGGGGCGGAGCTCGTCAAGTCGCGGGGACTGCCGCCGGGTCTCCGGGAGCAATGCGCGCCCTGACGACCGCCGCCCCCTTTTCCCTCAGCGGGAGGCGCCTGGCAAATAGCGGTCGCGCAGCTCGGTCTGGCGCGAGCGCATCGGCTGCGTGCGGCCGTCCAGCCACACCTGCTCGGCGACGCTGCTGACCTCCAGCGGGTCGCCGCTCCACAGCACCAGGTCGGCGCGTCGGCCGACGGCGATGCCGCCGAGCTGGTCGGCGACGCCGAGGATCTGCGCCGGCACCCGGGTCAGGCCGGCGAGGCCGGCGTCCCACGGCAGCCCGTTGGCGACCGCGTTGCCGGCCAGCTGGCGCAGCTTGCGCGCGTTGTGCGAGGCGTCGCCCGACTGGCTGAAGCCGACCGCCACGCCCGCCGCGTGCAGCCGCGCGGCGTTTTCCAGGGTCGCGCCGATGCGATCGAAATCCGCCGGCAGGTTGGCCAGCGGGTCGACGAACACCGGCACCCGCGCCGCGGCCAGCGCCGGCGCCACCTGCCAGGCCTCGGCGCCGCCGGCGATCGCCACGCGCACGTGCCGGCGCGCGCTCCAGCGCAGCAGCTGCACGATGTCGGCGGCGCGCTCGACTTCCACCATCACCAGGCCCTTGCGGTCGAGGAACTGCGCCAGCGCGGCGCGCCCGGCCGGGGTCAGCAGCGAGTGCCGCGAGTCCGGCGCGATGCGGCCGCGGGCCTCGTCGATCAGCTGGTCCAGCAGCATCCACTGCGCCGCGCGCGAATCGCCGGTGAGGCCGGCGGCGCCGGCGCCCAGCGCCACGAACAGCACCTTCGGCCCGAGCGGATCGAGGCTGCCGTCCAGGCGCATGGTGCCGCCCTGGCCGCCGACGATCGAACCGCCGCGGGCGCTGCCGGCGTGCAGCAGGGTGAAGCCGATGCCTTCGATGCGCGCCACCGGAATCAGCGAGGACGCCGGGTTGTAGGCGAGGGTGACGTCGAACTCCGGCCGCACCGTCATCACCGGCTGCGCGCCGGCACCGAGGGTGAGGGTCGCGTCGACCGTGGGCGATTCGCCCGAGACTTCCTCGATGCCGATCGCGGTGATGCCGCCGAACAGCGCCGGCGTCAGCGGCCGGCCGGCGGCTTCGACCACCGCCACGCCCGGCGCGGACAGCCCGCTGCCCACCGCGGCGATGCGGCCGCTGCGCACCAGCACATCGGCATTGCGCAAGCTGCCGGCAGCCGTGGCGGTATGCACGACCGCGTTGCGGATCAGCAGGTCCTGCGCCGTCGCGTTGCCGGCGGCCGCCGACAGGGCGGTGGCCAGCAGGCCGGCGGCGAGGCTCGCAAACAGGGGCTTCATCGCGCACCCCCCGCGGCCGACTGCCCGAGCAGGAAATCGGAGACGTGCCGGTGCGCCGGGTCGTGGCGGTCGTACACCCGCGCGCCGTCGACATACACCTGCTCGGCCTGCGCGTAGACGCTGAAGGGATTGCCGTTCCACAGCACCACGTCGGCCATCTTGCCCGCCTCCAGGGTGCCGGTGCGCTCGAGGATGCCCAGCGCCCTGGCCGGGTTGCGCGTCAGCCACAGGATCGCGCGTTCCGGCGCGATCTCGATCCCGGCCCGGTGCGCGTGCGCCATCACCTTGGCCGCCTCCTGATTGAGGCGCTGGATGCCTTCCTCCGAATCCGAATGCACGATCGCGCAGCCGCCCGCGGGGCGGTCGACCAGCGCAATGTTCTCCTGGATGCCGTCGAAGGCTTCCATCTTGAAGCCCCACCAGTCGGCCCACAGCGCGCCGCACACGCCCTCGGCGGCGAGCCGGTCGGCGATCTTGTAGGCCTCCACGCCGTGGTGGAAGGCGGCGATGCGGAAGCCGAACTCTTTCGCCAGGTCCAGCATCGTGGCCATCTCGTCGGCGCGATAGCAGTGGATGTGGACCAGGATGTCGCCGTCGAGCGCGGCGGCGAGGGTGTCGAGCTTGAGGTCGCGCTTGCCGCCGCTGGCCTGGTCGGAATCGGGCTTGGCGCGCGCCTGGTTGCGCTTGTCGCGGTATTCGGCGGCATCGATGAAGGCGGCGCGGTAGCCGGCGACGTTGCCCATGCGCGTGGACGGGCCGCCCTTGCTGCCGTAGACGCGCTTGGGGTTTTCGCCGCAGGCCATCTTCAGGCCCCACGGCGCGCCCGGGAACTTCATCGCTTGGTAGCTGGTGGCGGGCACGTTCTTCAGGGTCACGCCGCGGCCGCCGACCAGGTTGGCCGAGCCGGGCAGGATCTGCAGCGCGGTGACGCCTCCGGCGCGGGCGGTGTCGAAGCCCGGGTCCTGCGGCCACACCGAATGCTCGGCCCAGACGTTGGCGGTCACCGGCGCGGTCGCCTCGTTGCCGTCGGCGTGCGCGCGTGCGCCGGGGCTGGGATACACGCCCAGGTGCGAGTGCACGTCGATCAGGCCCGGGGTCACCCACTTGCCGGCGCCGTCCACGCGCAGCGCGTCGGCGGGCGCCGCCAGTCCGCTGCCGACCGCGGCGATGCGGCCCTCGCGCAGCAGCACGTCGGCGTGCTCCAGGCGCGCGCCGGTGCCGGTGAGCACGGTGGCGCCCGTGATCAGCACCGGCGCCGACGGCGCGGCCTGGTAGCGGCTCGGATAGGGGTCGTCGATGAAGCTCGCGCGGCGGAGGTCGGCGCGATCGCCGGCGTCCGCCGGCGTGTCGCGTTCGGGCGCGCTGGCGCAGCCGGCGAGCAGGACCGCCGCGAGCGCGGCGACGAGTGGCTTGGACATGGCGTCTCCCCGTGAAGCCCCCAACCTAGCCCGGCTGCCGCACGCTGCCAACCCTGCCCTTGGTCATGTCCCGATGACCCGGCGAGCGGGCAGGGCACGGGAGCCCGTGCCCCGTTTTTTCGGCATCTTCGCTGCGGGCAATCGCGGGGAACAGGTACGCTGACCCAGCCCTTGCGTGGGAGGAATGCCGTGACCGATATCGTTTCGCCTGCTCCTGCGCTCACCGCCGCGCAGATGGTGACGTTCTGGCGCGAGGCTGGGCCGGGGCAATGGTTCCGTGGCGACGCCGCGTTCGATGCAGCGTGCCGTGCGCACTGCGGTACGGCGCACCTGGCGGCGGCGCGGCGCGAGCTCGACCACTGGCTGGAGACCGCCGACGGCGCGCTGGGCCTGGTGCTGCTGCTGGACCAGATCCCGCGCAACATCTTCCGCGGCAACGCGCATGCCTACGCCACCGATCCGCTGGCGCGGCATTTCGCCGCGCGGGCGCTCGCGGCCGGCCACGACCGCGCCTGCGCGCCGGCGCTGCGGCTGTTCTTCTACCTGCCGTTCGAGCATTCCGAGGACGCCGCCGACCAGCAGCGCGCGGTGGCCTTGATCGCGGCGCTGGGCGACGCCGAGTACCTCGCCTACGCGCAGGCGCACCACGACACGATCGCGCGCTTCGGCCGCTTCCCGCACCGCAACGCCGCGCTGGGGCGCACCAGCACGCCGGAGGAACAGGCCTACCTGGATACCGGGGGCGGCTTCTGAAGCGCGCGACCGCCGGCGCGGGTGGCGGCTAGTACTTGCCGATCGCCGGGTCGGCGTCGGCCCAGGCGTCGATGCCGCCGGTGACGTTGTAGACCTCGCGGAAACCGAGCTGGCGGAAATGCTCGGCGGCCTGCGCGCTGCGCGCGCCGGTATGGCACAGGAACGCCAGCGGCGTGTCCTTGGGCAGCGCTTCGAGCGCCGCGCTGCCGCCGTCGAGCGTGGCGAAGGCGGCCTTGACCTGGGCGAGGGCGCGCTCGTCCGGCGGCCGCACGTCGACCAGGGTGAGGGCGCCGGCGGCGAGCTTGCCGGCCGCTTCCATCGGCGACAGCGCGCGCACCTTGGGCGGCGCGTTCGGATTGTCGATCACCAGGCCGCGGCCGCGCTCGTCGTCGACCCAGTCGATCGACAGGCCGTCGGCGCGGCGCGCCGAGGCGAGGTCGAACTGGGCGCGGATGCCCTCGACCTCGACCGCGATCGCCGCGGCATCCACCGGCGCCAGCTGCAGCTGCGCGTTGAACTTGGGATCGACCGCGATCTTCAGCGCGTAGCCTTCGCCGGCGTCGGCCAGCGCCTGGCGCAGCATCGTCACCGCGTCCGGGGCGATCCGGATCGCCGGCGGGGTGCGGTCCGGCGGCGGCAGCCCGAGCGCTGCGTGCAGCTCGCCGGAGTTGGCCATCTGCTCGAGGATGTCGCTGCCGCCGACCAGCTCGCCGCCGATGTACAGCTGCGGGATCGTCGGCCACTCGCTGTATTGCTTGATGCCTTCGCGCATTTCCGGGTCCGACAGCACGTCGACGTGGGCGTAGTCCTGGATCCCGGTCGCGGCCAGCGCCGCCACCGCCTTGGCCGAAAAGCCACACTGTGGCGCCTGCGGCTCGCCCTTCATGAACAGCACCACGGGATGGGCGGCGAGCAGGGCATCGATGCGGGCGCGCAGGGCAGGGTCGAGCGACATGACGGCGATCCGGAGCGGGGGCGAGGCGCGCATTCTACGCCGCGCGCGCGGTGGGCCCGGACGCCGGCGCGGGTCCGCCGCGGCCGCTGGCGGGCGCCGGCGCAGCGCGGCATGATCCGGGCATGAGCGCCGCCCCGCTGCATCGTCCGCCGCGCCATCCGCACGCATGGGGGTGGGCGCTGGCGGGCAGCCAGGCGCTGGTCGCCCTGGCCTGGTGGCGCTGGGGCTGGCATGTCGGCCTGCCGCTGCTGCTGGCCTCGCACCTGGTGTTCCTGTGGGGCGTGCTGTGGCCGCGCTCGCGGCTGTACGGCCCGGCGCTGGCGCGGCTGCCCACGCGCGAGCCGCTGGTCTGGCTGACCATCGACGACGGCCCCTCGGCCGACACCGCCGCGATCCTCGACCTGCTCGATGCGCACCGCGCGCGGGCGACGTTCTTCGTGGTCGGTGAACGCGCTGCCGCGCGACCGGAGGCGCTGCGCGAGATCCTGCGGCGCGGACACACGCTGGGCAACCACAGCGCCACCCATCCCTCGGCCTGGTTCTGGGCGCTGGGGCCGCGGCGGATGGCGGCCGAAATCGCGCGCACGCAGGCGATCGTGCGCGAACTGACCGGGGTCGCCCCGCGCTGGTTCCGCGCCGTGGTCGGGATGGCCAATCCGTTCGTGTCGGCGCCGCTGCGGCGGTGGCGGCTGGCGCGGGTGGCCTGGAGCGCGCGCGGGTTCGATGCGGTGGTGGCCGATCCGCAGGCGGTGGTCGCGCGGATCGAACGCGCGCTGGCGCCGGGGGCGATCGTGCTGCTGCACGAAGGCGCCGCGCACGGCCGCAACGTCGAAGCGATCGCGCTTCTGCTGCCGCGGCTGCACGCGCGGGGCTACCGCTGCGTGTTGCCGGAACTGCTGGAACCCGACGCCGACGCTTGCCCTGCCGCGGAGCCGTCGCAGGCACCGTCGTAGGCGCGGCGTCGGCCGCGGTGGCACCCGGAAGCAGGCGACGCCGCGGCAGGCCAGCCGGCGGCGCCGTGCGCTCGACGCATCGGGTCCTGGCGCGGGGCCGATCCGGTCCGAGGCGGTCTCGGTCGACGCTGCGTCGCCCGATGCCGCGCTACGAGACGCCGGATCCGGGCCTGGTCGCCACCACGCGCCAGTTGTTGAACGGCGTGTGGCCGCGCAGCGGAGTGAAGTCGACCTCCAGCCCGGCCGCGAGCAGGCGCGCGCGCAGCGCATCGGCGCGCGGATAGCGCTTGGGCGCGGCGTTCATCCAGCCCAGGCGATTGGCCACCAGGTCGAAGCCGCGGGTGACGCGCATGCGCCGGCTGTCGTCCTCCAGGCCGCTGCGCAGCACCAGCCGCGCGCCCGGCGCCAGCATCGCGATCGCGGCGTCGAGCAGACGCGCCTGCGCGTCGTCGTCCAGGTACTGCAGCACGTCGAGGACGGCGACACTGCCGCGGTGCGCCGGCAGCGCGCGGGCGAGGTCGAGCTGCTGGAAATCGACGCCGCCCAGGCCGGCGACCGCCGCCGCGCGCCGCGCCTGCGCGATCTTGCCGGCGTCGTTGTCGATGCCGCGGTATGGCAGGTCCACGCCGCCGGCACGCAGCGCGTGGGCGAGCAGGCCGATGCCGCAGCCCAGGTCCAGCAAGGGCGCGCGGCTGCCGCGCAGTGCCTGGACCACGCCCGGATACAGCGGATCGCTGCGCAGCTTGATGCGGCTGTAGCAGTAGTGCCAGCGGTTGCCGTACCAGTGCGCAGGCGCGAAGGCGCGGGCGATGCGGGCCGCGGTCGCGCCGTCCAGCGGCCGGATCGCGGTCATCGCGCCGCCAGCAGGCGTTGCGCGAGCGGCACTGCCAGGCGCACCCAGTCGGCGTACGCCGCGGCCGAGGGATGCAGGCCGTCGGCGGCCAGCATCGCGGCATCGGCGCCGTGCGCACGCGAGATCGCGGTGATGTCGAGGAAGGCGACCCCGCGTGCGGCGCAGGCAGTGCGCGCGGCGGCGTTGCAGGCGTCGAGTTCGCGCGCGATCGCGGCGGTGTCGCGCCCGGACTCCCGGCCGAAGCGGGTCGCGCCCCAGTCCGGAATCGACAGCACCAGCACGCGCCCGGCAGCGCCGCCGGCGAACCCGATCGCGCGTTCCAGCAGCGCCGTGAACTGCGCGCGGTAGTCCTCCAGGCTGCGGCCGCGGTACTGGTTGTTGACCCCGATCAGCAGGCTGACGAACGCGTACTCGCCCGGGGGTTCGGCCGCGTCGAGCGCCGCCGCCAGTTCGTCGGTGGTCCAGCCGGTGGCGGCGAGGATGCGGGGATCGGCCAGCGGAATGCCCGCGGCGCGCAGCGCGCCGGCGAGTTGCCGCGGCCAGCACGCCTCCGCGGCCACGCCTTCGCCGATCGTGTAACTGTCGCCGAGCGCGAGGTAGGGCAGCCCGTCGCCCGCCGCCGCCATCGCCTCACGCCACCGCGGTTTCGCGTGCGTCGGCCTCGCCGCCGGCGCGTTCGGCGCGCCGCGCCAGCACCCGTTCGATGCGTGCGAACACCTCGCCCAGCACCGGTGCTTCCGGCAGCAGGGTGACGCGGAAATGATGGCGCCAGGGCGCGTTGAAGCTGGAGCCGGGCACCACCAGCACGTCTTCCTGCTCCAGCAGTTCCAGCGCGAAGGCATGGTCGTCGAAGCCGTGCGCGGCCGCGCCGACCACCGCCGGGAAACCGTACAGCGCGCCCTGCGGTGCAACCAGGTGCAGGTGCTCGCTGGCGGCGCAGGCGTCGATCAGCGCACGCCGGGTCTCGTACAGGCGCCCGCCCGGCGCCACCAGCGCGCCGATGGTGTCCACGCCGAACAGCGCCTGCTCGATCGCGAACTGCCCCGGCACGTTGGCGCACAGGCGCAGCGCGCCGAGCAGGTCCATGGCGTGGTGGAAGTCGCCGCTGGCCAGCGGATCGCCGCTGAGCACCGCCCAGCCCACGCGCCAGCCGCAGGCGCGGTGCACCTTGGACAGGCCGCCGAAGGACAGGCACGGCAGCTCGCCGGCCAGCGGCGCCAGCGGTTGGAAGCGCGCGTCGTCGTAGAGGATGCCGTCGTAGATCTCGTCGGCCATCAGCAGCAGGCCGTGGCGTGCGGCGACGGCGACGATGCGCTCCAGCAGTGCGCGCGGATAGGTGGCGCCGGTCGGGTTGTTGGGATTGATCAGCACGATCGCGCGGGTGCGCGGCGTGACCAGGGATTCGATCTCGTCCGGATCGGGCAGGAAGCCGTGCTCCGGCGTACAGCGGTAATACACCGGCTTGCCGTCGTTGAGGATGGTCGCGGCCGACCACAGCGGGTAGTCGGGCGCCGGCAGCAGCACCTCGTCGCCGGGGTTGAGCAGCGCGCGCAGCGACAGGTCGATCAGCTCGCTGACGCCGTTGCCGACGAACACGCGCTCGGGCGCCGCGTTGGGCGTGCCGCGCGCGCGGTGGAAGGCGGCGATCGCCTCGCGCGCGGCCGGCAGGCCCTGCTGGTGGGTGTAGGGGTCGGTGTGGGCGATGCGGCCGGCGATCGCCTGCTGCAGGTGCTCCGGGGCGCGGAAACCGAACGCGCCGGGATTGCCGATGTTGAGCTTGATCAGCTGCCGGCCCTGGGCTTCCAGCTCGCGGGCGCGGCGGGCGAGTTCGCCGCGGATCTCGTAACGGACTTCGGACAAACGCTCGCGGGTCTTGAGGCTGGGCACGGACATCGGCGGGGCAGGGGCTGGCGGGAGCCGCCAGCCTAGCCGATCCGCGGGCCGCGGGCGGGCACGACTTTGGTCGCGCTGCGCTCCCGTGGCCGGCGGCGCGGTCGAGGGTGCGCTCCGGCACCGGGCTGCGCCGCGCTGCGCGGGGGCGTGCCGGACACCCGCTAGAATCCGGCCATGCCCGTCTCCTGCCGCTCCGCGTGATTCCCGGCTGCGCCGCACGGCGCGCGCGGCCGCGCCGCGGCGACAGCAGGTCTGCGCCGTCGCCGCACCGCGCCACCGCGCGCGTCGCTATCCGCTTGCCGGGATGGCGCGAGCCGTGAACCCGCTATCCGCCATCGGCTGGCCGCGCCGCGACGACAGCAGGTCTGCGCCGTCGCCGCAACGCGCCGCCGCGCGCGTCGCTATCCGCTTGCCGGGATGGCGCAAGCCGTGAACCCGCTGGGCGCCATCGGCTGGCCCTACCCGGACGGCCCCGCCACCGACCCGCAATGGGCCACCCTGCTCGCCGCGCATCCGCAGGCGCGGCCGGCGCGGGTGGCGGAGCAGCACCGCTCCGGCTACCTGGTCGCCGAGGGCCCGGACGCGGCCTATCCCGCCGAGTCGCCGCCCGAGTGGCAGCGCCCGCCCGGCTACCGCCAGGGCCGGATCGCGCCGGACGCGCGCGCCACGGTCGGCGACTGGGTACTGGTCGCGGGCGCGCCGCCGCACGCCCGCATCGTCGCGCTGTTGCCGCGGCATTCGGCGATCAAGCGCGGTGCCGCCGGCGAGCACTACCGGCAGCAGCTGATCGCCGCCAACGTCGACACCGTGTTCGTGGTCTGCGGCCTGGATGCGGACTTCAATCCGCGCCGGATCGAGCGGTACCTGCTGCTGGTGCAGGCCGGCGGCGCCGGGGCGGCGGCGCCGGGCGCGGTGGTGGTGCTGACCAAGGCCGACAAGGCCACGGCCGCCGATCCCGATGCGGTCGCCGCGGCGCGGGCCGCGCTCGCCGGCACCGTGGCGCCGGGCGTGGCGGTGGTCGCGCTCAACGCCAAGGACCGCGACGCGCTGGCGGTGCTGGCGCCGTGGTTGCAGCCCGGACGCAGCATCGTCCTGGTCGGCTCCTCCGGCGCCGGCAAGTCCACCCTCACCAACACCCTGCTCGGGATCGACAGGATGAAAACCGGCGCGGTGCGCGCCGGCGACGCCCGCGGCCGCCACACCACTACCCACCGCGCGCTGGTGCCGCTGCCCTCGGGCGCCTGCCTGATCGACACCCCGGGCATGCGCGAGCTCAAGCCCACCGGCGAGGAGGACGTCGCCGGCAGCTTCGCCGAGATCGAGGCGCTGGCCGCGCAGTGCCGGTTCCGCGACTGCCGCCACCAGCGCGAGCCGGGTTGCGCGGTGCAGGCGGCGGTCGCCGCGGGCACGCTCGACGCCGGCCGCCTGGCCCATTACGCCAAGCTGCGCGGCGA
Organism: Cognatiluteimonas weifangensis; assembly: GCF_003416885.1. Lineage (GTDB taxonomy): Bacteria > Pseudomonadota > Gammaproteobacteria > Xanthomonadales > Xanthomonadaceae > Cognatiluteimonas > Cognatiluteimonas weifangensis. Next base: position 28,847 of record NZ_QVPD01000002.1, read on the forward strand.
GGTCGCCGGCGCCGCCGACCGCCTCGCCGGCCGCCTGGCGCAACGGGGCGAGGCGAAACCGCCGACGAGGTCGCCGGCGAAGCCGCCGGCAAGAACGCCGTCGAAAACGCCCGGCGAGCCGCCGGACGGGAACCATGGCCGGCGCTAGCGCCGGCCCGTGGCCGCGGACCGGGCCGCGGCGCCGCCGCAGTCCGGGTTGGTACGCCGGCGCCGCCCGCACGGCGGCGGCGCGTACGCGGGGGAACCGGCATGCTTGATGCGGTCGCCTACCACGCCGCGCTCGATGCGCGCATGGTCCGCGCCGCGCGCGAACTGCGGCTGCTGCAGCTGGTCAGCTGGCCGATGGCGGTGCAGCAGGCATTCCTCGCGCGCCGCGCTGCCGGCCGCACCGCGCTGCCGCAGGTCGAGTATCCGCGGCTGGACTTCGGCGACGCCCGCCGCGAGCTCGACGCGATCGCGCGCGCGGCCGACCCCGAGCATCCGCTGGGCCGCTACGTGGGCGAGTCGGCGCGCTCCTGGTCGGTCGCCGCCGAGCTGCTGGAAGCGCTCGGCAGCGCCGCCGTCAGCGCGCATTCGGTGCGCCTGTTCGGCCGCCCCGACCAGCCGCTGCCGGGCAACGGCCCGTCCACGCGCGAGGCCGCGCGCCACTTCATCGCCATCGCCGACGAGCTCGACCGCGAACTGCTGGCGCCGGAGGAGCAGGTCGCGATCTCCGCCACCGCGCTGCAACTGCAACTGCAATCCGACCTCGACGATTTCTTCAACCAGCGCCTGGTCGAGGTGGTGCTGGACCCGACCCTGATCGCCAAGGCCGCCGCCGGCGCCACCCGCATCCGCCTGCGCGCCGGCGCCGCCTTCAGCGACTACGACCGCCACCAGCTGCTGCAGCACGAGGCCCTGGTGCATTCGCTGACCGCGCTCAACGGCCGCGAGCAGCCGGTGCTGGCGAGCATGGCGCTGTCCTCGCCGCGCACCACCGCCACCCAGGAAGGGCTGGCGACCTTCGCCGAGCAGATCACCGGCAGCATCGACATCGAGCGCATGAAGCGGGTGTCGCTGCGGATCGAGGCGGTGGCGATGGCGCTGGAGGGCGCCGACTTCGTGCAGGTGTTCGACTATTTCCTCGACGCCGGGCAGGACGAGGTCGAAAGCTTCGCCTCGGCGCAGCGCGTGTTCCGCGGCGTGCCGCTGACCGGCGGCGCCGCGTTCACCAAGGACACCGTGTACCTGCGCGGCCTGATCGGCGTGCACACCTTCTTCCGCTGGGCGCTGAAGCAGCACGACTTGCGGCTGGGCCGGCGGCTGTTCGCTGGCAAGATGACCCTGGCCGACGCGCTGCGCCTGCAACCGCTGTTCGACGACGGCACGCTGGCGCCGCCGCGCTGGCTGCCGCGGTGGGTCGCGCGCGCCAACGGCCTGGCCGGGATGCTGGCGTTCTCGCTGTTCGCCAACCGCATCCGCCTGGACGCCGTCGCCGACGCGCCGCTGCTGCAAGCTGCCGACTGACCCGCGTCCGCCGCCTCCCGCCGCCGCGAACGGCGCGGCAGCGCCCGTGACATGACCGCGGCGCGATCGCAGCAACGCCGTCCGCCGTGATGTCCGGATCCCGCAGGCTCGCGCGCGCTGTGATCTCCGCCCCACGACTGCGCCCTCAGCGCGCCGGGTGCAGCCGCCCGTCGGCCGCGATTTCCAGCTCGGCCGCCGCCCCGGCGGCGACCAATTGCACGCGCGGGCCGATCGCCACGCCGTCGTACTCGGGGATGTCGTGCGTGAGCCGGGCGAAGATCCAGCCTTCCGCGTCCGCGGCCGGCCGCAGCCGCAGCGGCGCGCTGTGCCCCGGCCGCGCCTGCGCCGCCACCGCCTGCGCCAGCGCCGGCGAGAACACCGCCTGCACCTGGCCGACGTGGCGCAGCGTGCGCATCACGTTGGCGCCGTGCCACAGGCACAGCACCGCGGCCAGGGCGATGACGGCCCGGCCCCAGCGCGGCGCGCGCGGCCAGGCCGCGGCGACCACCGGCGCGGTCAGCGCGGCAAAGCCGTAACCGTAGTGGTTCCAGCTGCTGCCCAGCGGCAGCACCGGCGCCAGCGCGGCGAGGCCGCCGAGCAGGAACAGGGCGGCCAGCCGCGGCGCGCTGCGCCAAAGTGTCGCCAGCAGCGTCAGCCACAGCGCGGCGGCCACCACGATGCGGCCGTCGAGTCCGCGCGACAGGGTGTTGAAGGTCTCGAACACCGTCGGCACGAACGCGAACAGCTGGTATTCCAGCCAGCGCAGCGGCACGTGGCCCGCGCCCAGCGCGTACTGCGTGCCTTCGCGCGGCGCATGCAGCAGCACGCCGATGCGCAGCGCCAGGTAGGCGACCAGCACCGCGCTCGCGGCCACGGTCGCGGCGGCCCACGTCCGCTTGCGGCCGTCGAAGGCCCAGGCCAGTGCCAGCAGCAGCGGGATCGCCGCCGCCGCTTCCTTGGCCAGCAGACCCAGCGCGGGGCAGGCGATCGCGGCCGCCGCCGCCAGCGCCGGCCGCCGCGTGCGCGCCACTGCCAGCCCGGCGAGCAATGCGCAGCTCAGCCAGAGCAGGTCGCCCAGGGTGCCGACCCAGCCGTGGGTATAGGCCGCGAACGGCCCCAGCGCGAACACCAGCGCGCCCGCGATCGCCGGCCCCGTGGCCACGCCGAAGCGTCGTGCCAGCGCACACGCCAGCGCCGCGTTGCCCGCGCCCCAGACCACCAGCAGCAGGTGGAACGCCTGCGGCTGCGCGAACAGCTGCCGCGACAGCCACAGCCACAAGTTGAAGGTCAGCGGCCGGTACTGGAACGCGTCGATCGCGGTCCACGAGGACCACGCGATCGGCCCGTCGCGGCCGGCGAAGGCGGCCCACTGCAGTTCGTCGTGGCTGAAATAGCCGGGATTGGCCAGCAGCAGCCACTGCCCCGGCAACGCCAGCGCGAACACCACCAGTGGCGCCCAGCGCGCCAGCCACGCCCACCTGCGGGCGCCGGGCGCCGGTCCGTTCTCGATCGCTTCCCGCATGTCGCCTCCGCCGCGCGAACGCCGCATTCTGCGCGATCGCCGGATCGATCCGCCATCGCCGCCGCGCTCGGGTCGCGGGCGAAGCGGCTAGAATCGAACGCCCGCCTGCGGCCCGCGACCCGATGTCCGACACGCCTTCGTCCCGTGCTCCCGATGCTCCCGCCGCCGCCGCGCCGCCGGCGAGCCCGGCGAACCCGAGCGAGAACTTCCAGCAGGCCGCGCTCGACTACCACCGCTTCCCGCCGCACGGCAAGATCAAGGTCGTCGCCACCAAGCCGATGGTCACCCAGCGCGACCTCGCGCTGGCCTATTCGCCCGGCGTGGCCTACGCCTGCGAGGCGATCGCCGCCGACCCCAACCAGGCCAGCGCGCTGACCGCGCGCGGCAACCTGGTGGCGGTGATCAGCAACGGCACCGCGGTGCTGGGCCTGGGCGATATCGGCCCGCTCGCCGGCAAGCCGGTGATGGAAGGCAAGGGCATCCTGTTCCAGAAGTTCGCCGGCGTGGACGTGTTCGACATCGAGCTCGACGAGCGCGATCCCGACAAGCTGGTCGAGATCATCGCCGCGATGGAGCCGACCTTCGGCGGCATCAACCTGGAGGACATCAAGGCGCCGGAATGCTTCATCGTCGAGCGCAAGCTGCGCCAGCGGATGAAGATCCCGGTGTTCCACGACGACCAGCACGGCACCGCGATCATCGTCGGTGCCGCGATCTACAACGCGCTGGAAGTGGTGGGCAAGAAGATCGAGGACGTGAAGCTGGCCCACGCCGGCGCCGGCGCCGCCGGCATCGCCTGCCTGGACATGCTGGTGGCGCTGGGGATGCGGCCCGAGCACATCCTCGCCGTGGACCGCGACGGCGTGCTCCACCGCGGCCGCGCGGGCATGGACCCGGACAAGGCCCGCTACGCGCGCGACACCGACAAGCGCACGCTCGGCGAAATCGTGGAAGGCGCCGACATCTTCCTCGGCCTGTCCGCAGGCGGCGTGCTCAAGCCGGAGATGGTCGCGTCGATGGCCGCCAAGCCGATCATCCTCGCGCTGGCCAATCCCGATCCCGAGATCCTGCCGCAGGACGCCCGCCGCGTGCGCCCGGACTGCATCGTCGCCACCGGCCGCTCGGACTACCCGAACCAGGTCAACAACGCGCTGTGCTTCCCGTACATCTTCCGCGGCGCGCTGGATGTCGGCGCCACCGAGATCAACGAGGCGATGAAGCTGGCCTGCGTGCGCGCGATCGCGCAGCTGGCGCGGATGGAATCCGGCGACCTGGCCGCGGCCTACGGCGACGAACTGCCGTGCTTCGGTCCCGACTACCTGATCCCGCGCCCGTTCGATCCGCGGCTGCTGGTGATGCTGGCGCCGGCGGTGGCGCGCGCGGCGATGGAGTCGGGCATCGCCACCCGCCCGATCGCCGATTTCCACGCCTACGAGGAAAAGCTCGCCCAGTTCATCTACCGCACCGGCCTGCTGATGAAGCCGGTCTACGACCGCGCCCGCGGCGACCGCCAGCGCGTGGTCTACGCCGAGGGCGAGGAAGAAGTCGTGCTGCGCGCGGTGCAGACGGTGATCGACGAACAGATGGCGCACCCGATCCTGATCGGGCGCCCGGAGGTGATCGCCGCGCGGATCCAGCGCCTGGGCCTGCGCATGCGCGCCGGGGTCGATTTCGAGCTGACCAACATCCACTCCGACCCGCGCTTCGACGCCTACTGGCAGCAGTACCACGCCCTGACCGAGCGCCGCGGCGTGACCCCGGCCGCGGCCAAGAACCTGATCCGCTCGCGCCCGACCCTGATCGCCGCGCTGATGGTCGAGCGCGGCGAGGCCGACGCGCTGATCTGCGGCCTGGTCGGCCGCTACCACAAGAAGCTCGGCTACCTGCGCAGCGTGTTCGACTACGACCGCGGCGTGCAGGGCACTGCGGCGATGACCGGGGTGATCAACGACCGCGGCGTGTGGTTCTTCCTCGACACCCACGTGCAGGTCGATCCCACCGCCGAGCAGATCGCCGAGGCCACGCTGCAGGCCAGCTACCGGCTCAAGCTGTTCGGGATCGAGCCCAAGGTCGCGCTGCTGTCGCACTCCAACTACGGCAGCCACGACGACGCCAGCGCGCAGAAGATGCGCCGGGTGCGCGAGCTGGTGCTGGCGCGCGCGCCGAAGCTGCAGATCGACGGCGAGATGATGGCCGACACCGCGTGGAACGACGAACTGCGCACGCACATCTTCCCGCACACCACCCTGCACGGCCGCGCCAACCTGTACGTGATGCCCAACCTGGACGCGGCCAACATCACCTACAACATGGTGCGGGTGATGACCGACGGCGTCGCCATCGGCCCGATCCTGATGGGCCTGGACCAGGCCGCGCACATCCTCACCAGCGCCTCGACCCCGCGGCGCGTGGTCAACATGACCGCGATCGCCGCGGTCGAGGCGCAGATCCGCAAGCAGCAGCGCGACACCGGCCACGCCCCGCGCCTGCAGCGCGAGTAGCGGGCGCTCTGCCGCCGCACCGCGGGCGGTCGCGGCGCGTGCGGCGCGACGCCAGCGGCGAATGATGCCGACCGCGATGGCATCCGCCCGCCGGCGCAGGGCGACAGGCGTCGCGTTTCGCCCGCGCCGCACGGCCGCGTCGGGCCGCGCCTGCTAGAATCGATGCTCTAAACCGACGATGGCGCGGCCAGCGGGCCGCGCGGAGCCCCCGCGATGAACTGGCTGAACCAGCTGCTGCAAAACGACCCCGATCCCGCCGAAACCCGCGAGTGGATCGAATCCATCCAGGCGGTCCTCGACCACGAGGGCGCACCGCGCGCGCACCAGCTGCTGGAGGACATGGTCGAGCTGACCCGCCGCGCCGGCGCCAACCTGCCGTTCTCGCCGACCACCGACTACATCAACACCATCCCCGCCGGCCAGGAGGCCAAGTCCCCCGGCGACGCGGCGATGGAATGGCGCATCCGCTCGATCATCCGCTGGAACGCGATGGCGATGGTGGTGCGCGCCAACCGCAAGCCCGGCGACCTCGGCGGCCACATCGCCACCTTCGGCTCGTCCGCGACCCTGTACGACGTCGGCTTCAACCATTTCTGGCGCGCTCCGCACGAAGGCCACCCCGGCGACCTGGTCTACATCCAGGGCCACGGCTCGCCCGGCATCTACGCGCGCTCGTTCCTGGAAGGCCGCATCAGCGAATCCCAGCTCGACAATTTCCGCATGGAAGTCGACGGCCGCGGCGTCGCCTCCTACCCGCACCCGTGGCTGATGCCCGACTACTGGCAGGTGCCCACCGTCAGCATGGGCCTGGGCCCGCTGGCCGCGATCTACCAGGCGCGCAACTGGAAATATCTGGAAAGCCGCGGCCTGATGCCGAAAACCGACCGCAAGGTCTGGTGCTTCCTCGGCGACGGCGAGACCGACGAGCCCGAATCCCTGGGCGCGATCAGCGTCGCCGGCCGCGAGGGCCTGGACAACCTGATCTTCGTCATCAACTGCAACCTGCAGCGCCTGGACGGCCCGGTGCGCGGCAACGGCAAGATCATCCAGGAGCTGGAAGGCAACTTCCGCGGCGCCGGCTGGAACGTGATCAAAACCATCTGGGGCAGCTACTGGGATCCGCTGCTGGCGCGCGACAGCGACGGCAAGCTGCGCCAGCTGATGATGGAAACCGTCGACGGCGAATACCAGAACTGCAAGGCCTTCGGTGGCGCCTATACGCGCGAGCATTTCTTCGGCAAGTACCCGGAGACCGCGGCGCTGGTCGCCAACCTGTCCGACGACGACATCTGGCGCCTCAACCGCGGCGGCCACGACCCGCACAAGGTCTACGCCGCCTACCACGCCGCGGTGCACACCACCGGCATGCCGACCGTGATCCTGGCCAAGACGGTCAAGGGCTACGGCATGGGCGCCGCCGGCGAGTCGCTCAACCCCACGCACGGCACCAAGAAGATGGACGATGCCGACGTGCGCGCGTTCCGCGACCGCTTCCAGATCCCGGTGACCGACGACCAGCTCAAGGACGGCCAGGTTCCGTTCTACCACCCCGGCGAGAAGTCGCCGGAAGTCGAATACATGCACGAGCGCCGCAAGGCGCTGGGCGGCTACCTGCCGCAGCGCCGGCGCAAGTCCAGCGAATCCTTCCAGGTGCCGCCGCTGGCCACCTACGAGCGCCTGCTCAAGTCCACCGGCGAGCGCGAGATCAGCACCACGATGGCGTTCGTGCAGATGCTCAACATCGCCCTGCGCGACAAGCAGATCGGCCCGCGGCTGGTGCCGATCGTCGCCGACGAGGCGCGCACCTTCGGCATGGAAGGCCTGTTCCGGCAAATCGGCATCTACGCCCCGCACGGGCAGAAGTACAAGCCGGTGGACCGCGATCAGCTGATGTACTACCGCGAGGACGCCGCCGGGCAGGTGCTGCAGGAAGGCATCACCGAGGCCGGCGCCTTCGCCAGCTGGATGGCCGCCGCCACCAGCTACAGCACCAACGACCTGCAGCTGCTGCCGTTCTACATCTACTACTCGATGTTCGGCTTCCAGCGCGTCGGGGACGCCGCCTGGCAGGCCGGCGACATGCGCTCGCGCGGCTTCCTGCTGGGCGCCACCGCCGGCCGCACCACGCTCAACGGCGAGGGCCTGCAGCACGAGGACGGCCACAGCTTGGTGCAGGCCGCCCTGATCCCCAACGTGCGCAGCTACGACCCGACCTTCAGCTACGAAGTCGTGACCATCATCCAGCACGGCATGCAGCGCATGCTCGCCGAGCAGCACGACGAGTACTGGTACGTCACCCTGATGAACGAGAACTACGCCCACCCGGAGATGCCCGAAGGCAGCGCCGAGGGCATCCTCAAGGGCATGTACCTGTTCCGCGACGCCGGCAAGCCGAAGAAGGGCGAGCTGCGCGTGCAGCTGATGGGCTCGGGCACGATCCTGCGCGAGGTGATCGCCGCCGCCGAGCTGCTGGACAAGGACTTCGGCGTCAAGGCCGACCTCTGGTCCTGCCCCAGCTTCACCGAGCTGGCGCGCGAGGGCAGCGACGTGGAGCGCCACAACCGCCTGCACCCCGAAGCCGAACCGCGCACCGCCTACGTCACCGGCCTGCTGCAGGGCCGCCAGGGCCCGGCGATCGCCGCCACCGACTACGTCCGCGCCTACCCCGAGCAGATCCGCGCCTACGTGCCGATGCGCTACACCGTGCTGGGCACCGACGGCTTCGGCCGCTCCGACACCCGCGCCAACTTGCGCCGCTTCTTCGAGGTCGACCGCTACCACGTCGCCCAGGCCGCGATCGCGGCGCTGGCCGCGGACGGCAAGATGACGGCCAAGGACGTGGCGCGCGCGATCAAGCTGTACAAGATCGATGCGGAGAAGCCGAATCCGCTGCACGCGTAAAGCACTGCTTGTCGAAAAAAGGCGGCTGCTGGCCGCCTTTTTCGTTTCATCAAGCAAGTCGCATGTGTCTTCCGCATTGGGCATCCAAAACCCCTATGCCCTGTGTCCGACGAACAATTTGCGGTGATGTTCCAGAAACGTGGACTGTTCGGGCCGGAAGCGTTCGACGTGCGTGTCACGACGGATCGACCAGCGTTCGAGCACATCCGGGGGCAGGGACTCATGCACAAGCATGCGGCCGTTGTCTTCGAATGAAATCAGACGCTCGTCGAACAGCGCATCGATGTGTGGCGACAGCATGATGCCGTTGAACCCATTGATCCGGTCCGCGTTGGATGCATCGCGCCACGGCTTGATATGGCTGGCAATGAGCAGGCGCGGGTCCTCGACGCCTGTGACCCGGCAACGTGGTTCCACCAGCATGACCCTCTTGCGGAACAGACCCTGGCCGATGCGGGCCTTGGCCAGCTGCAGGCGCTGCGTTTCCGGAAGCGCCAAGTCGCCTTCGATTTGATGGATGTCGGCAAGAATCTCGGCGTCGTTCTCGACGTCGTGTACGAATGCCGCCGCCGCAAAATCCGGCGATGTTTCAACATCGAGAAGTGCCAGTAGCAAGTGGCCGAGTGCGTCGGAAATGCCGGCGAGATAGCAGCCCTGATTGCCATTTCCGTTGCGCTGAATCGGCGAATGGCGGGGCGGCAACATCGGCCCGATGGCTCGGATATGCGTCTTCGGGAGCAATGGCTTCGGGGGCGGAGAGAAATACACCCCGACCAGCCAGCCTTCGTTGGCCCAATAGTCGCCGACGTTGCCGAACTCGGTTGGCTTGGGGCTGGCAGACGCCGCTTCGGTCACCTGGCCTACTGCGCCGATCCGGCCGTTCGCATAGGAGAACACGATGTCGCCGGGGCGCACATGCGTCATGTTCTCGTAGGTCTGATTGAAACCGCCGTTGGCGTTGCGCATCGGCGACCACAAATAGCCGCCACGAACTTCGTGGTCACGGGTCTGCTTGTGGTTGACCCACCAGAACGCCATCGGAGTCGCTTTCCCCCTGCGCCAGGGTAGCACTCCGGCAACGAAGGCCAGAGGGAGCTAATCCTGTTCCCAACCGCAACGACCTACTTGCAGGCGTCGTAAACCTGCGCGTTCAACGCTCGCAGCAGCTCAAAGGTGCGCGCCAGCCCGACTTGCCGCAGTACGGATTCGCGATATTGCTTTGCGCGTTCGCACGCGGCGTGCTTCTGGTTGGGCTGCGATGGAGGCGTGTAGCGATAGCTGCAGCTGGCGCCATCGGTGCCGGCCAGGTGCGACAGGTAGCGCGAGTTGGCTTCGCGCTGGCGCGCCTCGTCCGCCAGGCGGCGGCGCTTGGCTTCGCTCACGTATTCGGGTGCCGTGCTGCGGGCCCAGGCGGTCTTCGACTTGGGCGGGCAGGGTTCGTGCTGGATGCTGACCGCGCCGCTGGGGCTGACGCATTTGCGCAGCGTGCGGTCGAAGTCCTGCGGCACGCTGCACGCGCCGTCCTGATACCAGGTCCGGCCCTCGGCCGTGCACTTGTGGAACGACTGCGCCGATACGACTGGCGAGGCCAGCGCGAGCCACAGTAGCCAGATGTGCATCGCGAGCTTCCTGCTCATTCCCCTGGGGCAAGGCTACACCAGCCGGATGGAGGAAGGGATCGGGCGCGCTTTGTCCCGCGTCCGACAAGTCAGTCGGCCGCGTCTTCGCTCAGGCCGTCAGCACCGCCGACAACTCGCGCAGCAGCGCCGCGCCGTCGCCGCGCCAGGCGCTGCCGTGCATGCAGGCCAGCGTGGTCGGGCGGGTGGCGGCCAGTTTTTCCAGCAGTGCGCCGGCGTGCGTGCTGTGCGAGAAGTAGTCCATCGCCTGGCGGAAGGCTTCGCTGGGGCCGAGGATGTCGGCCTCGGTCAGTGCGGCGCGGCCGTCGCCGGGCTGGGTGAACAGGTCGCCGCACAGCAGCGTGCCGGTGCTCTGCTCCAGCAGGAAGCCGCACTCCCAGGCGTGCGGCAGGTGCGGGGCGTCGAGCCACTGCACGCGGTGGCGGCCGAGCGCCATGACCTCGCCGTCGGCCAGCGCCCGCGGCGGGCGGTCGGCCAGGTCGCCGATCGAGACCACGGCCGCGACGTTGCCGCACAGCGGCGCGGCCTGCGGCGCGGCGGCGAGCCAGTCGTTGAGCGCGCCGCATTCGTCGGCCTCCACGTGCGAGAAGGCGATGTGCCGCAGCCCGGCAGCGGGCAGCACGTAGGCCACCGCCGCGCGCACCAGTGGGAACAGCCCGCGCAGCCCGGTGTGGAACAGCAGCGGCTCGTCGTCGGCGATCAGGTACTGGTTGAAGGAAAACGCGCCGGCCGCCCCGGGCAGCGTCACCGGCGTGTTGATGCGGAAGATGCCGTCGGCGATCTCGTGGACGTTGGTGCCCGATTGCGGGTTGGTGATGGCCATCGCTCGCTCCTGGCGCGCTGCAGGTCGCTACACCGGTCGGCTACGCGAAAGCCCGCGCAAGCGGGCCAGCGGCGCGGCCGCGGGCCGGTTCAAGTTCCTGAAAATTCGCCAACCGCGCGCCGGCGGCCCGCGCCGGTCCGTCCTTGAAACCGCCGCCGCGCGCCCTAGTTCGCGCCACGGGCGGGCATGCCGGCCCGCCGGCTTCGCAAGGGAGAGACCACGATGAACAACAAGATGACCCACTACTCGCAGCTCTCCGGACAGGCCCTGGACCCGATGCGCCAGATCCTGGACCGCCTGTTCGAGGGCAGCCTGTTCCCGTCGGGCAACGACGAATCCTCGGTGGTGACCAGCCAGTGGATGCCGCTGGTGGACATCCGCGAGGAACCCGACCGCTTCGTGCTCTACGCCGACATTCCCGGCGTCGATCCGCAGGAGATCGAGGTGCAGATGGACAAGGGCCTGCTCACGATCAAGGGCGAGCGCCGCGCGGAAGCGACCGAGCAGACCCAGCGCTATTCGCGGGTGGAGCGGATGCACGGCAACTTCCACCGCCGCTTCGCGCTGCCCGACAGCGCCGACCCGGACGGCATCACCGCGTCCGGCCAGAACGGCGTGCTGCAGATCGTGATCCCGAAGCGGCCGGAGTCCACGCCGCGCCGGATCCAGGTCGGCGCGGCGCTGAATTCCTGAGCCGGGGTCCGGCCGGGGCCGCGGGGGCCATTGCGCGGGATGCGCAGGACCCCCACTTGGAGGAGGATGAACTTCCAGGAGGCGTCCATGCGCGACTACCGCAAGACTCCCGAGGCCCTGGCCCGGCTCACGCCGGAGCAGTACCGCGTCACCCAGGAAGGCGCCACCGAGCACCCCGGCAGCGGCAGCTATCTGCACACCACCGCGCCGGGGATCTACGTGGACGTGGTCTCCGGCGAGCCGCTGTTCGCCTCGACGGACAAGTTCGAGGCGCACTGCGGCTGGCCCAGTTTCACCCGGCCGCTGGTGCCGGCGCACGTGCGGGAACTGCGCGATACCAGCCACGGCATGCTCCGCACCGAGGTGCGCTCGGCGCATGGCGACAGCCACCTGGGGCACGTGTTCGACGACGGCCCGCGTGAGCGCGGCGGGTTGCGCTACTGCATCAACTCCGCGGCGCTGCGCTTCGTCCCGCGCGAGGCGATGGTCGCCGAAGGCTACGGCGAATACCTGGACCAGCTGGAGGCGCCGCGATGAGCGCCGCGCAGGTGGGGCCGGAGCGCGCGATCCTCGCCGGCGGCTGCTTCTGGGGCATGCAGGAGCTGCTGCGCCAGCTCGACGGCGTGGTGTCCACGCGCGCCGGCTACAGCGGCGGCGACGTGCCCAATGCGACCTATCGCCACCACGGCAGCCACGCCGAGGCGGTGGAAATCGTGTTCGACCCGGAGCGCATCGGCTATCGCGAGCTGCTGGAATTCTTCTTCCGGATCCACGACCCGTCCACCCACGACCGCCAGGGCAACGACCGCGGCGCGTCGTATCGTTCGGCGATCTTCTACACCACGCCGCAGCAGCAGCGCATCGCGCTGGACACCATCGCCGACGTCGACGCTTCCGGGCTGTGGCCGGGCAAGGTGGTGACGCAGGTGGCACCGGCCGGCGCGTTCTGGGAGGCCGAGCCCGAGCACCAGGATTACCTGCAGCGCCATCCCGGCGGCTACACCTGCCACTACGTGCGCCCGGACTGGAAGCTGCCGCGGCGCGCCGCCGGCGCCTGACCGTCGCTACCGACGTGCGGCGCCGCTGCGACCGGCGCCGCGGGCGACCGGGGACGCGCTGTGCAGAAACGGGCCGTGGAGCGCGGTTTTTGTCGGCATCTTCCGTTGCGGCGCGACGCCGCTCCGACCCCGTGGACGCGGCTTCCGCCGGCAGGACACAATGCCGGCGGCCACGGCCATTCCGGCCGTGCATTCCAGGGGGTCGCTGATGCTGTCATCCGTGCGTGTCGCGCTGTTCGTTTCCCTGCTGTTCGCCGCCGCGAGCACCGTCGCGCAGGCCGAGGACGCCTCGGTCAAGACGCGGCTGGAGGCCCGCGGCATCAAGTACGTCGTCGACGACGACGGCGATTTCAAGGTCACCTATTCCTATTCCAAGGAAAGCCGCACCCAGCTGGTGTTCGTCAGCGGCGGTACCGAAAGCGTCGGCGGCTTCAAGGTCCGCGAGATCTTCGCGCCGGCGGGGCGGGTGCAGCAGGACGGCATCGACGGCGACAAGGCACTGGAGTTGCTGGCCGAAAGCCGCAGCAACAAGCTCGGCGGCTGGGAGCTGGCCGGCGACGTGCTGTACTTCGTGATCAAGCTGCCCGACAGCATCGACGCGGCGCAGCTGGAAGCGGCGCTGGACATCGCCGCGGAAACCGCCGACGACATGGAAATCCAGCTCAGCGGCGATCGCGACGAGTTGTAACGCCGCCGCCGGCGCGGCCTGCCGCTTGCGAGGGCGGCCGCGCGGTCGCGCGGTCGCGGCGTGCTGCGCCGGCCGCCGGGTGCATGCCATGATCGCGACACCCCGCATCGCGGCGACCGCGCACCGCGGCCGCCCGCAGGAGCCCGATGGACGCGCCCGATCCGCTGACCACACCCCACGGGCCGCACTGGCGGCGGGCGCTGGGGTTGCTGGCGCTGTGCGTGGCGCTGGCGCTGCTGCTGTCGGTGGACTGGCTGTACGCGGGCCTGCAACAGCTGCTGGCCGCCGCGCGGCCGCTGATCGCCGGGCATCCGCTGTGGGGCGGGGCTGTGTTCGTACTGCTGTCGGCGCTGTCGGCGATGCTCGCGTTCTTTTCCAGCGCGCTGCTGGTGCCGGTGGCGCTGGTCAGCTGGGGGCCGCTGGCGACCATCGCCCTGCTGTGGCTGGGCTGGCTGCTGGGCGGGGCCGCGGCTTACGGCCTGGGCCGCAGCCTCGGCCGGCCGCTGGTGCGCAGCGTGGCCTCGGCACGGCTGATCGATTACTACCTGGTGCGCCTGCCGGCGCAGGTGGATCTGCCGGTGGCGCTGCTGGTGCAACTGGCGTTGCCCTCGGAGCTGCCCGGCTATTTATTCGGCACCCTGCGCGTGCGCTTTCGCGTGTACCTGCCGGCGCTGGCGCTGGGGGAACTGCCGTTCGCCGCCGGCACGGTGCTGCTGGGCGAGAACCTGGTCGCCGGCCGCGGCGGCTGGCTGGTCGCGATCGCCGCGCTGGGCATCGGCGCCAGCCTGCTGGCGCTGTCGATCCTGCACCGGCGGCTGCGCCGGCCGCTGCCGGAGCCGGGCGGCCGCGACCGCGAGGTCCGCTCGTCCCGTTGACGTGGGCGCACGGCATCGGCTATCGGATGCGCCGATGTCCGCCGGTTCGTCGCTGCCCCGCCGCCACGCCGCCACGAGGATCCCGCCATGACTGCCGAATTCGCTTCGCTGCTCGCCGCCGCCGCGGCCTGGATCTTCGTGCACCTGGGCATCGCCGGCACCCGGTTGCGCGATCGCTGCGTGCGGGCGCTGGGCGAGCGCGGCTTCCGCGCCGCGTTCTCGCTGCTGTCGCTGGGTACCCTGGTCTGGCTCGGCCGGGCCTGGGGCGCCGCCGGGCCGGTGCGGGTGCTGTGGCAGGCGCCGGACTGGCTGGCGCTGCTGTGCATCGCGTTGCTGGCGCCGGCCAGCGTGCTGCTGGTCGCCGCGCTGACGGTGCCCAATCCGACCTCGGTCGCGGGCGCGCGCGCCCTGCAGTCGGCGACGCCGGCGGTCGGCATCCTGCGGGTGACGCGCTATCCGATGCTGTGGGCGTTCGCGTTGTGGGCGGCCGCGCACCTGGTCGTGCTCGGCACGCTCGGCGGCGCGGTGGTCACCGGCGCGATCCTGGTCGTGGCCGTGGCCGGCATGGCCAGCCTCGACGCCAAGTACGCCCGGCGCGCGCCCGGGCACTGGCCGGGGTTTGCCGCGGTCACCTCGATCCTGCCGTTCGCCGCGATCGCCGGCGGCCGCAACCGCCTGGTCTTCGCCGAGATCGGACTCTGGCGCATCGGCGCCGGCGTGCTGCTGTGGCTGGCGCTGATCGCGTTGCACCCGGCGGTGTTCGGCGTGACCCCGTGGCGCTACCTGGCGATGCCCTAACACGCGACCGCCGCGCGTCCGCGGCGTGACATCGCCGGCCGATCGACGCGCGCCTCGGGGACGGCGACACGGGCAGGCTGCCCGGCGCCGCGCGTGGCGAGAACGGCGCCATGACCGCGCCGGCAGGCCTCGACACGCGCCGCGGTGTCAGCCCCCGGTGCCGGCCGGGCGGAAGCTGGCCGCGACCGTGCCGGCGCGGACGAAGGCTTCCTTCATTTCGCTCGAGGTCATGGCCAGCGCCGTTTTCAGGTGGGTGATGCCGCCGCCGGCGGCGACGACGATGGCCGAGGTGGCCACGCCTTCAAAGGGCCCTTCGGACACGACCAGGAAATCGTACTCGCCGAAGGTCATGTAGTAAGCGAGCAGGCGCCCGCCGGATTGCGCGAACAGTTGCGACACGCTCGCGGCGCGATCCTCGGGTTTGGCCAGCATCGCCCGCATGGCGTCCGGGGTGAACCGGCCCTGGGTGATGAACAGGGGCATGGGCGTACTCCGCAGCGAAGGGGCTGCGACCATCGCATCGCCGCGCCGCCGGACCTTGATCCGGGTCAACGCGGGCGGCCGGCCGACGGGCGACACCCGACGCTCGCAGCGCGCTCACGCGGCCGGTGCCATCGTGGCTGCGTGTACCGCACTGCCGAGGAGCCCGCCATGCCCCGGACGACCAGACCCCGACCCGCCAGCCCCCGGCGTGCCGGCGCGACACCGGACGCGCTCGTCCGCAGTTCGGGCCAGGCCAGCGGCGCGCACGCCGGTCTGCACCGGCCCGGCGACGACGGGGACTTCGAGGATCGGCTCGAGGATCTGGACCCGGCGGCAGACGGCGAGCAGGTGTTCGACCACCTGCGCGACCGCCGCGGCAAGGGCGTGGCCGGCGCCTACGACGATTCCATCGACCACGCGGCCGGGGAACGCTACGGGCAGGAGCCGGGCGCGGCACCGCCCGGTGGCGTCGGCACCCGGAATGATCCAGGTCAAGGCGGCAGAGGCGGTGCCGGGCGCAGGCTGGTGCCCCTTTTGTTCCGGAGCCCGCTTCGCCATGAGTGCCGAGTCCAGCATTGACTACCAGGTGTACCCGTTCGATGCGCGTGGGATCGCGCGGCGTTTCCGCCATGCCGCGATCTTCGGCGCGCTGGACGCGCTGCAGCCGGGCGAGGCGATGCGTTTCGTCAACGACCACGACCCGCTGCCGCTGCTGGCGCAGGTGCAGGGCCGCTACGGCGACGCCGTGGAGATCCTCTACCGCCAGCGCGAAGCCGGCGCGGTGGTGATCGATTTCGTGGTCGGCGTGGGCGAGATCGAGGCCGCGGCGGCGCAGGCCGGCTCCGGCTGCGGATGCGGCAGCGAGGGTTGCGGCTGAGGCTGCGGGAGTTGCACTGGCCGACGGGGCCGCGCGGTGCGCGGCCCCGTCGCGTTTTCGCCTGCGGAAACATCCCGGACGCAGCAGTGCACCGATAGCCACCGCGTTGCGGCGCGGCCGATTCGCGGCCGGGTCGGAAAGGTCTGGATCACTCGATTTCGATCGTCACTTTCGAGCGTCGTTCCGGCGCAAGCGGGGCTTGGGGCAGACGCACGTCTGTCCTTCCAGTGTCTCTCGACTTCAGTGGATTGCAGTCGCTGGATTCCCGCTTGCGCGGGAGTGGCGGCCATTGTCCGGATCCTGCTCAGCGGCGCGCCAGCGCGCGCCGGCCGGCCGCGACCAGGGCCAGGCCGTGGCGATGGCGCGTCAGTACCGCGCCGGGCACGCAGGCGTCGGCGGCCGGGGCTGCGGGCGCCGCGGCCGTGGCGCGCGAATAGCGGTCGGCGTGCTGGTAGGCCAGCCACCAGCCCGCGTGCGCCGGCCAGAACGCGAACGCCTCGCGTAGCTGCGCCGGCACCGCCGGAGCGCGCGTGCCGGCGTGCACCAGCGCCAGGTTGATGCCGCTGCCGCCGCCGTGCGGCCGGCCCAGCCACAGCCAGGGTTGGCCGGGGCAGGGCATGCGTACGCTGTCGACCAGGAAATGGCCGGCGCGACGGCGGCGATCGCTGCCGGCGTCGCGCGCGGCCGCGGCGAGCGCGTCGTGGCTGGCGGCCAGTTTCCAGCGCAGCCCGGCTTCGCTGTGCCCTAGGCCCAGTGCGACGAGGACCACCAGCGCGGTCGCGGCCAGCGGCCACGCCGCGGCCGCCGGCCCGCGGCGCAGGCCCAGCCGCAACGCTTCGGCGCCGGCCCAGAACAGCAGCGCGAAGCGCAGGTAGAACAGCAGGTCGTACAACCACAGCCGCGGCGCGCGGTCCGCCGCCCACGGCGTGTACACCGATCCCGCCCACAGCCAGGCCGCGGTGGCGAGCAGCAATGCCCACAGGCGCAACGCAGCGGACAGGCGCATGGAATCGACCCGGCGGCGGCGGGCCAGCATAGCCGGCCGGTCCTGGCGCTGCAGGCGCTGCGCGGGCCACGGCCCGGGCGCGGGCGCAGGCGCTGCGCCGCCCGGGTAGCCGACGCCGGCGGGACTTGATCCTGCGCTAACCTTGCGCGGCGCAGTCTCGCGCGATTCCCCACAAGGAGTTCGCCATGCATTTTTCCGCCCGTTCGCTGCTGGCGCTGGCGCTGCTGGGCGCGATCGCGTTGCCCGCCGCGGCCCAGGACGACCGTTTCGACGCCATGGACAGCAACCACGACGGCCGCATTTCCGCGCAGGAACACGCGGCCGGCGCACAGGCGATGTTCGCGCGCATGGATGCCGACAAGGATGGCCGTCTGACCGCGGCCGAATTCGGCGCCGGCCGCCGGATGCAATACGGCCCCGGCCCGGGTGCCGGCATGGGTCCGGCGGCGTCCGGCGGGATGCTGGCGATGATGGACGCCGACAAGGACGGCATCGTCACCGCGGCCGAGCACGCTGCGGCCGCGCAGGCGATGTTCGCGCGCATGGACACCGACAAGGACGGCCGCCTGACCGGCGCCGAACTCGGCGGCGGTCATCCGATGATGCGCATGCACGCAATGGGCCAGGGCGGCATGGGCCCCGGTCCGGGCGGGATGCGGACGATGATGGACGCCGACGGCGACGGCGTGGTCACCGCGGCCGAGCACGCCGCGGCCGCGCAGGCGATGTTCCGGCGCGCCGACAGCGATCGCGACGGCAGCGTCAGCCGCGCCGAGTTCGACGCCATGCACGCGGCGATGGGCAAGGCGCCGATGGGCGCGATGCCCGGCCACATGCACATGCAGCACGGCACGACCCGGGACACCGCGCCCAAGCCGTAACTCGCAGCGGCGCATCGACGCACCGACGCACGCAGGGCGACCGCTGCTGCGCGCGCGATGGCCTGCGTGGCCGCGATTTGCCGTAGACCCGAGCAGGGTGGATTCGAGTGCCTGCACCGGGTGCTCGCTAAGCGTCGGGGGAATGCCATGAGGGGTCGCTGCACGCTGTTGCCGTTGCTGTTCGTCACCGTCCTGCTGGCAGGCGCCTGCGATCGCGCCCGCAGCGAATCCTCGGCCGACGCCCTGGCCGAGGTCGTCGATGCGCTCGACGCCGCTCCGGTCGAGGAAGTGCCCGCGGATGCCGGTGTGGCGACTGACGCGGCCGCTGCCGATCCGGCCGCTGCCGCGCCGGATGCCACGGCTGCCGACGCCGCAATGGCCGCCGCCGCGGTTGCCGCGGACGCCGCCGCCGCGGCCCCGGCGGCCTTCGATCCGGCCAGCGTGCCGGTCACCAGCGTCGGCCTGCCGCCGTTCCCGTTCTTCAAGGCCCCGGACGGGCTGCAGAGCAGCTACCGCGAGCCGCAGCGCGGGATCGCCCACGACGGCCAGTATTTCCTCGCCGGCGACAAGGCGGTGCTGGTCGAGGGCCGCATCTTCCGCGACCGGTTCGCACTGACCCGCGCGGCGCGGCCGTACTCGGAACTGGAATTCCACCGCAACTACGAAAACGCCATCGCCGCGCTCGGCGGGCGCAGGATCGACGCCGTGCAGTACACCCGCGAGGTGGTCGCCGCCGCCGGCGGCCGCGGCGCGATCGACAAGCACCAGCACGGCGCGGCCGCGGTCCCCGGCTATCGCCACGACAGCTACCTGCTGCGCACCCCCGACAAGGAATACTGGATCGACGTCAGTACCGGCGCGATTCCGCTGCACGGCTACGTGGTGGTGCTGGAGCGCCAGGCGATGGCGCAGTCGCTCGGGTTCCTCGATGCCGCGGCGATGCGCCAGGCGATCGACCAGGACGGGCGCGTGGCGCTGCACATCAACTTCGACACCGACAAGGCCACGCTGCGGCCAGATGCGCAGCCGACGATCGCGGAGATCGGCAAGCTGCTGGCGGACGATCCGGCGCTGCAGCTGTCGATCGAGGGCCACACCGACGCCACTGGCGAGGCTGCGCACAACCAGGCGCTGTCGACGGCGCGCGCGCGCAGCGTGCTCGGTGCGCTGGTCGGACTGGGCGTGGACCCGGCGCGGCTGCAATCCCGCGGCTACGGCCAGGAGCGGCCGGTCGCCGACAACGCCAGCGAGGCCGGGCGCGCCGCGAACCGGCGGGTGGAGCTGGTCCGGCGCTAGCGAAGGCCGGGATCGTTGCCGCCATCCCCGCGCAGGCGGACGGCGGACGCCATGCACCCGCAACGCATGCGCTCGCAACGCCCGCGCCGGCCGGCGCCCACGCGACGCAGGCACGGCGCTACGCGCGTGCGGCGCGGCAGGGCCAAGCTCGACGCGGCGGGGCCAGGCCCGGCCAGGAAACGATCGCCGGTACGGCGCCAGGTGCGCGGCGGCGGCTCATTTCGGGTCCGGCGGCGGCAGCAAGTGACGCACGCGCAGGAAGCGCGCGAACCGCGGCGTGCCGCGCTCGGTCAGGCCGTTGTAGCGGTAGGTGACGTAGCTGCCCAGCGCCGGCGGATGCGCGCGCTGGACGTCGCTGAAGCCGCTGCCGATGCGGAAGCGCAGGCCGTCCGGGCGCTCGACGATCAGCGCGCCCAGCTGCCCCGCGTACTTGCCCTGGCCTGCGGTGTAGCCGACCACGCGCGCTTCGGCGTCGTCGTAGGGCTTGTATTTGAGCAGATCCTCGCTGCGGCCGGTGCGGTACCGCGCGGCGCGGTGGTGCAGCATCAGGCCCTCGCCGCCGGCGGCGACGACCGCGGCCAGGCGGGCGTCGAGGGCGTCGGCGTCGCGCACGCGGAACTGCGGGATCGGCCGCAGCCAGGGGATGCCGGCGGCCTGCAGCAGGCTGCGCATGTGCCGCACCCGTGCCGCGAACGGGCCGCGGTCGGCGGGCAGGTCGAACACCATGAAGCGCACCTGCCGCCAGGCGGCGGCATTGCCGTCGGCGGCACGCACCAGGGCGCTGATGTCCTCGAAACGGCCGCGGCCGAGCCACAGCTCGCCGTCCATCGGCTGCGCCGGCCAGCGCGCGGTGAACCAGGCCGGCGCGGCGATGGCCAGGCCGCCGCGCGTGTACAGGCGGCGGCCGTCCCAGCGGCCGCGCACGCCGTCGAGTTTTTCGCTGACGTAGTAGTCGGCGACAGCGACGTCGGCGTCGGCGTGGTAGACGGTCGCCAGCATCAGCCGCGGCGGAGTCGCGGCCCGGGGCGCCGGGGACGGCAGCAGCAGGCACAGCAGCAGGCCGAGCGCACGCAGGTTCACGGGGCGTCCTTCGTCTCCGGGGTCCGGCCGCCAGCATCGCCGGCGCGACCCGCGGCCGGCAGCGGGCCACGCGCCGCCGCGCCGTGGGCACACGCCGCGGCGGCCGGTAGGGCAATGCCGACAGCCGCGGCGGGCGTCGCCGGTTGCGGCATGCCGCAGGACGGGACGCCGCGCGTCGCGCCGCCGGCGGCCGGCCGGCCGCGGCCGTCGCCCACGTGGGGCAGGCGCGGCCACCGCGGCCACCTGCGCCGCCGCCGCGGCGGACGCTGCGTTGCGGCGACCGCGACGTCCGCGTCGCGCCGCTGCGCTAGCATCGCCCCGCCACCGATGGGAGCGCGCGTGCAGCCGATCATCGACATCCGCCGGCTCGACAAGACCTACGCCTCCGGGTTCCGGGCGCTGAAGTCGGTCGATCTGGCGATCCGCCGCGGCGAGATCTTCGCCCTGCTCGGCCCCAACGGCGCCGGCAAGACCACGTTGATCAGCATCGTCTGCGGCATCGTCAACGCCAGCGCCGGCACGGTCGCGGTCGACGGCCACGACCACGTCGCCGACTTCCGCGCCGCCCGCGCCAGCATCGGGCTGGTGCCGCAGGAGCTGTCGACCGACGCGTTCGAGACGGTGTGGGCGACGCTGCGCTTCAGCCGCGGGCTGTTCGGCAAGCCGCCGGACCCGGCGTACCTGGAGCGGGTGCTGCGCGAGCTGTCGCTGTGGGACAAGCGCGACAGCAGGATCCTGGCGCTCTCGGGCGGGATGAAGCGCCGGGTGCTGATCGCCAAGGCGCTGGCGCACGAGCCGCGGATCCTGTTCCTGGACGAGCCCACCGCCGGCGTCGACGTCGAGCTGCGCCACGACATGTGGCAGATGGTGCGGCGCCTGCGCGAGAACGGCGTCACCATCATCCTGACCACGCACTACATCGAGGAAGCGCAGGAGATGGCCGACCGCGTCGGCGTGATCCACCGCGGCGAGCTGATCCTGGTCGAGGACAAGGCCACGCTGATGCGCAAGCTCGGCAAGAAGCAGCTGACCCTGCAGCTGCAGGCGCCGATCGCGGAAATACCGGAAGCGCTGGCCGGCTTGCCGCTGGAGCTGTCCGCCGACGGCGGGACGCTGGTGTACACCTTCGACGCCCGCGGCGAGGCGACCGGAATCGCGGCGCTGCTGCGGCGGCTGTCCGAACACGGCATCGACTTCCGCGACCTGCAGTCGAGCGAATCGTCGCTGGAGGAGATCTTCGTCAGCCTGGTGCGGGGCCGGCAATGAGCGCCGCATCCGGGCCGCCCGCGCTGAACCTGCACGCGATCGCGGCGATCTACCGCTTCGAGATGGCGCGCGCCTTCCGCACCCTGACCGAGAGCATCGCCTCGCCGGTGCTCTCGACCTCGCTGTATTTCGTGGTGTTCGGCGCGGCGATCGGCGCGCGCATGGGCGAGGTCGGCGGGGTCGGCTACGGCGCCTTCATCATCCCCGGGCTGGTGATGCTGTCGCTGCTCAACGAAAGCATCTCCAACGCCTCGTTCGGGATCTACATGCCCAAGTGGTCGGGCACGATCTACGAATTGCTGTCGGCGCCGGTGTCCTTCGTCGAGGTGCTGGCCGGCTACGTCGGCGCGGCGGTCACCAAGTCGATGCTGCTGGGCGCGCTGATCCTGGTCACGGCGCGGCTGTTCGTGCCCTACACCATCGCCCATCCGCTGTGGATGCTCGCGTTCCTGCTGCTGACCGCAGTCAGCTTCTGCCTGTTCGGCTTCATCATCGGGTTGTGGGCCGACGACTTCCAGAAGCTGCAGGTGATCCCGCTGATGGTGATGACGCCGCTGACCTTCCTCGGCGGCGCGTTCTACTCGATCGACATGCTGCCGCCGCTGTGGCAGAAGATCAGCCTGTTCAATCCGGTGCTGTACCTGATCAGCGGTTTCCGCTGGAGTTTCTACGGCGTGGCCGACGTCGACGTCGGGCTCAGTCTGGCCGCGATCGTCGGGTTCCTGGCGCTGTGCCTGGCGCTGGTGTGGTGGATCTTCCGCAGCGGCTGGAAGCTCAAGGCCTGATGCCGGCCCGGCGGGCGCCGGCACGCGCCGGCGCCCGCCACGCCGCGGCGGCGGCGCTCATTCGACGGGAATCATCAGGTGCTGGTACGGCGTGCCGGGGAACATCACGTAGGGCGCCGTGGTGTCGGGATCGGCGGTGCTGGGATACATGGCGTAGAACGCCGGGTCGGCGCCGACGATCATCACGTGCGGGCCGGTCTCGATCCAGTGGTTGCCGGCCTCGGGTTTGGTGGCGTGGGGGTCGGTGTTGCTGGCGTCGGTGCCGCCGGCGAGCATGTACATCAGTCCGATCTTGCCGCTGGCCGGGGCCTTGTGCCCGACCCAGGCACCGACCCAGTCCATCGCTGCGGCGTCCATGCACATCGGATCCGGGCCGGGGGTTTCCGGGTTGTCGGCCATGCAGGTGAAACCGTTGCTGCCCGCGCGCACGGTGCGCATGCTGCCGTCCGCCGCCATCGCGACGATGGTGGCGCCGGCGGCGACCTTGGCGGGCGCGGCCTGCATCGCGCTGCGGATCAGGGCCTGGTCGTCGGCCGCGGGCTGCGCCGCGGGCATGCTCATCGGTGCGGCCTGGTCTTGCGGCGGTTCGCCGCCGGCGCTGGCGAGGGGGCAAGCCAGGGCCGCGGACAGCGCGGCCAGGGCAAGGATCGGTCTGGACATGGCGGACTCCTGCGTCGGGGGTTCGGACGGTCGCCCCCTGCGGCTCGCCTCCGGGCGCGTGCCCGGCTGTCTGGTCAACGCGGCTGCGTTATCGCCGAGGCCAGGGTCCCGGCTGCGGCGACGGGTTACACCGCCGCGAGACCGACGCGCGCACCCGCGCGTGGGGCCGCGTGCCCCGCTCAGTCGTGTTCGCCGCGCCCCTGCGCCCTGGCGTTGCGGATCACCGCCCGCAGCCGTTCGCGGTCGTGGTGTCGCGACAGCGCGACCGCGCCCAGTTGCAGCGCCTGCGTGCGCAACGCCGCCGGCAGGTCGTAGTGGGCGCCGCTGGTGCGGTTCTGGAACGCGGACCGCGGGATTCCGAGCCGCGCCGCCATCGCGTGCAGCTCCGGCAGCGTGTCGGCCATCAAGTGCGCC
Organism: Cognatiluteimonas weifangensis; assembly: GCF_003416885.1. Taxonomy (GTDB): domain Bacteria; phylum Pseudomonadota; class Gammaproteobacteria; order Xanthomonadales; family Xanthomonadaceae; genus Cognatiluteimonas; species Cognatiluteimonas weifangensis. The sequence continues at coordinate 52,597 of NZ_QVPD01000002.1, forward strand.
CAGTAACGGCCGCGCCACAGGGTGACGGCGTCGTCGACATAGACGCTCATGCGCGGGCGCCGGCGTCAGTCGGCGGCCGGCGGTGCGGCGGCGGCGTCCTGCAGGTAGGGCTCGACCTGGCCCTTGAGCTTCATCGTCATCGGGTTGCCGCGGCGGTCCAGCGAGCGCCCGACGACGACCCGGATCCAGCCCTCGCTGATGCAGTATTCCTCGACGTTGGTGCGCTCGGTGCCGTTGAAGCGGATGCCGACGCCGCGCTGCAGCAGGGCGGCGTCGTGGAACGGGCTGCGCGGATCCAGCGACAGGCGGTCGGGCAAGGTGTCGGTCATCGGTGCGGATATCGGATGGCGTGGCGCCAACGGCCACGGAGACCGCACAGGATAGCGAACCGCGGGTTGCGGCCGGCGTGTGCGGCGGCGTCAGCGCTTGGGCGGGCGCCCGCGCGGCTTGCCGGCGCTCGCCGGTTTCGCCTGGACCGCGGCTTCGGTGCCGGCCTTGGCCTCGGGCTTGGACTCCGGCGCGATCTTGTGCAGCATCCGGGTCACGCCCAGCTTCTCCACTCGGCCGCCGGATTTCTCGAATGCGGCGATATGGCTGGAGATCTGCTCGCTCTCGATCCGCTTGTGCAGGTTGTCCACGCTGCCCACCGGCGGACCCTTGCCGGTACCGCCGCTGTCGCTGCCTTTTCTGGCACGTGCCATGGAAGCCCGCTCCGTGGTGTGGTGGGTGCATCGGGCGATGCGGGCGCCGCGCCGGCGACGGCCGACCCCACTATGCCCTGCGCGTGCGCGAAAAGCGAAACCGGCGCCGCGCCCGCCGTCGGCGTTCAGCCCGGCGCGCCGCCGGCTTGCGCCTGCTTGGCCGCCTGCATCCGCGCCAGCTCGAGTTCGTCGCGCTTTTCCTGCTGCTTGCGCAGCTCCTCGCGGCGGATCGCCTCGACCTCCTGCGGCGAGGGCGCGTCGTGCAGCGACAGCGACAGGCCGGCGGCGGCCTCGGGTTCGCCGCGCCGGCTCTTGAGCTTGATGTTCAGGCGCAGCTCGTTGGCCGAGTCGGCGTTGCGGATCGCCTCGTCGTAGGAGATCAGGCCTTCGTTGTAGAGCTCGAACAGCGCCCAGTCGAAAGTGCGCATGCCCAGTTCGCGCGACTTGTTCATCACGCCTTTCAGCTCGCCGAACTCGCCCTTGAAGATCTTCTCGGCGATGGTCGGGGTGTTGAGCAGGATCTCGATCGCGGCGACCCGGCCCTTGCCGTCCTCGGTGCGCACCAGCCGCTGCGAGACGATCGCGCGCAGGTTCGCCGACAGGTCCATCAGCAGCTGGGTACGGCGCTCCTCGGGGAAGAAGTTGATGATCCGCTCCATGGTCTGCGAGGCGCTGTTGGCGTGCAGCGTGGACAGGCACAGGTGGCCGGTCTCGGCGAAGGCGATCGCGTGCTCCATGGTCTCGGCGTCGCGGATCTCGCCCACCAGGATCACGTCCGGCGCCTGGCGCAGGGTGTTCTTCAGCGCGTGGTGCCAGGACAGCGTGTCCACGCCGACCTCGCGGTGGGTGATCAGCGAGCGCTGCGAGACGTGCGCGTACTCGACCGGATCCTCGACGGTGATGATGTGCCCGGCCGAGGTGCGGTTGCGATGGTCGATCATCGCCGCCAGCGAGGTCGACTTGCCCGAGCCGGTGCCGCCGACCAGCAGCACCAGGCCGCGCTTCTCCATCACCACGTCCTTGAGCACCTCGGGCAGGCGCAGCTGCTCGAAGTTGGGGATCTGCGCGGCGATCGTGCGCAGCACCATGCCGACGTGGCCCTGCTGCATGAACACGTTGACGCGAAAGCGCGACACGCCGGGGACGACGATCGCGAAGTTGCATTCCATCTCGCGCGCGAACTCCTCGCGCTGGTGCTCGTTCATGGCGGCGTGCGCGAGCTGCGCGGTGATCTCGCCGGTCAGCTTCTGCTGGGTCAGCGGGGTCATCGCCCCCTGCGCCTTCATGCTCGGCGGGAAGTCGTGGGCGATGAACAGGTCCGAGCCGCCGGCCCGCGCCATCGCTGCCAGCAGCTTGTGCAGGTAGTCGCGGGCCTGGTCTTCGGTCAGGTGCATGCGGGCGGTTCCCCGGAGCGGTGCGGTCGCTGCGCCGCATCTTGCCATCGGCTGCCGCGGCCGGGGGTGACGCGGGTCACCGGGTGCACGCGCGCCGCGGCGCTGGGTACACTGCGGGCGCGGGCCGCAAGCCCGCGATCCCGGGGGGGAACCATGACGATCCGACGCGAACTGTTCGCCGGCGAGGTGCTGTACCGCCAGGGCGATCCGTCCGACTGCGCCTGGCTGGTGGAGCACGGCGCGATCGAGCTGGTGTCGGTGCAGGGCCGGCGCAGCATCAGCCACGGCGTGCTCGGTCCGGGCGAGCTGATCGGCGAGCTGGGCATGCTCGACGGCGCGCCGCGCAGCGCCACCGCCACCGCACGCGGCGACAGCGTGCTGCTGGCGATCGAGCACGACCAGTTCCTCGACCGCCTCGACGCCGGCGATCCGATCGTGCGCGCGCTGGTCGACAGCCTGCTGCAGCGCACCCGCAGCATCATCGCCAGCCTGCCGGCGGACGCGCCGCTGCCGGCCGAGGACGTCGCCTGCGACGATCCCGCCGAGCGCGACGGCATCGACAAGATCCGGCTTGAGGCGCAGCTGCGCGACGCCCTCGAAAGCGGCACCCTGGAGGTGCGCTACCAGCCGATCTACGACATCCGCGACGGGCACGTGGCCAGCTACGAGGCGCTGGTGCGCTGGAACCTGCCGGGGCGCGGCCCGGTGTCGCCGGCCGAATTCATCAAGCTGGCCGAGGAGACCTCGCTGATCGTGCCGGTCGGCGAATACGTGCTCGAGCGGGTGCTGGACGTGCTGGTCGGCCTGCGCGACGGCGGCGCCGAGCGGCTGCCCGGGATCGCCGTCAACCTGTCGGCGCGGCAGCTGCTGGAGCCGGGCATGGCGCGGCAGATCGTCGGTCGCGTGCAGCGCGCGCAACTGCCGGCCGGCGTGCTCAAGCTGGAGGTCACCGAGAGCCGCATGCTCGACTACGCGCCGGTGCACGCGGTGATGCGGCACTGCCGCGAGCACGGCGTGCCGTTCGCGCTGGACGACTTCGGCACCGGCTACTCCAACCTCACCCACCTGCACCGGCTCGACTTCGAGTTCGTCAAGGTCGACCAGGCGTTCGCGCGGCACATGTTCGACAGCCCGCGGGCGATGGCGATCGTGGAGGCGGTGGTGGGCATGGCGCACGGGATCGGCGCGGACGTGGTCTGCGAGGGCGTGGAAACGCGCGCGCAACTGCAGCGCCTGCGCGAGCTCGGGGTGCGCTACGCGCAGGGCTACCTGATCGGGCAGGCGGCGCCGGCCGCCGAAGTGCTGTCGGGCGAGGCCGCGCGCCTGGGCGTGGCGGCCGTCGCCGGCTGAGCGGCGGCCGCCGGCCCGCGCCGGCCCCATGGCGTCCGGAGGAGCGCCGCAAGTCGGCTTTGGACGGAGTCGCCGCGATGCGTGTGGCGTCGGGGATTGGACGCCACGGGGCCGCTCGCCGCGCGCGGGCGGTCGCCCGGCGCGCGGCAGTGCCGCGACGACGCCCGCGCTTATCCCAGCTTGCGCGCCATCAGGTAGTAGGCGAGGTTGCCCAGGCCGGTGGCGCCGACCAGCACCGCGATCACGCCGGGGTTGAGCTCGTCCCAGCCGCTGGCCTGGACGATGCCGAAACCGGCCGCCAGCAGCACCAGGGTCACGCCCCAGCGCAGCGCGCCATGGCGGCGGCGCAGTTCCTCGCCTTCCAGCAGCGAGCGCACCAGCTCCTGCGAGCCGTTGGAATCGACCATCTGCCGGCGCACGCGGGCGTCGACGACGACCTTGATCGCATAGACGATGCAGATGAACAGGGTGATCGGGATCAGGATCTCGAAATTCATGGCGGGGCTCCGGTGGACGGGGTACAGGGAAGGGTCGCGGCAAGGGATACGGCCGGCCGCCCGTCGGTTGCAGTCGCGGGCGCAGGTCCGGCCGATTGCAACCGGTGCCGCCCTCGGCGTATCCAGTGGGCATGGATGCTGCGGGCGACAACCAGGCTGCGAACGCCGACCGCGCCCTCGTGGCCGCGGTGCTCGGCAACGCGCCGGGCGCGTTCGAGCACCTGGTGCGCGACTACCAGGGCCTGTGCTGGCACATCATCCAGCGCATGGTGCGGCACCCGGAGGACACCCGCGAGCTGTGCCAGGAGGCATTCCTGCGCGTGCACCGCAACCTGCACCAGTACCGTTTCGACGCGCCGCTGAAATCCTGGATCGGGCAGGTCGCCTACTCGGTCGCCAGGCGGCACCTGGAGCGCAAGCGCATTCCGCTGGCCGAGCCCCGCGCCGAGGACGACGGATCGGCGCTGGACACGGTCGACGACGGCTTCGACCTGGAGGCCGCCACCGCCGACGATCAGCTCGCGCGCTGCCTGCACGCGGCCATCGCCGCGCTGCCGCCGCTGCAGCGCACGCTGCTGACGCTGTATCACCTGGACGAGGTGCCGATCGCCGAGATCGCGCGCATCACCGGCCTCGCCGAGGGCACCATCAAGAGTCACTTGTTCCGCAGCCGCAAGCGCCTGCGCGAGGCGCTGGAGCCGCGGATGGGAGTCGCCGCATGAACATCGATCCGCGCAAACCCGAGCCCGTCGACGAGCAGGAGTGGCAGGTGCAGGAACGCGCGCTGCGCGCGGAGCGCAGCGGCGCCATCGCCGGCGACGATCCTTTGCTGGAGCGCTACCGGCAGGTGGCGCGCGCGCTGCGCCGGCCCTTGCCCGCTGCGCCGCCCGCCGACTTCGCGCGCAGCGTCGCGCTGCGTGCGGCGATGCACGCATCGCCGGACACGCGCCTGGAGCAGCAGCTGCTGCACGTGCTGTCGGCATTGCTGGCGTTGTCGGCAGTCGCGGCGATGGCGCTGTACGGCAGCCAGTGGCTGCACGCCTTCGCGGCCTTGCTGCCGTCGATGGCCGCCGGCAGCGCATCGGCAGGCCTGGCCTTCAACTGGACGCTGGCGTTGGCGGCCTGCCTCGGCCTGTCGTGGTCGCTGGAGCGGCTGCGCCGGCACCCGCGCTGAGCCGCGGCCGGCCGCGCGGCGCACCGCTGCCGGTGTACTGCACACCGGGTTCACCGCGGCTTACGCGGCGGCGGGCTAAGGTCGCGACGCACCGGTAAACGGAGGCCGAGGATGTCGCGCGAAGCGCCCCGGGTCCATGTCGAGGCCGCGGCCCTGAAGCGGCTGGAGGCGTTGGCGTTGCAGTTGCCGCAGGACGCCCAGGTCCGTCTGCACCTGGACGACGGCAGCGAGCTCTGCGGCCTGGTCAGTGCGACCCCGAGCGTGCAGGCGTTCTACGACGCCGACGGCCGCGAGGGCATGAATGCGGTGCTGCGACTGGAGAGCTTCCTCGACGATGGCCGGGCGCACGCCGGCGGCGATCATTACCTGTGGCTGGACCGGATCCGCGCGGTGGAACGCCTGCCCAACCCGTCGCCGCCGGAACCGTCGACGCGCCGGCATCCGCCCGATCCGAACGCACCGACGCGGGAATAGCGCCGCGCGCCTTGCCGGCGCGATTGCCGATGCGATTGCCGGCGCGACTGCCTGCCGGAAATCGGCGGGCGGGGGCCGCGTTGTGCGGATCGGCCGAAACAAATCGGCGGTGCGGGGATCAGGGCGCGACCGGGGTGGCGTCGAAACGGCGTGCATAGCCGCGCTCGTCGGCGATCCGGTGCACTTCCGCGTCCGCCAGCCCGGGCGCGGCGTAGACCGCGTAGGCGACGTCGCCGTCGTTGCGGCCGACATGGTGCAACTGGTAGCGCGGACGGCCGGTGCCGGTGTTCTCGGGGTAGTGCATGGGGGGGTGCCGTCCTTCCAGGTCCAGCTCGCTGTTGTCGACCGGACCGCCCACGAACAGTGCCCGCATGACATTCCCCTCGATGGCTGTGCGGGCATCGTGGCCGGCCGCGCGTTCGTTTTCCATCAAGCCGGCGTTAGCGTTCCGCAAAGCCGCCGCTCCGCGCGGACCCGTAGAATCGCGCGATGCCCGTCATCGCCCTGCCATCGTGAGCGCCGGTGTCGCCGACCCGGTGCTGGACACCCTGCTGCTGCCGTTCGCCGACGGGCTGCTGCCGTGGCCGCGCGTCGGCGGCGCGCTGCTGCGGGGCGCACGTGCGGGTGCGGCACTGCAACGGCAGGCGTGGCCGGGCCTGGTCTGCGCGACCGACCTCAAGCCCGACGCCGATGCCCTGCAGCGCGCCGGGCTGCCGCTGGCTGCCGGCGACGACGGCCGGCGCCATCCGCTGGTGCTGCTGCTGCCGCCGCGGCAGCGCGAACAGGCGCGGGCGCTGTTCGCGCGCGCGCTGGAGGAGCTCGCGCCGGGCGGCACCCTGGTCGCCTGCATGCCCAATCGCGAGGGCGCGGCTTCCGGCCAGGCCGATCTGGCGCGATTGGCCGGGCCGCTGCAGGTGCTGTCCAAGCACCACTGCCGCGTGTTCTGGACCCAGCCGCTGGCCGGCGCCGCCGATCCGACACTGGCAGCGCAGTGGCGCGCGCTGGATGCGCCGCGGCCGATCGCCGATGCGCGCGTGCCCGGCGGCCGCTTCCGCAGCCGCCCCGGCGTGTTCGCCTGGGACCGGGTCGACCCCGCCTCGGCGCTGCTGGCCGAGCACCTGCCCGCCGACCTCGCCGGCCACGTCGCCGACCTCGGCGCCGGTTGGGGATACCTGGCCGGGCAGGTGCTGGCGCGTTGCCCGCGGGTGAGCGCGCTGGACCTGTACGAAGCCGACGCCCGCGCGCTGTCGCTGGCGCGCGACAACCTCGTGGCCTGGGGCGCCGGGGTGCCGCTGGCCTTCCACTGGCACGACGTCGCCGCCGGCTTGCCGCGGTGCTACGACGCGATCGTCAGCAATCCGCCGTTCCACGCCGGCGGTCGCGAGTCGCGTCCCGACCTCGGTCGCGCCTTCATCGCCGCCGCGGCGGCAGCGCTGCAGCCCGGCGGCCGGCTGTGGCTGGTCGCCAACCGCCAGTTGCCGTATGAGGCTGCGCTGGCCGCCGGTTTCGCCGAGGTGCGCACGGTGGTGCAGCGCGACGGCTTCAAGGTGATCGAGGCGCGCGTGCCCGCGGGGCGCACCGGCGACGACCGCGGACGCCACCGATGAAGCTGGTCAAGCTGCTGGCCAACCTCGGCTACGGCAGCCGCAAGCAGGTGGCGCAGCTGTTGCGCGCCGGCCGCATCACCGATGCCGCCGGCGCGGTGCTGTCCGCCGATGCCCGCGTCGCCCATGCCGACATCCGCCTCGACGGCGCGCCGCTGGATCCGCCGCAGGGTCTGGTGCTGCTGCTGCACAAGCCGGTCGGCTACACCTGTTCCACCCGCGATCCCGGCCGCCTCGTCTACGACCTGCTGCCGCCGCGTTTCCGCCGGCGCTCGCCGCTGCTGTCCCCGGTCGGGCGCCTGGACCGCGACACCAGCGGCGCGCTGCTGCTGACCGACGACGGCGCGCTGCTGCACCGGATCGTGTCGCCGCGCGCGCGGCTGGCGAAGGTCTACGAAGCGACCCTGGCGCAGGACCTGCGCGGCGACGAGGCCGGGATCTTCGCCAGCGGCACGCTGCTGCTGGCGTCCGAGGCCACGCCGCTGGCGCCGGCGGTGCTGCAAGCGGTGGATCCGCGCCGCGCGCGGCTGACGCTCACCGAAGGCCGCTACCACCAGGTGCGGCGGATGTTCGCCGCGGTCGGCAACCATGTCGTGGCGCTGCACCGCAGCCGCATCGGCGGCCTGGCGCTGGGCGAGCTGGCGCCGGGCGCGTGGCGGCCGTTGGATGCGGCCGATCTGCAGGCGCTGTTCCGCAGCCCCTGAGGATGCCGGGACAAGCGCCGCTCCGCGTCGCGCCGCGCACGGGCGCGCAGGGGCGACGTGGGTCGCGATGACCGTGACCCGATGCCGGGCCTGGCCGCCCGCAGGACGCAGCCGGGCCGCGACTCAGTCGCGGAAGTTGTCGAACTGCAGCGGCTGCGCGTAGTCGCCGGCGCGCAGCAGCGCCATCGCCGCCTGCAGGTCGTCGCGCTTCTTGCCGCTGACGCGCAGCTTGTCGCCGTTGATCTGGCTGTCGACCTTGAGCTTGGCGTCCTTCAACGCGGCCTGGAGTTTTTTCGCCAGTTCGCGTTCGATGCCCTGCTTGACCGCGAGCTTCTGCCGCGCGCCGGCGAGGTTGGTCTCGATGCTGCCGGGTTCCAGGCAGCGCGCGTCGATCTTCCGCGCGACCAGGCGCGCGCGCAGGATGTCGGTCATCTGCTGCAGCTGGAACTCGCTCGGCGCCGCCAGCGCGATGGCGTCGTCCTCGCGGGTGAAGGAGGCCTGCACGCCCTTGAAGTCGAAGCGCGTGGCCAGCTCGCGATTGGCCTGGTCGACGGCGTTGGTCAGCTCGTGGGTGTCGACTTCCGAGACGATGTCGAAGGAGGGCATGGCGACGGCCTGGCGTGCGGGGCAGGCAGGGTAGCGCAGGCCCGCGCCGCATTGAAATGTGCGCGCGATCACGGGAAATCGGCGTTTTGGAAATCCGCGCTGAACGCAGCGGCGGGGATGCCGTTGCCGCCCGCGCCGCGCGGGTAGCAGGATGGGCCGCCGTTTCCCCCGACGGTCCCGTTCCCGACAAGGCCCGCATAATGAAAACCAAGCCCCGTTACCTGTTGTTGTCGGCGGCGCTGTCCGCCGCCTTGTGTGCCGTTGCCCCCGCCTTCGCCCAGGACACCGGCGGCGACGATACCGTCGTCGACGATACCGTCGTCGCCGAGGCCAGCGTGCCGGCCGAGCGCCTGGCCGAGCGCTACGCCGAGCTCGCCGGCTCCCCCGAAGCCGCGGCCGACCTGATCGACCAGTTGCGCAGCGGCGGCGACTTCACCGTCACCGACACCGTGACCACCCCGGTGCTGGACGCCAACGGCGATCCGGTGCTCGACGCCAACGGCAACCCGCAGACCACCACGACCACGGTCGAGCGCAGCATCGTCAACCCGAACGGGCCGCTGGGTTACGGCGAGGTCAACATCACCTTGTCGCTGGCGCAGGCGTTGCTGGAATCGGGCGCGTATCCCGACCTGCAATCGGCCTTGACCGGCACCGAGGCCACCGTCACCAATCCCGACGGCACCACCTCGACCACCAGCAGCGGCGGCGTGCTGGCGATGCGCGCCGACGGCATGGGCTGGGGCCAGATCGCCCGGGAGCTCGGCTTCAACCTCGGCGCGCTGGTCAGCGCCGGCAACAGCAACGGCAAGGCGCAGGCCGCCAAGGTCGACCGCGGTGAACGGGTCGCCCGCGCGGACAAGCCCGAGCGTGCCGCCAAGCCCGAGCGTCCGGCGCGGCCGGAGCGGGCCGAACGGCCGGAACGCCCGCAGCGTCCGGACAAGCCCGAACGCGGCGGCGGCCGTCCGTAAGACGTCCCGTTCCCCTGCCTGCGACGGGCGCCGCGTGCGCCCGTCGCCTTGTCCCCTTCCTGGAGTTGCGATGAAACGTTCCGCATTGTTCTGCGCCAGCCTGCTGGCGATCGGCAGCGCCCACGCCGGCGACGGCTGGACCCTCGGTGCCGGCGTCGACTACAGCAGCGGCGACTACGGCAGCGACACCACCACCGAAATCCTGTCGGTGCCGTTCAGCGCCAAATACGCCAGCGGCAACTGGACCTGGAAGGCGAGCCTGCCGTGGCTGCGCGTGTCCGGCGATCCCAACGTGCTGCCGGGCGTGGGCGTGGTGGTCAACACCAATCCGCGCGGCCGCGGCCGCGGCAATGCCCCCGCGCCCGATCCCCTGGCGCAGGAAACCGGCACCGCTTCGGGCATCGGCGATCTCACCCTGGCGGCGACCTACAGCTTCGACACCGGCAGCGCGCTGGGCATCGACCTCACCGGCAAGGCCAAGCTCGCCACTGCCGACGAGGACAAGGGCCTGGGCACCGGCGCCAACGACTACGGCCTGGCGCTGGACCTGTACCGCGCCTTCGGCAGGACCACGGTGTTCGGCGGCGTCGGCTACACCGCGCTGGGCAACTCCGACTACATCGACGTCGACGGCGTCGCCAACGTCAACCTCGGTGCCAGCTGGAAAGTCGGTAACGGCGGCAGCGTCGGCGCGATGTACGACTGGCGGCAGGCGGCGTCGGGCGACTTCGACGACCGCAGCGAGGTGACCGGGTTCTACAGCTTCGGCGCCGATCCGGCCAACCGCTTCCAGCTGTACGCCAGCGCCGGCCTGTCCGACGGCAGCCCCGACTGGGGCGGCGGCATCAGCTACAACCACGGGTTCTGAGCGTCCGGCGGCGGCGTCCGCGCCGCCGCCGGTGTCCGCCCGCGTCCATGCGGGCCGCGCATGCCGCATGCTTGGCGGCATGACCGCTTCCCGACTTGCCGCCGCCCGCCGCCGTTGGCGCGCGGTGGTGCTGATGCTGCTGTGCGTGGCCGTGTTCTCGCTGATGGACGCGGGACTGAAGACGCTGTCCACGCGCTACCCGCCGTTCCAGGTGGCCGCGTTGCGCGGCGCCTCCTCGCTGCCGTGGCTGCTGGCGTGGGCGCTGTGGAGCACCGGCCTGGCGCCGCTGCTGCGGGTGCGCTGGTCGCTGCACCTGCTGCGCGGCGCGCTCGGGATCACGATGATGGCGGCGTTCGTGTACGCGTTGCGCACCCTGCCGCTGTCGACCGCGTACTCGATCTTCTTCGTCGCGCCGCTGCTGATTACCGCGTTGTCGGTGCCATTCCTGGGCGAGCGGGTCGGGCCGCGGCGCTGGACCGCGATCGCGATCGGCTTCGCCGGCGTGCTGGTGGTGTTGCGGCCGACCGGCAGCGGCATGCTGACCGGCGCCGGGCTGGCGGTGCTGCTGGCGGCGCTGGGCTATGCGGTGTCGGCGATCACGGTGCGGGTGCTGGCGCGCACCGATTCGACCCAGGCGATGGTGGTGTGGCTGATGCTGCTGATGGCGCTGGGCGCGGGCCTGCTGGCGTGGCCGCAATGGACGCCGCTGCGCGCGGCCGATGCCGGACTCATCCTCGGCATCGGCGTCGCCGGCGCGCTCGGACAGTGGGCGATCACCGAGGCGTTCCGGCTCGGCGAAGCCTCGCTGCTGGCGCCGCTGGAATACACCGCGCTGCTCTGGGGCGTGCTGCTGGACGCGACCGTGTGGGGCGTGCTGCCGGACGCGGTGACCTGGCTCGGCGCGGGCATCATCGTCGCCAGCGGCCTGTACCTGCTGCGCCGCGAGCGCGCGCACACGGAGGCCGAGCACCCTTAGCCGGGGGCGGCGCGCGGGTACCGTCGTCGCCACGCGCCGGGTTGCCGCCGCTTACGGCAGCAGCAGTGCGCCGGTGCCGGCAAAGGCCAGCAGGCCCAGCGCGACGGCGCCGCGCCACAGCACATGTTGCAGGCATCGCATGGTCGTGCTCCGGGGCATCGGGGGCTGCCCCTGGTGGACAAGATGCGGGTCCGCACGCGGGGGTTGCAGGTCCTGTCGGGGGATGCCGAAGGTCATGGCGGCGGCCCGGCCGGGAGCGGAGGGGTGCAGCGGCCGGGAACCCGGTGACCGCCGCAGCCAGGACGTTCGCGGCGGTCGCGGTGCGGCCTGCCGCGCCGCGTCGACGGTCCGCGGCAGGATTGGCCGCGCGTTGGCAGGCGGATGGTGCGTTCTGCAGGCTCGATCACAGGCCGAACCCGGCCTGGTTGGCGATCGCTTTCGTGACGATGGTCATGAAAACGCGTTCAGGTGTGACAGATCGCACGTCAGTCCCCTATTCAGCATCGACAGCGCCGATTGCAGCCGCTAGCGTCCGCGCCCGCTCGAGATCCGAACCGCGTCCCCCGCCGCTGCGGGGCGTTCGTCGTTCTCGACGTCGCCATCCATTTCTTTCGGGGGAACGCTCCATGCGCAAGGTTTCGCTTCCGCTCGCCGCCGCGATCGCGTCCATCGGCCTGTTCGCCGCCGGCGCCGCCACCGCCGCCAACCCGGCCACCGGCAGCTTCAACGTCACCGCCAATGTCCAGGGCAGCTGCCGGGTCAGCGCGACCAGCGACATCGCCTTCGGCACCTACGACCCGGCCGACGTCAACGCCACCACGCCGCTGGACCAGACCGGCAGCGTCTCGGTGCGTTGCGTCAAGGGCATCGCCGCCAACGTCGCCCTGGACCAGGGCCAGAACGGCGCCGGCACCTGCGCCGCCCCGGCGCGGGCGATGAAGGAAGCCACCAGCAGCGAGCTGCTGGCTTACGAAATCTATTCCGACAGCGGCCGCAGCAGCGTCTGGGGCTGCGATGCCGGCAACGACGTCGAGTTCACCGCCGCCGCCTCCAACGCCGACACCGTGCTGACCACCTACGGCCGCATCCCGGCCGGCCAGAACGTCGGCCTGGGCGCCAACTTCAGCGACGTGGTCCAGGTCTCGGTCACGTTCTGACGCCGGTCCCGCCATGGCCGGCGGCGATGTCGTCGCCGGCCGTGCGTGGCGTCAGCCGCCATCCGGTCATGTCCATGCGCCTGTTGCCGCTCGTCCTCGCGCTGCTTGCGTTCGCGCTGCCGGCGCGTGCCGCCGAATTCGAACTCAGCCCGACCCGAGTGCGGCTGGATGCGCGACACCTGGTCGACACCGTGCAGGTCGGCAACAGCGGCGCCACGCCGCTGCAGTTCGAGGTGTCGGTCTCGAGCTGGCGGATGGGCGACGACGGCGCCTGGCAACTCGCGCCCAGCGACGATCTGATCGTGCATCCGCTGCTGCTGGAAATCGCCCCCGGCAGCAAGGCGCGGCTGCGGGTCGGGCTGCTGCTGCCGCCGACGGGTCCCGGCGAAGCCGCCTATCGCATCGAACTGCAGGAGCAGCCGGCCGCGGCCGCGACTGCCGCCGGCAGCGGCGTGCGCATGCTGACCAAGATCAGCCTGCCGGTGTTCGTGGCCGGCAGCGACGCCGGCACGCCGGCCCCGGTGCTGCAGGCCCCGCGCTGGCGGGGCGACGCGCTCGCCTTCGTCTTGCGCAACGCCGGCGAGGCCTTCCTGCCGCCGCAGACGCTGACGCTGCAACTGCTGGCGGCCGACGGCAGCGTGCTGCAGCGCCGGCAGCTGCAGGGCAACTACGTGCTGGCCGGTGCCAGCCTGCCGCTGCGGGTGCAGGCTGCGGCCGCGTTGTGTGCACGCACCACGGCCCTGGTCCTGCGGCTGGAAGACACCGGCACCGATCTGCGCTTGCCGCTGTCGGCGCGGCACTGCGTGCCGTGAGCGGCGCGCTGGCGCTCGCGCTCGGCCTGCTGCTGGCCGGGCAACCGCCGGCGCAGGCCTCCCCGTCGCCGGCGTCCGCGGCACCGGCGGCCATGGATACCGACACCCTGCTGCTGGACGTCTGCGTGGACGACGTCTGCGACGGCATCGCCGTGGTGCTGGTGCGCGGATCGCAGGTGCTGGTCGACCGCGCCGCCTTGCAGAAGGCGGGCGTGCCGCTCGACGCCGGCGTGGCCACGGAGCGCGTCGACGGTCGCGACTTCGTCGCCGCCGACGCCATCGGCCACGGCATCCGCATCGCCATCGACCATGCCCAGCTGCGGCTGGACATCCGCCGCCCGGCGACCGTCCTGCCGTTGCAGCGCGCGGATTTCCACGCGCCGCCGCCGCAGCTCGACGGCGCGCGCGACTGGAGCGCGGTACTCGATTACGCCGCCAACCTCGGCAGCCGCCGCGATGCCCGCAACCTGTTCGTCGACGGCGCCGTCGGCCGCGGGCCGTGGGCGCTGCGCAGCGACGGCCAATGGTGGTCCGACGGCGGCTGGCGCCGCGGCCTGACCCGGCTCGAATTCGACCAGCCGCGCACGCTGCGGCGCTGGACCTTCGGCGACCAGTACGCGCTGAGCCCGGACCCGCTCGGCGGCAGCGCGCTGCTCGGCGGCGTCGGCGTGGCGCGCGCGTTCGACCTGGATCCGTTCCTGATCACCTTTCCGCAGCCATACCTGGACGGCGTGCTGCAGGCGCCGGGCACGGTCGAGGTCTACGCCAACGGCGTACTGGTCGGGCGCCAGCCGTTGCAGGCCGGGCCGTTCTCGCTGCAGGGGCTGGGCCTGAGCCCGGGCCGCAACGATGTGCGGCTGCTGCTGCGCGATCCCTTCGGCGGCACCCGCGAACTGTCCAGCGCGTCGTACTACAGCGCTTCCGGGCTGCTGGCGCCGGGCTTGTCGGAATACGCGTTGCGCCTGGGCCGCGCGCGGCCGTCGCCGCTGGAAGATCGCTATCGCGACGACCCGGTGCTGGCCGGTTACTGGCGCCGCGGCCTCAACCCGGCGTTGACCGTCGGCGTCCGCGCCGAAGCCGACCGCGAGCTGCGCAACCTCGGCGCGCAGGCGGCGCTGCGGCTGCCGCTGGGCGAGCTGTCCGCATCGCTGGCGCGCAGCGACGGACCCGCGGCCGCCGACCGCGGCGGCGCGAGCGCGCTGGACTACCGCTACAGCAACCGCGTCGCCGGCTGGTCGCTGGGCCTGCGCCGGTTCGACCGCGGCTATCGCCGGCTTGGCGATACCTCCGCCGACGACAGCCTCGGCAGCCTGCTGCGGCAGCCGCGCGGCGATGCGTTTGCCGCGGTCGGCTGGTCGCCCACTGCGCGCGTGTCGCTGCAACTGCACTGGAGCCGCAACCGCTACTTCGATGCCGGCGACGACACCCGCTACGGCCTCGACGGCAGCCTGCGCCTGGGCGCCGACACGCGACTGTTCCTCGCGCTGGCGCGCAACGACGGCGACGGCGGCCGCGACACCGTGGCGCAGCTGGGCCTGAGCCTGGCGCTGGGGCGCGACAACCTCAACCTCGGCAGCCGCCACGACGGCAACGGCTGGGGGTACGGCATCGACGCCAACCGCTCGCGCCCGTCCGACACCGGCTTCGGCTACAGCGCCAGCCTCGACCGCCAGAACGGCACCGACGTCGCCTACGCCCGCGGCGAATACCAGGGGCGCCACGGCCGCTATGCGCTGACCGTGCAAGACGCCGACGGCGCCAGCCAGGCCAGCGTGCTGCTGAGCGGCGCGCTGGTCGCGATCGGCGGGCGTGCGTTCGCGACGCCGCCGGTGGACAACGGCTTCGCGCTGGTGCGCGTGCCCGGCCTGGCCGGGGTGCAGGTGCGGCGCGAGAACCTGGCGGTCGGCGTCACCGATGCCGCCGGCGAACTGCTGGTGCGCGACCTGCTGCCGTATTACCCCAACCGCATCGGCTACGACGAGGCCGATGTGCCCGCCGACTGGGACATCGGGCCCAACGCGCTCACCGTCGCGGTGCCGCGGCGCGGCGGCGCGGTGGTGCCGTTCCAGGCGCGGCCGTTGCGCGCGATCGCCGGCCGCCTGCGCCTGCCGCAGAGCGGCGCCGCCACGGTGCGGCTGCACGGCGATGGGCGCGACTACAGTACCCGGATCGGCAGCAGCGCCCGCTATTACCTGGAGGACGTGGCGCCGGGCGCGTACGTGCTCGAGGTCGAACTGGACAACGGCGCGCGCGCGCGCTGCACGTTGCAGGTGCCGGTGCTGGCACCGGGCGTGACCCGGCTGGAGCCGGTCGACTGCAGGGAGGGACCATGAACGCGCACCACACGCCGGCCATCGGCACCGCCGTCGGACTGCGGCATCGCTGCCGCGGGAGCGTGCGGATGTCCGGTTTGCGCCTGGGCGCCTGGTTGCTGGCCGTGGGCGGCCTGGTGCCGGCCCTGCCCGCGCAGGCGGCCAGCGACCCCGTTTGCCGCGTGGATATCTCCGGCGCGCAGATCGCCTTCGGCACCTACGATCCGCTCAGCAGCCTGCCGCTGGACGCTGCCGGCGCCATCGACGTGGTCTGCGACAAGAACAACGTCGTGGTCCGGGTGGAGCTGGATCGCGGCGACGGCGGCTCCTACCTGCCGCGGCAGATGCGCTCCGGTGCCCAGACGCTCGCCTACAACCTCTACGTGGACAGCGCGCGCAGCAGCGTCTTTGGCGACGGCGCCGGCGGCACCCAGGCGGGCATGGGTATCACTTCGGCGATCGGCGGCGGCGAGTTCCGCGCCCGGGTCCCGGTCTACGGGCGCATCGCGCCGGGCCTGGACGCGGCCTTCGGCAGTTACAGCGACCACATCAACGTGACGGTGGCGTTCTGAGCGGGCCGGGCTGGCCGGGGTCGATTCGACGGACTCAGCGCCGCATCGCCCGCAGGCCGATGCGGGTCGGCGCCGACCCGGTCGCCGCGCGCAGGCTGACCAGCGTCAGTTCGCGTTCGCGGTGGAAGCGCATCTCGACCGCGTCGGCGGCCAGTACGGTTTCGTCCAGCAGGGTGTAGCCCCGCGCGGCCATCTGCACCCGGTAATACGCCCGGGCATCGTCCAGCGCGCCGGCGTACACGTAATGCCGGCCGCGGGTGTCCTCGCTCATCACGTGGCCGGGTACCGGCAGCGGCAGGCTGCGGGCCAGATCGGGCTGATTCGCGCCCAGTACGCGGACGCTGGCGCCGAAGCTGGCGCGTACGGTTTCCGAGGCGGCCGCGCCCGCCGACAGCGCCAGCAACACGGCCAGCAGGCAGATCCGGATGATCGGCGAAGTCCGCATGCGACTCCTCCTGGATGCCTTTGGGAGCTGTGTCATCATCGGCCGCCGCCGCCGCCGCTTAAGCGGCAGCTGCTTGAACTGTGACGTGGCCGGCATCGCGCGCCGGCCAACTTGCGGATCTGTGATCGGGCCGCGGCCGGCACTGTGATCGCAATCGCCGGCAAAAAACGCGTTTGCGCAGGCATTGCCCGGCGCCGTGGCGGAGCGTCGCCGGCGCCGCGGTCCGCGGCGGCGCGTTGGCGTCGCCCGGCCGACGCGGCCACAATAGTCGGACCCCCATCGCCCCGAGGTCCGCAATGGCCGAGTTGAAGCAAGCACGCGTCCCCGACATCGGCGGCTACGACGACGTGCCGGTGATCGAGGTGCTGGTCGCGGTCGGCGACACGGTCGCGGCCGACCAGGGCCTGGTCACGCTGGAATCGGACAAGGCGACGATGGAGGTGCCGGCGCCGTTCGCCGGCGTGGTTCGCGAGCTCAAGGTCAAGCTCGGCGACACGGTGTCGGAAGGCAGCGTCGTGGCCCTGATCGAAGCGGCGACCGCCGGGCAGGCGACGGAGCCGGCGCCGCCGGCGGCAGCGGTGCCCGCGCCGGCGCCGGCGCCGGCAGCGGCCGAGGCGCCCCGACCCTCGGCGCCGGCCGAGCCGCCGCCGCCCGCCGCTGCGCCGCGCCCGGGCCCGGCGGCGGCACCGCTGCGCTTCGCGGCCGAGGCGGTGCTGCCGGGCAAGGTGCCCTACGCCAGCCCGGCGGTGCGGGTGTTCGCGCGCGAGCTGGGCGTGGACCTGACGCAGGTGTCCGGCAGCGAGCGCGGCGGCCGCATCTCCAGGCACGACGTGCAGCAGTTCGTGAAAGCCACGCTGCAACGCGGCGCGGCCGGCGGCGCAGGGGCCGGCCGCGGGCTCGATCTGCTGCCGTGGCCGCAAGTCGACTTCGCCAAATTCGGCGAGATCGAGACCCGCGAACTGAGCCGCATCCAGAAGCTCTCCGGCGCCAACCTGGCCCGCAACTGGGCGATGATCCCGCACGTCACCCAGCACGACGACGCCGACATCACCGAGCTCGAGGCGCTGCGCGTGGCGCTCAACGAGGAACACACGAAAGCCATCGCCAAGGGCGGCGCGGCCAAGCTGACGATGCTGGCGTTCATCATCAAGGCCAGCGTCGCCGCCTTGCAGAAATACCCGACCTTCAACGCCTCGCTCGACGCCGACGGCGAACACCTGGTGCTGAAGCGGTATTTCCACATCGGTTTCGCGGCCGACACGCCCAACGGCCTGGTGGTGCCGGTGGTGCGCGACTGCGACCGCAAGGGCGTGCTGGAGATCGCCGCCGAGACCGCGGAACTGGCGGCCAAGGCGCGCGAAGGCAAGCTCGGTCCGGCGCAGATGCAGGGCGGCTGCTTCACCATCAGCTCGCTGGGCGGCATCGGCGGCACCGGCTTCACGCCGATCATCAACGCGCCGGAAGTCGCGATCCTGGGCGTGTCGAGGGCGGCGCTGCGGCCGGTGTGGAGCGGCGGGAAGTTCGAGCCGCGGCTGCTGCTGCCGCTGTCGCTGAGCTACGACCACCGCGTGATCGACGGCGCCGCCGCCGCGCGTTTCACCGCCTACCTGGCGCAACTGCTCGGCGACCTGCGCCGGGCGCTGCTCTGAACGGATGACGCAGGCCCGGGCGCGGTCCGAGCGGGCCGTGCCGCCGCGGCCGGCGTTCCGGACCCCGGCGGCCCGCGGCACGGACGGCAACCGGGCCCTGCCCGAAGCGAGGATGCGATGCCCGACATGATTGACGTGAAGGTTCCCGACATCGGCGGCTACGACGACGTGCCGGTGATCGAGCTGCTGGTCGCCGTCGGCGACACCGTGGCGAAGGACCAGGGGCTGGTCACCCTGGAATCGGACAAGGCGACGATGGAAGTGCCGTCGTCGGCCGCCGGCGTGGTCCGCGAGTTGAAGGTCAATCTGGGCGATACGGTGTCCGAGGGCAGCGTGATCGCGGTGCTGGAAGCCGAGGGCGCCGCGGCGCCGGCGGCGCAACCCGCCTCCGCGCCGCAGGCGGCCGCATCCGCGGCGGCCGCGGGCGCCGCTGCCGTGTCGGCGCAGCCCGCAGCTGTGTCGGCGCCCGCGCCGCAGGCCGCGGCCGCCAGCGGCCGCCAGGCCGACATCGAGTGCGCGCTGGTCGTGATCGGCGCCGGCCCCGGCGGCTACAGCGCCGCGTTCCGCGCCGCCGACCTGGGCCTGGACACGGTGCTGGTCGAGCGTTACCCCACCCTCGGCGGCGTCTGCCTCAACGTCGGCTGCATCCCGTCGAAGGCGCTGCTGCACGCCGCCGACGTGATCGAGCAGGCCGCGCACGCCGGCGAGTACGGCGTCGAGTTCGGCAAGCCGAAGCTCGCGCTCGACAAGCTGCGCGCGTACAAGGACAAGGTCGTCGGCCAGCTCACCCGTGGCCTGGCCGGCATGGCGAAGCAGCGCGAGGTGCGCGTGGTGCAGGGCACGGCGAAGTTCGTGTCCGCCAACGAGCTCGAGATCGCGAACGCCGAGGGCAAGACGCAATTGCTGCGCTTCGCCCAATGCATCGTCGCCGCCGGCTCGCAGGCGGTGCGCCTGCCGATTTTCCCGTGGGACGACCCGCGGGTGATGGATTCCACCGGTGCGCTCGAGCTGGCCGACGTGCCGAAGTCGCTGCTGGTCGTGGGTGGCGGCATCATCGGCCTGGAAATGGCCACGGTGTACCGCGCGCTCGGCAGCGCCGTCACCGTGGTCGAGTTCATGGACCAGCTGATGCCGGGTGCCGACGCCGACCTGGTCAAGCCGCTGGCCGAGCGCCTGAAGAAGCAGGGCGTGGCCGTGCACCTGAAAACCAGGGCCGTCGCCGCCAAGGCCACGAAACAAGGCATCGAGTGCGCGTTCGAAGGCGCGAGCCTCCCCGCCGCGAGCACCTACGATCGCGTGCTGGTCGCGGTCGGCCGCGCGCCCAACGGCGGCAAGCTCGACGCGGCGAAGGCCGGCGTCGCGGTCGACGAGCGCGGCTTCATCACGGTCGACGCGCAGATGCGGACCAACGTGCCGCACATCTTCGCCATCGGCGATCTGGTCGGGCAGCCGATGCTGGCGCACAAGGCGACGCACGAGGCGCACCTTGCGGCGGAAGTGGCCGCGGGCCTGAAGCGCGAATGGGTCGCGCGGGTGATCCCGTCGGTGGCCTACACCGATCCGGAGATCGCCTGGGTCGGCGTCACCGAGGCCGAGGCGCAAGCCAAGGGGCTGGCAGTGGAGGTCGGCCGGTTCCCGTGGAGCGCCTCGGGCCGCGCGATCGGGCTGGGCCGCACCGAAGGCTTCACCAAGCTGCTGTTCGACGCGCAGTCGCAGCGGATCGTCGGCGGCGGCATTGTCGGCGTGCATGCGGGCGAGCTGATCGCCGAAATCGCGCTGGCGATCGAGCTGGGCGCCGAGGCCGCGGACATCGGCCATACCATCCACCCGCACCCGACCCTGAGCGAGTCGGTGGGCCTGGCCGGCGAGGCTTTCATGGGCACCCTCACCGACCTGTACCAGCCCCGGCGCGGCTGAGTCGTCGGCCGGGCCGGCGCCCGGGGCCGCAAGGCGAAGCCCCGGCCTTGCGGCCGGGGCTCCTGGGACCTGCTGCGAGTTCGACGAGGAAGGAAAGCAGGCCTCACGAAAATGGACCGGCGGTTCCGGCAAAGGTTCCGGCCATTCGTCGCCCGGATGCCGGCGGGCGGGCGGCTGTTTGCGGTCGCCGGACACACGGCCTATTCAGCCCGTCGCGCCAGCCCTGCGACGGTTGCCGCTGAAAATCCGCCACTGCTATAATTCTGCGGCTTAGCGGTGCCGTTTTACGCGGCCGCCGGTGCCACCCTCCAGCTGACGAGTCGCGCGTGCACGATCCCCTTGCAACGGGTCGCCGCGCAGCACTGCGCGCGATAGCCATCCAGGCGGTCGCCGCGGCGCTGGTGGCCCTGGCGTTCCTCGTGACCGGTCCGCGGCCGGCGCTGGCGGCGACGGCGGGCGGGGTCGCGATGCTGGCCGGCAATGCGCTGGCGGCGGCGGTGGCCCTGGGAGGCGGGATCCGGCCGGCGCGCGCGGCGTTCGCGCGGCTGCTGCTGGGAATGCTGGGCAAGTGGGTGCTGGTGCTGGTGCTGGTGGCGGTGGCATTGCAAGTCTGGCGCCTGCCGCCGCTGCCGCTGCTGGCGGGGGTGGCGGTCGGCCTGCTCGTCTACCTCCCGGCTTTGAATCTGCGTAGTGCGAACGAATTGCGAACACGAGGCGGCAAGGTTGAACGCGAGCACTGAAAGCATGGTCACCACCGAGCCGGCGTCCGGCGGCTCGACCGAGTACATCAACCATCACCTGCACCATCTGCAGGTCAGCGTGGGCGACGGCGCCTTCATGACGCTGAACGTGGACACCCTGTTCTTCAGCTTCGTGCTGTCGGCGCTGTTCCTGGTCGGGTTCATCTACGCCGCGCGCAAGGCCACCGCCGGGGTGCCGGGCAAGTTCCAGACCGTGGTCGAGATCATCGTCGGTTTCGTCGACGGGCTGGTGCGCGAGACCTTCCACGGCCGCAGCAAGTCGATCGCGCCGCTGTCGATCACCATCTTCTGCGTCGTGTTCCTGATGAACTTCATGGACCTGCTGCCGGTGGACCTGCTGCCCTGGGCCTGGGGCGCGGGGCACATCGCCACCGGCCACGACCCGGCGCATGCCTACCTGCGCGCGGTGCCCACCGCCGACCTCAACACCACCTTCGGCCTGTCGCTGGCGGTGTTCCTGCTGATCCAGATGTTCGGCATCGGCCACAAGGGCGTGGCCGGCTTCGCCAAGGAAGCCTTCACCGCGCCGTTCCACGCCCACGGCACCGTCGGCAAGATCGCGCTGGCGCCGGCCAACTTCCTGCTGCGGCTCATCGAGGAAGGGGTGCGGCCGCTGTCGCTGAGCCTGCGACTGTTCGGCAACATGTACGCCGGCGAGCTGATCTTCGTGCTGATCGCACTGATGACCCTGGACGCCTCGCTGGCCCATTTCGGCACCTGGATCATGGGCGCCGCGCAGCTGTTCTCGGGCTTCATCTGGACCGTGTTCCACATCCTGATCATCACCCTGCAGGCCTTCATCTTCATGATGCTCACGATCGTCTACCTGAGCATGGCGGCCGAGAGCCACTGACGACCCGATTCCTTTTTCCTTCCACCGCGTCACGCGACGACTTTCAACCGGAGTACACCATGGATATCACCGTCCTCAACGCTGAAGTGCTGAAGTTCACCGTCATCGCGGCGGGCCTGCTGATCGGCCTGGGCGCGCTCGGCACCGCGATCGGCTTCGCCATCCTCGGCGGCAAGTTCCTCGAAGGCGCGGCCCGCCAGCCGGAGCTGACGCCGATGCTGCAGACCAAGATGTTCATCGTCGCCGGCCTGCTCGACGCGGTGCCGATGATCGGCGTGGCGATCGCGCTGCTGCTGCTGTTCGCCAACCCGCTGCTGGGTTCGATCGCCGGCTGATCCGGCGCGATTCGACGCTACGCGAACCAGGCATCGCCGGCGGCCCGCCGCCGGCAGCAGGAGCACCGCAACATGCTACCCAACCTCACTCTGGTCATTCAGGGACTCGCGTTCTTCGCGACCACCTGGCTGGTGATGAAATTCGGCTGGCCGCACATCATCGGCGCGATCGAGGAACGCCAGCGCAAGATCGCCGAAGGCCTCGCCGCCGCCGACCGCAGCCAGAAGGACCTGGCGCAGGCGCAGGACAAGGTCAACGAGGCGCTGAAGGAAGCGCGGGTCAAGGCCAACGAGATCATCGACCAGGCCCACCAGCGCGCCAACCAGATCGTCGAGGCGGCCAAGAACGACGCCATCGCCGAGGCCAACCGGCAGAAGGTGCTGGCACAGTCGGAAATCGACGCCGCCGCCAACCGCGCCCGCGAGGAACTGCGCATGCAGGTCTCCACGCTCGCGGTCGCCGGCGCCGAGAAGCTGCTGCGCCGCCAGATCGACGCCAGCGCGCAGAAGGCGCTGCTGGACGAGCTGGCCGCGGAGATCTGAGCCGATGAGCCAGGCCCTGACCCTCGCCCGTCCCTACGCCCGCGCCGCGTTCGGCATCGCCCGCGACCAGCACGCGCTGGCGCCGTGGTCGCAGGCGCTGGCCCTGGCCGCGCGGATCGCCGCCGATCCGCGGGTGGCGCAGCTGCTGGGCGATCCCAAGCTGGGCGACGCCGAGGCGGTCGCGCTGTTGGCGCCGGAGCCGGCGGACGCCGCGTTCGCGCGCTTCCTCGCGCTGCTGGCGGGCAACCGCCGGCTGGCGCTGCTGCCGGAGATCGCCGGCCTGTACGAGGACCTGCGCAACGAGGCCGAGCGCGTGGTCAAGGCGACGGTGACCTCGGCGGTGGCGCTGCCGGCCGCCGAACTCGACGGCATCAAGGCCGCGCTCAAGCGCCGCTTCGGCCGCGAAGTCGAGCTCGCGGCCGCGGTCGACGCCTCGCTGATCGGCGGCGCGGTGATCGATGCCGGCGACGTGGTCATCGACGGCTCGCTCAAGGGCAAGCTCGGGCGCCTGCAGTCGGCGCTGGCAAGTTGAAGCCGGGAGCCTGGGACCGGGCCCCCGACACCCGTTCCCCGGTCCCCCAAACGTAAATCGAAAGCCGCCCCGCGCCGTGCGGGGAGCGATCAAGGAAACAGCAATGGCAACCACCACGCTCAACCCGTCCGAAATCAGCGAACTGATCAAGGCCCGCATCGAGAAGGTCGGCCTAGCCGCCGAGGTGCGCAACGAAGGCACCGTGACCAGCGTGGCCGACGGCATCGTCCGCATCTTCGGCCTCGCCGACGTGATGCAGGGCGAGATGATCGAGCTGCCCGCGACCGCCAGCGGCCACGCGACCTACGCGCTGGCGCTGAACCTGGAGCGCGACTCGGTCGGCGCGGTGGTGCTGGGCGACTACGAGCACCTGCGCGAAGGCGACACCGCCCGCACCACCGGCCGCATCCTGCAGGTGCCGACCGGCCCGGAGATGCTCGGCCGCGTGGTCAACGCGCTGGGCGAGCCGATCGACGGCAAGGGCCCGATCGACGCCAAGACCTCGGCGCCGGTGGAGGCGATCGCCCCCGGCGTGATCTGGCGCAAGTCGGTCAGCCAGCCGGTGCAGACCGGCTACAAGGCGATCGACTCGATGATCCCGATCGGCCGCGGCCAGCGCGAGCTGATCATCGGCGACCGCCAGACCGGCAAGACCGCGGTGGCGATCGACACCATCATCAACCAGAAGACCTCCGGCGTGCGCTGCATCTACGTCGCGATCGGGCAGAAGAACTCGACCATCGCCAACATCGTGCGCAAACTCGAGGAGCACGGCGCGATGGCCTACACCACGGTGGTCGCCGCCTCGGCCTCCGAGTCGGCCGCGATGCAGTACATCGCCGCGTACTCGGGCTGCACCATGGGCGAATACTTCCGCGACCGCGGCGAGGACGCGCTGATCATCTACGACGACCTGTCCAAGCAGGCCGTGGCCTACCGCCAGATCTCGCTGCTGCTGCGCCGCCCGCCGGGCCGCGAGGCCTACCCGGGCGACGTGTTCTACCTGCACTCGCGCCTGCTCGAGCGCGCCGCGCGCGTGTCCGAGGCGTACGTGGAGAAGTTCACCGAGGGCGCGGTCAAGGGCAAGACCGGCTCGCTGACCGCGCTGCCGATCATCGAGACCCAGGCCGGCGACGTCTCCGCGTTCGTGCCGACCAACGTGATTTCGATCACCGACGGCCAGATCTTCCTGGAGACCGACCTGTTCAACGCCGGCATCCGCCCGGCCGTAAACGCCGGCATCTCGGTGTCGCGCGTGGGCGGCGCGGCGCAGACCAAGATCATGAAGAAGCTGTCGGGCGGCATCCGCATCGCGCTGGCGCAGTACCGCGAGCTGGCGGCGTTCGCCCAGTTCGCCTCCGACCTGGACGACGCCACCCGCAAGCAGCTCGAGCGCGGCCAGCGCGTCACCGAGCTGATGAAGCAGAAGCAGTACGCGCCGATGCCCGTGGCGCAGCAGGCGCTGTCGATCTACGCGGTCGACAAGGGCTACATGGACGACGTGGCGATCGCCAAAATCGGCGCCTTCGAGCAGGGCCTGCACGCGCACTTCGCCAACACCGCCGGCGAGGTCATGGACCGGATCAACGCCAGCGGCGACTGGAACGACGAGCTCGAGGCCGCTTTCAGGAAGGGCATCGAGGAATTCAAGGCCACCGGTTCGTTCTGAACCGGCGGAATTCGGGATTCTGGATTCGGGATTGCTGATTAGTCAGAGCGGGGTTTTCGTGGCGTGAGCTGATCCGCTTTTGCGGATCGAGGATCGCGGATCGCGGATCACCGCTCGCGGAGCGAGCAGATGGCAGGCGGCAAGGAAATCAAGACGAAGATCAAGAGCGTGCAGAACACCCGCAAGGTGACGCGCGCGCTGGAAATGGTCTCCGCCTCCAAGATCCGCAAGGCCCAGGAGCGGATGAAGGCCTCGCGCCCGTACGCGCGGGCGATGAAGCAGGTGATCGGCCACCTCGCGCACGCGCACTCCGAGTACCGGCACCCGTACCTGGTCCAGCGCGAGCAGATCCGGCGCGTGGGCTACATCATCGTCTCCTCCGACCGCGGCCTGGCCGGCGGCCTCAACAACAACCTGTTCCGCAAGCTGCTGGGCGAGATCCACAAGTGGCAGCAGCAGGGCGTGCAGGTCGATGTCGTCACCATCGGCCAGAAAGCCTCGGTGTTCTTCCGCAGGATCAAGGTCGACATGCTGGCCTCGGTCACCCACGTCGGCGACCAGCCGCGGGTGGAGCAGCTGGTGGGCGTGATCAAGGTGATGCTCGACGCCTACAGCGCCGGCACCATCGACAAGGTGTTCCTGAGCTACAACGACTTCGTCAACACCATGACCCAGCGCGCGGCCTTCGACCAGCTGCTGCCGCTGGCGGCCTCGGAGGAGGACGTCGCGCGCCACGACTGGGACTACCTGTACGAGCCCGACGCGCAGGTCGTGCTGGAGCACGTGCTGACCCGCTACATCGAGTCGCTGGTGTACCAGGCGGTGCTGGAGAACATCGCTTCCGAGCACGCCGCGCGCATGGTCGCGATGAAGGCGGCCAGCGACAACGCCAGCAAGCTGATCGACACCCTGAACCTGGTCTACAACAAGGCCCGGCAGGCGGCGATCACCCAGGAGATTTCCGAGATCGTCGGCGGGGCCGCGGCGGTTTGAGCGTGTGCGGGTCCCTCCGCAAAAGCCCGCGCATCCACGTGCGGACTTTCAAACGAAAAACATCGAGTTCTTGAGGAAAGTGCGATGACTACCAACCAGGGCAAGATCGTCCAGATCATCGGCGCCGTCGTCGACGTCGAGTTCCCGCGCGAGAGCGTGCCGAAGGTGTACGACGCACTGAAGGTGCAGAACACCGCCATCACGCTCGAGGTGCAGCAGCAGCTGGGCGACGGCGTGGTGCGCGCCATCGCGCTGGGGTCCACCGACGGGCTCAAGCGCAACCTGGTCGCCGATAACACCGGCCGCGCGGTGTCGGTGCCGGTGGGCGCGGGCACCCTGGGCCGGATCATGAACGTGCTCGGCGAGCCGATCGACGAGGTCGGCCCGATCCAGGCCAGCGAGCACTGGGAAATCCACCGCGACGCGCCGGCCTACGCCGACCAGGCGTCGGGCAACGAGCTGCTGGAAACCGGGATCAAGGTGATCGACCTGATGTGCCCGTTCGCCAAGGGCGGCAAGGTCGGTCTGTTCGGCGGCGCCGGCGTCGGCAAGACCGTCAACATGCTGGAGCTGATCAACAACATCGCCACCCAGCACTCGGGCCTGTCGGTGTTCGCCGGCGTCGGCGAGCGCACCCGCGAGGGCAACGACTTCTACCACGAGATGATCGAGGCCGGGGTCATCAACCTCGACGACAAGGTCCAGTCCAAGGTGGCGATGGTCTACGGCCAGATGAACGAGCCGCCGGGCAACCGCCTGCGCGTGGCGCTGACCGGCCTGACCATGGCCGAGTACTTCCGCGATGAGAAGGACGCCTCCGGCAAGGGCCGCGACGTGCTGTTCTTCGTCGACAACATCTACCGCTACACCCTGGCCGGCACCGAGGTGTCCGCGCTGCTGGGCCGCATGCCGTCGGCGGTGGGTTACCAGCCGACCCTGGCCGAGGAGATGGGCGTGCTGCAGGAGCGCATCACCTCGACCAAGACCGGCTCGATCACCTCGATCCAGGCCGTGTACGTGCCCGCGGACGACCTGACCGACCCGTCGCCGGCGACCACCTTCGCGCACCTGGACGCCACCGTGGTGCTCAGCCGCCAGATCGCCTCGCTGGGCATCTACCCGGCGGTGGATCCGCTGGACTCCACCAGCCGCCAGCTCGATCCGAACGTGATCGGCAACGAGCACTACGAGACCGCGCGCCGGGTCCAGGCCACCTTGCAGAAGTACAAGGAGCTCAAGGACATCATCGCCATCCTCGGCATGGACGAGCTGTCGGAAGAGGACAAGCAGGCGGTGTCGCGCGCGCGCAAGATCGAGCGCTTCTTCAGTCAGCCGTTCCACGTGGCCGAGGTGTTCACCGGTTCGCCGGGCAAGTACGTGCCGCTGAAGGACACCATCCGCGGCTTCAAGATGATCGTCGACGGCGAGTGCGACCACCTGCCGGAGCAGGCCTTCTACATGGTCGGCGGCATCGAGGAAGCGATCGAGAAGGCGAAGAAGATCACCGGCTGAGTTTTCGTCCCCTCTCCCGCCCGCGGGAGAGGGTCGGGGCGAGGGTTGGCGTTGCGCCGGTCCCCCGCCCTCATCCCCGACCTCTTCCGCAAGCGGGAGAGGGGGGCAAGGTCGAAGGGCGTTACCCATGGCATCCACCATCCGTTGCGACATCGTCAGTGCCGAGGCTGAGATCTTCCGGGGCGAGGCCACCATGGTCGTGGCCACCGGCGAGATGGGCGAGCTCGGCATCGCGCCGCGGCACGCGCCGCTGATCACCCGGCTCAAGCCCGGCAAGGTGGTGGTGACCACGCCGTCGGGCGAGCAGCTGGACTTCGCCATTTCCGGCGGCATCCTCGAGGTGCAGCCGCAGGTGGTGACGGTGCTGGCCGACACCGCGGTGCGCGCGCAGGACATCGACGAAGCCTCGGTGCTGGCGGCCAAGGAAGAGGCCGAGCGCATCCTCGCCCACCGCGGCGAGGCCATGGACGTGGCCGAGGCGCAGCAGCGCCTGGCCGAGGTCACCGCGCAACTGCAGGCGCTGGAACGGCTGCGCAAGAGCCTCAAGCACTAGGCGCCTTGCGCCGCAGCGGCCGCCCCGAGCAGTCGCCGCAGGTTTCCGGAAACGCCGGCCTTGTGCCGGCGTTTCTGTCGCGCGCGGTCTACTTGCGGTACACCCAGTGCCGCGACAGCACGAACCCGACCACCCCCAGCGCGAACTCCACCGCCGGCTTGGCCAGCCACGCCCAGCGCAGCCCGGCGAACTCGTCGATCACGCCCAGCGACCAGGTGCTGATCGCGGTGGTGCCCAGCCACATCAGCATGAAGCGCTGCAGCTGGGTGCGGCCGATCGCGGTGTCGTCGCCGGCGAAGGTCAGCTTGCCGTTGAGCCAGTAGCCCAGCAGCGCGCCGGCGACGCGGCCGGCGACGTTGGCCGGCTCCACCGCCATCCAGTGGCTCAGCAGCACCATCACGCCCCAGTCCACCAGCCACTGCACCCCGCCGACCAGCAGGTAGTGGCGCGCGTGCCGGCCCAGGCTCATGGCGCGGTCGGCCCGCACAGGGACAGGGAAGCGTCGGACATTGCGATCCATGCATGGTCGGGACAGGCTCCGCATCCTAGCAGCGGGCGCCGGTAGAATCCCGCCATGGCCATCGCCGGAACGCCCATGCCCGCCCCCCTGCACGTCGTGATCCTCGCCGCCGGCGAGGGCAAGCGGATGCGCTCCGCGTTGCCCAAGGTGCTGCAGTGCATCGCCGCCCGGCCGATGCTGGCGCACGTGCTCGACACCGCCCGCGCGCTGCAGCCGGCCGCGATCCACGTGGTCCACGGCCACGGCGGCGCGCAGGTGCGTGCCGCCTTCGCCGGGCAGCCGGACCTGCGCTGGGTCGAGCAGGCGCAGCAGCTGGGCACCGGCCACGCCGTGCAGCAGGCGCTGCCGGCGGTGCCGGACGCGGCCCGGGTGCTGGTGCTGTACGGCGACGTGCCGCTGCTCACCGCAGCCACCCTGCAGCGCCTGCTCGCGGTGCCGGGGCCGCTGGCGGTACTGGGCGCCGAGCCCGGCGACCCGGACGGGTACGGCCGCATCGTGCGCGACGCCGAGGGCCGCGTCGCCGCGATCGTCGAACACAAGGACGCCGACGCCGGGCAGCGCCGCATCGGCCTGGTCAACACCGGCGTGATCGCGGCGCAGGCGGCCGCGCTCAGGCGCTGGCTGGCGGCGCTGCGCAACGACAACGCGCAGGGCGAGTACTACCTGACCGACGTGTTCGCGCAGGCGGCGGCCGAATACGTCCCGGCGGAGATCGTGGTTGCCGCCGACGCGCTGGAAACCGAAGGCGCCAACGACCCCTGGCAGCTGGCGCAGCTGGAGCGCGCGTTCCAGCTGCGCGCGGTGCGCGCGCTGTGCGCGCAGGGCGTGCGCTTCGCCGACCCGGCGCGGGTCGAGATCCGCGGCACGGTCAGCGCCGGACGCGACGTCGAGATCGATGTCGACGTGGTCCTGGAAGGCGAGGTCGTGCTCGGCGACAACGTGCGCATCGGCCCGTTCTGCCGGCTGCGCGACGTGGCGCTGGCCGCCGGCAGCCAGGTGCGCGCGCACTGCGACCTGGAGGGCGCGCGCAGCGACGGCGCGGTGCTGATCGGTCCGTTCGCGCGCCTGCGCCCGGGCACGGTGCTCGCCGACGGCGTGCACATCGGCAACTTCGTCGAGACCAAGAACGCGCGCCTGGGCGACGGCAGCAAGGCCAACCACCTGACGTACCTCGGCGATGCCGTCGTCGGCAGCCGGGTCAACGTCGGCGCCGGCACCATCACCTGCAACTACGACGGCGTCCACAAGTCCACCACCACGATCGGCGACGGCGCCTTCATCGGTTCCAATGCGTCGCTGGTGGCGCCGGTGGCCATCGGCGCCGAGGCCACCATCGGCGCCGGCTCGGTGATCACCCGCGATGCGCCGGCCGCGCAGCTGACGATCGCGCGCGCGCGCCAGGCGACGGTGCCCGGCTGGCAGCGGCCGAAGAAGAAATAAACCCTGCCCCCCCGACGCGGGCAGGTCGGAGCCGCGTCAGTCCGGCAGCACCAGGCTCACGCACAGGCCGCCGCCGGTGCGGTTGAGCAGGGCGATACGGCCGCCGTGGGCCTCGGCGATCTCGCGCGCCAGGGCCAGGCCCAGGCCGGTGCCGTGGCGCTTGGTCGAATAGAACGGCAGCAGCGCGTTGGCCAGCACCGCCTCGTTCATGCCGCTGCCGCGGTCGAGCACGTCGATCCGCCAGGCCCCGGGCACGCGGCGCAGCGCCAGGGCGACATCCTCGGGCCGCGAACCGGACTCGTGCGCGTTCCTGAGCAGGTTCAACAATGCCTGCTCCAGCTGCGCGGCATCGATGCGGATGCTGGCGTCGCCGGGGTCGGCGTCCAGCGCGAACGCCACCTGGCTGCGCAGTTGCGCCAGGAAGCGCGCCCACGGCACCGGTTCGCGCCGCGGCGCCGGCAGCTTGGCGAAGCGCGCGTAGTCGCGGATGAAGCCTTCCAGATGGCGCGCGCGTTCCTCGATCGTGGCCAGCGCGGTCGGCAGCCGCTCCAACTGGCCGCGGCGCAGCAGCTCGGCGCCGGAGTGGGCGAGCGAGGCGATCGGCGCGAGCGAGTTGTTGAGCTCGTGGCTGATCACCCGGATCACCTTCTTCCAAGTCTGCACTTCCTGCCGGCGCAGTTCCGCGGTCAGCTGCCGCAGCAGCACCAGTTCGTGGCGGCGGCCGTTGAGGCGGAAGTGGCGGCGGGCGAGGTGGTAGATCTCCTCGTTGCCGGCGTCGATGTCGTCGGCCTCGCCCAGGGTGAACATGCCGTCGCCGCCGCGCGCGAACGCCTCGCGCAGCGCCGCGGGCGTGCGCGCCAGCAGCGCGTCGAAGGACTGGCCCTCGAGCTTGCGGCCGTCGCCGAGCAGCTTGCGCGCGGCGAGGTTGGCGTGGACCACGCGCCGCGAGGGATCCACCAGCAGCATCGCCACCGGCGTGTTCTGGACCATGGTGTCGAGCAGCAGCTCGCGCTGCACCAGCGCCAGGCGTTGCTCGCGCAACGCGTCGCCGAGGGCGTTGTGGGCGGCGACCAGCGTGCCCAGCGCGCCGCCGCCCTGCCACGCCACGCCGAAACCGAAATCGCCGTCGCGGTAGCTGGCGACACTGCCGGCGAGCGCGCGGAACAGCGCGTTCATCGGCGCGAACGCGCGCCGCACGTGGTACAGCAGCAGCGGCGCCAGCAGCGCCACCGCGAGCAGCGCGGCCCAGGCGCCCTGAAGCCAGCGCGACAGCAGCAGCGACAATGCCGCGGCGAGCGCGGCATACGCCAGCGCCAGCGCGGCGAACACCAGGCTCAACGGCAGCCGCTGGCGCCAGCGCATCATCGGCGCTGGCCGGGGTGGCATCGCGCGGGCCCGGCGCGACGCGCAACGCGGGTCGTGGTCGCACTCACGGGCGCGCGATGCCGAGGCGGTCGAGGCGGCGGTACAACGCCTGCCGCGACAGGCCGAGTTCCGCCGCGGCCTGGGCCAGGATGCCGCCGTTGCGCGCCAGCGCGGCTTCGATCGTGGCGCGGTCGGGTTCGTCGCCGCCGACCACCGACGCCACGCCCGCCGCCGCCGGCGCCGGCAGCCCCAGGTCGGCCGCGCCCAGGGTTGCGGTCTTCGCCAGCAAGGCCGCGCGCTGCACGGCATTGCGCAGTTCGCGCACGTTGCCGGGCCAGCGGTGGGCGAGCAGAGCGCGCACGGCGTCGTCGCCCAACTGCTTGCCGGGCGGCAGGAAATGGCGCGCCAGCGGCAGGATGTCGTCCGGGCGCTCGGCCAGCGGCGGCAACGCCAATTCGATCGCGTTGAGCCGGTAATAGAGGTCCTCGCGGAACTGCCCGGCGCGGATCAGTGCCGGCAGGTCGGCGTTGGTGGCGCTGACGATGCGCACCTTCACCTGGCGTTCCTTGTTGCCGCCCAGGCGCTGGAAGCGGCCGGTCTCCAGCACCCGCAGCAATTTCACCTGCCCGGCCGCGGGCAGCGTACCGATCTCGTCCAGGAACAGGGTGCCGCCGTCGGCGGCCTCGAACTTGCCCTCGCGCGCGCGCTGCGCGCCGGTGTAGGCGCCGGCCTCGGCGCCGAACAGTTCCGCCTCGATCAACTCGGCCGGCAGCGCGCCGCAGTTGAGCGCGACGAACGGGCCGTCCTTGACCAGCGAATTGGCATGCACGATCTCGGCGATCTTTTCCTTGCCGGCGCCGTTGGGACCGACGATCAGCACCGGCAGCTCCGAGCGCGCGACCTGGCAGGCCAGCGCCAGCACGCGCTCGCTGGCGGCATCGGCGAACACGTAGCCGCGCAGGTCGAAATCGCGTTCCAGCGCGCTGCGGCGGCGTTGCGCGCCCTGGCGGTGGCGCGCAAGCTCGCGCCGCGTTTCCGACAGCTCCAGCAGGTTGTTGACCGTCGCCAGCAGCTTGCGATCGTCCCAGGGCTTGGCCAGGTAGTCGGCGGCGCCGGCGCGGACCAGGTCGACCGCGGCCTCCAGGTGGGTCCAGGCGGTCAGCAGGATCACCGGCAGGTCGGGATGGCGCGCGCGGATCTGCGCGAACAGCGCCGCGCCTTCCTCGCCGGAGGTGGTGTCGGCGCGGAAGTTCATGTCCTGCACCACCAGGTCGACGGGTTCGCGCTCCAGCAGCGCGAGTCCGGCCTCCGGCGTGGTCGCCGCGCGGGTGGCGATGTCGTGCAGGGAGAACAGCGTGTCCAGTGCGGTGGCGACCGCGGGGTTGTCGTCGATGACCAGGATCGTGGGCATGGCGTCCTTATACCGTTCCGGACCGGCGTCGGGGAGGCGGCGCCCGCCTGCGGGGCGTCGGCCCGGGCGCAACCGCGCGCCCGGCTGCGCCCGCGACCCGCAGCGGCGCCGGCAGCGCGGACGGCGGGGTAAAGAGGCCGTCCATGACGCCGTCCTCAGACGCTGCGGGTGGCGACGGCCGGCGGCACTGCGGCGGCGCGGCGCGCCGGACCGAGCACCGACAGCTGGCCCAGTAGCCACAGCACCAGCGCGCCGACCGGCAGGTAGATCGCCGGCAGCCGCGGCAGCTCCGCCTTCGACATCATCAGCTGGTTGAGGCCGTAGGCCAGTAGCATGCCGATGACGATGCCGGCCGTGGCCAGCACGAAGTTCTCGAGCTGGAAGTAGCGCAGGATCTGGCCGCGGGTCGCGCCCAGCGCGCGGCGCACGCCGATCTGCTTGGTGCGCTGCTGCACCCAGAAACTGGCCAGGCCGACGATGCCCAGCGCGGTGACGATCAGCAGCAGCACGCTCACGATCACCAGCATCCACGACATCGCGCGGTCCTGGCGGTAGTAGTCGCTGCGCATTTCCTGGAGCGTCTGCTGCTTGAGGATGATCCGGCTGGGGCCATTGCGCTCCAGCGCATCGACCGCGGCCTTCAGCACCTCGGCGCGACGCTCCGGCGAGGCGCGGATCAGGTAGTTGCCGCCGACGCTGAACGGCACTCGCAGCGGCAGGATCATCGAGTAGTAGTAGGCCTCCGGGCCGCCCATCTCGTTGGGACGCGCCAGCTTGTCGACCACGCCGACCACGCGGGTGCCACCCTCGCCCCAGCTGTAGAAGGTCTTGCCCAGCGGATTCTGCCCGGGCCACAGCTTCTCGCCCATGTCCCTGGTGATGATCGCCGCCGGCACCGACAGGTTGGCGGCCGGGTTGTTGAACGCATCCCAGTCCAGCAGCTCGTCGGCGCTGAAGTAGCGGCCGGCGACCAGGGTCAGGCCCATGGTCGCGGGCAGCGTTTCGTCGCCGAGGTAGGTGGTCGCGTTGAGCGAGGGCTGCCGCTGCTCCTGGGTGAGGGTGACGCCGCTGTTCCAGGAGCTGTTGCCGAAGTTCACCTCGTTGGTGACGCTGGCCGACTTCACCCCAGGGATCGCGCGCAGCGCGGCCAGGTCGGAAGCGGTCAGCGCCGCGGCGTTGTCGCTCTGGCCGATGCCGGTGATCTGGATGCGGACGATCTCGTCCTCGGCGACGCCGCTGGGGCGGTCCATCCGCTCCAGGCGGCCGCCGATC
This sequence comes from Cognatiluteimonas weifangensis, assembly GCF_003416885.1. GTDB lineage: Bacteria > Pseudomonadota > Gammaproteobacteria > Xanthomonadales > Xanthomonadaceae > Cognatiluteimonas > Cognatiluteimonas weifangensis. Next base: position 86,539 of record NZ_QVPD01000002.1, read on the forward strand.
AGGAACATCGCGTTGCAGATGATCGCGCAGCTCAGCGCGATCTCGAGCACGATCAGCGCGGCGGCGGTCTTGTGCCGGCGCAGGGTCGATAGGATGGGGCGCAGTTCCATGTGGGTTCTCCGGAAAAGGGCGCGGCTACTGCGACTTGAGCTGGATGGCGGGGGCGACCTGGCAGGCGTGCCAGGCCGGCAGCAGCCCGGCCAGCACGCTGGCGGCGATCGCGAGCGCGAAGGTCGTCGTCAGCATCGGGATGTCCAGGTGGATGAGGTCGGAGAAGCCGGTGGGCTGCTGGCGGATGCCCCACAGGCCCAGTTGCGCCAGGCCGAGGCCGAGGATGCCGCCGGCCAGGCCGACGGTGCCGGCCTCCACCAGGCACTGCGCGAAGATCGCCAGGCGCGATGCGCCCAGCGCGCGGCGCACACCGATCTCGCTGGAGCGGCGCATGAACTTCGCCAGCAGCAGGCCGACGGTGTTGAGCAGGCACACCAGCAGGAAGCCGAACGCCAGCCATACCTGCATGCGCACGTCGTTGGGCACCACGCGCTTGAAGTCCAGCCATTCCATCAGGCTGCGCAGGCGCACGTTGGTCGGCCGCAGGAAGCGCCCGGCCGCGCGCTGCTGGTCGGAGTAGTTGACGAGGTACTGGCGGTAGTTCGCGACCTTGTCCGCGGTGCCGAGTTCGACCCAGTACTGGATCCAGACGCAGGGCGCGTTGACGCCGGTTTCGCCTTCGGGGTCGTCGCTGTCGGCGCCGGACGGCCAGCAGTTCATGCTGCCGTTGCGGTCCATCTTCAGGTCGCGCGAAGTCGAGAACGGCACGTAGGCCTGCTCGGCTTCGCCGTAGCGGTCGGAGTTGAGGTCGTAGAACCGGGGTGCCGGGCGCCAGTCGCCGAGCACGCCGACCACCTGGAAATCGGCGCCGTTGAGGCGCACGGTCCTGCCGACGCTGTCGCCGCCGTCGAACAGCTTCTCGTTGAGCGCCTGGGAGATCACCGCGACCCGCGCATGGCGCGCATCCTGCTCGGCGCTCCAGCCGCCGCCATGCAGGAACGGGATGTCGAACATCGGGAAGAAATCGGCGCTGGTGTAGCGGGCGTCGGCGTAGAACGGATCCAGGCCCTGCTTGCCCGGTTCGATGGCGGCGTTGCCGCCGGTCATCATCGCCTGGCGGTCGCCGCGCTTCTGCCGCAGCAGTTCCTCGGCGTCGAATCGGGTCAGCTGTTCCTCCGGCTCCTCGCCGGGGTTGTAGCCATCCAGGCTCGCCGGGTCGAGCTGCACGAAGAACAGCTTGTCGCTCTTCTGCGGCAGCGGGTCGCCGGACAGCACGTGGAAGATCGTCAGCGTGGTCATGCTGGCGCCGATGCCGAGCGCGATCGCCAGCACCATCAGCGCGGTCAGGACCTTGTTGCGGCGGAAGCTGCGCAATGCGAGGTCGAAGTAGTAGGCGAACATCGGCGTCTCCTCAGCCCTGCGCGTCGGCCAGCGCGGCCGAGGCGAGGCGGGTCAGGCTCGGCTCCACGCTGACGTCGGTGGCCATGCCGTCGACGATGTGCACGTTGCGCTGCGCGCGAGCGGCCAGTTCCGGGTCGTGGGTGACCATGACGATGGTGGTGCCGCTGGCGTTGATGTCCTCCAGCAGTTCCAGTACCCCGCGCGCCATCTGCGAGTCGAGGTTGCCGGTGGGTTCGTCGGCCAGCAGCAGGCGCGGGCTGCCGGCCAGCGCGCGGGCGATGGCGGCGCGTTGCTGCTGGCCGCCCGACAGTTCGGCCGGGAAGTGCTTCATCCGCGAGGCCAGCCCGACCTGGCCCAGCGCTTCCTCGATCCGGCGCTTGCGCTCGGCCGCGGCCATGCCGCGGTAGCGCAGCGGCACGTCGCAGTTGTCGAACAGGTTGAGGTCCGGGATCAGGTTGAAGCTCTGGAAAATGAAGCCGATCTTGTGGTTGCGCAGCTTGCTGCGGGCGTCGTCGGACAGACCGCTGACGTCCTGGCCGTCGAGCAGGTAGGTGCCGCTGCTGAAGGTCTCCAGCAGGCCGGCGATGTTGAGGAAGGTGGTCTTGCCCGAGCCCGAGGGCCCGGTGACGGCGACGAACTCGCCTTCGCGCACGCGCAGGTCGAGCGCGCGCAGGGCGTGGGTTTCGACCAGTTCGGTGCGGTAGACCTTGGTGACCTGGCGCATGTCCAGCATGGCGATGTTCCTTCTGCTTCGTGGCCCGGGACGCGGTCCCGGACGGGGTGGGGATCTGTTGCGGTGGGACGGTCAGTGGATGACCACGCGCTCGGCGTCGCCGAACTGGTCGCTGCCGGAGACCACGATGCGGTCGCCTTCCCTGGCGCCGTCGAGGATCTCGACCGCGCCCAGGCTGCTGGCGCCGATGCGGATCGGGCGCTTGACCGCGCTGTCGCCGTCCATGACGTAGGCGCTGGCGCCGCCGCCCTGCTCCAGGAACGGCCCGCGATCGACCATCAGCACGTTGCGGCGGGTGTCGAGCAGGATCCGCGCCGACAGCCGCTGGTTCTGCCGCAGCCCCGGCGGCTGCTTGTCCTTGAAGCGCAGGCGCGCGACGACTTCGCCGTTGACCACTTCCGGCGACACCGCGGAAACCTCGCCGGCGAACGGCTGGCCGGAACCGCTGGCGAGTTGCGCCGGCATGCCGATCGCCAGGTCGCGGGCGAAGCTTTCGGGCACCTTGATCTCGACCTCGAAGCGCGACAGGTCGACCACGCCCAGCACCGGCGCGTTGGCGGCGACGTTGGCGCGCTGTGCGACCTGCACCTGTCCGACCTGGCCGTCGAACGGCGCGCGCAGGGTCAGCGCATCGACCTGACGCTGCAGCTCGGCGACGACCGCGCGCTGGCGGTCGGCGAGCAGGCGCTTGTTGCGGATGTCCAGGCCGGCGCCGCGGTCCTGCAGGCCGTAATCCTGCTGCGCGTGCTGCAGACCGATGTCGGCGCTGCGCAGCGCGTCCTGGGCCCGGGCGACGTCGATCTGCGCCACGGCGCCGCCGTCGAAGGCACGCTGGTTGCGTTCTAGGTCGCGCAGCGCGGCCTGGCGTTCGATCTGCGCCTGGTCGAGCAGCTTGCGCGCGGTGGAGCGTGCCAGCTGCGCATCGAGCGCGGCGCGGCTGGCCTCGGCCTCCACGCTGGCCAGCGTCGCCTCTTCCTGCGCGAGCTTGCTGCGCAGTTCCGGGCTGTCGATCTCCGCCAGCGCCTGGCCCTGCTTCACAGCGTCGCCGGCGACCACGTGCAGGAGCACCGTACCGCCGGCGACCGCGTACAGGATCGGGCTGTTGGCGGCGATCACCCGGCCCTCGGCGGAGATGTCGCGGACCAGGTCGCCGCGCTCGACCGTGGCGATGCGCACGCGGTCGGCGTCGAACGAGCGGCTGCCCGCGCTCCAGCCCGACAGCAGCCACGCGGCCAGCAGCACGACCGTGCCGGCGATGCCGCCGGCGAGCAGCCAGCCGCGGCGCGTGCGCGCCTGTCCACCGGCGGCGGTGGCGAGCGGGCGGTCCTGGGCGGAGGTGTCGCGGATAGGCATGTGGACAAGGCTCGGCAAGGGTTCCGGGCTTGTTCAAGCAGGTCGCGTGCCAATCTCCAAGCGATTGATGCGAAAAAGAAAAAGCCCCGGCTCCGGCTGTCCGGCGGACACCGTTGCGGCGTCCGCCGGACAGCCGGACGCCGGGGCCAGCGGCTACACTGACGCCTCCCCCGCAAGGAACGTCCTGCCATGTGCGGCATCGTCGGCGCGATCGCGGATCGCGATGTGGTCCCGGTCCTGATCGAGGGCCTGAAGCGGCTGGAATACCGCGGCTACGATTCGGCCGGCATCGCCGTGGTCGAGCGCGACGGCGTGCGCCGCGTGCGCCGCACCGGTCGCGTCGCCGAGATGGAAGCCGCGGCCGTGGCCGAGCATTTCAGCGCCGCGCTGGGCATCGGCCACACCCGCTGGGCCACCCACGGCGGCGTCACCGAGGGCAACGCCCACCCGCACATCAGCCACGGCGAGCTGGCGCTGGTGCACAACGGCATCATCGAGAACCACGAGGCGCAGCGCGCGCGGCTGCAGGCGCTGGGCTACACGTTCGAGTCGCAGACCGACTCGGAAGTCATCGCCCACCTGATCCACCATCACCGCGCCCAGGGCCACTCGTTGCTGGGCGCGCTGCAGCAGGCGGTGCGCGAGCTGCACGGCGCCTACGCGATCGCCGCGATCGACAAGCGCGACCCGGACCGCATGGTCGCCGCGCGTGTGGGCTGCCCGCTGCTGGTGGGCCTGGGCGAGGGCGAGAACTTCGTCGCCTCCGACGTCTCGGCGATCGTCTCGGCCACGCGCCGGGTGATCTTCCTGGAGGAGGGCGACACGGTCGAGCTGACCCGCGAGGCGGTGCGCGTGTACGACGCCGGCGGCGCCGCGGTCGCGCGCGAGGTGCACGTCTCGGACGTGTCGCTGGCGTCGCTGGAGCTGGGCCCGTACCGGCACTTCATGCAGAAGGAGATCCACGAGCAGCCGCGCGCGATCGCCGACACGATCGAGGCGCTGGTCGCCGGCGGCGCGTTCGCGCCGACGCTGTTCGGTCGCGACGCCGCGGAGGTGCTGGGCGATATCGAGGCGGTGCAGATCCTCGCCTGCGGCACCAGCTATTACGCCGGCCTGACCGCGCGCTACTGGATCGAGGCGCTGGCCGGGCTCCCGTGCGCGGTCGACATCGCCAGCGAATACCGCTATCGCGAGGTGGTCGCCAACCCGAGGCAACTGGTCGTCACCATCTCCCAGTCCGGCGAAACCCTGGACACGATGGAAGCGCTGAAGTACGCCAAGTCGCTGGGCCAGGCGCGCACCCTGGCGATCTGCAACGTGCCCGAGAGCGCGATCCCGCGCGCCAGCGCGCTGGTCCACTACACCCGCGCCGGCGCCGAGATCGGGGTCGCCTCGACCAAGGCCTTCACCACCCAGCTGGTGGCGCTGTTCACCCTTGCCGCGACCCTGGCCAAGCTGCGCGGGCGCCTGTCCGGGGAGCGGGAGGCCGCGTTGATCGAAGTCCTGCGCCATTTGCCCGGCAGCGTCCAGCACGCGCTCAACCTGGAGCCGCAGATCGTCGCCTGGGCCGAGCGTTTCGCGCCGAAGGAGCACGCGTTGTTCCTCGGCCGCGGCGTGCACTACCCGATCGCGCTGGAAGGCGCGCTCAAGCTCAAGGAAATCTCCTACATCCACGCCGAAGCGTACCCGGCCGGCGAACTCAAGCACGGGCCGCTGGCGCTGGTCGACGCCGACATGCCGGTGGTGGTGATCGCGCCCAACGACGCGCTGCTGGAGAAGGTCAAGTCCAACATCCAGGAAGTGCGCGCGCGCGGCGGCGAGATGTTCGTGTTCGCCGACGCCGACAGCCAGTTCGGCGAGTCCGAGCAGGTCAACGTGATCCGCACTCCGCGCCACGTCGGCATCCTGTCGCCGATCGTGCACGCGATCCCGGTGCAGCTGCTTGCCTACCACACCGCGCTGGCGCGCGGCACCGACGTCGACAAGCCGCGCAACCTGGCCAAGTCGGTGACGGTCGAATAATCGTCTCCGGCCTGACTTCGAGTCATGGCCTGCATTCGTGAGATCGGCTTCGGACGGAGTCGCCGCCCGGCGGGTTGGGGTGCTGCGCCCTCCTGATGGTGCCCTGTCTTCAAGCTGGGGCGCGGGCCATCCCTGGCTTGACGTCACGTCGGGATCGGCTTCGGAGGGAGTCGTCGCCCGGCGGGCTGGGGGTGCTGCGCCCTCCTGACGACCTCCTGTCTTTAAGTCGGGTCGTGGACCATCCATGGTCCACTCTCCGCACCCCCAGCCCGCCGGGCGACGACTTGGCGAGATTGGAGGTCATCGCTTCGTGGGGCTTTTCTACAAGCGCCGACTCACTGCCTGGAAGCCGGTGGCCCGGCCTGTGCGGGACCGTCGGCGGCATGGATGCCGCCGAGGAGCCTCCAGGGATGGATTCACGGCGTGTCCCGTACAGGCCGGGCCACCGGCTTCCCCCCATAAAAGCTTCCGAACTTGAGTCCTGCATCCACGGGGCACGCCTCACAAGCCGGGCGCCGCTTTCCTGCAGAGGTTTCAGAGCTTGGAGGAGGTACTCACGGCGTGTCCCGCGCAGGCTGGTTCATCGGCTTCCCTCGAGGCGTTTCGCACTTGAAGGAAGAACCAGGAAGGCCCGACTTGCCGGGCCTTTTGCATCCATGCGTTGTCGCTCCGGAGCCCTTATTGCGGCGCCCAGCGCAGGGTGAGGCCGAATTCGCGGCCTGGCTGGCGGTAGTAGGCGGCGGTTTCGTAATCGCGGTCGAAGGCGTTGCGCACGCTGGCCTGCAGCGTCCAGGCGCGGGCGAAGGCGAGTTCCGCGCGCAGGTCCACGGTGGCGTAACCGCCCAGGCGCAGCGCGTTGCCGACGTCGTCGTAGCGCGCGCCCTCGGCCACCCAGCTGGCGCCGATGCGCCAGTCGCCGAAGCGGCGGTCCGCATCCACGCGCGCGGTCCGGCGCGCGCGCCGCGGCAGCAGCTTGCCGTCATCGGTGGTGCTGCGGTTGCGCGGATCCAGCACGCTGGCCTGCGCCGCCAGCTCCCAGCCGGCGAGCGTGGTGCCTGCGGTGAGTTCGGCGCCGCGGATGCGGGCGCTGTCGATGTTGTTGGCCTGGAAGCGATTGGGGTCGTACACGATCAGCGCGTCGATCGCGGTCTGGAAGGCGTTGAGTTGCCAATGCCATGCGTCGCGACGCTGGGCGAGGCCGAGTTCGGCGCTGCGCGAGGTTTCCGGGCGCAGGTCGGGGTTGCCGAAGAACGGGTAATAGAGCTCGTTGAAGGTCGGCGCCTTGAATGCGCTGCCGACGCTGGCGGTGACGCGCAGGCCATGGGCGAAGTCGCGGCCCCAGGCCAGGCTGCCGGTGGTGTGGCCACCGAACTGGTCGTTGTCGTCGCGGCGCAGCGCCGCCTGCAGGTCGTGGCGGCCGAAGCGGCCCTGGTACTGCGCAAATGCGGCGCGGTTGCCGCGATGGGCGTCGAAGGTCGCGAACGGGCCGGCGACCTCGGCGCGGTCGCGCGACCAGTCCGCGCCGAGCGTCAGCAGCTGGCCGGCGGCGAGGGTGAGGTCGGTCTGCAGGGTGGCGCTGTCGCGGGTGCTCTGGAAGCGGTCGCTGAAGACCTGGCCGAGGAAGTTGTCCGAGGCGTCGAGGTTGCGGCCGGCGGCCAGTTGCAGCGTGACGCGCTCGCCGGCGGCGTAGCGCAGCTTGCCGCCGACCACCTGCTGGATGGTGTCGGAGTTGTCGGGCAGGCCCCAGGCCGGGTCGGCGTCGTAGGCGTTGCGGCCTGCGCTGCGCAATGCGTGCGCGTCGGCGCTCAGCGCATCGCCGAGCTCGATGCCGGCGCGCAGCGACAGCGCGTTGTTCTCGTAGCCGTCGCGGTCCGGGTCCGGAGAGTCCATGCCGCAGCCGGCGTAGAACGGCGCGCCGATGCCGCGGCAGGCGTCGATGCCGTCGCTGCCCTGGTGCGTGTAGTCGACGCCGAACCAGCCGCGCGCGCCGCCGATGTCGACGCCGGCGCCGGCCTCGCGCAGGCCGTGGCTGCCGGCGCCCAGGCGCAGGCGCGGATGCACGCCGTCGCGTCCGCCGCGGGTGAATACCTGGATCACGCCGCCGATCGCTTCGCTGCCGTACAGGCTGGAGCGCGGGCCGCGCACGATCTCGATGCGCTCGATCAGCTCCAGCGGCAGGTCCTGCAGCGCGGTCAGCCCGGAGGTCGCCGAGCCGATGCGCACGCCGTCGACGAGGAACAACGTGTGGTCGGACTCGGTGCCGCGCAGGAACAGCGTGGACACCTTGCCGAGCCCGCCCTGGTTGACCAGGTTGATGCCGGCGCGGCCGCGCAGCAGGTCCGGCAGCGAGCGCGCCTGGCTGCGCTGGATCTGTTCGCGGTCGATGACCTCGACCGCCGCCAGCGACTGGTCGGCGGTGACCGCGGTGCGGGTGGCGGTGACCACGACCTGGTCCAGTGTGGTGGTCTGGTCGTCCGCGGGCCCGGTCGCGGCCACGGCGGGCGGCGCCAGCGCGCACGCCACGGCCAGGGAAAGGGAAAGCTGTCGCAAGTGCAGTTGCATGCAGAGGTCTCCATCGCGCACACCCGCGCGCGCTGAGTGGGCGGGAGTTACGGCACGCAGGAGGCGGAAGCGAGGGGCCGGGGCACTGCATGCGGTACGCGCGCGCCGGCATCGCCGCCGCAACGCCCTCCGCGTCGCAACCAGTCTGCTCCGGGCCGGTCTCCGGACTCGCGCGCTGAACCGGCATGCGGGATGCGGTTCCGGCCGCGGCGCCTTCCCGTGCGCGCTGCACAGTGGCGGATGCCGTGGCCTGGCGTGCTTACCGTTGCGGGGGCAGTGCCGGAATGGAGGCGTGGACAGCGTGCGCTGTCGGGCTCGTCACCGGCTTCCCGTTTCAACCCGTGGACAGGACGTCGCCGGGTCACCTCGAAGCGGAGACGATTGTACCGGATGCGATGGCGGGGGAAACGGGAACCCCGCTACGCAACTAGCCTGAACCCGTCAACCACCGACCCGTCACCGCCGCGCGGGCGGTCGCCGGCGATCACGCGTCGTCGCTGTCGGCATCCACGTCGGCGTCGACGGACGGCAGCGGCGCGTCGTCGTCGGCCAGCATCATGGTCGTGGTCACGGGGGCGGCCGCCGGGCGCCCGCGCGGCGGCGGCAGCAGCGCGATCGCGGCTTCGGCGGAGGCGACCAGCTCGTTGCGGCGCGCATCCGGCACCTCCTGCCAGTGGCAGTCCTGCAGCGCGCCTTCCAGCGCGTACAGCAGGTTGAGGCTGGGTTTGAAGCCGGCGCGCTTGACCCGCATGAACGCCTCGACCGTGCCGGCCGCGGCCAGGTCCGCGCGCGTGCGCAGCCCGACCTGGCGCAGCCAGGCCGCCGATTTGGGACCGATGTTGCGGAGTTTTTCCTGCTGGTTCATGTCAGCGACTCCAGATAGGCCTGCGCGATCGCTTCCAGGCCGCGCTGGTCCTCGGCATCGAAACGCTCCGGCCGCGGGCTGTCGAGATCGAGCACGCCGAGCAGGGTGCCGCCGTTGGCGTCCGGCAGCACCAGCGGGACCACCAGTTCCGAGCGCGACGCCGAATCGCAGGCGATGTGCCCGCTGAAGGCGTTGACGTCGGCCACGCGCTGGGTCTGTCGCGTGCGCGCGGCAGCGCCGCACACGCCCTTGTCGAGCGGGATGCGCACGCAGGCCGGCAGGCCCTGGAACGGGCCGACCACCAGCTCGATGCCGTCGAACAGGTAGAAGCCGCACCAGTTCAGTTCCGGCAGGCCGTGCCACAGCAGCGCCGAGAGGTTGGCGGCGTTGGCGATGCGGTCGCGCTCGCCGTGCAGCAGCGCACGCGTCTGCGCCAGCAATTGCGCATATTGCTCCGGCTTGCTGCCGGACAGGGGGGCAAGGGTGAACATGCCGCGAGTGTACCGCGTGGCCGCATCGCAGCCGATCACGGCCGCTTGATACAGTGCGGGGCATGGAGACGGCCCTGTACGTGACCGGCACCGACACCGGTGTCGGCAAGACCCTGGCCAGCTGCGCTCTGCTGCACGCCCTGCGCGCCCGCGGCCTGCGCGCGGTCGGCATGAAGCCGCTGGCCAGCGGCAGCGAGCGCACGCCGCAGGGCTGGCGCAACGCCGACGCGCTGGCGCTGCTGGCGGCCAGCGAGTCGCCGCCGGACTACGCCGACCTCAATCCCTACGCGCTGCCGTTGCCGCTGGCGCCGGAGATCGCGGCGCGCGAAGCCGGGGTCGAGGTCGCGCTGGCACCGCTGCTGGCCGCGCACGCGCGGCTGCGGGCGCAGGCCGACACGGTGGTGGTGGAGGGTGTCGGCGGCTGGGCGGCGCCGCTGGCGACCGACCTGTGGCAGGCCGACCTGGTGCGTGCGCTGGAACTGCCGGTGGTGCTGGTGGTGGGCCTGCGCCTGGGCTGCCTCAACCACGCCATCCTCAGCGTGCGCGCGATCCAGGCCGACGGCTGCCGGCTGGTCGGCTGGATCGGTACCGGCGTGGATCCGGACATGGCTCGCGTGGACGACAACCGCGAACTGCTGCGGCAGCGGATCCCGGCGCCGTGCTGGGGCTGGCTGCCGCACCGGCAGCGGCCGGACCCGGCCGAGTTGTCGCGTTTGCTGCAATTGCCGGCCTGACGGGCGCCCACGCCACGACTTCCGGCACGGGCGACGACGGCGGCCAATGCTAGACTGCGCAGTATAGGAATGCCCCAAGAGGACCGTGCATGCGTCATTCGCTGGTGTTGCTCACCCTGTCGACCGCATTGCTGGCGACAGCGGCCTGCTCCAAGCCGGACGCCGGCGCGGGCGCGGCCGCTGGCGGCCCCCCGGGCGGCATGCAGTTGCCGGTGGAAACCGTCACCGTGCAGCCGCAACCCCTGGTCGCCGGGCTGGAGACGGTGGGCAGCCTGCGCGCCGACGAGTCGGTGGTGCTGCGCCCGGAGCTGTCCGGTCGCATCAGCCGCATCCGCTTCACCGAAGGCGGCCACGTCGAGGCCGGGCAGGTGCTGTTCGCGCTCGACGACAGCCTCGCCCGCGCCAGCCTCAACGAGGCGGCCGCCAACCTCGACAACAGCCGCCGCGCCGCCGCGCGCGCCGGCGAACTGGCCAAGGACAAGCTGATCGCACAGTCCGACTACGACCGCGCCCGCGCCGCGCTCGGCGTCGACCGGGCCCGTGCGGCCTCGGCCCGGACCACGCTGGACAAGATGACTCTGCGGGCGCCGTTCTCCGGTCAGATCGGCCTGCGCGCGGTCAGCGTCGGCGAGTTCGTCGACGCCGGCCAGGCGCTGGTGACGCTGGTGCGCACGGATCCGATCGAGGTCGATTTCAGCGTCCCGGAGACGGTGCTGTCGCAGCTGCGCACCGGGCAGAAGCTCCAGGTTGCGGTCGACGCCTTCCCCGGCGAGGTGTTCGACGGCGAGGTAGTCGCCATCGATCCGGTGATCGACGCCAACAGCCGCAGCGCCAGGCTGCGCGCGCGCATCGCCAACCCCGACCTGCGCCTGCGGCCGGGCCAGTTCGCCAAGCTCCGGCTCGACACCGGCGATAGCGGCGCGCAGGCCCTGCTGGTGCCCGAACAGGCCCTGATGCAGGAAGGCGACGTGCGCCTGGTCTACACCGTGGTCGACGGCAAGGCGAAGAAGACCGTGGTCAAGACCGGCGTGCGCGTGCCGGGCCAAGTGCAGGTGGTCGAAGGCCTGAAGGCCGGCGACGTGGTCATCACCGCCGGCCAGGGCAAGCCGATGATGCACGACGGCATGCCGGTGATGGTGCTGCCGCCGTCGGCCGCGCCGGCCGGCAACGCGCAGGGCGCGGCACCGCAACCGGCGCAGTAACCGCCGCGGGGCCGCTCCCGCCGGGAGCGGGTCGGCGCCCGCGCCCCCGCCCCGACACCCCGCATCCGGCGCTTCGCGCCAGCGTCTTCCCCGGCCCGGCCGCGGTCCGCCGGGCAAGCCAAGAACCCAGAGGCGTCCATGGTCCTTTCCGACATCTCCATCCGCCGCCCGGTCTTCGCCACGGTGATCAACCTGGTGATCCTGCTGGTGGGCATCATCGCCTACGACCGCCTCGCGGTGCGGCAGATCCCCAACGTCGACACCCCGGTGGTGACCGTCAACACCGTCTATCCCGGCGCCAGCGCGCAGGTGATCGAGTCGCAGGTGACGCAGCCGATCGAGGACGCGCTGTCGGGCGTGGAAGGCGTGGAGTACATGCAGTCGGTCAGCCGCGAGCAGTCCAGCCAGGTGACCATCCGCTTCAATCTCGACCGCGACCCCGACGGCGCCGCCTCCGACGTGCGCGACCGCGTCGCGCAGGCGCGGCAGCGGCTGCCCGAGGAGGTCGACGAGCCGATCATCCAGAAGCAGGAGGCCGACGCGCAGCCGATCATCTACCTGGCGTTCTCCTCCGACCGCCATTCGCAGGTGGAGATCGCCGACTACGCCGAGCGCCTGGTCAAGGACCGCATCCAGCAGATTCCGGGCGTCGCCCAGGCGCAGGTGTTCTCCAGCACCTACGCGATGCGGGTGTGGCTGCAGCCGCAGCGGCTGGCGGGCTTCGGCCTGACCCCGGCCGACGTGGAGAACGCGCTGCGCAGGCAGAACGTCGAGATCCCCGCCGGTCGCGTCGAAGGCGATGCACGCGAATTCACGGTGCTGGCGGAAACCGATCTGAAGACGCCCGAGCAGTTCGGCAACGTGATCCTCGGCGACGTCGACGGCTACCTGGTGCGGCTCAAGGACGTTGCCCGGATCGAGCTGGGTTCGCAGGAAGAACGTTTCCGCGCCCGTTACAAGGGCATCAACGCGGTGCCGCTGGCGATCGTCAAGCAGGCGGTGGCCAACCCGCTGGACATTTCCGAAGACCTCAAGCAGCTGCTGCCGCAGATCCAGAAGACGCTGCCGCAGGGCATGCGCATCGAGGTCGCCTTCGACAGCACGATCTTCATCAAGAAGTCGATCCAGGAGGTCTACAAGACCGTCGGCGAGGCGGTGCTGCTGGTGGTGCTGGTGATCTTCCTGTTCCTGCGCAACGGGCGCGCCACGCTGATCCCGCTGGTGACGATCCCGGTGTCGCTGATCGGCGCGTTCGGGCTGATGTTCGCCTTCGGCTTCACCATCAACACGCTGACGCTGCTGGCGATCGTGCTGGCGATCGGGCTGGTGGTGGACGACGCGATCGTGATGCTGGAAAACATCTTCCGCCACATCGAGGAGGGCATGGAGCCGTTCCAGGCGGCGCTCAAGGGCAGCAAGGAGATCGGCTTCGCGATCGTGGCGATGTCGCTGACGCTGGCGGCGGTGTACGTGCCGCTGGCGTTCTCCACCGGCCGCACCGGCAAGCTGTTCGTGGAGTTCGCGCTGACCCTGGCCGGCGCAGTGCTGGTGTCCGGTTTCACTGCGCTGACCCTGTCGCCGATGATGTCCTCACGACTGCTGCGCCACGAGAGCAAGCGCGGTCGCTTCTACGAGATCGGCGAGCGTGTGCTGGGCGGGATGGACCGCCATTACAAGCGCCTGCTCGGCGCAGCGCTGCGCGGCAAGTGGGTCGTGGTCGGCGTGGCCGGCGCGGTCTTCGCGCTGGCGCTGGCGCTGTTCATGACGCTGCCGCGGGAACTCGCGCCGCAGGAGGACCAGGGCGTGATCGTCGGCTTCGGCGTGGCGCCGGAAGGCTCCACCGTCGGGTACACCGACAAGTACGCGCGGATGATGGAGCACGCCCTCTCGCAGGCGCCGAGCGTGGAGCACTATTTCCAGATCGTCGGCTTTCCCGCGGTCACCAACACCATCGGCTTCGTGATGCTGCAGGACTGGGACGCGCGCGAGGTCTCGGCCGAGCAGGTGCAGGGGCAGCTGTTCCCGCAGTTCATGGGCATCCCCGGGATCATGGCGTTCCCGACCCTGCCGCCGCCGCTGGGCCAGAGCGGCTTCGGCCAGCCGGTGAGCTTCGTGGTGCAGACCACCGGTACCTGGGAGCAGCTGGACGCCACGGTGCAGAAGCTGATGGCGAAGATCGCGCAGAACCCGCAACTGACCAACCCCGACAGCGACCTCAAGCTCAACAAGCCGCAGCTGAAGATCGCGGTGGACCGCGACAAGGTCGCCGCGGTCGGCAGCGACGTCGCCACCGTCGGGCACACGCTGGAGACCATGCTCGGCGGGCGCAACGTGACCCGCTTCAAGATGGGCTCGGAGCAGTACGACGTGCTGGTGCAGGTGGAGGACGCCGCGCGGCGCACGCCGGGCGACTTGTCCAACATCTTCGTCAAGGGCGGCGACGGGCAGATGGTGCAGCTGTCCAACCTGGTGAACGTCGACGAGACGGTCGCGGCCAAGGAGCTCAATCATTTCAACAAGCTGCGCTCGGCGACGATCAGCGCGGGGCTGGCGCCGGGTTATTCCATGGGCGAGGCGCTGACCTGGATGGAGAACGCATTGGCCGAGGTGGCGCCGGACGCACAATACGACCTGTCCGGGCAGAGCCGCGAGTTCCGCGAGTCGGCCAGCGACTTCGCGATGATCTTCGCACTGGCGATCGCCTTCATCTTCCTGGTGCTGGCGGCGCAGTTCGAGAGCTGGGTGGATCCGCTGGTGATCCTGCTGGCGGTGCCGCTGGCCGCGTTCGGTGCGTTCCTGGCACTGCGGCTGTCGGGCGGCAGCTGGAACATCTACTCGCAGATCGGCATGGTCACCCTGGTCGGCCTGATCGCCAAGCACGGCATCCTGATCGTGGAGTTCTCCAACCAGTTGCAGGGCCAGGGCCGGGCCAAGTTCGATGCGGTGATCGAGGCGGCGGCGCTGCGCCTGCGCCCGATCCTGATGACCACCGGGGCGATGGTGCTGGGGTCGCTGCCGCTGGCGATTGCCTCGGGCGCCGGCGCCGAGGCGCGCAACCAGATCGGCTGGGTGATCGTCGGCGGCATGGCGATCGGCACCGTCTTCACCTTGTTCGTGGTGCCGGTGATGTACCTGCTGCTGGGCCGCGACCACCGCCGGCATGCTGCCGCCCGGCCGGCGCCTGCGCCCGCGGCCGACTGATCGACGGCGACGCGGCGCCATAAAAAAACCCGGCAGCGCGAGCTGCCGGGCCTTCGTCACGCGGGGAAGCAGACCCGCAACGCCGGGATCCCGGCGTGGTCGATCCTACCGCGATTACTTGGCCTTGGCGGCCTTGGTCGCCTTCTCGACGCCGGCCTGGGCCTGCGCTGCGGCGGCTTCGAACTGGCCCTTGGCGACCTGGCCGATGGCCTCGTTGGCCTTCAGGGTGCGGCCGAGGACTTCCTGGCCGGTGCTGATGCTGCGCTCCACGTTCTCGCGCGCGACCTGCACGCCCTTGGGCCATACGGCCTTGAGGCCGTCGGCATCGCGCACTTCGGCCAGCTCGCCCCAGAAGGCGAAGGTGGCGTTGACGCTCTGTTCGATCGCGGCCAGCTGCAGGCCGAACACTTCCTCGGCGTTGGTCAGCGCCAGGCGGTTGACCTGGGCGGCGGCGTCGGCGAACTGGCGGGTCGCGGCGGCGAACTGCTCGTTGATCTGGTACATGGCGGACTCCTGCGCTGCTCCGGCAGGGATTGCCGGTTTGTGCGCCGCAGCATAACCCGGTCGTTGCTGCATTGCAACATACGCGGGGTCGCCGTCAGGCGTTCATGAACCGTTGCAAATCAACGACATGGGCGTGTCGAGATCAGGGCCCGCGGTAGCGGCAGCCCGAAGTGCAGGTCTCGTGGACCACGACCTCGGCCAGTTGCGGCAGCGTCGGCTTCAGCCGCTCCCAGATCCAGATCGCCAGGCGTTCGCTGGTCGGATTCTCCAGCCCGGGGATGTCGTTGAGGTAGTGGTGGTCGAGTTGCGCGTACAAGGGCGCGAACGCCGCCTTGATCTGCGCGAAGTCCATCACCCAGCCGCTGTGCGCGCCGGGCTCGCCGGCGACCAGCAGTTCGACCCGGAACGAATGCCCATGCAGCCGCGCGCACTTGTGTCCGGTCGGCACGTTCGGCAGCCGGTGCGCGGCTTCCAGGGTGAAGGTCTTGAAGATGTCCATGGGCCTGGACGCGAATGGTGGCTACGGGTGGACTCGAACCACCGACCCCAGCATTATGAGTGCTGTGCTCTAACCGGCTGAGCTACGTAGCCACGTGGGCCCGCGAGGATAGCCATCGGCGGCCTGTTCAGGCTGGGGATGCTCCGCGGCGAACCGCGAATTGTCCATGCCGGCGTGCCTGCCGTCAATTCCGCGCCCCTTGCGCTTGTGGTGCCGGCGCGCGCATGGCAGAGTCGGACGCAGTGCATTCTGGAGTCCGCATCGTGATCGATCCGGACGGCTACCGACCCAACGTCGGCATGGTGTTGATGCACCCGGACGGCCGGGTGTTCTGGGCCCGGCGCGTGCGCCGCGACGGTTGGCAATTCCCGCAGGGCGGGATGAACACCGACGAGACGCCGCTGGAGGCGATGTACCGCGAGCTGCGCGAGGAGACCGGGCTGCTGCCCGAACACGTCGCCGTGCTCGGAGTGACCCCGGGCTGGTTGCGCTACCGCTTGCCGCAGCGGGCGATCCGCCGCAACGACCGCGTGGTCTGCATCGGCCAGAAGCAGGTCTGGTTCCTGCTGCAGTTCGGCGGGGTCGACTCGGACCTGCGCCTGGATGCGAGCGACAAGCCCGAGTTCGACCACTGGCGCTGGGTGGATTTCTGGTACCCGCTGCAGCACGTGGTGACGTTCAAGCGGGGGGTCTATGCCAGCGCGCTGCGGCACCTGGCGCCGTTCGCGCGGCAGATCGCCGGGCCGCAGGCGATCCCGCAGATGGCCGCGGAAAGCGGGCCGTCGCGGCCGCAACGTTCCCGCGAGCGCTGGCAGGCGGGGGCCGGCAGGCTTCGGGATTGACAATCATTCGCATTTGCAGCGAGAATCCGCCCGCCGAAACCGCGCGAGCCCTCCCGTGTACGTCTGCCTCTGCAATGGTGTCACCGAACGCGAGATCCGCGAGGTCGCCGCGGCCGGTTGTCGCACCCTGGCGGAACTGACCATGCGCACCGGTTGCGGCGCCACCTGCGGCAGCTGCCTGCCGACGGCGCAGCAGCTGCTCGACGAGGTCCATGGCGGCGGCATGCTGCCGTTGCCGGTGCTCTCGCACGCCGCCTGAGCGCAGCCGCACGCGGGTGCACGGCGCTGCGGATGCACTCGATTCCCGTTCCGCCTTCGACTCCGTTTCGGGGCTAGCATCCCCGGCATCGGGCAACGTGGAGACGGACATGCAGGGCGACCGGAAAGTCATCGAGCACCTCAACAAGGCGCTCTACAACGAGCTGATCGCGATCAACCAGTATTTCCTGCATTCGCGGATGCTGAAGAACTGGGGCCTGAAGGAACTCGCCGAGCACGAGTACCACGAGTCGATCGACGAGATGAAGCACGCCGACCGGCTGGCCGAGCGCATCCTGTTCCTCGAGGGCCTGCCCAACTTCCAGAACCTGGGCAAGCTGCGCATCGGCGAGACCCCGCTGGAACTGCTCAAGGCCGACCTGGCGCTGGAACTGGACGGGCTGCCGACGCTGAAGGAGGCGATCGCCTATTGCGAACAGGCCGGCGACTACGTCAGCCGCGACCTGTTCGCCGCCATCCTCGCCTCCGAGGAAGAGCACATCGACTGGATCGAGACCCAGCTGGACCTGATCGCGCGGCTGGGCGAGCAGAACTACCTGCAGACCAAGCTCGAAAGCTGAGCCGAGCGCGCCCGGCGTCCGGGCGCGGCCCGCCGGTCGCCCCCGCAGCCGGGGTCAGCCGGGTCAGGCCGGCAGCGCGGCGCGCAGCGCCTGGCTGGCGCGGGCGAACTCGCGCGCGACCAGCGCCACCGCGACCGCGGGGCGATCCAGCGTCTGCGTACGCGCGCCCAGCTCGACCCGCCTGGCGGCGGTCGACAGCGCCATCGCCCCCAGGTTGGCGCTGGAGGATTTCAGCGTGTGCGCGGCCTCGCGCAACGCGGCGTAGTCCGGCGCCAGCGCCGCGGCCTCGAGCCGGGCGATCAGCGGCGGGGTGGCTTCGAGGAAGACCGTGATCAGCCGCTCGACCTCGTTGCCCAGCACCGCGCGCAACTCGTCCAGGATCTCCTGGTCGATGGCCGCCGCGCTGTCGCCGCTGGCGGCGGTCGCGACCGGTGCTGCGGGCGGCTTGAGCGGCACGGGCGGTGGAGCGGACGGGGCGATTGCGGGCGCCGCAGCGGCCGTGGCCCGGGGAATCGCAGCGGCGGCAGGCACGGCCGCGGCCGGTGCGGCAGCGGGCGGTCGCGTGGCGACAGGCGGTGCAGCGGCATCCGCCGGCGGCCGCGGTCGCCACCAGCGGTGCAGGCAGCGTTCCAGTTCGGCGCGGGTGACCGGCTTGGCGAGGTAGTCGTCCATGCCGGCGTCGATGCATTTCTGGCGGTCGCCGGCCATGGCGTTGGCGGTCATGGCGATGATCGGCAGATGGTGGCCGTCCTGCGCGGCGTGCTCGCCGTCGCGCCAGCGGCGGGTGGCGGTGTAGCCGTCCATCACCGGCATCTGGCAGTCCATCAGCACCAGGTCGTAGCGCGAAGCCTGCATGCGCAGCAGCGCGGCCTCGCCGTTGTGGGCGGTGTCGCAATCCACGCCGAGCACGTTGAGCAGGCGCTGGCCGACCATCAGGTTGACCGGGTTGTCCTCGACCAGCAGCACCCGGGCGCTGGCCGCCGAACCCGGTTGCGCCGGGGCACTGGCGCCCGCGCCCGGCTGCCGGCCGGGCCGGTCCTCGGCGCTTGCCGGCTTGGGGGTCAGCGCGGCACGCAAATCGGCATCGGGGGCATTGCGCGCCAGCACGGTGGCGCTGCGGAGCAATTCCTCGGACAGCGGATCCTCGCCCTGCAGGCACACCAGGCGCACGTCGCCATAGATGGCGTGGCGCTCCAGGTTGCGGTGCAAGGCCAGCGCGGTGTTGCGCATGCCGGCCAGGTCGGCCAGGACGATGCCGTAGGCCCAGGGTTCGCCCTGGGCGGCGGCGGCGCGCAACCGGTCGAGCGCTTCCTGCGTGGTTTCGACCGCGGTCACGCGCAGGCCCCAGTTGGGCAGCAGCATCGACAGGCGCAGGCGCAGACGCGCGTCGGCGCTGAGCAGCAGCAGCCGGCCGCCGGCGAAATCGAGCTCGCGCGCGGGCATGTCGCCCTGCACCTTCAGCAGCGGGATGTCGAAACGGAACGTCGCGCCGCGCCCGGGTTCGGACTGCACGCCGATGCGCCCGCCCATCAGGTCGACGATGCGGCGGCAGATCGCCAGCCCCAGGCCGGTGCCGCCGTACAGGCGCGTGGTCGAGGCGTCGGCCTGGCTGAAGGCCTGGAACAGCCGCGCCTGCGCCTCGGGCGCGATGCCGATGCCGGTGTCGCGGACCTCGAAGCGCAGCTGGTGCTGCGCGGTGCTCTCGCCGATGCGCGCAACGCTGACGCTGACCGAGCCGCGCTCGGTGAACTTGACCGCATTGCTGATCAGGTTGCCCAGCACCTGGCGCAGGCGCACCGGGTCGCCGCGTACCGGCAGGCGCACCGCCGGGTCGATGTGCAGGTGCAGGCGCAGGCCCTTGGCTTCGGCCGGGCGCTCCATCAGCTGGATCACCGTCTCCAGCAGCTCGCGCAGGTTGAAGGTGGTGGTTTCCAGCTCCAGCCGGTCGGCCTCGAGCTTGGAGTAGTCGAGGATGTCGTCGACGATCCGCAGCAACTGCTGCGAGGAGGCATAGGCGGTGCGTACCAGCTCGCGGTGGTCCGGTGCCAGCGACGCGGCGTGCAGCAGCAGGTCGAGCATCGGCACCACGCCGTTGAGCGGGGTGCGGATCTCGTGGCTCATCGTGGCCAGGAACTCGCCCTTGGCCAGCACCGCCGACTCGGCCGTCTGCTTGGCCTGCAGCAGCTGCTGCTCGAGCTGGGTGTGGCGGTCGATCTCGCGCTGCAACTCGATGATCGCGGCCTCGCCGCGGCGCGCGCGCTCGTCGGCGCGCTGCCACTCGCCGTCGCGCAGGTGCGCCGCATGCAGGTAGGCGCTGAGCGCGAACAGCGCCAGCAGCGCCAGCAGCAGCGCCACGCTGGTCCACGGGCCGGACAAGCCGAAGCGTTCCAGCGCCAGCGCCAGCGCCGCGCCCGCGGCCGCGCCCAGCGCAAGCCAGCGGCTGGCGGGCGACGGCGGGTACGCGGCGGCCATCACAGCACCGAATTCTGGAAGTCGAAGTCGAGCTCGCCCGCGGCCTGTTGCACCAGGTTGCCCTGGATGAGGTCGATCCCGCTCATCCACAGCGTCGCCGCGCCTTGCGGATCCTCCACCTGCGGCCCGATCACCTGCAGCCCGAGGCGGTGCGCGCGGTCGATCGCGGTGCGCAGTTCGTCGCGCAGCTGCGGGTCGGCGTGCGCGTGCGAGTAGCGCGGCGCCAGCCGCATGTAACCCAGCGGCAACTGCGACAGCAGCGCCTCGGCGTCCGCGCCGTGCGCGTACTGGCTGAGGCAGAACTGCACCCCGGCCGGCATCAGCTGGTCGCAGAACTGGCGCAGGGTGATCGAATGCACCAGCGCGTCGTCCAGGCGCAGGTCGATCACCAATGACGGGCCGTCGATGGCGTGGCTGGAGATCATTTCCAGCAGCCAGGCCGCATGCAGGTCGCGCGCCAGCGTGTGCGGCGATTGCGACACGAACAGCCGTACCGGGTGCCGCTCCTCGCGGCGCCGATGCAACAGGTCGATGGCCTGTTGCAGCACCCAGCGGTCGATGTCGGGCATCAGCCCGGCCGCTTCGGCCGCGGGCACCAGTACGCCGGCGCTGTGTACGCGGCCGTCGGCCTGGCGCATGCGCAGCAGCGCCTGGAACTGCGCCTCCTCGCCGCCGGCGACCGCGACCACGGGCTGGAACAGCAGCTCGAACGCGCCGCCGTGCAGCCCCGCGCGCATCGCTTCGACCAGGTCGGCGCTGGCGTCCGTGCGCGCCGGCGGCACATAGGCGGCCAGCCCGATCGGCTCGGCGCGTGCCGCGCGCGCGGCCTGTTCGACCGCGTCCAGCACCGCGCCGGCGTCGGCGAAGCCGTGTTGCAGCGTGCTGTAGCCGATCGCCGTGCGCAGCCGCTGCGGCATGCCGTCCATCTCGAACGGCGGATGGTTGATGCCGTCGCGCAGGGTGCGCGCGAGCGTTTCCGGCGCCGGCGCGCCGTCGGGGGCGAACACCAGGAAGGCGTTGTCGTTGAGCCGCGCGCTCGGGCAGGCGCCGGCGAGCTCGCCGATGCGGCGGCCGGCATCGTGCATCAGCTGCTCGAAGCCGGCGTAGCCGTAACGGTCGTGCAGCGCGGCGGCGTTCTGGATCTCGACGAACAACGCGCCCGCGCCGTTGCCGGAGGTCAGCGCCGCGGCGATGCGTTGCAGCACGTAGGGACGGTTGTAGAGGCCGGTGTGCGGGTGCCGGGTGGCGTCGCCGAAGCGCTGGCGGCGCAGCGCCCGCGCGCGCTTGACCCGGCTCTGCACCGCGGCGATCAGGTGGCGCGGGCGGATCGGCTTGCTGAGGAAGTCGTCGGCGCCGTTCTCCAGCACCTCGAACTGGCGCTCCGGGTCCGGATCGCCGGTCAGGAACACGATCGGCGTGTGCGCGAAAGCCGGGTGCGCGCGGATCTGCCGGGTCAGCTCGGTGCCGCTCATGCCCGGCATGTGCAGGTCCATCAGCACCAGGTCCGGGCCGAACTGTTCCATCGCCGGCATCACCGCCTGCGGCAGCGCCGCGGTCTGCACCTGGATGCCGGCGCCGCCGAGCACGCTTTCGGCGAACAGCGCCTGGGCGGGGTCGTCCTCGACCACCAGTACCCGGTAGGGCGCGTCGCCGGGATCGTCGCCCGGCGCCGCGTCGCCGGCTGCGTCGGGCGCGGCAACGGTGTCGGACGCTGCTGCCTGCGGCGCGCTCGCGGCCGGGGCATCGTTGCTCCAGCGGCGCCAGTAGTGCGCTGGCGGGTATTCCGCGCGCTCGGGCGCGTCGCTGCCGGCGTCGTTGGCGGCGGCAGCCTTGCGGCGTGTGGATGGTGTTGCAGTCATGGCACCCCTTGCTGGAGCCGCCATCATGCTGCGTGCGCCCCCGACACCGCCTAGAGACGGATTGCACGTTGCAATCCGGCCACGACTCGGAGGCGAGCGGCTGGTTACCGCGACAACGCCCGCATCCCGCGCAACACCCGGCGCCACAGCCACCACACGCCCAGCGCCAGCAACGCGCTGGCTGTGACCGCCAGCGCCAGCGCCCACCAGGGGTGGGCGAAGGCCAGCGCCAGGGCGCCGATCGCGACGGCGTCCTCGCCGATGGAAGCGGTCCAGTTGCTGACCGGTTCCGGCGAGGTGTTGAGCAGGGCGCGCGAACCCGATTTCAGCAGATGGCTGGTCAGGGCCACGCCGGCGCCGGTGGCGAGCATGCCCGCGCCGAGCTGGCCGTCCGGCGAGATCGTCGCGGCGGCGAGGAACGCGCCGACCGGGACCCGCAGCAGGGTATGCAGCAGGTCCCAGCCCGAATCCACGCCCGGGATCTTGTCGGCGAAGAACTCCGTCAGCGCCAGCGCGCCGGAGACGCCCATGACCCACGGCGACTGCGCCGCCTGCAACGCCTGCGGCAAGTCGAGCCAGCCCAGGGAGCCGGCGATGCCAAGACCGAACACCGTCAGATAGACGCGGATACCGGCCAGCCAGGCCAGCAGCACGCCGATCGCGAACAGGTGGGCTTCGGACATCGCCAACTCCGGCCGTCGCGGCTGGGGCCGCTGCTGCCGCAGTCTATACGGCGGGCCCGCTTGACGCCGGCCAAAGCGGCTGGCTATACCGGACCGGTGAACGCCACCCCGCCACCCGCTGCGCCGGCGCCGCCCGATCCCGCGGCGCCCGCCGCCGCGGCGCACGGCCACGGTCTGGCGTATGCGCTGGTCGCGCTGTTCCTGCTGGCGCTGGCGTTCGGCGGCTGGGGCCTGTGGAAGACCTTCGCGCCGCTGCCCGACGATGCGCGCGCGCAGTTGCGGGCGCAGCAGGCACGGCTGGCGCAGCTCGAACAGCGCGTGGCCACCCTGACCCGCTCCGACCAGATCAGCCGCGAGGCCAACCGCGACCTGCAGGGCACGCTGGCCGAGCGCGACGAGGAGATCGCCGGCCTGCGCGCCGACGTCGCCTTCTACGAACGCTTCGTCGGCAGCACCGCCCAGCGCCGCGGCCTCAGCGTGCACCAGTTGCAGCTGCAGGCGCAGGACGGGCCGGCCTGGCACTTCACCGCGACCCTGACCCAGAACCTCAACCGCGGCGCGGTCAACAGCGGCCGGCTGACGCTGGCGCTGGAAGGCAGCCGCGACGGCCGCTTGCAGAAGCTGACCTGGGCGCAGCTGCGGCAGCAGCCCGACGCGCCGGGGCTGGCGTACTCGTTCAAGTATTTCCAGCAGCTGGAAGGCGACATCCTGCTGCCGGCGGGCCTGCAGCCGATCCGCATCATCGTGCGGCTGGTGCCGGCGC
Organism: Cognatiluteimonas weifangensis; assembly: GCF_003416885.1. GTDB lineage: Bacteria > Pseudomonadota > Gammaproteobacteria > Xanthomonadales > Xanthomonadaceae > Cognatiluteimonas > Cognatiluteimonas weifangensis. The sequence goes on from NZ_QVPD01000002.1 coordinate 109,615, forward strand.
GCGGCAGTGCGGTGGAACAGTCCTTCACCTGGGCCGAGGCGGCCGCCCGGCCGGCTGCCGGCACGCCCTAGCGGCCGCGGGCCCGTCGGGGCGCCAGGCCCGCGCCCGCGGGGCGCGCCGCACGCGGCGACGCGCGGCGGGCCGTCGCGAACCGATTCGGCTCCGCGCGGTTGAATCGCGGCCCGCCACGCCCCATCCTGAGCGCATGGAAACCCCGGCCGCCCCCCTGTCCGCCGCGCCCGACTACCAGTCGCTGCAGCGCCCGCTCGAGTTCACCTCCGCCGCCGCGGCCAAGGTCCGCGAGTTGATCGCCGAGGAGGGCAATCCCGCGCTCAAGCTGCGGGTGTACATCCGGGGCGGCGGCTGCTCCGGGTTCCAGTACGGCTTCGAGTTCGACGAGCAGCAGGGCGAGGACGACCTCGCCATCGCCACCGACGAGGTCGTGCTGCTGGTGGATCCGCTCAGCCTGCAGTACCTGATGGGTGCCGCGGTCGACTACACCGAGAGCCTGCACGGCGCGCAGTTCGTGATCCGCAACCCGAACGCCAAGAGCACCTGCGGCTGCGGCAGCAGTTTCAGCGCCTGACGCGACCCACGCCCGGGCGCGCCGCGCGATGACCGTGTCCAGCGACCACCCTGTCGAGCCCGCCGTATCGCCGCCGTTCGCCTTCGTCGAGGGCGCACTGGACCGCGCCGACGCGTTGCGCGACGACCCCGACGCGCTCGCCGCGCTGTGGCCGCAGGCGCGCGTGCTGCTGCTGGAGGACGACGGCCGCGCGCTGGCGGATGCGGCGCAGGCGCTGTACGCGCCGACCGGCGCGGCGCTCGGCGGCGGCCCCGGCAGCGCGATCTTCCTCGGCCTGCGCGCGGGCACCGGCTGGTTCGCGCAGCGCGCAGCCACGGCCGCGCCGGCGGTGGTCGCCGCCGCGCCGCAGCGCCTGGACCTGCGCAGCGCCGCGGCGCAGTGGCCGGCCTTCGACGCCACCGTGTTCGCGCAGGCGCGCGCGCTGGCGCACTGGCATGCGCGCCATCGCTACTGCAGCGCCTGCGGCGGCGAGCTCGACTTCATCCGCGCCGGCTGGCTCGGCCACTGCCGCCGCTGCGGCAGCGAGCACTACCCGCGCACCGACCAGGCGATCATCGCCGCGGTCAGCGACGGCACGCGGCTGCTGCTGGGCCGGCAGCGCGACTGGCCGCCGCGGCGCTGGTCGGTGATCGCCGGGTTCGTGGAACCGGGCGAATCGCTGGAGCAGACCGTCGCCCGCGAGGTGCTGGAGGAAACCGGCGTGCGCGTGCGCAGCTGCCGCTACCTGGCCTCGCAGCCGTGGCCGTTTCCCGGCGCGCTGATGCTCGGCTTCCTGGCGCAGGCCGACGCCGACGTGCCGGTGGTGGGCGCGGAGCTGGAAGATGCACGCTGGTTCGACGCCGCCAGCGTCCGTGCCGGCCTGGCGCGCGACTGGCAGGCCGCCGACACGACCGACGAGGGCATCGTGCTGTCCTCGCCGATCTCGATCGCGCGCTGGCTGATCGAGCGCTGGCTGCAGCAGCTCCCGTAGCGGCGACCGACGCGCACGCGCGACGGTTTCGATTGCGCCCGGCGCGCCGGCGATCGGGGGCGCGGCGGGGCGCACCCGCGATGCCGCCCGGTGGCGGGCCGGTGGCCGTGCGGATGGCTGCGGACACCGTGTGCCGGGTGTGCCCGCGGCATTCGCTCCGGCCGACGGCAGGCGCCGTCCCGGCCTTGCGCGACAGCCCCGTGGCAGCGGGTAAACTCGGGCCATGTCGATCACCCTTATCGCGGTCGTCCTTGCCCTGGCGCTCGGCCACGCCGCGCCGGCGCTGGCGGCGGCGGTGCGCGACTACGACTGGTACGGCCGCTGGCTGCGCTGGCTCGACGGGCGCTTCCCGGAAGGCGGCTTCTGGCGCGGCCGCTACGGCATCGCCCTGGCGCTGGCGCCGCCGCTGCTGGCGGTCGGCCTATTCCAGCTGGCGATCGACGCGCCGCTGCTGGGCCTGGCCGGGCTGGTGTTCGCGGTCGCGGTGCTGTTCTACAGCTGGGGCCCGCGCGACCTGGACGTGGATGTCGAGGCGATCATGCAGGCGCGCGATCCGGACGCGCGGCGCGCGGCCGCCGCGGCGTTGTGGCCGGACCCGGCGCAGGTGTCGCTGGAGCCGCCGGCGCTGGTCGCCGCGGTGCTCGGCAGCGCGCAGCGGCGCTGGTTCGGGGTGCTGTTCTGGTTCCTGCTGCTGGGCCCGTTCGGCGCCCTGCTGTACCGCCTGTCCGCGCTCGCGGCCGAGGGTCCGCTGGCGTCGCCGCTGCCGGCCGACACCGCCGCCGGCGCGCGTCGGCTGCATGCCCTGCTGGATTGGCCGGTGGCGCAGCTGATGACGCTGTCGATGGCGCTGGTGGGCGATTTCGACACCGTGATCGGCGCCTGGAAAGACCATGGCGGCGCCATGTTCCGGCTCGATGCCGGTTTTCTGGCCGCGGCCGCGCGCGCCAGCGTCAAGTCCGACCTCGCCGACGAGGCGCAGGACTACGTCGAGGACGGCGTTGCCGGCGCAACCGCGCTGGTGCAGCAGCTGGGCGAGCTGCCGGAACTGCGCGACGCGATGAGCCTGGCCTGGCGCATCCTGCTGCTGTGGCTGGCGGTGCTGGCGCTGTTCGTGCTCGCCGGCTGGGTGAGCTGACGCCGCTTGCGCGGCATGCCGCGGGGGCTCCCGCGGGCGGTTACTCCACGGACCGATGAAACCGGATGCACGGCGGGGGCGGCATTGGCAGGCGCGGCGTCGGCCGCGGGTGTTTTGTGTGGCGGCGGTGCGTTCGCGGACGCGTCCCGCGATCGCGGGCGGCGCGGCCGGCATGCACGGCGGCGGGCAGAAGATCCAGCAGCGCGCCGCGCGACCGCAGGCTCAGGCCGCGTCGCCGCGCAAGACGCGCACCTGCGCTTCCAGCGTTTGCGCGGTGGCGGTCGCGGCGTCCAGCGGCGCATCCGCGACCACCTGGACCCGCGCGCGGAAGCGCCGCGGCACCCGCATCCGGCCCAGGCGCCCGCTGCCGGGCGCCGCGCCGCGCCGGCTCCACATGCTGGCCCACATTCCGCGCAGCGCCATCGGCACCACCGGCACCGGACGCCGCTGCAGGATGCGCTCGACCCCGGACTTGAACGTCGCGATCTCGCCGTCGCGCGTCAGCGCGCCCTCGGGAAAGATGCAGACCAGTTCGCCCGCCGCCAGCGCCGCGTCGACCGCATCCAGGGCGCGCTGCAGCAGCGCCGGATCCTCGCGCGCGCCGGCGATCGGGATCGCTCCGGCGGTGCGGAAGATCCACGACATCACCGGGATGTTGAAGATCCGGTAATACATCACGAAGCGCACCGGCCGCGGGATGCTGGCCGCCAGCAGCAGCGCGTCCATGTAGCTGACGTGGTTGCACACCAGCAGCGCCGGGCCCTTGTCGGGCACGTGCTGCTCGACCCCGCGCACGCGCAGCCGGTACAGCGCGCGCACCAGCACCCAGCTCAGGAACCGCATCGCGAACTCGGGCACGATGCTGAAGATCCACAGCGCCACCAGGGTGTTGGCCACCGCCAGCGCCAGGAACAGCTGCGGGATGCTCCAGCCGGCCCAAGTGCGCAACGTCAGGCACAGCAGCGAGGCGGCGACCACGAAGCCGGCGTTCTGGATATTGAGCGCGCCGATCACCCGCGACAGCTCGCCCGCCGGCGTGCGGCTCTGGATCAGCGCGAACAGCGGCACCACGAAGAACCCGGCGAACAAGCCGATCCCGGTCAGGTCCAGCACGATTCGCCCGCTGCCGGGCTGGCGCAGGAAGCCGGCCACGTCCAGGCCGCTGACGGTCGCCGCGCCCGGCTGCGCGAAATACAGATCCAGCAGGAACGCGCTCATGCCCAGTGCGCCCAGCGGCACCAGCCCGATCTCCACCGTGCGCAGCGACAGCTTCTCGCACAGCATCGAGCCCACGCCGGTGCCGATGGAGAACAGCGCCAGCGCGAACACGTACAGCGTATTGGAGCCGCCCAGCACCAGCGGCGCGTAGTCCGGCAACTGGGTCGCGAACACCGTGCCCACGAACCAGAACCACGACACCCCGAGCACCGCGTTGCGCACCGCCAGCTGCCGCCGCGCCAGGCGCAGCACGGCGACGGTTTCCGGCAGCGGGTTCCAGCGGATGCGCAGCTGCGGCGCGCCCGCGCCCGCCGGCGGGATCATCCGGCTGGCGAGGTTGCCGGCCACCGCCAGCGCCACCAGCGCCGCGCCCGCGGCGAGGGTGCCGTGCGCGCCGGCCAGCTCGAAGATCATGCCGCCGGCGATCATCCCGGCCAGGATCGACACCGAGGTGCCCATCTCCACCAGCCCATTGCCGCCGGTCAGCTCCTCCGGACGCAGCACCGCCGGCAGGATCGAATACTTCACCGGCCCGAACAGCGTGGACTGCACGCCGGTCAGGAACAGCGCCAGCAGCAGCAACGGCAGCGCCTGCAGCGCGAACGCCAGCGCCGCCAGCGACATGATCGCGATTTCCATCGTCGTGGTGATGCGGATCAGCCGCGATTTCTCCAGCTTTTCGGCGATCTGTCCGGCGGTGGCGGAAAACAGGAAATACGGCAGGATGAAGATCGCCGGCGCCAGCGCCGCGTACAGCGTGCGCTGCGTAGGCGTGGCCTGCATCCAGAACAGCAGGCCGATGATCGCCTGCCGGAACACGTTGTCGTTGAACGCGCCCAGGCACTGGGTCACGAAGAACGGCAGGAAACGCCGCTGCCGCAGCAGCGCGAACTGACTGTGCCCCTGGTCCTCGTACGCCATGCGTCCCCCGCGCGGTTTGCGCGAGTGTAGCCGGGCGAGCACGTGGGCCGCAGTGGGCGGCAGCGCCACGTCGATGCGGGACGCGCCCGCTGCGTCGCGACCGCGGACCGGTCAGGCCAGGAGCATGTGAGGGCAGCGTGTGCCGGGCCGGGCGTGCCCGCCGGATGCGTATCGGGCAGGTGCGTAGCGGCCCGGCGCAACCTCCCCGGCGCGGTCGGGCCCCGTGCGGTCAGGCCGGGACCGCGGTTTCCCGCTCGATCGCGCGCCAGCCGATGTCGTGGCGGTGGAACTCGCCGTGCCAGGAGATGCCGGCGACCTCGGCGTAGGCCTTGCGTTGCGCCTCGGCCACGCTGTCGCCGAGCGCGCACACGCACAGCACGCGGCCACCGGCGGTGACCACGTGTTCGCCCTCCACCCGGGTGCCGGCGTGGAAGACCTTGGTGCCGTCCACTTCGGGCACGTCCCATTCGCTGATCACGTCGCCCAGCCGCGGCGTGCCCGGGTAATGCGCCGCGGCCATCACCACGCCCAGCGCCGGGCGCGGGTCCCACTGCGCCTGGACCTGGTCCAGACGGCCGTCGAGCGCGGCCTCGACCAGCGCCGGCAGGTCCGACTGCAGCCGCAGCATGATCGGCTGCGTTTCCGGATCGCCGCAGCGCACGTTGAACTCGATCACCTTCGGCGCGCCGGCCGCGTCGATCATCAGCCCGGCGTAGAGGAAGCCGGTGAACGGCGCGCCGTCGGCGGCCATGCCGCGCACGGTCGGCTCCACGATCTCGCGCAGGATCCGCGCATGCACTTCGGGCGTCACCACCGGCGCCGGCGAGTACGCGCCCATGCCGCCGGTGTTGGGGCCGGTGTCGCCGTCGCCGACCCGCTTGTGGTCCTGGCTGGTGGCCAGCGGCAGCGCGTGGCGGCCGTCGACCATGCAGATGAAGCTGGCTTCCTCGCCGTCGAGGAACTCCTCGATCACCACCCGCGCGCCGGCGCTGCCGAACGCGTTGCCGGCGAGCATGTCGCGCACCGCGGTTTCGGCCTCGGCCAGCGTCGTCGCCACCACCACGCCCTTGCCCGCGGCCAGGCCGTCGGCCTTGATCACGATCGGCGCGCCCTGCGCGCGCACGTGGGCGAGGGCGGCGTCGAGGTCGGTGTGCACCGCGTAGTGCGCGGTCGGGATGCGGTGGCGGGCGAGGAAATCCTTGGCGAAGGCCTTGCTGCTCTCCAGCCGCGCGGCCGCCGCGGTCGGGCCGAAGATACGCCGGCCGGCGGCGCGGAAGGCGTCGACCACGCCGGCCGCCAGCGGGCCTTCCGGACCCACCACGGTGAGCGCCACGTCCTCGCGCGCGGCCAGCGCCAGCAGCGCGTCGGTGTCGCCGGCGGCGACGTCGACGTTGCGGCACTTGTCCTCGGCGGCGGTGCCGGCGTTGCCGGGCGCGACCAGCACCTCGCCGACGCGCGGGGATTGCGCCAGCTTCCACGCCAGCGCGTGTTCGCGGCCGCCGGAACCGATGACCAGGATTTTCATGATGTGCTCCTTGCGCCATGGGGCAAACGGCGTCGCCGCGGGCGGCAGGTCAGCGCGCCGCGGCGGTCGCGGCGGCGGGGCGGGTCAGTGGCGGAAATGGCGCACGCCGGTGAACACCATGGCCAGGCCGTGCTCGTCGGCGGCGGCGATCACCTCGGCGTCGCGCAGCGAGCCGCCGGGCTGGATCACGGCGGCGATGCCGGCGGCGGCGGCGGCGTCGATGCCGTCGCGGAACGGGAAGAACGCGTCCGAGGCCATCACCGCCCCCGGCACCGCGAGTCCGGCTTCTCCGGCTTTCAGCGCCGCGATCTTCGCCGACACCACCCGGCTCATCTGCCCGGCGCCGATGCCGACGGTCTGCAGGTCGCGCGCGTAGACGATGGCGTTGGACTTGACGTACTTGGCCACGCGCCAGGCGAACAGCAGGTCGTCGAGCTGCTTGCCGCTGGGCGCCAGCCGGGTCACCACCTTCAGCTCCGCGCGCGCGACCTCGCGCACGTCGCTGGTCTGCATCAGCAGGCCCGAGCCCACGCGCTTGACGTCGAAGTTGTTGCGGCCCTCGCCGTGCGGGATCCGCAGCACGCGCACGTTGGCTTTCTTCTTCGCGTAGGCCAGCGCGTCGTCGTCGTAGTCCGGCGCGATCAGCACCTCGACGAACTGGCGGTCGAGGATGGTTTTCGCGGTGGCCGCGTCGAGCGTGCTGTTGAAGGCGATGATGCCGCCGAAGGCCGAAGTCGGGTCGGTGGCGTAGGCGGTCTCGTAGGTGTCGGCGCAGGCCATGCCCTCGGCCACGCCGCAGGGGTTGGCATGCTTGACGATCACGCAGGCCGGGCGCCGGAACTGGCGCACGCATTCCCAGGCCGCATCGGCGTCGGCGAGGTTGTTGTAGGACAGTTCCTTGCCCTGCAGCTGGCGGAAGGTGGCCAGAGTGCCCGGCACCGGATGCAGGTCGCGGTAGAACGCGCCGTGCTGGTGCGGATTCTCGCCGTAGCGCAGGTCCATCACCTTGACGAAGTTGCTGTTCTGCTGCGCCGGGAACAGCGCGCGGTCGCCGCTCGGCCGGGGCGCCAGCCCGCACGCTGCGTCGGCGTCGGGGTCCACCAGCGAGGACAGGTAGTCGCTGATGCAGGCGCCGTACTGGGCGATGCGGTTGAAGGCGGCCACCGCCAGGGCGAAGCGGGTGCGCGCCGACAGCGCGCCGTCGCCGGCGTCGAGTTCGGCGAGCAGGCCCGGATACTGCGCCGGGTCGGTCGCCACCGCGACCCGGGCGAAGTTCTTGGCCGCCGAGCGCAGCATCGCCGGGCCGCCGATGTCGATGTTTTCCACCACCTGTTCCAGCGTGCTGGCCGGATCGGCGGACACCCGCTCGAACGGATAGAGGTTGAGCACCAGCAGGTCGATCGGGGCGATGCCGTGCTGCGCCATCACCGCATCGTCGATCCCGGCGCGGCCGAGCAGGCCGCCGTGCACCACCGGATGCAGGGTCTTGACCCGGCCGTCCATCATCTCGGGAAAACCGGTGGCTGCGCTGACGTCGGTCACCGCCAGCCCGGCGGCGCGCAGCGCCTGTGCGGTGCCGCCGGTGGACAGCAGTTCGACGCCGCGGGCCGCCAGCGCCCGGGCCAGGTCGACCAGGCCGGTCTTGTCGGAGACGGACAGCAGCGCGCGGCGGATCTTCACGGCCGGAGCCGACAGGGGATCGGGAGACATGCGGGAGGACGCAGCGGAGGAGACGCGAATTATAGCGGGGCCGCCGGCGCCGGCCCGCGGCGACCGACGTCGTGCGCGCAGGAGCGGCCAGCGGCTGCTGCAGCCAGCGCGCATGCACGGCGCTCGTGCGGCTGCCACGCCGGCAGCGGGTCCGGCCGGACCGGATACACCGGCTTACGCCAGGCCGTAATCCTTGAGCTTGCGGCGCAGGGTCGCGCGATGGATGCCGAGCATCGAGGCGGCGCGGCTCTGGTTGCCGTCGCAGTGGTTCAGTACCTCGGCGAACAGCGGGATTTCCAGTTCGCGCAGCGCGATCTCGTAGAGGTCGTTGGCGTCGCAGCCGTCGAGGTCGCGCAGGTAGCGGCGCACCGAATTGGCGACGTGTTCGCGCAGCGGCGCGCGCGTGCCGGTACGGGCGGGCGCGCCCATGGAATCGGTGCGGTCGACGGCGTTCAAGCGGATCCCCCAAGCGTCCTGCGCCGGCGGTCCTGTGCCGGCGGGGAGTCGAGTCTAGCGCGCCGCTGTCGCGGCTGCCATCGCGATGGGATGTGAACTCAGCGGAAGTCGAAGGTGAATGCGACGATCCGCGGCGCCGGTTCCAGGATGTCCATTGCCACGGTCGCGCTCTGGCCGCGGGCGAGCAGCGGCGTCGGCGGCGCCGCGTCCAGATACTCGCGCGGCAGGAAGGCGCGCGCGCCGGCGTTGCGGCCGTCGACGTCCGCCAGGGTCAGCAGCAGCGCCGGCCACGGCTGCGGCCAGCGCGCATCGTTGCGGAAGGTGGCGCTGACCTGCAGCACGCCGGGGCGCGTGGGATGCGGACGCACGTCGCGGTGCAGCAGGGTGAAAGCCGCCGGCTCGCGCCAGGCCGGCACGCTGCAGTGCAGCGCGCCGCACAGCGTCGCCACCAGCGGCCGCCAGCGCGCATCGGCGGCGAGTCGTGCGCGGTCGGCGAGCAGCAGTTGCAGCAGCAACACCAGCAGCAACGCCGCGATCGCCGCCGGCTGGCGCCAGTGCCGGTGCGGGGGACGCGCCGTGCCGGCGACCGGGACGCGGGCGAAGCTCGGCGCGGGGCGGTGGGCGCGCGCGCGCCGCATGCGGGGCAGCGCCGGCGTTGCGGTCGATGTCGATGCGGGTGGCGTCGCGGCCACCACGGCGCCGACGGCATCGGCATCGGCCGCATCGACGACATCGGCATCGACGCTGGGAGTGTCGACGACCGCATCGACGGTATCGGCTACGGGTGGAGCATCGACGTCATTGGCATCGACAGCGGGAGCGTCAACGACCGCAGCGACGGCATCGGCGGCGGGCGACGGGGCCGCGGGTACCGAGGTGGCGGGCGCGTCCATCGCGGCTGAGGCCGCATCGGAGGCTTCGGCGGCGGCTGCGGACGCGCCGATGTCGCGGTGGCTCGCAACGGTCACGGCGGTTGCGGCGGTCGCAGCCGTCGCGGCGGCTGGGGCGGGTACGGCAGTCGCGCCAAGGGCGGCAGTGGCAGCGGGTACAGTCGCTGCGGCGGATGCGGTCGTTGCAGCGGATGCGGCATCGTGGTTGCCGTGGCCCGTGTTGCTGTCGAGGTCGACGGATGTCGTCGTCGCGGCCGCATCTCCCGGGGCGGCCACCGGGATGCCTTCGGGTGCGGGCACGCGAGCGGGGGAAGGCGGTGCCGACGCTCCTGCCGCGGCGATGCCCGGTTCGCTGCCGCGCTGTTTCCGCGTGGTCGTAACGGGCCTGCGGTCCGCCTCCGCGGCGACGCCTGTGTCGGTGGTCCGGGACTTTCGCGTTGCCGCAGCGGGCGGCCGGCGGAGCGCTGCCGGGTCGGCGCCGGCGCCGGCGGGAGCGGGGGGGTGTTGCGCGGGCGTCGACGATTCGCGGCCCGCATCCGCAGTGCCATTGGCCGCACCGGATTTGCGCGCGGCCGCGACGCTCGGCCGGCGACTGGCCGTCGCGTCGGCGCCGGCCTCGGCGGGCCGGGGTGGGCGCGCCACCCCCGGGCTGTCGCTCCCGGCGGCGGCCGACAACAAGGCCTGCTCGCAACGCGGGCAGCGCGCGGGCAGTTGCCCGCTGACCGGGTCCAGCGTCACCAGGAACTGGCAGTGCGGGCAGAGCACGAACATGGGGCGAGTGTACGGACTGGCGTGGCGGCGTCCATCCGCCGTGGCGCGCGTCAGCCGTGGACGGGGCGGTCGTTGCGGATGCCGTCGATGCGCACCCAGTCGCCGTCCTGGGCGACGGCGAGCGCGTCGAACCAGGCGCCGTAGCGCGCCAGCAGCGCATCCTGCTGCCCGGCGAGGATGCCGGACAATGCGAGGCGGCCGCCGGGCACGACCCGCGCCGCCAGCGTGGCGGCCAGGGCGTCGAGCGCGGACGCGAGGATGTTGGCGACAACCACCGGATAGGTCGTGGCCGGCGCGTCGTCCGGCAGGAACGCCGTGAGCTGCGCGCCGACGCCGTTGCGCTGCGCGTTGTCGTGGGTCGCCAGCAGCGCCTGCGGATCGTTGTCCACGGCCACCGCGTGTGCGGCGCCGAGCTTGAGCGCGGCCAGCGCGAGGATGCCGCTGCCGCAGCCGTAATCGAGCACGTCCGCGCCCTGCAGCCGGCCCGCGGCGGCCAGATCGTCCAGCCAGCGCAGGCACAGCGCGGTGGTCGGATGCGTGCCCGAGCCGAAGGCCAGGCCTGGATCCAGCCGCACCACCGCCGCGGCGGGGCTGTCGGCGGCCTCGGGCAGGGCGCGGTTCCAGGGCACGATCCAGGTGCGCGCGCCGAACTGCAGCGGCTCGTAGCGATCCATCCAGGCGCGTTCCCAGTCCTGGTCGGCGACGCTGCGGAAGCCGGCACGGGACCAGTCCAGCGCCGGGTCGAATGCCTCCAGCGCCGCCAGCAGCGCCAGCGCGTCGGCGTCGTGCGGGAACAAGGCGCTCAGCGCGATCGCGCCCCACAGCGGCGTCTGCCCGACGCCCGGTTCCAGGATCGCGCGTTCGTTGCCGCTGTCGGCATCGGCGTCGAGCAGCGTCACCGCCAGCGCGCCGACGTCCTCCAGCGCGCGCTCGTAACGCGGCTGCTCGCTCTGGCGGCAGGCGACGGTGAGTTCGAGGAAAGGCATCGGGCGACTCGGGGCGACGGGCGCCCATGGTCCCGGCCGCGGGCCGCGACGGCAAGCCCGGCGTCGCGACGCCGGGCTTGCGTCGGTGCGGGTCAGCGGCCGAGCAACCCGCGCAGCAGCTTCTTGACCGGCTTGCCTTCGTCGGCGGGCGCGGCTTCCTCGGCACGCCCGTCGTTGCCGACGTTGCCCATGCCCATCGGCGCGAACGCGGTCGACTTGGTGCGCACGCGCACGTTCCACTCCGGTTTCCACGCGGCCTTGCTGCCGGCCGGCCGCGGCGGCCAGGCGATGTTGCGTTCCGGGCCGTACGCGATCATCTGCGTCATCCCGGCGCCGTCGCCGAAGATGCCGCGCGGGATCGCGCAGCGATCGACCTGCGGGCCCAGCAGCACGCGTTCGCGGATCCACTTGGCGACCGTGGCTTCGGGCAGGTAATCCATCAGCCCGCTGCCGGGCTCGGGCATCTCGGCGCTGCTCCACATCACCAGCGCATCGTCTTTCTGGCCCATCGCGCTGAGGAAGTAGCCGGTCGCGCGGTCGACCGGCTTCCAGCTCCAGGTGGTGGCCGCGGCGCCGCCGCCGCTGCTCGACAATGCGATCTTCGGCATGAAGTCCTGCATGCGTTCCAGCTCGAACTGCATCGACGCGGGGACGCCCGGGCCGCTGATCCGGTGTTCGCCGACCAGCGAGGCGCCGTCGGGCACCTGCTTGCCGCTGCGCTTGTTGGGCCACAGTGCGTACGCGGGGCCGGCATCGATGCCGCGCTGCGGCGCGTTGCGGCCCTGCGGCATCGAGCCGCTGATGTCGGCCTTGCCGTTCTTCATGCTGATGCGGATTTCGCGCGGCTGGCCCGCGCGCACCTCGGTGCCGCAGCCCCAGTAGATCAGGATGCGGGTGGTGTGGTCGCCGCCGTCGGCCAGCGCGGGCATGCTGCCGGTGGACGCGGCGCGCGGGGCTTCGGGCGGTGGCGGCAGCAGCGGCAGGCTGTTGCCCAGGCGCAGGCCGGCGGGAATCGCCTGGCTGGCTTCCGGCGCGGGATTGGCGCCGGTGTGCAGGGCGATGTCCAGGTACTGGCCCGGCATCCCGGGCATGCGCGTCATGCCGTAAGCGACCTGGCCCTTGCCGCCGAACATGCCCATCGCCATCCGTCCCAGTCCGCCCATCGCCGGCATTCCGGCCATGTCGTGGGTGGCCACGTCGATGTACAGCTGCGGGACGGCCGTGCCGGCCGAACGGCTGGCAGCCGGCAGGGCGAGCGTGGCGACGGCCAGGGCAAGGCAGGAGAAGCGGAGCGGGGTCATGGCGTTTTACCTGTGTCGGGAGCGCGCGCTGTCGCGCAGGATCGAAAAAGCAAAACGTGAAAATCGCGCGGGACAGGCCAGCGGCCTGCCTCCGCGCGTGCCCGCTCAGGCCAGGCCGATGGATTTCTCCTTGCGCTCGGCCAGCCGTTTTTCCAGATAGTGGATGTTCTGGCCGCCGCGCTGGAAACCGCCGTCGGCCATGATCCGCTGCTGCAGCGGAATGTTGGTCTTGATCCCGTCCACCACCATCTCGCTCAAGGCCACGCGCATGCGCGCGATCGCGGTGGCGCGGTCGCAGCCGTGGACGATCAGCTTGCCGATCATCGAGTCGTAGTTCGGCGGCACCCGGTAGCCTTCGTAGATGTGGCTGTCCACGCGCACCCCGGGGCCGCCGGGGGCGTGGAAATGCTGGATCAGGCCCGGGCTGGGCAGGAAGGTGTCCGGGTCCTCGGCGTTGATCCGGCATTCGATCGCATGCCCCTGCGGCACGATGTCGGACTGCCGCAGCGAGAGCTTGCGGCCGGCGGCGATCGCCAGCTGCTCGCGCACCAGGTCGATGCCGGTGACCAGCTCGGTGACCGGGTGCTCGACCTGGATGCGGGTGTTCATCTCGATGAAGTAGAAGCGCCCGGCCTCGTACAGGAACTCGAAGGTGCCGGCGCCGCGGTAGCCGATGCGCAGGCAGGCGTCGGTGCAGACCTTGCCGATCTGGGCGCGCTGCTCCGGGGTGATCCCGGGCGCGGGGGCTTCCTCGACGACCTTCTGGTGGCGGCGCTGCATCGAGCAGTCGCGCTCGCCCAGGTGGATGGCGTTGCCCTGGCCGTCGGCCAGCACCTGGATCTCGACGTGGCGCGGATCCTCCAGGTACTTCTCCATGTACACCATGTCGTTGCCGAACGCGGCCTTGGCTTCGGTCTTGGTGGTGGCCACCGCGTTGCCGAGCGCGGCTTCGGTGCGGACCACGCGCATGCCGCGGCCGCCGCCGCCGCCGGCGGCCTTGACGATCACCGGATAGCCGATCGCGCGCGCGATCTCCATGTTGACCTCGTTGTCGTCGCCCAGCGGGCCGCCGCTGCCGGGCACGCACGGCACGCCGGCCTCCTTCATCGCCCGGATCGCCTCGACCTTGTCGCCCATCAGGCGGATGGTCTCCGGGCGCGGGCCGATGAAGATGAAGCCGGACTGTTCCACGCGCTCGGCGAAGTCGGCGTTCTCGCTGAGGAAGCCGTAGCCGGGGTGGATCGCCTGGGCATCGGTGACCTCGGCCGCGGCGATGATCGAGGCCATGTCCAGGTAGCTCTGGCCCGAGGGCGCCGGGCCGATGCACACCGACTCGTCGGCCATCGCCACGTGCTTGAGGTTGCGGTCGACGGTGGAGTGCACCGCGACCGTGCGGATGCCCAGCGCGTGGCACGCGCGCAGGATGCGCAGCGCGATCTCGCCGCGGTTGGCGATGACGACTTTATCGAGCATGGGATTCGAAATTCGGGAGTGTGAAGGGGGCAAGGCCGGGCAGCGCGCGCAGCGGCGGCGCTCAGCCGATCACGAACAGCGGCTGGTCGAATTCGACCGGCTGCCCGCTCTCGGTCAGCACCTTCAGCACCGTGCCCGAGACCTCGGCCTCGATCGGGTTGAACATCTTCATCGCCTCGATGATGCCGAGGGTGTCGCCGGCCTTGACCGCCTGGCCGACGGTCACGAACGGCGGCTTGTCCGGCGCCGGCGAGGCGTAGAAGGTGCCGACCATCGGCGCGCGCACGATCTCGCCGTCGGGCAGCTCCGGCGCCGGCTTGGGCGCGCCGCCGGTGGCGGCCTGGACCGGCGACTGCATCGGCATCGCGGCCATCGGCGCGGCCTGCGGCATCGGCGTCGCGGCCGGGGCGCCGGCGGCGCCGCGCGGCGTGCGTGCCAGGCGCACGGATTCCTCGCCCTCCTTGATCTCGATCTCGGCGAGGTTGGATTCCTCGAGCAGGTCGATCAGCTTCTTGATCTTGCGCAGATCCATGTCGGGTTCTCTCTAGCTGGAATTCGGGGAACGGCAGTCCGGATCAGGGGCGTGGCAGCCGCGCCAGCGCCGCATCCAGCGCGTAGCGGTAGCTGTCGGCGCCGAAGCCGGCGATCACGCCGACCGCCAGGTCGCTGAAGTAGCTGGTGCGGCGGAACGGTTCGCGCGCGTGCGGGTTGCTCAGATGGACCTCGATGAACGGCACCGCCACCGCGGCCAGCGCATCGCGCAGCGCCACCGAGGTGTGGGTGAAGGCGGCCGGATTGAGCAGGATGAATGCGGTGCCGTCGCCCCCGGCGGCCTGCACTCGATCCACCAGCACGGCTTCGGCGTTGGACTGCAGGCTCTCCAGCGCATGCCCGGCGGCGTCGGCCCGGGCGGCCAGGTCGGCATCGATCTCGGCCAGGGTGGTGCGACCATAGATCGCCGGCTCGCGATGGCCGAGCAGGTTGAGATTGGGACCGTGCAGGAGCAGCAGCTTGGCCATGCCAGGTGGCGACGGGAAAAGAGGCGCAGTCTGCGCGATGACGCCGATGCTGTCCAGTTCGCCGATGTTGCTGCGGATTTAAGCGATTGTTTGATTTTTGGCGCGGGTTGTCGCGGCGCTGCTCAGGGCGCGGCCCAGGTTGCGAGTTCGCCCGGCACGAACGGGCCGATGCGCTGTTTCAGCAGCCGACCGTCGGCGGAGACCAGCACCGAGTACGGCAGCACGCCCCGGGGGTTGCCCAGGCGCACGCCGGCATCGGCGGGGCCGGGGGTGTCCAGCAGCAGCGGGTAGGAGACCGGGACCCGAAGGAGGAAATCGCGGACGTTGGCAGCTTCATCCAGGGCGATGCCCACCACCTGCACGCCGGTTTCCCCCTGGCTGGCGGCGTAGCGCTGCAGCTCCGGCATTTCCTCCAGGCAGGGGCCGCACCAGGAGGCCCAGACGTTGATCAGCAGCGGCCGCCCGGCCCAGGCTGCGGGCACGGTCACGCGGCGGCCGTCCAGGTCCGGCAGCTCCAGGGGCGGCAGGGGGGCGCCGCGCTCGGCGACGGCCACGCCGGCCGGCGGCGCCGGCGCGGTCAGGGCCAGGCTGCGGCCCAGCAGCCGCTGGCCCAACTCGCTGCGCAGCAACGGGCCGGGGCCGGCGGTCAGCAGGCTGGCCAGCGCCCCCAGCGCGCCGGCCGCCAGCGCCACCAGTACGATCGGGCCGCTGCGTGGGTTCTTCACTGCGCGGCGCGCCGCAGCGCGTCCTCGACCAGGCGCGAGGTCAGCACGGTGGGCAGCACCTCGCCGGCGCCGCCGTCGCGCGGAAACACCACGTACAGCGGCACGCCCACGGCCCGGTGGGCCTCCAGGAAGGCGGTGATCTCCGGGTCCACGTTGGTCCAGTCGCCCTGCATGAACACCGCGTCGGCGCGGCGCATCGCCTCGCGGAAGCGGGCGCGCGACAGCACCGTCTTCTCGTTGGCCTTGCAGGTCACGCACCAGTCGGCGGTCATGTCGACGAACACCACGCGGCCTTCGCTGCGCAGCTGCGCCAGGCGCTGCGCCGAATACGGCACGACAGCGGTCGCCCCCGCGGTCGTCGCCACCGGCGCCGGCAGGCGCGCGGCCAGCGCCAGCGGCGCGGTCGCGGCCAGCAGCAGCGCCAGCGCCAGCGTGCGCTGCAGCGGCGCCCGCCGCAGCCGCAGCCGCGCCAGCCACCACGCCGCCAGCGCCAGCAGCACCATGCCGGTCAGGGCGAGGCCGACGGCGTCGATCCCGCGCTGCTGGCCCAGCACCCACAGCAGCCAGACCGCGGTCAGGTACATCGGGAAGGCCAGCACCTGCTTCAGGGTGTCCATCCACGGTCCCGGTCGCGGCAGTCGCCGCGCCAGCGCCGGGACGAAGCCGATCAGCAGGAACGGCAGCGCCAGGCCGAGCCCGAGCGCGGCGAACACCGCCAGCGCCAGCAGCGGCGAGGCGGTGAAGGCGAACGCCAGCGCCGCCGCCATGAACGGCGCGGTGCATGGGCTGGCGACCACCACCGCCAGCACGCCGGTGAAGAAGTCGCCCACCGCCCCGTCGCGCGCGGCCAGGCCCTGCCCGGCGCCGGCCAGTCCGTGGCCGACCGAGATCAGTCCCGACAGGCCCAGACCGACGGCGAACATCACGTAAGCCAGCGCGCCGACCACCCACGGCTGCTGCAGCTGGAAGCCCCAGCCCAGCGCCTGGCCGGTGCTGCGCAAGCCCAGCACCAGCGCGCCGACCAGCAGGAAGCTCAGTAGCACGCCGGCCGTGTACCACAGCGCATGCGCGCGCGCGCGGCCGCCGCTGGTCGCCAGCGACAGCGCCTTGAGCGTCAGCACCGGCAGCACGCAGGGCATCAGGTTGAGGATCAGGCCGCCGGCCAGGGCCAGCAGCAGCGCCAGCAGCAGGCCGGGCGTTGCTGCGCCCGCCGCGCCTGCCGCGGCCAGCGCCTCGGGCGGCGGGGCGGTGCGCGGCACCTGCGCCGGCAGGGGGGCGGTCGTCGGGGCAAGGGCGGCGTCCACGCCCGCTGCCGACGCCGGCATCGGCGCGATGTCGGCCGATGCCGATGCCGATGTCGGGGCCGGGGCGGCCGTCGCCGCCACGGTTGCCGGGGCCGCCGCCGCGGTCGTGCCGAGCGTGCCCGCGGGCAGCGCCAGGGTCGTCGTCCGGGTCATCGGCGGATAGCAGATGCCGCCGGTCTGGCAGCCCTGGAAGGTCGCGGTCAGCCGCACCTCGGCGGCGTCGGCGCGGCTGCGGCGCAGCGGCAGCGGTACCTCGACCTGGTCGAAGTACACCACCACGTCGCCGAAGTATTCGTCGTGGTACTGCGTGCCGCGCGGCCAACGCGGCGTCGCGGCCGCGATGCCCGCGGCGCCGTCGACGCGGAAGCTGCTGCGGTCGCGGTAGAGGTAATAGCCCGGCGCCGGGGTGAAACGCAGCAGCAGGGTGTTGCCATCGCCGACGATGGCGTCGAAACCGAAAGCCTGCGCCGGCGGCAGCGGTTCGCCGGGGCCGGCGGCCGCGCCGCCGGGCAGCAGCCCGCGGCCGCGGCCGGCGCTGCCGAGCGCACCCAGGCCGGCCGGGCCGGGGCCCGCAGCCGCCGCCGGCAGCGCCACCGTCAGGGTCCGCGTCTGCGGCGGGTAGCACACGCCGACATCGGCGCAACCCTGGTACTTCACCTTCAATGTCGCCTGCCGGGCGCCGGCCGCGGCGCTGCCGGGCTGGATCACGGCCAGCTGCCCGCGGAAGGTTTCGACCTCGCCGAAGAACTCGTCGTGGTGCCGGGCCCCGTGCGGTACCTGCGCCGCCGCCGTGCGGAAGTCCGCGTCGAGCGACTGCACTGCCAGCCGGTGCCGGTACAGGTAATAGCCCGGGGCGATCTTCCAGTGCAGCACGATCCGGCCGCGCTCCGGCGCGGTGGCGGTGAGCGCGAATGCTTGGTCCACCGGCAGCAGGTCGGCTTCGCTGACCGCCGCCCGCGCCGGGCCGCTGCCCGCCACGCCGCCCACGGCGAAGCACAGCAGCGCGGCGCACGCCCACCAGGCCGCCAGCGGACGGCGCAACGACAAGGACATCGACTCAGTCTCCGGTACGGCCCGGGTCGGCGGCGGTGCCTTCCGCGACCCAGTCCAGATAGGCGGCCAGCCCGCCGGCCACTTCGACCGCGACCAGCTCCGGCAGTTCATGCGGGTGCAGCGCCAGCACTCGCGCCTGCAGCCCGGGCAGCCGCTCGCGCGTGGTCTTGATCAGCAGCAGCACCTCGTCGGCGCGCTCCAGCGCGCCGCGCCAGCGGTACACCGAGCGCAGTCCCGGCACCTGGTTGACGCAGGCCGCCAGGCGCTCGTCCACCAGCGCCTCGGCCAGGCGCTGCGCGCTCGCCGGATCGGGACAGGTGCAGAAGCAGACGAGGACGGCCACCGGCATAGCTTAGCCGCAGCCCCCGGCCCGTACCCGATCCGGGCGGAAAAGGGCGGCCTGATTGGCCTTCTCCCCGCCGGGGGGAACGAAATGGCCCGCTGCCACGGCGCCAGGGCCTTCCTTCTCCCCCGCGAGCCGCCGTTCCTTCTCCTCGTTGGTGGGAACGAAATGGCCCGCTGCCACGGCGCCAGGGCCTTCCTTGCTCCCCGCGAGCCGCCGTTCCTTCTCCCCGCTGGCGGGGAGAAGGTGCCCGCAGGGTGGATGAGGGGCCGGCGGAGCGGTTGCACCCACCGGCGCGATGCACTGCCCGTGCCGGTGCCGCGTTTCCGGCCGAGACCGGCCAATTCCCGCCCGGCGACGACTTCTGCCCGGCGGGCCTTGAAAGCCCGTTGCGGCCGCCCCACGTCTGCTGCGTCCCGGTTTGCCCGGGCCTTTTCGTGCCGCGGTGCTGGCAGTCGCCCCTGGCGACTGCTAAGATCGCCGGCCGTTTTCCCAAACAATCAAGCACTTGCGAGGGTTGCAATGAACATCAAGCCGCTTTACGACCGCGTCGTGATCAAGCGCATGGAAGAAGAAAAGATGTCCGCCGGCGGGATCGTGATCCCCGACACCGCCACCGAGAAGCCGATCAAGGGCGAGGTGGTCGCGGTCGGCGAAGGCAAGGCGCTGGACAACGGCTCGGTGCGCGCACCCAAGGTCAAGGCTGGCGACAAGGTGCTGTTCGGCAAGTACGCCGGCACCGAGGTCAAGCTCGACGGCACCGAGTACCTGGTGGTGAAGGAAGACGACATCTTCGCCGTCCTCGGCTGAGTCGTCGCG
Organism: Cognatiluteimonas weifangensis; assembly: GCF_003416885.1. Classification (GTDB taxonomy): domain Bacteria; phylum Pseudomonadota; class Gammaproteobacteria; order Xanthomonadales; family Xanthomonadaceae; genus Cognatiluteimonas; species Cognatiluteimonas weifangensis. The sequence goes on from NZ_QVPD01000002.1 coordinate 128,820, forward strand.
TCCTTTCTTCCGATCCCTTCTATCGAATTCTCTCGAGGTAAACGCAAATGGCTGCCAAGGAAATCCGTTTCGGTGAGGATGCGCGCGCGAAGATGGTGCGCGGCGTCAACGCCCTCGCCAATGCCGTCAAGGCCACCCTCGGCCCGAAGGGCCGCAACGTCGTGCTCGACAAGAGCTACGGCGCGCCGACGATCACCAAGGACGGCGTGTCCGTCGCCAAGGAGATCGAACTGGCCGACAAGTTCGAGAACATGGGCGCGCAGATGGTGAAGGAAGTCGCGTCCAAGACCTCCGACAACGCCGGCGACGGCACCACCACCGCCACCGTGCTGGCGCAGGCGCTGATCCGCGAGGGTTCCAAGGCGGTCGCCGCCGGCATGAACCCGATGGACCTCAAGCGCGGCATCGACCAGGCGGTCAAGGCCGCGGTCGAGGAGCTGAAGAAGATCAGCAAGCCCACCGCCGACGACAAGGCGATCGCCCAGGTCGGCACCATCTCCGCCAACTCCGACGAGTCGATCGGCAACATCATCGCCGACGCGATGAAGAAGGTCGGCAAGGAAGGCGTGATCACGGTCGAGGAAGGCTCGGGCCTGGACAACGAGCTGGACGTGGTCGAGGGCATGCAGTTCGACCGCGGCTACCTGTCGCCGTACTTCATCAACAACCAGCAGTCGATGTCGGCCGAGCTGGACGACCCCTACATCCTGCTGCACGACAAGAAGATCTCCAACGTGCGCGACCTGCTGCCGGTGCTGGAAGGCGTCGCCAAGTCGGGCAAGCCGCTGCTGATCGTCGCCGAGGAAGTCGAGGGCGAGGCGCTGGCCACGCTGGTGGTCAACACCATCCGCGGCATCGTCAAGGTCTGCGCGGTCAAGGCCCCGGGCTTCGGCGACCGCCGCAAGGCGATGCTGGAGGACATGGCGATCCTCACCGGCGGCACCGTGATCTCCGAGGAAGTGGGCCTGTCGCTGGAGAAGGCCACGATCAAGGACCTGGGCCGCGCCAAGAAGATCCAGGTGACCAAGGAAAACTCCACCATCATCGACGGCGCCGGCAACACCAGCGACATCGAGGGCCGGATCAAGCAGATCAAGGCGCAGATCGAGGAAACCACTTCCGACTACGACCGCGAGAAGCTGCAGGAGCGCGTGGCCAAGCTGGCCGGCGGCGTGGCGGTGATCAAGGTCGGCGCCTCGACCGAGATCGAGATGAAGGAAAAGAAGGCGCGCGTGGAAGACGCGCTGCACGCCACCCGCGCCGCGGTGGAAGAGGGCGTGGTTCCGGGCGGCGGCGTCGCCCTGCTGCGTGCCAAGGCCGCGATCGAGTCGCTCAAGGGCGCCAACGAGGACCAGACCCACGGCATCCAGATCGCCCTGCGCGCGATGGAAGCGCCGCTGCGCGAGATCGTCGCCAATGCCGGCGACGAACCCTCGGTCGTGCTCAACAAGGTCAAGGACGGCAAGGGCAACTACGGCTACAACGCCGCCACCGGCGAGTACGGCGACATGGTGCAGATGGGCATCCTGGACCCGACCAAGGTCACCCGCACCGCGCTGCAGAACGCCGCGTCGATCGCCGGGCTGATGATCACCACCGAGGCGATGGTCGCCGAGCTGCCGAAGAAGGACGAGCCGGCGATGCCGGGCGCCGGCGGCGGCATGGGCGGCATGGGCGGGATGGATTTCTGATCCGGCCCTGCAACGCTGCACGAAAAGCCCCGCTTCGGCGGGGCTTTTTTGTGGCCCCCTCGCGGGAACCACCGAGGGACAAATCGCTGGCCCTGGCTTGGCCTGGCAGGACAAACCATCCGAAGCGTCGGGGCTGCAAGCTCGCCAAGGCGCCGGCCGGCGACTCCGCCCGAAGCCGATCTCCCAGGCGCAAGCCATCGATGGCCTGAGCTCCGACTTGAAGACAGGATAGGAGGGCGCAGCACACGCAGCCCCCGCGCCCCTCGCAACCCCCGCCGACATTGGCTATGGTCCGGGTTCTTGCCAAGGGGGAGTCCTGCCATGTCGCGTTTGCCACTGTTGTCCGGCCTCGTGTTGCTGGTCCTGGCGCTGTCCGTGCCGCCATCGGCGCAGGCCGAAATGACCACCATCGATGCGCGCTGGACGGGCACGATCGAGATTGTCCGCGAGGGCACGCATGTGGTGACCGGAGCAGGCGGGCAGCAGGTGGCGATCAAGGTGCGGCAGGAAGTCCGCTACGAGCTGGACGGCGGCGAGGAGGCGGCGGTCACCAGCAGCCACCACGAGCAGATGGATACCGGGCATTCGACCGTCGTCGCGACCGGGCAGGGCACGGGCAGCGTGTACGCCGGCGCCGGGTTCGTCGACGACGGCCAGGGCGGCCGGTTCTACAAGCGCGGCTGGTACGTGGTCACCCACGGCGCGCCGCTGGCGACGCTGGTGGACATCCCGCGCGCGCTCGAACAGGTGGAGGTCGCGCCCGGCGTCTTCCTCCATACCCCGGACGACTACCGCGAGCAGGAGACGTACCCGATCACGCTGGTGGTCGCCGGTGCGACCTCGCTGCAGGCGCTGGAGGGAGAGCACAAGGCCGACGGGCTGATCCAGTCGGTGTTCCTCGGCAACATCGATGGCACCGAGACCATCACCTACCGCCTCAAGCGCAAGCCGGGCAAGGCTTAGGAAAGGCCTGCATCGTGTCGCCGTCCCCGCGCAAGCGGGGATCCGGCGACTGCGAGCCGCCGACAACGAAGCCGCCGGCTTTTCGCTTGCGCGGAAATGACGGGCGAGGCGAGTTGTCCGGACGGTTCCGGGATGCCGCTACAATCCCGGCATGCGCGACGACAACAGCGATGTCCTGATCATCGGCGGCGGCCACAACGGCCTGGTGTGCGCGGCCTACCTGGCCGGTGCCGGGCTCAAGGTGCGGGTGCTGGAGCGTCGCGGCATCGTCGGCGGCGCGGCGGTGACCGAGGAATTCCACCCCGGTTTCCGCAATTCCACCGCCAGCTATACCGTCAGCCTGCTCAACCCCAAGGTGATCGCCGACCTGCGCCTGGCGCAGCACGGGCTGCGGGTGGTGGAGCGGCCGTATTCCAACTTCCTGCCGCTGCCGGACGGGCGCAGCTTCCGTCTCGGCGGCGCGCACACCCAGAGCGAAGTCGCCAGGTGGAGCGTGCGCGACGCGCAGCGCCTGCCCGCCTACTACGCGATGCTGGAGCGGGTGGTGGCGGTGCTGCGCGAGCTGATGCCGCGCACCCCGCCCAACGTCTCCGACCGCTTCGTGCTGGCCGACTGGCTGGCTTCGGCCACGGTGGCGCGCCAGCTCAGGCACCTGGACATGCGCGGCCGCCGCGACCTGCTGGACCTGTTCACCAAGTCCGCCGGCGAACTGCTGGACGCGTACTTCGAGTCCGAGCCGCTGAAGGCGGCGCTGGGCTGGGACTCGGTGGTCGGCAACTTCGCCAGTCCGTACACGCCGGGCAGCGCCTACGTGCTGCTGCACCACGTGTTCGGCGAGGTCAACGGCAAGTCCGGGGTCTGGGGCCACGCGATCGGCGGCATGGGCGCGATCACCCAGGCGATGGCGAAGGAATGCGCCGCGCGCGGGGTGACGGTCGACACCGATGCCGCGGTCGCACAGGTGCTGGTCGCCGGCGGCAGGGCGGTGGGCGTGCGCCTGGCCGACGGCCGCGAGCTGCGCGCGAAGACGGTCGTCTCCAACCTCAACCCGAAACTGCTGTACCAGCAGCTGCTGCCGCGCGACGCGGTCGATGCCGACACCGGCGCACGCATCGACCGCTACCGCTGCGGTTCGGGCACCTTCCGCATGAACGTGGCGCTGGCGGAACTGCCGGACTTCATCGCCGCGCCCGGCACGCAGCTGCAGCCGCACCACAGCAGCGGGATCCTGATCGGGCCGTCGCTGCAGTATTTCGAGCAGGCCTACTTCGACGCCAAGTCGAAGCAGTACAACGCCGGCTGGGCGCGCGCGCCGATCGTGGAACTGGTGATCTCCTCCACCCTCGACGACACCCTGGCGCCGCCCGGGCAGCACGTCGCCAGCCTGTTCTGCCAGCAGGTGCATCCGGAGGTCGGCAACGGCGGGGTCGACGACGGCTGGGACGCGCACCGGGACACGGTCGCGCAGTTGATGATCGATACCGTCGATGCGTACGCGCCCAACTTCCGCCGCAGCGTGCTCGGCTACAAGGCGCTGTCGCCGCTGGACCTGGAACGCGAATTCGGGCTCATCGGCGGCGACATCTTCCACGGCTCGCTGGGCCTGGACCAGTTGTTCAGCGCGCGCCCGCTGCTGGGCCAGGGCAACTACCGTGGCGCCTTGCCGGGCCTGTACCTGTGCGGCTCCGGCACCCATCCGGGCGGCGGCGTCACCGGCCTGCCGGGCCGCAACGCCGCACGCGAGATCCTGCGCGACCTCAAACGTGGTCCGCGGCCCGCATAGCGCGGCTGCGCCCACGCGGGATCAGGCGCGGGTGACGGACTCGATGTAGGAAGGGAGCCTGGCGTGTGCGGCGGAACGTGCGGCCGTCACCCGCGAAAGCGGGGAGCCGGTGGTTTTCGGAGCTATCGAGCGACGACCAAGGTTCCGGGTTCCGCTTTCGCGAGGCGACCACATGAAGCCCCCAGCGGCGCTTCAAGCCTTCCTTAGTGAACCCGCCAGTTCTTTTTTGCACTGCAGCGTGCATCCGGAATAACGCTTCCTTCACGATGGCCCCGCATCCCGACGTGGGGGAGGGAGCAGGCCCGCAACCGGTTCGTCCGGGGCGGGCTTTTTATTTGCTTTTCCGGCCGACGTCGGGGGTCGGCTTCGGACGCCGTCGCCGGTCGGCGGACGCGCCCTCCTGCCGACTTCCTCTAGCCAGGTTGTCCGGACGTTTCGACCGCTGAGATCGGCTTCGACGCGAGCGCCGGCCGGTGGTGGCTGCGCCTGCTGATGACGTCGTGTCTGAAAGCTGGACGCAAAATCGGCTTCGGACTGAGTCATCACCCGACGGGCCGGGGTGCTGCAACCTCCTGACGACGTCCTGCTTTCAAATGAGGCGCAGGCCATCGATAGCCTGCACGCGGGAGATCGGCTTCGGCAGGAGTCGCCGCCCGGCGGGCTGGGGGTGCTGCGCCCTCCTGACGACCTCCTGTCTTCAAGTCGGGGCGCGGGCCATGCCTGGCCTGACTTCTAGTGATGGCCTGCTCTTGTGGGATCGAACTTCGGCAGGAGTCGCCGCCCGTCGGGATGAGGTGCTGCGTCCTTCTGACGACGTCCTGCGTAGTGGCGGCGCGGGCCATGCCTGGTCTGACTTCTAGTCATGGCCTGCTCTTGCGGGACGAGCTTCGGCGGGAGTCGCCGCCCGGCGGGCTGGGGGTGCTGCGCCCTCCTGACGACGTCCTGTCTTTAAGTCGGGGCGTGGACCCTCCATGGTCCACTCTCCGCACCCCCAGCCCGCCGGCCGGCGACTTGGCGAGATTGGAGGTCACCGCTTCTGCCGGTTTTTTCTGCAGGCGCCAACTTACTTGCCTGGAAGCCGGTGGCCCGGCCTGTGCGGGACCGTCGGCGGCATGGATGCCGCCGAGGAGCCTACAGGGACGTATTCACGGCGTGTCCCGCACAGGCCGGGCCACCGGCTTCCCCCCGCGGCAGCTTCCGCGCTTGAAGGGAGTCTTCACGGCGTGTCGCGCACAGGCTGGGCCACTGGCTTCTACGCAGGGGTTTCCGCACCTGAAAGAGCTACTCATGGCATGACCCGCAGAGGCCGGGCCATTGGCTTCCCTCGCGGAGATTCCGCGTCCGGCAGGGACGGCCCTGCGGGCGGCCGGCGGCGATGCCAGAATCGTCGCGATGAACGACCTCGATGCCGGCCTCGACGCGCTGCGCACGCGCGCCCTGCAATCGCTGCGCGCGGCCGCACTTGGGTTGTCTGCGCGGCTCGACGACGCCGCGGTCGCCGCGCAGGTGGCGCAGGTCGCGGTCGCCAGCGACTTCGCGCTCGCGACCCTCGTCCGACAGCCGGCGCTGCTCGCAGCGCTGCTGGACGACAGCAGCCGGGCACTGCCGCCGCCGCTGCTCGCTACAGACCGGCGCGAGGACTGGCCGGCGCTGCTGCGCCGCTACCGCGCGGCCGAATCCACCCGGCTGGTGTGGCGCGACGTGCTCGGCCTGGACGCGGTCGATGCCACGCTCGCCGGCGCTACCGCGCTGGCCGAAACCTGCCTGCGGATCGCGCTGGAAGCGCTGGAGGCGGACTTCGCCACGCGCCACGGCGTGCTGCGCAACGCCGACGGCGGCGCGCAGCGGCTGGTGGTGTTCGCGCTGGGCAAGCTCGGCGGCGGCGAGCTCAACTTTTCCTCCGACATCGACCTGGTGTACGGCTACGAGGACGACGGCGAGAGCGACGGGCCGCGTCCGCTGGCTGCCGAACCGTACTGCACGCGCCTGGGCCAACAGCTGGCGAAACTGCTCGACGAGGCCACCGCGGACGGCTTCTGCCATCGCGTCGACCTGCGCCTGCGCCCGTTCGGCAATGCCGGCCGGGTGGCGTGGTCGTTCGCGGCGATGGAGCAGTACTTCCAGCGCGAGGGTCGCGACTGGGAGCGCTACGCCTGGCAGAAGGCGCGACCGGTGGCCGGCGACCTCGCCGCCGGCGAGCGGTTCCTGCGCACGCTGCGGCCGTTCGTGTATCGCCGCTACCTCGATTACGGCGCGCTCGACGGCCTGCGCGAGATGAAGGCGGCGATCGCCGCCGAGGTCGCGCGCAAGGACCTGGCCGACGACATCAAGCGCGGGCCCGGCGGGATCCGCGAGATCGAGTTCCTGGTGCAGGCGCTGCAGCTGATCCGCGGCGGCCGCGAACCGGCGCTGCGCGAGCGGCGGCTGCTGCCGGCGCTGCAGGCGCTGGTGCGCGCCGGACACGTGGCGGCGCCGGCCGGCGCGGCGCTGGCCGAGGCCTACCGGTTCCTGCGGCATCTGGAAAACCGGCTGCAGATGCTGCGCGACGCCCAGGTCCACGCCCTGCCGCAGGACCCGCGCGAGCGCGCGCGGCTGGCCGCGGCGCTCGGTCACGTCGACTGGCCGGCGCTGCGCGCGGCGCTGGAGGTGCGGCGCAGCGTGGTGGCGACCGAGTTCGCCGCGCTGCTGGCGCCGCGCCGCCGCCGCGGCGACGCGCCCCCCGCGCTCGCCGCCTATTGGCGCGCCCTGCCCGAGGCCGGCGACGCGCAGGTGCTGGCCGCGGCCGGTTTCGACGACCCCGACACGGCCGACGGCGCGCTGCGCGACCTGGCCCGGGCGCCGGCACTGCGCGCGCTGTCGGATGCCGCGCGCGCGCGCCTGGACCGGGTGCTGCCGGCGCTGCTGGCCAGTGCCGCCGCCTCGCGCCAGCCCGACGCCGCGCTGCGCCGGTTGCTGCCGTTGCTGCACAACATCCTGCGTCGCGCCAGCTACCTGGCGCTGCTGGACGAGCAGCCGGCGGCGCTGCAGCGCCTGGTCGACGTGCTCGCGCGCAGCGCGCTGCTGGGCGAGCGCCTGGCCGCGCATCCGCTGCTGCTGGACGAGTTGCTGGACGTGCGCGTCGGCGGGCCGCTGCCGCAGCGCGCGGAGTCCCTGGCCGCGTGCACGGCGGCGCTGGCGCAGGAGGACACCGAAGCCGCGCTGCTCGCGCTCAACGAGACCCGCCAGGCGCTGAGCTTCCGGATCGCGCTGGCGACCCTGGACGCGCGCCAGGGCGCGCAGGACAGCGTGCGCCAGCTGGCCTGGCTGGCCGACGCCGTGGTCGCGGTGGTGCTGCAGCTGGCGCAGCGCGAGATGCGGGCTGCGCACGGCGCGCTCGCCGGCGTGGACTTCGCGGTGCTCGGCTACGGCAGCCTCGGCGGCGAGGAGCTCGGCTTCGGCTCGGACCTGGACCTGGTGTTCCTGTACGCGCTGCCGGAAGGCGCGGCGGCGGATGCGCTGCAGTCCGACGGCGCGCGTCCGCTGGACGCGGCGCGCTGGTGCGCGCGGCTGGCGCAGAAGATCGTCGCCCTGCTGGGCACCGGGACCGCGGCCGGGCGCCTGTACGAGGTCGACGTGCGCCTGCGCCCGGACGGCGCCAAGGGCTTGCTGGTGTCGCCGCTGGCCGGCTACGCCGACTACCAGCGCCAGCGTGCCTGGACCTGGGAGCACCAGGCGCTGGTGCGCGCGCGCGCGGTCGCCGGCGATGCCGCGCTGTGCGCGCGCTTCGAGGCGGTGCGCGCCGCGGTGCTGGCGCAGCCGCGCGAGGAAGCGGCCCTGCGCGCGGACGTGGCGTCGATGCGCCGACGCATGCGCGCCGAGCTGGATCGCAGCGACGCGGCGCGCTTCGACCTCAAGCAGGGCGAAGGCGGCCTGGTGGACCTGGAGTTCCTGCTGCAATACCTGCTGCTGGGTAGCGCGCATGCGCACCCGCCGCTGCTGGCGCCGCGCGCCACGCCCGGCTTGCTGGAGGCGCTGTGCGCCGCCGGGGTGGTGCCGCAGGCCGGGTGCACAGCGCTGCGCCAGGCGCACGCGACCCTGCTCGACGCCGGCCTGCACTGCACCCTGGACCGGCGTCCGCGGCTGCTGCCGGAAAGCGCGGCGATCGCCGCCGCGCGCGCCGCGATCCGCGCCGCCTGGCAGGCGGCCGGCCTGGCCTAGGCCAGCCGCAGGCGCTGCCGCACTTCGGCGGCGACGCGCGCGGTCTCGCGCAGCGGCTCCACCGCAAACGGCGCCAGCGTCGCGTCCAGCGCGCGGATGCGGCCGCGCGCCAGCAGCGCGTCGAGGAACGCGCGCACCCGGCCGCCGGCGCGCTGCGGCTCGGACACAAACACCGGCATCGCGGTGGCGCAGGCTTCGGAAATCATGTTGACCGAGTCGGGCGAACACACGATGCGGTCGGCCCAGCCCAGCAATCCGGGATAGGGATTGGCGCCGTCCTCCGGCCCCAGCCAGCGCAGCCCGGGCGCCTGCGCGTAACGCCGGCGCAGCAGCTCGCGCAGCGGCGCCGGCGTGCGCCGCGAGGCGGTCAGCAGCAGGCTGCCGCCGGTGCGCGCCAGCGCCGCATCCAGCGGCGCCAGCAACGCCTCCAGGCGCGCCCGGTCGAAGCGCACGTGCCGGCTCGGGCCGCCCAGCAGCACCGCGGTGCGCGGCTGCGGCAGTTGTGCGAGGGCGGGGAACGCGGCGCGCGCGTGCGCCAGCCACAGGTCGTCGACCGGATGCAGGCTGCCCAGCAGCGCGATCACGTTGTCGCCGCGCAGGCGGTCGTGCTGCGGCGCCAGCACCAGGTCCCAGTGCGCGGGCGCCAGGCGCGGGTCGAGGATCTGCACGACACGGGCGCCACGCGCATGCAACAGGCGGGTCGCCAGCGCCGCCTGGCGGCCGCAGCCGAGCGCCAGCGCCGGCGGCCGCGCCAGCGCCGCGGCGAACGCCGGCCCGAACGCGGCATCGGCGCCGGGCAGGCGGCGCGGTGCCAGCCAGCGCCAGGGCGCACGCGGCTGCAGGGTCCAGTCCTGCGCTGCGTCCAGGCCCAGCGCCCGGGCCAGCGCCTGCACCTGGCGCAGGTTGCCGGCATGGCCGTCGCTGAGGGTCCAGGCGGCGGCGGTCGCGGCCACGGGGGTTGCAGTGCGCGCGAATCGTTCCATGGGTGCGATCAATTCGTTGCGGTGGCACTGGGTGTTGCCGGATGCGGGACACTCTACACTGCACGGTCTCGCCGCAACCCGCCGGCCCCCGACACCAGGATTGTCCATGCCCGATTCGTTGCCCCCGCCCGCGCTGGACCGCGCCGTGCTCGACCGCCTGTTCCTGCAGGCACGGACCTACAACGCTTTCACCGGCGAGGTCGACGACGCCCTGCTGCGGCGGCTGTACGACCTGCTCAAGTTCGGCCCGACCCAATCCAACAGCTGCCCGGCGCGGTTCGTGTTCGTGAAGTCGGCTGCGGCCAAGGCCAAGCTGGGCCCGGCGCTGGACCAGGGCAACTACGCCAAGACCATGGCCGCGCCGTGCACGGTGATCGTGGCCTACGACATGGCCTTCTACGACAAGCTGCCGGTACTGATCCCGCACACCGATGGCCGCGGCTGGTTCGCCGATGCGCCGGAGGCGTCGCTGTATCGCGCGGCGCTGCGCAGCAGCAGCCTGCAGGGCGCCTACCTGATCCTGGCCGCGCGCGCGCTGGGCCTGGATTGCGGGCCGATGTCCGGCTTCGACACCGCCAAGGTGGATGCGGCGTTCTTCGCCGGCACCGCGATCCGCTCCAACTTCCTGGTCAATCTCGGTCGCGGCGAGGCGTCCAGCGTGCATCCGCGCGCGCCGCGGCTGGGGTTCGACGAGGCCTGCCGCATCGAATAGGCCCTGCGGCCGGCATCCGGCCGCCTCCCCGTCGGCTGCCGTCCATCGCGCCCACCACCCGCCCTACGCCCGCCCCTGCCTTCCATACCTCCCTCGGAGACACCCATGTTCAAGCGCATCCTCCTCGCCACCGCCCTCGCCGTCGCCGCCTTCGGCGCCAGCGCCAGCGGCGTGGCCTACCAGATCGATCCCAGCCACACCGTGGTGCTGGCGACCTGGAACCATTTCGGCTACTCCAACCCCAGCGCCAACTTCGGCGGCGCCAGCGGCACCATCGTCTACGACGCGCAAGCCCCGGAACGCTCCTCGGTGGAAGTGGTGCTGCCGCTGGCGGCCATCGACAGCTTCGTGCCCAAGCTCGACGAGCACCTCAAGAGCCCGGACTTCTTCGACGCGGCGCGCTACCCGACCGCCACCTTCAAGAGCACCGCGGTCAAGGCGCTGGGCGGCAACCGCCTGCAGGTCAGCGGCAACCTCGAGCTGCACGGCGTGACCCGGCCGGTGGTGCTGGACGTGGTGCTCAACCAGGCCGCGCCGCACGCGATGACCAAGAAGCCGGCGATCGGCTTCGACGCCACCGCGACCATCCAGCGTTCGCAGTTCGGCATCGACAAGTACGTGCCCGCGGTCAGCGACGAGATCGCGCTGCGGATCACCACCGAAGCGCACGCGGTCGAGTGATCCGGGGGCCGCGATGATCCTGCAACGCCCGGCGGCCGCGCGCGGCATCGCGCGCACGGACTGGCTCGAGAGCCGGCACACGTTCTCCTTCGGCCATTACCACGACCCGCAGTGGATGGGCTTCGGCCCGCTGCGGGTGATCAACGAGGACCGGGTGGCTCCGGGCGGCGGTTTCGCCCCGCACCACCACGCCAACATGGAAATCCTCAGCTACGTGCTGGCGGGCGCGCTTGCGCATCGCGACAGCGGTGGCGGCGGTGGCGTGCTGCGGCCGGGCGAGGTGCAATGGATGTCGGCGGGCCACGGCATCGACCACAGCGAGTTCAACGAGTCGCAGGACGCGCCGGTGCATTTCCTGCAGATCTGGATCCAGCCCGACCGGGTCAACGCGCCGCCGGCCTACGCCCAGCGCGGCTTCGACCCGGCCGCGCGGCGCGGGCGCTGGGCGACGCTGGCTTCGCCCGATGGCGCCGGGGACAGCCTGGCGATCCGCCAGCAGGCCTGGCTGCGCGGCAGCGTGCTGGACGCGGGGCAGACGCTAGCGCTGGAGCTGGACCCGGCGCGGCGTTACTGGCTGCACGTGGCGCAGGGCGAACTCCTGGCCGACGGCCGGCCGCTGGCCGCGGGCGACGCCCTGGGCATCGTCGGCGAGGGCGGCCACTGGACGCTCGCCGGCGGCGACGCCGGCCGCGCCGACGTGCTGTTGTTCGACCTGCCGCAGTAGCCGCATCCGGTCCGCGTCGGGTCCGAAGTCGCGGCCGGCGCCGCGGCGCCGAACCGCGCGGCCCGGCAGGCGCGGACGCGGCTGCTAAAATCCCGGCACCGCCCCGCCGACGTCCACCGCCATGGTCCAGACCGTTTCGCCCACCTTCGTGCCCCCCAACGCACAGCAGCGTTACGAGGTCCACCGCGCCGACCTGCCGCTGAGCTGCCCGCTGCCGTCGATGTCGTTGTGGAACTCGCATCCGCGCGTGTACCTGGCGATCGAAGCCGAGGGCGGCGAGAGCCATTGCATGTACTGCGGCGCCCATTACGTGCTGGTCGACTGACGGCGTTGTCGTTGCGGGTCGCGCGCGGAACCTGCCGTTGGCCGGGCGTCTGCCGGACGGCGGCACCGTCGCCGCGCCTGCCGGGTCGCCACCGCGGGCCGCGCGCATGCGCCGCCTGACCGTCGTGCAGCTGCTGCCGGCGCTGGAATCCGGTGGCGTGGAGCGTTCGACCCTGGAAATCGCCGCCGCGCTGGTCGCCGCCGGTCACCGCGCGCTGGTGGTGTCCGCCGGCGGCCGCCTGCTGCCGGCGCTGCTGGCCACCGGCGCCGAGCACGTCGCCCTGGACCTGGGGCGCAAGTCGCCGCTGACCTTGCGCCACGTCGGCGCGCTGCGGCAGCTGCTGCTGCGCGAGCGGGTGGACATCGTGCATGCGCGCTCGCGGCTGCCGGCGTGGATCGCGCGGCTGGCGCTGCGCCGCCTGCCCGCGGCCGCGCGCCCGCGCTTCGTCACCACCGTGCACGGGCTCAATTCGCCTTCGCGCTACAGCGCGGTGATGGCCTCGGGCGAACGCGTGATCTGCGTCTCACGCACGGTGCGCGACTACGTCCTGCACCACTATCCGGACACCGATCCGGGCCGGCTGCGGATCGTCGAGCGCGGCGTCGACCCGGCGCAGTTCCCGCGCGCGCCGCAGCCCGATCCGGCCGCGCGCGCCTGGGCCGCGGCGCTGCACCCGGCGCTGGGCGGCGACGGCCCGCTGCTGCTGCTGCCCGGCCGCGGGACCCGGCTCAAGGGCCACGCCGATGCCCTGCAGCTGCTCGCCGGCCTGCGCGCGATCGGCCTGGATGCGCGGCTGTGGTTGCCCGGCGCGCGCGATCCGGCGCGCGCGGCCTATGTCGCCGAACTGCAGGCCCTGGCCGTGCGCCTGCGCATCGCCGAAGCCGTGGCGATCACGCCGCCGACCGCCGCCATCGCCCGCGCCTATGCCGCCAGCGACCTGGTGCTGCAGCTCTCGCGCAAGCCCGAAGCCTTCGGCCGCACCGTGCTCGAAGCGCTCGCGGTCGGGCGCCCGTTGCTGGGCTGGGACCACGGCGGCGTCGGCGAACTGCTGCACGCATGGCAACCGCGCGGCGCGGTCGCGCCGTTCGACCTGGCGGCGCTGCAGCGCAGCGCGCATGCGTTGCTGGCGCAGCCGCCGGCGCCTGCGGTTAGGATGCCCGACACGTTGCATGCGATGCAGGAGGCGACGCTGGCGGTCTATGGCGAACTTGTCCGCAATCCCTGACACGCCGGCGGCGGCCGGATGGCGCTGGGCGCCGGCCTGGGTGCTGGCGTTCGTGGCGTTGTGGCCGGCGCCGGGCTACGCCGAGGCGGTGATGGTGCTGGGCGCGCTGGCGGCGATCGCGCGCCTGCTGCTGCTGCGCTTCCGCGGCGGCATGCGGCTGCTCAGCGGCCCGGCGTGGGCGCTGACCAGCGTGCTGTTCTGTTCCTACTGGCTGCCGGAACTACTGTCGGCCTTCGACGCGGTCGATCGCGCGCGCGCGTTGCGCGAGGCCGCGGTGGACCTGCGCTACCTGCCGTTCCTGTGGCTGGTCGCGGCCGCGGTCGCCGACGCGCGCGGCCGGCGCATCACCTTCGGCGGCCTCGGCGCGATCGTCGCGCTGTGGACCGTGGACGCGCTGGCGCAGGCGCTGACCGGCACCAGCCCGCTGTTCTGGGGCATCGACGGGATCAAGCAGGCGCTCAGCGGCCACCCGATGTGCGCGGTCGGCGAGGCCGCGCGCGTGGATCGGCTCAGCGGCGTGCTGGGGCCGTGCAACCTCAAGCTCGGGATCGTGCTGGCGAGCCTGTCGCCGTTCGCGCTGTACGCCGCGGCCCGGCGTTTCGGCAGCGTCGGCTGGCTGCTCGCGGCGGCGGCGGTGGGCGTGGTGGTGTTGCTGGCCGGTGCGCGCGCGGCGTGGCTGACCTACGGCCTGGTGCTGCTGCTCTCGGGCTGGCGCGTGCTCGGATGGAAGCGGTTGCTCGGGGTGTTCGTGTTCGGCGCGCTGGCGCTGGGCCTGCTGGCAGCGACGGTGCCGCAGTTGCGCGAGCGGCTGGCGCGCACCGCGTATGCGCTCAGCGCCGACCAGGACGGCGTGGACCTGGCGCTGTCCGGGCGCACCCGGATCTGGGGCGCGGCGCTGTGCATGGCGCGCGCGCATCCGCTCAACGGAGTCGGCGCGCGCGGCTTCCGCGACGCTTTCCCGGCCTGCGATCCGGTGCCGACGCAGCCCGCGGCCTGGGGCACCGGTCCGGCGCTGCATGCGCACCAGATCGTGCTCGAGATCCTCAGCGAGACCGGCGTGCTCGGCCTGCTGTGCTGGCTGGCGGGCGTGGCGCTGGCGTGGCGCGCCTGGCGCTACGCCGATGCGCCGGCGCGCGCGCGGGCGCGGCCGGCGCTGCTGGCGCTGGGGGTCACGGTGTTTCCGCTCAACACCCACCTGGCGTTTTATTCGACGTTCTGGGGCGGGCTGACCCTGCTGCTGGCGGCCCTGTACGCCGGCAGCCTGCTGGCGCGCGACAGCGATCCCGGCGCCGCCGCATCGTGACGGCCGCGCCGTCGCCGCGCTGCCGCCTGCTGACGCCGGCCAACTGGCTGGCGGCGCGGGTCGCCCGGCTGCCGCAGCCGTGGCTGTTGCGGCTGGGGGCCGTGTCGACCTGGCTGCTGGCGCCGCTGCTCGGGCGCCGCCGCCGTTACGCGCGGCGCAACCTCGCCCTGTGCTTTCCGGAACTGGATGCGCACGCGCAGCGGCGGCTGCTGCGCGCGACCCTGCGGGCGACCGTTACCGGCGTGCTGGAATCGCTGCGCGCCTGGTTCGCGCCGGCGGCGGCGCTGCGCGGCCTGGTCGCGGTCGAGGGCCTGGAGCACCTGGCCGCGGCGCGCGCGGACGGTCGCGGCGTGCTGCTGCTGACCGGCCACATGCCGCATCTGGAGCTGGGCGGGCGGCTGCTGTCCGAGACGCTGGGCGCGCCGATCGACATCGTCGTGCGCCACAACAACCGCGCCTGCCTGGAGCGTTTCATCGACGCCGCGCGTCGCCGCGCATTTGCCGCCACGATCGGCAAGAAGGATGTGCGCGGGCTGCTGCGGGCGTTGTCGCAGGGCCGTCTGGTGGCCTACGCCGGCGACCAGGA
The DNA here is from genome assembly GCF_003416885.1 of Cognatiluteimonas weifangensis. Classification (GTDB taxonomy): domain Bacteria; phylum Pseudomonadota; class Gammaproteobacteria; order Xanthomonadales; family Xanthomonadaceae; genus Cognatiluteimonas; species Cognatiluteimonas weifangensis. Next base: position 143,993 of record NZ_QVPD01000002.1, read on the forward strand.
CTTCAGTTACCAGCATGCTTTCGTGCCGTTCTTCGGCGTGCCGGCCGCGACCCTGGCCGCGATCCCGCAGCTGGCCGCACGCGGCAACGCCAGCGTGCTGCCGTACTGGTGCCAGCGCGAGGCCGACGGCCGTTACCGGTTGCGGATCGGGCCGCCGTGGCGCGGCTGGCCCAGCGGCGACGCGGCCGCCGATGCGGCGCGCTACATGGCCGAACTCGAGCGCGTGGTGCGGCGCCATCCCGAGCAGTATCTCTGGGTGCACCGGCGCTTCAAGACCCGGCCACCGGGCCAGCCCGACCTGTACGCCTGAGCGCATAGCGACGAGGTGCCACGAGCCCCGGCCACTGTTTTCCCTTCATGAAATGGTTGATTGCCGCGGACGCGTTTGGACAGATGCGTGTGCGGCAGTTTCATGCAGGAGCATCGCGATGCAGATCGGCTTCGTGCGGGGCGGCGTGCGTCGGGGCGCCCTGGCCCGCCGCTCATGCGAGTCGTCCACGACTCAAATCGCGGGTGCGGGCCGTCCCTGGCCCGCTCGGGCCAGGGCGCCCCGGCGCACGCCGCCAGGCATCCGTGTTTCCGGTCTTCGGGTGAAAAAGCAGGGCGACGAGACAGAGCGGGTGGACTATCGCAGCGAGCGGGTGGGTCACGTCGCGCGAAAGCAGGGGCGAGGCCGCCTCGCCCCGCCTCGCCCCACCCCTCCGCTCGAGAAAATTGTCGGGAAGGTTTCGTGTGGGGCGACGCACGCCGCCAGGTATCACCGTGTTTCTGGTCTTGGGCTGACAGGAGCAGGGCGACGACGACCACGCGGGTGACTGTTGCAACAAACCGCACACAACGTCGCCCACGCAGGCCAGGAGCGAGGGCGCGGTCTCCCGGCCGGGGGTTTCAGCGCCATGGATGGCGCTGAAAAGCCTACAGGGACGTATTCACGGCGTCCCCCGGTCGGGAGACCACGGCCTCGCCCCGACCACGTCCGTCCGAAAAAATAGTCGGGCATGATGAGCGCCGTCCCGGATGGTCTACGCGGACGCATTCACGGCGTCCCCGGGCGGAAGGCCGCGGCCTCGCCCCGGCCACGTCCGTTCGAGAATCGTCGGGCATTGCGAGCGCACGCCCAAGATTGCGTGCACGGGCGGATTCACGGGGTCCTCCGGATGGAGGAGCAGATCTCCGAGCCCGGTCGTTGTGCCCCCGCCCACACGGGATGCCGGCAGCTGTGCAGAGCGTCCTCAACGATACGGATCGGTGCCGTCGGGCTGGCGCTTGAAGCGCCGGTGGATCCACAGGTACTGCGCCGGCGCCGCGCGCGCCATGGCCTCGATCGCCGCCATCACCCGCGCGGTGTCGGCGCCGGCGTCGGCACTGGGGAAGTCGGCCAGGGCCGGCGACAACCGCAACGTGTAGCCGCCATCGGCGCGGCGCTCGTGCGCGAACGCCAGCACCGCCGCGCCCGACAGCCGCGCCAGCTGATGGGTCGAGGTCAGGCTCCAGGCCGGCAGCCCGAAGAACGGCACGAACACGCTGTCGCCGCGGCGCGTGTCCTGGTCGGGCGCGAACCACAGCAGGCCGCCGTCCTTCAGGTGCCGGATCGCCGGGCGCAGTTCCTCGCGCCCGAACATCGCCGTCGCATAGCGCAGGCGCCCGCGCTTGACCGCCCATTCCAGCGCCGCGCCCGCGTGCGGCCGGTACATGCCGGCCAGCGGCACGCCGTGCTCGCACAGCAGCCGGCCGCAGATTTCCAGGGTAGTGAAGTGCCCGGAGATCACGATCACGCCGCGACCGCCGGCGCGCGCCGCGGCCAGGTGGTCCAGGCCTTCGATCGCGACCCGGCCGCGCAAGGCCGCGGTCGAGCCCCACCAGGCGCGCGCGAACTCGAACACGCCGATGCCCAGCGCGGAAAAATGCGCGTGCAGCAGCGCCGTGCGCGCGGCCGCGTCCAGCGCCGGGAAGCACAGCGCCAGGTTGCGCGCGGCGACCCGCCGGCGCGAGCCCAGCGCCAGTCGCAGCAGCACGCCGAGCGCACGCCCCAGCGCGCGCTGCAGCGGCCACGGCAGCCGCGCCAGCAGCGCCATCGCGCCGATGCCCAGCCACGCCGGCCAGTGGCGGGGTGCCAGTGGCGGCGCTCCGGCCGAGGTGGGCGTCGGCGCTGTCGGCGCGGAGGGGACGGACATGCGCGGATTCTACCGGGCGCCGCGGCGACTGCCGGCGCCGCCGCGGCCTCACGCCGCAGGGTGCCGCAGAGCGATGCCGGCCCTGCGTTCGCTATCCTGTCGCCCATGCAGGCCGATCCCGTCGAACGAGCGCTGCGCGGCCTGTACGTGGCCGCGCTGTACCTGCTGGTGCCGATCACCGTCTACCACCTGATCTGGCGCGGCTTCCGCCAGCGCGAGTACTTCCAGCGCTGGCACGAGCGCTATGCGGTGTATGCCGACGCGCCGCAGGCGGCGACGCTGTGGGTGCACGCGGTTTCGGTGGGCGAGGTCAACGCCGCCGCGCCGCTGGTCAACGCGTTGCGGGCGCGCTACCCGTACCTGCGCCTGCTGGTCACCAGCATCACCCCGACCGGCTCGGCGCGGGTGCGCGCGCTGTGGGGCGACAAGGTCGAACACGTCTACCTGCCCTACGACCTGCCCGGCGCGGTGGCGCGCTTCCTGCGCCATTACCGGCCGCAGCTGGCGCTGGTGCTGGAGACCGAGCTGTGGCCGAACCTGCTGTTCGGCTGCCGCGACCATGGCGTGCCGGTCTACATCGTCAACGCGCGCCTGTCCGAGCGCTCCCTGCGCGGCTACCGGGTGCTGCGGCCGCTGCTGCGGCGGGCCCTGCGCAGCGTGCGCGCGGTGCTGGCGCAGTCGGGCGGGGACGCGGCGCGCTTCGTGCGCCTGGGTGCGGCGGCGGAAACGACGCGGGTGTCGGGCAACCTCAAGTACGACGTCGCGGTCGGCAGCGGCTGGCCGGCGTTCGCGGCGGCGTTCGCCGAACGCATCGGCGCGCGTGCGGCGTGGATCGCCGCCAGCACCCACGCCGAGGAGGAGGCCGCGGTGATCGCGATCCACCGCCGGCTGCGCGCACGCTGGCCGGATTTGCTGCTGCTGTGGGCGCCGCGGCATCCGGAGCGCTTCAAGGCGGTGGCGCAGCAGGCGGTCGAGGCCGGCTGGCGGGTCGCCACGCGGCAGCTGACGCAGTGGCCGGACCGCGACGACGCGGTGTTCGTGATCGATACCCTGGGCGAGCTGATGCCGTTCTACGGCTGCGCCCGGGTCGCCTTCGTCGGCGGCAGCCTGCAGCCGGTCGGCGGCCACAACCTGCTGGAGCCGGCGGCGGTCGGCACCGCGGTGGTGAGCGGTCCGCACCTGCACAATTTCGCCGACATCGCCGCGCGGATGCGGGCGGCGGGCGCGCTGCGGGTGGGCGCGGATGCGGAACAGGTCGGGACGGAGATCGCCGCGCTGCTGGCCGACGCCGCCGCGCGCGACGCCATGGTCGACGCCGCGCACGCACTGGTCGACCAGGGTCGCGGCGCGCTGCGGCGCACGCTGGAGGCGATCGCGCCGGATCTGCCGCCCGCCTGAGCCGGCGGCGGCCGGTTACTGCGCCCGGTCGCCCGGTGCCAGCTGCGCGTCGGCGTTGGCGGTGAGCAGGCGGTTGACGTCCTGCACGTCGTCGATGTCGAGGGTACCGGCGGCCTGCTCCAGCAGCAGCCGGCTCTGCAGGAAGTTGTAGCGCGCCTGGGCGTAGGCGAGTTGCGCCTGGAACAGGGTCTGCTGGTTGTTGAGCACGTCGAGTACGGTGCGGGTGCCCACTTCCAGGCCGACCTGCGAGGCGTCGTAGGCGCTTTGCGCCGACACCAGCGCCAGGCGCCGCGCCTCGACCTCGCTGATCCCGGCGACCAGGGTCTGGTAGGCGTTGCGGGTGGCGCGTTCCAGCCCGCGCTTTTGCTGCTCCAGCTCGTCGCTGGCGACATCGCGCTGGGCCAGCGCCTGGCGCACCCGCGACTGGGTGGCGCCGCCGGCGAAGAGCGGCACGCTCAAGGTGACGCCGAACGCCGGTCCGCGGCTCTCGCCGCCGGTGGGGAAGGTCGCGGAGAACGGCGGATTGGTGCTGGTGAAGGTGCTGTCGCCCCAGGAGACGTTCTTGCCGTAGCTGCCGTTGAAGTACAGCGTCGGCAGGTGCCCGGCGCGCGCGGTGGTCACGTCGGCTTCGCTGGCCTGCACCTGCAGCTGCTTGGCCTTGAGCGCGGGGTTGTTGTCGATCGCCGCCGCCACCCAGGCGTCGGCGTCGCGCTCGCTGGGCAGCGTCGGCTGGAAATCGGCCGGCAGGCCCTTGAGGTTGCGCACCGGCTGGCCGGTGATCTCCACCAGCGCCTGGTAGGCGTCCTCGAGCACGTTGCGCACGATGATGGTGTTGGCGCGGGCGCTGTCGTACTGCGCGCGCGCCTCGTGCACGTCGGTGATCGGCGCCAGGCCGACCTCCAGGCGCTTGCTGGCGAAGTCGAACTGCTTCTTCAGCGCGGTTTCCTGGGTTTCGGCGGCGGCCAGGCTCTCGATCGCGACCAGCACGTTGAAGTAGGCCTGCGAGGTGCGGGTGATCAGCGAGTCGCCGGCAGACTCGACCTGGAAGTCGGCGGCGCGACTGATCGCGTTCTGGCTCTTCACCCGCGAGAACGCGCCGAAGTCGAACAGCACCTGGTTCAGGTTGAGGCCGAGGTTGCGGTTGTGGCTGGTGCTTTCCGATTCGCCGTTGATGCGCACGAAATCGTTGCTGACCGGGTCGAACTGGTTGGTCGTCGATGGCCCGGTGCTTTTGGAGCGGCGATAGCTGGCGCTGCCGTCCAGCTGCGGCAGCAGCGCCGCGCGCGCCTGCACCGCGCCTTCCTTGGTCGCCAGACGGCCGGATTCGGCCGCGGCCAGTTGCGGATCGCCGGCGCGAGCCAGCTCGTAGGTCTGCAGCAGGTCCTCGGCGTGCGCGCCGGCGGCCGGCAGCAGGGCGAGGGCGAGGGCCAGGACGAGGGGGCGACGGATCATGCGGGGTCCTTCGGTGCGGGGTGCGCGCCGCGGGCGATGCCGCGCCGCGCGGGGAGGGAGGTCACCACTGGAACTGCGGCGCCGGGGCGGCGCCGACCAGATAGGGGATCTGGGTTTCGAACAACGGCTGGACGTGCGGCTCGTTGACCGCATCGCCGCTGCGCAGCAGCACCGCCTCCATCGCCGGGGCGCGGCCGCGCACCGCGAACAGGCGCCCGCCCGGGCGCAGCCACTGCACGAACTGCGCGGGGATCGTATCGACCGCGCCGGTGACGCAGATCGCATCGAAGCGGCGCGCGGTGTCGTAGCGCAGCGCGTCGGCGACCTCGATGCGGATGTTGCCGTCCAGGCCCTGCGCGACCAGGCACGCATGCGCGGCTTCGGCCAGGTCGGCGTGCAGCTCCAGACTGACGACCTCGCGCACCAGCCGGCCCAGGCACGCGGCGAAATAGCCGCTGCCGGTGCCGATCTCCAGCACCTCGTCGCTGGGCGCCAGCGCCAGCGCCTGCAGCACGCGGCCCTCGACCACCGGCTTGAACATCACCTCGCCGTGGCCGATCGGCAGCGGCAGGTCAGCGTAGGCCAGGGCGCGGTAGGCCGCCGGCACGAACGCCTCGCGCGGCAGCGTCGACAGCGTCTCCAGCACCCGCGGGTCGAGCACGTCCCACGGCCGCACCTGCTGCTCGACCATGGTTTCGCGGGCCTGGGCGTAGTCGATCGTGGTCATGGACATGCTCTTGGGGACGGAAGGGGCGGGCGGACGCGGACGTCGCGCCGCGATTTTACCCGGGACTGCACGTGGGCAGGATCGCCGCGCCGCGGCGGCGGCACTGAGTGCCGGAAGTCACCGCGACTGTCGTCACCGCCCGCGCCCCGCCGTGCCGGGGGTAGCGTAGGCGCGCAGGAACAGGTCCACCGCCGCCGCCAGGTGGCGCTCGATGTCCCGGGGGCTGCGCGTCGCGCCGCAGCCGAAGATCAGCTGCGCATGCGGCTCGCCCTTGAGCAGGCTGCAGAACTGCGCCGCGGCACAGGGGATGTCGTCGATCTGCAGTTCGCCGCGCGCCGCGCGCCGCCGCAGCAGCCCGGCGAACGCTTCCTGCACCCGCTGCGGGCCGGCTTCCCAGAACAGCTGCGGCAGCGGCGAATCCGCCATCCGCGGCGAGCACAGGATGCGGTGCCCGGCGATCGCCTCGGGGGCGCTGATCATGGCGAAGAAGGCGCGCGCGACCTGCAGCAGGCGCTCGCGCAGCGGCAGTTCCGGCTGCGTGCGGAACAGCGAGTCGGGCAGTTCCTGTTCGCAATACGAGCGCACCACCGCGGCGAACAGCGTTTCCTTGTCGCCGAAGTGGCTGTAGACGGTGAGCTTGGAGACGCCGGCCTCGGCCGCGATCTGGTCCATGCTGGCGCCGTCGAACCCTTGCGCGGTGAACAGCCGTCGGGCGGCGTCCAGGATTGCGGTTCCCTTCTCCGCGTCCTTGGGGCGCCCGGGGGCGGCGGCCCCGGCGCGGGGGCGGCTGGGGGCGGATTGAGCTGCCATGAATCAATACTAGACTAAGCAGTTTGATATTTATACCCTACCCGCCGGTTCATTAATTTGCCGGCCGGCTCGGGAGTGCGGATGAGGATCGCAGGCAAACACCGCGGCCCCGGGATGGGCCTGCTGCTGCTGGCCACGCTGCTGCTGGCCGCGTGCAGCCGGCCCGCGCCGCCGCAGCCGCCGCTGCCGCCCGTGCTGGTGGTGCATCCGGAGCCCGGCGCCGGAGCTGAGGTGGCGGCCTTTGCCGGCGAGGTGCGGGCGCGCGAGGAAAGCGCGCTGGCGTTCCGGGTCGGCGGCCAGCTGCTGCGGCGCTACGTGGAGGTCGGCGATGCGGTCCGCCGCGGCGAGCTGCTGGCCGAACTCGACCCCGGCGACCTGCGCCTGCAGGTGCAGGCGGCGCAGGCGCAGCAGGCGGCCGCGGACGCCGAGCTGGCGCGCGCCGGTGCCGAGCGCGCGCGCTTTGCCCGGCTGGCGCGCGAGCAACTGGTCAGCCGCTCGGCACTGGACGCGCAGCAAGCCGCCTACGCCGCTGCCGCCGGGCAGGCGAAAGCCGCGCGCGCCAGTCTCGAAGTCGCCCGCAACCAGGCCGCCTATACCCAGTTGCGGGCACCGCGCGATGGCGCCATCGCCACGCGCCAGGCCGAAGCCGGGCAGGTGGTCGCCGCCGGGCAGCCGGTGTTCACCCTGGCCGGCGCCGCCGGGCGCGAGGTCGCGATCGCCCTGCCCGAGGTCGGCATCCGCGAGTTCCGCGTCGGTCAGCCGGCGCAGGTGGAACTGTGGAATGCGCCGGCGCAGCGCCTGCGCGGCACGCTGCGCGAGATCGCCCCCGCGGCCGATCCGCAGACCCGCACCTACGCCGCGCGCGTGGCCCTGGACGACGCCGCGGCCGCGGCGGTCGAGCTGGGCCAGAGCGCGCGCGTCTACCTGGCCGGCGGCGATGGCGCGCAGGCGGCGCTGTCGGTGCCGCTGGCCGCAGTCCAGCGCGGGCCCGGCGGCACGACCGCGGTCTGGGTGGTCGATCCGGCCAGCCACCGGCTGCGGCTGGCGCCGGTGCAACTGGGCGCGTTCGGCGAGGACCGGGTGCCGGTACTGCGCGGCCTGCACGGTAGCGACTGGATCGTCGCCGCCGGCGGCCATCTGCTGCGCGAAGGCCAGCTGGTGGCACCGGTGGACCGCGCCAACCGGCCCATAAAACAGAACCCGCCGAAGCCGGCGCACTGAATATGCCGGCACTCCTCCGCAGCGACACCCGCCTGGCACCCAAGCCCTTCCCCCGCCTGCGGGGGAAGGGAACGGGATGGGGGCCACGGTCGCGGCGCAAATCGGTAGCGCAGCGCGCACTGACCGTGCCCGCAGCTCTCCGCAGCGACGCCCGCCCGGCACCCCAGCCCTTCCCCCGCCTGCGGGGGAAGGGAACGGGATGGGGGCCACGGTCGCGGCGCAAATCGGCAGCGCAGCGCGCGCCGTCCTCGTTCGCATCCGTCCGCAGCGACTCGCCCGCTGTCCGCACCCCGCAACGCCAGGACTGACCCGTGCGCGACTTCAACCTCTCCGCCTGGGCCCTGCGCAACCGCGCGCTGGTGTTGTACGCGATGCTGGTGCTGGCGCTGGTCGGCGCCTGGTCGTACCGGCACCTGGGGCAGTCCGAGGACCCGCCGTTCACCTTCAAGGCGATGGTGGTGCGCACGCTGTGGCCGGGCGCGACCGCGCAGCAGGTCGCCGAGCAGGTCACCGAGCGCATCGAGAAGCAGCTGATGACCACCGGCCAGTACGAGTTCATCCGCTCGTACTCGCGCTCCGGTGAGTCGCAGGTGATCTTCATGGCGCGCGATGCGCTGCGCTCGAAGGACGTGCCGGAGCTGTGGTACCAGGTGCGCAAGAAGATCGGCGACATCCGCCCGACCTTGCCCGAGGGCGTGGTCGGCCCGTTCTTCAACGACGAGTTCGGCACCACCTTCGGCAACATCTACGCGCTCACCGGGCCGGGCTTCGACTACGCGGTGCTCAAGGACTACGCCGAGCGCGTGGAGCTGGAGCTGCAGCGGGTGCCGGACGTGGGCAAGATCGAGCTCATCGGCCTGCAGGACGAGAAGGTCTGGATCGAGGTCGACAACGCCAAGCTGGCCACCCTCGGGATCCCGCTGGCGGCGGTACAGCAGGCGCTGCAGCAGCAGAACGCGGTGGTGCCGGCCGGCTTCTTCGAGGGTCGCGACGAGCGCGTGCAGCTGCGGGTGGACGGCGCTTTTGCCTCGGTCGCGGCGATCCGCGATTTCCCCATCCGCGCCGGCGACCGCACCCTGCGCCTGGGCGACATCGCGACGGTGGCGCGCGGCTTCAGCGATCCGGCCGCGCCGAAGATGCGCTTCATGGGCCAGGACGCGATCGGCATCGCCGTGGCGATGCAGGACGGCGGCGACATCCTGCGCCTGGGCGCCACCCTGGACAGCGAATTCGCGCGCCTGCAGCGGACGCTGCCGGCGGGCATGCAGCTGCGCAAGGTCAGCGACCAGCCCGAGGCGGTGCGCGAGTCGGTCGGCGAGTTCATGCGCGTGCTCGCCGAGGCGGTGGCGATCGTGCTGCTGGTGAGTTTCTTCTCGCTGGGCCTGCGCACCGGGCTGGTGGTCGCGGTCAGCATCCCGCTGGTGCTGGCGATGACCTTCGCGGCCATGCACTACTTCGGCATCGGCCTGCACAAGATCTCGCTCGGCGCGCTGGTGCTGGCGCTGGGCCTGCTGGTGGACGACGCGATCATCGCGGTGGAGATGATGGCGATCAAGATGGAGCAGGGGTTCTCGCGGCTGAAGGCGGCGAGCTTCGCCTGGGAGTCGACCGCGTTCCCGATGCTGACCGGCACCCTGGTGACCGCGGCCGGGTTCCTGCCGATCGCGACCGCGGCCTCCAGTGTCGGCGAGTACACCCGCTCGCTGTTCCAGGTGGTGACCATCGCGCTGCTGGTGTCGTGGATCGCCGCGGTGCTGTTCATCCCGTATCTGGGCGACCGCATGCTGCCGGACTTCGGCGCCGCGCGCGCACCGCGGCCGGGCTCGCTGGCGGCGCGCTGGCGCGCCCGGCGCGAGGCGCTGGCCGACCGCTGGCCGCAGTACGCCTTCGTTCTGGCGCCGGCGGCGCACGACGCCGGCGACCACGACCCGTACCAGCGCCCGTTCTACCGTCGCTTCCGCGCGCTGGTCGACGGGTGCCTGGCGCACCGCTGGCTGGTGATCGGTGCCACCGCGGCGGCGTTCGTGCTGTCGCTGTTGTTGTTCCGGTTCGTGCCGCAGCAGTTCTTCCCCGAATCGACCCGGCCGGAGCTGATGGTCGACATGGAGCTGGCCGAGGGCGCGTCGCTGCGCGCCACCGCCGCGCAGGCGCAGCGGCTGGAGGCGATGCTGCGGGACCGCGCGGGCGTCGACAACTTCGTCGCCTACGTCGGTACCGGCTCGCCGCGCTTCTACCTGCCGCTGGACCAGCAGCTGCCGGCGACCAACTTCGCCCAGTTCGTGGTCCGCGCCGACGACATCCACGCGCGCGAGCGGCTGCGCGCCTGGCTCACGGACGAGGTCGCGCCGCAGTTCCCCGAGCTGCAGCTGCGGGTGACCGGGCTGGAAAACGGCCCGCCGGTGGGGTATCCGATCCAGTTCCGCGTGTCCGGCGAGCATGTCGACCGAGTGCGCGCGCTGGCGCGTCAGGTGGCCGAGCAGGTGCGTGCCAATCCGCACGTGGCCAACGTCAACCTGGACTGGGACGAACCGAGCAAGGTGGTGCGGCTGCGGATCGACCAGGCGCGGGCGCGGGCGCTGGGCGTGAGTTCCGAGCACCTGGCGCAGTTCCTTGCCGGCTCGCTGTCGGGACTGCACGTGAGCACCTATCGCGAAGGCAACGAGCTGATCGAGGTGCGGCTGCGCGGCAGCGCGCGCGAGCGAACCCACCTGGACATGCTCGCCAGCCTTGCGGTGCCCACCGCCAGCGGGCAGTCGGTGCCGCTGGCGCAGGTGGCCACGCTCCGCGACGGCTTCGAGGACGGCATCCTCTGGCACCGCGATCGGCTGCCGACGGTGACCGTGCGCGCCGACGTCCGCGGCGCGCTGCAGCCGGCCACCGTGGTCGCGCAGATCCTGCCCACGCTCGAGGGCATCCGTGCGCAATTGCCGGAAGGCTACCTGCTGCGCACCGGCGGCACGGTCGAGGATTCGGCGCGCGGGCAGAACTCCATCGCCGCCGGCTTGCCGCTGTTCCTGTTCGTGGTGGTGACCTTGCTGATGCTGCAGCTGCGCAGTCTCTCGCGCAGCGCAATGGTGCTGCTGACCGCGCCGCTGGGACTGATCGGGGTGACCTTGTTCCTGCTGGTGTTCCGGGTGCCGTTCGGGTTCGTGGCGATGCTCGGCACGATCGCGCTGGCGGGCATGATCATGCGCAACGCGGTGATCCTGGTGGACCAGATCGAGCAGGACATCGCCGCCGGCCACGATCGCTGGACCGCGGTGGTGGAGGCGACGGTGCGCCGCTTCCGCCCGATCGTGCTGACCGCGCTGGCCGCGATCCTGGCGATGATCCCGCTCTCGCGCAGCGCCTTCTTCGGGCCGATGGCGGTGGCGATCATGGGCGGGCTGACGGTGGCCACCGCGCTTACGCTGCTGTTCCTGCCGGCGCTGTACGCGGCCTGGTTCCGCGTCCGCCGTCCGACCTGACACGCCGCCGCCCGTCGGTCCGGGATAGCCGCCCCCTCCTGACAATGTCGCGGCTTTGAGAAGGGCCGGAAGTGCTGTCGTCATCCCCGCGAAAGCGGGGATCCAGTGTCCTTGAGCCGATTGGGCAGAGGTTCTCGGCTTCGGCAGGAGTCGCCGCCCGGCGGGCTGGGGGGGGCTGCGCCATCCTGACGACCTCCTGTCATTGAAGTTGGGCACAGCTCATCTTTGGCCTGATCTCGAGTCAGGCCAGGCTTCGGGAGATCGGCTTCGGACGGAGTCGCCGCCCAGCGGGCTGGGGGTGCTGCGCCCTCCTGACGACCTCCTGTCTTTAAGTCGGGTCGTGGACCCTCCCTGGTCCACTCTCCGCACCCCCAGCCCGCCGGGCGGCGACTTGGCGAGATTGGCGTCCATCGCTTCGGGCGGCTTTTTTCTGCAGGTGCCCACTCACTTGCCCGGAAGCCGGTGGCCCGGCCTGTGCGGGACCGTCGGCGGCATGGATGCCGCCGAGGAGCCTACAGGGATGTATTCACGGCGTGTCCCGCACAGGGCGGGCCACCGGCTTCCCCCGCAAAGGTTTCCGCACGCATTCACCGTGTGCCCCTCATAAGTCGGACCACTGGCCCTGCAGAGGCTTCCGCCTTTGAAGAATTCATTCACGGCGGGCCCCCCCAGGCTGGGCCGCCGGCTTCTCCGCAGGGGTTTCCGCGCTTGGGAGAAAAACCTGAGACTTTCCACGGGCGGGGATTGACGCGGAAATCATCGCGGCCGGCGCCGCTCCCATGGGCCGGGGATCGGGATAGACTCCGCTGGCGACGGCCGGCGCGCCCGGTCGGCAGGCGGGAGAGAGGCGGTGGAACCGACCGATATCCGCAACCCCGACGTCTTCCACAAAGTCGTCGACTGCCAGTGGGCCTGCCCCGCGCACACGCCGGTGCCGGAATACATCCGCCTGATCGCCGCCGGCCGCTACGCCGATGCGTACATGGTCAACTGGGTGAGCAACGTCTTCCCGGGGATCCTCGGCCGCACCTGCGACCGCCCCTGCGAACCGGCGTGCCGCCGCGGCCGGGTCGAGGAAAGCAATGCGGGCAAGCCGGCGCCGGTGGCGATCTGCCGGCTCAAGCGCGTCGCCGCCGACGCCAAGGGCGACGTGCGCGCGCGCATGCCGCGGCCGGCGGCGCAATCCAACGGCAAGCGCATCGCCTGCGTCGGCGCCGGGCCGTCCTCGCTGACCGTGGCCCGCGACCTGGCGCCGCTGGGCTACCAGGTCACGATCTTCGATGCCGATCCCAAGGCCGGCGGCTTCATGCGCACCCAGGTGCCGCGCTTCCGCCTGCCCGAGGAAGTGATCGACGAGGAGACCGGCTACATCCTCGACCTGGGCGTGGACTTCGTCGGCGGCCGCCGCATCGAGTCGATGCGCGCACTGCTCGCGGAGGGCTACGACGCCGTGTTCGTCGGCAGCGGCGCGCCGCGCGGGCGCGATCTCGACCTGCCGGGCCGCGCCGAAGCAGCCGATCACATCCATGTCGGCCTGGACTGGCTGGCCAACGTCTACTTCGGCCACGTCACCGCGATCGGCCGGCGGGTGCTGGTGCTGGGCGGCGGCAACACCGCGATGGACTGCTGCCGCTCCGCGCGCCGGCTCGGCGGCGCCGACGTCAAGGTGGTCGTGCGCTCGGGCTTCGACGAGATGAAGGCCAGCCCGTGGGAGAAGGAGGACGCGATGCACGAGGGCATCCCGATCCTCGACTACCGCGTGCCCAAGGCCTTCGTGCACGAGGGCGGCCGCCTCACCGGCATGCTCTTCGAGAAGGTGCGCGCCGAATACGACAGCGACGGCCGCCGCCGGCTGCTGCCCACCGGCGAGCCGGACGAGCAGCTGGACTGCGACGAGGTGCTGATCGCGGTCGGGCAGGAGAACGCGTTTCCCTGGATCGAGCGCGATTGTGGCATCGAGTTCGGCAAGTGGGACCTGCCGGTGCTCGACAGGGTCACCCACCAGTCGAGCCTGCCGCACGTGCTGTTCGGCGGCGACGCCGCGTTCGGCCCGAAGAACATTATCTGGGCGGTGGCGCACGGCCACGCCGCCGCGGTCTCGATCGACAAGCTGCTGCACGGCGAGGACCCGCGGCAGCGGCCCGACCCGCTGGCCACGCTCACCCCGCAGAAGATGGGCATCCACGAGTGGAGCTACGACAACGCGGTGTCGGCGGACGCGCGTTACCCGGTGCCGTGGTCGCAGGCGGCGGCGCGGCTGGACAGCATCGGCACCGAGGTCGAACTCGGCTTCGATGCCGCGACCGCGTGGAAGGAAGCCCAACGCTGCCTCAACTGCGACGTGCAGACGGTGTTCCTGCGCGACAAGTGCATCGAGTGCGATGCCTGCGTCGACATCTGCCCGACCGACTGCATCACCTTCGCCGCCAACGCCGACGAACCGGAGCTGCGCAAGCGCTTGACCGCGCCGGCGCTGAACCTGGCCCAGGACCTGTACGTGTCGGCGCCGCTGAAGACCTGGCGGGTGATGGTCAAGGACGAGGACGTGTGCCTGCACTGCGGCCTGTGCGCCGAGCGCTGTCCGACCGGCGCCTGGGACATGCAGAAGTTCCTGCTGCTGGAGACCCACGCCGGCCCCGGCTGCCGCGACCGCCAGGCGAGGACGGCGGCATGACGGCCGCGGCATTCGCCCCCCGTCCTTGTCCGCCATCCCGGCGCAAGCCGGGAGCCGGTGGCTTGCGGACGGCGGCGGTGGAGAAGCGACGTTGCCGGGTCCCCGGCTGCGCGGCGATGACCGCCGCAGGAGTCCCGGCATGAACGCACCTGCGGCGCCCGCCACGCTGGCAAGCGCACGGCCCCCGGCCCTGGCGGCCGTCAACGACTTCGTGGTCAAGTTCGCCAACGTCAACGGCTCCGGCTCGGCCTCGGCCAACGAGCTGTTCGCCAAGGCGATCCTGCGCATGGGCGTGCCGGTGAGCCCGCGCAACATCTTCCCGTCCAACATCCAGGGGCTGCCGACCTGGTACGAGGTGCGGGTCAGCGGGCAGGGCTGGCTCGGCCGCCGCGGCGGTGTCGACCTGATGGTGGCGATGAACCCGCAGACCTGGGACGAGGACGTCGCCGAGCTCGAGTCCGGCGGCTACCTGCTGTACGACAGCAGCAAGCCGCTGCCGCGCGCAGGCCTGCGCGAAGACATCCACGTCGTCGGCGTGCCGCTGACGGACCTGTGCAACGCCGCCTGGAGCGACCCGCGCCAGCGCCAGCTGTTCAAGAACATCATGTACGTGGGCGCGCTCGGCGCGCTGCTGGAGCTGGACGCCGCCGTGATCGAGGCGCTGATCGGCGAGCAGTACAAGAGCAAGCCGCAGCTGCTGGCGCCCAACCTGCAGGCGCTGCAGCTGGGCCGCGACTGGGTGCGCGACCACCTGCCGCATCCGCTGGGCCTGCGCGTGCAGCGCGCCGACGCGGTCGGCGACCGCATCTTCGTCGACGGCAACACGGCCGCGGCGCTGGGCTGCGTGTACGGCGGCGCGACGGTGTGCGCGTGGTATCCGATCACGCCGTCCTCGTCGCTGGCCGAGGCGTTCCAGCGCTACTGCCAGCGACTGCGGGTCGACCCGGACGGCGGCGGCAACCGCTTCGCGATCCTCCAGGCCGAGGACGAGATCGCCTCGATCGGGATGGTGGTGGGTGCCGGCTGGAACGGCGCGCGCGCCTTCACCGCCACCTCCGGGCCCGGGATCTCGCTGATGAACGAATTCATCGGCCTGGCCTATTTCGCCGAGATCCCCGCGACCATCATCGACGTGCAGCGCGGCGGCCCGTCCACCGGCATGCCCACACGCACCCAGCAGTCCGACATCCTCGCCTGCGCCTGCGCTTCGCACGGCGACACCCGGCACGTGCTGCTGTTGCCGCAGGACCCGACCGAGTGCTTCGAATTCGCGGCCGCCGCGCTCGACCTGGCCGACCGCCTGCAGACCCCGGTGTTCGTCATGAGCGACCTCGACATCGGCATGAACCAGCGCCTGTGCGCCCCGTTCGCCTGGGACGACGCGCGCGCCTACGACCGCGGCAAGGTGCTGAGCGCGCAGGAGCTGGAGGCCGGACGCGAGTTCGCACGCTACAAGGACGTCGACGGCGACGGCATCCCCTGGCGCACCTGGCCCGGCACCCATCCCGACAAGGGCGCCTACTTCACCCGCGGCACCTCGCGCGATCCGCAGGCCAAGTACTCCGAGCGCGGTAGCGACTACGTCTACAACATGCAGCGCCTGCAGCGGAAGTTCGCCACCGCCGCGACGCTGGTGCCGCAACCGGTGGAGACGCGCGCCGCGGCGCTGCCGACGCGGCATGGCGTCCTCTACTACGGCTCCTCCGCGCCGGCCATGGACGAGGCGCTGGCGCGGCTGCAGGCCGACGGCATCGCCCTGGACGCGCTGCGGCTGCGCGCGTATCCCTTCCCCGATTCGGTGCGCGGCTTCATCGAGGCGCACGAGGCGGTGTTCGTGGTCGAGCAGAACCGCGACGGCCAGCTGCGCACGCTGCTGGTCGATGCGTTCGACCTGGATCCCGCACGCCTGCGCGCGGTGCTGCACTACGACGGCACCCCGATCACCGCGCGCTTCATCGCCGACGCGATCGCCGCGCGGCTGCGCGCGAGCGGCCCACCGCGGCAGGAGGCGACCGCATGACCTACCTCGCCAAGCCGAAGTTCCACCATCCGACCCTGGCGCGCAACGCGATCGGCTTTACCCGGCGCGATTACGAAGGCGCGATCTCGACCCTGTGCGCCGGCTGCGGCCACGATTCGATTTCCGCGGCGATCGTCCAGGCCTGCTGGGAGCTGGACATCCAACCGCACCGCGTGGCCAAGCTGTCGGGCATCGGCTGCAGCTCCAAGACCCCGACCTATTTCCTCGGCCAGTCGCACGGCTTCAACACTGTGCACGGGCGCATGCCATCGGTGCTGACCGGCGCCAACCTCGCCAACCGCACGCTGACCTACCTCGGCGTGTCCGGCGACGGCGATTCGGCCTCGATCGGCATCGGCCAGTTCGTGCACGCGATCCGCCGCGGCGTGGACATGGTCTACATCGTCGAGAACAACGGCGTGTACGGGCTGACCAAGGGCCAGTTCTCGGCGACCGCCGACCGCGGCTCGGTGTCGAAGAAAGGCGTGGCCAACAGCGACAGCCCGCTGGACATGGTGACGATGGCGCTGCAGCTGGGCGCCAGTTACATCGGCCGCGGCTTCTCCGGCGACAAGGCGCAGTTGGTGCCGCTGATCAAGGGCGCGCTGGCGCACCGCGGCGCCGCGTTCCTGGACGTGATCAGCCCCTGCGTGGCCTTCAACAACCACGCCGGCAGCACCAAGAGCTACGACTACGTGCGCGCGCACAACGAGGCGGTCAATCGCATGGACGTGATCCCGGCGCGGGCGCAGATCGCGGTCGAATACGGCGAGGGCCGGATGCTCGAGGTGCGCCAGCACGACGGCTCGCTGCTGCGGCTGCGCAAGCTCGACGCCGGCTACGACCCGCGCGACCGGATCGCGGCGATGAACCTCATCCAGCAACGCCACGCCCAGGGCGAGGTGGTCACCGGGCTGCTCTACGTCGACCCCGAAGCCGACGACCTGCACGCCCATCTCGATACCGTCGCCGCGCCGCTCAACACTCTCGGCACCGCCGAGCTGTGCCCCGGCCGCGCGGCGCTGGAGCGCATCAACGCGTCGCTGCGCTGACCGTGTCCTGCTCCCGTGCCGCGCCGCTCTCCGGCCGCAGTACCGGCGGCCGAGCCGTGCCGGGGCGTGGCACCGCGCCCGCCGGGCGCCGACGCTGGCCCCGCCCCGCGCGACGTGCTGCAATAGCGCCTGAAGCGGGGGTACCGGGCCATGGCCCGGTTGAGACAGACCCTTCGAACCTGATCCGGTTGACACCGGCGTAGGGAAGCTTCGCGACCGGGCCTTCACGTCCCGGTCGCGCCCTGCTTCGCAACAGTCCGCACGGCCGCGTGCGGTCACCACGCCAGCGAACGCGGGAGCGAACCGATGAATGCAGTGCCCTCCGACCTGATCCGCCAGACCGCGCGCCTCTCGGAGGCGGTGACGCGCCCGATCCCGGGCTCGCGCAAGATCCACGTCGCCGGCAGCCGCGCCGACCTGCGCGTGCCGATGCGCGAGATCGTGCAGGCGTCCACGCCGAGCCTGTTCGGCGGCGAGGACAATCCCGCGCTCGCCGTCTACGACACCTCCGGCCCGTACTCGGACCCGGACGCGCGCATCGACCTGGCCGCGGGGCTGGCGCGGCTGCGCAGTGGCTGGATCGCCGAGCGTGGCGACAGCGAGGCGCTGGCCGATTTCAGCTCGCCGTTCAGCCGCCGCCACGCGACCGCGGACGCGCTCGCCCGGGTCCGCTTCCCCGCGATCCCGCGGCCGCGCCGCGCCCGTGCCGGCGCCAACGTCAGCCAGATGCACTACGCCCGCCGCGGCATCGTCACCCCGGAGATGGAGTTCGTCGCCATCCGCGAGAACCAGCGGCTGCAGGCGGTGCGCGACGCCGGCCTGCTGGCGCAGCACCCGGGGGAGTCCTTCGGCGCCAGCATCCCGCCGCGGATCACGCCCGAATTCGTGCGCGACGAGATCGCCCGCGGCCGCGCCATCCTGCCGTGCAACCTCAACCACCCGGAAAGCGAGCCGATGATCATCGGCCGCAACTTCCTGACCAAGATCAACGCCAACATCGGCAATTCCGCGGTGTCCTCGGACATCGCCGAGGAGGTCGAGAAGCTGGTGTGGGCGATCCGCTGGGGCGCCGACACGGTGATGGACCTGTCCACCGGCAGGCACATCCACGAGACCCGCGAATGGATCGTGCGCAACTCGCCGGTGCCGATCGGCACGGTGCCGATCTACCAGGCGCTGGAAAAAGTCGGCGGTGCGGCCGAGGAGCTGACCTGGGAGATCTTCCGCGACACCCTGATCGAGCAGGCCGAGCAGGGCGTGGACTACTTCACCATCCACGCCGGGGTGCTGCTGCGCTACGTGCCGCTGACGGCCAAGCGCGTCACCGGCATCGTCAGTCGCGGCGGCTCGATCCTGGCCAAGTGGTGCCTGGCGCACCACCGGGAGAATTTCCTCTACACCAGGTTCGAGGAGATCTGCGAAATCATGCAGGCCTACGACGTGGCCTTCAGCCTCGGCGACGGCCTGCGCCCGGGTTGCATCGCCGACGCCAACGACGCCGCGCAGTTCGGCGAGCTGGAGACGCTGGGCGAGCTGACCAAGATCGCCTGGAAGCACGACGTACAGACCATGATCGAGGGCCCCGGCCACGTGCCGATGCAGCTGATCAAGGAAAACATGGACAAGCAGCTGGCCGAGTGCGGTGAGGCGCCGTTCTACACGCTCGGGCCGCTGACCACGGACATCGCGCCGGGCTACGACCACATCACCAGCGCGATCGGTGCGGCGATGATCGGCTGGTACGGCACCGCGATGCTGTGCTACGTGACCCCGAAGGAACACCTGGGCCTGCCCAACCGCCAGGACGTGCGCGACGGCATCATGGCCTACAGGATCGCCGCGCACGCGGCCGATCTCGCCAAGGGCCATCCCGGCGCGCAGGTGCGCGACAACGCGCTCAGCAAGGCGCGTTTCGAGTTCCGCTGGGACGACCAGTTCAACCTCGGCCTGGACCCGGAGAAGGCGCGGGAATTCCACGACGAGACGATGCCCAAGGACGCGCACAAGACCGCCCACTTCTGCTCGATGTGCGGCCCCAAGTTCTGCTCGATGAAGATCACCCAGGACGTGCGCGACTACGCCGCCGAACACGGCGTCGACGCGCTGCAGGCGCTGGACGCGGGCATGGCCGAGAAGGCCGCCGAATTCCGCGAGGCCGGCGCGCATGTGTACCGGGAAGCCTGAGCATGCGTACCGGCACCCAGGTGGTGAAGGCGGGCGCGAGCTTCGGCAGCGCGCTGGCGATCGCGATCTCGTGGACGGCGAACAAGTCGCTGCTGTGGGCGATCGTGCACGGGCTGCTGTCGTGGCTGTACGTGGTCTATTACGCGCTGCGCTACCAGTACGGGATCATCGGATGACGCGAGCGCCCGCGCGCTGGCCGCGGCCGTGGGCGGCGCTGGCGCGGCGGCAGCCGTCGGCGTTCCTGCTGGCGGCGCAATTGCTGAGCCTGCTGGTGTATCCGTCGATGGACGACACCCAGGGCGGGCGGCTGCTGTTCGGCGCGGTGGCGCTGGTGGTGGTGCCGCTGGCGGTGTGGGTGGTCAACCGCAGCCCGGCGGTCAGCATCGTCGCCTGGCTGCTGGCGATCCCGGCGATCGCGCTGACCGGCACCGGCGTGCTGCTGGATCGCCCCGAGCTGCTGCCGTTCTCGGCGCTGCTGGAATCGGCGCTGTATTTCTACGCCGCCGCCAGCCTGATCGCGTACATGCTGCACGACCATCGCGTCAGTGCCGACGAGCTGTTCGCCGCCGGCGCCACCTTCACCCTGCTGGCGTGGGGCTTCGCCTACGCCTACTTCGTCTGCCAGGCGTGGTATCCGGGCAGCTTCACCAGCACGGTCGAGCCCGGGCGCCCGCGGCAGTGGATGGAGCTGCTGTTCCTAAGCTTCACCAACCTCTCGGCGACCGGGATCGGTGACGTGCTGCCGGTCAGTTCGCCGGCGCGGGTGCTGGTGATGCTGGAGCAGTTTGCCGGCGTGGGCTATATCGCCACCGTGGTCTCGCGCCTGATCGGACTCACGGTCATCGGCGCGCGGCGCTGAGCGGAGCCGGTGCCGCGCGCTGGGTGCCAGCCAGACCGCGCTGCAGCTGCGTTTCCGCAGCCCGCGCTCCGGCACAGGTCTCCGCAGCGCGGCGACCGCGCGGGGCGGCCACCCGCGGATGCGGCACGCTCAGAACTTCGGCTTGTTCGCCGCGGCCTGGTAGCGGGCCATCGCCTCGACCAGGATCGCCTTGGCCTCCGCCGCGCCGCCCCAGCCGTCGAGCTTGACCCACTTGCCCTGTTCCAGGTCCTTGTAGTGCTCGAAGAAGTGGCCGATGCGCTCCAGCCAGTGCGGGCTGACCTTGGCGATGTCGTCGATGTGGATGTAGCCGGCGAACACCTTGTCGATCGGCACCGCGAGGATCTTCTCGTCGCCGCCGGCCTCGTCGGACATCTTCAGCACGCCGACCGGGCGGCAGCGGATCACCGCGCCGGGCACCAGCGGCAGCGGCAGGATCACCAGCACGTCGGCCGGATCGCCGTCGCCGCAGACGGTATACGGGACATAGCCGTAATTGCACGGGTAGCGCATCGGCGTGGACAGGATGCGGTCGACGAAGATCGCGCCGGAGGCCTTGTCGACTTCGTACTTGACCGGCTCGGCGTCCTTGGGGATCTCGATGACGACGTTGATTTCGTGCGGCGGGTTGGCGCCGGCGGGGACGAGGTCCAGGCCCATTGCGTGCTTGCTCCGACGTGCTGCCGCCGCGGCCCGGGAGGCCGCGGCGGGGGTGGGGAAAGGGCGCGCATTTTAGCGCTGCGGCGCAGCAACGAAAAAAAGTTCTTCTCCGAATTCCGGAGATCGGCTTCGGCAGGAGTCGCCGCCCGGCGGGCTGGGGGTGCTGCGCCCTCCTGACGACCTCCTGTCTTTAAGTCGGGTCGTGGACCCTCCATGGTCCACTCTCCGCACCCCCAGCCCGCCGGCCGGCGCCTTGCGAGATTGAAGATCGCCGCTTCGGCGGCTCTTTTTACAGGCGTCGACTCACTTGCCGGAAGCCGGTGGCCCGGCCTGTGCGGGACCGTCGGCGGCATGGATGCCGCCGAGGAGCCTACAGGGACGTATTCACGGCGTGTCCCGCACAGGCCGGGCCACCGGCTTCCCCCGCAGAAGCTTCCGCATCTGGGATGGATTCACGGTATGTCCCGCCCATGCCGGGCCATCGGTGTCCCCGTGACGATTCCCGCGCCTGGGAGAGAAGCCAAAAAAAAACGGCGGCCAGGGCCGCCGTTTTTCGGGCTGCGAGTTGCGTCGTGGTTACAGCAGCGGCACCAGCAGCAGCGCGACGATGTTGATGATTTTAATTAACGGGTTGATCGCGGGGCCGGCGGTGTCCTTGTAGGGATCGCCGACGGTGTCGCCGGTAACCGCGGCCTTGTGCGCCTCGGAACCCTTGCCGCCGAAATTGCCGTCCTCGATGTACTTCTTGGCGTTGTCCCAGGCACCGCCGCCGGTGGTCATCGAGATCGCCACGAACAGGCCGGTGACGATGGTGCCGATCAGCAGGCCGCCCAGCGCCTTCGGGCCCAGCAGCAGGCCGACGATGATCGGCACCACCACCGGCAGCAGCGACGGCACGATCATTTCCTTGATCGCCGAGCGGGTCAGCATGTCCACCGCCTTGTCGTACTGCGGCTTGCCGGTGCCTTCCATGATGCCCTTGATGTCGCGGAACTGGCGGCGCACCTCCTCCACCACCGCGCCGGCGGCGCGGCCGACGGCTTCCATCGCCATCGCCCCGAACAGGTAGGGAATCAGGCCGCCGATCAGCAGGCCGATGATCACCATATGGTCGGACAGGTCGAAGCGCAGCGCTTCGGCGGCGATGCCGGTGACGGCGGCCTTGGCGGCGGCGGCGGTTTCCAGGTTGTGGGTGTAGTCGGCGAACAGCACCAGCGCGGCCAGCGCCGCCGAGCCGATCGCGTAGCCCTTGGTCACCGCCTTGGTGGTGTTGCCGACCGCGTCCAGCGGATCGGTGATGTTGCGGATTTCCGGCGGCAGCTCCGCCATCTCGGCGATGCCGCCGGCGTTGTCGGTGATCGGGCCGTAGGCGTCGAGCGCGACGATCATCCCGGCCATCGACAGCATCGCGGTCGCGGCGATGGCGATGCCGTACAGGCCGCCGAGCGCGAACGCGCCCCAGATCGCCACGCACACCGCGATCACCGGCAGCGCGGTGGACTTCATCGAGATGCCGAGGCCGGCGATGATGTTGGTGCCGTGGCCGGTGGTCGAGGCCTGGGCGATGTGCCGCACCGGCTTGAACTGGGTGCCGGTGTAGTACTCGGTGATCCAGACGATGACGCCGGTCAGCACCAGGCCGATCAGCGCGCACCAGTACAGGTTCATCGCGCCGTAGCCGGAGTCGCCCATCAGCGCGGTGGTAATCGGCCAGAACGCGATCGCCGCCAGCACCGCCGACACGATCACGCCCTTGTACAGCGCGCCCATGATCGAGCCGCCTTGCTTCACCTTGACGAAGAAGGTGCCGACGATCGAGGCGAGGATCGACACGCCGCCCAGCACCAGCGGGTACAGCACCGCGTTGCGGCCGGCCTCGGCCAGCATCAGCCCGCCCAGCAGCATGGTGGCGATGATGGTCACCGCGTAGGTCTCGAACAGGTCCGCGGCCATGCCGGCGCAGTCGCCGACGTTGTCGCCGACGTTGTCGGCGATCACCGCCGGGTTGCGCGGATCGTCCTCGGGGATCCCGGCTTCGACCTTGCCCACCAGGTCGGCGCCGACGTCGGCGCCCTTGGTGAAGATGCCGCCGCCCAGGCGCGCGAAGATCGAGATCAGCGAGGCGCCGAAGGCCAGGCCGACCAGCGCGTGCAGCGCGGCCTCGCCGGTCACGCCCAGGTACTGCGTCAGCACGACGTAGTAGCCGGCCACGCCGAGCAGGCCCAGGCCCACCACCAGCATGCCGGTGATCGCGCCGCCGCGGAAGGCGACGTCCATCGCCTTGCCCATGCCGCTGCGCGCGGCCTCGGCGGTGCGCACGTTGGCGCGCACCGACACGTTCATGCCGATGTAGCCGGCCGCGCCCGACAGCACCGCGCCGATCGCGAAGCCGATCGCGCTGTGCCAGCTGAGGAAGATCCCGATCAGCGCGAACAACACCACGCCGGCGATGGCAATCGTCGTGTACTGGCGGTTGAGGTAGGCGCGGGCGCCTTCCTGGATCGCGCCGGCGATCTGCTGCATGCGCTCGTTGCCGGCGGGCAGCGCGTTGATCCAGCGCGCGGAGACGATCCCGTACAGGATCGCGACGACGGCGCAGGCGAGCGCCAGGATGAGACCGTACTGCTCCAGCATGAACCCCTCCCCAAGAGTGGACATCGGAAGATCGGAAGATGGCATCGCGTTGCGGGCTGGACGCGCAAAGACGCGAGCGGCAACCCTGCGACTATGGCACAGCGCCGGAATCCGGGAAACCGGGCGGGCCGGCGGAGGCCGGCGCGGGCCGGCGTCGTGGCCGCGTTCAGCCGCGGCGTGACAGCCTGCGCGTCCTCCCCCCGCACAGGCATCCGGACATGCGCAGGCTCCTGATTTTGTTCGCCGCCGCCGTCGCGGCCCCGGTGCTGGCCGCCGACCCCGCGCCCGAGATCCGGCGCGCGCCGGTGCCGCCGCAGGCGCTGGGCGTGGCGCACACGCTGCGAACCATTCCCGAAGCCTGCGCCCGGCTGCAGGGCGAGTTCAGCGGCGACGCGGCCGCGCCGTACCGCTTCGCCGTGGTGCGGACCAGTCCCGGCTGCCGGCCGCGGGCGCGACTGGTGGATGCCGCCCAGGCGCGGCCGTCGCCGGCTTCGGGCTGGATCCTCAACGACCTCATCCGGGTGCCCAGTGCCGCCTGCGCCACGCAGCAGGCGGTGGTCCGGGTCTGGCGCCAGCCGGCCCAGGTCGCCCCGCCGGCCCTGGACCCGCAGGGCCGCGCGCGCGTCTACCTCGAGGACTCGCTGCAGCAGGCCAGGGCCGGCCGACTGGCGCCGCTGCCGGCCTATGCCGTCTCGCTGCAGGTCGAGGGCCTGCCCTGTCCCCGGTGACGCGCTCGGGGGCCGCGCCCCGGCCTACAGCCGCGGCAGCGGCCGTGACCCGGTCGCGTTGAGGAACACCATGGCATTGGACTGCGACAGGCGACTGTCGACGCCACGACCGGCCACGCGCACGTAGTAGCAGCGCCCCGGTCGCACCTCCAGGCTCAGGCTCAGGCTCTGGCCGTCGACGTGGTAGCGGTGCAGGCCCGGCGGCACGACCGCGACGAAATAGCCGCCCGCGGCCAGCGCGTGCAGGTCGTTGCCCTTTTCGCGTACCAGCAGTTCCCCGGCATCGGCCGCGGGGCGATCGGAACGGAAGAACACGACCTGGCCGCGGCTTTGCGGTGCCAGGCCGGTCACGTCGCGGATCACGGCGGCCTCGACCAGGGTGAAGTTCTCGGCGACGACATCCGCCTGCCCGTTGGCGTCGTAGCGGACGCGTTGCGCCATCGCCGGCAGACACGGCAGCAACAGCACGACCAGTGCCGCGGCACGATACGAAAACCGTTTCATCTGCGCCTCCTTCCAGTGATTTCCGGAAGGCGTGTGGACAGCGCGAGCATACCCCCGGATGCGGGCGCGGCCCCGTCCCGGGGCCGGCTGCCGACGGACGGTCGCGACGGACCGTCGGCGCGGGTTCGCCCGCGGCCGGCCCGCGGGAACAGTGCCGTCCTCAGTCCGTGAAGGCGGGCAACTGCCGGGGCACGGCCGGGTTGCGCAGGCTGACATAGCGCGGCAGCCCGTCGCGGCCGTAGGGCGGGTAGGCCTCGCCGCGGATCAGCGGCTCCAGGTAGCGGCGCGCCGCGGCGGTGATGCCGTAGCCGTCGCGGCGGATGAAGCCGGCGGGCATCTTCTTCTCGCGGTTGGCGATGCGCGCTAGCGGCGCGGCTTCGATCTTCCAGCGATAGGGCGCATCCGCGGTGCGCACGATCACCGGCATGGTCGCGTTCATGCCCTTGAATGCGAATTCGACCGCCTTGCGCCCCACCGCCTGCGCCTGCTCCAGATCGGTGGCTGAGGCGATGTGGCGGGCCGAGCGCTGCAGGTAATCGGGCAGGGTCCAGTGCACCTTCAGCCCCAGCGCATCGTGGACGCGACCCGCCAGGCGCGCGGCGACGCCGCCGAGCTGGGTATGGCCGAAGGCGTCCTTGCCGGCGCCGGCATCGGCGACGAAGCGGCCGTCGGCATCGCGGATGCCCTCGCTGGCGACCACCACGCACCAGCCCACGCGGTCCACGACCCGCTGCACCCGGGCGAGGAAGTCGGCTTCGTCGTAGGGCCGTTCGGGGAACAGGATCAGCTGCGGCGCCTCGTCGGCGGTCTTCCCCGCCAGCCCGGCCGCCGCGGCCAGCCAGCCGGCATGGCGGCCCATCGCCTCGTACACGAACACCTTGGTCGAGGTGTCGGCCATCGCCGCCACGTCCAGCGCCGCCTCGCGCACCGAGACCGCGGTGTACTTGGCGGCCGAGCCGAAGCCGGGGCAGCAGTCGGTGACGGCGAGGTCGTTGTCCACCGTCTTGGGCACGCCGACGCAGGTCAGGGGGTAGTCGAATTCCGCGGCCAGCTGCGACAGCTTGAGCGCGGTGTCGGCCGAATCGTTGCCGCCGTTGTAGAGGAACCAGCGCACTTCGTGGGCGCGCAGCACCGCGATCAGGCGCTCGTAGCGGGCGCGGTCGGCCTCCAGCGACTTCAGCTTCACCCGGCAGGAGCCGAACGCCCCGCCGGGCGTGTGCGCCAGCGCCCGGACCGTGGCGGCGGACTCGCGCGAGGTGTCGATCAGCTCCTCGCGCAGCGCCCCGAGGATGCCGTTGCGCGCCGCCAGCACCCGCACCTTGCGCGCCCGCGCGGCCTGGATCACCGCCGCCGCGGTGGCGTTGATGACGGCGGTGACGCCGCCGGACTGGGCATAAAGCAATGTCCCGGAAGGCATGGCGACTCCTTGGCGGCGGGCCGGGATGGGGTAAGCTGGCGCCCGGCCGCGAGGCGGGATCCGGGCGTTCAGGCAGTCTAACGCCGCGCCCCGCCCGGCATGGACACGTTCGGGGAGTTGCTGATGCGATTGGTACTGTTGGGCGCGCCGGGTTCGGGCAAGGGGACGCAGGCGGCGCGGCTGAAGCAGCACCTGCAGGTGCCGCACATCTCCACCGGCGACCTGCTGCGCGCCGAGGTCGCGGCCGGCAGCAAGCTCGGCCTGGCGGCGAAGGAAGTGATGGCGCGCGGCGAGCTGGTCTCCGACGCGATCCTGCTGGGCATGCTCGAGGACCGCTTCTCGCGCCCGGACACCGACAACGGCTTCATCCTCGACGGCTACCCGCGCAACCTGGCCCAGGCCAGCGCGCTGGGCGAGCTGCTGGCGCGCCTGGGCCGGCCGATGGATTTCGCGGTGCAGCTCGACGTGCCGACGGAGTTGCTGGTCGAGCGCCTCGCCGGCCGCGCCCAGGCCGAGGGCCGCGCCGACGACAATCCCGAGTCGGTGCGCACGCGGCTGGGCGTTTACGATCGCCAGACCGCGCCGGTGATCGAGTTCTACCGCCAGCAGGGTCAGCTCACCGTGGTCGACGGCGTGGGCACGCTGGACGCGGTGTTCACCCGCATCCTGGAAGCGATCGCGCCGGTGCGCGAGGTCGGCTGAGCTTTCTTCCTTCTCCCCGCTTGCGGGGGAGAAGGCCCCCGAAGGGCGGATGAGGGGCGTTTTTGGCGGGGCGCGATGATTCGCTTGCCCCTCGCCCCTTGCCCACTCCCCCTCTCCCCGCGAGCGGGGAGAGGGGGAGTGGGTGCCGTGCGGGAGCCGCTTCGATAAGCTAGCCGCGATCGTCAGCGGACCACTTTCTTGAAACTCCATATTCTGGGCATCGCCGGCACCTTCATGGGCGGCGTCGCCGCGCTGGCGCGCGACCTCGGGCACACGGTGGAAGGCAGCGACCAAGCGGTGTATCCGCCGATGTCGACCCAGCTGGAAACCCTCGGCATCGCGCTGCGCCAGGGCTACACGCCCGCCAACATCTCCGCCGACTGCGACCAGGTCGTGATCGGCAATGCGCTCTCGCGCGGCAACGCCGCGGTCGAGCAGGTGCTCGACGACGGCCGTGCCTACACCTCCGGCGCGCAGTGGCTGGCCGAAAACGTGCTGCCGGGCCGCGACACGCTGGCCGTCGCCGGCACCCACGGCAAGACCACGACCACCAGCCTGCTCGCTTTCCTGCTGCAGGCGGCCGGGCGCGCGCCCGGGTTCCTGATCGGCGGCGTCGCCGGGGACTTCGGCGTGTCCGCGCGCGTGGGCAGCGGTCGCGAGTTCGTGGTCGAGGCCGACGAGTACGACACCGCGTTCTTCGACAAGCGCAGCAAGTTCGTGCACTACCGGCCGCTGGTGGCGATCCTCAACAACCTGGAATACGACCACGCCGACATCTTCCCGGACGTGGCCGCGATCCAGCGCCAGTTCCATCACCTGGTGCGCACCGTGCCGCGGCGCGGCCGGCTGATCGTCAACGGCGAGGATGCGCGGCTCGCGGAAGTGCTGGCGATGGGCTGCTGGACGCCGGTGGAAACCTTCGGCCTGGACGGCGACTTCGACTGGAGCGCGCGCCTGCTCGCCGACGACGGCAGCGCGTTCGTGCTGCTGCATGCGGGCCGCGAAGTCGGCGCGGTGCACTGGTCACTGCTCGGCCGTCACAACGTGATGAACGCGCTCGCGGCACTGGCCGCCGCGCACGCGGTCGGCGTGGAGCTGGCCGCGGTGCTGCCGGCCCTGCACGGCTTCGGCGGGATCAAGCGGCGGCTGGAACTGCTCGGCCGGGCGCGTGGCGTCGCCGTCTACGACGACTTCGCCCACCATCCGACCGCGATCGCGACCACGCTGGCCGGTCTGCGCGCGCGCGTCGGCAGCGCGCGCATCGTGGTGGCGATGGAACCGCGCAGCAATTCCATGCGCCTGGGGGCGCACGCCGCGGCGCTGGCGCCGTCGCTGTCGGAAGCCGACGTGGTGGTGTTCCTGCAGCGGCCGGAACTGGCGTGGGACGCCGGCCAGGTCGTGTCCGGCCTGCGCGGCGAGGGCGTGGCGGTGGCCGACGTCGCGGCGCTGGTCGCCGCGCTGCGCGCCTGCGTGCGCGAGGGCGACCACGTCGTGTTCATGTCCAACGGCGGGTTCGACGGCGCGCCGCGCCGCTTTCTCGCCGCCTTGCAGGACTGAGCCGGACCCCGCGGCGATGCCGCCGACGCCAGCGCATTCGCGCCCCCGGAGTCTGGCCCTGTTGCCGCTGCCGGCCGTGCTGCTGCCCGGGGCGGTGCTGGAGCTGCGCGTGCGCGAGCCGCGCCAGCTGGCGCTGCTGCGCGCCTGCGGCCGCACCGGCGGCAGCTTCGGGGTCTGCCTGCAGCGCGCGGCTGCGGAGCCCGAAGCTGCGGCAGGCGACGCTGCGGCGACGCCGGCCGAAGACGGCACCGAGGCATGCATCGAGGATTTCGACGTCGATGCCGGCGGCGTGCTGACCTTGCGCATTCGCGGCGGCTGCCGTTTCCGCGTGCGCCGCACCCGGGTGCGCGCCGACGGCGTGGTGACGGGCGAGGTGGAATGGTGCGCTCCGGATCCCGACGAGGAGCTGCGGCCCGAACACGCATTGCTGGCGTTGCTGCTGCAGCGCATCCTGGAACAGGCCGGCGGCGCACAGGCCGACCCCACGCCGGCGCAGCTGGACGACGCGGCCTGGGTCGGCTGGCGGCTGGCCGAGTGGTTGCCGCTGACCGCACGGCAGCGCCTGGCGCTGCTGCAGCAGGACGATCCGCACGCGCGCCTGCAGCAGTTGCTGGCGCTGCTGCCGGAATAAGCCGGCACGCGCAGTCGTGGCCGGATCCGCCCGCAGGAAGGGCGACGCGTGCGTCCGGCGGTCGTTGCCGGAGTGATGGCGGGCCTGGCGACAGGCGCGTCGCCGGCACGCCGCGGAATCGTCACCCGCGTGGAGTCGCCGGATGTCCGCGTTTGGACTCCTGCGTCCGCGGGGCGGGCGGGCGTCGTCCGGATGCGTCTGCCGGTGCCGTGCGCAGATTCACCCGCAACACGGCGGTGCCGGCGTCCGCCGGCGCCGACTCGCGCAGCGGCAGCCCCGCCAGCGCCTCGCGCAACTGCGCGTGCGCGCGGCCGTCGTCGGCCTGCGGTCGCCACAGGCCGAAGGCATCGAACGGGCGCGCGTAGCGCAAGGTCTGGGTGCCGCCCAGCCACAATGGCGTGCCGTCGTCCAGCAGCGCCGGCGCCGGCCACAACCGCAGCACCTGGATTTCGTCGGCTTGTGCGCCGGGGCGGCGCAGCAGCAGCGCTTCGGCCTCGGCGTCCAGCGTGGCCGGCAGCACCGGCTGCCGCGCCGGGTCGCGGTCCTCGTCGAGCAGGCCGAGCGTGGCGACCCAGTCCGCCTGCGGCTGCTCGCGCCAGCCCTGCGCCAGCAGCCGGGCCCGCAGCGGCGCCAGCGGGCCGGCGACCTGGACGTCCAGCGGCCAGCGGCGGCTGGGGTCGCGCTCGTTGCGTTGCGCCGGTAATGCCCGCCAGGCGTCGGCGTCCCACCACGCCGCGGCGTCGAGCACCAGGCCCGGCACCGGCGCGTGGAACCACGCCAGCAGCGGATCCACCGCGCGCGGCGCGTGCCACAGCGCCGCCGCGGCGACCGCGCCGTAGAACAGGCCCGCCAGCGGCCGCATCCACAGCGCGCGCGCCACGTGCCGGCGGTAGGCGAGGCCCAGCAGCAGCAGCCACGCGATCCCCAGCAGGATGCCGCCGACCACGTCGCTGAGCCAGTGCGCGCCCAGATACAGGCGCGCGAAACCGAGCATCGCGACCAGCGCCCCGCCGATCAGGTACGGCCACACCCGCCGGCGCCCGGGCAGGGCGCGCGCGACCAGCACCGCGAAGAAGCCGAACACGATCGTCGCCATCGTCACCGCGATCGACGGGAAGCCGAAGCCGGCCGGCGCGGTCGGCGGCCGCGGCATCTCCACCACGGCGCCCAGCCAGGCGGTGAGCGCCAGGCCGAAGGCGAGCGCGCCGAGCCAGTAAGCGGCGGCGATGAAACGGCGCCGCCACAGCAGCCAGCCCAGCACCAGCACGCAGGCCGGCAGCAGCACCGCGGCATCGCCCAGCGAGGCCAGCGCCGCCATCAAGCGGTCGGCCAGCGGGTTGCGCAGCGCCAGCATCGCCGCGTGCACGTTGCGGTCCAGCAGCAACGGGCCGCCGCGCGCCAGCACCACCGCCAGCAGCGCGAACCAGGCCCAGCCGATCGCCAGCAGGCAGGCCGCCAGCAGCGCCAGCGAGGCCGATTCCGGCCGGTTGGGGTCGATCAGCGCGACCGCATAACGGCCCAGGCGCGGATGCGACCGGCTCCAGCGCAGGGCGCGTGCCAGCAGCGCATCGGCGCGGTCGGCGAACCAGCGCCAGGTGTACAGCACCGCCGCCCAGGCCAGCGCCAGCACCGCCAGCAGCGCCAGCAACACCAGCGCGAGGCGGTCGGCGACCGCCGCCACCGCGTCGTAGGAGGCGCCGAACAGCCAGCCCGGGGCCAGGAACGCCGCCGCCCAGGTCAGCGCCGCGAACGCGCTGGCCGGCAGGTAGCGCCGCAGCGGCATCCGCAGCATTCCCGCCACCGCCGGCACGAACGGCCGCACCGCGCCGACATAGCGCGCGATCACGATGCCCTTGCTGCCGTGGCGGCGGAACAGCGCCTCGCCGCGGTCGAGCAGTTGCGGATAGCGGCGGAACGGCCAGTGCTCGCGCAGGTGCGGGCCCCAGCGGCGGCCGATCCAGAAGCTCAGCGCGTCGCCCAGCAGCGCGCCCAGCGCCGCGCAGGCGATCGCGTACGGGCCGGAGACATGGCCGAGGCCGACCAGCGCCCCGACCGCGAACAGCAACGGCAGTGCCGGCACCGCGATCCCGACCACGGCCAGCGCGTCGCAGAAGGCGATCAGGAAGATCAGCCCGCCGGCGGCGACCGGGTGCGCGCTGATCCAGGCAACGGCGTTGTCGAACCAGGCGCTGGGCATCGGGCAATTATGCCGCGCCGTGGCGGTGCGGTCGTCTACACTGCAGCGACGGGTTCACCCTCGTCGGCGCGTCCGCGCATGCGCTTGCGCCGTTTTCGCCCGCTCCCGGAGTCCCCATGAGCACGCTGTCCGGCAAGACCCTGTTCATCACCGGCGCCTCGCGCGGCATCGGCCGCGCGATCGCGCTGCGCGCGGCGCGCGACGGCGCCAACGTCGCGATCGCCGCCAAGTCCGACGTCGCCAACCCGAAACTGCCCGGCACCATCCACAGCGTCGCCGCGGAAGTGGAGGCGGCCGGCGGCCGCGCGCTCGCGCTCAAGTGCGACATCCGCGACGAGGGCGCGGTGCGCGCCGCGGTCGCGGCCACGGTCGACGCCTTCGGCGGCCTCGACATCCTGGTCAACAACGCCAGCGCGATCTGGCTGCGCGGCACCCTGGACACGCCGATGAAGCGCTTCGACCTGATGCAGCAGGTCAATGCGCGCGGCAGCTTCCTGTGCGCGCAGGCCTGCCTGCCGCAATTGCTGCAGGCGCGCAACCCGCACATCCTGACCCTGGCGCCGCCGCCGTCGCTGGATCCGAAGTGGTGGGGGCCGCACACCGGCTACACCCTGGCGAAGATGGGCATGAGCCTCGTCACCCTGGGCCTGGCCGCCGAATTCGGCCCGCAGGGCGTGGCGGTCAATGCGTTGTGGCCGCGCACGGTGATCGCCACCGACGCGATCAACATGCTGCCCGGGGTCGATCCGGCGCGCTGCCGCACCCCGGAGATCGTCGCCGACGCCGCGCACGCGATCCTGGTGCGCCCGGCCCGCGGCTTCAGCGGCCGCTTCCTGATCGACGAGGAGGTGCTGGGCGAGGCCGGCATCACCGAGCTTTCGCGCTACGCGGTGGATCCTGCGCAGCCGCCGCTGCCGGACCTGTTCCTGGACTGAGCCGGGTCGGCCGGGCCGAGCCGATGCGGAGGCGTCGATGAGATACCTGCACACCATGGTCCGGGTGCGCGACCTGGACGCCTCGCTGCGCTTCTACTGCGACGGCCTGGGCCTGCGCGAGGTGCGGCGGATGGACAACGCCGGCGGCCGCTTCACGCTGGTGTTCCTCTCCTGCGACGAGACGCCGGACGCCGAGATCGAGCTGACCTACAACTGGCCGGCCGCGGACGGGACCACCGGGGACTACGGCAGCGCGCGCAATTTCGGCCACCTCGCGTTCCGGGTCGAGGACATCTACGCGACCTGCGCGCACCTGCAGGCGCTGGGGGTGACGATCAATCGCCCGCCGCGCGACGGTCACATGGCGTTCGTGCGCTCGCCGGACCGGATCTCGATCGAGCTGCTGCAGGCCGGCGCGCCGTTGCCGCCGCGCGAGCCGTGGGCATCGATGGCCAACACCGGCAGTTGGTAGGAGCGACGTCGGTCGCGATCGCGGTCGAAGGCCTCGCGACCGCCCGCCCCGGGGCCGCTCAGGCCGCAGCCAGCGCCTGCGCCCAGTCGGCGATCAGGTCGTCGGCGTGCTCCAGCCCCACCGACAGGCGCAGCAGATCCTGCGGCGAGACCGGGTGGGCGCCTTCGGTGGACCCGCGATGCTCGACCAGCGATTCGCAGCCGCCCAGCGAGGTCGCATTGAGGAACAGCCGCAGCCGCCCGGCGACGGCCAGCGCCGCCTCGCGGCCACCACGCAGGTGGATGCTGAGCATCGCGCCGTAATCGCGCATCTGTGCGGTGGCCACGGCGTGACCCGGGTGCGTGGCCAGGCCCGGCCAGTTGACCCGCGCCACCGCCGGCTGCGCGGCCAGGAACTCTGCCAGCTTGCGCGCATTGGCGCAGTGCAGCGCCATGCGCGCGGCCAGCGAGCGGCAGCCGCGCAGCGTCAGCCAGGCGCTGAACGGCGCCAGCACCGCGCCGGCCAGGTGGCGGCGATGCAGGGCGGCGTCGAACAGCGCGTCTCGGCGCGCGAACACCAGCGCGCCGCCGAGCACGTCGCTGTGGCCGCCGAAGTACTTGGTGGTGGAGTGCATCACCACGTCCGCGCCCAGCGCCAGCGGCTGCTGCAGCACCGGGGTGGCGAAGGTGTTGTCGCACGCCAGCACGGCGCCGTGCGCGTGCGCGATCCGGGCCACGGCGGCGATGTCGGCGAGCTTCAGCAGCGGATTGGACGGCGTTTCCAGCCACAGCAGCGTGGTCGCAGGCGCGCAGGCCGCTTCGACCGCGGCCAGGTCGGCCATGTCGACGAATGCCACCGTCGCCCCGCGTTGCGGCAGGAATTGCGTGGCCAGGTTGCGCAGGCCGCTGTAGCAGTCGTCGGGCAGCAGCACGCGCGCGCCCGGCGGCAGGATTTCCAGCAGCCCGGCGATCGCGGCCATGCCAGAGGCGAAGGCGAGTGCGGCCGCGCCGCCCTCGAGCGCGGCCAGCGCAGCCTCGAGCCGGTCCTGGGTCGGGTTGCCTTCGCGCTGGTATTCGTAGCCGGCGATGCGCTCGGCTGCGGGGCCGTGGCGGAAGGTGGTGGACAGGTGGATGGGCGGCGCCAGGGCGCCGGTTTCGGCATCCGGTTCGGCGCCGGCGTGCACGGCAAGGGTCTCCAGTCGCATCGGCGGGCTCTCCTGTGGCTGCGGCCGGCCACCGCTGGGCCGCGCGCCGGTGGCGCGGTCGACAGGGACTGTCCGGGTGGCTGCGATTGTCGTCGATGCGCGGCGTCCGCGCTGCGACGCCTGCCGCAACGGCGGCGCGCGTCCGGGGACCGGTGCGCGCGCGCGCCTGGCGCGTACGCGGAAAACCCCGGGCCGAAAGATCCGGGCGCGTCCCCGCGTCAGCCGGCGGCCGCGGCGAACGCTTCGCGGGCGGCGGCGAGGGTCGTGGCGATGACGTCCTCGTCGTGGGCGCTGGACAGGAAGCCGGCTTCGAACGCCGACGGCGCCAGATACACGCCACGCTGCAGCATGGCGTGGAAGAAGCGGTTGAACGCGGCGCTGTTGCAGGCGATCGCCTGGGCGTAGGTGTCGACCTGCTCGCCGCTGAAGAACAGCCCGAACATGCCGCCGACGCGGTTGGTCGTGAACGGCACGCCGGCCGCGCGCGCCGCGGCCTCCAGGCCATCGCACAGGGCGTTGGTGTTCGCTTCCAGCGCGGCGTGGAAGCCCGGCGCCTGGATCAGTTCCAGCATCGCCAGGCCGGCGGCCATCGCCACCGGGTTGCCGCTGAGCGTGCCGGCCTGGTAGATCGGCCCGCTCGGCGCGATCTGCGCCATCAGCTCGCGACGGCCGCCGTAGGCGCCGACCGGCATGCCGCCGCCGATGATCTTGCCGAACGTGGTCAGGTCCGGGGTCACGCCGTAGCGTGCCTGCGCGCCGCCGAGCGCGACCCGGAACCCGGTCATTACCTCGTCGAAGATCAGCACGGTCCCGTGCTGCGTGCACAGCGCGCGCAGGTGCTGCAGGAAGCCCGCGCGCGGCGGCAGGCAGTTGGCGTTGCCCACGACCGGTTCGATGATCAGCCCGGCGATGTCGTCGCCGCAGGCGTCGAACAACGCGGTGGCCGCATCGAAATCGTTGTACGGCAGGGTCAGTGTCAGGTCGGCCAGGGCCTTGGGCACGCCCGGCGAGGTCGGCACGCCGAAGGTCAGTGCGCCGCTGCCGGCCTTGACCAGGAAGCTGTCGCCGTGGCCGTGGTAGCAGCCCTCGAACTTGACGATGCGGCTGCGCCCCGTCGCGCCGCGGGCGAGGCGGATCGCCGACAGCGTAGCCTCGGTGCCGGAGTTGACCATGCGCACCATCTCGCACGAGGGCACCAGCCGCGCCAGGGTCTCGGCCATCGTCACTTCCAGTGGATTGGGCACGCCGAAGCTCAGGCCGTCGCGTGCGGCGCGGATCACCGCGTCCAGCACCGCGGGATGGTTGTGGCCGACGATCATCGGCCCCCAGGAACCCACGTAGTCGATGTAGCGATTGCCGTCGACGTCGAACAGGTACGGCCCCTGCGCGCGCTGCGCGAAAAACGGTTCGCCGCCGACCGACCTGAACGCGCGCACCGGCGAGTTGACGCCCCCGGGCATCAGCGCGGTGGCGCGGGCGAACAGGGCGTGCGACTGGCGGGTATCGAGGCGGTCGGCGGGCATGGGGATCTCGTGCGGTCAGGCGAACAGGGCGCGGCAGGCACGCGCGGCGGCAATCGGGTCGGGCGCGTCGAACACGCCGCCGATGACGGCGATCAGGTCGGCGCCGGCGGCGACCAGCGCCGGCGCATTGTCCGGGGTAATCCCGCCGATCGCCACCCGCGGCAGGCCCAGCGGCGCGGCCTGCCGCAGCAGCGCCGGTTGCGCGCGCCGCGCGCCGGGCTTGGTCTGCGAAGGGAAGAACGCGCCGAAGGCGAGGTAATCGGCCCCGGCCGCCGCCAGCGTGCGGGCGCGGCCGGCATCGTCGTAGCAGGACACGCCGATGATCGTGTTCGCCCCCAGCCGCGCGCGCGCCGCGGCAAGGTCGCCGTCGTCCTCGCCCAGGTGCACGCCGGCGGCGCCGACGGCGGCCGCCAGGGCGACGTCGTCGTTCACGATCAGCGGCACGCCGGCGGCGGCGCACAGGGGCTGCAGCGCGGCGGCCTGGCGCGCGCGCAGCGCCGGACCGGCGGCCTTGTTGCGGTACTGCAGCCAGGTCGCGAACGGGAGCAGCGGCGCGACTCGTGCCAGCAGCCGTGCGTCGTCGGGTTCGTCGGGCGTGATCAGGTACAGGCCGCGCGGTGTTGGGCGGCCGCGCAACGACGGCGTGCGGTGAGATGGGGGCATCTGGCTGAGGCTGGGGTGAATTCGCGGGACGGCGGGCATTATCCGGCTTCCGGCCGCATGTCGCTGGTGGGACAATGGCGCCTTCCCGCGCCCGCCAGCACCGATGAACGCAGCCGTCTCCACCGCCCCCGCCCCCGCCGCCTACCGCACCTGGATGTGCGTGGTGTGCGGCTTCGTCTACGACGAGGCGGCGGGCCTGCCGGAAGAGGGCCTCGCGCCCGGGACGCGCTGGGAGGACGTGCCGGATACCTGGACCTGCCCGGATTGCGGCGTGACCAAGGACGATTTCGAGATGATGGCGCTGTAACGGCCGCTCGCTCGTTGCGCCCGGCCACCATCGGCAATCGGCGCGGGCTTCAGTTCGGCCTGGCGCTGCCGCTGCTCAGTTCGACCACGCGCTCGCGCAGGGTGCCGGCATCGGCCGCCTGCGGGTGCAGCTGCAGGTAGCGGCCGAGATCGTGGCGGGCGCCGTGGCGATGGCCGAGCTTGAAGTAGCCCAGGCCGCGGTCGCGCAGCGCCTCGGCATTGTCCGGCGCCAGGGTGAGGATGCGGTCCGCGCAGCGCACGGCGCGTTCCCAGTCGTCGCGATCGGCGTACACGCCGTGCAGGTTGCGCAGCATCCGCATCAGGATCGCCCGGTGCGAGGCCGGGTGCAGGATCCGGTACAGTGCCTCGTCGTCGGGCAGCTCGCCGCCCAGGTGCGGGCTGGCGCGTTGGCGCAGTTCGTCCTCGTCCAGCGGCCGGCCGCGGTTGAACGGGTCCATCACCAGCATCCCGTCGCCCACCGACAGCCGCACCAGGAAATGACCGGGAAAGGAGACCCCGTCCAGCGGCAGGCCGAGCCGGTGCGCGACTTCCATGTGCACCAGCGCCAGCGAGATCGGATTGCCGAGCCGGCGTTCGAACACTTCGTTGAGGTAGCTGTTGCGCGGGTCGTAGTACTCCTCGCGGTTGCCGGCGTAGCCGAGCTCCTCGAACAGGTGGCGGTTGATCGCCTGCATCTTCAGCGGCAGCGGTTCGATCGCGTCGATCCGCTCGCGCAACGCGTCGGCGTGGCTCTGCAGGAGGCTGTCGTAGAGGTCGGCGTCGAGCTGCGGATATTCGTCGCGCGCGATCAGCAGCGCGGCACCGAGCAGCGGCAGGGCGTCGTCTTCCTGCCCCGCGAGCGAGTTCCAGTCGGGAAGCTCGAAGCCTGCGCACATGGGGCAAGCCTGCACCGCGCGCAAACGCGGCGCAAGCCCTTGCGGCCGCGCGTTCAGGGCGCGTGCGCGATGCCCGGTCCGAAGCGCAATCGCGTGCCCTGTTGCAGACCCAGGCGCGCGGCCTCGCCGGCGTTGAGTTCGAGCACGTAGCGCGCCGGCGCCTGACTCGGATACGGCGGACAGGCGTCGCCCAGCGCGCAGGGCGGCACGTCGCGCTGCTGGGAGACGAGCCTGCGGGCGTCGTCGAAGTAGAGGATGTCCAGCGGAATGCGGGTGTTCTTCATCCAGTACGACTGTGGTTCCTCGCGTTCGTGGATGAAGAGCATGCCGCGGTCGGCGGCGAGCCGGTCGCGGAACATCAGGCCGCGCGCGCGTTCAGCGTCGTCGTCGGCGACTTCCACGCCGTAGCGATGCCCGGCCAGCTCCACCCACGCGCCGCCGGCGCTGGCGCAGCCGGCGAGCACGAGCGGCAGCAGGCAGGTCAGCAGATGGGCGGTCGGACGCATGGCAGGGATTCCGGAGGGGGTCCGGCGACCTTCCGCGCGCTGCCCGTCGCCGTCAAGCCGCTGGCCCCCCTTCCCAAATTCGTGGCCGCGATGCACAATGCGCGCCCCTTGCCGGCTCGGCTTCCAGTGCGGACCGGCGGGAACGAAAAAAAGCCCCTCACCGGGTGTTGACGTTCCCGAAAAGGCATGTATCATGTGCGGCTCCCTCGGGCACTTCGGTGGCGAGGACGGGACCAGGCGCTGAGGCCGGTTCCACGATCTTTGACAGTGTGCGCAGGTGACTTGTGCGGGCGTCTGGCGGGTGGATGACTGTCCATTTGCAGGGCGTTCGTAACAGAGTCTCCAAATCAATTCATGCAAGAAATTGCAGCGAGTGATTCAGGAGCTCGGTGACGACGACTGCACTCAAGAGATTGGCCGACGTCCTTCGGGGCGGAAGCCGCAAAACTTAAGTGAAGAGTTTGATCCTGGCTCAGAGTGAACGCTGGCGGCAGGCCTAACACATGCAAGTCGAACGGCAGCACAGGGGAGCTTGCTCCCCGGGTGGCGAGTGGCGGACGGGTGAGGAATACATCGGAATCTGCCCAGTCGTGGGGGATAACCTCGGGAAACCGGGACTAATACCGCATACGACCTTCGGGTGAAAGCAGGGGATCGCAAGACCTTGCGCGATTGGATGAGCCGATGTCGGATTAGCTTGTTGGCGGGGTAACGGCCCACCAAGGCGACGATCCGTAGCTGGTCTGAGAGGATGATCAGCCACACTGGAACTGAGACACGGTCCAGACTCCTACGGGAGGCAGCAGTGGGGAATATTGGACAATGGGCGCAAGCCTGATCCAGCCATGCCGCGTGAGTGAAGAAGGCCCTCGGGTTGTAAAGCTCTTTTGTCCGGAAAGAAAAGCTTTCGGTTAATACCCGGAAGTCCTGACGGTACCGGAAGAATAAGCACCGGCTAACTTCGTGCCAGCAGCCGCGGTAATACGAAGGGTGCAAGCGTTACTCGGAATTACTGGGCGTAAAGCGTGCGTAGGTGGTTCGTTAAGTCTGATGTGAAAGCCCTGGGCTCAACCTGGGAATTGCATTGGATACTGGCGGGCTAGAGTGCGGTAGAGGATGGCGGAATTCCCGGTGTAGCAGTGAAATGCGTAGAGATCGGGAGGAACATCCGTGGCGAAGGCGGCCATCTGGACCAGCACTGACACTGAGGCACGAAAGCGTGGGGAGCAAACAGGATTAGATACCCTGGTAGT
Organism: Cognatiluteimonas weifangensis; assembly: GCF_003416885.1. Lineage (GTDB taxonomy): Bacteria > Pseudomonadota > Gammaproteobacteria > Xanthomonadales > Xanthomonadaceae > Cognatiluteimonas > Cognatiluteimonas weifangensis. The sequence continues at coordinate 182,816 of NZ_QVPD01000002.1, forward strand.
CCACGCCCTAAACGATGCGAACTGGATGTTGGGAGCAACTAGGCTCTCAGTATCGAAGCTAACGCGTTAAGTTCGCCGCCTGGGGAGTACGGTCGCAAGACTGAAACTCAAAGGAATTGACGGGGGCCCGCACAAGCGGTGGAGTATGTGGTTTAATTCGATGCAACGCGCAGAACCTTACCTGGCCTTGACATCCACGGAACTTTCCAGAGATGGATTGGTGCCTTCGGGAACCGTGAGACAGGTGCTGCATGGCTGTCGTCAGCTCGTGTCGTGAGATGTTGGGTTAAGTCCCGCAACGAGCGCAACCCTTGTCCTTAGTTGCCAGCACGTAATGGTGGGAACTCTAAGGAGACCGCCGGTGACAAACCGGAGGAAGGTGGGGATGACGTCAAGTCATCATGGCCCTTACGGCCAGGGCTACACACGTACTACAATGGGAAGGACAGAGGGCCGCGATCCCGCGAGGGGGAGCCAATCCCAGAAACCTTCTCTCAGTCCGGATCGGAGTCTGCAACTCGACTCCGTGAAGTCGGAATCGCTAGTAATCGCAGATCAGCATTGCTGCGGTGAATACGTTCCCGGGCCTTGTACACACCGCCCGTCACACCATGGGAGTGGGTTGCACCAGAAGTAGCTAGTCTAACCTTCGGGAGGACGGTTACCACGGTGTGATTCATGACTGGGGTGAAGTCGTAACAAGGTAGCCGTATCGGAAGGTGCGGCTGGATCACCTCCTTTAGAGACCAAAGACAGAAAATTGCCTGTCAGGCGTCCGCACAAGTGACCTGCATCCAAGAGTGAGTCCCGCGGCTCGAAAACCGCATTGGGGCCATAGCTCAGCTGGGAGAGCACCTGCTTTGCAAGCAGGGGGTCGTCGGTTCGATCCCGACTGGCTCCACCATCTGGCGTTATGCGGAGCCCTCCGCAAAAGCCCGCGTATTTCTTGCGCGGACTTTCCAAGGAAAACCTTGGGTCTGTAGCTCAGGTGGTTAGAGCGCACCCCTGATAAGGGTGAGGCCGGTGGTTCGAGTCCTCCCAGACCCACCACTCTCTTGGATGTCACCACGCACACATATCGATCTTGAAGCGGCCTGGCGCTGAAGCCGGACTGCGTTCTTTGACAAATGGGATGTAGCGAGCGTTTGAGACGAATGTCCAGACGTGTCGTAGAGGCTAAGGCGAGGCGTCGAAGGACGCCTTTATTGAAGTTGTTGTTGTGATGTTCGCAACATTGATCCCGAGGCGACTTGGGGTTATATGGTCAAGCGAATAAGCGCACACGGTGGATGCCTTGGCGGTCAGAGGCGATGAAGGACGTGGCAGCCTGCGAAAAGTGTCGGGGAGCTGGCAACAAGCTTTGATCCGGCAATGTCCGAATGGGGAAACCCACTCCGCAAGGAGTATCCAATGGCGAATACATAACCATTGGAGGCGAACCCGGTGAACTGAAATATCTAAGTAACCGGAGGAAAAGAAATCAACCGAGATTCCCCCAGTAGCGACGAGCGAACGGGGACTAGCCCAAAAGTCGGCCTGGTGCTAGCAAAACAACCTGGAAAGGTTGGCCATAGCAGGTGACAGCCCTGTATGCGAAAGAGCCAGATCGATGAAAAGTGAGTAGGGCGGGGCACGTGAAACCCTGTCTGAACATGGGGGGACCATCCTCCAAGGCTAAATACTCCTGACCGACCGATAGTGAACCAGTACCGTGAGGGAAAGGCGAAAAGAACCCTGGTGAAGGGAGTGAAATAGATCCTGAAACCGTGTGCGTACAAGCAGTCGGAGCCCGCAAGGGTGACGGCGTACCTTTTGTATAATGGGTCAGCGACTTACTGTTTGTGGCGAGCTTAACCGTATAGGGGAGGCGAAGGGAAACCGAGTCTGATAAGGGCGCATAGTCGCAGGCAGTAGACCCGAAACCGGGTGATCTAGTCATGCCCAGGGTGAAGGTACCGTAACAGGTACTGGAGGCCCGAACCCACTCCCGTTGCAAAGGTAGGGGATGAGGTGTGATTAGGAGTGAAAAGCTAATCGAACCCGGAGATAGCTGGTTCTCCTCGAAAGCTATTTAGGTAGCGCCTCGGACGAATACTGCTGGGGGTAGAGCACTGTTATGGCTAGGGGGTCATTGCGACTTACCAAACCATGGCAAACTCCGAATACCAGCACGTACTATCCGGGAGACACACGGCGGGTGCTAACGTTCGTCGTGAAAAGGGAAACAACCCAGACCCACAGCTAAGGTCCCAAATTCCATGCTAAGTGGAAAACCATGTGGAAAGGCACAGACAGCCAGGAGGTTGGCTTAGAAGCAGCCATCCTTTAAAGAAAGCGTAATAGCTCACTGGTCGAGTCGGTCTGCGGGGAAGATTTAACGGGGCTAAGCATGGAACCGAAGCTTGGGGTGCACAGCAATGTGCGCGGTAGAGGAGCGTTCCGTAAGCCGTCGAAGCGGAATTGAGAAGTTCCGTGGAGGTATCGGAAGTGCGAATGCTGACATGAGTAACGATAATGCGGGTGAAAAGCCCGCACGCCGAAAGCCCAAGGTTTCCTTGCGCAACGTTAATCGGCGCAGGGTGAGTCGGCCCCTAAGGCGAGGCAGAAATGCGTAGTCGATGGGAAGCTGGTTAATATTCCAGCACCTCGCGCAAGTGCGATGGAGGGACGGAGAAGGTTAGGTCTACCGGGCGTTGGTTGTCCCGGGGAAAGGCGGTAGGTGTGGATCTTAGGCAAATCCGGGATCCTCTACACCGAGCACCGAGACGAGCTCATTTTGAGCGAAGTGACTGATACCACGCTTCCAGGAAAAGCTCCTAAGCTTCAGCTTGCGCAGACCGTACCGTAAACCGACACAGGTGGGCAGGATGAGAATTCTCAGGCGCTTGAGAGAACTCGGGTGAAGGAACTAGGCAACATGGCACCGTAACTTCGGGAGAAGGTGCGCCCTTTTTGGTGGCTACATGCGTAGCTGGGCTGAGAGGGGCCGCAGTGACCAGGCCGCTGCGACTGTTTATCAAAAACACAGCACTCTGCAAACACGAAAGTGGACGTATAGGGTGTGACGCCTGCCCGGTGCTGGAAGGTTAATTGATGGGGTCAGCCGCAAGGCGAAGCTCTTGATCGAAGCCCCAGTAAACGGCGGCCGTAACTATAACGGTCCTAAGGTAGCGAAATTCCTTGTCGGGTAAGTTCCGACCTGCACGAATGGCGTAACGACAGCGGCGCTGTCTCCACCCGAGACTCAGTGAAATTGAAATCGCTGTGAAGATGCAGCGTTCCCGTGGCAAGACGGAAAGACCCCGTGAACCTTTACTATAGCTTTACACTGAACGTTGAGTTCGTCTGTGTAGGATAGGTGGGAGGCTGTGAAACCCTGGCGCTAGCTGGGGTGGAGCCAACCTTGAAATACCACCCTGTCGTGCTTGACGTTCTAACCTGGGCCCGTAATCCGGGTCGGGGACCGTGTATGGTGGGTAGTTTGACTGGGGCGGTCTCCTCCCAAAGAGTAACGGAGGAGCTCGAAGGTACGCTCAGCGCGGTCGGACATCGCGCACTGTGTGCAAAGGCATAAGCGTGCTTGACTGCAAGATCGACGGATCAAGCAGGTACGAAAGTAGGACTTAGTGATCCGGTGGTTCTGTATGGAAGGGCCATCGCTCAACGGATAAAAGGTACTCCGGGGATAACAGGCTGATACCGCCCAAGAGTTCATATCGACGGCGGTGTTTGGCACCTCGATGTCGGCTCATCACATCCTGGGGCTGTAGTCGGTCCCAAGGGTATGGCTGTTCGCCATTTAAAGTGGTACGCGAGCTGGGTTCAGAACGTCGTGAGACAGTTCGGTCCCTATCTGCCATGGGCGTTGGAGATTTGAGAGGGGCTGCTCCTAGTACGAGAGGACCGGAGTGGACGAACCTCTGGTGTTCCGGTTGTCACGCCAGTGGCATTGCCGGGTAGCTATGTTCGGAAGCGATAACCGCTGAAAGCATCTAAGCGGGAAGCGCGCCTCAAGATGAGATCTCCCGGGGCACAAGCCCCCTGAAGGAACCATCAAGACCAGGTGGTTGATAGGCAGGGTGTGTAAGCGCAGCAATGCGTTGAGCTAACCTGTACTAATGATCCGTGTGGCTTGACCATATAACCTCAAGTGGCCTTGGACTCGACGACGCGTCGACGTTCGGCACAATCACTCGCTACGTCCCGACTTATTCGCCGAAGGCAGGGGATTCCCTGCCGGAAGCAACCCCGCGAGAGCGTGCGCGCCGGCCCGGCCCATCGGGAATGGCGACCCTCCACCCTCTCCCTGGTGACAATAGCTGCGTGGAACCACCCGATCCCATCCCGAACTCGGAAGTGAAACGCGCACGCGCCGATGGTAGTGTGCATTCAGCATGCGAGAGTAGGTCATTGCCAGGGTCTTACCCCAAAACCCCCAGCCCCGGCTGGGGGTTTTTCTTTGGCGGATGGGCTGGACGGGCGCCAGCCCGCTGCCCTGCAGCCGGTAGCCTGGGTTTGTGGCACCGCCCGCGACATCGCTGCTGCCGGGCCTGAGGGTGGATTCGCGGCATGCCCGTGCAAGCAGGGGCGCCGGTTTCTCTCGCGGACGCATTTGGGAGAAGGCCCCTTTCTGCGTGCGCCGTGAACCCGCCTGCGACCCGAATGGCAAGGCCGGGGCGGGTCAGAACAGTTCCCGCGGCGGAGCCGGATTCCGGGCTGCGGCATCGCGGTGGCGTATCGCCCGGCTGTCGGCCCCGGCGGCCCGGTGCGGTTCGCGACGCGTAGGCGCCCGGCGATGCGTGTCCTCCGCCAGGATCTTGAATTGGCGCTCGCGCTGCAACCACAGTGCGTGCGCGTCGTGCTCGCTGCGGTCGCGGATCGGCTTGCGGCGGGGGGGCGGGTCGTCCTCCCGAGCGATATCCGGGATCGTCGAGAACGGGATCCGCATCGGCGCCGCGCCGTGGGCGAGGGCTTCCTGCATCGCGCCGAAATAGACGGTGTTGTTGCCGTAGCGCCGGTTGATCCGGTCGAGCACCGAACTCACGCCCTGGCGCCGGCCGTCGTCGCGGAGGAGCTCGCGGGTGACGCAGCCACCCGGCTGCAACCCGACCAGGGTGACTGCGACCGAAAGTGGCGGATGCCGCGCCGGCTGCCAGCGGCCGGCGGCGATGCCACGCTGCAGGGATTCGAGCTGCTGGCCGAGCAGGTCCAGCAAGGTCGGAGTGTCGTCCAGCGGCGCGAACTGCAGGTCGCGCTCGAAGCCCCTGTCGCGGCCGACGAAGCGGATCCGGATCGCGAGCCCCTGCGCCAGATAGCCCTCGCCGCGGAGTCGCATCGCGGCTTTCGCCAGCAGCTTGAACAGCACCGCACGCATGCCTTCGAAGTTGCGCAGCTGCGGCGCCAGCACGTGGGAATGCCCGATCGAGCCGCGCCGGGACTCGCGCTCCGGGAGATCGTGGCCGCGCAGCTGCAGCCAGTAGCGCTCGCCTTCCACGCTGCCCCAGGCCGCGCGCAGGTGCGCGCGCGTGGCAGCGCACAGCTGTGCGCTGGTATGGATGCCGGCGGCGTGCAGCCGCGCTTCCATCGACGGGCCGATGCCGCAGAAATCGCGCAGCTCCAGCGCGTGCAGCCGCTGCGGCAGGTCGGCGAGTTCGATCACCGTCAGCCCGTCGGGCTTGTCCATGTCCGAGGCGGTCTTGGCGAGGAAACGGTTGGGCGCGATGCCGATCGAACAGTTGATCGCAGGGCTGAAGCCGCGTTCGCGCAGCTGCTGCTTGATGCCGCGGGCGATCGCCTCGGCGTTGGCGCGCTCGCGTTCGCGGCCGAGCAAGCGGCAGGGCACCTCGTCGATCGAGCTCGGCTTGCCGTGCGGGATGCAGTCCTGGATCGCATCCATCAGCTGCTGGTGCAGGGCGATGTAGCGTGCGGGGCGGGCGAGCACGAAGCGGATCCCGGGACAGCGCTCGCGCGCCTCGCGCACGCCGGTGCCGGTTTTCACGCCGTGGCGCTTGGCCTCGTAACTGGCGGCCAGGCAGCAGGTGCTGTCGGCGGCGACCGGAACGACGGCCACCGGTTGCCCGCGCAACTGCGGCCGGTCGTATTGCTCGACCGAGGCGAAGTACGAATCGAAGTCGACGAACAGGCAGCGCAGCGTCATCGGCGGGCCCGCAGACGGGCGCGTGGCCAAGGGCCGGCAGTATCCCCCTGGCCGATCTCAGGCCGGGAGATCCCTTGCGGATCAAGCGTTTGACGGCCGGCACCGGTGACGCCGTGTCGGCGACAGCCACCAGCGCAAATCCGGGGCCGCCCCCGTTACAGGAGCAGCGGCGGTTCGCCGCCGACGATCACCACGTCCGCCGGCCGACGCGCGAACAGGCCGACACTGACCACGCCCGGCAACTGGTTGATCGCTGTTTCCATGGCGACCGGGTCGGTGATGGCCAGACCGTGGATGTCCAGCACCCAGTTGCCGTTGTCGGTGGTCGTGCCCTGGCGCCAGACCGGCTGGCCGCCGGTCAGCGCCAGGATCTCGCGCGCGACCAGGCTGCGCGCCATCGGGATCACCTCGACCGGCAGCGGGAACCGGCCCAGCACGTCGACACGCTTGCCCGGGTCGATGATGCAGACGAATTTCGCGCTCGCCTGGGCGATGATCTTCTCGCGCGTGAGCGCGGCGCCGCCGCCCTTGATCAGGCGCTTGTGCGGATCGCATTCGTCGGCGCCGTCGACGTACAGCGGCAGCGGACCGGTGTCGTTGAGCTCGAGGACCTCGATGCCGTGGCTGCGCAACCGCTGGGTGCTCTGCTCGGAGCTGGACACCGCGCCGGCGATGCGGTGCCGCAGCCGCGCCAGCGCGTCGATGAAGAAGGCGACGGTGGAGCCGGTGCCGACGCCGACGATCATGCCGTCCTCGACGTACTCGATGGCCTTTTCGCCGGCCAGGCGCTTGGCTTCGCTCACGTGGTTCCCCGGATCATTCCAGCGACAGCAGCAGCTTCCATTGCGCCGCCGTCACCGGCAGCACCGACAGCCGCGTGCCCTTGCGGATCAGGGCGAAGTCCTCGCCCAGCGCGTCGGCATGGGTGCGGATTTCCTCCAGCGGCAGCGGCCGCGCAAGGTGGCGCACGAAACGCACGTCGACCAGGTCCCAGCGTGGCTGCTCGCGGCTGGCCCTGGGGTCGAAATAGCGGGATTTCCGCTCGAACTGGGTCGGGTCCGGGTAGGCGGCGCTGGCGACTTCGGCCAGGCCGTAGATGCCCGGGACGGCGCAGTTGGAGTGGTAGAACAGCACGCCGTCGCCGACCTGCATCTGGCGCATGAAATTGCGCGCCTGGTAGTTGCGCACCCCGGTCCACGGCTCGCTGCCGACGCGTTGCAGGTCGTCGATGGAGAAGTCGCCGGGCTCGGACTTCATCAGCCAGTGGCGTTTGCGCGGACTCATGGCGGGACCGGGGTACCTGCGGTGGCGGGGAGGAGGGTGCCTTGCTCGCTGCAGACCGCATCGAGCGCGACATCCCAGGATTCCGCGGCCAGCACCTGCACCTGCTGCGCGGCGAAGCCGGCGCCCACCAGCCAGGGCGGCGGGCCCTGCCGGTTGCGGAATGCGAAGCTGCGATCGTACCAGCCGCCGCCCATGCCCAGCCGCTGGCCGCGGGCGTCGAAGCCGACCAGCGGCACCACCACCAGCGCCATCGCCGCGGCCGGGAGCAGCGATTCGGCGGCGACATCGGGCTCGGGGATGCCGAAGCGGTTGCCGACCAGGGCGTCGCCGCGGCGCCAAGGCGCGAAACGCAGCTGGCCGTCCGCGCCCAGCACCGGCAGGCAGTAGTGCAGCGTCGGCGGCAGCCGCAGCTGCCAGGCATGCAGCGCGATCTCGCCGTCCATCGCCCAGTAGCCGGCGACATGTCCGGATGCGGGCGCGAACGGCAGCGCGAGCAGCTGCTCGGCCAGGCGTTCGGCGGCGGCGATGCGCGCGGCGGCGGGGATCGCGCGCCGGCGCTGCCGCAGTTCGCGTCGCAACGCGTCGCGATCGCCGCTCATGCGGCGCGGCCGCCGCCGGCCCGCTGCGGCCGGATCACCGGCGCGGCGGCAAAAAACAAAGCCCGCAACGGGTACGGGCTTTGCATGTCCAGGGACATCGACAAAACATCCTCCGCCATGGCGATGCGTGCGAAACGACCTTGAACCCGGGGTTCAAGTGGGAATGCCTGGAGGCCATCGGGCTTCCCGCTGCGAGGCGGACTTGCACACCCGGCTTCCGCTGCATCCCCGTGGTCGTCATTAGGGACAAGGCGAATGTTTGCGCACGCTGTCGCGCAGGGCAGAGGACGCGGACAGAGTATAGCGATGCGCGCGCGCGCGGCCTATCCATCCGTCGGTCGGTACCCATGGCCCGGTTCAGGCGACGCATGCGGGGATGAATGCGCGCTGGCGCCGCCGGCGTGCGGCACGCGCGTGCGTTCAGAGATCGGCCACGGCGTCGAGCCTGCGCTGCAGGCCGTCGAGGGTGCGGACCAGCTCGCGGTCGCGCGCGTCGTTTTCCTCGCGCAACTGCTGCAGTTCGTGCGCCAGGTTGAGTGCGGCGAGGACCGCGACGCGGTCGACCGCGGCCATGCGGTTGCTGCCGCGCAGCTCGCGCATCTTGCCGTCCAGCAGCTTGGCGGCGGCCATCAGGCTGTCGCGCTCGTCCGGTTCGACGCCGACCGTGTATTCGCGGTCGAGCACGCGGATGGCGACCGGCTCGCTGCTCACGTGTGCTGCTCCAGCGACTTCAGCCGCGCGATCATCGCCTCGACCCGCGAGCGCGCCTGCTCGTTCTTGGCCAGCAGCTGCGAACGTTCGCCGGCCAGCTGCTCCTGTTGCTGGCGCAGGCTGCGGTTTTCCTCGGCCAGCTGTTGCGCGCGCGCGGCCAGCGCCTCGACGCGGGCGGCAGTGGCGCGCAACTGGGCGAGCACCTCGGCGTTGTCCATCCCGGCACCATAGGCAGCGGCCACGTGGCGGTCAAGGCGCGCCGCGGTCGCCGGCAGCGCGCCGGGGAACCGCCTCGGGGAACCGCTCCGGCGGGCGGCCGCGAGCCGTGCGGCCGCAGCCGCCTCCACCGCTCAGGGACCGCCTGCCGGCGTGGCCACGCGCGCGGCCGACGGCGCCCAGTTGCGGATGAAGGCCAGGCAGCGCTGCGCTTCCAGCGGCGGCGACAGCCAGTAGCCCTGGATCTCGTCGCAACGGTGGGTCCGCAGGAACTGCAGCTGCGCCTGCGTCTCCACGCCCTCGGCCACCACGTTCAATCCCAGTGCGCGCGCCATCGCCAGGATGGTGGTGGTGATCGCGGCGTCTTCGGAGCCGTGACTGAGGTCGTCGACGAATTCCTTGTCGATCTTCAGGGTGTTGATCGGCAGCCGCTTGAGGTAGGCCAGCGACGAGTAGCCGGTGCCGAAATCGTCGATCGCCAGGGTCACCCCGAGGCTGCGGAAGGCCTGCAGCTTGTCCGCGGTCTGCTGCGCGTTGGCCATGACCACGCTTTCGGTCAGCTCCAGTTCCAGGCACTTCGCCGGCAGCCCGGTTTCGGCCAGCACGCGCTCCACCACGCCCGGGAAATCGCCGCGCAGCAGCTGCAGCGCCGAGACGTTGACCGATGCGCCCAGCCCGGCGAGCCCGTGCTGGTGCCAGCGCGCCAGGGTCAGGCAGGCCTCGCGCAGCGCCCATTCGCCGATCTCCAGGATCTGTCCGCTTTCCTCGGCCAGCGGGATGAACTGGGTCGGCGGGATCTCGCCGTAGTCGCGGCTGTGCCAGCGCAGCAGCGCTTCCACGCCGATGATCCGGGTCTGCGCCAGCGCCATCCGCGGCTGGTACACCAGCCGCAGTTCGCCGCGGTCGAGCACCTTGCGCAGCGCGCCGGAGAGGGTGGCGCGGCGGCGGATCGAGACATCCATCGCCTCGGTGTAGCGCATGTAGGTACGGCGGCCGGCAGCCTTGGCCTGGTACATCGCGGTGTCGGCCTGCTTCAGCAGCTCGGTCGGCACCTGGGCGTGGTCCGGGTACAGGCTGATGCCGATCGACGGCGAGATCGAGATTTCCTGGCGGTCGTCCAGCAGCAGCGGCGCCTCGAACGCCATGATGATCTCGCGCGCGACCTTGTCGGCCTGTTCCGGCCCCTCCAGGTGCTCCAGCACCACGGTGAACTCGTCGCCGCCCAGGCGCGCGACCGTGTGCTGGGCGCCGACCGTGTCCTGCAGCCGCACCGCGGCCGCGCGCAGGATGCGGTCGCCGGCGGCGTGGCCGAGCGAGTCGTTGATGTCCTTGAACCGGTCCAGGTCCAGGAACAGCACCGCAATGCGGTCGTCCTGGCGGCGCGCGCGCACGATCGCGCGCGACAGCCGCTCGGCCAGCAGGGTGCGGTTGGGCAGGTTGGTCAGGGTGTCGAAGTTGGCCAGGTAGCGCAGTTCCTGCTCGGCGCGCTTCTGGTCGGTGATGTCGCCCAGCACCACCACGTACAGGGCCTGCTGGCCGTTGCCGTCGAGCACGGTGCTGCATTCGTACGCGCACAGGAACTCCTCGCCGTCCTTGCGCTGCTGCCACATCTCGCCCGACCAGCGGCCGTGGCGCCGCAACTGCTCGCGGATCTCTCGGTAGTACGCCGGCTCGTGCTGGGCGCTGTCGAGGAGGTTGGCATTGCGCCCGATCACCTCGACCTCGCCATAACCGGTCATGCGCGAGAACGCCGGGTTGATGGAGATGAAGTCGAAGTCGCGGTCGAGCACGCAGACCGCCTCGTTCATGCTGCGCAGCACCTCGGAGGCGATGCGCCGTTCGCGTTCGGCATGGCGGCTGAGGGTGATGTTGCGCGCGGTGCCGGCCAGGCGCCTGACGCGACCGTCGGCGTCGCGCTCCACCGCGCGCCCGCGCGCGCGAATCCAGATCCACTGCCCGTCCTCGCCGGGGATGCGGTGCTCGGACAGGAACAACGGGGTTTCGCCGCGCAGATGCTGGCGCAGGCGCTCGCGCACCTGCGGCAGGTCGTCGCGATGGATCCGGTGGTTGGACTCCACCTCGGTTTCCACCAGGATGTCGGAGGCGCTGCGGACGTCGTCCTTGGCATGCATGCGCTGCAATTCGCCGCGGACGAGATCGTAGTCCCAGAACTGCTCGCCCGAGGCCCACAGCGCCAGCTTCAGCCGTTGCTCGCGGTCGCGGATGTGCTCGAAATAGCCGCGTTCCAATTGCCGCTGCCGGTGCCAGTGCCGCCATAGCAGCCACAGCGCCAGCGCGGCCAGCAACGCATAGGCGGCCAGCGCCAGCGGGTGCCGCCACCACGGCGGGGTGACCACGATCGGCAGGCGCAACTCCTGCGGGTTCCACACGCCGTCGTGGTTGGTGCTCTGGGCGCGGAACAGGTAATGCCCGGCGGGCAGCAGGGTGTAGGTGATCTCGTTCCGGGTGCCGTTGTCGACCCAGTCGGCGTCGACGCCGTCGATGCGGTAGCGGTAGCGGATGCCGGCGCTGCCGAGGTAGTCCAGCGCGCCGATGCGCAGGCGCAGGATGTCGGCGGTTTCCGGCAGTTCGATCCGCGTCTGCTGCCAGGCGGTGCGGGTCGGCGAATCGGCCTGCGCGCCGATCCGGGTCGACAGCAGTCGCAACGGCGGCCGCAGGGTGCTGTCGGCGATCCGTGCCGGATCGAACACGTTCACGCCGCCGACCCCGCCGAAGGCCAGTTGCCCGCCCTCGAGCACGGCGACCGCGCCGCCGTTGAACTCCAGGTCCTGCAGGCCGTCGCTCAGGCCGTAGCTGCGCAAGGCGCCGGCGCGCGGATCCCCGGGCTGCGGCGTATAGCGCAACAGACCGCGATTGGTCCCCATCCACAGCGCGCCTGAGGCGTCGGCGGCAAGGCTGAACACCACCGGCAGCGCCTCGCCCTTGAGCGCGGCGAGCAGCGGCTGGGTGAAGTGCGCGGTATCGTTGCGGTCGATCCGCAGCCGGTTCAGCCCGCCGTGGCTGCCGACCCAGAGGTTGCCGTCGCGATCCTGCCACAGCGCGCGGACGAGATCGCCGGCGAGGCTGTCGTCGCCGTCGATGCGCCGCTGGAAATGGCGCAGGCGCCCGCTGCGCGGATCGAACCGGTCCAGGCCGCGACTGGTGCCGATCCAGACCCGGCCGTCGTCGGCGACCAGCAGCGCGTGCACCTGCGGATGCGCCAGGCCGCGCGGGTCGCCGCCGCGGTACGGGATCCGCCGCACGTCGCCGGCGCCGGTCGGGCCGGCGCCGGGGGTGAAATGGATCACCCCGGCATCGTTGCTGCCCAGCCACAGGCTGCCGTCGCGGCCCAGGGCCAGGCTGCGCAGGTTGGGCGCCGGCACTCCGGGGATCGGCACCGGCTGCAGCGCCGGCAGCCGCGGGTCGAAGCGGAACAGGCCCAGGGTGGTCGCCACCCAGGGGTGGCCGTCGCCGGGGTCGGCGAAGGCCATCACCCGCTGGCCGTTGCGGCCGCCGCGGGGCAGCGGCAGCAGCGCGCTGAAATCGCGGAAGCCGGTGGCGGCGTCGTAGCGCAGCAGGCGACCGTCGTCGGTGCCCAGCCACAGGCGGCGGTCGCGGCTCTGGTAGATGGCGCGGATGCTGCCGATCAGGGCGGCCCGGTTGGAGCCTTGCGGCCCCAGGTCGAGCAGGGAGCGGAAGCGGGCGCCGCGGGCATCGGCAACGGCGACGCCGTGGTACTGGCCGCCGACCCAGAGCAGGCCGGCGCGGTCGACCAGCAGGGCATTGATCTCGTCTTCGGGCAGGGTGCCGCGCAGGAGGTTGTTCTGGCGCAGCGGCAGCGTCGCGCCGCTGCGCGGGTCGAAGCGGCGCAGTCCGACCGGCGCCGCCGAGAACCACAGCTGCCCGTCCGGCGCCTCGACCAGGGCGCGGACCTCGCCGCCATCGCGGCGGGGATCTTTCGGCCAGACCTGCAGCAGTTGGCGACGGTCCTGCAGCAGGTACAGCGCATCCTCGCCGCCGGCCCAGATGCGGCCGGAGCGGTCGCGCAGCAGCGTGCGCAACGCCAGCGCGGGCCCGATCCGGGTCGCGGCGCCGTCCACCCGGTACAGACCGGCCGCGGTCGCGTACCAGAGCGCGCCGCGGGGGCCGCGCAGCAGTGCCTGCGGTTGCTCGGCCAGGCGCGTCCGCGGCAGCGTCAGTACCTGCCGGCGGCGGCCGCTCGCCGGGTCCAGCCGTTCCAGGCCGTCCTCGGTGCCGACCCAGACCACGCCCGGCTCGGCCAGCAGCGCGTACGCCCGGCGGTCGAGCCCGTCGGCGACCGGATACCGACGGATGTGGCCGCTGCGCAGGTCCAGCCGTGCCACGTACTGCGAATAGGTGCCCACCCACAGGCCGTGATCGGCGTCGGCGGCGAGCGCGGTGACGAAGCTGTCGGGCAGGCTGTCGGGGTCGCGCGGATCCTGCCGGTAGAGCGTGTAGCGCTGGCCGTCGTAGCGGTGCAGACCGCCCTGGGTGCCGACCCAGACGAAGCCGTCGCCGTCCTGGAGCAGCGCAGTGACGGTGTTTTGCGCCAGTTCCTGGGTGTCGCCGATCGGCTCGAAGTAAAAATTGCGATCCACCGCCCCGGCCGGGCAGCCGAGGCCGGCCAGGACCAGCACAGCCGTGGCGGCCGCTGCGCGCAGGCGACCGGGCGCAAGGATGGCGGACATGCGCAAGACACCGTCCCCTGACGGGCGATGTCCGCAGTGTAGGGCATGCGACGGTGGCGGCAACCCGGCGTTCCGCGCGATGCGCGGCAATGGCTACACTGTCGCACCCGCCGATGCCGGAACCCCGCGTGCCCGAATCCCTGCCCACGCTTGCCGCCGTCGAAGCCGCCGTGCGCCAGCTCGGCCTGGGGACCGAGGCCGTGGAGCTGCACGGCGGCCTCTGCGGCTGGCTCGCCGGCGGCGGCGCGCTGACGCCGGCCTGGCCGGCGCAGGTGCTGGTCGATGCGGCGATCCCCGCCGTGACCCGCGACGACGTGCTCGACCGCCTCGGCCGCGCCAGCGCTGCGCAATTCGAGGACCGCGATTTCGGCTTCACGCTGCTGCTGCCGCCGGCCGATGCGCCGCTGTCCGCCCGCAGCGGGGCGCTGTTCCACTGGTGCCGCGGCTTCCTCGGCGGTTTCGGCCTGGCCGCCGGCAAGGAGCCGCCGCTGTCGGAGGAAGGCCGCGAGGCGCTCGCCGACCTCGCGCGCCTGGCCGCGGCCAGCGCGCAGGACGACGGCGACGAGGAAGACGAGGAGGCGCTGGCCGAGATCGGGGAGTTCGTCCGCGTCGCCGCGTTGCTGATCCACGGCGACTGCGTGCTCGGCCCGCGCCATCGCCAGCAACTGCACTGACATGAAGGCGCTCGCCGGGATCGAGGCCAAGGAGTTCGTGCGCCGGCGCCGGCAGCTGATGCGCATCGCCGGCGACGACGCCATCCTGGTGCTGCCGGCCGCGCCCGAACGCATCCGCAGCCGCGACACCCATTACCCCTACCGCCAGGATTCGGACCTGTGGTACCTGACCGGTTTCCCGGAGCCGGCCGCGGTGCTGGTACTGGTGCCCGGGCGCGCGCACGGCGAGACGATCCTGTTCTGCCGCGAGCGCGACCCCGAGCGCGAGGGCTGGGACGGCCCGCGCACCGGGCCGGAAGGCGCGGTCGAGCGCTTCAGCCTGGACGACGCCTATCCGATCGACGACCTCGACGAGATCCTGCCCGGGCTGCTGGAAGGACGTTCGCGCGTCTACTACCACTTCGGCCGCGACACCGAGTTCGACCTCAAGCTGATCGGCTGGCTCAACCGGGTGCGCGCGCAGGCGCGCAGCGGCGCGCAGCCGCCGCACGAGTTCCTCGAGCTGGGTCACCTGCTCGACGAACTGCGCCTGTTCAAGTCGCCGGCCGAGCTCAAGCTGATGCAGCGCGCCGCCGACATCAGCGTGCAGGCGCACGAGGCGGCGATGCGCGCGGCCCGGCCCGGCATCCGCGAGTACGAATTGCAGGCCGAGATCGAGCGCGTGTTCCGCATGCACGATGCGGTGCCGGCCTACGGCACCATCGTCGGCGCCGGCGACAACGCCTGTGTCCTGCATTACGTCACCAACAGCGGGCAGGCGCACGACGGCGACCTGGTGCTGGTCGACGCCGGCGCCGAATACCGCAACTACGCCGCCGACATCACCCGCACCTTCCCGATCGGCGGCCGCTTCAGCCGCGAGCAGCGCCTGCTGCACGATCTGGTCGGCGCGGCGCAGGCCGCTGCGCTGGCGCACGCCCGCCCCGGCGCGGTGTACGAGGCCGGTCACGACGCCGCGGTGCGGACCCTGACCGAAGGCCTGCTGCGGCTGGGCCTGCTCAAGGGCAGCCTGGAAAAGAACGTCGCCGACGGGAAGTACAAGCGCTTCTACCGCCACAAGACCGGCCACTGGCTAGGCCTGGACGTGCACGATGTCGGCGACTACCGCATCGATAACGAATCGCGGCTGCTGGAAGCGGGCATGGTGTTCACCGTCGAGCCCGGCCTGTACATCGCGCCGGACGACGCCACGGTGGCGGCGAAATGGCGCGGCATCGGCATCCGCATCGAGGACGACGTGCTGGTGACCAAGGACGGCCACCGGGTGCTGACCGGCAAGCTGGCGCGCAGCGCCGAGGAGATCGAGGCGTTGATGGCCGAGCGGCCGCGCTGAGCCGATGCCCTGTCGGCGCCGGCTGCGCCTGCGAACGCCCGGTCATGAAGTGCAGGGCTGGAGAAGCCCGCACGAAAGCGATTGGCCGGCATCGCGCTGCGCATGGGACAAGCACTTCGGATGCTTCTTTCGAGCACGCAATCCCGTGGGGGAAGCGGCGCACCGGCCTGTGCGGAACACGCCGTGAATACGGCCTGCGGGCTGCGCGCCGGTATCCGCGCCGGCCGCGAACTTGACCGTGATCTGCCTATCTCGAAACCTTCGCAGGCATCACGCCGTGCAAAAGGTTAGGAATTTTTCTTCTCCAAAGCGCGGAAGCGTCTGCGAGAGAAGCCGGTGGCCCGGCCCGTGCGGGACACGCCGTGAATACGTCCCTGTAGGCTCCTCGGCGGCTTGCTCACCTGCGCCCTCCTGCGCAGGCGGCAAGACCGGGGTGGGCCATCCCTTGTCCACCCGTCCGGCGCAATGCGCCGGACCCATGCCGCCGACGGTCCCGCACAGGCCGGGCCACCGGCTTCTGCGCAGTGAGTCGGCGCTTGCAGAAAAAAACCGGCCGAAGCGATGACACCCAATCTCGCGCAGTCGCCGGCCGGCGGGCTGGGGGTGCGGAGAGTGGACCATGGATGGTCCACGA
Source organism: Cognatiluteimonas weifangensis (assembly GCF_003416885.1). Lineage (GTDB taxonomy): Bacteria > Pseudomonadota > Gammaproteobacteria > Xanthomonadales > Xanthomonadaceae > Cognatiluteimonas > Cognatiluteimonas weifangensis. The sequence goes on from NZ_QVPD01000002.1 coordinate 199,133, forward strand.
CCCGACTTAAAGACAGGAGGTCGTCAGGAGGGCGCAGCACCCCCAGTCCGCCGGGCGGCGACTCCGTCCAAAGCCGATCCCGCCGGAGAGCAGCCTCGAATAGCCTGCGCCCCGACTTGAAGACAGGAGGTCGTCAGGAGGGCGCCCCCCAGCCGCCGGGTGGCGACTCCGTCCGAAGCCGATCCTGCATCGGGCTTTCAGACAGAACGTCGCCAGGACGGCACAGCCATTCCCGGTCTGGCGGGCGAGCGGGCTCCTACGCTTCGGCGAAGCCCTCGCGCGTCAGGTTGAGCGGCTCGCCGTCGGTGCAGACCACGTCGTCCTCGATGCGGATGCCGCCGTAGGGGCGGAACGCGTCGATGCGCGCCCAGTCGACCGCATCGGCGTGCGGGCCCTGCCTCAGTTCTTCCAGCAGCAGGTCGATGAAGTAGATCCCCGGCTCGATCGTCACCACCATGCCCGGTTCCAGTACCCGGGTCAGGCGCAGGTAGGGATGGCCTTCGGGCTTGGGGATCGTGCCGCCGGCGTCGGACGCGGCGAAGCCGGCGACGTCGTGCACCTGCAGGCCGATGCCGTGGCCGAGGCCGTGCGGGAAGAAGGCCGCGCTGACCCCGGTGGCCAGCGCCGCTTCCGGCGCCAGCTTGATCACGCCGAACTCCTTGAGGATGGCGGCCAGCGCCAGGTGTGCGTCCAGGTGCAGCTGCCGGTAGTCGATGCCGGCCCGGACCTGCGCGCACAGCGCCTGCTGCGCACCGTCGACCGCATCGATCAACGCCTGGAATTCGTCGCCGGCGTCGGCCGCGTAGGTGCGGGTGATGTCGCAGGCGTAGCCGCCATGGCTGCCGCCGGCGTCGATCAGGAAGCTGCGCGCCGGCTTGGGCGGCAGGCGCCCGCGGTCGGTGTAGTGCAGCACCGCGCCGTGCTCGTTGAGCGCGACGATGTTGCCGTAGGGCAGTTCCTCGCTGTCCTGCCCGGCGGCCTGGCAGTAGGCCAGATGGATGCCGAACTCGCTGGCGCCGGCGCGGAAGGCGCGTTCGGCGGCGCGATGGCCACGCACGCCGCGGCGCGTGGCCTCGCGCATCATCGCGATCTCGTACGGTGTCTTGAACGCGCGGTGATACTCGAGGTAATCGACCACCGCCTGCGGATTGTTGGGGACGTAGTCGCCCAGCGCCGACTGCGGCTCGCCCAGGATCGCGCAGCCGGCGGCGGCCGGCAGGTGCGGCAGCGCCTCCTCCGGCGTGCGGATCACGACGATGTCGAAGTGTTCGGTCCAGTAGCCGGCCGGCGCCTGCGGCACCACGTGCCAGTAGTCGCGCGGCTGCAGGTAGACCAGTCGGGGCCGGGTCCCGGGCGTGTACACCAGCCAGCTGCCGGGGGTCCGGGTCAGCGGCAGCCAGGTCTTGAACTGGGGGTTGACCGCGTACGGATAGTCGCGGTCGTCGAAGGCCTGGTAGTGCAGGGTGCCGCTGGGGACCACGAGGTGGTCGAAGCCGCCGCGCGCCAGCGCGGCGTCTGCGCGCGATTGCAGTTGCGCGAGGTATTGCCGGTATAAGATCGGCCAGTCGGCGGATGTCATGGGGATGCTCTTGAGGACGTCACCGGATTCTGACGGATTCGCGCCCGGCCTGCAGGCCGCACCCGAGGTGGGCGATGCCGTTCCCCTGCGCCTGCCGGCGTGGTTGTGGAGCCTGCTGGTGCTCGCGCTGGGCCTGGCCCTGTCGTACTGGACGGCCGACCGCCAGCGGGCCGGCGTGGAACGCGAGCAGCGGGTCGAACTCAGACGCCTGGCCGACGAGAGCCAGACGGCCCTCGTCGCCAGCCTGCACGCCTGCGAGATGCTGCTGCGTTCGGTGCAGACGGTGTTCCTGGCGTCCGAGGACGTGAGCGCGACCGAGTTCGCCCACATCTACCAGGCGCTGCAGCCGCGCTCCGAGTTCCCGAGCCTGCAGGCGCTGGCCTACGCCCGGCGCACCGGCGAGGCGGACTTCGTGACCGTCATGGTGGAGCCGGCGACGGGCAACGAGCGCATCTTCGGGCTCAGCCTGGCGGCCCAGCCGGCCAACCAGGCCGCGGCGCTGGCCTCGCGCGACAGCAACCAGGTGGCGATGTCCGCGCCGTTCCGGCTGCTGCAGACGCCGACGCACGCCGGCAACGATGGCGTGACCATGCGTCTGCCGATCTATTCCAGCGGCCCTCCGCCGGCCACGCTGGCCGCGCGGCGCGCGCGGATGCGGGGATCGATCGCGGCCTCGTTCCACGTCCACCGGCTGATCGCCGACGCGCTGCCGCCGGCGGCGTTCGAACGCCTGCACCTCGTCGTCGACGACGTCACCGGGGGGCGCACCCGGCAGCTGTACGTCTCCCCGGGCAAGGCGCCGCCGGCAGCGACCGCGCAGGACCGGTCGGTGCGCGAACTGCATTACGGCGGCCGCAGCTGGCGGGTGACCATGCAGCCGCTGCGGTCGCTGGCCGCCGCCGTCGACTGGCGCGAATCGATGCTGTGGCCGGGTCTGCTGGCCAGCGTGCTGCTGGCGCTGCTGGTGTGGTCGGTGGCGACCACCCGGCGCCGCGCGCTGGAGCTGGGCTGGCGCATGAGCCATCGCTACCGCGAGAGCGAGCAGCGCTTCCGCACCCTCAACGACCTGCTGCCGGCGCTGGTGCTGCTGGCGCGCGTCGACGACGGGCGCATCCTGTACGCCAACGAAGCGGCCCGCGTGCGCCTGGGCGAACACATCGAGGACGGCACCGCGCTGGCGACGCTGTTCGAGGAGGAAAGCCTGCGCAAGCGGCTGGCCGAGCGCGACGACGACACCCCGTGGAACAACGTCGAGGCGGTGCTGGTCTCGCTCGGCGGCGACCGCTTCTGGGCGACGACCTCGGTCGCACAGGTCCGGGTCGGCGACGACCAGCGCATGCTGATGGTCGCCAGCGACATTTCCGAGCAGCGCCAGCTGACCGAACTGCTCAGCTACCAGGCCAGCCACGACACCCTGACCGAGCTCTACAACCGCCGCGAGTTCGAGCGCCACGTGCAGCGCGCGCTGCACGCGGTCGCGCACGGCGCGCCGGCCTGCGCGCTGCTGTACATCGACCTGGACCAGTTCAAGCTGATCAACGACACCTCCGGGCACCTGGCCGGCGACCAGTTGCTGAGCCAGCTGGCGCTGGCGATGGCCGAGCAGCTGCGCGGCGGCGACATCCTCGCCCGGCTGGGCGGCGACGAATTCGGCATCCTCGCCCACGATGCCAGGCCCGAGGGCGCGCTGGTGCTGGCCGAGCGCCTGCGGGCGCGGATCGAGGGCCACATCTACGTCTGGGAGCAGCGCAGCTACACCATCAGCGCCAGTGTCGGCGTGGTGATGATCGACCGCGGCGGGATGACCCTGCGCGAGGTGCTGTCGCAGGCCGACACCGCCTGTTACATGGCCAAGGACCACGGCCGCAACCGCGTCCACTTCTTCTCCGAGCAGGACGACGAGACCATCCGCCGTCGCGGCGAGATGGAATGGGCCAACCGCCTGCGCTGGGTGATCGACGAGCAGCGCCTGCTGCTGGACTACCAGGAGGTGCGGCCGCTGCAGCCGCGGCCGCAACAGGACCCGCACATCGAACTGCTGCTGCGCCTGCGCGACGAGGACGGTCGGGTGGTGATGCCGGGCGCGTTCCTGCCCGCGGCCGAGCGTTACGGCCTGATCGCGCAGCTGGACCGCTGGGTGGTCGCCGAGGCGACCGCGCACTTCGGGCAGCTGCACGCCGATGGCCGCACCCCGGGGCGCTGTTCGCTCAACCTGTCGGGCGCGACCCTGGAGGACGACAGTCTGGCCGACTACGTGCTCGGCCTGATCGAGCGCCATGGCGTGGCGCCCGAGCGCCTGTGCTTCGAGATCACCGAGACCGAGGCGGTGCGCAACCTGCCGCGCGCGGTGCGCTTCTTCGAGCGCGTGCGCGCGATCGGCTGCCAGGTATCGCTGGACGATTTCGGCGCCGGCATGTCCTCCTTCGGTTACCTGAAGAATCTGCCGGTGGACGTGATCAAGATCGACGGCAGCTTCATCCGCGATCTCGACAACGATCCGATGAGCCGCTCGATCGTCGATGCGATCAGCGAGATCGGCCACCAGCGCGGGCTCGACGTGGTCGCCGAATGGGTCGCCAGTGACGCCATCGCGGACATCCTGCGCCAGCTCGGCGTCGACTACGGCCAGGGGTTCGCGCTGCACCGGCCCGAGCCGGTGCGCTACCAGCGCGTGCTGCGCGGACAGCCCGCGCGCTGAGGTCGCGGGCTATTCGAACTGGCCGCCGGGGGCGTCGATCCAGGCCCGCAGCTGTTCGGCCTGGACCGGAGGCACGGCGATGAAGCGGAACCCGGTCCAGGCCTGTCCCGGAGCGCTGGCGCGGTCCAGCCACAGCAGGTGCGCGCCGATCTCGAACGCGGTCTCGTGGCCGCGCGCGTCCTGCAGGTGGAAGCGGAACTGGTACAGCGCGTCCTCCACCAGCGGCGCGCTGGCGATCAGCAGCATGCCGGTTTCCGAGAGGTTGCCGATGCGGCCGACCACGCTGTCGGTCATCGCGTCGGTGACCAGGATGGTGTCGGAGACCTTGCGCCGGCGCGCGCGGCGGAATTCGTTGATCACGGGGTCGCCTCCGTGCCCTCGCCGGGGCCGTCCTTGTCGCCGTGGCCGGCGAAGCTGCGCAGCGCGTGGAGGGTGGCCTGCCAGGCGCGGTCGACCAGGCGTCCGCGCTCTGCGGTGACGATCCGCGCCTGCCCGCGCGCGAGCATTCGCGCGACGCTGTCCAGCGACTGCTCGCCGACGCGATGGCCGCGCTGGTTGACGAACAGCGCGTTGTCGGTGATCGGGCTGTACCAGGACAGCCGCCGACGCACCACGTCGCCCTGCTGGTTGGTGACGAATTCGATCCAGGTGCCGTAGGGCATCACCCGCAGCTGGTCGTAATGCGCCTGTTCGGCGGCGTTGCGCGGCGCCGGCGCCGGCTTGTGCCGGCTGGCGGTGTCCTGGCCCAGGCGCGCGCGCGCCTTGAGCTTCATGGTCAGCTCGGTACGCGAGGCCGGATCGTCCTCGTCTTCGTCCAGAGCGCTGGTCAGGCGCCGCGCGATCGCCGCGGCTTCCTCGGTGTGGTAGCCGACCTGCGCCAGCGCCGCCTCGATGTGGTTGGCCAGCCCGGGGTCCGCGGGCCCGGTCTTGCGGCCGCAGGTGGCGACGATGCGCCGGGTCGCGTCCAGCTGCTGGCGCCATTCCGCGGAGTCGGCGCCCTGGCGCAGCAGGGTCAGCGTGAGCACGTCGGCCCAGGCCTGGTTGAGCAGCGCGCGCACGAACTTGGGCAGGGGCTGCTCGCCGACCAGTTCGGCAATGGTGTCGGCCGCCTCGCGCTTGGCGATCTCGAGTTTTTCCTTGCCGCGCGCCGCCTCCACGTGGCGGCGTTCGGCCATCTCCGCCTTGCGCGCCAGGGTGTGCAGTTGCGTCTGCAGCTCCCGGTTGCTGGCTTCGAACACGGCCGGGTCGTCGTCGAAGTGCTCGACCACGTGCTTGACCGCCTGCTGCAGCGGCGCCAGCAATTGCGGATCCAGGTCGTCCTCGTCGAGCCAGCGCGCGCCGGATTCGGCGACCGCGTTGAGCAGCTGGCGCGCCGGATGCTGGGCCTGCACGAAGAACGCGCGGTCCTGCAGCGCGACCCGCAGCAGCGGCAGCTGCAGCCGCCGCAGCAGCCCTACGGCCGGGGTGTCGCTGCGGACCTCGCGCTCGATCTGCCCGTAGAGCATGCCCAGCAGCTCGAAGGTGTCGCTGTCCTCGCGCGAGAAGCTGGAGCCGCGGCCGCGTTGCTGGCGGACCTGTGCCAGCAGCGCCTGCTTGATGTCGAGCAGGTTGCGCGGGCCGCTCGGCGACATCGTCCCCTGCATCCGGCCGAGCGCATCGACCACCTCGGCGGTGTCGAGTTGCTCGCGCGGGGCGCGGCGCTTGTCGGGGCGCAGCTTGCCGATCAGCTCGCGGCGTCCGGACAGCAGCTGCTGCAGCAGCTCGTAGGCGGCGCGTTCGTCCATGCCGGCGGTTTCGGCGTCGGCCTCGCCCAGCCAGGCGGTGTGCGTGCGTTGCGCCTCGCCCTGGGCGCCGCCGCGGCGGGCGCCGCGGCGGGGCGGGCGCCGCGGCCTGGCGCCGGGGACCGCGGCCTCGGCGGCGGCTTCGGCCTGGCTCTGCGGGCTCGGCCGCACCCGGATCGGGACGTAGGTCAGGCTCGGCAGGATGCCTTCGGCGGCGACGGAGGCGTTGAGCATGTCCAGCATCTGCGGATAGTGCGCCATCACCCGGCGCTCGAAGATGCGGTACAGCAGCAGCCGCGCCTCCAGCGTGACCTGCAGCGACTGCGCCGCCTCGCGCAGGATCCGGCACAGGGACTGCGGTCCCAGCGGGATGCGCTCGGCGTCGAACGCGGGGGTGCCGGCGAGCACGCCGAAACGCTGGCTCAGCAGGTGCAGGGTCAGGCTGGCGCGCGATTCCTGGCGCACGGCGATGTCGCGCAGCACCGCGTCCTCGTCCAGTTCGGCGTCGTCGACCAGGCGCAGATGGTGGAAGGTGCCCGCTGCCGTGTCCGCCCCGGCGGTCCCGGCAACCTGGGCCGGGCCGCGCCCCAGCGCGGCGAGGCTGGCTTCCAGCCCGACCATGAAACGCGGCACCAGGTCGGAACGGTTCAGGCGCAGGGTGCGCAGGGTCTGCAGGTGGGTGGACTCGACCCCGGGGTTGCGGGCGTGGTCGGCGAGCCGGAACAGTTGCTGCTCGAACTCCGCCAGCATCGCCGTCAGATGGCGTTCCAGCTCGTCCGAGGCGGTGTTGAGCAGGTGCTCGAGCACGCGCCGCACCCGGCGCGGCAGGGTGGCGGTGGCCAGCGTCTGCGGCGCGGAGGGGTCGGTGGCGGGTGGCGGTGTGGACATCGGACGCTCGGTCTCTGGCCCGCGCCTATGATTGCACGTATGGCCGCGGGTCGGCGCCTGCGCGGGCTTCCGGCGCCACGTCGCGCCGCCGGCCTCGCGCCCTCGAGGCGGCCGCGGCGCGGACCGGGGCCGGTCCGCTTACGCCGTATCGGTCAGGAACAGGCCGATGACGTCGTTGGTGAAGCGCCGGCCCAGCTCGGTCGGCACGATCCGCTCGCCGTCCTCGGCGAGCCAGCCGCGCGCGCGCGCCTGCGCCAGTTCCGCGGCGATGGCGCTGCGCGGCAACCCGGTGCGCGCCTCGAATTCGGCCAGCGCGAACCCGGCGTTCAGCCGCAGCGCGTTGAGCATGTAGTCGAACGGCCGCCGCGCCGGGGACAGGTACTCGTCGCCGCCGATCGCCGCATCGCTGCCGGCTGCGGCCAGATAGGCGGTCGGGTGCCTGAGTTTCCAGCGGCGCAGGATCGCCTGCTCGCTGCCGAGCGTGAGCTTGCCGTGGGCGCCGGCGCCGATGCCCAGGTAATCGCCGAAGCGCCAGTAGTTGAGGTTGTGCGCGCACTGCCGCCCCGGGCGCGCGTAGGCGCTGACTTCGTACTGCGCGTAGCCGGCCTGCGCCAGCAGCGCCTGGCAATGCTCCTGCATGTCCCAGCCGGCGTCGTGGTCGGGGATGCCGGCCGGCGGTCGCGCGGCGAAGGCGGTGCCCGGCTCCAGCGTCAGCTGGTAGTGCGACAGGTGCGTGGGCTCCAGCGCGAGCGCGCATTCGATGTCGCGCTCGGCCATCGCCAGGGTCTGCTGCGGCAGCGCGTACATCAGGTCGAGGTTGAAGTTGTCGAAGCCGGCGGCGCGCGCCAGCCGCACCGCGGCGACCGCTTCGGCGCTGTCGTGGATCCGCCCCAGCCGCTGCAGGCAGCCGTCGTCGAAACTCTGGATGCCGATGCTGAGCCGGTTGACGCCGGCGGCGCGGTAGCCCTCGAAGCGGCCGTGCTCGGCGGTGCCGGGGTTGGCCTCCAGCGTGATCTCGCAGCCCGGGGCGAAGCGCAGCCGACCGCTGGCCTGCTGCAGGAAGGCGTCGATCGCCTCGGGCGGGAACAGCGACGGCGTGCCGCCGCCGAAGAACACCGTCTGCACCGTGCGCCCCCAGACCAGCGGCAGGTCGTGGTCGAGATCGGCCAGCAGCGCCTCGACGTAGGCGGCGAACGGCAGCGCGCCGCGTTGCGGGTGCGAGTTGAAATCGCAGTACGGGCATTTGCGCACGCACCAGGGCAGGTGCACGTACAGCGACAGCGGCGGAGGGGCGAGCATCGTCATCGGGGGGGGGCGAGCATCGCCCTAGTGTAGGAGCGGCGCGAGCCGCGGGGTTTGCAGGCGCCAGGAAGAGTTCGCGGCCCACGCCGCTCCTAGCGGAGTTCCGGAAGGCGTTGCCTGAGTACCGCCAGCGCGCGGCCGCGATGGCTGGCGGCATTCTTGATGGCCGGCTCGAGCTCCGCGGCCGAACAGCCGTGTTCGGGATCGAAGAACACCGGGTCGTAGCCGAAACCGCGCGTGCCGCGCGGCGCGGCGAGGATGCGGCCGGGCCAGCTGCCCTCGGCGATGATCGGTTGCGGATCGTCGGCCGCGCGCAGCAGCACCAGCACGCAGTAAAAGCGCGCCGTGCGCGCGGCGTCGGGCACGCCGTCGAGTTCGTGCAGCAGGCGCGCGATGTTGCGGCCGGCGTCGCCGTGGCCGCCGCCGTAGCGCGCCGAGTGCAGTCCGGGGGCGCCGCCGAGCGCATCCACGCACAGGCCCGAATCGTCGGCCAGTGCCGGCAACCCGGTCGCGCGGGCGGCATGGCGCGCCTTGAGCAGGGCGTTCTCGACGAAGGTCAGTCCGGTTTCCTCGACCTCGGCCAGGCCGAAGTCGGATTGCGCGCGCAGGCGCCAGCGGTCGGCGCCGAGCAGCGCACGCAGCTCCGCCAGCTTGCCGGCGTTGCCGCTGGCCAGGACCAGTTCCGCGGGCGGCGTCATCGCCCGGCGAGCGCCGCCTGTTGCGCGGCGAGCAGTTCGGCGGTGCCCTTGCGGGCGAGTGCGAGCATCGCGTCGAGCTCGTCGTCGCGGAAGGCGTGGCCCTCGGCGGTGCCTTGCAGCTCGATGAAGCCGCCGCCGTCGTTCATCACCACGTTCATGTCGGTATCGCAGCCGCTGTCTTCGGCGTAGTCCAGGTCCAGCACCGGGACGCCGCCGCAGATGCCGACCGACACCGCAGCGACCGCGCCGACGATCGGGTCGCGCCCGCCCTTGACCGACTTGAACTCGCCGCGTGCGGTCAGCCAGTTGATCGCGTCCACCAGCGCGACGTAGGCGCCGGTGATTGCCGCGGTGCGGGTACCGCCATCGGCCTGCAGCACGTCGCAATCCAGGGTGATGGTGCGCTCGCCCAGCGCGGTGCGGTCGACGCAGGCGCGCAGGCTGCGGCCGATCAGGCGCTGGATTTCCAGCGTGCGCCCGCCCTGCTTGCCGCGCGCAGCCTCGCGGTCGGAACGCGAATGGGTGGCGCGCGGCAGCATGCCGTACTCGGCGGTGACCCAGCCTTCGCCCTTGCCGCGCAGGAACGCCGGCACCCGGTTCTCCACGCTCGCGGTGCACAGCACCCGGGTGTCGCCGAAACACACCAGCACCGAGCCTTCGGCGTGCCGGGTGTAGCCGCGGCTGAGCGTCACCGCGCGCAACTGGTCGGGCGCGCGGCCGCTGGGGCGGACGAAGGCCGGCGAAAGGGAAGTGGTCATGCGGAAATTCACCGGAACGCGGCGGGCAAGTTTACCATCGCAGCGTTTCCGCCCCGGCCGCTGCGCGTCCGGCGCCCGTCGCGACCTGGAGATGCCATGTCCATCCGAAGCATGACCGCGTTCGCCTCCGGCGAGCGCGCCACCGCCGCCGGCACCCTGGCGTGCGAACTGCGCGCGGTCAACCATCGCTTCCTCGAGATCGGCATGCGCCTGCCCGAAGAACTGCGCGCACTGGAGCCGGCCTTGCGCGAACGCATCGGTGCGCGGGTCGCCCGCGGCAAGCTCGACCTCAACCTGCGCCTGCGCGCGCCCGACGGCGGCGAGGCGCTGCAGCTGGACCCGCGCGTGCTCGGGCGGCTGTCGGAACTGGCGCAGGACGTGCAGGCGCGGTTCCCGGCGCTGCGCACCGAGTTCACCGCGCTGCTGCAGTGGCCGGGGGTGCTGCAGACGCGCAGCGCCGACCCCGCGCTGCTGCAGGCCGAAGCGATGGCGCTGCTGGACGAGGTGCTGGGCCAGTTCGTCGCCGCGCGCGAGCGCGAGGGCGCCAAGCTGGCCGCCGGCATCGGCGAACGCGTCGACGCCATTGCCCGCATCGCCGGGGAGGTGCGGGCGCTGATGCCGGCGATCGGCGCCGGCCAGCGGCAGAAGCTCGAAGCGCGGCTGGCCGACCTGCGCCAGCCCGTGGAGCCCGGACGCCTGGAGCAGGAGCTGGTGCTGTGGCTGCAGAAGCTGGACATCGACGAGGAGCTCGACCGCCTCGACAGCCACATCGCCGAGATCCGCCGCGTGCTGCGGCAGGCGGCGCCGGTCGGCCGGCGGCTGGATTTCCTGCTGCAGGAGTTCAACCGCGAAGCCAACACGCTCGGGTCGAAATCGGTCGACGCTCGCACCTCCGCCGCTGCGGTCGAGCTCAAGGTGCTGATCGACCAGGTCCGCGAGCAGATCCAGAACATCGAATAGCCGAAGCGGGGACTGGCGACCGGGAAGAACGAGTACGATCCCGTCCGTGCCCAGCCCGTGACCCCGATCTTGCCAATCCCCGCCCCCGAATTCCCGACCCCGGCGCCCATGCGCGGAACCCTGTTCATCGTCGCGGCGCCCTCCGGCGCCGGCAAATCCAGCATCGTCAATGCCTGCCTGGCGCGCGACCCCAACATCCGGCTGTCGATCTCGTTCACCTCGCGCGCGCCGCGCCCGGGCGAGCGCCACCACGAGCACTACCACTTCGTCAGCGACGCGGAATTCGAGCGCATGGTCGCCGCCGGCGACTTCTTCGAGCACGCGCGCGTGCACGGCGACTGGAAGGGCACCGCGCGGCAGTCGGTGGAGCCGCAGCTGGCGGCCGGCCGCGACGTGCTGCTGGAGATCGACTGGCAGGGCGCGGCGCAGGTGCGCCGGCAGATGCCCGAGGCGGTCGGCGTGTTCATCCTGCCGCCCTCGCGACAGGCGCTGGAGCAGCGCATGCGCGCCCGCGGCCAGGACAGCGAGGCGGTGATCGCGCGACGGCTGGCGGCCGCGCGCGAGGAGATGGCGCATTACGCCGAATTCGACTACGTGATCGTCAACGAGGTATTCGAAACCGCGGTCGGGGAAATGTGCGCGATCTTCCAGGCCAGCCGGCTGCGCCGCGAGGTCCAGGCGCAGCGTCATGCCGGGCTGATCGCGCGGCTGCTGGGCGGGGAGTAGCGTCGGCTCCCGCCCCGCGCCTGCGGGCCCGGGCCGGGGCTTCCCTAAACCACTGATTCGCAAGGATTGCGCTTGTGCCGTGGCGTCGGCGCCCGTACAATTCGCGGTCCTGTACCGATACGGACGGCCCAGCGCCGCCGGGAGCCCCATGGCCCGCATTACCGTCGAAGACTGCCTGAAGGTGGTCGACAACCGCTTCGAGCTCGTGATGATGGCCGCCAAGCGCGCGCGCCAGCTCGCCAACGGGGTCGAGCCGCAGCTGGACAACAGCGAGAGCAACGACAAGCCGACCGTGCTGGCGCTGCGCGAGATCGCCGCGCGTCGCATCGACCAGCCCTACATCGACGCGGTCGACAAGGCCGAGCGCGAGCGTCGGGAACGCGAGGCGCTGGAGTGGGCCGCCGCCGAGGTCGTCGCCGACGACGACCTGTCCAAGAACGACGACTGAACGCCAGCGGGCTCCCCCGCGCCGGCGCGGCCGGGCGGGGAGTGTCGCCAGCGCCATGTCCCCGATCACGACCCCGCTGCGGCGGGGTCGTGGCGTTTCCGGGTTCCGTTGCAGCCGCCCCGGCGCCCGCATTGCCGCTCCACCGGCTCCCGCGTAGGCTCGGGCCATGCGTCCCGTCCAGCCCGCCCATGCCGCGCCCCATCCCGCGCCCGCCGACGAGGCGGTGCCGGACTACATGCAGGCGCTGGAACAGGCGGCCGGCTATCTGCCCGACGAGCAGCGGCGCGTCCTGCGCCGCGCCTGGGCGGTCGGCGCCGCCGCGCATGCCGGGCAGACGCGGCGCTCCGGCGAGCCCTACATCACCCATCCGGTGGCGGTGGCCACGGTGCTGGCCGAGCAGCGGGTCGACGTCGAGACCCTGGTCGCGGCGATCCTGCACGACACCCTGGAGGACACGCCGCTGGGGCGCGACGCGATCGCCGGCGAGTTCGGCGAGACCGTGGCCGAGCTGGTCGACGGCGTCACCAAGCTGGACAAGCTGCAGTTCGCCGACCGCCAGGAGGCGGCCGCCGAGAGCTTCCGCAAGATGCTGCTGGCGATGGCGCGCGACCTGCGCGTGATCATGATCAAGCTCGCCGACCGCCTGCACAACATGCGCACGCTCGCCGCGCAGACGCCCGAGGCGCGCGCGCGGATCGCGCGCGAAACGCTGGAGATCCACGCCCCGATCGCCCAGCGCCTGGGCATGAACCTGATCAAGGCCGAGCTGCAGAACCTGGGGTTCCGCGCCCTGTACCCGTGGCGGCACGCGGTGCTGGAGAAGCGCATCCGCACCCAGCCGCTGGTGCGACGCGAGGCGCTGGCCCGGATCGAGGCGCAGCTGGCGCAGCGGCTGACCAACGAGGGTCTGCAATACCGGCTGGTGGGCCGGGTGAAGTCGCCGTGGAGCATCTATACGAAGATGCGCGCGGAGGGCAAGAGCTTCGTCCAGGTGATGGACGTGTTCGGGTTCCGCATCGTGGTCGGGTCGGTGCCGGAGTGCTACCACGCGCTGGGCGTGGTGCACGCGGTGTTCAAGCCGCTGGACGGGCGCTTCCGCGACTTCATCGCCATCCCCAAGGCCAACGGCTACCAGTCGCTGCACACGGTGCTGTTCGGGCCCTACGGCTCGCCGATCGAGGTCCAGATCCGTACCGAGGAGATGGACCTGATCGCCGAGCGCGGGATCGCCGCGCACTGGATGTACAAGCACGGCGGCTCCGGCAACAGCGCCCACACCCGCGCGCACTCGTGGATCACCGGGCTGCTGGAGAGCCAGCGCGGCACCGGTTCGTCGCTGGAGTTCCTGGAGAACGTCAAGATCGACCTGTTCCCCGACGAGGTCTATCTGTTCACCCCCAAGGGCGACATCCTGGCGCTGCCGCGCAACGCCACCGCGCTGGACTTCGCCTACGCGGTGCATACCGACGTCGGCAACCACGCGGTCGCCGCGCGCGTGGACAAGAAGCTGGTGCCGCTGCGCACCAAGCTGGTCAGCGGGCAGAAGGTGGAGGTGATCACCGCGCCGTCGGCGGCGCCGCAGCCGCACTGGCTGGAGTTCGTGGCCACCGGCAAGGCCCGCACCTCGATCCGCCACCAGCTCAAGCACCTGGAGCACGAGGATGCGGTGCAGCTCGGCCACCGCATGCTCGACCGCGCGCTGGAAAACCTGCAGACCTCGCTCGACCGGCTGCCGCCGGCGCGGCTGGAGGCCTATCTCGCCGACAACCGCTATCCGCGGCTGGAGGCGCTGCTGGCCGACATCGCGCTGGGCAACCGCATGCCGGCGCAGGTGGCGCTGGTGCTGGCGCGGGAGCAGGCCGCCGCGCCGGACCTGCTGGATGCGCTGCCGCGGCCGCAACGCGAACTCCGGCCCGGCGGCGACCGCATCCTGATCACCGGCCACGAGCGTGGCGTGATCACCTTCGCCCATTGCTGCATGCCGATCCCCGGCGACGAGATCATGGGCTACCACACCACCGGCCGCGGCATCGTCGTGCACCGGCTCGACTGCCCGAACGTGGTCGACTACCGCAAGTCGCCGGAGCGCTGGATCGCGATCGGCTGGGACCGCACGGTGTCGGGCGATTTCCACAGCGCGCTGATGGTCGAGGTCGAGAACCACCCGGGCGTGCTGGCGCAGGTCGCTGCGGCGATCGCCCAGGCCGACTCCAACATCGACGGGGTCGAATACGTGGAACGCGACAGCAACATCGCCTCGATCCGCTTCGCGATCGAGGTGCGCGACCGCAAGCACATCGCCGACGTGATCCGCCGCGTGCGCCGGCTGGGGGTCGTGTACGGGGTGCAGCGGCTGTAGCCGCCGCGCGGCAGCCGCCGGCGCGCCGGGCCGTGGTCCGCGCCGCGCTCCCGGCGATGCGCACGGACCGCGTGCGGCCGCAGCCGCTAGAATCCGGACTCCACGCACCGGAGTCCATCATGTCGCGCCAGCCGATCCATACCGACCTCGCCCCCGCCGCCATCGGCCCGTATTCGCAGGCGATCCGCGCCGGCAACACCGTCTACCTGTCCGGGCAGACGCCGCTGGTGCCGGCAACCGGGCAGATGGTGGAAGGCGACATCGCGGCGCAGGCGCGGCGCGCGTTCGACAACCTGCAGGCCGTGTGCCGGGCCGCCGGCGGCTCCTTCGACCAGGTCGTGCGGGTCGGCCTGTATCTGACCGACCTGTCGCAGTTTTCCGCGGTCAACGCGGTGATGGCCGAATATTTCGCGGCGCCGTACCCGGCGCGCTCGACCATCGAGGTCTCCGCCCTGCCCAAGGGCGCGGCGTTCGAGGTCGACGCGGTGATGGTGCTCGACTGACCGCAGCGTGGCCCGCGCCGGCAAACCTGCCGCTCCCGGAGGTGCCCGCCGCGGGCGGGCCGCGGCCGAGCGCGCGCCGGCCACGGTCGCACCGTCGCTGGCGCCGGCAGGCGAGGCGCCGTTGTCCTCGTTGCCCGGGGTCGGTCCGCGCGTGGCCGAAAAGCTCGCCGCGCGCGGCCTGTCGACCCTGCAGGACCTGTGGCTGCTGCTGCCGCGGCAGTACGAGGACCGCACCCGGATCGCGCCGATCCGCGGCTTGCAGCCGGGCGTCGCGGCGCAGGTGGAGGGCACGGTCGAGGCGGTGGAGCGCGGGTTCCGCTACCGCCCGCTGCTGCGGGTGGCGATCGGCGACGGCTCGCAGGCGACGCTGGTGCTGCGTTTCTTCCATTTCCGCGCCGCGCAGGTGGCGCAGTTCGCGCCCGGCGCGCGGGTGCGCTGCTACGGCACGCCGCGCGCCGGGCAGCACGGGCTGGAGATGGTGCACCCGAGCTATCGCGTGCTCGCGGCCGACGAGGCGGTCCTCGGCGACCGGCTCGATCCGGTGTACCCGGCGGTCGACGGCGTGGGGCCGGCCAGTCTGCGACGGCTGATCGGCGCGGCGCTGGATCGCCTGCCCGACGATGCCGCACTGGAGCTGCTGCCGCACGCGACGCTCGCGGACTTGCGGTTGCCGTCGCTGCGCGAGGCGCTGCTGACGGTGCACCGTCCGCCGCGCGATGCCGACGTCGCCGCGCTGCTGGCCGGCACCCATCCGGCGCAACGGCGGCTGGCGCTGGAGGAGTTGCTGGCCCACCACCTCAGCCTGCGGCGCCAGCGCATCGCCCTGCAGAGGCATGCGGCGCCGCCGCTGGCGCCGGCCGGCGTCCTGGTCGGACGGCTGCGCGCGGCCCTGCCGTTTGCGCTCACCGGCGCGCAGGAGCGCGTGTTCGCGCAGGTCCGCCGCGACCTCGCGCAGCCGCATCCGATGCTGCGGCTGGTGCAGGGCGATGTCGGCAGCGGCAAGACCGTGGTTGCGGCGCTGGCGGCGCTGTTGACGGTGGAGGCCGGCCGGCAGGCGGCGCTGATGGCGCCGACCGAACTGCTGGCCGAGCAGCACCTGGCCAACCTGCGCGGCTGGCTCGAGCCGCTGGGCGTGCGCGTGGCCTGGCTGGCCGGCAAGGTCACCGGCAAGGCGCGCGCGGCGGTGCTGGCGCAGGTGGCGTCCGGCGCCGCGCAGGTGGTCGTCGGCACCCACGCGCTGATGCAGGAAGGCGTCGCCTTCCACGGCCTCGCGCTGGCGATCGTCGACGAGCAGCACCGCTTCGGCGTGCACCAGCGCCTGGCGCTGCGCGACAAGGGCGCCGTCCTCCACCCGACGCAGAAGGACCGGCGTGCGAAAGTGCCGCACCAGCTGGTGCTGACCGCGACCCCGATCCCGCGCACGCTGGCGATGGCGGCGTACGCCGACCTCGACGTCTCGGCGCTCGACGAGCTGCCGCCGGGCCGCACGCCGGTGCAGACCGTCGCCCTCAGCGCCGAGCGCCGCCCGGAACTGGTCGAGCGCATCCGCGCGGCCTGCGCGCAGGGCCGGCAGGCGTACTGGGTGTGCACGCTGATCGACGATTCCGACGAGGAAGCGGGAGCGTCCGGCCAGGGAGGATCTGGCGCCGGCGGCCGCGGCCGGATCGAAGCGCAGGCCGCGCAGACCACCTTCGAGGCGCTGTCGGCGGCCTTGCCGGAACTGCGCATCGGCCTGGTGCACGGGCGCATGAAGTCCGCACAGAAGCAGGCGACGATGTGCGCGTTCAAGGAGGGCGCACTCGACCTGCTGGTGGCGACCACGGTGATCGAGGTCGGCGTCGACGTGGCCAACGCGTCGCTGATGATCGTCGAGAACGCCGAGCGCCTGGGCCTGGCGCAGCTGCACCAGCTGCGCGGCCGGGTCGGCCGCGGCAGCACGGCATCGAGCTGCGTGTTGCTGTACCAGCCGCCGCTGTCGGCGCTGGCGCGGCAGCGGCTGGAGACGCTGCGCGAAACCAGTGACGGGTTCGTGATCGCGGAAAAGGATCTGGCCCTGCGCGGGCCCGGCGAACTGCTGGGGACCCGGCAGACCGGCCTGGCCACGTTCCGCCTCGCGGACCTGGCGCGCGATGCCGACCTGCTGCCGCAGGTGCACGCGCTGGGCGAGCGCCTGCTTGCGCAATCGCCGCAGGTCGCCGAGCGCCTGGTCGCCCGCTGGATCGGCGGCGCCGCGCGTTACGCCGCGGCCTGACCGCGCGGGCTCCGCCCCCCGAGTGCCGCCCGGACCCGGGCGCCGACACGCTGCCGCTGCCGTCACGGCCCTCTCCGGCCTGCGCCGGCGTCGTCGTTGGCCGGGATCGGCAGCGGTTCGCGCCGGCTGGACATCGGAGGGCGCGCTCGACCGGGGCCGCCCGGGCAGGTCCAGCGCGGGGCCGCGGCCTGAACGCGCGCGGCGGCTTGCGTCGCGATGCAGGCGGCGGCTAAAATGCCGCGCTTACCTTATCGAAACCGGTGCCGCCATGAAGGCCGACATCCACCCCGAATACCGCGAAGTCGTGTTCCAGGACGTGACTTCCGATTTCAAGTTCCTCACCCGCTCCACCGTCGCCAGCCGGGAGACGATCAAGTGGGAGGACGGCAACGAGTATCCGCTGGTCAAGGTCGACGTGTCTTCGGCCACGCACCCGTTCTACACCGGGCAGAACAAGATCATGGACACCAGCGGCCGCGTCGACAAGTTCCGCAAGCGCTACGCCAAGTAAGCGCGCCGCCAGTGCCTGATCGCGACGGCCGCCTCCGGGCGGCCGTCGGCGTTTGCGGGCGCCTGCGCAAGCCCCGCGCGACGGGGCGGCGCTCCCGGCCGGGGGCCGGGGCGGTCCGGCTATGCGATAATGCGTGCTTCCGCGGCGCTCGCCGTGGACGCAATCGATCATCCCCCCTCCGCGCCTGGCGTCGCCGCCACGGGCGCGCATGAATCGAGGAGTGTGCGCCGTGTCCGACGCGAACGAATCCGCCACCGGCCAGGTCACGCTGACCGCCGCCGGCAAGACCGTGACCCTGCCGGTGGCGACCGGCACCCTCGGCAACCCCTGCATCGACATCGGCAAGCTGCCGAAGGAAACGGGTTGCTTCACCTACGACCCGGGTTTCGGCGCCACCGCCTCCTGCAAGTCGGCCATCACCTACATCGACGGCGGCGCCGGCGTGCTGCTGTACCGCGGCTATCCGATCGAGCAGCTGGCCGCGCACTCGAGCTTCCTCGAGGTCGCCTACCTGCTGATGCACGGCGAGCTGCCGTCGCCGGGCGAGTTCACGAGGTTCGAGAACCGCATCACCCACCACACGATGATGCACGAGGCGTTCAAGAGCTTCCTCGGCGGGTTCCGCCACGACGCCCATCCGATGGCGATGCTGGTCGGGATGCTCGGCTCGATGGCCAGCTTCTACCACAACACCCTGGACCTGGACGATCCCGAGCAGCGCCGCCTGGCCGCGGTGCGCCTGATCGCCAAGGTGCCGACCATCGCCGCCGCCTGCTATCGCCACTCGATCGGCTGGCCGCTGCGCTACCCGCGCAACAACATCGAGTACGTCGAGCGCTTCCTGCACATGATGTTCGAGGTGCCGAGCGAGCCGCTGGTGCTCAAGCCGGTGGCCGCGCGCGCGCTGGACCTGCTGTTCATCCTGCACGCCGACCACGAGCAGAACGCCTCGACCTCGACCGTGCGCCTGGTCGGTTCCACCGGCGCCAACCCGTACGCCTGCGTCGCCGCCGGCGTCGCCGCGCTGTGGGGCCCGGCGCACGGCGGCGCCAACGAGGCGGTGCTGAAGATGCTGGCCGAGATCGGCGACGCGAAGAACGTGCAGTCCGCAGTCGACAAGGCCAAGGACAGGGAATCGGGCTTCCGCCTGATGGGCTTCGGCCACCGCGTCTACAAGAACTTCGACCCGCGCGCCAAGATCATCCGCGAGATGACCCACCAGGTGCTGGCTGAACTCGGCGTCAACGACCCGCTGCTGGAAGTGGCGCTGCGCCTCGAGGAGGCCGCGCTGAAGGACGAGTACTTCGTGCAGCGCAAGCTGTATCCCAACGTCGATTTCTACTCCGGCATCATCTACAAGGCGCTGGGGATCCCGACCGAGATGTTCACGGTGATGTTCGCCATCGCCCGCACCGCCGGCTGGGTCGCGCACTGGCTGGAGCAGCAGGAGGATCCGGAAGCCCGGATCGGCCGTCCGCGCCAGGTCTACACCGGTTACGCGGCGCGCGATTACGCCGCCATCGACAAGCGCTGAGCACGGCATCGCGGGGTTTGCCCGGCCGCGGCCGGGCGGGCCCGGGTACGGTCCCCGGTTATTGCGGCGTCCCGATCGCGGCGCCCCGGCTCAATTCCCCGCTTCGTAGGCCGAGATCTCGTCCTCGGCCAGCAGCTGCCGCAGCTGCGCCAGCGAGGCGCGCCGCATCGGTTTTTCGTCCACGCCCGACAGCGGCGCCTGGCGCAGCACGTCCAGCGGCAGCACGGTCAGGTCGAAGCTCAGGTCCTCGGCGGAGAACAGCCACACCGGCGCATCGAGCTGGCGTTGCGGGTCCAGCCGCAGCCGTCGCGAGCGCGCCTCGGCCGGGATGTCGTGTTCGTCGAGGAAGCGCGGCACCGCGTCGGCATCGTCGCTGTACAGCTGCAGCGCGACCGGGGCATGGACGTCGGCGGTGCCCTCCAGCACCGGGCCGACCAGGCGCGGCTCGAACGGCGCGAAGAACTCCAGCGCGCGCAACGCCGCCTCGCGCCGCGTGCGCAGGCCCGCGGCCTGCTCCCGGCCCGCGAACAGGCGCTGGTATTCGCGCAGCGCATCCTCGATCTCGCGGTTGCGCGGCAGCGAGGCGTCGTCGAGGATCCCCAGCCGCGCGGCGGCCTTGAGCTTGGCCTGGTGGAAGTCGCGGATGCCGCCCTCGGCCATCAGTCGCGCGGCCTCGTGGGCGAGGCGATGGCGGCGTTCGCGGGTGCGGGTGAGCGCGTGCTGCTGGGCGTGCTGACGGGCGTGACGCATGCGGCGGCCTCCAGGCGAACCCGCGACGACTCTACCGCATCCGGCGGCACCGGCGGCGCGCACGGCGCCCGGGGACGGGCCGCGCTCAGAAGATGTCGAACGCCGCCTCGTCCTGGGCCTGCGCGTCCTGCGCGCTCTCGACGTAGCTTTCCATGCGCTCCAGGTCCTCGGCCTTGACCCACTCGGCGATGCCGCTGCCGGCGTCGGGCAGCAATTCCCCGCCCGCGCTCACTGCGACCTTGACCATGCCCTCGGGCGGGTCGTTGGCGGCGATCGGCCGGTCCTTGAGCGCCACGCGCATGTAGTCGATCCAGATCGGCAGCGCGGCCTTGCCGCCGTACTCGCGGTAGCCCAGCGAACGGAAATCGTCGCGTCCGACCCAGACCGTGGTGACGATGTCGCCGCCGAAGCCGGAGAACCAGGCGTCGCGGTGGTCGTTGGTGGAGCCGGTCTTGCCGGCGACGTCCTCGCGGCCCAGCACCTTGGCCGCGGTGCCGGTGCCGCGCTGGACCACGTCGCGCATCATCGACACCAGCTGGTAGGCGACACGGGCGTCGATCGCGCGCGGCGCCAGCACGGTGTCGGCCGGCAGCGCGGCGGGACGGGCGGCGGGAGCGGCTGCCGCCGGGCGGGCGGCCTCGGCCGGCGGCGCGCCCGCGCCCGGACCCAGGTCGAAGCCGGCGACCACGTTGGCCGCGCGCACGGTGCCGGCGCCGGCCGCGGCCACGCCGCAATCCGGGCAAGCCGTCGCCGGCTTTTCCTTGAACAGCAGCTTGCCGTCGCGGTCGCGGACCTCGTCGATGAACCAGGGGGTGATGCGGAAACCGCCGTTGGGGAAGGTCGCGTAGCCGCGCGCGATCATCAGCGGCGGCAGCGACGCGGTGCCCAGCGACATCGACAGGTTCGGCGGCAGCAGCTCCTCGTCGATGCCGAAGTGACTGATGTACTTGCGCGCGTAATCGATCCCGATCGCATCGAGCAGGCGCACCGACACCAGGTTGCGCGACTGCACCAGCGCTTCGCGCAGGCGCATCGGGCCGGCGAAGTTTCCGGTGTCGTTCTGCGGCCGCCATTCGTGGCCGCGGCGGTCCTTGAACACCACCGGCGCGTCGAGCACGATCGAGGCCGGGTTGAAGCCGCGCTCCATCGCCGCCGCGTACAGGAACGGCTTGAAGCTGGAGCCGGGCTGGCGCCGCGCCTGGGTGGCGCGGTTGAACTTGTTGCCGGCGAAGCTGAAGCCGCCGACCAGCGCGCGCAGCGCGCCGTCCTGCGGATCCAGCGACACCAGCGCGGCCTGCGCCTGCGGCAGCTGTTCGAGCTGGTAGCGCGGCGGCGTCGGGGCCGCTGCCGGGGCGGCGGCGGGGTCGCCGGCGCCCGGCGGCGTCGCGGGCACGACCGGATCGATCCGTCGCACCCGCACCAGGTCGCCGCGCTGCACCAGGGCCGCCGGCGTGCGCCCGGTCCAGCGGCTGCTGTCGGCGCCGAGCACGACCGTGCTGCCGTCGGCGAGCGCGACCTCGGCGCTGCCATCGCCGCTGCGCAGCACGATCGCCGGCAGCAGGCCGCCCTGGGCAACGATGCCCTGCAGGCGCGCGCTGGCGCCGGCCGCATCCTCGTCGGCGGCCAGGTCGAAATGCCGCTCGACCTTGCGCCAGCCGTGGCGGTGGCTGTAGAGCTCCAGGCCGTCGCGCACGGCTTTCTGCGCGGCCGCCTGCAGCACCGGGTCGATGCTGGTGGTGACGTGGTAGCCGCGGGTCAGCACGTCGCCGCCGAAGCGCGCGATCATCTCCCGCCGCACCATTTCCGCCACGTACGGCGCCTCGACCTGGATCGGAATGTCGTGCGGGCTGGCGTGCATCGGCGCCGCCTGCGCGGCGATTTCCTCGCCGCGGCCGATGAAACCCAGCTCGCGCATGCGCTGCAGCACGTAGTCGCGGCGGATGCGTGCGCGCTCGGGATTGCTGACCGGATTGCCGCTGGACGGGAACTTCGGGATCGCCGCCAGCGTCGCCATCTCGTCCAGGCTGAGCTGGTCCAGCGTCCTGCCGTAATAGAACTCCGCGGCCGCGGCGATGCCGTAGGCGCGGTTGCCGAAGAAACTCTTGTTGAGGTAGAGCTGGAAGATCTCGTCCTTGCTCAGTTCGCGTTCCATCTTCATCGCCAGCAGCATTTCCGCCAGCTTGCGGGTGTAGCTGTACTCGGAGCTGAGGAAGAACTGGCGCGCCACCTGCTGGGTGATGGTGGAGCCGCCCGGCACGCGCTTGTCGTCGGTGGTCGCCAGCAGCCAGATCGCGCGCGCCACGCCTTTGTAGTCGACGCCGTGGTGCTGGTAGAAGCGGTTGTCCTCGATCGCGATGAAGGCCTGTCGCAGCCGCTCGGGGACCTGGGCGATGTCCACCGGGTAGCGCCGGGTCTCGCCGAACACGGCCATCAAACGGCCGTCGCGGGCATAGACGTACAGCGGTTCCTGCAGCTCCACGCTGCGCAGGGATTGCACGTCCGGCAGCCGGGAGGAGACCACGACATACAGGGTGCCCAGGGCCAGCAGGCCGAGCAGCGACACGGTCGCGAAAGCGAACACGGCCCAGCGCAACAGGCGGCGAAACGGCGGCATCAGGGGGAAATCCTCGCGCGAAAGCGTATTGCGGCTGTGTTGGGCGGGGAGTATAGAGGAGCGGCCTGAAACCGCCGTCCGCGGCCGGATTCAGGCACGACCGGCGTTTGCGGGGGAGGCGGGCACAGGGGGCGGCCAGGCCGGGGGAGTTGCCATGACGTAAAAAGTCCGTTATTTAATGCAACGGGGCACGTTGTGCGCGTAAGCGCCCGTGATAAGGGGAGAAAACGTGGGACTGATCACAAAAAGCCAGCCGCCCTTGGTCGGCGTCGACATCAGTTCGACCGCGGTCAAGCTCCTCCAGCTGTCGCGGGCGGGCAATCGCTACCGGGTCGAGCACTACGCGGTCGAACCGCTGCCGCCCAACGCCGTGGTGGAGAAGAACATCGTCGAGGTCGAGGCGGTCGGCGAGGCCATCCGCCGTGCCATGGCCCGCTCCGGGAGCAAGGCCCGGTACGCCGCGGCCGCGGTCGCCGGCTCGGCGGTGATCACCAAGCTGATCCCGATGCCGGCGGACCTGGACGAGGACGACATGGAGTCCCAGATCGAGCTGGAAGCGGTCAATTACATTCCCTATCCGATCGAGGAAGTGAACCTGGACTTCGAGGTGCTCGGCCCGATGCCGGGCAACGCCGAGATGGTCCAGGTGCTGCTGGCGGCCTCGCGCTCGGAGAACGTCGAGACCCGCACCTCGGCGCTGGAGCTCGGCGGCCTCACCGCCAAGGTGATGGACGTGGAGGCCTTCGCGATCGAGAACGCCTTCGCACTGCTGGGCGAGACGCTGAACGTGCCGCGCGACGGCGTGGTCGCGCTGGTCGATGTCGGCGCCACCATGACCACGCTCAACATCCTGCGCAACGGCCGCAGCCTGTACAACCGCGAACAGGTGTTCGGCGGCAAGCAGCTGACCGATGAGGTCATGCGCCGCTACGGCCTGAGCTACGAGGAGGCCGGCCTGGCCAAGCGCCAGGGCGGCCTGCCGGAGAGCTACGAGATCGAGGTGCTGGAGCCGTTCAAAGAGGCACTGGTGCAGCAGATCAGCCGTCTGCTGCAGTTCTTCTATGCCGGCAGCGAGTTCAACCGCGTCGACCAGATCGTGCTCGCGGGCGGCTGCGCCTCGATCCCGGGCGTGGCCGACATGGTCGAGGAGCAGCTCGGTGTGCCGACGGTGGTCGCCAATCCGCTGGCGCAGATGACCCTCGGCCCGCGGGTGCAGGCGCACGCGCTGGCCCAGGACGCGCCCGCGCTGATGATCGCCGCCGGCCTGGCCATGAGGAGCTTCGACTGATGGCACGGATCAACCTGCTCCCGTGGCGCGCCGAACGGCGCAAGCTGCGCCAGAAGGAATTCCTCACCATGCTCGGCCTGTCGGCCGTTGCGGCTGTGGTGCTGGCGTTCCTGATCATCAGCTACTACAACGCCCAGATCAGCGGCCAGACCGAGCGCAACGGTTTCCTGCGCGACCAGATCACCCAGGTCGACGCCCAGATCAAGGAGATCGAGGCGCTCGACCAGAAGAAGGCCAAGCTGCTGGCGCGCAAGGACGTGATCGAGCAACTGCAGGCCAACCGCTCGCAGATGGTGCACCTGTTCGATTCGCTGGTGCGCACGATCCCCGACGGCGTGATCCTGACCTCGATCAAGCAGGAGGGCGACAAGCTCACCCTCGAGGGGCGCTCGCAGTCCAACGCCCGGGTCAGCACCTACATGCGCAACCTCGAAGGCTCCGGCTGGATGACCAAGCCCGACCTGTCGATCATCGAGGCCAAGGCGGGCGAACCCGGCCTGCCGTACACCTTCATGCTCAGCGTGATGCTGGCCAATCCGAACGCGCCCAAGGACACCGACGGCGACGGCGTGCCGGATGCCCCGGCCGCGCCCGCCACGCCGGCGCCGGCTGCGCCCGCACAGGGAGGAGCCGCGCCGTGAGCCAGAAAAAGATGGCCCTGAAGGACCTGAGCTTCAACAACACCGGCGTGTGGCCGCGCGAGTACAAGCTCGGCTTCTGCGTGCTGATCGGCGTGGTGATCGTCGGCCTGGCCTGGTGGCTGTTCGTCCGCGACAAGACCGCCGAACTCGAGGGGCTGGAGCGGCAGGAATCGGAGCTGCGCGCCGAGTTCGAGACCAAGCAGGGGCGCGCCGCGAACCTCGAGCCGCTGAAGCTGCAGCTGGCGCAGATGGAGCAGCAGCTGCAGCAGATGCTGCGGCAGTTGCCGAGCAAGACTGAGATGCCCGACCTCATCGTCGACATCTCGCAGACCGCGCTCGCCACCGGCCTGTCCAACGAGCTGTTCCAGCCGGGTCCGGAAACGCCCAAGGAGTTCTACGCCGAGAAGCCCATCGCGCTGCGGATGGTCGGTACCTACCACCAGTTCGGCGCCTTCGTCAGCGGCGTGGCCTCGCTGCCGCGCGTGGTGATCCTGACCATGCACGACATCTCGCTGCAGCCCAAGAACAAGAGCACCGGTGGCGGCATCCGCGCCGACATCCCGCTGGAGCTGGCCGGTACGGTCAAGACCTACCGCTACCTCGACGAGGAAGAGGCGGCCGAGCAGGAAAAGGCCGCAGGCGCGAAGGGGGGGCGCTGACATGCACAAGCATCCGTTCGACGCCGTTCCCCGCCTGGCCCGGCTCGCCCTGTTGCTGCTGCTCGCCGCCGTGCTCGGCGCCTGCGGCCGCAGCGTGACCAGTACCCCGGGCGACGCGCCCAACCTGGAAAAATGGGTCGCCGAGGTCAAGAACCGCCCCGCGCCGCCGCTGGACCCGCTGCCGGTGATGCAGCAGTTCGAGACCTTCGAATACGCCGCGCAGGCCCTGCGCGACCCCTTCAGCAACGCCTTCAGCGACCAGAGCAACGGCAGCGGTCCGCGTCCGGACCCCAACCGCCGCAAGCAGACGCTGGAACAGTTCCCGCTCGACAGCCTCGACATGGTCGGCACCATCGGCAGCGGCGCCGGCCTGGTCGCGCTGGTGATGGCGCCGGACAAGGTGACCTATCGGGTGCGGCCCGGCGTGTACCTGGGACAAAACGACGGCCGCGTGACTGCGGTATTCGACGACCGGATCGAACTGGTCGAACTGGTGCCCGATGGCGCGGGCGGCTGGCTGGAACGGCCGGCGTCGATCGCGCTCGAAGATCAATGATTGGGGGATAGGACGATGACCGTACTCAAAGCCACAAGCCTGCGGCCTGCCCGGCGCCCCCTGCCTTTGCGGGCGAGCGCATTCGGTCTCGCGGCGGGGCTGCTGGCCGCCTTCAGCGGCGTGCAGGCCACGCCGCAGCCATCCGCCGCCCCGGCGCTGGCCGCGGTCGCGCAGAGCGCGGCACCGGTCGCGGTCGATCCGGCCAGGCAGGTGCCCGGCGCGCTGAGCGTGTCCAACATCGACTTCAAGCGCGGCGACGGCGGTTCCGGCAAGCTGATCCTGCGCTTCAGCGGCGACGGCGCCACCCCGGACCTGCGCAACCAGGGCTCCTCCGTGGTCGTGGACGTCGGCAACGCCACGCTCCCGGCCGCGCTGCAGAAGCCGCTCAACGTCACCGACTTCGCCACCCCGGTGCAGCGGATCGACGCCAACCGTGCCGGCGACGGCACTCGGCTGGTGCTGAGCACCAGCGGCCCGTTCGAGTCGCTGGCCTACCAGACCGGACGCGACTACATCGTCGAGATCGTGCCGCGCGCGGCCGCGCCGGCGCGGGCGGTGGGCGCCACCACGGCGATGGGCGCGACCGCATCCAGCAGCACGGCGCGCGCCTACAGCGGCCGCCCGGTGACCTTCAACTTCCAGGACGTGCCGGTACGCACCGTGCTGCAGCTGGTCGCCGAGGAGTCCAACCTCAACATCGTCGCCTCAGACTCGGTGACCGGCAACGTCACCCTGCGCCTGATCAACGTGCCGTGGGACCAGGCGCTGGACATCGTGCTGCAGGCCAAGGGCCTGGACAAGCGCCGCAGCGGCAACGTGGTATGGGTCGCGCCGCAGTCCGAGATCGCCAAGTACGAACAGGACAAGGAAGACGCGCGGATCGCGATCGAGAACCGCGTCGAGATGATCACCGAATACATCCCGATCAGCTACGGCAACGCCGAGGACCTGGCCAAGCTGCTGACCGACGAGGCCAAGAGCGGCGGCGGTGGCGGCACCGGCGGCGCGGCGGCCCAGAGTCGCGGCTTCCTGTCGCCGCGCGGCAGCATCAGCTTCGACCGTCGCACCAACACCTTGCTGGTGATCGACATCCCGCAGCGCGTGGAGGCGGTCAAGCAACTGGTGAACGAACTCGACAAGCCGGTCGACCAGGTGGTGATCGAGGCCCGCATCGTGATCGCCAACGAGTCGTTCGCGCGCGAACTGGGCGCACGCTTCGGCATCACCGGCAACAAGGACAACACCTACTTCGGCGGCAAGCTGGAGCAGAACTCGGTCAACCGCAACGCCGATGTCGCCGCGCAGATCGCCAACGACACGGCGATGGCGGCCTATCAAACGGCCTTGAACACCTGGAATGCCGGTGGTCAGGTCGGACCTGCTCCGGTGGCGCCGGTGCTGCAGCCCTCCTCCATCACCCGCAGCTTGATCACCAGCCTGCCCAGCACGCTTGCCGGCGGGACCGGCTCGCTGGCGCTGTCGATCCTCAACGCTGGCTACCTCCTCGACATCGAGCTGTCGGCGCTGCAGCAGGAAGGCCGCGGCGAGGTGATCTCCAACCCGCGCATCGTCACCAGCAACCAGAAGGAAGCGGTGATCACCCAGGGCGAGGAGATCGGCTACCTGACCCTGACCGGCGCCGGTACCGCCGGCGGCACCCAGGTGCCGCAGGTGCAGTTCAAGGACGCGGTGCTGGAGCTCAAGGTCACCCCGACCATCACCAACGACGGCCGCGTGTTCCTGAACATGGCGGTGAAGAAGGACGAGGTCGCCGGCTTCGTCGACACCGGCGTCGGCCAGGTGCCGCGGATCGCCAAGCGCTCGGTCAACACCGCGGTGCTGATGGAGGACGGGCAGACCGTGGTCATCGGCGGCGTGTACGAGTTCAAGGACCAGCAGAGCATGTCCAAGGTGCCGTTCCTGGCGGACATCCCGGTGATCGGCAACCTGTTCAAGAAGCGCGGCCGCGAAAAGAGCAAGGCCGAGCTGCTGATCATGGTGACGCCGAAGGTGCTGCGGGTCGCGCAACGCCCGGCGCCCTGACGCCGCCGGCGATGCCACGCGAAGGGGCCGAACGGCCCCTTCGTCGTGTCCGGGCATCGCTGGCGCCGGGCTGAATGCGGGCGCTCGCGCCTGAACCAAGCCGGCCTGCGTCGGTCAAACTGCACCCTGGCGCGTTTCGCGTCGCCGACCGCATTGCGAATGGACAGCCGCAGCGACGATACCTCCCGCCTTCACGACGCGTTTTGCGCGTTGCGCACGGCCCTGACGGCCGAGATCGTCGGCCAGGCCGGGCTGATCGAGCGCCTGCTGATCGCCCTGCTCGCCGACGGCCACCTGCTGGTCGAGGGCGCGCCGGGGCTGGCCAAGACCAGCGCGATCCGCGCGCTCGCCGCGCGCCTGGAGGCGGACTTCGCCCGCGTCCAGTTCACCCCCGACCTGTTGCCGGCCGACCTCACCGGCACCGAGGTCTGGCGCCCGCAGGACGGCCGCTTCGAATTCCAGCCCGGACCGATCTTCCATCCGGTGCTGCTGGCCGACGAGATCAACCGCGCCCCGGCCAAGGTGCAGTCGGCGCTGCTGGAGGCGATGGGCGAACGCCAGGTCACCGTCGGCCGCCACACCTATCCGCTGCCGCCGCTGTTCCTGGTGATGGCGACGCAGAATCCGATCGAGCAGGAAGGCACCTTCCCGCTGCCCGAGGCGCAGCTCGACCGCTTCCTGATGTACGTGCGCATCGGCTATCCCGAAGCCGCGGCCGAGGCCGAAATCCTGCGGCTGGCGCGCGAACG
The DNA here is from genome assembly GCF_003416885.1 of Cognatiluteimonas weifangensis. Lineage (GTDB taxonomy): Bacteria > Pseudomonadota > Gammaproteobacteria > Xanthomonadales > Xanthomonadaceae > Cognatiluteimonas > Cognatiluteimonas weifangensis. The sequence continues at coordinate 227,429 of NZ_QVPD01000002.1, forward strand.
TGCGCGCGCGGCGGTGCGGCCCGCCGCCGCCGCGCCGCCGCGGATGCCGCTGGCCGACGTGTTCGCGGCGCGCGCGGCGGTGCTGGAGCTGCATGTCGCGCCGCAGCTGGAGCGTTACCTGATCGAGCTGGTGCTGGCCTCGCGCGATCCGGCGCGCTACGACGCGGCGCTGGCGCGCCGCATCGCCTGGGGCGCGAGCCCACGCGGCTCGATCGCGCTGGAGCGCTGCGCCCGCGCCCACGCCTGGCTGGCCGGACGCGATTACGTGACGCCGGAGGACGTCCGCGCGGTCGCGCCCGACGTGCTGCGTCATCGCGTCCTGCCCAGCTACGAGGCCACCGCCGAAGGCTGGGATGGCGAGAAGCTGGTCGCCGAGCTGCTCGACAGGGTGCCATTGCCTTGAACCAAAGCGGGTGCGGAAGCGAAATCTTGTCGGCGGTCGCCAGTGCTTGCTCTCCTTCTCCCCGCGCGTGGCGGGGAGAAGGTGCCGAAGGCGGATGAGGGGCGCTTTGGGCGGAGAAACCCCGGCATTGAAGGTAAAGACATTGCACAGTGCGACCTTTTGACCATGCGGCCCTTTGACAGTCCGAGCCTGGGCTGCCCGACGGGCGCCGCTCCTGCAGGAATTACGAACCGATCCCGATGCCTCACTCAGCTGCCAATGGCCTCATCCCCACGCTCGCCGAACTGCTGGCGCTGCGGGCGGCGGCGCAGGGCCGGCGGCCGCCGCGACGCGGTCGCCACGGCGTCGGCGGCCAGGCGTTGTCGCCGCTGCGCGGGCGCGGCATGGAATATGCCGAGTCGCGCGAATACGCCATCGGCGACGACGCCCGCCACATCGACTGGCGCCTGACCGCGCGCAGCGGCAAGCCGCATACCAAGCTGTTCCAGGCCGAGCGCGAGCGCTTGACGCTGCTCGTGGCCGATACCGCGCCGGCGCTGTATTTCGGCACCCGCGTGCGTTTCAAGTCGGTGCAGGCCGCGCGCGCCGGCGCGGTTGCGGCCTGGGCTGCAGTGCGCGACGGCGACCGCATCGCCGCCCTGCGCGGCAGCATGCGGGAAGCGCCGGTCGCGCCCGCTGCCGGCCCGCGCGGCGCATTGCGCGTGCTCGACGCGCTGGTGCGCTGGTATCGCGCGCCGCCGGGCGACGATGCCGGGCTGGCGCAGGCGCTGGAGCATGCGCGACGGCTGCTGCGGCCGGGCTCGCGACTGGTCGTGCTCGCCGATCCCGCCAGCGTCGCCGCCGTGCCGGCGCAGCGCTGGCCGGCGCTGGCGCTGCACAACGAGGTGATCGTGTTGCTGCTCAGCGATCCGCTGGAACGCGACCCCCCGCAGGCCAGCCTGCCGTTCCGGGCCGGCGGCCATCGCGTCGAACTGGATCTGGCGACCGCCGCGCAACGCCAGCGCTGGCGCGACACCTTCGTCGCACCGCTGGACGCAGCCCTGGCGCAATTGCCGGTGCGCGGCGTGCGCGTGCAGGCGCTCTCCAGCGAAGCGCCGAGCGACGCCTGGCTGCCGCTGCTGGGCCCGGCGCGGGCGGCGTGACGCCGATGTTGCGGTCCGATCCGACGCTGGTCCTGCGCGACATCCACCAGCCCCCCGCGCCGCCGTGGTGGCCGCCTGCGCCGGGCTGGTGGATCGTCGCGGCGCTGTTGCTGCTCGCTGTCGCGACCCTGGCCGGGTGGGCGTGGCGCCGGCAGCGCCGTCGGCGCGCGCTGCAACGCCTGTTCGACGACGCCGTGCGCGCCGCGGCGACGCCGGCGGCGCAGCTCGCCGCGATCTCCGAACTGCTGCGTCGCGCCGCGCGTCGCCGCGATCCGCAAGCGGACAGGCTGCAGGGCGAGGCCTGGCTGCGCTTCCTCGACGGCGACGGCAGACAGCCCCGGTTCGGCGACAAGGACGCGCGCTTGCTGCTCGACGGCGGTTTCCGTCCTGCGGTCGACGCCGCTGCGGTGGCCGCACTGCTGCCGCGAGCGCGCGCGTGCTTCCTGCAATGGATGGCGGCGCGATGAACGCGTGGCTGCCGCCGGACTTCGCCGGCTTCGCTTGGCCGTGGCTGCTGCTGGCGTTGCCGCTGCCGTGGCTGCTGCGCCGGCTGCTGCCGCCCGCGCGCAGCACTGCGGCGGCGTTGCAGGTGCCCTATGGCAGCCGCCTGGACGCCATTGTCGGCCGCACCGGGCCCGCGCGGAGCGCCGGGGTCGGCGTGCTGGCGTGGCTGGCCTGGGCGCTGCTGTGCGTGGCCGCGGCGCGACCGCAGCAGCTCGGGCCGCCGATGGCGCCGCCGCAGGCCGGCCGCGACCTGTTGCTGGCGGTGGACCTGTCGGGCAGCATGAGCGACGAGGACATGGCGCTGGGCGGCCGCCGGGTCGACCGCCTGACCGCGGCCAAGGCGGTGCTGGCGGACTTCCTCGATCGCCGCGAAGGCGACCGCGTCGGCCTGATCGTGTTCGGGCAGAAGGCCTATGCGCTGACGCCGATGACGCGGGACCTGGACTCGGTGCGCCAGCAGCTCGATGCCAGCGTGGTCGGCCTGGCCGGGCGCGAAACCGCGATCGGCGACGCCATCGGCCTGGCGGTCAAGCGCCTGGCCGCACCATCGGCGCAGCAACCCGTGCCGCGGGAACATGTCCTGATCCTGCTGACCGACGGCGTCAACACCGCCGGTGTGCTGGATCCGCTCAAGGCCGCCGAACTCGCCCGCGACAACCACGTGCGCATCCACACCATCGCCTTCGGCGGCAGCGGCGGCGGCCTGTCGGTGTTCGGCCTGCCGATCCGGCTGCCCGGCGGCGGCGAGGACATCGACGAGGCCACGCTCGGGCGCATCGCCCAGCTCACCGGCGGCAAGCAATTCCGCGCCCGCGACACCGAGCAGCTTGCCGGCATCTATGCCGAGATCGATCGTCTGGAGCCGGTACGGCAAGCCGGCCGGCCGCTGCGTCCGCGGATCGAGCGCTATCCGTGGCCGCTGGCCGCCGCGCTGGCGCTCGGCCTGCTCGCGTTCGCCGTTCCACGGCGGGGGCGCGCATGAGCATGGATTTCCTCGCCGCATCGGCGGCCAGCCTCTCCGCGCTGCACTTCCTGCGCCCGCAATGGCTGTGGGCCTTGCTGGCGCTGCCGCTGCTGGCGTGGTGGTGGCGACGGCGGCGCCGGCAGCGGAGCGTGTGGCGCAGGGCGGTCGACCCGCATCTGCTGGCGCATCTGCTCGACCGTCCGGGCGCGCGCGCGGACGGCGGCGGGTGGCTGCTGCTGGCCGGCGCCGCGCTGGCGCTGTGCGCGCTGGCGGGCCCGTCCTGGCAGCGTGTCGAGCAGCCGCTGTGGCAGTCCCGGGCGCCGCTGGTGCTGGCGCTGGACCTGTCGGGCGCGGTCCTCGCCGACGACCTGCCGCCGTCGCGGCTGGCGCAGGCGCGGGCCAAGCTGGCGCGCCTGCTGCGCGCGCGCGGGGATGGCCAGGTCGGGCTGCTGGTCTTCGCCGACGATGCGTATACCGTCGCGCCGCTGACCGACGACACCGGTAACGTCGCGCTGTTCCTCGGCGCGCTGGCGCCGGACATCATGCCCACGTACGGCCAGCCCCTCGACGGCAGCCGCGCCGATCGCGCCATCGAACGCGCGGAGCAGTTGCTGCGCCAGGCCGGGTTCGACCGTGGCGACATCCTGCTGCTGACCGACCACGCCGACGCAGACGCGCGCGCAGCGGCGGCCGCGGCGGCGCGCGCCGGCTATCGGGTGTCCGCGCTCGGACTCGGCACCGGCGCCGGCGCCGCCTATCGCGAGGGCGATGGCCGCATCGCGCAGGCCCGGCTGAATGCCGACGCCTTGCGCGCGCTCGCGACCGCAGGCGGCGGCGCCTATGCCGCGCTCGCCGCCGACGACCGCGATCTCGCCGCGCTGCGCGTGCTGGATCCGCAATCGGCCGGCGCCCTCGCCGCGCACGGCGGGACCGCCTCCTTGTGGCGCGACCAGGGGTACTGGTTGTTGTTGCCGCTGCTGTTGCTGGCCTCGTTCGCCTTCCGTCGTGGCGGCGCGCTGGCGGCGCTGCTGTTGTGCGTATGGTGGCCGCTGCAACCTGCGCATGCAGCCGGCAACGACTGGTGGCGGCGCCCCGACCAGCAGGTCCACCAGCGCCTCGAACAAGGCGCGCAGGCGTACCGCAGACAGGATTTCGCCGCCGCCGCAAAGCATTGGGAGGGTCTGCCCGGCGCCGACGCCGCCTACAACCGCGGCAACGCGCTGGCCCGGCAGGGTCGTTACGACGCGGCCCTCGCCGCCTACGACGCGGCCTTGCGACTGCAGCCGGACATGGCCGATGCAATCGCCAACCGGAAAGCCGTGGAGGCGGCGAGGAAGCGCCAGCCGCCGCCGGGAGCACAGTCGGGCGACAAGCCCGGCAAGGACCAGCCCGCGCAAGCGGACGGGCAACGGCCGTCGCAGGACGGACAGCGGCCGGGCAGCGGCAAGGCGGACGCGACCGCGCCGGGCGCAAGGCAGCCGCCGGCGCCGGCACCGCAATCCTCCCCGGGAGATAGCCGCACCGAGACCCGACCCGACAAGCCGGTGGACGCCCAAGCGCAGCGTGCCGCCGACGCTGCGCAACGCGCGCGCATGCAGCAGGCGTTGCGCGACGCCGGGCAGGCGAGGGGTGCGCAACAGGCGCAGGCGCAACGAGCCTCCGGGCGCGACGAAACCCCCGCGCAGCGCGAACGCCGGCTTGCCAACGAAGCCTGGCTGCGGCGTGTGCCGGACGATCCCGGCGGCCTGCTGCGCGCGCGCTTCCGGCTCGAGTACGAACGCCGCCGGCAAGGAGGCGACTGATGCCGCGTCGGTTCTCCGCATTCGTCATGGTGCTGCTGTTGTCGGCGTTGTCGTGGCCGGCACCGACGCAGACACGATCGCAGGCGCAGGCGCCGCCGTTGCGCGCCTGGCTCGACCGCGATCGCATCGCCCTGGGCGAGACCGCGACCCTGAACATCGAGGTCGAACAGGCCGATGCCGACGCACCCGACTGGTCGCCGTTGCTGGGCGAATTCCGGCTCAGCGGCCATACCAGCAGCCGCAGTTTCGAGTACGTCAACGGCGTCGGCCGCGCGCGGACGCTGTTCGCGGTGGCGCTGCAGCCCCGGCGCGAAGGCGCGATCGGCATTCCCGGCCTGCGCGTGGGCAGCCGGCGCACACCGCCGCTGACGCTGACGGTGACGCCGCCGGCGGCGACGCCGGCGCGCGCCGGCAGCGCGGTCTTCATCGAGGCCGAGGCCGACGCGCAGCAGCCCTACGTGCAGCAGGCGGTCGGTTACACGGTGCGGCTGTATTACGCGACACCGCTGATCTCCGGCCAGCTCGACCAGGCCGCGCCCGACGGCGCCTCGCTGCGGCGCATCGGCGAGGACGTGCAGTACGCGCGCGAGATCGCCGGCCGCCGCTACACCGTGGTCGAGCGCCACTACCTGCTGATCCCCGAACGCAGCGGTCCGCTGGCCGTTCCCGGGGCGCAGTTCCGCGGCCGTGGTGCCGGCGGTTTCTTCGATGACCTGTTCGGCGACGGCCAGAGCGAGCTGCAGGCGGGCGGGCCGCCGCGGATGCTCACGGTGCGCGCGATCCCCGCGAGCGCGCCGCAGCCGTGGCTGCCGCTGCACGCGCTCGCGCTGCGCTGGCAGGACGCGCCGCGACAGGCCCGCGCCGGCGCGGCTTTGGCGGTGACGGTCGAGGCCACGGTCGACGGCGCCACCGCCGCGCAACTGCCCGAACTGCAGCTGCCCGCGATCCCCGGCGCGCAGGTGTTCGCCGATCCGCCGCAGGCCGACGAGGTCTTCGCAGGCGGTCGCCCGCAGGTCACGCTCACGCGTCGTTTCGAGATCGTGCCGGCGCAGGCGGGCACCTTGCGCATTGCCGGGCCGGAACTGTCGTGGTGGGACGTGCGCGCAGGCCGCGCGCGGACCGCGACGCTGCCGGAATTGAGCGTGCAGGTGGCGCCCGCCATCGCCGCATCCGGCAACGCGTCGGTGGCCGCCGCGCCGGTACCCGCGGGCGCGGCCGGCGCGGATCGCGACTGGGTGCGGGTACCGGGCGTGCAAGGCCGGGTGCGGCCGTGGGCGCTCGCGACGGTGGCGTTCGCCCTGCTGTGGCTGATCACCTTGATGTGGGGACTGCACCGGCAACCGCACCCGGCGGCGGTGGCCGCCGCGGATGCGGACGCGGTGCCCCCGTCCGCGCCCGCCGCGCCGGCGCACCTGCGCCGCGCGCTCGATGGCGGCGACCTCGGCGAGATCGCCGCGGCGCTGTGCGCCCTGGCGCAGCCGCCGGTAGCGGACCTGGACGCGGTGCAGGCGCGGCTGGACGACGCGCGCCAGCGCGATGCGGTCGATGCGCTGCAACGCGCGCGCTGGGGCGGCGGCGACGCCGCGGCCGCGCGCACGGCGCTGCGCGCGGCGTTCCGGCCGGGCCCGCGCTGGCGCCGGCCGGCGGCGCGCTCGGTCGAGGCGTTGCCGCCGCTGTATCCGCCACGCTGACCGATCCCCGGGCTGTGCAGCCGGCCGGCGCTCGCGCGCTGCACCGCCACGGCCGCCACGGACAGGCGCCGCGCCGTGACGGCGTATTTGCGCATTGCGCGCCGGGGCGCGCCTGGAGCCTGGTGTAAGCTCGCCGCTGCCCGAGGGAGTGACGCGGACGATGGGACAGCCCGACAACGAGAAGCCCGCCACGGCGCGCGCGCGCATGCCGCTGCACTGGAAGATGGCGATCGGCTTCGTCGCCGGCCTGCTGCTGGGGCTGATCGCGCATTCCACCGCCGGCGCCGAGGCGCCCTGGGTGCAGGCGCTGACCACCTGGGTCACGCAGCCGGTCGGCACCTTGTTCCTGCGCCTGATCTTCATGCTGGTGATCCCGCTGCTGTTCTCGGCGCTGGTGGTGGGCGTGGCCGAGATGGGCGACATCCGCGCGCTCGGCCGGATCGGCTGGAAGACGCTGGCCTATACCGTGGTCGTGTCCGCGATCGCGGTGGTGCTGGGCCTGCTGCTGGTCAACTGGCTCGAGCCAGGCGCCGGCGTCGATCCGGCGCTCGCGCAGCAGCTGCTCGCCTCCGGCGCCGAGCGTGCGCAGGCGATCGTCAGCGGCAGCGGCAACCAGCCCAGGGGCCTGGACATGCTGTTGTCGATCGTGCCCGACAACGTCGTCGGCGCCGCCGCCAACAACGCCATCCTCGGGGTGATGTTCTTCGCGCTGATGCTGGGCGTGGGCCTGGTGCTGACCCGCAGCCCCGGCACCGAAGTCCTGCTGCGCGGCATCGAAGGCCTGTTCGAGGTGTCGATGACGCTGATCGGACTGGTCATCCGGCTGGCGCCGTACGCGGTGTTCTGTTTCATGTTCAATCTCGCCGCGTTGTTCGGCTGGGACCTGCTGGCGCGGCTGGGCGCCTATGTCGGGGTGGTGGTGCTGGCGTTGTCGATCCACATGTTCGTGGTGTATTCGCTGGCGCTGAAGTTCGTCGGCGGCTGGTCGCCGTGGAAATTCTTCGTCGGCGTGCAGGAAGCGATGGTGATGGCGTTCTCCACCGCCTCCTCCAACGCCACCCTGCCGACCGCGCTCCAGGTCGCCGACGAGGACCTGCGCTTGCCGCGCAAGGTGTCGCGCTTCGTGCTGACCGTCGGCGCCACCGCCAACCAGAACGGCACCGCGCTGTTCGAGGGCGTGACGGTGCTGTTCCTGGCGCAGTTCTTCGGGGTCGACCTGTCGCTGGCGCAGCAGGTCACGGTGATGTTCGTGTGCATCCTCGGCGGCATCGGCACCGCCGGCGTGCCGGCCGGTTCGCTGCCGGTGGTGGCGCTGATCTGCGGCATGGTCGGGGTACCGCCGGAAGGGATCGGCCTGATCCTGGGCGTGGACCGTTTCCTCGACATGTGCCGGACCACGCTTAACGTCACCGGCGACCTGGTCGCGGCGACCGTGGTGTCGCGCGGCGAAACCGACACGCCCGGTCTCGCCGAGGGCTGAAACGGCACACTGCCGTGGTGACGGGGGGCTGCGGAGAGCCGGTGGCCGCGCCTTTGCAGGACACGCCGTGGATAGATCCCCGCCACGCTCCGCGCCGGCCGCGATCTCGCTCGTGATTCGCCTGTCCTCGAAAGCTTCGCAGGCATCGCGCTGCGTGTGAGGGTAGGAACTTGTTCGTCCTTCTCCCGAGTGCGGGAACCTCTGCGGGGAAACCGGCGGCCTGACCTGTATGAGGCATGCGGTGAACTCATGCTTCAGGTGCGGAAGCCTCCGTGGAGGAAGCCGGTGGCCCGGCCTGTGCGGGACACGCCGTGAATACGTCCCTGTAGGCTCCTCGGCGGCATCCATGCCGCCGACGGTCCCGCACAGGCCGGGCCACCGGCTTCTGCGCAGTGAGTCGGCGCTTGTAGAGAAAACCAGCCAGAAGCGATGAACTCCAAGCTCGCGAAGTCGCCGGCCGGCGGGCTGGGGGTGCGGAGAGTGGGCCATGGATGGCCCACGACCCGACTTAAAGACAGGAGGTCGTCAGGAGGGCGCAGCACCCCCAGCCCGTCGGGCGGCGACTCCTACCGAAGCCGATCTCCCGAGCGCCGGTCCTCGAGGCTTGAGAAAAAACCGGATTTCCCGGCGGCACCGTTGCGGCTGCCGCGGCGCAGGCAGGGGCGACGGGCGCATGTGGGACAATGGGCGGCCCGCAGCCCGCCGGGCGCCGCCCATTCGAGCCATGTCGACCCCGACCCGTCGCGATCTCGCCAATGCCCTCCGTTTCCTCGCCATCGACGCGGTCGAGGCCGCCAAGTCCGGGCACCCGGGCATGCCGATGGGCATGGCCGACATCGCCGAGGTGCTGTGGAACGACTACCTGCAGCACAACCCCGGCAACCCGAAGTGGTTCAACCGCGACCGCTTCGTGCTCTCCAACGGCCACGGCTCGATGCTGCAGTACGCGCTGCTGCACCTGTCGGGCTACGAACTGCCGCTGGAGGAGCTGAAGCGGTTCCGCCAACTGGGCAGCAAGACCCCGGGCCACCCGGAGAACCACCTCACGCCCGGCGTGGAGACCACCACCGGCCCGCTCGGCCAGGGCTTCGCCAACGCGGTCGGCATGGCGCTGGCCGAGAAGCTGCTGGCGCAGCGCTTCAACCGCCCCGAATTCGAAATCGTCGACCACCGTACCTGGGTGTTCCTGGGCGACGGCTGCCTGATGGAAGGCATCTCCCACGAAGCTGCCTCGCTCGCCGGCACCTGGGGCCTGCACAAGCTGATCGCATTCTGGGACGACAACAGGATCTCCATCGACGGCGACACCGGCGGCTGGTTCACCGACGACACCCCGGCGCGCTTCGAGGCCTACGGCTGGAGCGTGATCCGCGAGGTCGACGGCCAGGACAGCGAATCGATCAAGGCCGCGATCGAGGCCGCGCTGCGCGCGCAGGACCGGCCGACCCTGATCTGCTGCCGCACCACGATCGGCTTCGGCTCGCCGCACAAGGCCGGCAAGGAGTCCAGCCACGGCGCGCCGCTGGGCCAGGACGAGGTCGCCGCCACCCGCGCGGCGCTGGGCTGGCCGTATCCGCCGTTCGAGATCCCGCAGCCGATCCGCGACGCCTGGCGCGCCGGCAGCGCCGGGCAGGTGCGCGAGCACCAGTGGGGGCAGCTGTTCGACGCCTACGCCGCGCGCTATCCGGCGCAGGCCGAGGAGCTGGTGCGGCGCTCGCACGGCGAGTTGCCGGCGGGCTTCGGCGCCGACGCCGACGCCTTCATCGCCCGGCTGCAGGCCGACGGCCCGGTCATCGCCTCGCGCAAGGCCTCGCAACTGGCGATCGAGGCGTACGCGCCGCTGCTGCCGGAGCTGGTCGGCGGCTCCGCGGACCTGGCGCACTCCAACCTCACCCTGTGGAAGGGCAGCAAGTCGATCGTCGGCGACTGCACGCCCGAGGAGAGCCGCGAGGCCAACTACGTCCACTACGGCGTACGCGAGTTCGCGATGACCGCGATCTCCAACGGCCTCGCCCTGCACGGTTGCTTCGTGCCCTACGACGCCACCTTCCTGGTGTTCAGCGACTACGCCCGCAACGCGGTGCGCATGAGCGCGCTGACCGGCGCCCGCGCGATCCACGTCTACACCCACGACTCGATCGGCCTGGGCGAGGACGGCCCGACCCACCAGCCGGTCGAGCACCTGGCGGCGCTGCGCTACATCCCGGGCAACGACGTCTGGCGCCCGTGCGACGCGGTCGAGTCGGCGGTGGCATGGAAGGCCGCGATCGAGCGCGCCGACGGCCCCAGCTGCCTGGTGTTCTCGCGCCAGAACCTGCCGCACCAGGCGCGCACGCCGCAGCAACTGGCCGCCATCGCCCGCGGTGGCTACATCCTCAAGGACAGCGTCGGCGCGCCGGAGCTGATCCTGATCGCGACCGGCTCGGAAGTCGGGCTGGCGATGCAGGCCGCGCAACAGCTGGGCGACGGCGTGCGCGTGGTGTCGATGCCTTCCACCGAGGTGTTCGAGCGCCAGGATGCGGCCTGGCGCGAGTCGGTGCTGCCGCAGGCCTGCCGCAAGCGCGTGGCGATCGAGGCCGGCGTCACCGGCTTCTGGTACCGGTACACGGGCCTGGACGGCGCCGTGATCGGCATCGACAGCTTCGGCGCCAGCGCCCCGGCCGAAGCGCTGTTCCCGCATTTCGGCTTCACCGTCGAACACGTGCTGGACGCCGCCCGCGCGCTGGCGTGAGCGTGCCCGGATGAAACGGCTGCCGCGGGCGTTCTACCGGCGCGACCCGCGCGCGGTTGCACCGGAGCTGTTGAACAAGGTGCTGGCGGCCGCCGACGGCCGCCGCGCGCGGATCGTCGAAGTCGAAGCCTACTGCGGGCCGATCGACCCGGCCGCGCACACCTACCGCGGCCAGACCGCGCGCAATGCCAGCATGTTCGGCGAGGCCGGGCACTTCTATGTCTACTTCACCTACGGCATGCACTGGTGCGCCAATTGCGTGTGCGGCGAGGTCGGCGAGGGCGTCGGCGTGCTGTTGCGCGCGGCCGAGCCGCTGGCCGGGCTGGAGTTGATGCGCGCGGCGCGGCCGCGCGCGCGCAATGACCGCGAACTGTGCGCCGGGCCGGCGCGGCTGACCCGGGCGTTCGGCATCGACCGTCGCCAGGATGGCATCGACCTGGTCGCGGCCCGCTCCGACTTCGGCGTGTACGACGACGGCATGCCGCCGCCGGCGCAGCCGCTGGTCGGCCCGCGGGTGGGCATCCGCCACGCGATCGGAGAGCCGTGGCGCTGGCGCGTACCCGGCAATCGTCACGTCTCCCGGTAACGCCTCGCGGCGCGCCCAGGAGAACGCATCAGACCTTGCCTAGGCGAACAGCAACTTCGCCGCCGCGATCAGCAGCACCACGCCCAGGGCGCGGCGCAGGCCGCGCACCGGCAGCCAGTGAAGACCGAGCTGGCTGCCGAGCAGCGCGCCCAGCGCCACCACGCCCAGCCACAGCGGCAGCATCGGCGGCAGCGAGCCCGTCGCGTGCAGCAGGCCGGCCAGGCCGGTCAGCGAATTGATCCACACGAACGCGACCGAGGTGCCGCTGGCCTCGCGCGTGGGCATCCAGCGCGCGAACAGCAGCAGCGGCGTGAGGAAGATCGCGCCGCCGGTGCCGGTGAGTCCCGACAGCACGCCGATGCCCGCGCCGACCGCCAGGCCCGGCAGCCACGGCACGCGGCGCCCGGCGGTCTCGTGGTCTTCCTGCTCGGCGCGCGCGGCATGGCGGAACACGCCCAACGCCGCCGCCAGCAGCACGATGCCCAGCAGCAACGAAAAACTTTCGCGCGGCAGGTCGACCTGCGCGGCGAAGAACGCCGCCGGCGCCGAGGCCAGCACGAACGGCAGCACGTTGCGCCAGCGCACGTGGCCGCCGCGCCACCAGCGCAGCAGGCCGATGCCGCCGACCAGCAGGTTCAGCGCCAGCGCGGTCGGGCGCACCTGCTCCGGGGCGAAGTCGAGCAGCGCCATCGCCGCGATGTAGCCGCTGGCACCGGCATGCCCGACCGAGGCGTACAGGGTGGCGACCGCGAAGAACAGCGCGGCCAGCAGCAGGTCGGGGGCGGTCACGGGCGGCGATCACCGGGAGTGGCGCGGTCCGCCATTGTGGCGGCACACGCGCACCGCTGCACGTGCGGGCGCGCGTCTACAGACCGTCGGCGGAGGGCTCGACCTGCAGCGGGATGCGCAGGTACTGGCGGCCGTCGGCATCGGCGGGCGGCAGGCGGCCGCCGCGGATGTTGACCTGCAGCGCCGGATACAGCAGCGCCGGGACCGGCAGGCCGGCATCGCGCGCGGCACGGGCGGCGACGAACTCCGCCAGTGGCGTGTCCGCGCGCAGCATGCGGTTGTCGCGCCTGGATTCGGCCACCTCGACGCTGGCGCGGCGCTCGCGGCCCGCGGGTGGATAGTCGTGGCACAGCCACAGCACGGTGTCGCCGGGCAACGCGTACAGGCGCCGGATCGAGGCATGCAGCTGCTCGGCGCTGCCGCCGGGGAAATCGCAGCGCGCGGTGCCCACGTCCGGGGCGAACAGGGTGTCGCCGACGAACACATTGCCGTCGATGCGGTAGGCAAGGCCGTCGGCGGTGTGGCCGGGCATGGCCAGCACCTCGATGTGCAGATCGCCGGCCTCGATCACTTCGCCGTCGATCAGCAGCGCGTCGAACGCATGGGCCAGGTCGGGGTCGTCCGTGGCCAGACCGTACACGCCGGCGAAATGCGCCTGCACCTGACGGATGCCCGCGCCGATCAGGATCGGGGCCGAGGTTCGCGCGCGCAGGAAGGCGGCCGCGCTGAGGTGGTCGGCGTGGGCGTGGGTTTCCAGGATCCGGTGCACGTGCAGGGCGTGCGTGGTGACGAAGTCCAGCAGCGCGCGGGCACTGGCAGTGGAGACGCGGCCGGAGGCGGGCTCGTAGTCCAGCACCGGGTCGATCAGCACCGCGTCGCGGCCGCGGCTGACGACGTAGCTCCAGGTGCCGGTACCGGCGTGGAAGAAGGGCTGGATCTCCAGGGCGTTCATCCGCTTGCCTCGCACTGCGGCAGGTCGCCGGTGCAGTAGATGCCGTGCAGCGTGTCGATGATGCGCCGGGCCGGGCCCGGGGTCAGCGAATAGTAGATGGTCTGGGCCTCGCGCCGCGGCTGCACCAGCCCGTCCTGGCGCAGCAGCGCCAGGTGCTGCGACAGCGCCGACTGGCTCAGGTCCAGCCTGGCGTTGAGATCGCCGACCGAGTGCTCCCCGTCCACCAGCAGGCACAGCAGCAGCAGCCGCTTCTCGTTGCCCAGCGCCTTGAGCAGACGCGCCGCTGCGCCGGCATGGGCGCGCATCGCTTCGGGGTCGATGGCCACGGGCGGAGTGGCGGCGGACTTGCGACGGGTCGGCATGGCGGCTCAGCGCTGGGTGACGGGCAGGCCGGCGGCGATCCAGCCGTCGATTCCGCCGGCGAGCGAGCAGGCCTGGGTGAAACCCATCTGCTGCAGGCTCAGGGCCGCCAGCGCCGCACGCCCGCCGGTACGGCAGTAGAGCACGATTGCCTGCGTCTTGTGCGCCAGCGCGGGGTCGCTGACGTTGGCCACCGCCGGATGCGCCTCGACCTGGAACTCGAGCACCCCGCGCGGGATGTTGACCGCGCCGGCCAGATGGCCGGTCTGGAATTCGGCCGGTTCCCTGACATCGATCAAGACGCTGGGCTGCGGTTGTGCATGCAATGCCTGCGGCGCGATTTCGCGGATGCGGGCGCGGGCCTGGGCGACGAGGTCGGCGGCGGTCACGGGCATGGCGGGTTCCTGCGGGTGCGAGGCGGCCAATATATCAGTTGACACTAATATAAGAAATAGCTAATGTAAGTGGGCCTGCCGGGTGGCGTACCCGGGGCGAGTCGAGCGGAGGCTGGAGATGGCCAGGATCGTGGTGATCGGCGCGGGGCTCGGCGGCATGTCCGCCGCCTACGAGCTGCGCGAGACGCTGGGCAAGGAGCACCGGATCGCGGTGGTCGGGCAGGGCGAGCATTTCGGCTTCACCCCGTCCAACCCGTGGCTGGCGGTGGGCTGGCGCAAGCCCGAAGACATCACCCTGGAGGCCGGCCCGGCGCTGGCCCGCAAGGACATCGCCTTCGACGGTTCCGGGGCGCTGCGGATCGATGCCGCCGCACGCCAGGTGCATACCGGCGCCGGCGCGGTGCTGGACTACGACTATCTGCTGATCTGCAGCGGGCCAAAGCTGGCGTTCGAGGAAGTCCCGGGCTCGGGTCCGGAGGGCGGGCATACCCAATCGGTGTGCACCACCACGCACGCGCAACGCGCCTGGCGCGCCTACGAGGAATTCCTGCACGATCCCGGTCCGGTCGTGATCGGCGCGGTGCAGGGCGCCAGCTGCTTCGGCCCGGCCTACGAGTTCGCGATGATCCTGGATGCCGATTTGCGCAAGCGCAAGCTGCGCGACAAGGTGCCGATGACCTTCGTCACCAGCGAGCCCTACATCGGCCACATGGGCCTGGGCGGGGTCGGCGACTCCAAGGGCCTGATGGAGTCGGAGCTGCGCCAGCGCCACATCAAGTGGATCGTCAACGCCAAGGTGCAGGAAGTGCGTCCGGGCGAGCTCGCCGCCGTCGAGCACGACGCCCAGGGCCAGCCGCTCAAGGAGCACATGATCGCGTTCAAGTACGCGATGCTGCTGCCGGCGTTCAAGGGCGTGGACGCGGTCGCGGCGGTCGAGGGGCTGTGCAACCCGCGCGGCTTCGTCATCGTCGACCCGCACCAGCGCAGCCCCCGATACCCGCAGATCTTCGCCGCCGGCGTGTGCGTGGCGATCCCGCCGGTGGAAGCCACGCCGGTGCCCACCGGGGCGCCCAAGACCGGGTTCATGATCGAGTCGATGGTCACCACCATCGTCCGCAACATCCAGGCCGAATTGCAGGGCAAGCCCGCCGAGTTCGAGGGCACCTGGAACGCGGTGTGCCTGGCCGACATGGGCGACACCGGTGCCGCCTTCGTCGCCCTGCCGCAGATCCCGCCGCGCAACGTCACCTGGACCAAGATCGGCAAATGGGTGCACGTGGCCAAGCTCGGCTTCGAGAAGTACTTCCTCTACAAGATGCGCCACGGCACCAGCGAACCGATCTACGAGAAATACATCCTCGGCCTGCTCGGCATCGAGCGGCTCAAGAGCGCGGCCAAGTGAGCCTTCCCGTCGTCCTCATCCTTGCAGGAGCCACAGCATGAAAACCCCGATGTCCCTGGACCGCGCCATCATGGCCTTCGCCGGCGTGATGATCCTGATCAGCGTCGTCCTCACCCAGTTCGTGTCGCCGTGGTGGTGGATTCTGACCGCCTTCATCGGCCTGAACCTGTTCCAGTCGGCGTTCACCGGTTTCTGCCCGGCGGGGATGGTGATGCGCCGGCTGGGCATCGGCAAGGGTGCGGACGGCATGAGCTGCAGCCGCTGACGAACTCCCAGGATTTCCCCGGATGACGCGCATGCGTACGACCCTCGCGGCCGCACTGCTGGCCGCCCTTGCCGCCTGCGGCGGCGAACCGGCGACCCCGGCGTTGCCGCCATTGCCGCAACTGCAGACCCTGACCGTGCAGGCGACCGCCGGCCCCGGCCGCGCCTGGGACGGCGTGGTCGAGGCGGTGCGGCAGGCGGACCTGTCGGCGCAGACCGCCGGACGCGTGACCGCGGTCGTGGTGGACGTCGACGACCGCGTCGGCGCCGGCCAGGTGCTGCTGCGGCTGACCGCCGTGGAACAGCAGGCCGGCGCCGACACCGCGCGCGCACAGTTGCGCGCCGCCGAGGCGGCAGCGGCGGAAGCGGCGGCGAATTACCGGCGCTACGCGGCGCTGGCGGAAGGCCGTTACGTGTCGAAGTCGCAGCTCGACCAGGTGCGCGCGGCCCGCGACAGCGCCGTGGCCGCACGCGACGCCGCGCGCGCGCAGCTGGCGCAGGCCGGCCAGCAGACGGCCTACACGGTGGTGCGCGCGCCGTTTGCCGGCGTCGTCAGCGCGCGCCGGGTGGAACCGGGCGAGAGCATCGCCCCGGGCCAGCCGCTGCTGTCGGTCTATGCGCCCGGCGCCCTGCGGATCGAAGTGCAGGTGCCGCAGTCCGACGCGGACGCGGTCCGCAAGACTGGCCGCGCGCGGATCGTGCTGGCCGATGGCCGCAGCGTGGACGCCGCCCAGGTTGTGGTGTTCCCGACCGCCGACCCGGCCACGCACAGCGTCGGCGTGCGCGTGACGCTGCCCGACGTGGCGCCGGCGCCGGCGCCGGGCAGCACCGCCAAGGTCGTGTTCCCGCCGACCGCGGGGGAAGCCCCGCCGGCGGTCGACATCCCGGTGTCGGCGCTGGTCCAGCGCGGCGAGGTCAGTGGCGTCTACGTGCTGGCCGGCGACCGCCTGAGCCTGCGCCAGCTGCGGCTGGGCCAGCGCAGCGGCGACCGCGTCGAAGTGCTGGCCGGACTCCGGCGCGGCGAGACCATCGCCGCCGATCCGGTCGCCGCGGTGCAGGCGCTGGTGGCGCAGCGCCGGGCCGCCGCCGGGGCGGGCGATGACTGACGCCCCGCGCCTGGGCCTGCCGGGCCGCCTCGCCGCCGCCTTCCAGGCCAATCCGCTGACCCCGATCCTGGCGATCCTGGGCCTGCTGCTGGGGCTGGTCGCGGTGCTGATCACCCCGCGCGAGGAAGAGCCGCAGATCGACGTCACCATGGCCAACGTGATCGTGCCGTTCGCAGGCGCCAGCGCGCGCGACGTCGAGCAGCTGGTCGCCACGCCGCTGGAGCAGAAGCTGGCGGAAATCGAGGGCGTCAAGCACGTCTACTCGATCAGCCGCCCGGGGCTGGCGGTGCTGACGGTGGAGTACACCGTCGGCGTGGAGCGGCAGCCGGCGATCGTGCGCCTGTACAACCAAGTCTATTCCAACCAGGACTGGCTGCCGCCGGGCGTCGGCGTCGGCCAGCCGCTGGTCAAGCCCAAGGGCATCGACGACGTGCCGGTGATGGCGGTGACGTTGTGGACCGACGATCCGCACCGCGGCGCCGCCGATCTGGCCGAGGTCGCGCATACGCTGGAAACCGAGTTCAAGCGCGTGCCCGGTTCCCGCGACGTGTACACCATCGGCGCGCCCGACCGGGTGGTGGCGGTCACGCCGGATCCGGCAAAACTGGCCGCCTACGGCCTCACCGTGTCCGATCTGGCCCAGGCGCTGCAGGCCGCCAACGCCGTGCGTCAGGTCGGCGAACGCGTCGGCGGCGACGCTGCGGTGCCGGTGACCGCCGGCAGCTTCCTCGCCAGTGCCCAGGACGTCGCGGAGCTGGTCATCGGCTTGTCCGGCGGCAAGCCGCTGCACCTGTCCGACGTCGCCAGCATCCGCGCCGGCGGCGACCTCGCCACGAGCTACGCCTGGCACGGCGCGCCGCCCGGCCGCGTCGGCCCGGCGTCCGGGCTCGCGCCGGCGGTGACCATTGCCATCGCCAAGAAGCCCGGCAGCAACGCCGCCGACATCACCGGCGCGATCGCCACGCGCCTTGCACAGCTGCAGGGCGAACTGATCCCCGACGGCGTGCACGCCACCGTCACCCGCGACTACGGCCAGACCGCCACCGACAAGGCGCTGAAGCTGATCCAGAAGCTGGTGTTCGCCACCGCCTCGGTGGTGCTGCTGGTGCTGTTCGCGCTGGGCTGGCGCGAGGCGATCGTGGTCGGCAGTGCGGTGGTGCTGACCCTGGCGGTGACGCTGTTCGCGTCCTGGGCGATGGGCTTCACCCTCAACCGGGTGTCGCTGTTCGCGCTGATCTTCTCCATCGGCATCCTGGTGGACGACGCCATCGTGGTGGTGGAGAACATCCACCGGCGCATGGCGCTCGGCGGCAAGACCCTGCGCGAGGCGATCCCGCCGGCGGTGCAGGAAGTCGGCGGCCCGACCATCCTGGCCACCTTCACCGTGATCGCGGCGCTGATGCCGATGGCGTTCGTGTCCGGGCTGATGGGTCCGTACATGCGGCCGATCCCGATCAACGCTTCGGTCGGCATGCTGCTGTCGCTGGCGATCGCGCTGATCGTCACACCGTGGCTGTCGCTCAAGCTGCTGGCGCGGCACCAGCCCGGCCACGGCGACGGCGGCCACGATGCCGGCGCCGCCGAGGGCCACCGCGAGACCCGCCTGCACCGCCTGTTCTCGCGGCTGATGCGGCCATTCCTGGAGCCTGCGCGCGGCGGTCGCCGGCGGTTGTGGCTGTTCGGCGGCATGGCCGCGCTGGTGCTGCTGGCCGCGTCGCTGGCGGTGTTCCAGCTGGTGGTGATGAAGATGCTGCCGTTCGACAACAAGTCGGAGCTGCAGGTGGTGGTGGACCTGCCCGAGGGCCGCACCCTGGAGGACACCAACGCGCTGCTCACCGAGCTGGCCGCGGCCGTGGACACGGTGCCCGAAGTGCTCGACTACCAGGGCTACGCCGGCACCGCGGCGCCGATCAACTTCAACGGCCTGGTGCGGCAGTATTTCCTGCGCAGCGGCAGCAACGTCGGCGACCTGCAGGTGAACCTGGTCGACAAGCACCTGCGCGAGCGCCAGAGCCACGACATCGCGCGCGCGCTGCGGCCACGGCTGGATGCAATCGGGCGCCGCCATGACGCGTCGGTGAAGGTGGTCGAAGTGCCGCCGGGCCCGCCGGTGCTGGCGCCGCTGGTGGCCGAGCTCTACGGCCCGGACTACGCCAGCAGCCGCAGACTGGGCAAGGCGCTGGAGCAGCGCTTCCTCGCCACCGAAGGCATCGTCGACGTCGATACCAGCGTGGAAAGCGATGCGCCGCGCGAGGTCGTGGTCGTCGACCGCGTGCGCGCCGCGCGCCTGGGCGTGCCGCAGGCCGCGGTCGCCGATGCGCTGGCCGCGGCCGTCTCGGGCCTGGACGCCACCTACCTGCACGACGGCACCTCCAAATACCCGCGGCCGGTGCGGCTGCGGCTGCCCGCGGGCGACCAGGCCACGATGCAGCGCCTGCTCGCGCTGAAGGTGCGGGGCGGACAGGGCCAGCTGGTGCCGCTGTCGGAACTGGTCGACGTGCGCAAGGCGCCGTGGGACGGCGCGATCCACCACAAGGACCTGCTGCCGGTGGTGTACGTCACCGGCGACGAAGCCGGGCGCCTGGACAGCCCGCTGTACGGCATGTTCGACCTGGTGGGACAGGTTGCCGACCACGCGATCGGCGGACAGAAGCTCGGGCAGAGCTTCATCGCCCAGCCGCAAGACACCAGCGGTTTCGCGGTCAAGTGGGACGGCGAATGGCAGATCACCTACGAGACCTTCCGCGACATGGGCATTGCCTACGCCGCCGGCATGATCCTGATCTACCTGCTGGTGGTGGCGCAGTTCCGCAGCTACCTGGTGCCGCTGGTGATCATGGCGCCGATTCCGCTGACCGTCATCGGCGTGATGCCGGGGCACGCGCTGCTGGGCGCGCAGTTCACGGCCACCAGCATGATCGGCATGATCGCGCTGGCCGGGATCATCGTGCGCAATTCCATCCTGCTGGTGGACTTCATCAACCAGGAGACCGCGCGCGGCGTGCCGCTGGCCGAAGCGGTGATCGATGCCTGCGCGGTGCGCGCCAAACCCATCGTGCTGACCGGGTTGGCGGCGATGCTGGGGGCGTTCTTCATCCTCGACGACCCGATCTTCAACGGCCTGGCGGTCTCGCTGATCTTCGGCATCCTCGTCAGCACGGCCCTCACCCTGGTCGTGATTCCATTGCTGTACTACGCGCTGCTGCGCCGCAAGCCGCACAAGGAGCCCGCATGAACGCCACCGTTCGACCGAGCGTCGCCGCCGGCGACGCAGGCGAGAGCATCCGTCTGAGCCTGGAACAGGACGGCGATTTCGCCTTCCGCATCCGCTTCGACGACACCGCGCTGGAGCCGTTGCTGAGCGACGAGCCGGCGCCGCTGGGCCACGATCGCGGCCCCAACCCCTCGCGCCTGCTGCTGGCGAGCATCGCCAACTGCCTGTCGGCGAGCCTGCTGTTCGCATTGCGCAAGCACCGCAATGCGCCCGATCCGCTGCGCGCCACCATCACCGCCGCCACCGTCCGCAATGCCGACGGCCGCTGGCGCATCCCGCGCGCGGCGGTGCAGATCGTGCTGCCCGGCGGCGGCGAGGACTACCGCAACCTGGAACGCGTGCTGGCGCAGTTCGAGCAGTTCTGCGTGGTCACCCAGAGCGTGCGCGAGGGGATCGACGTCGCGGTCACGGTCAGCGACGGCCAGGGCCGGGTGCTGCACGCGACGGGCGGCGCGTCGGCGGGCGCATGAACGCGCCGCTGCTGGTCGCCTGCCCGCACTGCCACACCCTCAACCGGGTGCCCGGCGAACGCCTGGCGGCCGCGCCGGCGTGCGGGCAGTGCCACCGGCCGCTGTTCGACGCCCATCCCGTGGCCCTGGGCGTGGACCATTTCGAGACGCATTGCAGCCGCAGCGAGCTGCCGCTGCTGGTGGATTTCTGGGCGCCGTGGTGCGGGCCGTGCCGGGTGATGGCGCCGCAGTTCGAGGCCGCCGCCGCGCAGCTGGAGCCGCAGGTACGCCTGGCCAAGGTCGATACCCAGAGCGAACCGACGCTGGCGCAGCGCTACGGCGTGCGCAGCATTCCGACGCTGGCCCTGTTCCACCGCGGGCGCGAGCTGGCGCGGCAGGCCGGGGCCATGGCCGCCGCCGACATCGTGCGCTGGACCCGCCAGCATCTGTGAATCCGGAGACTCGACCGTGAGCCAATCCTTTCCCGACCTGATCGACGATCTCAACGCCGCCATCGCCAAGCTGCGCGAGGGCGCCCCCGAGCCGATGCGCGGGTTTTCGCATCTGGCGCGCGAGGCGCTCAAGCCCGGCACGCTGGACGCGAAGACCAAGGAGCTGATCGCCATGGGCATCGCCATCGCGGTGCGCTGCGACGGCTGCATCGGTTTCCACGCCAAGGCGGCGATCAAGGCCGGCGCCCGCCGCGAGGAACTCCTGGAAACCTTGTCGATGGCGATCTACATGGGCGCCGGTCCGTCGATGATCTACGCGGCCGAAGCGCTACGCGCCTTCGATGAGCTTTCCCCGGTACAGGAGGCGATCGCATGAAGCCGCTCGCGCTGGGTGTTTCCCTGCTGCTGGCCGCAGCGCTCGCGGCCGGCTGCGCGCATGCGCCCGATGCCGCCGCCGCACCCGAAGTCGCGCTGCTGCAGCCGCTGCCGGGCTTGTTCACCGCCGGCCAGCCGGCGGCGAGCGACTGGCCGGCGATCAAGGCCCGCGGCGTGCGCACGGTGATCAACCTGCGCGCGCCGGGCGAGTTGCACGATCGCGACGAAGCCGCCGAAGTGCGCACCGCCGGCCTGCGTTACCTCGAAATCCCGGTCGCCGGCGCCGACGGCATCAACGCAGCCAACGCCCGCGCCCTGCACGCGGCGCTGGCGCCCGCGCACGGCGGCGGCGTGCTGGTGCACTGCGCCAGCGGCAACCGCGCCGGCGCGTTGCTGGCGCTGGAACAGAAGGATTTCGACGGCGTCGCTCCCGAGCGGGCGCTGGAGATCGGCATATCCGCCGGCGTCACCGGGCTCGAAGGCAGGCTCCGGCAGGCGCTGGGCATCGGCGAGTAGGAGGCGAGATGGCCGCACGCATCACTGTCGTCGGCGCCGGTTTCGCCGGTTTGACCGCACTGCGCACCCTGCGCCGGCAGGCGCCGGACGCCATGCTGACGCTGGTGGCGCCACGCGCGGAGCTGCACTACCTGCCCGGCACCATCTGGATCCCGTCCGGCAAGCGCAGCCGCGCCGACCTGGTGGTGCCGCTGGATGGCTTCCTGCGCCGCGAACGCATCGCCTTCCAGCGCGCCCGCGCCACCGGCCTGTCGGCGGACGCGCGCGTGCTGCGCACCGAGGCCGGCGACGTCGCCAACGACGGTCTGGTCATCGCCAGCGGCGCGCGCTTCCTGCGCAAGCTGCCCGGCATCGAGCACGCGATCATTCCCTGCGAGGGCGTGGAGGCCGGCGAGGCGATCCGCGACCGGCTGGCCGCGCTCGACGCCGGCACCCTGTGCTTCGGCTTCGGCAGCAATCCGAACGAGCCGATCGCGATGCGCGGCGGCCCGGTGTTCGAGTTCGTGTTCGGCATCGATACGCTGCTGCGCCGGCAGCGGCGCCGCGACCGGTTCCGGCTGGTGTTCTTCAGCCCCTCGCAAAAACCCGGCCAGCGGCTGGGCGAAAAAGCGGTGGGGATGATCCTCGCCGAAATGCGCAAGCGCGGCATCGACACCGTGCTCGGCGAGAAACCGCAGCGCTTCGAGGCCGGCGCGGTGCAGCTGGAGCGCAGCCGCATCGACAGCGACCTGACCTTGTTCATGCCCGGCCTGACCGGGCAGGCGTGGCTGGACGATACCGCGCTGCCGCGCTCGCCCGGCGGCTTCGTGCAGGGCGACGCGCAGTGCCGCGTGCCCGGCGTCGCCTGCACCTACGTGGCCGGCGACGGCGGCAGTTTCCCGGGCCCCGACTGGCTGCCCAAGCAGGCGCACCAGGCCGACCTGCAGGCCGCCGTCGCCGCGCGCAACTTGTTGCGCGAGCTGCGCGGCGAACCGGTGCGCGAGGCCTTCCGCAGCGAACTGGTGTGCATCATCGATTCGCTGGATCGCGGCCTGCTGGTGACCCGCAAGGACTTGGGCGGCCGCGCGCTGCCGCCGCTGCGTTTCGCGCACTGGGCCAAGGTCGCGTTCGAGAAACGCTACCTGCGCCGCTATCGCTGAACCGGCGCGTTCAGTGCGCCCAGAACACGGTCGCGGCGACCGCCGCCGCCGGCCACAACAGCCACGGCGAGAACAGGCGCCCGGCCCAGCGTGCGCGGAAACGGAATCCGCTGCCGTGCACGAACAAGGCGCACACGGCCAGCAACACCAGCGTCATCAGGCCGTGCTCGGACGCGGTGAGTTCCCGTCCGCGCGCAGCGGGCAGGAACAGCAGGGCCAGCGCCAGCCCGCCGCCCAGCAGCAGCGAGCCCAGCCGCGCCACGGCTCAGGGCTGCTCGAACGGCGCCGTCTGCCCGCGCGCCTGGTCGCTGTGCACCTCGTACCACATGGCATTGAGGATCGCGAACGCGGAGGCGAACGCGATGCCGAGGATCCACGCGAAGTACCACATCAGTAGCCACCTCCGTTGCGGGCTCGCTCTTCGACATGTGCGCGGGTGACCCGGCCGCGCATGATGCGGAACGCCCAGGTGCTGTAGGCCAGCACCAGCGGCAGGAACACCGCGGTGGCGAGCAGCATGATCCCCAGCGTGCGCTGGCTGGAGGAGGCGTCCCAGAGCGTCAGCCCGTGCCCCGGCTGGGTGGCCGAAGGCAGCAGGAAGGGAAACAGCGCGATGCCGGCGGTGAGGATGATCGCCGCCACCGCCACGCCGCTGGCGACGAAACCCAGCACGCGATGACGCCCCAGGGCCACGGCAAGCATGGCCAGCGCCGCCAGCGCCGGGACCAGCCACAGCAGCGGATGCGCCCGCTGGTTGGACAGCCAGGCGCCGGCCTCGACCGCGACCTGCTTGCCGAGCGGATTCGACGGGCCGTCGGCCGCGACCGCGCCGACGATCGCGTGGCCGGGCAGCACCGCCAGCCAGGCGCCCGCGGCCACGAACGCCGCCAGCGCGACCAGCGCCGCGACGCGGGCCACGCCGTGCGCGCGATCGCCGACCGCGCCCTCGATCTTCATCGCCCCGAACGTCGCCCCGTGCATGACCAGCATCGCCAGGCCGACCACGCCGGCCAGCAGCGCGAACGGGTGGAACAGGCCGAAGAAGCGCCCGTCGTACACCGGCAGCAGGGTGTCGGTGAAATGGAACGGCACGCCCAGGAACAGGTTGCCGAACGCCACGCCGAACACCAGCGACGGCACCGCGCCGGCCACTGTCAGCGCCCAGTCCCACAGGTTGCGCCAGGCCGGATGCGCCACCTTGTTGCGGAAGTTGAAGCCCACCGGGCGCAGGATCAGCGCCAGCAGCACCAGCAGCATCGCGAAATAGAAGCCGGAAAACGAGGCTGCATACAGCACCGGCCAGGCCGCGAAGATCGCGCCGCCGCCGAGGATGAACCACACCTGGTGGCCTTCCCAGTGCGGTTCGATGGCCTCCAGCGCCATCCGCCGTTCGGTGTCGTCGCGGGTGATGAAGCGGTAGATCGCGCCCAGGCCCAGGTCGTAGCCGTCGGTGAGGGCGAAGCCGATCAGCAGCACGCCGAGCAGCAGCCACCAGATCTCGCGCAGGGTGCCGTAGTCAAGCATGGCCGCTCTCCTTCGCAGCGGCGGACGGGGCGTGCGGGGCGGGCGCCGGCCGCGCGTCCGGCAGCGGCCACAGCCCGAGTCCTTCCGGCCCGGCCTTGACCATCCGCCGCATCAGGAATACGTCGAACACCGCCAGCGTGGTGTACAGCACCACGAAGCCGACCAGACTGCCCATGACCTGCGCGCTACTGGTCGAGGACACGCCGAGGAAGGTCGGCAGCACGCCGTCGATCGCCCACGGCTGGCGGCCGTATTCGGCCACGATCCAGCCCAGCTCCGCCGCGATCCACGGCAGCGGCAGGCTCCACAGCGCGATGCGCAGGAAGCGCGGATGCTCCAGCTTGCGCTTGCTGGCGAGCAAGAACGCCCAGGCGAACAGGGCGATGAAGAAGAAGCCCAGCGCCACCATGATCCGGAACGAGAAGAACAGCACCGGCACGTTCGGGACGGTGTCCCAGGCCGCACGTTCGATCACCGCTTCGTCGGCCCTGGCCGGGTCGTCGACGTACTTCAGCGTCAGCAGGCCGAAACCCAGGTCGTCGCGCTTGGCCAGGAAGGCCTGCTGCTTCTCGGGATTGGCGCGATCCGCGCGCACCGCCGCCAGCGCCGCGTGCGCCGCGATGCCGTTGCGGATGCGCTGTTTGTTGTGCTCGACCAGGTCGTGGATGCCCGGCACCTGCTCGTCCAGCGAGCGGGTGGCGATCAGGCCCAGCGCCCACGGGATGCGGATCGCGGCCCTGGTCCCGCGCTCTTGCATGCTCGGCAGGCCGAACAGCGTGAACGATGCCGGGGCCGGGGCGGTGTGCCATTCGGCCTCGATCGCCGCGACCTTCATGTGCTGGTTCTCGGAGGCGGTGTAGCCGCTCTCGTCGCCCAGCACCACCACCGACAGCGCCGAGGCGAGGCCGAAGCTCGCCGCCACGGTGAGCGAGCGCTTGGCGAACTGCAGGTTGCGGCCCTTGAGCAGGTAGTACGCGCTGATCGACAGCACGAACATCGCGCCGGTCACGTAGCCCGCGCTGACCGTGTGCACGAACTTGGATTGCGCCACCGGGTTGAGCAGCACCGCGGCGAAGTCGGTGACCTCCATCCGCATGGTCTGGAAGTTGAACTCCGCGCCCACCGGGTACTGCATCCAGCCGTTGGCGATCAGGATCCACAGGGCGGAGAAATTGGCGCCCAGCGCCATCAGCCAGGTCACCACCATATGCTGCAACTTGCTCATCCGGTCCCAACCGAAGAAGAACAGGCCGACAAAGGTGCTTTCCAGAAAGAACGCCATCAGGCCCTCGATCGCCAGCGGCGCGCCGAAGATGTCGCCGACGTAGTGCGAGTAGTAGGCCCAGTTGGTGCCGAACTGGAACTCCATGGTGATGCCGGTGGCCACGCCCATGGCGAAGTTGATGCCGAACAGGACGCCCCAGAACTTCACCATCTGCTTCCAGATGGCGCGGCCGGTCATCACGTAGACGCTTTCCATGATCGCCAGCAGCAGCGCCAGGCCCAGGGTCAGCGGCACGAACAGGAAGTGGTAGAGCGCGGTGATCGCGAACTGGAGCCGCGACAGGTCGACGACGGACAGGTCGGGCATGGGGATCACCTCGCTGACGACTCGATGCGGTGCCCGACCGCGTCGGCGTCGACGGCGGGGCGGTGCGCGGGGCCGAAGAACAGGGCGTAGAGCAGGGCCAGCAGGCCGAGCTTGGCGGCGATCACCCAGAGCAGGTGCCGGCGCAGGACGGCGAACGCGCCAACCTGCCGCGGACCATCCGCTGGATCATGGACCGAGGGTGCCATCGCCGCACCTAGTCCCGGGGGGACAGGTGGGCAGGGTAATCACGGCCATCCGCGATCGCAACCGGCGCCGGGTCCGGCCCGGCGCCGGCCTGCGGGCGGCTTAGCCGAGGGTGTCGTCGAGGAGCCGGGCCAGGCGCCACGCGGCCTGGCGGATGCGCTGTTCAGCCAGCGGGCGCTGGGCGTCCAGGTAGCGGTGATCGAGCTTGTGGCCCGACGGATACAGGCCGCGCGCGTCGATCAGACGGCAAGACTCGCCGGCCCAGGCCTGCGGCTGGCTGAGCGGGGTCGCCGCAGGCGGCCACGGCAGCGCGTCCAGACGATCGGCGTAGCGCCGCAGCGACAGCCGCTCGCTGCCCAGCAGGTAGTAGTCCCACACCGAATGCAGGTTGGTGCCCATCACCCCGTCGACGTAACGCTTGCGCGCGTAGGCCTCGGGTTCCAGGTCAGTGCGCAGGCTGATCTGGTAGTCGTTGCCGCCCTTGTCGTCGTGGTTGCTGGCGTGCATCGGCTGGTGCGCGTCGCCGACGAAATGGACGATGAACTTGAGCGCGTCGCGGCGCGCGGTCAGCGGCTGGCGGCGGTCGGCCAGGATCGCGCGCTGGCGCTCGATCGCGCCGGTCACGCAGTCGCCGTCGGGGCAGTCGCGGGCGGCGACGAAATGGCAGCTGTGGTCGGCCGCGTTGACGTAGTGCCAACGCGCGGTGGCCCGAAATCGCTCCGGGTCGAGGTCGCGCAGGCGGTCGGCCCAGTCGGCGACGCCGGCCAGGGTCGGATCGGCTTCGCCGGCCAGCAGCAAATGGACCTGGGCCGCGGCGGCCGGATCCAGGTGGCGCTGGGCCAGTTCGCCGACCAGGCGATGGCCGAGTGCGCTCCAGGCCAGCGCGGCCGGACTGGCGACGACGGCGAGGGCGACGGTCAGGGCGAGAAGGGCGGATCTGCGCATGGGGATCGGGGTCGGTGGCCGCGGGGGAGGCGATGCTAAAATACCCGGATTCCCGGTTTTTTGTCCCCATTTGCCCTTCAGGAGCCCGGCGTCATGGCGATCAAGGTTGGTATCAACGGTTTCGGCCGCATCGGCCGCAACGTGCTGCGCTCGGCGCTGCAGAATTTCGGCAACGACATCGAGGTCGTGGCCATCAACGACCTGCTGGAGCCGGCCTACCTCGCCTACATGCTGCAGTACGACTCGGTCCACGGCCGCTTCCACGGCGAGGTCAAGGTCGAGGGCAACCAGCTCGTGGTCGACGGCAAGCGCATCCGCCTCACCGCCGAGCGCGACCCGGCCAACCTGAAGTGGGGCGAAGCGGATGTCGACGTCGTGATCGAGTCCACCGGCCTGTTCCTGACCAAGGACGCGGCGCAGAAGCACCTGGACGCCGGCGCGAAGAAGGTGATCCTGTCGGCGCCATCCAAGGACGACACGCCGATGTTCGTCTATGGCGTCAACGACAAGAAGTACGCCGGCGAGAAAATCGTCTCCAACGCCTCGTGCACCACCAACTGCCTGGCGCCGGTGGCCAAGGTGCTCAACGACAAGTGGGGCATCAAGCGCGGCCTGATGACCACCGTGCACGCCGCCACCGCCAGCCAGAAGGTCGTCGACGGCCCGAGCAACAAGGACTGGCGCGGCGGCCGCGGCATCCTGGAGAACATCATTCCCTCCTCCACCGGCGCGGCCAAGGCGGTCGGGGTGGTGATTCCGGAACTCAACAAGAAGCTCACCGGCATGAGCTTCCGCGTGCCCACTTCGGACGTGTCCGTGGTCGACCTCACCGTCGAGCTGGAGAAGCCGGCGACCTACGCCGAGATCTGCGCCGAGATGAAGGCGCAGTCGCAAGGCGCGCTGAAGGGCATCCTCGGCTACACCGAGGACAAGGTGGTCGCCACCGACTTCCGCGGCGATGCGCGGACCTCGATCTTCGATGCCGACGCCGGCATCGCGCTGGATCCCACCTTCGTCAAGCTGGTCGCCTGGTACGACAACGAGTGGGGCTATTCCAACAAGTGCCTGGAGATGGTCAAGGTGGTCGCGGCGAAGTAGACCGGCTTCCCCTGCGCGAGGCACCACGAAAAAACCCCGCCTGGCGGGGTTTTTTCATGCGTGCCGCTGCCGCGCGAGCGTCGGATGCGCGTGGGCAGCGGCGATGCGCGCGAATGCGACACCACCGCGTCGGCGAGCCTCGGTGCGGGGCATGCGGCCGGCCGGGCATGGGTGCCGGCGACGGTGCCGCGGATTCAGCGCTCCAGCAGCGGCAGCTTGTCCGGCACGCCGTCCCAGGCTTCGGCGTCGGGCAGGGCCGGGATCTTCTTGTCGATCACCGGCCACAGCGGCGCCAGCTCGGCGTTGATCGCCAGGAATTTCTCCTGGCCGGCCGGCACGTCGTCCTCGGGGAAGATCGCGTTGACCGGGCACTCGGCCACGCACAGGGTGCAGTCGATGCAGCTCTCCGCGTCGATCACCAGGAAATTCGGACCCTGGTGGAAGCAGTCGACCGGGCACACCTCCACGCAGTCGGTGTACTTGCAGTTGATGCAGTTTTCGGTGACGACGTGGGTCATTGGGATTGAAGACTCGTTGCGTGCGGATTGTGCGCGCGCGCCGCCACGCACGCCGTGACCTGGATCAAGGCGATTTTGCCGGGTTGGCGCCACAATCGCCGGCCCCGCCCGTTCCCTTCGCCATGTCCGAGCCCACCGCTCCCGACGCCGACGCCATCGCCCGTCTGGTCGACCGCTTCTACGACCGCGTGCAGGTCGAACCGCTGATCGGCCCGGTGTTCCAGGCCGTGGTCCACGACTGGGACGCGCACAAGCGGCTGCTGACCTCGTTCTGGTGCTCGGTGGCGCTGCATGCCGGCAGCTACCGCGGCAACCCGATGGCGGCGCACCGGCCGCTGCCGATCGACAACCGCCATTTCGAGCGCTGGCTGGCGCTGTGGCAGGACACCGCGCAAACGCTGCTGCCGCCGACGCAGGCGGCGCTGATGGTCGATTTCGCGCGCCGGATCGGCAGCAGTCTGCGCTATGGCCTGAACCTGGATACGGTCAGACCGCTGCCCTTGCGCAAACGCCAGATGGGTTGACGCCCGGCGTCGGTCAGGCCAGGAACATGGTCTTGGCCAGGACCACGATCCCGACCATCAGCCCCAGCACGATGCGGTGGGTATGGCGGAAGCGGCAGGCGTCCATGCGCCCGCGCAAGCCCGCGGTCACGGCGCTGACGAACACGCCCAGCACCGCCAGCGCCAGCCCGACCTTGAGCAGCAGCAGCCAGCCGAAGGTGCTGTTGCCGACGCAGGCCAGGCCGTCGCAGCGCAAGTCGAACAGCAGCCCGCCGCTGGCGAACAGCAGCAGCACCACTACCGGCATGAAACGCCGCACCCGCGCCATCACCGCCGCCTCCAGCCGCGCCATGGTGCCGGTGTCGAAGACCTTGTGGAAGGATTCCAGCACCAGCACCTCGAAGCACACCGCGCCGACGAAGACGATGGCGCAGGCCAGGTGCAGCAGCACGATCAACGGGTACCAGTGGGCCATGGGCGGAAGGTCGCGCGGACGGGCGGTCGCGCCAGTATTGCGCGCCGTTTCCGCGGACCGGTTGATCTGGATCAAGGCAATGCGAATGATTCCCGCTCCCATCGGCATGTTGCCGCCCGCCCGCTGCTGCCCGGACAATGGGCGGCCTTTTCCTTGTCCCGCGCCCGTGCGCGCCGTCCCGAGCCCGCCATGCCCATCCTGCGAATGACCGACCTCGACCTGTCCGCGCAACGCGTGCTGATCCGCGAGGACCTCAACGTGCCGATCGAGCATGTCGACGGCCAGCCGCCCCGGATCACCTCCGAGCAGCGCCTGCTGGCGGCGCTGCCGACCCTGCGCCTGGCGCTGGAGCGCGGTGCGGCGGTGATGGTGATGTCGCACCTGGGGCGGCCGACGGAGGGCCGCTGGAGCGCGGCCGATTCGCTGGCCCCGGTCGCCGCGCGGCTGTCGCAGCTGCTGGGCCGCGAGGTGCCGCTGCTGCGCGACTACCTGGACGGCGTCGCGGTGCAGCCGGGGCAGCTGGTGCTGCTGGAAAACTGCCGCATGAACGTCGGCGAGAAGGCCGACGACGAGGCGCTGGCGAAGCGCTACGCGGCGCTGTGCGACGTGTTCGTGATGGATGCCTTCGGTACCGCGCACCGGGCCCAGGCTTCGACCCACGGCGTGATCCGCCATGCACGCCGCGCCTGCGGCGGTCCGCTGTTGATGGCCGAACTCGACGCGCTGGGCAAGGCCCTGGAACAGCCGGCGCGGCCGCTGCTGGCGATCGTCGCCGGCTCCAAGGTCAGCACCAAGCTGGCATTGCTGTCCTCGCTGGTCGCCCGGGTCGACCAGCTGATCGTCGGCGGCGGCATCGCCAACACTTTCCTCGCCGCGCAGGGCCACAACGTCGGCAAGTCGCTGGTGGAGACGGACCTGATCGATACAGCGCGCCGGATCATGGCCGACGCGAAGGCGCGCGGGGCCGAGATCCCGATGCCGACCGACGTGGTGGTCGCGCCGCGTTTCGCCGCCGACGCGCCGGCGACGGTCAAGGCGGTGACGGCGGTCGGCGACGACGACATGATCCTGGACATCGGCCCGGCGACCGCGGCGCGGTACGCGCAGTTGGTCGCCGCCGCCGGCACCGTGGTCTGGAACGGTCCGGTCGGGGTGTTCGAGTTCGACGCCTTCGGCCACGGCACCGAAACCCTGGCCCGCGCGATCGCGGCCTCGGATGCGTTCTCCATCGCTGGCGGCGGCGACACCCTGGCGGCGGTCGACAAATACGGCATCGCCGAGGCCGTGTCCTATATCTCCACCGGCGGCGGCGCGTTCCTGGAGTTCCTGGAGGGCAAGCAGCTGCCGGCGGTCGCGGCCCTGCTGGCGCGCGGCTGACGCGGAGATGGCGATCGCATGCGGCTGTGCTAGCGTGCCGCGTGACATGAGCGACCATCGCCGCCGCACCAGGATCCTCGCTACGCTCGGCCCGGCCACCGACCCGCCGGGCATGCTCGACGCGCTGCTGCGCGCGGGTGCGGACGTGGTGCGGCTGAACTTCTCGCACGGCGACCCGGCGGTGCAGCGCGCCCGCGCGCAGGCAGTGCGCGAGGCCGCGCAGCGGGTCGGCGTGGAGGTCGGCATCCTCGCCGACCTGCCCGGGCCGAAATTGCGCATCGGCAGCTTCGTCGACGGCCGCGTGCCGTTGCGGGCCGGCCAGCGCTTCGACCTGGTCGCGCGCGACGACGCGCCGCCCGGCGACGCGAACCAGGTCGGCATCAGTTACCTCGGCCTGCCGGGCGATGTCCGCAGCGGCGACGTGCTGCTGCTCGACGACGGCCTGGTGCAGTTGCAGGTGCAGCGGATCGAAGGCGAGCGCATCGTCACCACCGTGCTCAACGACGGCGCGCTGTCGGACCGCAAGGGCCTGAACCGGCTCGGCGGCGGCCTGTCGCTGGGCGCGCTGACCGACCGCGACCGCGAGCTGATCGGCGTGGCCGCGCAGCTCGGCGCCGACTTCATCGCGGTGTCGTTCTGCCGCAGCGCCGCCGACATGGAGGAGGCGCGCGCCATCGCCCGCGGCCACGGCAGCGACGCGGCGTTGTGCGCCAAGATCGAGCGCGCCGAGGCGATCGAGAACCTGGCCGAGATCATCGACGCCTCCGACGCGGTGATGGTCGCGCGCGGCGATCTCGGGGTGGAGATCGGCGACGCCGAGCTGCCCGGCCTGCAGAAGAAGATCATCCGCGAGTCGCTGGCGCGCAGCCGGGTGGTGATCACCGCCACGCAGATGCTGCAGTCGATGGTCGACAGCCCGATCCCGACCCGCGCCGAGGTGCTGGACGTCGCCAACGCGGTGATCGACGGCACCGACGCGGTGATGCTGTCGCAGGAGTCGGCCGCCGGCAACTACCCGCTCAAGGCGGTCGAGGCGATGGTGCGGATCTGCATCGGCGCCGAGAAGCAGTTCGAGATGGACACCGATTTCGAGACGGCGCAGCGCGATCTGCAGCGCCCGGACCAGGCGATCGCGATGGCGGCGATGTTCCTGTCCGAGCACATCGGCGTGCGCGCGATCGTGGCGATGACCGAATCCGGCGGCACCGCCCGCTACCTGTCGCGGTTCCGCTCCAACGTGCCGATCTTCGGCCTCTCGCGGCATCCCGGCGCACGCCGGCGGATGGCGCTGATGCGCGACGTGGTGCCGGTGGCCTTCGACAGCCGCGGCCTGGAGACCCGCGAGGCCGCACGCGAGGCGGTGAAAGCACTGTTCGATGCCGGCCTGCTGGCCGCGGGCGACCACATCGTCTTCACCAGCGGCGACCACATGGAGCAGCACGGCGCCACCAACACGCTCCGGCTGCTGCAGGTCGGGCCGGGCGGGCTGGCGCAGGGGCTGGGGGATATTTGACCCTTGCGGGCAGCTCTGTCGTTAGGTCAGGGGTGTCCGGATAAACCGCAAACCTGAGGCCGTCGCGCAAGGCCGTAGATTTGCCTTAAGTTCCTGTTTCGCAATGGTCTTTCACTGCCTTCATTGGCTATAATCGCCCGTTGCCGCCACCTCCCAGGACCCTTCCATGAGCATCGAACAGCTTGCCGAAACCGCCCGGGCGATGGTCGCCGCGGGCAAGGGCATCATCGCCATCGACGAATCCACCGGCACCATCGCCAAGCGCTTCGCCGCCGTGGGCGTGGAGAACACCGAGGAAAATCGCCGCGCCTACCGCGAGATGCTGCTGACCACGCCCGGCCTGGGCGAGCACATTTCCGGTGCGATCCTGTTCGACGAGACCCTGCGCCAGTCGACCAAGGACGGCGTGCCGTTCGCCAGGGTGATGCAGGACAACGGCATCATCCCCGGGATCAAGGTCGACAAGGGCACGCACGCGCTGGCCGGCTTCCCGGGCGAGGTGGTCACCGAGGGCCTGGACGGGCTGCGCGAGCGCCTGAAGGAGTACTACGGCCTCGGCGCGCGTTTCGCCAAGTGGCGCGCGGTGATCAACATCGGCGAGGACATCCCCTCGGGCACCTGCATCGAGGCCAACGCGCACGCGCTGGCGCGCTATGCGGCGCTGTGCCAGGAACAGGGCCTGGTGCCGATGGTGGAACCGGAAGTGCTGATGGACGGCGACCACGACATCGAGACCTGCTACGAGGTCACCGAAGTCACCCTGCGCGCGCTGTTCGACGCGCTGTACAACCAGAACGTGATGCTGGAAGGCACGATCCTGAAGGCGTCGATGGTCGTGTCGGGCAAGGATTGCGCCGAGCAGGCTTCGGTGGACGAGGTCGCCGAATCCACCCTGATGTGCCTGAAGACGGCGGTGCCGGCGATCCTGCCGGGCATCGTGTTCCTGTCCGGTGGCCAGAGCGACGCCGATGCGACCGCGCATCTGGACGCGATCAACCGCATGGGCCCCAATCCGTGGCCGCTGAGCTTCAGCTACGGCCGTGCGATGCAGTCCGCGGCGCTGAAGATCTGGGCGCAGGATCCGGCCAACAACGTCGCCAAGGCGCAGGCGATGGTCCACGCGCGCGCCCGCGACAACGGTCTGGCGGCGCTGGGGCGCTGGTCGCAGGCCGCCTGAGCCGCACGGCAAGGGGTTCCGGGAGCCGGCGCGAGCCGGCTCCCGCGCGCTTGCGCGCCGGCTCTGTCCGGACGGCTCGCCCGGGCTACAGACCCGCGAGCCAGGTGTCGTCCGAGCCCTCGATCACGTCCTCGAACAGGAACGTGGACAAGTAGCGCTCGCCGGTATCGGGCAGCATCGCCAGGATCACGTCGCCGTCGCGCGCGGCTTTCGCCACTTCCAGCGCCGCGGCGACGGTGGCGCCCGCAGACAGGCCGGCGAAGATGCCTTCCTCGCGCGCCAGCCGGCGCGCGGTGTCGCGGGCGAGGGTGTCGTCGATCTTGACGATGTCGCCGACCAGCGCGCGGTCGAGCACCGCCGGGATGAAGTCCGGCGTCCAGCCCTGGATCTTGTGCGGGGTGAACGGCTCGCCGCTGAGCAGTGCGGCGCCGGCCGGCTCGCAGGTGGTGACCTTGACCTGCGGCCGCGCCGCCCGCAGCACCTCGGCCACGCCGGTGAGGGTGCCGCCGGTGCCCCAGCCGCTGACGAAATGGTCCAGCCGGCGCCCGGCGAAGTCGCGCAGGATTTCCGCCGCCGTGGTTTCGCGGTGGTAGGCCGGGTTGGCCGGATTCTCGAACTGGCGGGCGAGGAACCAGCTATGCTCGCGGGCCAGTTGCTCGGCCTTGCGCACCATGCCGGTACCGCGCTCGGCCGCGGGCGTGAGGATCACCCGGGCGCCGTAGGCGCGCATCAGCTTGCGACGCTCGACCGAGAAGCTGTCGCTCATCACCGCCACGAAGCCGTAACCGCGTGCCGCGCAGACCATGGCCAGGGCGATGCCGGTGTTGCCGGAGGTCGCCTCGATCACGGTGTCGCCCGGCCGCAGCAGGCCGCGCGCCTCGGCGTCGAGAATGATCGCCAGCGCCAGGCGATCCTTGACCGAACCGCCCGGATTGAATGCCTCGACCTTGGCATAGAGCGCGATGCCGGGCGGGGCGAGCCGCTGCAGGCGTACGACCGGCGTGCGACCGATGGTGTCGAGGATGCTGTCGTGGATGGCCATGGGGGGCTGCCTGGACGCGGGAGGGCCGAGTGTACTGCCGGCCGGGTGGCGCGCTGGTGGGGCCTGAATGCGCGCCGCTGCAGGACGTAGCCCAACGCAAGGTGAAGGGAGTGTGACGCAATCCAGGACGTGGCCGCCGCAAGCGTCGAGAATCGAACTCCAGAATCGGTGTGCCGGGGTCGGCGTCGGGAATCGGCGCCGAAAACCGGTGCCACGCGCCACGGTCCGCTTGCCGCCATGCAACCTCGCATCACCTCCGCCAACATCGAGCGCCTGCGCGCCGCGGTCGATACTGCCACCCGCCTGCATCGCCTCGGCCTGCTGCTGTTCTTCGCCGCCTGCGTGCTGGTGACCTGGCCCGCTGCGCAGCTGCCGGCGTGGCTGCCGCAGGCCGGCCTGGCCGCGACCTTGCTCGCCTTCGCCTGCAAGGCGCTGGCGACGCGCCGCGAAATCCGCCTGCTGCGGCGGCTGGGGCGGATCATGGCGCTGCCGTACCGGCGCGCAGCCGCCGGCAACGACCACGGCGCCTGGAGCGCGATCCGCAGCTACGTGGCCGCCTCGATCGTGCTCACGGTGGCCGCGGCGCTGGCCCCGAGCATGCTCGCCGCGCTCGGCGAGACCCTGCTGTCCAACCTGGTGGCGATGCTGTGCGTGGCGGCGCTGGTGCTGCAGTCCTTCGACAATCCGCAGCGCATGCACAGCCGCATCCTGCAGATCTGCCGCAGCCGCCTGGATCCGCACGCCGACGCGGACGACGTGCTCGCGGCGTGAGCCGCGCCGGCGCGTGCAACGCCCGGGCAGGCGTCCGGTTGACCGTCCCGGCGTGGCCCCGATGGCAGGGGCGAGGGGTGCCGGAGGCCGCTAGACTGGGGCGTTTCCCGCTCCTGCCCGGCACGATGCCCAGACTGTCCGCCGCCTGCGCCCTGCTCAGCCTTGCCCTCGCCGCCTGCGGCGCGGCGCCCACGCCGCCCGCCGATGCCGGCGCGCCCGTACCCGTCACCATCGCCACGGTGCGGCTGCAGCCGTTCCAGGACAGCCTGCAGGCCCCCGGGACCGCGCAGGCGCGCGAGTCGGTGACGATCACCGCCAAGGTCAGCGAGACGGTGCAGCGGGTGCATTTCGACAGCGGCGACCGGATTGCCGCCGGCGCGCCGCTGGTGACGCTCAGCGGCCAGCAGCAACGCGCCGCGCTGGCCGAGGCCCAGGCCGCCGCCAGCGAGGCCGAACGACTGCTGCAGCGCCAGCAGGAGCTGGCCGCGCAGCAATTGATCGCGCACTCGGCCCTGGATGCGCAGCGCGCCACCCGCGACGCGGCCAATGCGCGGGTCGCGCAGATTCGCGCACAACTGGCCGACCGGGTGGTGCGCGCGCCGTTCGCCGGGATGCTGGGCCTGCGCCAGGTCAGTCCCGGAGCGCTGGTCACGCCGGGCACCGCGATCGCCACCCTCGACGATCTGGACCGCATGTACGTGGACTTCCCGGTGCCGGAGACGCGATTGGGCGACATCGCCCGCGGGCAGCGGGTCGAAGGCCGGATCGCCGCCATGCCGGGGCGCAGCTTCGCAGGCAGCGTGGAGACCGTGGACACGCGCATCGACCCCGGGACCCGGGCGGCCACCGTGCGCGCGGCGTTCGCCAACCCCGACCATGCGCTGCGTCCGGGGATGCTGGTGCAGGTGCGCGTCCTGCTGCCCGTGCGCGAGGCGCTGCTGGTGCCGGAAATCGCCATCGTCCAGGTCGGGCAGACCTCGTTCGTGTGGCGGGTGCGGACGGACGGCCGGGTCGAGCAGGCGCAGGTCGCGATCGGCAGCCGCAGCGCCGGCAAGGCCGAGATCACCCGCGGACTGCATGCCGGCGAGCGGATCGTGGTCGACGGTACCGGCAAGCTGCGTGCGGGCGACCGCGTGGCCGCTGCCGGGACCGCGCCGGTTGCGGCCGCGGTTGCCGGCAAGGATTGAGCGATGACGCTGTCCGACATCTCGATCCAGCGGCCGGTGTTCGCCACCGTGATGAGCCTGCTGCTGATCGTGCTCGGCATCATGGCGTACTCGCGGCTGACCCTGCGCGAGTTGCCGGCGATCGACCCGCCGATCGTGTCGGTGGACGTGAGCTATCCCGGCGCCTCGGCGGCGGTGGTCGAGACCCGCATCACCCAGGTGCTGGAGGACGCGCTGGCCGGCATCGAGGGCATCGAGACGCTGCAGTCGCGCAGCGTCAACGGGCGCTCGTCGGTGACCCTGGAGTTCACCCTCAACCGCGACATCGAGGCCGCCGCCAACGACGTGCGCGACGCCATCAGCGGCGTCGCCGACCGCCTGCCGGACGAGGCCGACCCGCCGGAGGTGGAGAAGGCCGACAGCGACTCGGACACCATCATCTGGCTCAACATGAGCTCGACCACGATGGACACGCTGCAGCTGTCGGACTACGCCGACCGCTACGTCGTGGACCGCCTGTCGAGCATGGACGGCGTGGCCCAGGTGCGCATCGGCGGCCGCCAGCGCTACGCGATGCGGATCTGGCTGGATCGCGACGCGATGGCCGCGCGCGGCATCACCGCCGGCGACATCGAGGACGCGCTGCGCGCCGAGAACGTCGAGCTGCCCGCCGGGCGGATCGAATCGCAGGACCGCGACTTCACCCTTCGGGTGGAGCGCGGCTACCAGTCGCCGCCCGACTTTGCCGCCATCCCGCTGCGCAAGGGCGCGGACGGCTACGTCGTGCGCCTGGGCGACGTGGCCAAGGTCGAGCTCGCCTCCGCCGAACGACGCGCCTACTACCACAGCAACGGCACCCCCAACATCGGCCTCGGCATCATCAAGACCTCGACCGCGAACGCGCTGGACGTCGCGCACGCGGCGCGGGCGATGGCGACCGAGATCCAGAAGTCGCTGCCGGAAGGCACCGACATCTTCGTCGCCTTCGACGACACCGTGTTCATCGAGGCCTCGATCGAACGCGTGCAGGCGACGCTGCTAGAGGCCATCGCGCTGGTGCTGCTGGTGATCTGGCTGTTCCTCGGCAGCTTCCGCGCGGCGATGATCCCGGCGCTCACCGTCCCGGTGTGCCTGCTCGCGGCGTTCATCCCGCTGTACCTGTTCGGCTACTCGATCAACCTGCTGACCCTGCTGGCGCTGGTGCTGTCGATCGGCCTGGTGGTGGACGACGCGATC
The DNA here is from genome assembly GCF_003416885.1 of Cognatiluteimonas weifangensis. GTDB lineage: Bacteria > Pseudomonadota > Gammaproteobacteria > Xanthomonadales > Xanthomonadaceae > Cognatiluteimonas > Cognatiluteimonas weifangensis. The sequence goes on from NZ_QVPD01000002.1 coordinate 265,345, forward strand.
GTGGTGCTGGAGAACATCCAGCGCCGCGTCGACCTGGGCGAGCCGCGGCTGCTGGCGGCGGTGCGCGGCACCCGCCAGGTGGCGTTCGCGGTGATCGCCACGACCACGGTACTGGTGGCGGTGTTCCTGCCGGTCGGTTTCATGGAGGGCAATACCGGGCGGTTGTTCCGCGAGCTGTCGGTGGCGCTCGCCGGCGCGGTCGCGCTGTCGGCCTTCGTCGCGCTGACCCTGACGCCAATGATGTCGTCCAAGCTGCTGCGCCCGCACAAGGACGAGAAGGCGAGCCGCCTGCACCGCTGGGTCAACGGCCGGCTGGATTGGCTGGCGACGCGTTACCGCGGCGCGCTGCAGCGGACGATCGGCAAGGTCTGGCTGGTCGGCGCGCTGATGCTCGCCGCCGGCGTGGCCAGCGTGGCGCTGTTCAAGCTGGTGCCGTCGGAGCTGGCGCCGGCCGAGGACCGCGGCGTGTTCTTCGTCTCGATCATGGGGCCGGAAGGCGCCGGTTACGACTACACCGTGGGCCAGGTCAAGCAGGTCGAGCGGATCTTCGCCCAGCGCGTGGGCGAGGGCGGGCCGATCCTGCGCTACAACAGCCGCGTGCCCGGCGGCTGGGGCGCCAGCGAGGAGATGCATACCGGCAGCGTCACCGTCTTCCTCAAGGACTGGACGGAGCGCACGCAGAGCACGGCCGAGGTGGCCGAGTCGCTGCGCCGCGACCTCGGCCGGCTGCCCGGCGTGCGCGCGCAGCCGCGCGTGGGCGGCGGCCTGGTCGGCAGCCGCGGGCAGCCGATCCAGATCGTGCTCGGCGGCCCGGAGTACGGCGAGATCGCGCGCTGGCGCGACATCGTCATGCGGAAGATGGAAGGCAATCCGGGTTTCTTCTCGGTGGATTCCGACTACAAGGAGACCCGCCCGCAGATGCGGGTGCGGATCGACCGCCAGCGCGCGTCCGACCTCGGCGTCAGCGTGTCCGAGATCGGACGCACGCTGGAGACGATGATGGGCAGCCGCCAGGTCACCACCTTCGTGCAGGAGGGCGAGGAGTACGACGTGCTGGTCCAGGCCGGCCGCGCCGGCCGCGCCGACCCGGCCGGGCTCGAGGCGATCCAGGTGCGCGCGCGCAACGGCGAGCTGGTGCCGCTCTCGAACCTGGTCACCCTCAGCGAACTCGCCGAGCCCGGCACGCTCAACCGCTTCAACCGCCTGCGCGCAATCACCATCAGCGCGGGCCTGGCGCCCGGCTACACGATGGGCGAGGCGCTGGCCTTCCTCGACGGCGTGGTCCGCACCGAGCTGCCCGACTACGCGCAGACGGACTGGAAGGGCGAGTCGCGCGAGTACCAAAAGGCCGGCAGCGCGGTGCTGCTGACCTTCGCGCTGGCGCTGCTGGTGGTGTACCTGGTGCTGGCGGCGCAGTTCGAGAGCTTCGTCCATCCGTTCGTGATCATGCTGACGGTGCCGCTGGGGGTGCTCGGCGCGCTGCTCGGGCTGTGGCTCACCGGCGGCACGCTCAACCTGTTCTCGCAAATCGGCATCGTGATGCTGGTCGGCCTCGCCGCGAAGAACGGCATCCTGATCGTCGAGTTCGCCAACCAGCTGCGCGACGCCGGCCGCAGCGTGCGCGAGGCGATCGTCGAGTCGGCCGGCGTGCGCCTGCGGCCGATCCTGATGACCTCGATCGCGACCATGGTCGGCGCGGTGCCGCTGGTCGCCGCCGGCGGCCCGGGCTCGGCCAGCCGCGCGACGATCGGCGTGGTGGTGATCTTCGGCGTCGGCTTCTCGACCCTGCTGTCGCTGTTCGTGGTGCCGGCGTTCTACGCGCTGCTGGCGCCGTACACGCGCTCGCCGAAGGCGATCGCGCACCAGGTGCGCACGCTGGACGAACAGGTGCGGCCGGTCGAAGACGAGGCGTGAACGGGCGCCCGCCGTGGAAGCCGCGCGCCGTCGGCGGCGCGCCCGCCTGCCACGTCCGCGCGGGCGAAGTCGGCGCGCCGGGTCCGCGGCGACGACGCCGGCAACCCGCACGACCGCGGTACCATCCGCGTGCGGCCGCGTTGCCGGCGGCGTGGCGGCAGCGACCGGCGGCCTAGCGACCGGAGAGCGGCATCCGCGCGCGCACGCGCGTGCCTGCGCCGGGCGCCGCGTCGATGGCGACGTGGCCGCCGACCTGCGCCGCGCGCTCGCGCATGGCGAGCAGGCCGGAACCGGGGGAAGCCTCCGGGGCGAAGCCCGCGCCGTCGTCGGCGACTTCGAGCAGCAGCTCCGCGCCCGCGCTGGAGAGCGAGACCACGACTTCGCTCGCGCCCGCGTGCCGCAGCGCGTTGCGCATCGCCTCCTCGGCGATGCGCGCGCAGGCGAGTTCGACCGCCGGCGCGGCGCGGTGGGGCAGCGGCGTCAACGCCAATGCCAGCCGCGGGCCGTCGCGGAACAGGCGCTCGGCCTGCCAGCGCAGCGCGGCTTCCAGCCCCAGCGCCTCCAGCGGCGGCGGCCGCAGGCGCGCGGAGAGCTCGCGCAGCGCGGCGACGGTCTGCTCGGCGGTGGCGATGATGTCCGCCGCCAGCTCGGCGCGGGCATCCGGCTCGTCTTCCTCCTGCAGCGCCATCGCGCCGAGCTTGATCGCCGCGAGCTGCTGGCCGATGTCGTCGTGCAGCGCGCGGGCGAGCGCGTGGAATTCGGCTTCCTGCACCGCGATCAGGCGGGCGACGAGGGCGCGCAACGCGTCCGCGGCGGGGGTGGCGGGATCCTGGCCTGCGGCAGTCGGCATGGCGGCAGTGTGCCGCAGTCGGCACGGCGGCGGCCAGTGCGGTCGCCGCATGCGCAGGCCGCTCCACGCCGTGGAGCGGCCTCGGGGATCCGTCGCCGGTACCGGCGGGCGGGAACGGATCAGAACAGTTCCACGCTGCCCGCATCCAGCGACTGCTGCATCACCGGTTTGTGCGGCGGCCGTTCCCACTCGCCGCGCAGTTCGCCGATCCGCTTGACCAGGCGGTAGATCGCCTGCTGGCGCTCGGCATCGTGCGGGCCGCTGCGGTGCAGCAGCTCGTTGAGCGCGGTTGCTTCGTGGTTGATCGCCGACAGCCGCTCCAGGTGCACGGTAGCGGCGGTCAGCGCCTGGGTGGCGATGTCCTCGAACTGCAGCGAGCGCACCGCCTCGGCAACCGAGCCGTCGATGCTGCTGCCGCAGGCCGCGATCTGGCGCATGCCTTGGCCGAGGCCGCGGTTGATGTCCTCGACCCGCTCCAGCATCGAGGCCGCCTCGACGCGCGCGTCGCGGGCGCGATCGAGGTCGCGCGAGGCCATCGTGCTGACCGTCTCGCGGACCCGCGCGATCGCGTCCTTGGAGCTGTGCGCGAGGCGCCGGATCTGGTCGTTGAACGCGGTCGAGCGCTCGGACAGGTTGCGCACCTCGTCGGCGACCACCGCGAAGCCGCGGCCCGCCTCGCCGGCGCGCGCCGCCTCGATCGCGGCGTTGAGCGCGAGCAGGTTGGTCTGGTCGGCGATCGACTTGACGTCCTCCAGCAGGGCGAAGATGCCGTCCAGGTGTTCGGCCATCGCGTCGATGTGGGTGACGGTCGTGGCGCTCTGGCCGCTGACCGCCTCCAGCGCGTCCACCAGCTGCTCCATCTGCTGGCTGGCGTGCTGGGCGAAGCGCGACACGTCCATGCCGCGCTCGTCGCCGTTGTGGTCGAGCATGCGCGCGACCACCTCGGACTGCTCGCGCGACTTGCGGTTCAGGGTGTCGAAGCTGCCGCCGAGCTTGGCGACCGCCTCGCGGACCAGTTCGCGGGTGCGCTCGATTTCCGTGCGCGAGCCCTGCACCTCGGAGCCGACGAAGTTGCGCAGTTCGTCGAGCAGGCGGGTCTGCTCGCGCAGCGCGTGACGGCTGACCGGATGCAGCGCGTGCCAGGCGAAGGCGAGCCAGGCCAGCGTCATCGCCACCAGCGCGCCCCAGTGCACGCCCGCGGGCCAGCCGAGGGCCTGGGCGAAGACGAACAGCGCGGTCAGGGCGAGGGGGGCGGCGAGGTGCAGCAGCGTGCGGCGGTCCATGGCGTCTCTTGCGCGGGGCTTGTCCCCGGTAACGGCGCGATGTGGGGGCTTCTTTAGCGGTCGACGGTGCCGCCGAGCAGACGCTGCGCGATCTGCGACAAGGGCAGCACTTCGCAGGCGGCATCCAGTGCGACGGCGGCGCCCGGCATGCCCCAGATCAGGCTGCTCGCCTCGTCCTGGGCGAGGGTCAGCGCGCCGGCCTCGCGCAGCGCCAGCAGGCCGCGTGCGCCGTCGTCGCCCATGCCGGTGAGCAGGGCGGCGGCGGCCTGCGCGCCGGCGCTGCGCGCGACCGACTCGAACAGCACGTCCACGCTGGGCCGGTGCCGGCGCTGCGGCGGATCGTCGCCCAGCCGGCCCCACCATTGGCCGCCGCTGCGCACCACCCGCAGGTGGCGGCCGCCCGGCGCGACGTAGGCGTGGCCCGGCTGCAGCGCGCGGTCGCTCTCCAGGTGCACGACCTGCATCGCGCTGTGGCGGTCGAGGCGTTCGGCGAAGGCGGCGCTGAAGCTGGCCGGGATGTGCTGCACGATCGCGGTCGGCGGCGCGTCGGCGGGCATCGCCGCAAGCACCGCGCGGATCGCCTCGGTGCCGCCGGCGGAGGCGCCGATCGCGATCAGCTTGCGGTCCGCGCGCGCGCCGCCGGCAGGCAGCGGCGCGCAGCGCAGCGCAGCGTCCGCCGGCTGCACGTGCGCGCGTGCCGCGGCACGGATCTTCGCGCGCAGGGCGGCGGCATAGGCGCCGAGGTCGCGCACCCCCAGCGGCTGCGGCTTGGCCATCATGTCCACCGCGCCCAGCGCGAGCGCCTCCAGGCCGGCCGGCGCGCCCTGCGCGGTCAGGGTCGACACCATCACCACCGGCATCGGCCGCAGCCGCATCAGGTTGCGCAGGAAAGTCAGCCCGTCCATGCCGGGCATCGCGATGTCGAGCGTGATCACGTCCGGCGCCAGGCGCTTGATCGCCTCGCGCGCGGTATAGGCGTCGGCCGCGGTGCCGACGACCTCGATCCCCGGGCCGTCGCCGAGCAGCTCCGCCAGCAACTGCCGCATCAGCATCGAGTCGTCGACGACGAGGACCTTGACGGGGGCGGCGGCGGGATCGTTCATGCGGGCGCGGGCGGCAGGACTCAGAACAGCTCGACGCTGCCGGCGGAGGGCGTGCGCGACAGGCGTTCGCGGTAGGCGCGCTCGATGTCCACCAGTTCGTGCCGGCGGGTCGCCGGCAGCCGGCGCACCAGCGCGCGTCCGGTCTGCGGGAAGAACGCGATCTTGCGCGGGTGGATGTCGCCGAGATCCTGCGCCAGCAGCGGGATGCGCTCGGCGGCGAGGTAGTCGACCACGAAGCGGGCGTTGCGCGAGCCGATCGGGTCCTGCATGCCGCGCAGCACGTTGCCGCCGCCGAACGCCTTGGCCTGCAGCCGCGCACGCCGCGCACCGCGCTTGAGCAGGTCGTTGATCAGCAGTTCCATCGCGTGCGCGCCGTAGCGCGCGCTGCCGTCGGCGAAGCGGCTCGCGCCGCCGGTGTCGGGCAGCATGAAGTGGTTCATGCCGCCGACCCCGAGCAGCGGGTCGTACACGCAGGCGGCGACGCAGGAGCCGAGCAGGGTGACCAGCGCGAGCGGCTCGTCGCTGACCGCGTAGTCGGCGGGCAGCAGTTTGATCGCCTCGGTCTTGAGCGCAGCGTCGTAGTAGCGCCCCGGTGCGACGCTGGCGGCGAGCGCACTCATGCCCGCTCCGTCGCGTGGTAGGTGGTGCGGCCGCAGGAGGCGACCAGGTCGGCCGCGTGGGTGAAGCTCTCCGAATGCCCGGCGAACAGCGGCGCGCCCGGCGCCAGCAGCGGCACGATCCGCGCCAGCACCGCGCGCTGGGTCGGCTTGTCGAAGTAGATCATCACGTTGCGGCAGAACACTGCGGCGAAGCCGCCGCGCAGCCCGTAGTCGTCGTCCAGCAGGTTGAGCGGGCGGAACTCGACCAGCGCGCGCAGCTCCGGCTTGACCCTGCAGAGCCCCTCGTTGGGCCCGCTCCCCTTCAGGAAGAAGCGGCGCCGGCGCTCCGGCGAGACCGACGCGATGCGCTCCAGCGGATAGACGCCGGCGGCCGCGGTCTCCAGCACCTGGGTGTCGATGTCGGTTGCGAGCACGCGCACCGGCGGCGTCGCGCTGCCGAAGGCCTCGCAGGCGGTCATTGCGATCGAATAGGGTTCCTCGCCGGTGGAGGCGGCGCAGCACCAGATCGTCGCCGGCGGGCGCGCGTTTTCGCGCAGCAGCGCGGCGAGGGTGTCGAAGTGGTGCGGCTCGCGGAAGAACGCGGTGAGATTGGTGGTGAGCGCGTTGACGAAGGCCTGCGCTTCGGCCTCGTCGTCCTCGACCAGGTCGAGGTAGGCGTGGAAGTCGGTCAGGCCCAGCATGCGCAGGCGGCGCGCCAGCCGGCTGTAGACCATGTCGCGCTTGTGCTCGCCGAGGTGGATGCCGGCGCGCGCGCGGATCAGGGCGACGATCCGCCGGAAATCGCGGTCGTGCAGGGTGAAGGCGCGCTGGCCCCGCGCCTTGCCGGGCGATTCCGTGCGCGCGCCGGCGGTGGCCTCAGGCATGGCCGGCGACCGACATCTGCTGCAGCGAGGCGCTGCGCAGGCGCGCGGCCAGCCAGCGCGCGAACTCGCGCGGCGGCAGCGCCGGCGAGTACAGGTAGCCCTGCGCCTCCTGGCAGCCGAGGCCGTGCAGCAACTCGGCCTGCTCCCGCGTCTCCACGCCTTCGGCGATCACCCGCAGGTCGAAGTTGCGCGCGATCAGCAGGATCGAGCGCACGATCGCCGCGTCGCCGCGGTTGGCCAGGATGTCGCGCACGAAGGAGCGGTCGATCTTGACCCGGTCCACCGGCAGCCGGCGCAGGATCGACAGCGAGGCGTAGCCGGTGCCGAAGTCGTCGTAGGCGACGCGGATGCCGCGCGCGCGCAGCGCCGCCAGCGCGTCGGCCGCGCTGCCGTCGTCGTCGCCGAGCGCGATCTTCTCGGTCAGCTCCAGTTCCAGGTGCGCGGCGGTCAGGCCGCTGCGGGTGAGCGCATGTTCGACCTCGTTCGGCAGCCGCTCGTGGTCGAGCTGGACCGGGAACAAATTGACGCCGACCGCCAGCCGGCGGCCGTCGACGATCGGCCAGGTCGCCGCGTCCTGGCAGGCACGTTCGAGGATCCAGCGGCCGACCGCCGGCCCGACCGAACTTTGCGCGAGCGCGTCGATGAACTTGTCCGGCGCCAGCAGGCCGCGCTGCGGATGACGCCAGCGCAGCAGCGCCTCGGCGCCGGTCGGCATGCCGGTGGAGAGACAGACTTGCGGCTGGTAGTGCAGCTCGAACTCCTCGTCGCGGCAGGCGCGGCGCAGTTCGAGGTCGAGCTGGCGCCGGTCCAGCGCCTCGGTGCGCATGCCGGGTTCGAAGTAGCACAGCTGGCGGCCGCCGTTGCGCTTGGCGCGCTGCATCGCCAGGTCGGCGCGGGCGATCAGTTCGTCGCTGCCGGCGGTGGCGTCGGCCATCGCCGCGCCGACGCTGGCCTCGATGTGGACCATGTGCTGGTCGACCTGGCAGGGGCGCGCGAGCTCGAGCAGCACCGCACGCAGCTGGGCGTCGATCGCCTCGCCGTCGGTCTGCGGATACAGCAGGGCGAATTCGTCGCCGCCGAAGCGCGCGAGCTGTGCGCCCGCGGGCAGCCCGGCCTGCAGGCGCGCGGCGACCACCTGCAGCACGGCATCGCCGATGGTGTGGCCGAGGGTGTCGTTGATGGTGCGGAAGCTGTCCAGGCCGACCAGCGCCACCCCGAGCGGGTGGGCGCCCCCGGCGAGCAGTGCCGACAGTGCCGACAGGAACGCGGTGCGGCGCGACAGGCCGGTCAGTTCGTCCTTCGACGCCATGCGCGCCTGACGCGCGCGCAGCATGCGCTGGCCGGTGACGTCGTGCAGCAGCAGTGCCATGCCGCGCTGTTCGTCGGCGTGCCAGGGCAGGCGCGTCGCCTCCAGCGTGCGCACGCCGCCATCGCGGGTGGCGATGCGCAGGTCCCGCGTCTCCGGCATGCCCGCCCCGACGCCGGGGTGCAGTGGCGCGCGCAGCCAGTCGGGCAGGCCGTCGGCGTCGCGCTGCAGGTCGTCGGGAAACAGCGACGCGAGCGCCGCGCCGGCGGCGATCGTGCCGTCGAACAGTTCCGCCGCCGCCGCGTTCGCGTGGCAGACCACGCCATCGGCATCGGCGACGATCACCGCGCGGTAATCGTCGTGCGCCAGCCGCTCGGCGATGCGCTGGCTGCGCTGCAGCAGGCGCTGTTCGACCAGTCGCGCGGCGATCCGCGCCAGTTGCCGGATGCCGGCGAGGGTGCCGTCGTCCACTTCCGTGCGCGCTTGCCGGTCGGCGACGTTCAGCACGCCGAGCGTGCGTCCCCGGGCGTCGAGCAGGGCGGCGCCGAGGTAGAAGCGGATGCCGTCCTCGCGCAGCACCAGCGCGTCGTTGCGGAAGCGCGCGTCGGCGCGGGCGTCGCCGACCTGCAGCAGCGGCGTGCGCGGGCCCAGCGCGCGGCAGATCGCGTGCTCGCGCGGAATCGCGGCGACCCCTTCCAGCCCGCGCTGTGCGGCGATGCGGAAATGCGCGCCATCCGCGATCGCGATGCTGGCGAAGGGCGTGTCCAGCAGGCGCGCCGCCATGCCGACCAGGTCGTCCAGCTCGTCCGCCGCCTGCGCCGCGTCCGGCGCGGTACCGGGTGGCGATGGCGCGTGGTCGGAGTCGGGCATCGTGGCGTGCGCCATGGGAAACGTCCGTGAGGGGAGCAGGCGGCGCCGTTGCGCCGCCGCGGTGCGGCGGGGGATCAGAATTCCTGCCAGGCGTTGTCCTCGGTGCCGGCCATGACCGGTTGCGGGCGGCGCACGCGGCTGGCGGCGCGGCCCGGCGCGGGCGGCGCGGCCGGGCGGCGCGTGCGCGGCACCGGCATGTCCACCACTGCGGCCTGCGGGCGTTCGACCTGCGCCAGGCGGGCGGCGTCGACGTGGAACACGGCGACCGTCTCCACCAGTTGCTCGGCCTGCTGCTCGAGGCTGCGCGCGGAAGCGGACGCCTCCTCGACCAGCGCCGCATTTTGCTGGGTGCCCTCGTCCATCGACGCGATCGCCTGGTTGACCTGGTCGATGCCTGCGCTCTGCTCGGCGGAGGCGGCGGCGATCTCGGCGATGATGTCGGTCACGCGCTTCACGCTCTGGACGATGTCGCCCATCGTGCGGCCGGCGCGGTCCACCAGCGACGAACCTTCCTCGACCTTGCCGACCGAGTCGGTGATCAGCGCCTTGATCTCCTTGGCGGCGTTGGCCGAGCGCTGCGCCAGCGAACGCACTTCCGAGGCGACCACCGCGAAGCCGCGGCCCTGCTCGCCGGCGCGCGCGGCCTCGACCGCGGCATTGAGCGCGAGGATGTTGGTCTGGAAGGCGATGCCGTCGATCACGCCGATGATGTCGGCGATCTTCTTCGACGAGTGGCTGATCGCGCTCATGGTGTCGACCACCTGGCCGACCACCGCGCCGCCCTGTTCGGCGACGTCCGCCGCGCCGAGCGCGAGCTGGTTGGCCTGGCGCGCGTTGTCGGCGTTCTGGCGCACGGTGGAGGTGAGTTCCTCCATCGAGGACGCGGTTTCCTCCAGCGAGGCGGCCTGCTGCTCGGTGCGCTGCGACAGGTCGTTGTTGCCGGCGGCGATCTCGCCGGCGGCGGCGTTGATCGCATCGCTGCCGATGCGGATCCGGGCAACGATCTGGGTCAGCTGCTCGACGGTGCGGTTGGCGTCGGCGGCGAGGCGGCCGAACTGGCCGGGCAGGTCGGTCTCGATGCGGCGGTTGAGGTCGCCGTCGGCGATCGCCGAGAGCAGGGTACCGACCTCGGCGAGGCCGCCGTCGGCGGTCGCCATCAGTGCGTTGAGCGCCTCGACCAGCTCGCGGTAGACGAAGGCGAAGCGCTCGGCGTCGCCTCGGCGGCTGAAGTCGCCGGCCACCGCCGCGTCCACCAGCGCCTTGATCTCGGCGTTGATCGCCAGCATGCCGGCCTTGACCGCGTCCACCGCCTTGGTGATGCGCGCCTTCTCGCCGGGATAGCGCTCGATGTCCTGCGACAGGTCGCCCTGCGCGTAGGCGCTGACGATGTCGATCACGCGCATGTTCACGTCGATGTGCGAACCGACCAAGGTGTTGATCTCGTCGGCCATTACCCCGAACGCGCCATCGAAGGACTCGGTCTCCAGGCGCTCGCTGATCTGCCCGGCCTGGTGCGCCTCGAACAGCCGGCGCTGCGCCTGTTCGAAGCTGCGCAGGGTGCCGATCGCCGATTCCAGGCTGTCGGCGATGCCGCGCAGCTCGTCGCGGCTGCGCACGTCGACGGCCTGCGGGAACTGGCCGTGGGCGAGCAGTCCGGCGGCCTCTTCGATCTCGTGCAGCGAGCGCCGGGTGTTGCGGGTGAAGCCGAGGAACAGGTAGCCGGTCAGCAGCAATACGCTGAGGACGATCGCGAGGGTCAGCGTCTGGCGCCGCTCGAGCGTGGCGATCTGGATGGCCGCCGCCTTGTCCAGCGCGCGGTTGGCCGCGCCCAGCGCGGCGGCCACCGCCTGCCGGGTCTGCTCGACCTGGGCGCCCATCTTCGCCACCGGCAGGTTCGGCGTCTCCGCGTCCAGCACGTGGGTCTGCAGCGCGGCGTTCTGCCGGCGCACCGCGGCCAGCGCGGCGTCCAGCGGCTTGGCGAGCACCGCGGCGACGTCCGGCGCGGCGGCAGCGGCGTTCTTCTGCTCCAGCGCGAGCCGCGCGTGGACGTAGTCCTCCATGTTGCGCGCGACCGCGAGGCCGGTGCGGTCGTCCACCCAGATCGCGCCTTCGCCGAGCACGCGCACGCCGATCAGGCCCTGCTGCGCGGCGTATTCGCCGAGCGTGGGCACCCATTCGGCGGCCGCGCGCCCCATGTAGGACACGCCGGGGTCGGTCGCCAGCGACAGCCGGCTGGCTTCGGACAGATGGCTCATGGCCTCGCCGACGCGGCGGATCGCGGCGTCGTGGTCGGCGATCGCCTGCATGGCGTCGTCGTGGGCGGCGGCAGCCTTGGACCACGCGGCGCGGACCGCCGCCAGCGGCTTGTCCAGACCCTTGCCGGCCATCGTCTGCTTTTGCCAGGCGTCGAAGGCCTCGATCTGCCGGGCGACCTCGGCGCCGGCCGCCCGCACGGCGGCCGGATCGATCCGGTCCTTGGCCGAGCGCCGCACCACCAGCTGCGAGTGCCGCTGCATCGCCAGCATCGTCTGCTGCAGCTGCGCCAGGCCGGCGACGCCGGTGCGCTGCAGGCGCGCATCGGCGAGCTCGGCGTTGGCGCGTACCTCGATGATCCCGGCCAGCACGGCGCAGGTGACGAGAAAGGATGCGCCGATCACCATCGCCTTGTGGCCGAAACGCAGGCGCGCCATCAGGCGGGTGGAGGGCGCCAGCAGGCGGTCTAGGAGCGGGGAAGTGGAACGGAGCATGCGGGCCTCTGACGGCGAGGAACACCCGGATCGGGTCACTCCTGCAGCATCGGCCCGCAGCGGACGAACTTTAGTCGGGGACGGGATGCGGGCACTGCGTCACGCTTTCGCGCACGCGTGCTCAAGCTTTGCGCGGACGCGCCGATGCCGGGGATGTCTGCAAGCCCGGAGCTTTCCCATGCGCCATCTCTTCGCTGCCGCCGGCCTGATGCTGCTCGCGGTGTCCTTCGCCACCCCGGCTTCCGCCGACCTCAAGCCGATCAAGCGGGTCGAGCCGAAGTACCCTGTCGACGCGATACGTTCCGGTACCCAGGGCTTCGTCGAGCTCGAGTTCACGGTCGACGCCGACGGCAAGGTGATCAGCGTGTCGGTGGTCAACGCGCGCCCCTCGCGCACCTTCGAGAAGGCCGCGGTGGCCGCGGTCAAGCAGTGGCAGTTCGGCCCGGGCGGCGGCCGCGGCAAGGTCCGTCTGGACTTCAAGCTGTGAGCTGAGCGCTTCGCAGGGGGAACGGGAACGCACCTTCGGGTGCGTTTTCCTTTTGCGCGACGAATGAGCGGCCCTTGGTCCCCGCGCCGGGCGCGGCGGCCTCTCCCGCGGGCGGGGGCAGGCGCCGCCGACTGCGAATGCGCGGCTCCCCTCCTTCCCGCTTGGGGGAAAGACCGGGGTGGGGGAGAGTGTCCGGAGCCGCAAGGACGGCGTCCCCGCCGTGCGCTCAGGCCGCCTCGGTCTCCAGCGCGTCCAACGCCTCGGCGACCAGGCCCATCTCGGCGCTGGTCATCAGCCGCTCGATGTCGATCAGGATCAGCATGCGTTCGTCGACCAGGCCGATGCCGGTGAGGAACTTGCGGTCGATCGCGCTGCCGGCCAGGTCCGGCACCGCGCTCACCCGCGCAGCGTCGAGCTGGAGGACGTCGGACACCGCGTCCACCACCATCCCGACCACGCGCTGGCCGACATTGAGCACGATCATCACCGTGGTCGGGCCGTACTCGGCGTGCTCGAGGCCGAACTTCACCCGCATGTCCACCACCGGCACGATCAGGCCGCGCAGGTTGATCACGCCCTTGATGTAGTCGGGCGCCTCCGGCAGGCGGGTGACCGTGTCGTAGCCGCGGATCTCCTGCACCTTGAGGATGTCCACGCCGTATTCCTCGGCGCCGAGGGTGAAGGTGAGGTACTCGCAGGCGGGAGCGGTGTCGGTGGCGGCAGGTGTGCTCATGGGGACATTCGACGCGATGACAGCCACGGCAACGGCCGAGGCGCGGGATTCTTGAACCGGCGCACGGCGCTCATGCCGCCGCCGGCAGCCGCAGCGCGGCGCCCAGGTCGCCCGCGTCCACGATCAGCGCGACCCGGCCGTCGCCGAGGATGGTCGCGCCGGAGACGCCGGCCACGCGCCGGTAGTTCGCCTCGAGGTTCTTGACCACCACCTGCTGCTGGCCGAGCAGGGCGTCGACCTCCAGCGCCAGCCGCCGCTCGCCGCTTTCGACCACGACCGCGATGCCGGCGCCCTCGCGGGGGCGCGCGGGCAGGCCGTAGAACGCGGCCAGGTCCACCAGCGGCATGCATTCCTCGCGCAGGCGCAGCACGCGGCCGTTGCCGGCGATCGCGTGCACGTCGCCCGGCGCCGGTTGCAGCGACTCGACCACGGTGTTGAGCGGGACGATGAAGACCTCGCCGCCGACCGCGACCGACATGCCGTCGAGGATGGCCAGGGTCAGCGGTAGCTTGATCGCCACGGTGGTGCCGGTGCCCTTGCAGCTGCGGATCTCGACCTGGCCGCCGAGCGCCTGGATGTTCTTGCGCACCACGTCCATGCCGACGCCGCGGCCGGACAGTTCGGTGAGCTGCTCGGCGGTGGAGAAGCCGGGCGCGAACACCAGGTCCCAGACCTGCGCGTCGCTGGGGTTCTCCGGTACCGGGATGTTGCGTTCGGCGGCCTTGCGCAGGATCCGCTCGCGGTCCAGGCCGCGGCCGTCGTCGCTGATCTCGATCGCGATGTGGCCGCCCTGGTGCGCGGCCGACAGGCTCAGCGTGCCGGTCTCGTCCTTGCCGGCGGCGCGGCGCTCGGCCGGCGATTCGAAGCCGTGGTCGATGGCGTTGCGGACCAGGTGCACCAGCGGGTCCACGATCTTCTCGATCATGCCCTTGTCGAGCTCGGTGCCCTCGCCGGCGGTGCGCAGGCGCACTTTCTTGCCGAGCCGCGAGGACAGGTCGCGCACCATCCGCGGGAAGCGGCTGAAGGCGAACTCGACCGGCAGCATGCGCACGCCCATCACCGCCTCCTGCAGGTCGCGGGTGTTGCGCTCGAGCTGCTCGAGGCCGGCCAGCAAGGATTCGTGTGCGACCGGATCGAGGCCCGCCGAGCGCTGGCGCAGCATCGCCTGGGTGATGACCAGCTCGCCGGCCAGGTTGATCAGCGCGTCGATCTTGGTGACCGCGACGCGGATCGAACCGTCGGTGTCGGACGCGCGCTGGGAGAACTGCGCGACGTTGCCGGCGCCGGCGCCGCCGTCGGCGGCGGGCGCGGGCTGCGCCGCGACCGCCTCGATCGCGAGTTCGCACTCGTCCTCGACCCAGGCGAAGGCCTCGGCGATCGCGTTGCGCGGCACCGTGCCCGGCAACTCCAGGTCCCAGGCCAGGTAGGCGGCGTGCGGGTCGAGCTCGGCGAAGGGCGGCAGGCGCTCGTCGCGGCAGCGCGCCGTCACCGGACCGTGCTCGGCGAGTTCGCGCAGGATGCGCAGCGGGTCGTTGCCGCCGAGGAACAGCGACGGCGCGGGCGCGAAGCCGACGGTCCAGCGCTCCGGCGCCGCGTCCGCAGCCTTGGCCTCCGTCCCCGCGGCCGCGCCGACGCCGGCGCCGCCCGCGAGCATGCGCTCCAGCCCGCCGCGCGCGCGCGCCAGCGCGACCTCGTCGATCGCATCGCCGTGCTCGGCCGCGGCCAGCAGGCCGTGCAGCACGTCTACCGCCGCCAGCAGCGCGCCGATCGCCTCGCTGCCGAGCGTGCGCTTGCCGCCGCGGGCCTCGTCCAGCAGCGTCTCCAGCAGGTGGGTGAGGTCGGTGATGGAGGAGAAGCCGAAGGTCGCCGCGCCGCCCTTGATCGAATGCGCGGCGCGGAACACCACGTGGATGGTCTCGCCGTCGCCCTGCGCCGACTCCAGCGCGAGCAGCCCGCGCTCCATCGCCGCGAGGTTCTCGCGGCTCTCCTCGAAGAACGCGGCGTGGAACTGGCGGATGTCCATCGGGTCTAGCCGAGCACCTTGCGCACGGTGGCCAGCAGCTGCTCCGGATCGAACGGCTTGACCAGCCAGCCGGTCGCGCCGGCGGCCTTGCCTTCCAGCTTCTTGTCGCCGCCGGACTCGGTGGTCAGCATCAGCAGCGGGGTGAACTTGTAGTTGGGCAGCGCCCGCAGCTGGCGGATCAGCTCGATGCCGTCCATGCGCGGCATGTTGACGTCGGTCACCACCGCGTCGAAGCGTTGCTCGCGGGCGATGTCCAGCGCCGCCTGCCCGTCCTCCGCCTGTTCGACGGCGTAACCGCCGGAGGTGAGCGCGAAGCTCACCATCTGCCGCATGGAGGTGGAATCGTCGACGATCAGCAAACGGGCACTCACTCGGTCTCTCCGGCGTCTTCTGCGGATGGCAGGCCCAGGCTGGCAGCCAGCGCGAGGTCGCGCGCCGCCTGCGCCAGCGTGGGCGAGGGTTGGGTGATGGTGGTCGCGCAGCCGCGCGCCGCGCGATCGCGCACGAAGGCGTGCAGCAGCTGCACCCCCGCGGTGTGCACGCGCCGCACCTCGCCGCCGCCCAGCGCCAGCGGCTCGGCGTCCTCGAGGTGCGGCAGCAGCGCCGTATGCAGTTCGGCGACGTGCTCGATGCCGAGATCGGGTTGCAGCGGGATCTCGATCATGGACAGGACTCCGGCCGGCCGTGGAAGATGGGGTGGGTCGGAACCATTAACGGCGCCCGGACGCCGGACTTGAGCCGTTCCGGTTCCGGCGTCCCGGACGCGGCACGTGCCCGCCGATCACTCGAACAGCGCATTCGCGTCCAGCAGTACCGTCGGCACCGCGCCCGGGCGGGCGACGCCGATCGTGGCGCGGTCGGCGGTGCGGCGCCGGTGGGTGCCGGGGCGGTAGGGCGGTTCGACCTGGTCGTGGGTGAGGCTGACGACGTCGTCCACGCTGGTCACCAGCAGGCCGATCAGTTCGTCGTGGCGCTCGATCACGACGATGCGGGCGCGTTCGTCCGGGTCCACCGCGCCGGCATGCAGCCAGCGGCCGAGGTCCCAGACCGGGACGATGCGGCCGCGCAGGTTCATCACGCCGAGCACGGCCTCGGCGGCGCCACGCATGACGACGATCGGCGCCAGCCGCACCACTTCCTGCACGCGCAGCAGTTCGAGCGCGTAGCGGTCGCCGTCCACGGACACGCGCAGCCAGCGGGCGGGTTGCGCCTGCGGCGTCGGCTCGCCGGCGTCGTTGCCGGAGACGGACGGCGCGTGAGGCGCCGCGGCCGATACCGCGGCGGGCGATGGCTCCGCGCGTGCGCGTACCGCGGGCGGTGCGGAAGGCGCGGGCGGCAGGGCGGGAGCGGGTGCCGCCGGCTCGGCGCGGCGCGCCACGGCGTGGTCGGCGGCGGCGATCGGCACGGCCGTTGCGGCAGTGATGCGCGCGGTTTCCGCCACCGGCTCCAGCAATGCATCGATGTAGTCGTTCACCTCCACGTCGTGCGGATGGGAGAGGGCGAGGCGGTCGGTCGCGTTCATGCCGCCTCCTGCCGTTCGCTCTCGTCGCGCAGCAGCCACGCCAGTGCGCGTGCATAGGCTTCCAGGCCGCGCGTCTCCGGCAACTCCGCCGCGGCCAGCGCGTGCGCGTCGCGCAGACGGGTGTCCATCGGCACCACGCCGGGCCAGACGCGGTCGCCGTGGCGCTCGCGCAGTGCCTCCAGACTCTGCACGCCCGAGCGCGTGCGACGGTCGAACAGGGTCGGCAGGATGTGCCGCGGCAGCGTGCGGCGGCGCGAGCGCTGGACCATGTCGGTGGTGCGCAGCATGTCGGCGAGGCCGTGCAGGGCGAGTGGATCCGTCTGCGTCGGGATCACCAGGCGATCGGCGGCGGCGAGCGCGTTCACCATCAGCAGGCCGAGGGTGGGCGGGCAGTCGAGCAGGGCGTAGTCGTAGTCGTGGCGCACCGCGTGCAGGGCGCGGCCGAGGGCGAGGCCGAGGCCGGGCTGGGTCGCGCCGCGTCGTTCCAGGGTCGCCAGCGCAGGCTGCGCGGCGACCAGCTGCAGGTTGCGCACGGCGGTGTCGCGGCGCACCGTGGAAATGTCGGCGGCGCGCGCGGCGAACAGGTCGTGGCTGCCGGCCGGCGGCGGGTCGGAAGGCACGCCGAAGGTGCGGGTCAGCGAGGCGTGCGGATCGAGGTCGAGCAGCAGCACGCGCGCGCCCTTGCCGGCAAGGCCGCGCGCCAGGCACAGCGAGGTCGTGGTCTTGCCCACGCCGCCCTTCTGGTTGGCGATCGCCCAGGCCTGCATCACTGCATCCCCGCGCGCGGAGCGCCGCCGATGCGCTGCGCCTGCGTGCCGGGCAGCGCGCCCGTGCCGGCCGCCGGCTGCCGGGCTGCCGGCGTGTCGTGGGCGAGCGTGATCGTGTCCGCGGACGGCGGCGCGTCGCGCGTCGGCGCCGCCGCCGCGGCGGGCGCCGGTTCCTGCATCGCGTCGCCCGTGTCGGCGAGCACGGTCTCCGGGCCGATCGCGTCCACGCCCTGCGGCGCGGCGAGGATCACCAGCAGCACACGGCGGTTGGCATTGCGGCCTTCCGGGGTGCGGTTGTCGGCGACCGGCTGCTGCTCGCCGTAGCCGACCACCGCCAGCTGCGCCGGCGCCACGCCGTGCGCGATCATCACGTGCACGACGCTCGCGGCGCGCGCGGCCGACAGCTCCCAGTTGGAATTGAACTGCCAGGTGTGGATCGGCTTGTTGTCGGTGTAGCCCTCCACGCGCACGGCGTTGGGTTCGTCGCGCAGGATCTTCGCGATCTCGGCGATGGTGCCGCGCGCCTTGGCGTCCGGCACCGCCACGCCGCTGGCGAACAGCACGTCGCTCTGGATCTCGACCTCGAGGTAGGTGCGCGCCCGGCGCACGGTGACCAGCTTGCGCCGGACCAGCCCGGACAGGGCCTGCTGCAGGCGGTCGCCGAGCACGCGCAACTGCTCGCCATGCCCGTCGCTGCCGGCGCCGCTGCCCTTGCCCTGCTGCGGCTTGCGCCAGGCATGGGCGAAGGTCGGCAGGTCCAGCACCTGGCGTATGGTCTTGACCTCCACCGGCGGCGGCGCGGCCGGGCCGCTGGTCTTGGCCCCGGGCGTGGCCAGCGAGGGGCGGTCGAAGGCGGAACCGCGCAGCTGCTGGCGGCCGAGCTGGATCGGCGCGATCGTGCGCGGGGTACCGCCAAAGGCGGCCGACATCGCGTCGGCGAGCACCCGGTACTTGCCCTCGTTGATCGAGGACACCGCGTACATCACCACGAAGAAGGCCAGCAGCAGGGTGAGCAGGTCGGCGTAGGGGATCGCCCATGCCTCGTGGTTCTGGTGCTCCTCGTGCTGCGGGTGCCGGCGCGCCATGTCAGTGCACGAAGCCGTTGAGGCGGGTTTCGATGTTGCGCGGATTCTCGCCCTGGGCGATCGCGATCAGGCCCTCGATGATCATCTCGCGCTCGGCGGTCTGGCCGTGGATCACGCCCTTGAGCTTGCTCGCCATCGGCAACAGCATCAGGTTGGCCGCGCCGATGCCGTAGATCGTCGCGGTGAACGCGGCGGCGATGCCGTGGCCGAGCTTGGTCGGATCGGCGAGGTTCTTCATCACCGCGATCAGGCCGAGCACCGCGCCGATGATGCCGAGCGTGGGCGAGTAGATGCCCATGCCTTCGAACACCTTGGCCGCGGCGAGGTCGCGCTGGCCCTGGCCCTGCAGTTCGATCTCCAGCATTTGCCGGATCGCCTCGGGCTCGACGCCGTCCACCACCATCTGCAGGCCCTTCTTCAGGAAGGGGTCCGGCTGCGCCTCGACCTGCGCCTCCAGCGCCAGCAGGCCCTGCTTGCGCGCCACCGTGCTCCATTCGACGATCTGCCGGATCACCGCGCCGCGGTCCTGCGCCGGCGGCCGGAACACCCAGCGCACGATCTTCATCGCGCGCCGGAAGGTGTCCAGCGGCGTCTGCAGCAGGATCGCGGCGATGGTGCCGATGATCACGATCACGAAGGCGGCCGGCGACCACAGGCTGGCCAGCCCGGCGCCCTTGAGCACGCTGCCCCCTATCAGTGCCCCGATCGCGAGCACGACGCCGATGATGCTGAGTCGGTCCATTGCCTGTGTTATCGGTTGCGGGGCGGGGGGACTTGAGGTGGATGGCGGCGCGGTGCGGGCCGCGATCGCAGGGCCGCGCCGTGTCGCGGCGCGGCTGCGGCGTGCGGGGGAGCGGCCGCCGTGCCGGGCTGGAGTCCGCCGGCGGGCGTCCGGCCGGGACGGAGGCGAGGGTGGCGAAGGCTCAGCGCTCCTTGCCCAGCCCGGTGCGCAGCAGGCCGTCCACGTCCAGGATCAGCGCCATCCGGCCGTCGCCGACCAGGCTGGCGCCGGCGTAGCCGGGCAGGCCGCGCAGGGTGCGCGGCAGCGCCTTGATCACCACTTCCTCGCGGCCGCGCACGCGATCCACGGCGAGGCAATAGCGCTGCTCGCCGGATTGCAGCACCACGCAGGTCTGCGCCGACAGCGGCGCTTCCGGCAGGCCCAGCCAGACGCGCAGGCTGAGCAGCGGCAGCGGGCGCCGGCGCAGGTCGAGCATCGGCTGGCCGTCCAGCACCATCGGCCGGCCCGGATCCGAAGACAGCACCTCCACCACCCGTACCAGCGGCAGCGCGTAGACGTCGTCCTCCAGCTCCACCAGCAGGGTCGGCAGGATCGCCAGGGTCAGCGGCACGCGGATGGTGAAGCAGGTGCCGTGGCCGATTTCCGACTGGATCTGCACGCTGCCGCTGAGCTCGCGGATCCTGGACTGCACGACGTCCATGCCGACGCCGCGGCCGGACAGGTCGCTGACCTCGCTGCGGGTGGAGAAGCCGGGCAGGAAGATCAGCTGCAGGCATTCCTCGGGCGACAGCCGCGCCGCGCCCTCCTGGTCGATCAGGCCCTTGTCGCAGGCGCTGCGGCGCAGTTTCTCGGGGTCGATGCCGGCGCCGTCGTCGCGCACCACGATCGAGACGTGGTCGCCCTCCTGCTGCGCCGACAGCCGCACCGTGCCGCTCTCCGGCTTGCCCGCGGCCAGGCGCTGCGCGGGCGCCTCGATGCCGTGGTCGATCGCGTTGCGGACCAGATGCACCAGCGGGTCGGACAGCGCCTCGACCAGGTTGCGGTCGAGCTCGGTGTCGGCGCCCTCGACCACCAGCTCCACCGACTTGCGCAGTTGCCGGGCGACGTCGCGCGCCAGCTTGGGGAAGCGCGAGAACACGCGGCCGACCGGCTGCATGCGCGCCATCATCACGGCCGACTGCAGGCGCGAGGTGGCGACGTCGAGCGAGGTCACCGCGCGGTCCAGTTCCTCGTCGCGCAGGCGCGGGCGGATCGTCTTCAGCCGGTTGCGCGCGAGCACCAGTTCGCCGACCAGGTTGATCATCGCGTCCAGCCGGCGCACGTCCACGCGCACGGTGGTGTCGGATTCGCCGGCGACGGCGCGCGCCGGGCGCGCGGCGGGGTGCGATGCGACCGCCACCGGCGCCGGCGACCCTGCGGGCGGCGACGCGGCAGCCGCCGGCGCGGGAGCCGCCGGCGCGGGCGTGGAGCCGGGCACGCCGCCCTTGCCGTGCAGGCTGTCGAGCAGGGCCTCGAAATCGAAGTCGTCCTCCACCGGATCGGCGGCGCGCTCGACCGCGACCGCCACCGCGACCGGCGTCGGCGGCGCGGCGGCGGGTGCGGAGGCGGCCGGCGCGGCTGCCGGCAGGCGCAGCGCATCCAGCAGACTTTCCGGCGGCGGCTGCAGCGTCACGCCCGTCGCCACCGCGTCGAGCATGTCGGCGAGCAGGTCGATCGCCTGCTGGGTCGCGTCGAAGGCGCCGGCGTCGAGTGTGCGCTCGCCGCTGCGCGCGGCGTTGAGGCGGTCCTCGACCGCGTGGCAGACGCTGACCATCTGCGGAAAGTCGAGGAAGCCGGCGCCGCCCTTGATGGTGTGGAAGCCGCGGAACACGGTGTTGAGGCAATCGCGGTCGTCCGGCGTGTGCTCCAGCACGACCATCTGCTCGCCGAGCTGGGAGACGATCTCGCGCGCCTCGACCAGAAAGTCGGCGCAGATGCCGGATTCCACCGTGCCCACCGCTACAGCCCCAGCGAGGACAGCAGCTGGTTGGCCTCGTCCTGGGTGGCGGGCGCCGCGTCGAGGCCGGCGACCGCGGGGCCGTAGCCGTGCCCGCGCGCGCGCAGCTGCAGCGGGCGCGCGTCGGCCAGCGCGCCGCCGAGGCCGGCGTGGACCTGGCGCACGAGGTCGACCACGCGCAACAGGATCTGGCCATTGAGGTCCTGGTAGCCCTGCGCCGCGGTCATCTCGGCGAGGCGGCTGCGGATGCCGGTGAGCGCCTCGGCCTGCTGCGGGCTTTGCGACGGCGGCAGGGAGCCAAGCAGGGCGCGGCATTCCTCGATCATGCCCAGCGTGCGGTGGCTGGCGTCCTCGCTCACGCAGACCACGTGCTCGAGCCGCGCGCAGGCGTCCGGCAGCGCCTGGCCGATGCCGGACGGGGCGCCGTCGCCGAGCGCGTGCGACAGTTCCTGCGCGAGCCGCGCCAGACCCTGCACCAGCGGCTGGCTGCGCCATTCGATCAGCGCGTCGACGTGCGCGCGCCAGGCGGACTCGTCGTCGTGCTCGATCGCCCGCAGCGCCGCGCGCATGTGGCGGACCATCTGCTGGCGCGCGTCGCGGTCCGCGGCATCGGTCACGCGGCGTTCTCCAGCCGCTCGAAGATCTTGGCCAGCTTGTCGCTCAGGGTCGCCGCGGTGAACGGCTTGATCACGTAACCGTTCACGCCGGCCTGGGCGGCCTCGATGATCTGCTCGCGCTTGGATTCGGCGGTGACCATCAGGACCGGGATCTTGGCCAGGGCGGGGTCGGCGCGGATCTGGCGCAGCAGGTCGATGCCGGGCATGCCCGGCATGTTCCAGTCGGTGATGACGAGGTCGAACGGGCCCTTGCGCAGCTCGGCCAGCGCGGTGGTGCCGTCGTCCGCCTCGGCCGTGTTGAAGAAGCCGAGGTCGCTGAGCAGGTTCTTGACGATGCGGCGCATGGTCGAGAAGTCGTCGACGATGAGGATGTGGATGTTCTTGTCCATGGCGGGAAGTCGGGTTCGTCGGAGGGGCTATCGGCCGGCGGTGGTGGAACTTGAGGCGGGGCGGCGCGCGTCGCCCGATGCGGCCGCGCGGGCGCGGGGCGGCCGGGCCGGGTGCTGTCCGGCGCCCCCGCGGGCCCCGTCGGGCCGGTCAATCGTCATCCGCCGCCTCGCCGCGCCATTCGCCCAGCCGCGCGCGCAGGCGCAGCATCGCCTGGCCATGGATCTGGCACACGCGCGACTCGCTGACCTTGAGCACCGCGCCGATCTCGCGCAGGTTCATCTCCTGCTCGTAGTACAGCGAGAGCACCAGCTGCTCGCGCTCGGGCAGGCCGGCGATCGCCTCGCCGAGCGCGCCGCGGAAGGCGAGGTCCTCGAACGCGCGCTGCGGCGTCAGGCCGTCGTGGCGGGCGAAACGCGGCTCGCCGTCGTGGTCCTCGATCTGCTCGTCCAGGCTCAGCAGCTGGCCGCGCGCCGCGTCCTCCAGCATCGCGTGGTAGTCGGCCAGCGACACGCCGAGGGCGGCGGCGACCTGCTGCGCGGTGGCCGCGCGCCCGGTGCGCTGCTCGACTTCCCGGGTGGCGGCGACCACGTCCCGGTAGCGTCGGTGCACCGAGCGCGGAACCCAGTCGCCGCGCCGGATCTCGTCGATCATCGCGCCGCGGATGCGGATCGAGGCGTAGGTCTCGAACGACGCGCCCTGGTCGGCCTGGAAATTGCGCGCGGCCTCGATCAGGCCGAGCATCCCGGCCTGGATCAGGTCGTCGACCTCCACGCTCGACGGCAGCCGCGCAGCGAGGTGGTGGGCGATGCGGCGCACCAGTTCGGCGTGGCGCTCGACGATCTGCGCGGCGTCCGCGTTGCTTTGCGCGCGATAGGCGGCGGCCGCGGTGGCGTTCATGCGGCGGCGCTCCGGGCCGGCGCGGACACCAGCCGCTCGAGGAAGAATTCGACGTGTCCGCGCGGACCCGCCGGCGCCTGCCATTGCGACGCGCGGCGCGCGATCTCGCGGAAGGCGAGCGCGGACGGACTGGACGGGAACGCCTCGACCACCGCCTCCTGGCGCTGCACCGCGCGGCGCAGCCACTCGTCGCGCGGGATCGCGCCGAGGTAGGACAGGGTGACGTCGAGGAACCGCGAGGTGACCCGCTCCAGCTTGTCGAACAACTGGCGGCCCTCGGCCGGGTGGGCGACCTGGTTGGACAGTACCTGCACCCGGTTCACGCCGCGCTCGCGGCTGAGCACCTTGATCAGCGCGTAGGCGTCGGTGACCGAGGCGGGCTCGTCGCAGACCACCACGATCACGTCCTGCGCGGCCTGGCAGAAGGTCAGCACGCCGTCGGCGATGCCGGCGGCGGTGTCCACCACCATCGCGTCGATCGGCAGGTCGAGCTGCGAGATGGCGTGCACCAGGCCGACATGCTCGCGCGCGGACAGCTCCGCCATGTGCCGCTTGCCGGAGGCGGAGGGCACCACCCACAGCCCGCCGGGGCCTTCGAGCACGGTGTCGGCGAGTTCGCAGCGGCCCGCCATCACGTCGGCGAGGGTGAAGCGCGGCGACAGGCCGAGCATCACGTCGACGTTGGCGAGGCCGAGGTCGGTGTCCAGCAGCAGCGTGCGCTGGCCGGCGTTGGCCAGCGCGAGCGACAGGTTGACCGACACCGAGGTCTTGCCGACGCCACCCTTGCCGCTGGCGACGGCGATCACGCGGACCGGCTTGTGGCTGGCGTTGCGCGGCGTCTCGGTGCTGGCGATGGCATCAGGCGACGGCATGACGGTCCTCGGTGGCAAGGGGGTTGTCGGCGGCGCGGCGGAGCTTTTCCAGCGCCTGCACCAGGCGCGTCGGGTCGGCGGCCTCGATGTCGCCCGGCACCTGCTGGCCGCAGGTGGTGTAGGCGAGGCTGAGGTTCTGCCTGGCCAGCAGCGAGAGCGCGGCGCCCAGGCGCCCGGTCTCGTCGATCTTGGTCAGGACCACGCCTTCCGGCGAGGCCGAGCGGTAGCGGCGCGCGACCTCGGCGAGGTCCTGCGGGTGGGCGTTCGCCGGCAGCACCAGCAGGCTGCGCACGCGGCGCGCGGTGCGCAGCCACAGGATCTGGCCGAGCAGGGCGCGGTCGCGCATCGCGTAGCCGGCGGTGTCCACCAGCACCAGCGGGTAGTCGACCAGTTGCGCGAGCGCGGCGTTGATGCCTTCCGGGCCTTCCGCCTCGCACACGGTGATGCCCAGCCGGCGGCCGAGCGAATGCAGCTGCTCGCGCGCGCCAGGGCGTTCGGTGTCGGTGGTGACCAGGGCGACGTCGCGCGCGCGGTGGCGCTCGGCGAAGCGCGCGGCGAGCTTCGCCGCCGTGGTGGTCTTGCCGGCGCCGGTCGGGCCGACCAGGGCGATCACGCCGCCGTCGTCGATCGGCTCGGCGCGCTGCACCGCGATCGCGCGCGCGAACTCGTCGAGCATGGCGGTGCGCGCCTGCGCCGGGTCCATGCGCGCATCGATGCGGCTGGCGAGGGTTTCGGCGAAGGCCTCGTGGCAGCCGTAGCCGACCAGCGCGTCGAACACCGCGGCGCGCGCGGGCGAGCCGCGCAGGCGCTCGACCGCGAGCTCGCCCATCTGCTTCTCGATCAGCGCACGCATCGCCGCGAGCTCGGCGCGCATCGCGTCCAGCGCGGGGTCTTCTGCGGGCACGGCGCGCAACACCGGTGCGGGTGCGGCGTCTTCCGTCGCATCGGCGATGTCGGTTTCGTTGGCGGCGGCGACCGCGGCGACCTGCACCGGCGCGACCGGCGCCGGGTCGGGCTGCGCTCCGACCGGCCCGGGCTGGGTGGACGTTTCGACCGGCTGCGGTGCGGCGGCATGCGCTTCGCCGGCGGCGTTGCGATCCAGGCGCAGCACGTCGGCGAGGCGCGCGGCGGGTTCGGGCGTCGCGCTCTGCGACGCCGGCGGCGCGATCGGCTCGGGCGTCGGCTGTGTGGCGGGCATGGCCGCGGCCGGCAACACGACGCCCTCGCGGCCTTCGGCCTCGACCAGGCGTGCGAGCAAGGCGCGGAATTCGTCGCCCTCGCGCATGCCCGGCAGCGCGGGCGCGGGCTGTGCGGGCCGGGCCGGCGGCGCTGCCTGCGCCCGCGGTTGCGGACACTGCGGCGCACGGCGGTCCTGTGCAGGGTGCTGCGCCTGTGCCGTGCGCAGGCCGCCGGCGAGCGCGGCGATCATCGCGTCGGCGCGCGACGCGGGCGCGGCATCGGTCGGCTCCTCCGGCGCCGTGCTCGGGTTCGCGCGGGCCTGGCGGATCGGCACCACCGGCGCCGGCTCCGCGGCGGGCGTCGCCGCGCGCAGCGCCTGCTGCACCAGCGCCTCGTCGTAATCGGTGGCGGAGACGACCTCGATGCCGCCCTCGGTCGGGCGGTTGGACAGGATGACGGCGTCGGGTCCCTGCTCCTCACGCACCAGGCGCAGGGCGGTGCGCATGTCGGGGGCGACGAAGCGTTTGATCTTCATGGGGATGGCCGTGATTGGTGAGCCGTGAGCCGGGGTTCGCGACAGCGGAGCCGGCGCTTCGATCGTGGTGGTCGTGGCTTGTGCATCTGCGTCTCCAAATCACCCATCGCCAATCCCGGTTCTCAACCCACCGCGCCGACCAGCCGCAGGCGCTTGTCCTCCGGCACCTCGCCGTAGGCCAGCACCGCCAGCTGCGGCACGCTGTGCCGCACCAGGCGCGCGATCGAGGCGCGGATCTGGCCGGGGACCAGCAGCACCGCGGGTTCGCCGCGGCCTTCCTGGCGGGTGACGCACTCGCTGAGGTTCTGGTGCAGCCGCTCGGCGAGTCCCGGTTCCAGCGCGGCGCCTGCGCCGCTGACCGAGTCCTGCAAGACCCGTTCCAGCGCTGGCGCCAGGGTGAAGACCGGGAGCTCGGGGTTCATGCCGTTGAGCTCCTGGACGATGAAGCGGCCCAGCGCGGTGCGCACCGCAGCGGTCAGCACGGCCGGGTCCTGGGTGTGCGCGCCGTGCTCGAGCAGGGCCTCGACGATCTGCCGCAGCTGGCGGATCGGCACCCGTTCGGCCAGCAGCGACTGCAGCACCCGCACCACCACCGACAGCGGCAGCAGCTTGGGCGTCAAATCCTCGACGAGCCTGGGCGTCTGCTTGCCGACGGCGGCCAGCAGCTGCTGGACCTCGTCGTGGCCGAGCAGCTCGGAGGCCCGTTCGCGCACCAGGTGCGAGAGGTGGGTGGCGACCACGGTCGCGGCGTCGACCACGGTGTAGCCGAGCGACTCGGCGTGCGCGCGCTGGGTCGGCAGGATCCACACCGCTTCCAGGCCGAAGGCGGGGTCCTTGCCGGGCAGGCCCTCGAGCGGGCCGAACACGCGGCCCGGGTCGAGCGCCAGCAGGCGCTCGGCGTGCAGTTCGCCGGTGGCGACCGGCACGCCGTGCAGCAGCACCCGGTACTGGCCGGGCGCGAGCTCGAGGTTGTCGCGCACGTGCACGGCGGGGATCAGGAAGCCGAGCTCCTGGGTCAGCTTGCGGCGCACGCCCTTCAGCCGGCCGAGCAGTTCGCCGCCCTGCGCCTTGTCCACCAGCGCGATCAGCTTGTAGCCGACCTCCAGACCGAGCGGCTCGACCGGGCGCACCTCGTCCCAGGTCAGCTCGGCCTGTGCGGGCACGGTCGCGGCCGCTTCGGCGCCTTCGGCCGGAGCGCCGGCGGCGGCCGCGTCGCGCCTGTGCAGCTGCCACGCCGCGTAGCCGAGCACACCGCTGAGGGCGAGGAACGGAATGTTGGGCATGCCCGGCACCAGTCCGATCACGCCGAGCAGGGTCGCCGCCACGGTCAGCGCGCGCTGCTGGCCGAACACCTGCTTGCCGACCGCCTCGCCCATCTCCTGCGCGCGGGTGGCGCGGGTCACCAGCATCGCCACCGCGGTGGAGACCAGCAGCGCCGGCAGCTGCGCGACCAGGCCGTCGCCGATGGTCAGCAGCGAATAGATCTTCGCTGCCTCGCCGAACGGCAGATCGTGCTGCAGCACGCCGATCAGCAAGCCGCCGACCAGGTTGATCGCGAGGATCAGCAGGCCGGCGATCGCGTCGCCGCGCACGAACTTGCTGGCGCCGTCCATCGCGCCGTAGAAGTCGGCCTCTTCGCGCACTTCCTCGCGCCGCGCCTTGGCTTCCTCGCGGGTCAGCAGGCCGGCGTTGAGGTCGGCGTCGATCGCCATCTGCTTGCCGGGCAGGGCGTCGAGGATGAAGCGCGCCGACACCTCCGAGATGCGGCCGGAGCCCTTGGTGATGACCACGAAGTTGATGACGGTCAGGATGCCGAACACGACGAAGCCGACCGCGTAGTTGCCGCCGATCACGAAGTGGCCGAAGGACTCGATCACCCGGCCGGCCGCGCCCGGGCCCTCGTGGCCGTGCAGCAGCACCACGCGGGTGGACGCCACGTTCAGCGCCAGCCGCAGCAGGGTGACCATCAGCAGCACGCTGGGAAAGACCGAGAACTCCAGCGGCCGGCTGACATACACCACCGCCAGCAGCACCACCAGCGACAGCGCGATGTTGAGGGTGAACATCGCGTCCAGCACCAGCGGCGCCAGCGGCACGATGACCATCGCCAGCATCGCCATCACCACCACCGGCGCGGCGGCGCCGGAGCGCAGCGCGGAGGCGACGGCTGCGAAGCGGCTCATCGCGGCGCCTCCCCGCCGGGCGGAACGCCGTCAGACAGCTTCGGATCCACCGCCACGTCGGCCAGCACCGGCATCGGCCCGTGCGCCGGGTGCCAGCGCTTGAGCTGGTACACGTAGGACAGCACCTGCGCGACCGCGGCGTAGAGCTTGACCGGGATCTCGCGCTCGAGCTCGGCGTGGCGGTACAGCGCGCGCGCCAGCGGCGGCGCCTCGACGATGCTCACCCGGTGCGCGTCTGCCACCTCGCGGATCTTCAGGGCGATCTCGTCGGCGCCCTTGGCGACGACCTTGGGCGCGCGCATCCGGCCGGCCTCGTACTTCAGGGCGACGGCGTAATGGGTGGGGTTGGTGACCACGACGTCGGCGCTCGGCACCGCCTCCATCATCCGCCGCTGCGACAGCTGCATCGCCAGCCGGCGCACCTTGGCCTTGACCTCCGGATTGCCCTCGTTCTCCTTGTGCTCGTCGCGCGCTTCCTGCTTGGTCATCTTCAGCTTGCTGCGCCAGTTCCAGCGCTGGTAGGGCACGTCGATCGCGGCCAGCAGCGCCATTCCGGCAAGGGTGGCGATGAAGCACTGGAACAGCAGCGACACGCCCTCGGCGGCGGCAGTCGCCAGATCCTGGCGCGGCATCCCGAGCACCCGGAGGAAGGCGCGGTGCACCATCCAGGCGCCGATCGCGCCGACCAGGGCAACCCGCAGCAGCGAGCGCAGCAGTTCCACCCAGCCGTCGCGGCCGTACATGCGCGACAGGCCCTTGAGCGGATTGAGCTTGAGCAGGTCGAAGCGCAGCGCCTTGCCGGAGAACTGCAGCCCGGACGTGACCGCCGGCGCGATCAGGCAGGCCAGCAGGGCGACCGCGAACACCGGCAGCAGCGGCGCCAGCAGGCCGGCCAGCAATTCCACCGCGTGCGGGATCAGCCGGTCCTGCCGGCCGATCAGGTCGGGATCCACGCTCAGTGCGCCGCGCATCCAGCCCTGCGCCGAGGCGCCGACGCGGCCGCCGGTGGCGAGCAGCGCGAGCGCCGCGCAGCCGAGCACGGCCACGTTGGCCAACTCGCGCGAGCGCGGGACGTCGCCGCGCTCGCGCGCCTCGCGCAGGCGCTTTTCCGATGGCGGCAGGGTGCGGTCTTCGCGATCGGCGGTTTCGCTCATGGATTCACCCGGTGATGGCGCGGGCGGCCGCGAAGGCCTGCTCGAACAACGCCTCGACCGGGTCTTGCAATCCGCGTGCCAGCACCGCCATCAGCATCAGCCCGGTCAGCAGCGCGACCGGCAGGCCCAGCGCCATCGGGTGCAGCTGCGCCGCCGCCCGCGCCAGCACGCCGAAGGCGAGGTTGACCGCGAGCAGGGCGATGGTCACCGGCAGCGCCAGCAGCACGCCGGCCTTGAGCACGATGTTGAAGAACGCCGGCACCGCCGCGACGAAGGCCGGCAGATCGGCGATGGGCGCGCCGATCGGCAGCGTGCGGTAGCTGTCGGCCAGCACCTGGACCAGTGCGAGGTGCGCGTCGAGGGTGAAGAACAGCAGCGCGAACACCAGGTAGAACCACTGCGACAGCACCTGCGAGGAGGCGCCGCTGAGCGGATCGGCGAGGGTCGCGAAGGCCAGGCCCATGCCTTGCGCGATCATCTCGCCGGCCAGCCGCCCGGCCTCGAACGCCAGCCGCACCATCATCCCGATGGCGACGCCGATCGCGAACTCGCGCACCACGTCGAGCACGGTCGCCGCATCCACCGCGGCCGGCGGCGGCGCGGGCAGCACGGTCGAGATCGCGGCCGACAGCGCGATCGTCAGGATCAGTCGCGCGCGCACCGGCAGCGAGCGCCCGCCGATCACCGGCAGCACCTGCAGGGCCGCCCCGATCCGCAGCGCATGCCACAGCACCGTGCCGAGCATGGCGAACAGGTTGAGGCCGTCGGCGGTGGTGAGGGTGACGGTGTCCATGCCGTGATTGGCGATTCGTGGTCGGTGGTCGATGATCCGCGAAAGCAAGCGCGGAGCGCTGTTTCTGCAATCAGGAATCATCGATGGCCGGTCGCGGCTCCTATCCGATCACCTGCGGGATGCGGTGGAACAGGTCCAGGGTGAAACCCACCAGCCGGCCCAGCAGGAAATGACCGGTCAGCGCCAGCGACGCGGCCAGCGCGATCGCCTTCATCACGAAGGCGATGGTCGGCTCGTTGATCTGGGTGGCCGCCTGCAGCACGCCGACCACCACGCCGACGACCAGCACCGCCAGCAGCGGCGGCGCGGCCAGCAGCATCGCCAGCTGCAGTCCGGCGTAGATTTCGGCGAGGGCGGTTTCCGGGGTCATCGCTCAGATTCCGTTGAAGCTGCCGGCCAGCGAGCCGACCACCAGCACCCAGCCGTCCACCAGCACGAACAGCAGGATCTTGAACGGTGCCGAAATGAGCATCGGCGACAGCATCATCATGCCCATCGACATCAGCACGCTGGCGACCACCAGGTCGATGATCACGAACGGGATGTAGATCAGGAACGCGATCTCGAACGCGGTCTTCAGCTCGCTGGTCAGGAAGGATGCGGCGAGCACGCCGAAGGGCACGTCCTGCGGCGTCGCGTACGGCCCGGTGTTGGACAGCCCGGCGAAGGTCATCAGGTCGCTGGTGCGCACCTGCGCCAGCATGAAGGCGCGGAAAGGGGCGGACGCCGCCGCCCACGCGCTCTTGAAGTCCATCGTATGGTTGAGGTAGGGCGCGATCCCGTTCGCCCAGGCCTGGTCGAACACCGGCATCATCACCATCGCGGTGAGGAACAGCGCCAGCGCCAGCAGCACCTGATTGGACGGCGTCTGCCCGGTGCCCAGCGCCTGTCGCAACAGGCCCAGCACGATGATGATGCGGGTGAAGGCGGTGACGCCCAGCAGCGCGGCCGGCAGCAGGGTGATGCCGGTCATCAGCAGCAGCACCTGCAGCGGCATGCTCACCGGCTGCCCGCCGATCTGGCCGACGTTGACCGCGGGCAGCGCCTGCGGCGCGGCCGCCACCGCGGGCGCGGCCTGGGCGAAGGCGTCGCCGGCGAGGAACAGCAGGGCGAGGACGGCGAGCCGGGCGATCGCGCGCGTGCCGCCGGTGACGCGCGCGGCGGCGAAGCATCGGTGCAACCAGCGGCTCATGCCTTCTTCCCGAGATGCCGGGCCAGCAGCTGGGCGAAGGCCGGCGCGCGCGGCGCTTCGGCTTCCGGCAGCGGCGTGGCCAGGGTATGCAGCGCGCGGGTGCCACCGACGCCGACGCCGAGCAGCATCTGGGTGCCGCCGACCTCGACCACCACCACCCGCTCGCGCGGGCCGAGCGACAGCGAGGCGACCACCCGCAGCGCGCGGTGGCTGCCGCCGGCGACGCCGGGCATGCGCCTGGCCAGCCACGCCAGCGCGAAGATCAGCGCCAGCACGAACAGCAGGGCGAATGCGGTGCCGCCGACGGCCCCCGTGGTGCTCGGCGCGGGCGGCGCGCTCGCGGGCGCCGGTTGGGTGGTGCCGGCGTGCAGGGCGGTGCCGGTGCGCGAGGATGCGGCCGGCAGCCAGGTCGTCGCCGGCTTCGCCTGTGCCGCATCGGTCGTCGCGGCCTGCGCCGCCGTCGTCGGGGCGGCCTGCGGCGCGGTGGGCGCTGCCGCAGGTGGCGCCGTGGCGTCCGGTTGCGGCGTTACGGGCGCTTGCTCCGGCACGGGCGTCGCCACGGCCGCCGCGGGCGCAGGGATGCCGTCCACCGCCAGGCTCGCCATCGCCGACACGCCGCTCACCGCAGGCGCTTGATGCGCTCGGCCGGGCTGACCACGTCGGTCAGGCGCACGCCGAAGCGGTCGTTGATCACCACCACCTCGCCCTGCGCGATCAGGGTGCCGTTGACGTACAGGTCGAGCGGCTCGCCGGCGGCGCGTTCCAGCTCCACCACCGAGCCCTGGTTGAGTTGCAGCAGATTGCGGATCGGGATGCGCGCGCGGCCGACTTCCAGCGACAGCGAGACCGGCACGTCGAGGATGACGTCGAGGTTGAGGTCGTTGCCGCCCGCGTCGGCGTCGGCGGTGAGGGTGTCGAAAGCGGCGCGGGCCGCGGGGTCTGGCGTGCTCATGGCGTGCTCGCGGGATCCAGGGAAGAAAGGCGCGGCCGGTTGACCGCAGTGACCTTGACGGCGTTGTGGCCGTTGTGGGTGCCGAATTCGCCGGTGAACAGCGGCAGGTCCTCGACCTTCAGGACCACGCTGCGCGGCAGGTCGATCGGGATGATGTCGCCGACCTTGAGCCGGCTCAGCGCGCGCAGGCTGATCTGGCGCTGCGTCAGGGTGGTGCTCAGCTCGACCTCGGCGTCCTGCAGCTGGGTCTGCAGCGCGCGCGTCCAGGTCTCGTCGCGCTCGACCCGGTCGCTCTGCACGCCGGCGTCGAGCAGCTCGCGGATCGGTTCCAGCATCGCGTAGGGCAGGGCGACGTGCAGCTCGCCGCCGCCGCCCTCCAGCTCGACGTGGAAACGGCTGACCACGATGTACTCGCGCGGCGAGATGATGTTGGCGAAGTGCGGGTTGACCTCGGAGTTCATGTATTCGAACTCCACCGGCATCACCGGCGCCCAGGCCTCGACCAGGTCGGCGAAGGTCTGCTTGAGCAGCAGCTGGATCACCCGCATTTCGGTGGGGGTGAACTCGCGGCCCTCGATGCGGGTGTGGAACTTGCCGGTACCGCCGAAGAAGTTGTCCACCATGGTGAACACCAGCCGCGGCTCGTACACGATGAGCGCGGTGCCGCGCAGCGGCTTCATCTTCACCAGGTTGAGGTTGTTGGGGACCTGCAGCGAGTGCATGTACTCGCCGAAGCGGATCAGGTCGATGCCGCGCACCGACAGGTCGGCGGCGCGCCGCAGCAGGTTGAACAGGCCGATCCGCCAGGTCCGCGCGAAGCGCTCGTTGATCATCTCCAGCGTCGGCAGCTTGCCGCGGACGATCCGGTCCTGGGTGGCGAAGTCGAACGACCGCGCCTCGCCGGGCGCCGGCGGCGCCTCGGTCGGCACCGCGCCGGAGTCGACCCCGTGCAGGAGGGCGTCGATCTCGTCCTGGGAGAGCAGGTCAGCGCTCATCGCTCATCGCCTCACTGGGTCACCAGGCTGGTGAAGTACACGGCCTCGACCTTGTCGGCCGTGGTTTCGCCCTTGAGCACCGCGCGCACCTCGGCCAGCGCCTGCTGCTGCAGGCGCTCCTTGCCGCGGCGCTCGGCCAGCGACTGCGAGGTCTGCTGCCCGAACAGCAGCAGCAGGCGGTTGCGCAGCGCCGGCGCGTGCTGCTCCATCGCGGCCAGGGTGGCGGCGTCGCGGGTCATCAGCTGCACGTCCACCTGCAGGTAGCGCGCTGCGTCGACGTCGGCCAGGTTGATCACGAAGGACGGTTCCAGCGGGTAGTACTGGGCCCGCGCCCGGACCGGCGCCGCCGGCTTCTTCGGGGCGGCCGCCGCCGTGGCGCGCGCGTGCCAGGCCCACCAGCCGCCGCCCGCGCCGCCGAGCAGGACGATGGCGACGAAGAACCAGAGCGCCTTGCGCGAGCGGCGCGGCGCGGGCTTCTTCCTGGCGGTGGGCGCGGGAGCGGAAGCGGCGGCGGCAGATGCGGGTGCGGCGGGGGCGGGCACGGGCGGACTCCAGTCGGGATGCCCTGCCGATGCAAGCGGCGTGCCGCGAACCGGCCCCGGCCCGGCAGTCGCGGCGACGGTGTTTTGGCGCGTGGCTGAACGCCGGGGTGCCGGTGCATCGGCGCGGTCCGCGCACGGCCAGGCTGCGCGCGTGGACGAGCGCACGGCTGGCAGTCATGCCCGGCGGCACGCAACCCGCGCCGCGACTGCAAGCCGGGGTCGCGCAGCGCCGGCCCGGGCCGTCCCCGCGGTCGGCGACCGCGTCGTTGCCTTATGCGTATTCGTCCAGCAGCCCGCGCACGCTCCGTGCGGAACGGGGCACGGCCGGTGCCGGGTCGTCGTGCATTAGGGCAGGGTCGCCGGGCGCGCGCGCGGTCGTCGGGGCCGGCCGCGGGTTCGGCTGGCGCTGGCCGACATCGGCCTGCGCAAGGTCCAGCCCGTGCTGGCCGAGCATCTCGCGCAGCCGCGGCAGGCTGGCCTCCAGCGCCTGCCGCACTTCCGGTTGTGCGCTGGTGAATTCGGCATGCACGCGCGCGCCGTCCAGCTGCAGGCGCACGTCGATCGGGCCCAGGTGCTCGGGGGTGACCCGCAACTGCGCGTGGCCGAGCGCCTTTCCGGTCATCCACAGCACGCTGTTGCCGAACTCGTCGCCGTAACCGGTGTGCGCATCCGCCGGCTGCGGCAGCGGCGCCGACGGGACCATGGGCATGCGCGCCGTGGCGGGCGCCAAGGCGGGCGGCTGCGTCGCCAGCAGCGGTTGCGTCGGTGCCGGATCGGCCTGCGGCCCCGCCGCACCGATACCGGTGTCGGCGACCAGGCGCAGCAACGCCGGATCGGCCGTCGCGGCGGTGTGGCCGCCGGTCGCCGCTGTCGCGGACGACGAGGGCATCGGCCAGGGCGCCGGCGCGACGCGGCCGGGTGCGGCGTCGGTGTCCGCGCGGACGATCCGGGCGGCCGGCGATGCCAGCGCATCCTGTGCGCCGGGCGTGCCGACTGCGGTAGTCGTGCCGGGCACGCCGGCGGGTACGGGCGCCACGGCCGGCAACGCGGCGGCGGGCGGCAGCGTCGCCGCCAGCGGCGTGGCGGCCTCGCCGTCTTGCATCGGTGCCGTACCGGGGCCCGGTACCGGTGCGCCCGGCGCGAGCAGCGCGAACAGGTCGAGCAACTGGTCGGGCAGGGCTGTGGCGGTGGCCTGGGACGGCGCTGCCGGTTCCGGCGTCGCCGCGTCCGCGGCCGGCGTGGCGGGCGTGGCGGTCGGCGCGGGATCGAGCAGGCGCGCGAAGTGCCCGCGGCGCGGGGGGATCGCGTCCGGCGCCCCGGCCGGTGTGGTGCCGCCGTCGCGCGACGGGGCCGAGGGGGCGGTGCCGGCGTGCGCCGGCGTGCGCCCGTCGCCAGCCGTCGCGGCGGCCATGTCCGGCGCCTGCGCTGCCGCGTCGGCGCCGGGCGCCGACGCG
This sequence comes from Cognatiluteimonas weifangensis, assembly GCF_003416885.1. Lineage (GTDB taxonomy): Bacteria > Pseudomonadota > Gammaproteobacteria > Xanthomonadales > Xanthomonadaceae > Cognatiluteimonas > Cognatiluteimonas weifangensis. The sequence continues at coordinate 300,011 of NZ_QVPD01000002.1, forward strand.
GGGACAGGTGCGGCGGTGGCCGGCAGCGCTGCGCCGATCATGCGTCGACGTCCTCTTGCTTGGCCTTCGCCCCGCGCGCACGTCGGGCGCCGATGTCGTCCAGCTCGCGCTGGCTGCGCTGCTCGACCACCTTTGCCTCCTCGGCGCGGTAGCTGGCGGCGAGCTTCTCCAGTACCTTGGTGTCGCGGCTGGCGAGCATCAGGCGGACGCGCTCGACTTCGGTCTGCTGGCGCACGCTGTCGACCACCCGGGTCTGCTGCGCGACCGCGGCGTCGAGCTTGGCGCGGAAGGCGATGCGGTTGGCCAGCAGCGCCGGTGCGATGGTGGCGTCGCCCGCCGGCGCGGCCGAATACTCCTCCGCATACTGACGCAGCGCCTCCAGCCGCGCCTCCTGCTCGGCCTGCGCGCGGTCGCGCTCGGCGAGCTGGCGGGCGGCGTCGTCCTGGCGTTGCTGGACCACGCGCAGCAGCGGATCGAGGCGTTCGGAACGGGTCATGCGGGCTTTCTCGCGGGATCGTTGGATGGCGGCAGCGCCTCGTCGAGCACGCGCGCGAGGGCGGCGCGGCTGGCCTCGATGTCGGCGGCTTCGCCGACGTCCTGGCCGAGGAACTGCAGGATCGCCGGCCAGCGCGCCAGCGCCTCGTCCACCAGCGGATCGCTGCCGTGCTGGTAGGCGCCGATCGCGATCAGGTCGCGCTGCGTGTTGTAGGCGGCCATCAGCTGCTTGAGCTTGCGGATGCGCGCGCGCCAGGGCGCGTCGGTGATTTCCTGCATCACGCGGCTGACCGAGACCTCGACGTCGATCGCCGGATACAGGCCGGCGTCGGCGATCCGGCGGGTCAGCACGATGTGGCCGTCGAGGATCGCGCGGGCGGCGTCGGCGATCGGCTCCTGCTGGTCGTCGCCCTCGGTCAGCACGGTGTAGAAAGCGGTGATCGAGCCGCGGCCGTCGGCGCCGTTGCCGGCGCGCTCGACCAGTTGCGGCAGCCTGGCGAACACCGATGGCGGGTAGCCGCGCGTGGTCGGCGGCTCGCCCACCGACAGGCCGATCTCGCGCTGCGCGTGGGCGAAGCGGGTCAGCGAATCCATCAGCAGCAGCACGTGCAGGCCCCGGTCGCGGAACCATTCGGCGATCGCGGTCGCGCGCAACGCGCCGTGCAGGCGCGCCAGCGGCGGCCGGTCGGCGGGCGTGGCGACCACGACCGAGCGGCGCAGCCCCTCGGCGCCGAGCGTGGTCTCGACGAAATCGCGCACCTCGCGGCCGCGCTCGCCGATCAGGCCGACCACGATCACGTCCGCCGCGGTGTAGCGGGTCATCATCCCGAGCAGGGTCGACTTGCCCACGCCCGAGCCCGCGAACAGGCCGATGCGCTGGCCGCGCCCGATCGGCAGCAGCGCGTTGATCGCGCGCACGCCGACGTCGAGCGAGCGGCTGATCGGTTCGCGCATCAGCGGGTTGATCGCGGTGCCGGCCAGGCCCACCCGGTTCTCCGGGCGTACCGCACCGCGCCCGTCCAGCGGCGCGCCGTCGCTGTCGATGACCCGGCCGAGCAGGCCTTCGCCGACCGCGACTTCGCCGCGACGATGGGTGTTGACCACACGCGCGTTCGGCAGCAGGCCCTCGAGGTCGGCGGTGGGCATCAGATAGGTGCGGTCGCCGGCGAAGCCCACGACTTCGGTATCCACCCAGCGGCCGCCGGAGGTTTCCACCCGGCAGCGCGCGCCCAGCGGCGCACTGCAGCCGGAGGCTTCCAGGGTCAGGCCGACCGCCCGGCGCAGCACGCCCTCGCGGGCGAGGCCGAGCGCCTCCAGCATCGGATCGGCGCCGCGCAGGCACGCGGCCAGGCGCAGGTTGCGCGCCTCGCGCCAGTGCTCGGCGGGCAGGCTCATTGCGCGCCCTCTCGCGCTTCCAGGATCGTCTGCATCACCGACCGCAGGCGCGCGTCGAGGGTGCCGTCGATGCGCACGCTCTCGCCGTGCAGGCGCAGCTCGCCGCGCGCAAGGCTGGTGTCGGCGAGCAGGCGCACGCCGTCCTGCGCGGCCAGGTACGGCGCCAGCACGCCGAGGTCGTCGGGGTGCAGGCGCAGTTCCGCCTCGCGGGTGGCGCCGCCGATCGTGTCCAGCGCCTGTTGCACGAGATCGGCCAGCAGGCTCGGGTCGGCGACGTAGGCGCGGCCGACCAGCGCGCCGGCCACGCGCACCGCCAGCTCGGCCAGCGCGTCGGCCACTTCCGCGTCCAGGCGCGCCAGCGGCCGGGTGAAGCCGTCGAGGATGCCTTCCATCTGCGCCACCATCCGCCGCACCTCGGCCTGCCCGCTCGCCAGGCCCTCGGCATGGCCGCGGGCGAAGCCGGCGTCGTGGGCCGCCTGCTCGACCGCCTGCAGTTCCTCGACGCTGTGGCGCGACGCGTCGCCGCCCGCGCGCGCATCCAGCCCGGGTGCGGTCCAGCGCACGACCGCGGGCCGGGCGCTCATACGAAGGTCTCCGTCTTGGCCGACAGCACGATCTCGCCGCTCTCGGCCATCTTGCGCACGATCGCCAGGATTTCCTTTTGCGCCGCCTCCACTTCGGCCAGCCGCACCGGGCCGCGCGCTTCCATGTCCTCGACCAGGATCTCGGCCGCGCGCTGGGACATGTTCGAGGTGACCTTGTCCTTGACCCTGGCGTCGGCGCCGCGCAGGGCGATCGCCAGCTTGTCGCTGGCGACGTCGCGCAGCACCGCCTGCATCGCGCGGTCGTCGATCTCGGCGAGGTTGTCGAACACGAACATCAGGTCGCGGATCTGCACGCCGAGCGCCTCGTCCACTTCGCCGATCGCGGCCAGCAGCGCCTCGTCCTGGCCGCCGTCCATGAAGTTGAGGATGTTGGCGGCGACCTTGACCCCGCCGACCGAGGAGGACTTGAGGTTCTGGCTGCCGGCGAACTGGCGCGCCATGACGTCGTTGAGCTCGTTGAGCGCGTGCGGGGGGATGCCGTCCAGCGTGGCGATCCGCATCAGCACGTCCGCGCGGGTGCGCTCGGTCAGGCACTTGAGCACCTCGGCGGCCTGGTCCGGGTCCAGGTGCGCCATCACGATGGCGATGATCTGCGGGTGCTCGTTGCGCACCATCTCGGCGATCGCGCGCGGCTCCATCCACTTCAGGGTGTCCAGGCCGGAAGTGTTGCGGCCCATCAGGATGCGGTCGATCAGGCCGTTGGCGCGCTCCTCGCCCAGCGCCTGCACCAGCACGGCACGCACGTATTCGTCGGCGCCGGCGCCGAGGCTCGGCTGCGCCAGCACGTCGACGAACTCGTCGAAGACCCGGGTGATGGCCTCGCGCGGGACGTTGCCGACGGAGGTCATGGCCAGGCCCAGCTTCTGCACTTCCTTGGCGCTCATGTGCTTGAGCACCTCGGCGGCCTGCTGCTCGCCCAGCGAGAGCAGGACGACCGCCGCGCGCTGCACGCCACTGAGGAGCTCGGCCATCTCAGGCCTCCTCGCCGACCCAGTCGCGCACGACTGCCGCGACCCGTTTGGGATCGTTGCTGACCGCGCTGCGCGCAACCTGCAGCTTGTCGTCGAAGCTCATCGCATGGGCGGCGCTCGGGCCGCGGCTGGCGCCGGGACCGATCGCGACCGGGACCTCCTCGTCGTCGACGAGCTCGGCGCGCACCACCGGCTGCGCATGCGGGCGCGGCTGCAGTAACTGGCGGAAGGCCGGACGCAGCACGAACCACACCACCAGCAGCACCGCCAGCCCGCCGAGCAGGGTGCGCAGCAGGTCGCGCGCCTGCGGGTCCTGCCAGACCGGCGGGCCGCCGTCCTCCAGGTCCGGCACGGCGCCGCCGGCGAAGGGCTGGTTGACCACCGACACCACGTCGCCGCGCTGCGCGTCGAAGCCGATCGCCTGCTGCACCAGGGTCTCGATGCGCTTGAGCTCGGCGGGCGCGAGCACGCGGGTCCGGGTGTTGCCGTCGGCGTCGGGGGCGCCCTGCGGCAGGTTGTCGACCAGCACCGCGGCGGTGATGCGGCGGATGCGGCCGGGTGCCTGGCGGGTGTGGGTGAGGGTGCGGTCGATCTCGTAGTTGCGCACCGCGGTGCGCGAGGTCGGCCCGGTGAGCACCGTGCCGTCGTCGTCGGCGGCCGCGGCCTGCGCGGGTTGGGCAGTCGCGGCCGCGGCGGGCTTGCCGTTCGCCGCGGCGGCCGCCGGCGTGTTGCTGGCGCTGCCGGGCACGCCCTGCGCGGCCGCGTTGCCGGCGGCGGTCGGGGTCGCGTTGCCGGATTCGGCGATCTGCTCGCTGCGCACCATGCCGGCCTGCGGGCCGTAGGTCTCGCGCGCTTCCTCGGTCTGGGCGAAGTCCATGTCCACGCTGACCTGCGCGCTGACCCGGCCGGGGCCGGTCATCGGCTCGAGCAGCTGCTGGATGCGCTGCACGTAGACCGCTTCCTGGCGGCGCTGCTGGTCGAAGCGCTCGGCGCCGATGGCGGCCTCGCTGTCGCGGTCGGGCAGCGACAGCAGGCGGCCGAACTGGTCGACCACGGTGACCCGGTCGGGGGTGAGGTCGGGGATGCTGGACGCGACCAGGCGCTCGATCGCGTCCACCTGGCCCTGTTCCAGGCTGGCGCCGCTTTGCAGTTGCAGCACCACCGATGCGCTGGCGTCGGCCTTCTGCCGGGTGAAGGCGCTGGGCTTGGGCAGGGCGAGGTGCACGCGCGCCTCGCGCACCGGGCGCAGGTTGGCGATGGTGCGCGCGAGCTCGGTTTCCAGCGCGTGCTGGTAGCGCGCGTTCTCGATGAACTGGCTGGTGCCGAAGCCCTGGTCGCCCTCCATCGCGGCGAAGCCGCCGCCGTCGCTGGCGCCCAGCCCGGCGCTGGCCAGCGCCAGGCGCGCGTCGCCGACGCGGTCGGCCGGCACCGCCAGCGCGCCGCTGCCGGCATCCAGGCGGAACGGGATCTGCTTGCCGCGCAACAGGTCCGACGCGTCGGCGGTGGACTTGGCGTCGAGCCCGGCGTAGACCGGCACGAAGCCCGGCTTCTGCGTCCAGAAGAACAGCCACAGGCCGAGCGCGATCGCGGCCGCCGCCACCACCAGCAGGGCCAGCTGCCGCACCGCGGGGATGTCCTGCAGCCGGCCGATGTCCTTCAGGCCGCCGGGGGTTTTCGGGAGGGCGATGACGCTCATGGGCGCGTGTGCTTGTCGTCGTTGGTCGGTCGGGGGGAGGGCGTTGCGTCGTTCTTTCGATCACCCGCCGGTCGGCGGGCGCGACGGAGACCCGGCTCAGATCGGCATGTTCATCACTTCCTGGTATGCCTGGACCAGCTTGTTGCGCACCTCCACGGTGGCGCGGAAGGCGACCTGGGACTGCTGCATGGCGACCATGACGCGAGCGAGGTCGGCCTTGGGGTCGCCGAGTTCGAAGGCCTGCTGCAGTTCGCTTGCGGTCTGCTGGGTGCGGCTGACGTTGTCGATCGCGTGCGCCATGGTCTGCGCGAAGCCGCCGGCCGCGCCGCGCGCCTCCGCCGGCCCGCCGACGCCGCCGGGCGGGCCGGGGATGGCGGTCGACGGCGCGGCGTCGGCCGAGATGTCGCGCATGCGCATCTCGTGCGCACGGATCTGCGAGAGGATCGAGGAAATCGCGTCGGTCATGTCGGCGGTTCGTCACGAGCCGGGTGTCTGCCCTGGTACGTGCAAGCCGCGTGCCACGCCGGCGTCAGGCTTCCGCCGCCAGCTCGATCTCGCCGCCGTCGCGCTCGATGCCGTACTTGCGCAGCTTCTCCACCAGCGTGGTCCGGCGCAGGCCGAGCAGCGGCGCCGCGTGCGCCACCACGCCGCCGGTCTGGGCCAGCGCGGCGCGGATCAGGTCCAGTTCGACGTGGGCAATGTGGCTGCGCAGGTCGATGCCTTGCGGCGGCAGGCTGGTGGTGGGCGACAGGGTCGCCGGATCGACGACGGTGGCGGCCGCCGGCACCCGATCGGGCGCGGCCTGGGCCGTTTCCGGCACCGCGGCGCGGTAGCGGCCCGGCAGGTCGGCCGCGCGCACGGTCGCGCCTGGGTGCAGCACGGCCAGGCGCTCGAGCAGGTTGGCCAGCTCGCGCACGTTGCCCGGCCAGGCATAGTGCCGCAGCGCAGCGACCGCGTCCTGCGCCAGCCGCACCTGGCCGCGGCCGCCCTCGGCCAGCTGGCGGGTGATCGCCTCGATCAGGTCCGGCAGGTCGTCGCCGCGCTCGCGCAGCGCCGGCATCTCGATCGGGAACACGTTGAGCCGGTAGAACAGGTCCTCGCGGAACTTGCCCTCGGCGATGTGGCCTTCCAGGTTGCGGTGGGTCGCGGCGATCACGCGCACGTTGCAGTGGATCTCGGCGCCGCCGCCGACGCGCTCGAACACGCGCTCCTGCAGCACCCGCAGCAGCTTGACCTGCATCGCCATCGGCATGTCGCCGATCTCGTCCAGCAGCAGGGTGCCGCCCTCGGCCATCTCGAAGCGGCCCTTGCGCTGGGTCAAAGCGCCGGTGAAGGCGCCCTTCTCGTGGCCGAACAGCTCGCTTTCCAGCAGGTCCGGCGGGATCGCGCCGCAGTTGATCGCGACGAACGGCTTGTCCTTGCGCGGCGAGCGCACGTGGATCGCGCGCGCGGCGATCTCCTTGCCGGTGCCGGACTCGCCGAGGATCAGCACGGTGGTGTCGAATGCGGCGACCTGGTCGATCATCCGGGTCAGCCGCAGCACCGCCGGGCTGCGCCCGGTCGGGCCGAACGCCGGCTCCTCGCGGCGGGCGTCGTCGTCGATGCGCTTGAGGCTGGCGCGGCGCAGCAGTTCCTGCAGCTGGTCGCGCCGCGCCGGCCACGCCATCGGCCATACGGTGTCGGGATGGATGTCGCGGCGCCAGGCGGCGTCGTCGGCGTGGCCGGGCAGCTCCAGCAGCGGCGGGTGCAGCGCCTGCGCGGCCAGCCAGCGCACGAACTCCGGCCAGTGCGGATCCCCGCCGATGTCGCCGACGATCACCGCGACCCAGTCGCTGGCGTTGGCGCGCGCGAGGTCGAGGTCGGACGTCTCGGTGGCGAGGCGCGGGGTGAAATCCATGAATTCGAGCAGGGTGGCCAGGCGTTCGGCGCGCGCCGCGTCGGCGTCCAGCAGCAGGATGCGCGATTCGCTCATGCCTGCGCCTCCGGCGTGCGCCCGGCGACGCGCTCCAGGATCGGCATCACGTCGTGGATGTAGGCGAGCTTGCTGACGAAGGCGTCGGCGCCGGCGCGCAGGGTGTGCTCGCGGTGCTCGACGTCGTCGAAGTGGCTGGCGATGACGATGAAAGGCGCGTCGTCCTGGGCCTTGATCAGGCGCGTGGCCTGCAGCCCGCCCATCTCCGGCATGGCGAGGTCCATCAGCACCACGTCCGGGCGCAGCGCCTCGCACTGGGTGATCGCTTCGATGCCGTTGCCGGCCATGCCCGCGATCTCGATCCAGTCCAGCTTGCGCAGGTGGCGTACCGCGGCGTTGATGAAGCCCGGGTGGTCGTCCACCAGCAGGATCCTGAGCTTGCGCATGCCGGTCTCCTCAGGCCACCGCCGCGCGCGGCTGGGCGCGGCGGGCCGGCGCCGACGGGATGTCGAGCTGGTCACGATACTTCGCCACGGTGCGGCGCGCGATGCGCACGCCCTGGCGGGCGAGCAGGCCGGCGATCACGTCGTCGGCCAGCGGAGCGTTGGCCGGCTCGGTCTCGATCAGGCGCCTGACCATCGCCTTCACCGCGGCGGCGCCCACCTGCGCGCCCTCCAGCCGCACCGCGAACAGGCGCTTGAGCTCGAAGGTGCCGCGCGGGGTCTGGATGTACTTGCCGGTGGTGATGCGCGAGACGGTGGACTCGTGCATGCCGATCGCGTCGGCGACTTCCTTCAGCGTCAGCGGCGCGATCGCCTCCTCGCCGCGCTCCAGGAAGGCGCGCTGGCGCTCGACCAGCACCTGGGTCGTGCGCAGCAGGGTCTCGTTGCGCATCGCTACGCCGCGCACCAGCCAGCGCGCTTCCTCCAGCAGGCCGCGCAGGGCGGCGTGCTGGCCGGGCGCGTCGGCGAGCGCCTGTTCGCAATGCGGGGCGATGCGCACCCGCGGCAGGACCGCGTCGTTGAGCGCGACCCGCCACTTGCCGCCGGCGTGCCAGGCGACCACGTCGGGGACGATGTGGCCGCTGTCGGCGGCGACCGCTTCGACCGGATGCGGGCGCAGCGACAGCACCAGCGCGATCGCGGCGTGGACGTCGTCCTCGCCGGCGGCGAGCGCGCCGGCGAGTGCGGCTGCGTCGTGTGCGGCGAGCAGCTCGAGGTGGTCGGACAGGATGCGCGACGCCAGTTCGCGCGCGCGGCCAGTGGGCTGCAGCGCGAGTTGCGCGCGCAGGCATTCGCCGGGATCGGCCGCGGCCACGCCCGGCCATTCGCCGTGCAGCAGGCGCTGCCGCGCGACCTCGAGTTCCTCAGCGGCGATGCCGAGTTCCGTCGCGCCGCGCTGGCCCAGCGCTTGCACGTCGTGCTCCAGGTAGCCACGGTCGTCGCAGTGATCCAGCCAGAACGCCGCCATCGCCAGCGCATGCGGCCGCCACTGCAGGGCCAGCAGGGCGAGCAGGCGCTGGCGCCAGTCGCTGGATTCGCCGGCGGCGATGCGCGCGGTGGCCTCCTCGTCGCCGGCGTGGCCGCCGGCGGACAGGAACATCGGCTCGGGCAACTCGTCCCACGCGGCGCATTCCTGCGCGGCGGCGTCGGCGGCGGGGGCGTCGTCCTCGGCCTCGTCCTCGACAAGCTGGGACTCCAGCAGCGGATTGCGCTCCAGCGCCTGGCGCAATTCCATTTCCAGCTGCGGCGCGGTCAGCTGCAGCAGGCGGATGGTCTGCAGCAGTTGCGGCGTCAGGTTGAGCGTCTGCGCCTGCCGGGCCTGCAATGCCTGTTTCATGCTCCCCTCCGCCGGTGATGTCCCCGGGGATGAGGATGGACAGCGCCTGACGGAATCCGAATCGGGGCGTTCCTGTGGTCGGGTGGGGGCGGCCCCCAGTCGTGTCGGGGAATCCCCGACAGCGCGACGCGATTCCGTCGCTAGAGCCTGCCGCCGTCGAGCTTGCCATTGCCCAGCGGCACGGTGCGGTCGTACAGGCGCACCGCCATCCGCAGCAGCTCGACGGCGTTGCGGCAGCCCAGCGCCTCCATGATCCGCGCGCGATGGGTCTCGACCGTCTTCACGCTGATGCCGAGGTCGGCGGCGATCTGCTTGGTGGTGTGACCCTCGCCGAGCGCGGCCAGGATCTGCCGCTGGCGCGGGGGCAGCGCCTCGACGTCGCCCTTCGCCGCCGGTTGCGCGCGCAGCTGTGGCCCCGACACCTGCGGGCTGAGGAAGGTGCGGCCGTTGACCGCGGCGCGCAGCGCGATCTCGAGTTCGGCCGGCGCGCCCTCCTTGACCACGAAGCCGCTGGCTCCGCGTGCCAGCGCTGCGCGCACGTGCGACGGGTCGTCGTGCATGGACATGATCACCACGGCGCTGCCGGGCACCACCTGGCGCAGTTCGTCCAGCGCCTCGAAGCCGCTGCGCCCGGGCATGGACAGGTCGAGCAGGATCGCGTCGGGCAGGCATTGCCGCGCCCGCGCCACCGCCTCGTCCGCGCCGGCGGCCTCCGCCACGACCTCGACCCCGTCGAAGCCCTCCAGCAGCCGGCGCAGGCCGGCCCGCACCAGGGTGTGGTCGTCGCAGATGAGTACTCGCAAAGCGATGGTCCGTGGATCCCCTGTGCCCACCTTAGCCTTCATGCAGGCGAGGTGCCAACCCGCGCCGCCTGCCGTCGCGAAAACCGTGCGTTCACGCTGAACGCGGACACGCGGGGTGCGCCGCGCGGACATCGCTCCCTCAGGGGAAAGTCGCCCGCCGCCGCCCGGCGACTTCGCGCCGGTGCACGCGGAACAGGTGCCGTTCGAGCGCTGCGGACAGGCCCGCCCCGAGGCCGACGAAGCGCAGCCACAGGCGCGTGCCGCCGGTGCCCGCCTCGCTCGCCAGCACCTCGACCGGCAGCCGCAGCACCTGCGGCAGCCAGTCGGACGGCTGCACGCGCAGCCAGCCGGTGGCGCCGCCGGCGACGTCGCCGTCCCCGGCCTGCAGGCTGGCGCCCAGCGCCGACCAGCGCAGCGGGCGCACGGGATCATGGTCGTGGCCGCGCAGCAGGCTGCCGACGAGGGTGGTCAGCAGGTCGAGGCGGGCCTCGATGCGCTGCAGGGCGAGGCCGGTGGTGCCGCGTTCCTCGGGCTCCTCGCCGCGGCTGTCCTCGACCAGGGCGAGGGCTTGCAGGAAGGCTTCGGCGCGCAGGCTTTCCGCCTGCAGCTCCGTGGGCGCGTGCGGCCCGGGGGCGAAGCCTGCGGGGCGGCGCTCCTCGCAGGTCAGCGCCTCGCCGAACAGCACGGCGTCGGCCTCGCCGGGTTTCACGCGCCGGTGTCCGCGGCCTGGCTGAGGTAGCGGTGCGCGGCGCGGCGCTCGCGTTGCAGGCGGGCCAGCGCCTCGGCGGCCTGGTCGCGGCGCTGCTGCAGCTCCTGCATCAGCGTTTGTTGCTCGGCGAGCAGCTCGCGCCATGCCGGCAACTGCGCTTCCGGCGGCGGGTCGATCCACGCGGCGCGCACGGCGTGGTCGTGGCCGCGGACCAGGTCGGTGGCGCGCCCCCAGTCGCCGGCGGCGGCCGCGGCGCGGATGTCTTCGGTCGGCAGCACGGGCAGGACGCTGGTGCGGCGGTTCATGGTCGTTCTCCTACGGCGCCGGCGCCGCCGGCGCGATGGCGTTCCACGCGGACTGCAGTTCGGCAACCAGCGCGTCGGCTTCGCGGAACGCGGCGGCGTCGTTGCGCAGGTGCGCCTCGGTCAGGCGCCGCTGCAGGTAGTCGTACAGGGACTGCAGGCCGTCGGCGATGGTGCCGCCCGCCTCGTGGTCGAGCGCCCCCTCGAGGCCGCCGAGGATGGCGATCGCCTCGTTCACCGCCTGGCCCTTGCGCGCGACGTCGCCGCGCTCGAGGCTGGCGAGGGCGAGCTGCACGCGGTCGCGGAAACCGGCGAACATCAGCGCGACGAGCTGCTGTGGGCTGGCTTCCAGCACGGCGCTGGAGACGGCGGTCTGACGGTACTGGGCGGCGTAGGCGCGGGCGTTCATGGGCGGACGTTCATGGCGTTGGGCTCAGCCGCTCAGGCCGGCGAGCTGCTGGGTGAGGAAGGCGGACGTGGACTGCATCTGCGCCATCATCGCGTCGAGTGCGGTGAACTGGCGGCGGTAGTTGGCTTCCATCGCGGCCATGCGGCGGTCGAGCGCCTCGCGCTGGTCGGCGATCGCGTCGAGGCGGTCGTTGAGCGCTTCGGTACGGTCGCCGATGACGCCGTCGTCGCCGAGGTAGGCGGTGAAGGTGGCGCGCAGGCTGCCCGCGTAGTCGGCGCCGTCGCCCAGCACCGCGCGCACGGCGGTGGCGTCGGCGGCGATGGCCGCGTCGAACTTGGCGCCGTCGAGGGTGAGCGTGCCATCTTTCGCGGTGGTGAGGCCGAGCCTGGACATCTCCGCGTACGCGGTGCCCATCGCGGTGCGCAGCGCCTGGGTGATCGCGCGCGGGGTGGCGTCGCCGCTGAGGGTGGCCCCCGCGGTGTCCTTGTCGCCGGCTGCGCTCTGCGTGCGCAGGGTGGCGATCGCGTTGTTGTAGGCCTTGACGAAGGCCTCCATGCGGGTGCGCAGCGAGCTGCCGTCGGCGCCGATGGCGAGGTCGAACGATTGGCCGGGCTGCGCCTTGGCGAGGTCCAGGGTGACGCCGTCGATCAGGTCGGTGAGGTGATTGGAAGCGCTGGTGCGCTGGACCCCGTCCACCCACACTTCCGCATCCTGCGCGGCGGTCACCTCGGTGAGCGAGGCGTTGGTGAGCGCGGACAGTCCGCCGTCGCCGCCGCTGGCGGTCAGCGACAGCGAGCCGTCGATGCCCGTGCGCGGCGAGGTCAGTACCAGCACGTCGCCGGCGTCGCCGTGCACGATGCTCGCGCTGATGCCCTGGCTGCCGACCTTGGCGTTGATCGCGTCGCGGATGTCGGCGAGGGTGCCTTCGCCTTGCGCGATGTCGACCTCGATCGGGTCGTCGCTGCCCACTTGCAGGGTCAGCTTGCCGTAACCGATCTGGGCGTCGGTGGCGAACGCGGCGGATTGCAGCTTGTGGGCGGTGGCGAGTTTCTCCACGCGCACGGCGTAACTGCCTGGCGCGGCCGTCGTGTCGGCACTGGCGGTGAAGCCGGCGCCGTCGGCGACGATGGCCTTGCGGCCGGGGTCGGCGCCGCTGCCCTTGAAGGCGTCGAGCGCGGTCTGCAGGCCCGACAGTGCGCCGTTGAGCGCGCCGAACGCGGAAATCTGCGCCCTGGTGCTGGACTCGTCGCGCTTGAGCCGGTTGTCCGCCGGCGCGCGTTCGGCCGCGATCAGGCCGGACACCAGGCCGTTGACGTCCAGGCCGGAGCCGATTCCTGCACTGACGATGCTGGCCACGGAGCCTCCTGCGGCGCGGAAGGGGTTGCTTCGTAGGGGATAACGGCGTGGCCGTTGCGATCTTGAGGTGTGCAAGCGGCGTGCCAGCGGCGGCCGCACAGGTGGGGGAGGGGCCGGTCGTGGGTTGCCGGCCGGTGCGGCGCGCGTGGCGGGCGGATCAGGCCCGTTCGTCCAGCAGGCCGCCGCCGGCGCGCAGGCGACGGGCGATCCGCAGCGCGGTTTCGCTGGGGACCTGCCGCAGCACCTCGCCGGTGCGCTCGTCGATGATGCTGATGGCGACGGTGCCCAGGTCCTCGATCACGCGGAAGTGCAGGCGGGTGGAGGTCGTCGCCAGCAGTTCGTCGAACTGGTGCTGCAACTGCCGGGCGTCGCGCGCCTGCGGACGGGCGGTGGTGCCGGTGGCCGGGGCGGGCGGCGTCGCAGGCGCGCCCGGCGCGGCGCCGCGGGTGGGCGTGGGCGCTGCCGGGATGGCGCCGGCAGCGGCGGGAACGATGGCGGAAGCGGGCGCGATGGCGGGCATGGCGACTTCCCTGCAAAGCCGCAGGGGAGGCTGCCTGCGCAGCCTCCCCTGGGGGTGTCACGGGAGCGGAGCGATCACCGCAGCAGGCTGAGTACGCTCTGCGGCGCCGAGTTGGCCTGGGCGAGCATCGCGGTACCGGCCTGGGTCAGGATCTGCGTGCGGGTCAGCTCCGCGGTCTCCTTGGCGAAGTCGGCGTCCATGATGCGGCTGCGCGCGGCGGACACGTTCTCGACCGAGATCTGCAGGCTGGAGATGACCGACTCGAAGCGGTTTTGCGCCGCACCGTAGGTGGCGCGCTCGGCGTTGACCTTGTCCAGCGCGACATCGATGTCCTTGATCGCGTTGGTGGCGGCGGTGGCGTCGGCGGCGATGTCGGAGGTGCCGGTGACCGTCTTCAGCACGTCCTGCGCCGTATCGGTCGCCTGCAGGCCGCCGCTGGTGCCGGCGGTACCGCCCGACAGCTGGTTGCGCGACACGGAGACCACGTCGTTGCTGGTGGTGCCGGCGCCGACCTGGAAGGAGAACGAGGACGAGCCGGTGAACAGCGAGGTGCCGTTGAAGGTGGTGCCGTCGATGACGCGCGAGATTTCCGACTGCAGCTGGGCGAACTCGAGGTCGAGGTTGCTGCGGTCGCCGGAGCTGTTGGTGGCGTTGGCCGACTGCACCGCCAGTTCGCGCATGCGCTGCAGGGCGTCGCCGATCTTGCCGAGCGCGCCTTCGGCGGTCTGCGCCAGCGAGATGCCGTCGTTGGCGTTGCGGATCGCGACGTTGGAGCCGCGGATCTGGGCGTTCATGCGCTCGGCGATGGCGAGGCCGGCGGCGTCGTCCTTCGCGCTGTTGACGCGCAGGCCCGACGACAGACGCTGGATCGAGGTCGCCAGGCCCAGGTTGTTGGTGTAGAGGTTGCGCTGGGCGTTCAGCGACATCACGTTGGTGTTGACGACAGACATTGTTGGGTCTCCTGGACTGGTTGCCGGCGGGCAGGGCCACGGCCGGGGTTACCGCAGAAGATGCCGATGGTGGCCCCGTCCTCTGCTGTGGCAGATAACGGCCAGGGCGGCGCTGGCTTTAGCGCCCGGCGTGCGATTTCTGTGATGCAAGGCAGGGAAATCCCGGGCGGGGCCGCCGCGAGGGCGGCAGGCGCAGGCCGCATGCCCCGTGAACGCCCGCGCTGCGGCTTCGCCCGTGTCCCCCGTGGATTCCCGTCGCGTCGCGTGCTGGCGGGCAAGCGCCATCCGTCGCGACGGGAATCCGCGGGCGGCTCAGAAGAACCCGTACTCGCGGGTGAGCCGCTCCACTTCCGCGCCTTCGGAGATGTCGATCAGGATGCGCTTCTCGTTGGTCGCCACGCGCAGCGCGGCGTCCAGCACCGACGCTTCCACCCGACGCGGGATCACGACCAGCCCTTCGCGGTCGCCGAACACCAGGTCTTCCGGCGCCACCCGCACGCCTTGGATCGTCACCGGCTTGTTGACGCTGTCCAGGGTCGCGCGCTTGCGCACGTCCTGGCACGAATAGCCCTGCGCGAACACCGGCAGACCGAGCCGCACCACGTCGGCGCTGTCGCGGGTCATGCCGCCGACCACCACGCCGGCCGCGCCGCGGCGGATCGCGAGGTTGGCGTTGAGCTCGCCGAAGTAGGCGTACTGGCCGATCTCGTTCTCGACCACGATGACGTCGTTGGGCACCACCGTCGCGTAACTGTCCAGCGCCTTGTAGATGCCGCGGAAATCCTCGCCATCCTCCAGCTTGCGCAGGCGCAGGGTCTTGGCGCGGCCGAGCATGCGCACGTCCGGCAGGTTGGGCGCGAGGCCGCGGACGACCTGGTCGGGATAGCCGTGGTCGTCGAGGATGTCCGACAGCATCGGGCTCGACAGCAGGCCCTTGAGGTTGTTGAGCAGGCAACGGTCGCGTTCGCGGCGACCGGCCTCGATCAGTTCCGCGAGCGCGAAGTCCTCGGGCCAGTTGACGTCGATCGCCTCCAGTGGACTGGCTTCCAGCAACAGCGGATGGTCGCCGATGCGGCGCTCCAGGCGCAGCGCGGCGTCGCGACGGACGATGTACAGGCCCATCGTCTCGATCACCGTCTCGTCGAGGGTGAAGCTGTTGGGAATGTTGGCGATGTCGTAGCTCGGCCGGCCGTTGCGCCAGGTGTACAGCCGCTCCTTGCGCACCAGCACCGCCGAGTCGTGCGGCGTGCCGGGTAGCGCCAGCGTCTCCACGCCGCGGCGCACGGTATCCGGCTCGATGAAGGGGCTGGTGCACAGCGCCTGCAGGTAGATGTCGGCCTCGACCTGGCGCACCTGGTTCATGAACAGGCGGTTGCCGTCGGTCGCATTGCTGGCGAGCTTCGGGTCGCGCATCAGCACCCGGCAGTCGCGCTCGGCGGCCATCGCCGCGATCTCCTCCGACTCGGTATCGAGGCACACCTCGTCGATGAAGTCGCAGGCCAGCAGCTTGTCGAGGGTGTGCAGGAACAGCGGCTTGCCGTCGAGCAGGCGCACGTTCTTGTTGCCGATGCGGTCGCTGTTGCCCTTGGCGGGGAGGAAGGCGACGGTCTTCATGCGGGTTCTCCGATGGAACAGGCGGCGAGGATCCGCTGCGCGAAGCGGTCGATGCGGTCGGCGACCGGCTCGGCCTGCGGCACCGCCTGGGCGGCGATGAAGTCGGCGAGTTCGACGACGCCGTTGCGCACGTGCAGGGCGCGGTCGTCCTCGCGGACGAGGTGGCGCTCGCACAGCAGGCCGACCAGGGCACGGGCATTGGCGCGCTTGCGGGGCCCGTCGCGGTCGGCCAGCCAGGCAGCGACGCAGGCGCCGAGGTCGGCCGCACGCGCGGGCGCGTAGGCCGCTTCGGCCGCGGTCGCCGGGCTGCGGCCGAGGACCAGCAGCGGCTTGTCGCGCAGCAGGGCCTCGTACTGCAGCGTGGTGGTGCCGATGCAGGCGACGCGGTCTGCGTGCTCGAGCAGCCCCGCGATCGGCACGCCGTCGGCCTCGACGAAACGCGGCGGCAGGCGCAGCGGGTGGCGGAGCACCTCGCGGTTGATCGGATGGTCGCGGAACAGCACCGTCGCATCGGTCGGCAGGGCGGCGTCGAGCGCGTCCACGATCGCCTGCAGATCCGGCCACAGCGGCTGGCTCAGGCCGATCGTGCGCAGCGCGGTGGGTTCGATCGAGGAGCCGATCGCGCTGGTGAGGACGAGCACACTCGGTCCGTCGCCGCGCGGGAGGGCGACGACGTCCGTGCCCTCGCGCGGCGGGTGGCGGTCCACCGGCGCCGACAGCGACAGCGCGCGCGCGGCATCGAACGCTTCGCCGACCTGGCGGGCGAGATCCATGCGCAGGCCGGCGTGCAGGGCGAAGGCGACGCGACTGTCGTCCCAGGCGTTCACTTCGCCGGCTTGCACCTGGTAGGTGCCCGCAAGCTGTCCGCGCTCGAAGCACCAGACCGGCACGTCGCTGGCCTGCAGCACGTTGCGCGCGACACGGCTGTGCGGGTGGGTGGTGTTCCACAGCAGCGCCCCGGACGGCCGCAGCTCCTCGGCGATCGCCTGATAGAACCATTCGCACTTCGCGGTTGCACGCGCGAAGGTGTCGGCCCCGGCCACACTGCCCGACCAGGCGCGCTCGGCCAGCGCCACCGGCGCGATCGCGTGGAAAGGCGCCAGGTCCTGCAATGGGATCTCGCGGTCGAAACCGAGGATCGAGTAGGGGATCTGGATCTGCGGATATTCGAGCTCGGGCGCGTGCCTGGTTGCGAGCACGACGAGCTGGGTGCTCTGCTCGGCCAGTGCATCGCCCAGCCGATTGAGGAAGCGCGCGCAGCGCGGATCGCTGAGGGCGAAACAGCTGGCGACGCAGATCTGGTCGTGGTCGGTGTTCATGCGGCGAGGTCTCCGGCCGGGGTGGCCATGCGCCCGAGAAGCGGGCGATAGACGAGTTCCAGCACCAGTGACCCGGCGAACGGCACGCTGCCCGCGGGCAGCATGGAGAAGGCGCCTTCGGAGGCGCATTCGAGCAGGCCATCGCCGTGGTCGGCGGTCTGGTCGTGGATCAGGCGCGCGCGGACGTCGAAACCCTCCTGATCGCTGGACAGCAACTCGACCGGCAGCACCCGCGCTTGCAGCAGCTGAAGCCATCGGTGGCGTTCGCCGAACAGCAGGCCCACGTGCGCGTTGCCGCTGCCCAGCGGCACGCGTGCGCGGTAGAAACCGTCGTAAGTGGCCTGTGCGGCTACCGCCCGGCGAGTCGCCTCGCGCGCGGTGGTGTAGAGCACGGTCAGGCCGTCCTCGCGCAGGCTCCAGTCGGAGGAACGCAGGCTGAGGCGGTCGCGGTGCACCGCCAGCGTGGCCAGGCTGAGCTCCACGCCGCAATGGCGCAACTCGTGGGCGAGGTTGCGGCGCAGTTTCGGCCGCATGCGGGTGGAGAAGAAGATGCCGTCGCGGCGGAGGTCGGCGATCGCCTGTTCCGGATCCGCGATCCGCACCGCGATGTCCGAGCCCATGTTCTCGTCCATCGCGAACGACTGGAACAGGGACAGTTCGCCGCGGGAGGGCAGGTACAGCAGCCGCACCAGCTCGGCGAGGGTCGCGTCGCGCAGCGCGTCCTCCGTACAGGTCGGCGCGTTTTCCGCGGCCTCGCGCACGAAGACGATGGCGTGGTCCTGGATGCGGGCGACGGTCTGCGCCTGCTGCGGCGCGATCACCTGTGCCTCCAGCACCGGCGTGCCGTCGTCCGCGTAGTCGCGTACCGATCCGGTGTCGGTGGTGCACAGGGTCTCGAGCGTCGCCATGAACGGGATCAGGGTGCGGATCGTCTGCTCGCCGTGACGCGCGCGGTCGATCAGCGCCGTGCGCTCGCCACCGGCGCCTGCCTGCGGGTAGCACATCAGGTACCAGCCGAGCAGGCCGACGCTCCACTCCTCGCGCATCATCGGCGCCAGCGCGCGCTGGATGTTGCCGAAATAGCCGAGGTCGACCATCGCCAGGGTATCGCCGGCCTGCAGGTCCAGTTCGGCGACGAGGTGCCGGCGCATGCGCTCGCGATAGGCGGCCGACCAGCGCAGGATGCGCTGCACGACCGCCGGCGCGCGCACTTGGGCGACGAACGCGTCGTGGCCGCCGCCGGCGCGCTCGACCTTGCGCAGGATCTCGTCCGCGGCCGCCCCGGTGATGCCGAACTGCTTGAGGATGGTCGCGTACTGCCGGCTCCGGGAATGCATCGCCAGGTAGCGGTCGATGTCCTCCTGGGCGCGGAAGCCGGCGGCGAAGGCGGTGAAGCGGGAGATGTAGACGGGCTTGCCGATTTCCCCGCCGGCGAGCGCGGTGCAGGCGCGCCAGGGCAGGTGGCCGTCGCGCATCAGGAAGGCGATCTTCAGGCGCTGGCCGGCGGCGAGTGCCTCCTGCCGGCGGGCCAGGATCCAGCTGGCGAAGCCGTGCATCATCGGGCCGAGGCTGGCCTGGCCGAGATCGCGCACGGGATCCTCGGCGTCCAGGTCGAGTCGGGCCAGCACCGCGTGCCAGGGCGAGGGCATCCCGCGGCTGCGTTCGACCTCGGGATCCACCAGCCGCAACGCGGTGCCCTGATCTTCCATCCGGTCGGCGATGTGCCGGGGGAAGCGGTGCAGCAGGCGCGCGCGCAGTCCCGCCTGCACGGGCGCCTGCAGGTCCGCGTTGGGGTTGTCGCCGACGTGCAGGGTGTCGGCGGCCGACAGCGCGCCGCCGCGGCACAGGCGCTCGAACAGGCCGGTGCCCTTGCTCGCGCCGTGCTCGCAGGAGACGAACACGCGCCCGATGGCCGCGTAGGCGTCCCGGGGCAGGCAATGCGCCAGCAGGCGACGCAACTGAGGTTCGCGCAGGTAGATGTCGCTGACGATGACGACCTCGAGACCGCGCGCCGCCGCATCGCGCAGCAGCGCGACCGCGGCCGGCAGCGGGAAGCAGGCCTCGCATTCGGCCTGCAGTTCCTCCTCCTCGATCTCGGCGAGGTGCGCGTCGTCGAGCCCGGGCGCGGCGGTGCGCAGGATGTCGCGCAGCGACACTTCCCACGCCCCGGTGCGCACGAACGCCAGCCGCCTTGCCAGCTGCTCGCCGCGCTGGCGCTGGCCGGCGTCCAGCCCCGCGCGGGCGAAGGCGGGACGCTGCTGCAGGCTGAAGAAGACGTCGGTGGGCTTGTGCACGCGCCGCCAGAGCAGGGTGTCGAAGCAGTCCAGCGACAGGACCTTGACGTCCGGGTACTCGTCCAGCAGGCGCGGCAGTTCGCGCACGGACACCGTGTCCAGCTCGGAGATCTCAAGGGAAGCGAAGGCTGTCATCGGCACGCTGCGCTGGAAGGACGCCGCTTCCATGCAATTCGCGTTCCAGCAAGACGGGCCTGGGCGACGCGCATCCGCCCGCCCCCGCGCGGGCCACGGTGCGGCCGGGCGTCGGCAGGCGTCGACGGGCGAAGGCCTGCGCGCTCGGAGCAGCCCGGTCAGGCCACCACGGGAGTCGCCGGGGCGGGTGCGGCGCGGACGCGGCTCGCGCCGCGGCGGTCGGGCTGTCGCGGCACTGCCTGTCGCGCGGCGGCCGCGTCGGGCGTCGTCGGCCGGCCTCAGAGCCGGTCGAACAGCGAACCCGCCTGCATCCGCACCATCAGCCGCTGGGCCGCCTCCAGCGCAACCATCTTCAGGTTGAGCTGGCTGATCGCCTCGGTGAGGTCGGTGTCGCGCAGGTCGGAGAGCATCGTGCGGAAGCTCTCGTCGTCGGCAAGGCGGCGGTCGGCGGCCTGGTCGAGCTCGTTGCGGCGCACGCCGGTGTCGGCGCGCAGGTCGAGGAAGTGCTGCTGGGCCTGGTCGACGTCCTTCAGGCCCGCGGTCAGCGCGTTGCGGCGGCGGACGCGGTCGGCGTCGGTCAGGGCCGGAGTGTCGAGCGCGTCGGCGAGCTGCTGCAGGGTGGCGAACACGTCCTGGTTGGGCGCGCGCTGCAGGGTGAAGCTGTCGCCCGCGGCGGGCGTGCCGGAGACCTGGAACTGCGCGCCCTGCGCGACGATCGCCTGGCCGGGCGTGTAGCTGCCGGCCACCGGCGGCGCCAGCGGATTGCCGGCCCCGTCGACGACTTCGTAACTGCCGGGGCCGCTGAAGCGCAGGGTCAGCGTGGCGCCGTTCCAGGCGGCCGGATCGATGACCTGCGCCGTTTCCAGCACGCCGGTGCCGGTGTTGGCGGCGGCGGCGCGCGCGCGGCTGGTGCCGTCGCCGGTGCGCACGCGCAGGAACACCTCGCTGCCGGGGTTGCTGTCGCGCACGCTGGCGTCGGGACCGATGTCGATGACGTTTTGCCCGTCGTCGCCGCTGTAGGCCACGCTGCCGGCATTGTCGGTGAAGGGCACCACGCCGTCGCGGGTGCCGGCGAACAGGCGCCGCCCGGCGCCGTCGTCGCGGTTGGCGATCTGCAGCAGGCCGGCGCGCAGGCTGCGCAGTTCCAGCGCGATCGCGCGGCGGTCGGGATCGGACAGCGAGTCGTTGTTGGCCTGCACCGCGAGCTCACGCGCGCGCAGCAGGATGTCGCCGGAATCGCTGAGCGCGGATTCCTGCTGGCGCAGGCGGCTGTCGGCGATGGTGGCGTTGCTGCCGTACTGCTCCAGCCGGGCGAGCAGGTGATCGAGCCGCTGCGACGCAGCCATGCCGGCGGGGTCGTCGGCGGCGCGGGTAAGGCGCACGCCGCTGTTGATCTGCTGGTTGAGCTTTGCGATCTCGCCCTGGCGCAGCTGCATGCTGGACAGGCCCTGGGCGAACAGGCCGCTGGTGGACACGCGCAGGTTGGTCATCGCGTTGGCTCCTCAGCGGCGCACGGCGGCGAGCAGGGTCTGGAACAGGGTGTCGGCGGTCGCCATCACCTGCGCGGCGGCCTGGTAGGCCTGCTGGAAGCGCAGCATGTCGGCGGCCTCCTCGTCGAGGTTGACGCCCGACAGCGAATCGCGCTCGGCGCCGATCTGGTCGTGGATGGTCTGCTGCGCCTGCAGCGACAGGTCGGCGTGGTGCGCCTGCCCGCCCGCCTGCGCGGTGAGCTGCGACAAGCCGGTGGCGACGCTGGTCAGGCCGCCGTCGAGCACCCCCTTCGCGTCGAGCGCGGCCAGCGCGCGTGCGTTGGCGTTGTCCGAGGAGCGCGGCGGCGTGCGTGCGAGGGTGAAGCTGTCGCCGGCCGCCGGCGTGCCCTCCAGGGTCAGCGACCAGCCGCCCGCGGCGATCGGCGTGCCCGGTGCGTAGGCGAACGGGCCGGCGCCGTCGATGGTGTAGCTGGTGCTGTCGAGGAACTCGATGGTCGCGCCGGCGAAGGAGGCGAACGCGGTCGTGTCGGTGATTGCGGTGCCGGCCGCGCGCGCGCTGCCGATGTTGCCGCTGTCGGCAGCGACCTGCAGGGGCGCGGCGGCGGCGATCGCCAGCGGATCGCTGACGGCGACCCGCAGGCCGGCCGGCGCACCGGTGGTCGGGCTGACCAGGAAGCGGTCGCCGCTGGCGGCGGCACCGCCGACGACCAGCGACAGCCCGTCGACGAGGAAGGGATCGGCAGCGCTGCCGGTGCCGGTCATCGCCACGGTCTCGCCGCTGTCGGCACGGGTCGCGTTCCACGCACTGCCGTCGAAGCGCAGCACGAGGTCGGTGCCCTGCAGCGCGCCGAGGTCGGCGACGGCGGCGGCCAGGGTCGCGCTGCCGTCGTTGCCGGCGTGCGCGGCGGTGCGCGGCGCGGCGAGGGCGAACAGCGCCGCGCCGGCGTCGCCGTTGTAGTCCACGCCCGCCGCCTGCTGCGCGTTGAGGCTGCCGGCGAAGGCGATGGCGAGGCGGCCGAGCTCGGCGCGCGCCGGATCGAGCAGGCTGCCGCGGAATTCGAGCAGGCCGCCGAGTTCGCCGGAGACGCTGCCCGCGCCCAGCGTGACCGCGCCGGCGGGGGTGGCGAGTGCCAGCTGCAGGCGGTCCGGCCGGTACGGGTCGGCGATGGTCGACAGCGTCTGCGTGCGCTGGCCGAGCACCAGCGCCTGGCCGCCGGCGGTGAACACGTTGAGCGCGCCGTCGTCCTGCGCCACCGTGGTCGCGCCGACCAGGCCGGACAGCTGGTCCACGCGCAGTGCGCGCGCATCCAGCAGGTCGGGCGAGGCGTTGCTGCCGGCAGCGGCGATGTCGCGGTTGAGGTTGGCGATCTCGGTGGCGAGGCGGTTGACGTCGGCCACCGCGCCGGCGATGCGCTGGTCGGTCTCGTGGTCGAGCTGGGCCAGGCGGCCGTCGAGCGTCTGCCAGCGGTCGGCCAGGCGGGTGGCGGCGGACAGCAGCTGGCTGCGCGCGGTGCGCGAGGTCGGCTCGGAGGCGACGCCGTCCATCGCGGTGAAGAATTCGGACAACGGCCGGGTGAGCGAGGTCGCGCTGTCGGAGAACAGCGCATCGACGCGGTCGCTCATCGCCGAGAGCTGCTTCAGCCGGCCCAGTTCGCCGCTGCTGTCGACCTGCCGCGCGAACACCAGTCCGTCGGCCAGGCGTTCGAGGTTCTGCGCATACACGCCCGCGCCGACGTAGGTCTGGGACGTGCCGCTGCCCGGGCGGGTGGCGAGGTCCACGCGCTGGCGGCTGTAGCCCGGCGTGTTGACGTTGGCGACGTTGTGGCTGGTGGTCGCCAGCGCGCGCTGGAAGGCGAGCAGCGCCGAGCTTCCGGTGGCGAGCAGGTCGGCCATCGCTTATCCCTGGTGGCCCGCACGCGGCGTCGCCATCGCGACCGAAGCGTCGCCCGGCAACGCGGCCAGCGCGCGGCGGATGGTGGGGCCGTCCGCGATCGCGGCGATCTTGGCGGCGTAGGACGGATCGGTGGCGTAGCCGGCGTGCTGCAGCGCCTGCGCGAAGCGGCGGGTGTCGCCGGTGTTGCGCGCGGCGGCGTAGCGCGGCCTCGACAGCAGCTGCGCATAGTCGGCGAAGCTTTCCGCCGGGGAACCATAGGCGCGGAACTCGGCCTGCCGGCCGACGCGCACGCCGTCGACGAATTCGTGGGTGCCGGCGCGCACGCGCTCGCCGTGCCAGCGGCCGCCGGCCTTGATCCCGAACAGGTTGTGCGAATCGCCGCCGGCCAGGCGCCGGCCCCAGCCGGTTTCCAGCGCGGCCTGGGCGACCAGCGCCTTCGCCGGCACGCCGAGTTCGGCGGCGGTCTTCTGCGCGTGCGGCCACAGCGAGCGGACGAAGGCCTCGGGCGTGCTGCAGTCCAGCGGCGCGTCCGGGTCGCAGGCAGGCGCGTCGGCGAGCGGCGGCGGCGCGGGCGGGGCGGCGAAGCCGCCGAGCGAGACCCCGTGGGCGGTGGGCGCGAGCGCCGGCGCAGCGACGCGCAGGCCCGCCGGCAACGGCAGGCCCGAGGGGGTGGAGGCCGGCGGCAGCGCCATCGTCATCGGTGCCTGCCGCAGCGGCAGGGACGCGGAGGGAACGGGCACGGCCGGCGCGGGCGTGGTGCTGCGCTCGAGCTGGCGGGCGATGATCGGCGCCAGCCCCAGGCCGCGGCCGCGGGTGAGCTCCTTGGCCAGCTGCTGGTCGTACATGTCGCGGTAGGTGCCGTTGTCGCCCAGCAGCGGATCGCCCATCGAGGCGCTGCGCATGGACTGGATCAGCATCCGCGCGAACTGCTCCTCCAGCCCGCGCGCGGCTTCCTCGATCCGCGCAGGCGGCGTCGCGGTGGTCGGGGCCAGCGGCAGCGGATTGGCGGCGGGGAGGCGCATGTCGGGATCCATGCAAGCGATGTGCCACGGGCGGCACGCGGCGGCCGGACGCCTCCCTGCGGTCTGGTTCCTGTCGGTTAACGGCCGGGCACGGAGGTCCTGAAGCGCCCGGGTTCAGATCACCTGCAGTTCGGCGCGCAGCGCGCCGGCCTGCTTGAGCGCCTCCAGGATCGCGACGATGTCGCCCGGCGCCGCGCCCACCGCGTTCACCGCGCGCACGATGTCCTCCAGCGAGGTGCCGCCGCGGAACATCACCATGTGGCTGCCGTCGGCGCTGGCGCTGATCTCGGACTGCGGCGCGACCACGGTGGAACCGCGGCCGAAGGCCTCCGGCTGGCTGATCTGCGCGCTCTCGGCGATGGTGACGGTGAGCGAGCCGTGCGCAACCGCGGCCGGCAACACGGTGACCTGGCCGCCCATGACCACGGTGCCGGTGCGCGCGTTGACGATGACCTTGGCGGCGGCCGCGCCGGGATCCACTTCCAGCGATTCCAGCGCGGCGAGGAAGCCGATGCGGTCGCCCGCCGGCGGCGCGACCTCGATGGTGACGCCGTCCAGCGCGCGCGCACGCCCCGGCCCGAAGGCGCGGTCGATCGCGGCCACGATCCGCGCCGCGGTGGTGAAGTCGGCCTCGTGGAGGTTGAGGGTGACGTTGCCGGTCTGCGCCCCGGGCGGGATCGCCGCCACCGCGCGTTCGACGATCGCACCGTTGGGGATGCTGCCGCCGTTGGGCGCGTTGACCGAGATCCGCGAGCCGTCGCGGCCGGACGCACCGAAGCCGCCGACGATCAGGTTGCCCTGCGCGATCGCGTAGACCTGCCCGTCCACGCCCTTGAGCGGCGTCATCAGCAGGGTACCGCCGCGCAGCGAGCCGGCGTTGCCGATCGAGGACACGGTGACGTCGATGCTCTGGCCGGGCTTGGCGAAGGCCGGCAGCTCGGCGTTGATCGCGACCGCGGCCACGTTCTTGAGCTGCGGGTTGACGCCCGGCGGAATGGTGACGCCGAGCTGCGCCAGCAGCGACTTCAGGCTCTGCACGGTGAAGGGCGTCTGCGAGGTGCGGTCGCCGCTGCCGTCCAGGCCGACGACGAGACCGTAGCCGACCAGCGGGTTGCCGCGCACGCCGGCGACCTGGGCGAGGTCCTTGATGCGCTCGGCCTGCGCCGGCGCGAGCGCGCAGGCGAGCAGGGCGGCGGTGGCGATGGAGAGCAGGCGCTTCACGGCATCACCTCGAATCACATCAGTAGGGGAACAGCGCGGAATTGAAGAAGCGCCCCAGCCAGCCCATCGCGTTGGAGCGCGCGAGCGTGCCGCGGCCGCCGTAGACGATCTGCGCGTCGCCGACGCGGTCGGAGGTGATGCGGTTGTCGGGGCCGATGTCGCTCACGCGCACGATGCCCTGGATCTGCACCAGCTCGTCGCCCTGGTTCAGGCGCAGCTGCTTGTCGCCGCGCACCAGCAGATTGCCGTTGCCCAGGTCCTGCAGCACGCGCACGGTGATCTGGCCGTGGAGCTGGTTGCTCTGGGCCGAATCGCCCTTGCCGTCGAAGCTGCGGCTGCCTTCGACCTCGGCCTCCAGCAGGTTCTTGCCGTTCATCGTGACCTGCTGCCCGAACAGGGTCGGCGCACCCATGCCCAGGCCGCTGTCCTTGGTCACCGAGGTCTTGGCGGCGGTGCGCGCGGCGGTGTTTTCCACCAGCACGATGGTCAGCAGGTCGCCGACGTTGCGCGCCTTGTTGTCCTCGAACAGGCGCATGCCGCCGCCGCCCGCGTTGGCATAGATGGAACCGCCGCCGGCCGCGGGTGCCGCCTGGGCGTAGGCCGGGGCGCCGGCGTGACCGGGTGCGGCGTAGCCTGCCGGCGCGTTCGGCGCCGCCGCGTAGTGCGCGGTCGGCGCGAACGGCCGCACGTCGCCCGACATCCGGCCGACGGAGGCGCAGGCGGAGAGGGCGAGGGCGGCGAGGGCGAAGCAGGAGGCCGACAGGACGCGCCGCGCCGCTGGAATGCCGTCGTTGCCGCGAAAGCGGGGCTTGCGGCAGCCGAATGGCTGTCCCTCCCGTCCGATCGAGCCGTCCCGGCCGCCGTGGTCCCCCGCGTCGGCGGGGATGGCAGCCTCGGCGTGGCGCACGTCCATCATCGGCCTCACAGCGTGTTGTTGAGGAAGCCGAGCATGCCGTCGGTGGTCGAGATCGCCTTCGCGTTGGTTTCGTACGCGCGCTGGGTCTCGATCATCGACACCAGTTCCTCGACCACGTTGACGTTGGAGCTTTCCAGCGCGCCCTGCACCAGCACGCCGACGCCGTTCTGTCCGGGCGCACCGCTCTGCGCGGGGCCGCTGGCGCCGGTCTCGACGTAGAGGTTCTCGCCCTTGGCCTCCAGGCCGGCGGGATTGACGAAGTCCGACAGCGTCAGCTGGCCGATCTGCACCGCCTCGGCCTGGCCGGACACCTGCACGCTCACGGTGCCGTCGGCACCGATGGTCACGCTCTGCGCGCCCTCGGGCAGCTGCAGGCCGGGCTGCACCGGGTAGCCGGCGTTGGTGACGACTTCGCCCTGCGCGTTGATCTGGAAACTGCCGTCGCGGGTGTAGGCGGTGCTGCCGTCGGGCATCAGCACCTCGAAGAAGCCGCGGCCGTTGATCGCGACGTCGAGCGCGTTGCCGGTCTGGTTGAGGTTGCCCTGGCTGAAATTCTTGGTGGTGGCGACCACGCGGACGCCGGTGCCGAGCTGCAGGCCGGTCGGCAGCTGGGTCTGTTCGGACGTCGCGCCGCCGGGCTGGCGCACGGTCTGGTAGAGCAGATCCTCGAAGCTGGCGCGGTCGCGCTTGAAGCCCGCCGTGTTCACGTTCGCGAGGTTGTTGGAGATCACCGACATGCGCGTCTGCTGCGCGTCCAGGCCGGTCTTGGCGATCCACAGGGCGGGGTTCATGGCGGTCTCCTGGTGATGCTGGGCGGTGCGGCGCGGCGGAGGCGAACGGGTCAGCGGGCGGTCAGCAGCGCATTGGCGGAACGGGCGTTCTCGTCGGTGGCATGCAAGACGCGTACCTGCATCTCGAAGGCGCGCGCGAGCTGGATCATCGAGACCAGCGCGCCGGTGGCGTCGACGTTGCTGCCTTCCAGCGCGCCGGTGGTGAGCGAGGTGCCGGCGGCGCGCGGCAATTCGACGCCGGGCGCGGCGCGCATCAGGCCGTCGTCGCCGCGCACCAGGGTGCGCGTGTCGGCCTGGACGAGCTGCAGGCGCCCGGCTTCGGAAATGGTGGAGGCGGGCTGGCCCTGCGGCACCACCGAGATCGTGCCGTCGCCGCCGATGTGCAGCGACTGGTAGGGCGGGATCGCCAGCGGCGCGCCGTCGGCGCCCAGTACCGGCAGGCCGGACGCGGTGGTCAGCAGGCCGTTGGGCGTGAGCCTGAGGTCGCCGGCGCGGGTGTAGGCGGTGCTGCCGTCGCTGGCCTGCACCGCCAGCCAGCGGTCGGCGTGCAGGGCGATGTCGAGCGCGCCCCCCGTCTGTTGCAGCGCACCGGGCGCGCCGCTGACGCCGAGCACGCGGTGTTCGACCGCGACCCGCGAGGCCAGCCCCGGGCCCGTCACCGGCGCGGCGACGGTGCCGTCCAGCGTCGCCTGGAAGCCGGTGGTGTCGGCGTTGGCGAGGTTGTGCGACACCGAGGCCTGTGCCTGCAGGTTGGCGCTGGCGCCGGTCATCGCGATGTAGAGCGCGCGGTCGGTCATGTGTGATCTCTTCTCCCTCCCCCGCTTGCGGAGGAGGGTCGGGGTGGGGGTGAGTCGTGCGTGTGCTCGGCGCTGCGCGCCTAGCGCCCTCACCCCAGCCCTCTCCCGCAAGCGGGAGAGGGAGCTTTCATGCTTAGCGGATGTTGATGACGGTCTGGGTGACCTGGTCCTGGGTCTGGATCATCTGCGCGTTGGCCTGGAAGTTGCGCTGCGCGGTGATCATGTTCACCAGCTGCGCGGTCAGGTCGACGTTGGACGATTCCAGCGCGCCGCCCTGGATCGCGCCGAATTCCGAGGTGCCGGCCTGGCCGCGGCGCGGCTGGCCGGATTCGGAGGTTTCCGACCAGCCGTTATCGCCCAGCGGCTGCAGCCCCTGCGGGTTGGCGAAGTTGGTCATCGCCACCTGGCCCAGCGCGGTCGACACGCCATTGGTGTAGCGCGCCTGCACCACGCCGTCGGCGGTGACGTCGATGCCGGTCAGGCGGCCGGTGGTGTAGCCGTCCTGGGTCAGCGAGGACAGGCTGAAGGTTTCCCCGTACTGGGTCGAGTTGCCGAGGTCGAGGGTGATGTTCATCGCCGCCGCGCCGGTGGGCGGCGTGTAGGCGGGCAGCGCGATCTGGCCCGGCGAGGGCGAGGTCAGGGTGCCGGTGTCGGAATACTGCAGGGTCTGCGCGCCGCCGACCGCGGTACCTTCGATGTAGGTGTAGACCTGCCACTCGTTCGGATTGGCGGTCTTCACGAAGTACAGCGACTGGCTGTGCGCGGCGCCGAGCGAGTCGTACACCGTCAGCGAGGTGGTGCGGTTGTAGGTGTCGGGATCGCCGGGAGCGAAGGGCGTGAGCGCCGGCGCGGAGGCGTCCGCCGGCAGGTTGCTCTGCACGGTGACGGTGGTGGTGGCTTGCGGCGCGGAATCGCCGATCGACAGCTGCAGGTCCGACAGGCGGCCGGTGTCGAAGCCGTTGCCGGCCGCGTTCGGCAGGTAGACCTGCAGGCGCTGGCCGGACGCATTGACCACGTAGCCGTCCTTGTCGGCGCCGAAGTTGCCGGCGCGCGAATAGACCATCGCGCCGCCGTCGGACAGGGTGAAGAAGCCCTGGCCGTTGATCGCCAGGTCGAGGTTCTTGCCGGTGAAGTCGATGTTGCCCTGGCCGAACTGCTGCGCCACCGCCTGCAGGCGCACGCCGGCGCCGATCGCGTTCTTCGACAGGCCGTAGGCGGAGGCGGCGAACACGTCGCCGAATTCCGCCCGCGACTCCTTGAAGCCGGTGGTGTTGACGTTGGCGATGTTGTTGGAGGTGATGTTGAGGTCGGCGGAAGCGGCGTTCATGCCGCTGAGCGAGATGCGAAAACTCATTGCGGGCTCTCCTGGGAAGCGGCGTCAGCCGATGCGGCGGATGCTCGACAGCGGCACGCTGCCCAGCCCCGCGAGGTTGAGGACGAGGCCGGTGGCCTCGATCGAAACGCTGTCGATGTGGGCGGCCACGCGCACGTCCAGCGCCTGCGCGTTGTCGCCGGTGCCGGCGATCGCGTGCACGGTGTAGCGGCCGCCGGGTGCGGCCTCGCCGCCGTCGGTGCGGCCGTCCCAGGCGAAGGGCACGGTGCCGGCGGCGTCGGCGTCCACCGTCATCCGGCGCACGACCTGGCCGCTGCCGTCGACGATTTCGACCTGCAGCGGGCCGGCGGAGGTGGCGACGATCTCGCCGTTGAGGCCCGTGCCTTCGGCGAGGGTGAGGCTGTCGGCGTCGACCAGTGCGTCGTGGCCGACCAGCGCGGCGGCGCGCAGCGCCTGGTCGTTCTCCATCACGCTGGCCATCGCCCCCATCGCGCCGTTCATCTCCTCGATCCCCTGCACGGCGGAGAACTGCGCGAGCTGGCCGAGGAACTGCGAACTGTCGAGCGGCTTGAGCGGATCCTGGTTCTTCAGCTGCTCGCTCATCAGGTGCAGGAAGTCGGCCTGGCCGAGCGAACTGTCGCGCGCGCGCGCCTGCGCGCCGAGGCCGTAGCCCGCGTAGGGGTTGTCGCTGCTGGCGGGGATCGTGGTCATGTCGGTTCCAACGGGCGGTCGGGTGGGGCGGGCGCGGCCCGCGCGGGGTCATGCCGGGCGGCGACGCATCACTTGCCGAGCATCAGGGTCGCGTTGGCCAGTTCCTTGGCGGTGTTGAGCACCTCCACGTCGGCCTGGTAGCTGCGCGAGGCGGAGATCATGTCGACCATCTGCGCGACCGGGTCCACGTCGGGCGCGTACACGTAGCCTTGCGCGTCGGCGAGCGGATGGTGGGGTTCGTAGCGCTTGATCGGCGCAGCGGTGCTCTCGTTGACGGTGCTGACCCGCACGCCCGCGAGCGCGGGGTCGCCGGCGACCGGGGTGGCGGCGAACACGGGCTGCCGGGCGCGGTACACCGCGTCCGGCGAACCGGCGACGGTGTCGGCGTTGGCCAGGTTGCTGGCCACCGTGCTCAGGCGCACCGACTGCGCGGCCATCGCGCTGCCGGCGACATCGAAAATCGGAAGGTTGCTCATGCGCGGGTCTCCTTCACTGGCCGGTGATCGCGGTCAGCATCGAGCGCACCTTCGACTCGACGAAGGCGAGCGAGGCGCGGTACTCGAGCGCGGCCTGGGCGAAACCGGCCTTTTCGCGCTCGCCCTCGACGGTGTTGCCGTCGAGGCTGGGCTGGGAAGGCG
Source organism: Cognatiluteimonas weifangensis (assembly GCF_003416885.1). Lineage (GTDB taxonomy): Bacteria > Pseudomonadota > Gammaproteobacteria > Xanthomonadales > Xanthomonadaceae > Cognatiluteimonas > Cognatiluteimonas weifangensis. Next base: position 330,148 of record NZ_QVPD01000002.1, read on the forward strand.
CGCGCGCGTAGCGGGCGGCGGCAACGGCGGCGTCGAGCGGGTCGCTGCCGGCGGCGCCCGCGGCCGGCTGCAGCGCGGCGCCGAGCGCGGCGTTGAAGTCGAGGTCCTGGGCCTTGAACCCGGGCGTGTCGGCGTTGGCGAGGTTGGCCGCGAGCAGCTGCAGCCGCCGCTCGCGCAGCGCCAGCGCGGTCCCGTGGATGCCGAGGAAGGACTCGGCGCCTGGCTGGATCGGATCGGACATGGCCGCCTCCGGACGAATGCACGGAAGGGCGGTGCAAGCGGCGTGCCAGCGGTGCGGGGCGACGCAAGCGGGCAGGCGCGCGGTGCGGCTTGCCGTCCCCTCTCCCGCTTGCGGGAGAGGGCGAGCGCACAGCGCGAGGCTGAGGGCGCGGCTCTTGGCGACAGACTCACCCTCACCCCAACCCTATCCCGCACAGCGGAAGAGGGGGAAAGGCGCCTCCCCGCAGGCGAGGGAGGGCGAGCTTGAGGACTGCAACCCGCGTGCCGCGTGCCCGCTAGGCCAGCGCCATCAGCCGCCGGCCGATGTGCTCGGCGAGGTCGTGCTCGGAGTACTTGGCGACGAAGTCGTCGGCGCCCACGCGCTCCACCATCGCATGGTTGAACACGCCCGACAGCGAGGTGTGCAGCAGCACGTACAGGTCGGACAGGGCGGGATTGCGACGGATTTCCGTCGTCAGGGTGTAGCCGTCCATCGCCGGCATCTCGATGTCGGAGATGACCATGGCGTAGCGCTCGCCGGGGGGCTGGCCGCTGGCGACCAGCTGCAGCAGGTGCTCCAGCGCCTGGCGGCCGTCGGAGAGCTGGGTGGACTCCAGCCCGAGCTGCTCCAGTACCCCGCGGATCTGGTTGCGGGCGACGCGCGAGTCGTCCACCACCAGCACCTGTCGCGGCGCGCTCGGCGCGACCTGCAGCGGCGCCAGCGGCGCGCTGTCGCGCTCGCGCGGGGCGGATTCGGCCAGCACGCTCTCCACGTCCAGCAGCTGGATCAGCTCGCCGTTGTGGCGGGTGATGCCGGTCAGGTGCGGGCTGGCGGCGCCGCCCCACTCCGGCGGCGGCTGGATGTCCTCGACCGCGATGTTGACGATGCGCTCGACTGCGGAGACCAGGAAACCCTGCACGCTGCGGTTGAACTCGGTCACCACCAGGTACTGCGGCGGGTCGCCCGGTTCCTGGTCGATCGCACGGCCGAGGTCCAGCACCGGCACCGTACGCCCGCGCACGTCGGCCGCGCCGGCGAAGGCGCGCGGCAGCTGCGGCAGCCGGAACAGCGGCGGCCGCGGCAGCACCTCCTGCACCTTGAACACGTTCACGCCAAAAAGCTGACGCGAGCCGAGGCGGAACAGCAGCAGCGCCAGCCGGTTGTGGCCGGCCAGGCGGATGCGCTGGTCGATGCGGTCGAGGAGGGCGTGTCCCATGCCCGCGTTGTCGGCCGGCGGCGCGGGAAGTTGAGCGCCCGCCGCCCCGTGGAGCGGGCAGGGCCCGCTTTCCCGACGCCGCGCTTCCGGGCCCCGGAGCGGCGGCTGGCACGCGGGTTGCCTGTGTCCCGTCCAGATCCGCCGACTGGAACGGTTCCTTGCGCCCGTCGCTGCCGCCACCGCTGCTGTCCGGCCTGCTCGCGAGCCTCGCGCTGCTGCCGCTCGCGCGCGCGGCCGACTGGCAGACGCCCGACAGCATCCGCGCCGCCGCCATCCAGGCGCTCGGCGCCCATCCGGCACGCGCCGAAGCCACGCTCGCCGCCCACGTTCGCCTCGCCGCCTGCGGTCAGCCGCTGCAGGCCGTCGCCTCCGGCCCGCGCACCGCGCTGGTGCGCTGTCCGGACGTACCCGGCTGGAAGCTCTATGTCCCGGTCCAGGCCCACCGCGAGGCCGACGTCGTCGTCCTGCGCGGCCCGGCCCGGCCCGGGCAGCCGCTGACCGCCGACCAACTCGCCGTGCAGCGCCGCGACGTCCCGCTCGGCAAGCCGCTGCCGCCGGCCGATCCCGCGGCCCTGGTCGGCCGCATCCCGGCCCGCCCCCTGGCCGATGGCAGCGTGGTCGGCGAGGACGATCTCGCGCTGGGGCCGCCTCTGCGCCGTGGCGACCCGGTCGTGCTGGTCAGCCGCGTCGGCGGCATCGAGGTCCGGATGGCCGGCCGTGCCCTCGGCGCCGCCGCCCCCGGCCGCGTCGTCGCCGCCGAGAACGTGGAATCCCGACGCGTGGTCAGGGGCCGCCTGACCGCACCGGGCGTGGTCGAGGTCCTGCAGTGAACCCGGGCCCGGCCAATGCGTGACGTCGCGCTAAAGTTCCCCCGCCGGGCGCCGATACCGGGCTCGAAGCAAGCCTCAGGAGCAGGCGAATGACCCAGAAGATCGACGGCGCCGGCCTGTCCCGGCCGCTCGAGGGCGTGGCCACCCCGGCCACGGGCTCGGCGCGCGCCGGCACCGACCGCATGCAGCCGGTCGCCGCCCCCGAGGGCGATAGCCTGCGTCTGACCGGCGAGGCTTCCGGCCTGCAGGCGATGGCGCACAAGCTCGCCGCCGCCCCGGCCGACATCGACCAGGCCAAGGTCGACGCGGTCAGCGCCGCGCTCGCCGCCGGCAGCTATCGGATCGACCCGGCGCGCATCGCCGACGGTCTGCTCGGCCTCGAGCGCGACCTGGCGCGATGAGCGCCGCCGACGCCCTCGTCGAACTCGAGCAGGCGCTCGCGGCCGAACGCCGCGCGCTGGTCGATCACGACGTCGAGGCGTTGCTGCAGTCCACCCAGGGCAAGCTCGCTGCCGTGCGTGCGCTGCAGGCGCTGCCGGCCGGCGCGGTGGCGCCCGAGCGCGTGCGCGCGCTGAGCGAACTCAACCAGGCCAACCACGTCCTGCTCGCCCGCCGCCGTCGCGAGGTCGGCTGGGCGCTGCGCCACCTCGGGCGCGTGGAGTCGGCAGGCGTGTACGATGCTTCGGGGCAGTCGGGCGTCCGTCCGCAGGCGCGCTGTCTCGGGGTGGGATGAGCGCAGACACCGGAACCACTTCCAGTCCGGCCGGCACGGCCTCCTGGAGCAGCGACACGCTCTGGATGCTGTCGGTCGTCGACCGCGCCGCGCTGCTGCTGGACGGCGACACACGGGTCGACCAGGCCAACGCCGCCGCGTGCGACCTCGCCCGCTGCGCCTTTCCCGACCGCGACGCCCCGCCGCCGGGCGCCCTGCTGGAGCTGCTGCCGGCCGACGCCTGGGCCCAGGCCGAGCGCGACGGCCGCTGGCGCGGCAGCGTGGTCGCCGCCGACGGCGCGCTGGCGGTGGAAATCGCGCTCCACGTCGGCGCGCACGACGGCGTGCAACGCCGCTTCGCGCTGTTCGACGACGTCACCGCGCGCGCCAGCCGCGTGGCCGAGCTCACCCGTCGCCACGAGGAACTGCAGCGCACCTACCACCGCCTCGCCAGCGCGCAGGAGCAGCTGCTGCAGGCCGAGAAGATGGCCTCGATCGGCCAGCTCGCCGCCGGCGTCGCCCACGAAATCAACAATCCGATCGGCTACGTCCACTCCAACCTCGGCACGCTGCGCGAGTACTGCAGCTCGCTGATCGCGCTGATCGAGGCCTACGCCGCGCAGGTGCCGGACGACGCCCCCGACTCCCCGCTGCGCCAGCTGCGCGAGCGTCTGGACATCGACTTCATCCTCGGCGACCTGCCGCAGCTGCTCGACGAGTCGCGCGAGGGCATCGAGCGCGTCACCAAGATCGTGCAGGACCTCAAGGAGTTCTCGCACGTCGGCCGCGACGAGCGGATGCGCCCCGCCGACGTGCACAAGGGCCTGGACTCGACCCTCAACATCGTCTGGAACGAGCTCAAGTACAAGGTCCGGCTGGAGAAGCACTACGGCGAATTGCCGTTGGTCGAATGCCACGCTTCCGAGCTCAACCAGGTCTTCATGAACCTGCTGATCAACGCCGGCCAGGCGATCGCCGAGCGCGGCACGGTGGTGCTGACGACGGGCCTGGACGAGGACCACGTCTGGGTCAGTATCGCCGACAGCGGCTGCGGCATCCCCGAGGATGCCCTGCGGCGGATCTTCGATCCCTTCTTCACCACCAAGCCGATCGGCTGCGGCACCGGTCTCGGTCTCGCCATCGCCTACCGCATCGTCGCCAAGCACCACGGCCGCATCGAGGTGCAGAGCCGGGTGGGATTCGGCACGACCTTCCGCGTGGTGTTGCCGGTGGTGCAACCGGGGAAGGCGGGCGGCGGCGCTTCCGCGGGTTGAGTTCCTGCATCCCGGGGATCGGCGCGAATCGGCGATGGGCGGGTAAGGGCCGTCCTCAATAGTCGTCGTCGAGGGCGCCGCGCTGCTCGTGCGCGCGGAAGGCGTCGCGGATGTGCTGGCGCAGCTCGTCGTCGTTCCAGGGCTTGGTCAGGAAGCGGTAGATCGCGCCGCGGTTGATCGCCTCGGTGATCGTGGCGAGGTCGGTGTAGCCGGACAGCACCATGCGGATGGTGTCGGGGTAGAGGTCGCGTACGCGGGTGAGGAACTCGGTGCCGTTCATCCCCCCCATGCGCTGGTCGGAGACGATCACCTGCACGCTGCGGCTGGCCAGCAGGTCGAACGCCTCGCGTACGCTGCTGGCGGTGAGGATCTGGTAGCCGTCGCGGCGGAACAGGCGCGCGAGCGAACGCAACACGTTCTCCTCGTCGTCCACCAGCAGCAGGATGCGCTCGGGGCTGGTGGTGGCGAACACCTGCGGCAGCAGGAAGCGCTTGCGGATCAGCTCGTCCAGGCCTTCCACCGGCAGCGGCGGGCAGAACAGATAGCCCTGGAAAAAGTCGCAGTGGTTGCGCCGCAGGAAGCCGAGCTCGGCCTCGTTCTCCACGCCCTTGGCGACCACCTTCATGCCCAGGCGGTGGCCCATCGCGATGATGCCGCGCACGATCGCGGCGCTGCGCGGGTCGCTGGCGACGTTGCGGATGAAGCTGCGGTCGATTTTCAGGCGGTCGAGCGGGTACTGCGCGAGCGCGGCGAAGCTCAGGCCGCCGACCCCGAAGTCCTGCACGGTCAGGGTCGCGCCCAGCGCGCGCAGTCCGCCGAGGGTGTCGTAGACGTTGCGCGCGTCCAGCGCCAGTGCGCTCTCCGGCACTTCGAATGCCAGCGCCTGCGGCGGCAGGTCGAGCTGGTGCAGCAGCTCGCCGATCAGGTCCACGCAGTCCTGCCGCGCCAGCATCGGGTTGGGCAGGTGCACCGACATGTTGAGGTAGTCGAGCCCGTCCATGCGCCAGTCGGCGAGCTGCTCGGCGGCCTTGCGCACGACCCAGTAGCCGAGCGGCGCGGCCAGCCCGGCGCGGTCCACCAGTTCGAGGAAGCGGCCCGGCCGCATCAGGCCGTGCTCGCGGTTGTACCAGCGCAGCAGCGCATTCATGCCGTCGATGCTGCCGTCGTGACCGTTGACGGTGGGCTGGTAGTACAGCTGGAACTCGCCGCGTTCCATCGCCGCCCGCAGCGTGCGCGTCAGCATCTCGGTGGATTCGCCGGCGGTGGCGACAGCGGGGAACAGGTTGGCGTCGTGGCGCGCGTCACGGTGTGCGCGGTGCAGCGACTGTTCGGCGCAGGCGAGCAGGGCGGCGGCGTTGTCGGCGTGGTCGGGATAGATCGCCACGCCCATCGTGAGGGCGATCGGCAGCGTGTAGGGCGGGATCGTCAGCGGTGTCTCGAAGGCGTCGCGCAGGCGCTCGGCGAGCGCGGCGGCGTCGGGTTCGTCGCGCCGGAAACCGATCCCCGCGAGGAAGGCGTCGCCGCCGATCCGCCACAGCCAGCCGCCGGGCGGCATCGCCTTGTGCAGGCGTTGCGCGATCGCGGCCAGCGCCTGGTCGCCGACGCTGTCGCCCATGCCGCGGTTGATGGCGTCGAAGCCATCCACGTCGATGTGCAACAGCGCGACCTTGCGCCCGGTGGCGGCCGCCGCCGCCAGCGCGGTGGTCAGGTTGGGGCCGCCCGCGCCGAGCCGGTACAACGACGTCAGCGGATCGACCGGAACGCCGCCGAACTCGTCGTAGCGCTGCGCCATGGCGGGCCTCAGCGCCCCGTCGCCTCCGGCATGCGCGGGGCGCTGCCGAAATCGCCGTCGGCCTGCGCGGCCAGGTAGGCGAACACGGCATAGGCGGCGACGTTCTGCGCCAGCGCCTGCGGGTCGATCTTGTCGAGGGTGTCGTCGGCGGTGTGGTGCAGGTCGAAGTAGTCGCTGCCGTCGTGCCCGAGCCAGGCCCAGGCCGCGCCGGCCTGCGCATACGGGCCGATATCCGATTCCGCGTCGCCCTTGCCCGGCAGCCAGGCCACGCCCAGCGGTTCCAGCACGGCCGCGATCTGGCCGATCGCGCCGCTGGCATGCGCGGCGATGTTGCCGGCGTCGAAGCCGTAGATGCGCCCGGCGCCGAAGTCGCTTTCGGCCAGGATCGCGTGCTGCGCGATCTCGCCCGCGTGCGCCTTGGCGTAGGCGAAGCCGCCGTGCAGGCCCTGCTCCTCGTTGGCGAAGGCGACCACGCGGATGCTGCGCGCGGGGCGCTGCGGCAGCTCGCCGATCAGCTTGGCCGCCGCCATCGTGATGCCGATGCCGGCGGCGTCGTCGATCGCGCCGGTGCCGGCGTCCCAGGAATCCAGGTGGCCGCCGATCAGCACCACCTCGTCCGGTCGGCTGGCGCCGGTGATCTCGCCGATCACGTTGTGCGAGGTGTAGTCGCCGGTCCAGCCGCAGTCCAGCGCCAGCCGCACCTGGGTCGCCGGATCCAGCGCCAGCAGCCGCGCCAGCTGGTCGGCGTCGGGAGCGCTCAGCGCCGCCGCCGGGATCGGGGTCAGGCCGTCGGCGAAGCGGGTGATGCCGGTGTGGGCGACACGGTGGCTGTCGGTGCCGGCCGAGCGCATCAGGTAGGCGGCCGCGCCGGCGCGCACCGCCGCCGACGGCCCGGCGCCGCGCACCCGCGAGCCCATGCGGTAGCCGTGCCCGTCCTGCGCGCGCTGCATGCGGTAGTCGACGAACGCGATCTTGCCGGCGAGCGACCCGGGCGCGGCCCGTTCCAGCGCCTCGAGGTCGGCGAAGCGCACCACCGGCGCGGCGACGATGCCGCCCGGGCTGCCGCCGAGCGCGGCGACCGCCAGCTTCTGCGCATGCGGGCCCAGCACCTCGGCGGTTTCGCTGCGGCGCTCCCATTTCGGGAAGGTCACCGGCTCGGTCCAGACCTTGTCGAAACCCAGGGCCCGCAGCTTGGCCTGCGCCCATGCCACCGCACGGGCGTCGGCCTCGCTGCCGGCCAGGCGCGGGCCGACCTCGGTGGTCAGCGATTCGGTGACGGCCCAGCCGGTGTCGTCGGCCAGGGCGCGGTCGCGCAGCTGCGCGGCGGTCGCCAGCGCGGCGTCGGGGATGCGCGTGGGTTGCGCGGCGGTCGCGGGCAGGGCGAGCAGCAGGAGCGGCAGCAAGGGGGCGAACAACAACGGCGCAAGGCGCATCACGGACTCCGGCAAGGACGGAAAGACCCCAGGCCGCGAGCTTAGCAGCCGCCCGCAGGCGGGCTTTGTGCCCCAAGTCATGGCGCCGCGCGGCGGTACGCGCCCGCAACGCGACGACGCGCATGCCGCGAGGCACGGCACGGCGGCGCGCGCCCGGGGTCCCCTTGCGGGCGCCGCGCCGGGCGCCGGATCAGCGCTTGAGCGCGTCGCGGATCTCGCGCAGCAGCAGCACTTCCTCGGCCGGCGCCGCCGTCGCATCGGGCTTGCGCAGGCGGTTGTAGGCTTTCAGGAACACGAAGATCACGAACGCGATCAGCAGGAAGTCGATCAGGGTCTGGATCAGCAGGCCGTAGCGGATCGCGACCTCGGCCACCGTGGCGCCGGCGGCATCCACCGTTTCCGGCTTGAGCACCAGCTTCCAGTCCGAGACGCTGACTCCGCCCATCAGCACGCCGACCAGCGGCATCACGATACCGTCGACCAGCGCGGTGACGATCTTGCCGAAGGCCGCGCCGATCACCACGCCCACCGCCAGGTCCACGACACTGCCGCGGGCGATGAACTCCTTGAATTCGCCGATCATTCCCATGCTGGCGCTCCCGGTAGGGGGCTGTCGTTGCCGACCCGGCCCCGGTGGGCGCTAGCCTAACCCGCGGCGCGCGGCGGAGCGATCCGGCCGTCGAACGCGACCACCCCGTCGAGGCTGGCGTGGAACACGTCGCCCGGCTGGAGCGGCCCCACGCCGGCCGGCGTGCCCATGAACACCAGGTCGCCGGCGCGCAGGGCGTACAGTCGGGACAGTTCGTGGAGGATCTCGGCCACGTCCCAGATCAGGTCCGACAACGCCCCGTGCTGGCGGCGCTGGCCGTTGACCTCCAGGGTGAGCGTGCGCGCCGCCGGGTCGCCGACCGCGGCGGCCGGCACCAGCGCGCTGACCGGGGCGCAATGGTCGAACGCCTTGCCGGTGTCCCAGGGCAGGCCCGCGGCCTTGGCCTGCGCCTGCAGGTCGCGGCGGGTCAGGTCCAGGCCGACCCCGTAGCCGTACACCAGCGCCGGCGCGTCGGCGGCGGCGAGCTCGCCGGGCGGCGCGTCGCGCCCCAGCGCGACCACCAGTTCGACCTCGTGATGCAGCTGCTGCGTCGCCGGCGGGTACGGCACGACGCCGTCGACGACGAGCGCGTCGGCGGGTTTGAGGAAGAACACCGGGTGCCCGGACCGCGCCGCCGGCGTACTGGCGCCCATCTCGCGCGCGTGCTCGGCGAAGTTGCGGCCGACGCAGTAGATCCGGTGGACCGGGAACGTGCCCGGCGCCGCGCCGTCGCCGCCGCGCACCGCCAGGCGGGCCGCCGGCAGCGCCGGGACGACGTCGCTCATGCCCGCGGCAGGGCGGGCTTGGCGAGCACGCGATAGTCGCCGTCCACCACGCGCGCCGGACGCGCGACCGGTTTGCCGCGCTGCTTCCACAGCCGGTACAGCAGGCCCGCGGCCAGCATCGCGATGCCGACGAACACGCTGAAGAACACCAGCACCAGCAGCACCCCGAGGCCGAGCAGTCCCAGCGCCAGGCGCAGCAGCGGGTGCCGCGGCTTGCGCGGTGCGAAGCCGGTGCGGAAGCCGGCGCGGTCGGGGCGGAAGCGGTCGAAGCGGAAGCCGAATGCGGACATCGTGTTGGGCGGTCGTGAGACAATCGGCGCGGGGCCGGGACCGGCAGTATCGGGCGAGGCGTGGTCGGGTTTGTGAGAACTTCGTTAAACCAGAATGCCGATGCCGATGCCGATGCCGCGCCGCTGGCGCTGCTGGAGCTGATCGAGGATGGCGGCTTTGCCGCGGCCGAGGCGGTGCTCGACGGCGACCCCGAGTCGCTGATCCTGCATCGCGAGGGCGCCAGCGTGCGTGCGTGGGTCAATGTCTGCCCGCATGCCGGCCGGCGCCTGGACTGGGCGCCGGGCAAGTTCATCAAGTCCCGCGACGGGCTGCTGGTGTGCGCGGTGCACGGGGCCAGTTTCGAACCGCAGGGCGGGCAGTGCGTGGCCGGGCCCTGCCGCGGCGACTGCCTGCGCGCGGTCGCGGTCGCGGTGCGCGACGGCGGCGTGTACCTGGCGCAGGAGTGAACGTCGCGCCGGCGCGGCTCAGAACATCAGATTGACCGCGACCACCACGATCGCGGTGTAGATCAGAGTCAGCGGCCCGCCGGCGCGCCACATCTCGCGCGCGCTGTACCCGGCCGGCCCGGTGATCATCGACACCGACGGGTTGGACGCGGTGATGAAGTTGTTGGACGCCGACAGCGCCACGATCAGCGCGAACCCGGTCGGGTCGCCGCCCACCGCCAGCGCCAGGTTGATCGCCAGCGGCACCATCACGATGGTCGCGCCGACGTGGCTGATGACCATCGAGAACGAGGTGGTGAGCAGCCCCAGCGCCAGCGCGATCAGCCACACCGGCAGGCCGCGCGGCAGCTGCTCGATGCTGTGCCCGGCGATCCAGGCCGCGGCGCCGCTGGAATCCATCGCCCAGCCCAGCGGGATCAGGCAGGCCATCAGGAACACCGTCTTCCAGCTGATCGCGGCGTAGGCCTCGTCCATCTTCAGCACGCCGGTGACCAGCATGCCGGCGACCCCGGTCATCAGCGCGATCGTGGTCGGGATCCGCGAGGACAGCGCCAGCAGCATGCTGATGCCGAAGATCACCATCGCGATCTTGAACTTGTGCGGGCGCTGCTCGCCCTTGGGATAGTCGGTGACCACCACGAAGTCGCGGCTCTTCGCCGCGTCCGCCAGGTCGGTCCAGATGCTGTGCAGCACCAGCATGTCGCCGGCGCGCAGGGTCATGTTGCGGATGTTGTCGTTGTGCACCTCCTTGTCGCGGTTGATCGCCAGCAGGCTGATGCCCTGCTGCTTGCGCAGGCGCAGGTCGGCGGCGCTCTTGCCGATGAAGCGCGAGGTCGGCGGCACCACCGCCTCGGAGATGCCGGCGCGACTGGGATTGAACAGGTCGCCGAACTCGCGCAGGCGCGAGGACAGGCGCAGGAAGTTGTTCTGCGCGAAGTCGGCGACCTGCTGCCGCGCGCCCATCGCCCCGAGCACGCTGCCGACCCAGATGCGGCTGTCGCCGGGCGGCGCCAGCCGCGATTCGTTGCCGGTCTTGAGCGCCAGCAGCAGCGGCGCGCCGTGCAGGGTCTCGGCCTCGCCCAGGGTCATCCCCACCAGCGGGCTGTCGGCGCTGACGGTGAGCTCGAACACCTCGCCCTGGATGCCGTAGGTGTTGGCGAAATAGCTCTGCGTGCGCGCCGGGGTCACGCCCTTGTCGCCGTCGGTCGGCAGCAGCTTGCCGCCGAAGAAATGGAAGTACAGCAGGCACGCGGCCAGCAGCGCCAGGCCGATCGGCAGCGGCGCGAACATCTTCAGCGGTTCCAGCGTGGCCACGCCGGAGGGCAGGTTGGCGTTGGCCGAGACCAGCAGGTCGTTGAGCAGGATCAGCGGCGAGTTGCCGACCATGGTCAGGCTGCCGCCCATGATGATCGCGGCGGCCATCGGCATCAGCAGCCGCGACAGGCTCAGGCCGGTGCGCGCGGTCAGGCGCGAGGCGATCGGCAGGTACAGCGCGGTCACCGAGGTGTTCTGCATGATCGCCGAGTTGAAGCCGGCGACCGCCGAGGTGAACAGCAACAATCGCTGCTCCACGCCGCGCGCGCGCCGCAGCAGCCAGCCGGCCAGGCGGTTGAGTGCGCCGGTGCGGTCCAGGCCGGCGCCCAGCACCATGGTGGCGATGACGTTGATCACCGCGTCGGAGGAAAAGCCGCTGAAGATGTCCTCCGGCGCCACCAGCCCGGTGAGCCCGAGCAGCACCAGCACCACCAGCGCGACCACGTCGGCGCGGATGCGCTCGAACACGAACATCAGCATCGTGAAGCCCACCAGCCCGAGCACGAGCTTCATGTCGGTGGTGAGCGTCAGCGCGGTGTCCATCAGGGACCGGGGTTCGGGATTCGGACTGCGGAATCGGGCGAACGGCGCGGGGAGGCGGCGCCGGCGTCAGGGGCGTGGGCGGGATGCTCGGGAGGTGCGGCGGCTCTGTCCAATCTCGAATCCCTGATCCCTAATTCCGGGTCTTGTCGTAGAGCAGGTCCCAGACGCCGTGGCCGAGCTTGCGGCCGCGGGCTTCGAAGTGGGTCTGCGGACGCCACGGCGGCCGCGGTACATGGCCGCGCGGGCCGGCGCGGTTGCGTAGGCCCGGCGTGGCGTCGAGCACGTCCCACATCTGTTCGGCATAGTCGTGCCAATCGGTGGCGAGGTGCAAGCGTCCGCCCGGGGCCAGTTTGCGTACCAGCAATGCGGCGAACGCCGGGTTGACCAGGCGCCGCTTGTGGTGGCGCTGCTTGTGCCAGGGGTCGGGGAAATAGATCCGGATCTCGTGCAGGGCGCCGTCTGCGATCTCGTGTTGCAGCACCTCGACCGCGTCGTGGTGGTAGAGGCGGACGTTGCCGATGGCGTCGGCGGCCAGCGCGTTGAGCAGGCGGCCGACGCCCGGCGCGTGCACCTCGATGCCGATCAGGTCGCGGTCCGGGTCCTGCTGCGCGGCGAAGCGCAGCGCCTCGCCGTTGCCGAAGCCGATCTCCAGCACCCGCGGGGCGCGGCGGCCGAAGGCCGCGTCGAAGTCGCGCGGGGTGCCGGTGTAGTCCAGCCCGTAACGCGGCCACAGCTGCTCGAAGGCGCGCTGCTGGGCCGGGGTGAAGCGGCCCTGCCGCAGCACGAAGCTGCGCACTTCGCGCCGCCCTTCGGTGACGGTGAAGGGCTTGGGCGGAACCTTGGCGCCGTCACTGCCGAACGGGTCGGTCATCCGCAGGCGATCAGGCCGTCGACCGGCGAGGATGCGCTGGCGTAGCGCCTGCGCGGGATGCGCCCGGCGAGGAACGCATCGCGCCCGGCCTGGACCGCGAGCCGCATCGCCCGCGCCATCCGCACCGGGTCGCGGGCGCCGGCGATGGCGGTGTTCATCAGCACCCCGTCGCAGCCCAGCTCCATCGCGATCGCGGCGTCCGAGGCGGTGCCGACGCCGGCATCGACGATGATCGGCACGGTCGCGTTCTCGACGATCTCCAGCAGGTTGTAGCGGTTCTGGATGCCCAGGCCCGAGCCGATCGGCGCGGCCAGCGGCATCACCGCAACGCAGCCGATCTCCTGCAGGCGCCTGGCCAGGATCGGGTCGTCGGAGGTGTAGACCATGACCTGGAAGCCGTCGGCCACCAGGGTTTCGGCCGCGGCCAGGGTCTGCACCACGTCGGGAAACAGGGTTTTCTGGTCGCCCAGCACCTCGAGCTTGACCAGGGCATGGCCGTCGAGCAGCTCGCGTGCCAGCCGGCAGGTACGCACCGCGTCCTCGGCGGTGTAGCAGCCGGCGGTGTTGGGCAGCAGGGTGTAGCGGTCCGGCGGCAGCACCTCGAGCAGGTTGGGCTCGCCCGGGTTCTGGCCGATGTTGGTGCGGCGGATCGCCACGGTGACGATCTGCGTGCCGGCCGCCTCGGTCGCGCGCCGGGTTTCCTCGAGGTCCTTGAACTTGCCGGTCCCGGTCAGCAGGCGCGAATGGTAGGACTTGCCGGCGATGACGAGGGCGTCGCCGGAGGCTGCGGAGTCGTGGTTCATGCCCGAATGTTACCGCGCCGCCGGTCGGGCATGCGGGCCGACGGTCGGGCGCTCGCCACGCGGTGGCGCGAGATGGCCGCGGACCGGCCCCGAATGCGTAGTGCGCAATGAGTGGACGATCCGTCCGGGGGACCTCCCCTGACTCCCGCCAGGTCGCCGGCTCGCGCGCGATGCGCCATCGCGCGGTACGCCAAACGCACACCCGGCGCGAGCCGGCGTCGCAAAGCCCATGGGTCCCGGCGACTACCCCATCGCCGCGGGACAGCCGGGTTCCCATACCGCCGGTGGCCATCGCGCGATTACGCGGGCGGCCGGTCTTGCGGCGGACGGATGCGGGTTGGTGTGCGCCACCGGCCGCGGGTCCGCCCGCCCGTGCCATGGTCGGCGCGTCCGCGCGACGGCCCCGGGCTCCGGGCCGACCGCGCCCGGCGCCCTCAGCCGCCGCCCAGCGCCTGCACGATCTCCACCCGGTCGCCCTCGTGCAGCACGTGGCCGGCGTGCGCGCTGCGCGGCACGATCGCGCCATTGACCTCCACCGCCACCCGGCGTTCGCCGAGGCCGGCCTCGGCCAGCAGCTGCGCCACGCTGCAGCCGGCGGGCAGGGCTCGAGGGGTTCCGTTCAACAGGATGTCCATGCCGGCATTGTCCGGTTTTCGCGCCGCGACTGCAGCCCGGTGGCGGCACCCTCCGGAGTCGTACTTGAGCGCCGGGGCGTCCTCGTGAAACGATCAGAACCCTCCGGTGGCGTATCGCCGGCCCTTGCCATCGTCCAGGAGTCCACGCATGACCGTGTCCCGCAGGCCCCTTCGTACCGTTCTTGCCGCCGCGCTCGCGCTGGCGGCGGCGCCCGCCCTCGCGCAGGACGCGTTCAGCCAGACCGTGTTTTTCGGCGACAGCCTGACTGACAGCGGCTTCTACCAGACCTTCCTGGTCGAGAACGTCGATCCGTCCGCGGCTGTCGTGGCGCGCTTCACCACCAACCCCGGGCTGGTGTGGGCGCAGTTCCTGGCGGACTACTACGGGACCGACGCCTCGGCGGCCCTGCAGCTGACCTCCACCGGCGTCGCTGCGACCGGGGGCGACAACTTCGCCGCCGGCGGCGCGACGATTGCGCCCGGCCCCGGGTTCCCGCCGCAGATTCCCACCCAGTTCGCGCCGTCGCTGACCACCCAGGTCGGCATCTACCTCGCCGCCAACGGCGGCCAGGCCAATCCCGATGCGCTGTATACGGTCTGGGGCGGCGCCAATGACCTGTTCTTCCATCTGAACAGCGCCACCACCCAGGCCCAGTTCCTGGGCGCCGCGGCGGCCGAGGTCGGGCTGGTCGCCACCCTGACCTCCGCAGGCGCGCAATACATCATGGTGCCGAACATGCCCGATGTCGGGGCCACGCCCTTCGGCCTGTCGTTGGGGGCCACGGGGTCGGCGGGGGTGACCGCGCTGGTGTCCGCCTACAACCAGACCCTGTTCGGCGGCCTGCAGAGCGCCGGGTTGCGGGTCATTCCGCTGGACACCTTCCACTTCATGCAGGAAATCGTCGCCAACCCCGGTCTCTACGGTTTCACCAATGTCACCACGCCAGCCTGTGGGCTGGCTCCGGCCCTGGGGTGCAGTCCGGCCAACTTCGCCACCCCGGATGCCGACCGCACCTATGCCTTCGCCGATGGCGTACACCCGAGCACGGCCGCGCACGAGATGCTGGCGCAGCTGGCGGTCTCCGTGATCGAGGCGCCGCGGCAGATGGCGGTGCTGCCGCACGCCGAGGCCGTGGTCGGCCGCGCGCGCGCCGAGCGCGTCGCCGCGCAGCTGGCACAGAAGCCGGAGGCCGACGGCATGCGCTGGTGGGCGGACGTGCGCGGCGATTCGCAGCGCTACGGCGAGGACGTCAGCAACTACGACGGCGGCGGCGCCAGCCTCATGGCCGGCGTCGACTGGACCCGCGGCAACCTGGTCTATGGCGCCTTCGCCGGTTACGGCCGCCAGGGCATGGACTGGGGCCAGCGCCGCGGCAGCTTCGACCAGACCGACGCCAGCCTCGGCGGTTTTGCCGGCTGGTACGGGGCGCGCGCCTGGGTCAACGGCCAGGTCAGCTATTCGTGGCTCGGCTTCGACAGCGACCGCGACGTGCAGCTCGGCGCCGCCACCCGCACCCACAGCGGCTCGGCCGACGGCAGCAACCTCAGCGTCGGCGTCAGCGGCGGCTGGACCTTCGGCGACGGCGCCTTCCGCCACGGCCCGGTGGCCTCGCTGCTGTCGCAGCAGATCGACATCGACGGCTTCGCCGAAAGCGATCCGACGCTGTCGACCTCGCTGGCCTACCCGGAGCAGAATGTCGATTCGCTGATCGGCAGCCTCGGCTGGCAGTTCAGCTACACCCCCAGCGACCGCATCCACCCGTACGCGCGGGTGACCTTCGACCACGAGTTCGAGGATCCGGCGGCGCAGGCCTTCGCCGTCGCCCAGTCGATCCCGGGTTCGCTGCCGTACGCGGTGCCGGGCCAGGACTTCGATCGCGACTACGGCACCTTGCTGCTGGGCGCGCGCACGCGGCTGCTGGGGCTGGACGCCAACGTCGGCGCCAGCGCCACCTTCGCCCAGGAAGGCGGCAACGACGCCGGGGTGTTCGTCACCGTCGGCAACCGCTTCTGACCGGCGCGGCACGCGCGGCGCCCGCGCCGCGCGTTGCCACCGCCGGTGGGCGGGCATAGACTTCGCGGTCCGCGGGTGTAGCTCAATGGCAGAGCTGTAGCTTCCCAAGCTACTGACGAGGGTTCGATTCCCTTCACCCGCTCCAGCTTGCGACGGCGGTGCCATCCCGGTGGCATCGCCGCTTTTCTTTGGCCCGGTTTCCTGCACGCACGAAGGGCATTCCGATGATCGTGCTCGGCTGGCGGGAGTGGCTGGCGTTGCCGGACCTGGGCCTCGCGCGGGTGCGGGCCAAGGTCGACAGCGGCGCACGCACGTCGGCGCTGCATGTCGACGAGCAATGGCGGTTCGTCGAGCGCGGGGCGCCGTGGGTCGGCTTCCGGCTCACGCCCGGGCGCGCGCACGCAGGCGTGGTCGAAGCCGCCGCGCCGGTGCTGGACGAGCGCGAGGTCGTCGATTCCGGCGGCCGCCGCAGCCGGCGCGTGTTCCTGCGTACCCGGCTGTGCTTGGCCGGGCGCGAGCGCGAGATCGAAATCAACCTGACCGATCGCCGCGGCATGCTGTTCCCGATGCTGCTTGGCCGCAGCGCGCTGGACAGTGCGTTCATGGTCGATCCGGCACGCTCCTTCCTCCACGGGCGCCCGCCCGCGAATCCACGCCCATGAAGCTCGCCATCCTCTCGCGCAACAGCAAGCTGTATTCGACCCGGCGCCTGGTGGAGGCTGCGCGCGAGCGCGGCCACAGCGTGCGCGTGCTGGACCCGCTGCGCTGCTACCTGCGGATCAGCGCCGAGGGCTTCGGCATGCACTACAAGGGCCGGCCGATCGCCGGCTACAACGCGGTGATCCCGCGCATCGGCGCCTCGATCACCCGCTACGGCACCGCGGTGTTGCGCCAGTTCGAACTGATGGGCAGCTTCACCCCCAACCCGTCCGATGCCATCGCCCGCGCCCGCGACAAGTTGCGCTGCCACCAGTTGCTGGCGGCGCAGGGCATCGGCCTGCCGGTCACGGTGTTCGGCGACAACCCCGACGACACCGTCGACCTGCTGTCGATGCTCGGCCCGCCGCCGCACGTGATCAAGCTCAACGAGGGCACCCAGGGCGCGGGGGTGATGCTGACCGAGAAGCCGTCGGCCTCGCGCAGCGTGATCGAGGCCCTGCGCGGCCTCTACGCCAACTTCCTGGTGCAGGAATTCATCGCCGAGGCGCGCGGCGCCGACCTGCGCTGCTTCGTGGTCGGCGGGGAAGTGGTGGCGACGATGCGGCGGCAGGCGCCCAAGGGCGATTTCCGCTCCAACCTGCACCGCGGCGGCAGCGCCCGGGCGGTGCGCGCCTCGGCCGCCGAGCAGGCTGCGGCGGTGCGGGCAGCGGCGGTGCTGGGGCTGGGAGTGGCCGGCGTCGACCTGATCCGCTCCCGGCGCGGGCCGCTGGTGCTGGAAGTCAACGCCTCGCCGGGGCTGGAAGGGATCGAGGAGGCCACCGGCCTGGACCTGGCCGGGCGGGTGATCGACCACGTCGCAGCCGCGCACCAGCCGTTGCGTCGCAATGCCGCTTGAGACACCAATGTTTAACACAAAAATAACATCGGCTTTAACGACCGTTTAATCGCCCGGCGCGTAGCCTGAGCCGGACCGAAGTTCTGCTTTTCTCCAGATCGACACTCCTCGTCAGGTGCCGCTCCTCGGGCGTCGCAGATCACGGTAATCGGGACAAATGCTCCGCTTTGGCCCAGGCGCGGATTCCGTGTCTGGGCCTTTGTTTGCGCGCCGGCATGCGGGGTTCACCTGCCTGTGTGCAAGAATCCGGACGCAGCGCCCGGCGCGCTGCGGCCCGCCCAGGGGAACTGCCCGGCCACCGACGAGCTCCAACGTCCTCCAGCACAGGATCCCAGATGCGCATCCTCGTCATCGAAGACAACGCCGACATCGCCGCCAATCTCGGCGATTACCTCGAGGACCGGGGGCATACCGTGGATTTCGCCGCCGACGGCGTGACCGGCCTGCACCTGGCGGTGGTGCACGACTTCGATGCCGTGGTGCTGGATCTCAACCTGCCCGGCATGGACGGCCTGGAGGTCTGCCGCAAGCTGCGCAACGAGGCGCGCAAGCAGACCCCGGTGCTGATGCTGACCGCGCGCGACTCGCTGGACAACAAGCTGGCCGGCTTCGATTCGGGCGCCGACGACTACCTGATCAAGCCGTTCGCGCTGCAGGAGGTCGAGGTGCGACTGAACGCGCTCGTGCGCCGCGGCAAGGGCGTGCAGCCCCGGGTGCTCGAGGTCGCCGACCTGGAGTACAACCTCGACACCCTGGAAGTGCGGCGCGGGGGCAAGCTGCTGCAGCTCAACCCGACCGCGCTGAAGATCCTGCAGGCGTTGATGGAAGCCGCGCCGGCGGTGGTCACCCGGCAGGAGCTGGAGACCCGGGTCTGGGGCGAGGAACTGCCGGATTCGGACTCGCTGCGGGTGCACATCCACGGCCTGCGCGCGGTGGTCGACAAGCCGTTCCCCGTCCCGCTGATCCAGACCCGCCACGGCATCGGCTATCGCATCGCGGCGCCCGATGCCTCCAGCTGAAGACGTGGCGTCCGAGGACCCGACACCGGCGCGCAGGCGCCCCACGCGCTACCGACGGCGGCTGCGCAGCCGCATCGTGCTGTCGTTCCTGCTGCTGGGCTTCGGCCTGACGCTGCTGCTGGCCTTCGCCACCAACTGGGCGCGCAACCGCGTCGAGAACCAGTTGGTCGAAGACGTGATGAACAAGAACATCGATGAGTACGCGCGGCGCTTCTATTCCGACCCGGCGAAGAACCCCGACCTGCCGGTGCAGCAGATGCTGGCGCGGGTGGTGCGGCGCCCCAACTTCCAGGCCCTGCGCGCGGAGCAGCCGGACTGGTACGAGTTCGGCGACGGCATCCACAACGTCAGCGGCGCCAATCCCGACGGCACGCCGTTCTCCTACAAGCTGGCGGTGCGCAAGACCCCGGACGTGTGGTTCTTCCTCGCCTACGACATGAGCCAGTCGATGCGCGGCGAGCGGCAGTTCAACAACGCCCTGTTCGGCGTGGTGCTGGTGTTCACGCTGCTGTCGCTGCTGGTCGGCTGGTGGGCGGCATCCCGGGTGATGAGCCCGGTTTCGGAGTTGGCGCAACGGCTGCGCGCCTCCGGGCGCAGCGCACAACCCGAGGCGCTGGCCGCGCACTTCGCCGACGACGAGGTCGGCGAGCTGGCCAAGGCGCTGGACGACTACGCCGGGCGCCTGACCGAGGTGGTCAAGCGCGACCGCGAGTTCAACGCCGACGTCAGCCACGAGCTGCGCACGCCGCTGGCGGTGATCCGCGGCGCGGTCGAGCTGTTGCTGTCCCGGCCGGATCTGGACGACAAGACCCGCGCGCGGCTGTTGCGGATCCAGCGCGCCGAGCAGCAATGCACCGACCTGATCAGCGCGCTGCTGCTGCTCTCGCGCAACGAGCGCGGGCACGGCGCCGCCGACGTGGCGCGCATCGCCGAGCAGCTGCTGGACGCGCACCGCGCCCAGCTCGGCGGCAAGCCGCTGCAGCTGCGCCTGGAAGGCGCGCGCGGGCTGGCGGTGGACGCGCCGGAAGCGGCGGTGACGGTGGCGCTGGGCAACCTGGTCGGCAACGCGGTCAAGTACACCGCGCAGGGCGAGGTGGTGGTGCGGTTGTTGCCCAACGGTGTCGAGGTGGTCGATTCCGGCCCCGGACTGACCGCGGAGGACGCGGCGCGGCTGTTCGAGCGCGGCTATCGCGGCACCCATGCCGAGCATTCGCAGGGCGGCGGCATCGGCCTGTCGATCGTGCGCCGGCTGTGCGCGTTGTACGACTGGCACGTGCGCGTGGTGCCGGGCGCGCAGCGGGGCGTGGTGGCGACGTTGTCGTTCCTGCCTGAAGTCTCGGCAGATCCGGGCGCGAACCTGTAGCGCAGGATCGGGCTTCGGCAGGGAGCCGCCGCCCGCCGGGCTGGGGGGCTGCGCCCTCCTGACGACGGCCCGTCTTTAAGCCGGGGCGCAAGCGCCATTGGTGGCCTGACCTTGAGAGATCGGCTTCGGCAGGAGTCGCCGCCCGAGCGGGCTGGGGGTGCTGCGCCCTCCTGACGACCTCCTGTCTTTAAGTCGGGTCGTGGGCCATCCATGGCCCACTCTCCGCACCCCCAGCCCGCCGGGCGGCGACTGCGCGAGATTGGAGTTCCTCGCTTCGGGGGCTACAAGCGCCGACTCACTTGCCCGGAAGCCGGTGGTCCGGCCTGTGCGGGACCGTCGGCGGCATGGATGCCGCCGAGGAGCCTACAGGGACGTATTCACGGCGTGTCCCGCACAGGCCGGGCCGCCGGCTTCCCCCGCAGATGTCTCCGCACATGAGGGCTGGATTCACGGCGTATCCCGCACAGGCTGGGGCGCCGGCTTCCCCCCCACCGCACAGGGCGGGCTACCGGCTTTCCCGTAAAGGTTCCCGTTTGCGCTTATGCGTCGACCGGGTCCAGCCAACCGTACTTGTCGGGCGTGCGGCCGTCGAACAGGCCGAAGAACAGCTCCTGCAGGCGCCTTGTCACCGGTCCGGCCTTGCCGGCACCGACCTGGCGGCCGTCGACCGAGCGGATCGGGGTGATCTCGGCGGCGGTGCCGCACATGAACACCTCGTCGCACAGGTACAGGTATTCGCGCGGCAGGTCGCGTTCCACCACGTCGATGCCGGCGTCGCGCGCCAGCGTCATCAGCGTGTTGCGGGTGATGCCGTTGAGCAGCGCGGCGCTGACCGGGGCGGTGTGCAGGGCGCCGTCGAACACCAGGAACAGGTTCTCGCCCGCGCCCTCGCTCAGCAATCCGGTCGATGCCAGGGCGATGCCCTCGCCGAAGCCCAGCCGCCGCGCCTCGCGCGCGATCAGCTGCCCGGACAGGTAGTTGCCGCCGGCCTTGGCGCCGGACGGGATGGTGTTGGGCGCGAACCGCTGCCAGCTCGACACGCAGGCGTCGATCCCCTGTTCGAGCACGCCCTCGCCGAGGTACGCGCCCATCTGCCAGGCGGCGACGGCGACGTCGATCGGGGTGTCGGCCGAGAGCCCGAAGCCGCCGAGTCCGCGGTACGCGAGCGGGCGCAGGTAGCCCCGCGTCAGCCGGTTGCGGCGCAGCACCTCGCGGCAGGCGGCATTGATCTCGTCCACCGTATACGGGATTTCCATCTCGTAGATGCGCGCCGAGGCGAACAGGCGCCGGGTGTGGTCGCCGAGCCGGAATATCACCGGGCCCCGCGCGGTTTCGTAGCTGCGGATCCCTTCGAACACCGACGAGCCGTAATTCAGGGCATGCGCCATCACATGGGTGGTCGCCTCGGCCCACGGCTTGATCGCGCCGTTGTGCCAGACCCAGTCCGGATACTGCATCGTCGGGATTCCTGCGGTACGAAGCCGCTATTTTGCCCCAACCGCGAGCTCGCCGTTACAGGCGCACCCACCAGCAGCCGAACGCGCGTCGCAATTCCAGCACCGTGTGCGAGGGCGTGCTGCCGTTGGCCAGCGTCTGCTCCAGCCGCAGTCCGACCGGCGTGCGTCGCACCGTCGTCTGTGCAAAGTAGTCGTCCGCGGCCGCGGCACCGGGGTAGACCGGCACGATGTCCACCAGCGGACGCCGCGCGATCGCCTCCAGGCGCTGCATCAGCGCGTAGCCGCTGCGGGTGGACAGGCCGGTCCACTGGTAGAGGCCGGCCAGGCGGTTGACGTCGTTGTTGTCGATCGCGGTGGTCAGCTCGTACACCAGATCCTGCAGGTGGCGCGGACAGGCGTTGCGCCGCAGGCGGTTGCCGTCCGCCGCCGCGGCCGGCGGCAGGCGCTCGACCGCGCCGATGTCCTGGCAGCGGCGGTCGGTGAAGGCGATGCTGCCGTCGGCGGCGACGCAGCGGTGCACCTGCGCGCTGGCCGCGCCGCACGCGGCCAGCGCCAGCAACGGCAGCAACGGGGTGGGGCGAAATCCGGATGCGTGCGGCATCGCCGCAGCCTAGCGCGCACCGCCGCCCGCGCAAAGAGCGCTGCCGGAAGCCGACGTGCGACGTTCATGCGCGTGCGTCGAGGCCGCGTGCGGGGTACGTATGCGTGCGCGACTGAGGCTGGGCTGAATTCGGGTTTCCTCCTGCTCCGGAGAGTTGGCTTCGGGACGCAGTCGTTGCGCGGCGTCTGGGAGCTACGCCCCTCCTGCGACGTCCTGTCTTCAGGTCGGGGCGCGGGCCACGGTGTCCTGCGCTCGGGACATCGGCTTCGGACGGAGTCGCCGCCCGGCGGGCTGGGGGTGCTGCGCCCTCCTGACGACCTCCTGTCTTTAAGTCGGGGCGTGGGCCCTCCATGGTCCACTCTCCGCACCCCCAGCCCGCCGGGCAGCGACTTGGCGAGCTTGAAGGTCGTCACTTCGGGCGGCTCTCTTTTCAAGCACCGACTCACTTGCCCGGAAGCCGGTGGCCCGGCCTGTGCGGGACCGTCGGCGGCATGGATGCCGCCGAGGAGCCTACAGGGATGTATTCATGGCGTGTCCCGCACGGGCCGGGCCACCGGCTTCCCCCCACGGAAGCTTCCGCACTTGAAGGGAAGTCTCACGGCGTGTCCCGCGCAAGCTGGCCACCGGCTTCCCCCCACAAAGGTGCCCGCGCTTGAAACATATGTTCATGGATTCACAGTGTGTCCCGCACAGGTCGGCCGCCGGTTTCCCTCGCGAGGGCTTTCGCATTTGAAGCATGGGTATTCACGGCGGTCCTGCCAAAGCAGGCCCCCGGCAGGGGTGCGGGCGTTTCCGAGGCGGGAAAAGAGCCGACGCTCAGTGCAGGTGCTGCAGTACGTTCAGCGTCGGCCGGGACAGGTTGAGGGTGTAGAAGTGCAGCGCCGGCGCGCCGCCGGCGATCAGGCGCGCGCACATCCCCGCGACCAGCTCCGCGGCGAACGTGCGGATCGCCTCGCCGTCGTCGCCGAACGCCTGCATGCGCTTGCCGACCCAGCGCGGGATCTCGGCGCCGCAGGCTTCCGAAAACCGCTTGAGCTGGGCGAAGTTGGAGATCGGCATGATTCCCGGCACGATCGGCACCTCGACCCCGAGCCGGCGCACGTCGTCGACGAAGCGGAAGTAGGCGTCGGCGTTGTAGAAGTACTGGGTGATCGCGCCGTCGGCCCCGGCGTCGATCTTGGCCTTGAAATGGCGCAGGTCCGCGAGCGCGTCCTCGGCCTGCGGATGGCATTCGGGATAGCAGCCGACTTCGATGTGGAACCAGTCGTCATGTTCGGCGCGGATGAAGGCGACCAGATCGGTGGCGTAGCGCAGGTCGCCCATGCGCGCCATGCCCGAGGGCAGGTCGCCGCGCAGCGCCACCAGGCGGCGGCAGCCCATCGCCCGGTACAGCTTGAGCAGCTGCCGGATCTCCTCGCGGCTGCCGCCCATGCAGCTCAGGTGCGGCGCGGCCTCCAGGGCGTGCCGCTCGCGCAGGCGCTGGATCGTCTCCGGCGTGTACGACAGGGTCGAGCCGCCGGCGCCGAAGGTGCACGACACGTATTCGGGTGCCTGCGCCTTGAGCCGGGTCGCGGTGCGGTCCAGCTGCGCGCGCTGCTCCTCGGTCTTGGGCGGATAGAACTCGAAGCTGATCGGGACCATGGCCGCCGGCGGGAGAAGGGCTCCGCGGCATCTTATCGCTTCATCGCGATGAAAGGAATGTCGGCGTCGACGACGGCAGCAATGCGAACGGGCGCCGTGGCGCCCGTTGCGTGTCGCTGCGACCCGGCCGTGCCCGGCACGGCGCCGGGCGACCGGGCGGGTGTCAGTAGCGGTAGTGCTCGGCCTTGTACGGGCCTTCGACCGCGACGCCGAGGTAGTCGGCCTGGGCCTGGGTCAGCCGGGTCAGCTTGACCCCGATCTTCTCCAGGTGCAGGCGCGCGACTTCCTCATCCAGATGCTTGGGCAGGCGGTAGACGGTCTTCTCGTATTCGTCGCGGTGCTGCCACAGGTCGATCTGCGCCAGGGTCTGGTTGGAGAACGAGTTCGACATCACGAAGCTCGGGTGGCCGGTGGCGCAACCCAGGTTCACCAGCCGGCCCTCGGCCAGCAGGAAGATCGAGTGGCCCGGCGTTCCGTCGGCGCGCGCGAAGGTGTACTTGTCCACCTGCGGCTTGATGTTGGTGCGCGTCGCGCCGGAGGCGTTGAGCGCGTCGACCTGGATCTCGTTGTCGAAGTGGCCGATGTTGCAGACGATCGCCTGGTCCTTCATCGCCCGCATGTGTTCCAGGCGGATGACGTCCTTGTTGCCGGTGGTGGTGACGTAGATGTCGGCGCGGCCCAGCGTGTCCTCGACGGTGGCGACCTCGAAGCCTTCCATCGCCGCCTGCAGCGCGCAGATCGGGTCGATCTCGGTGACGATCACGCGGGCGCCGTAGGCGCGCAGCGAGTGCGCCGAGCCCTTGCCGACGTCGCCGTAGCCGCAGACCACCGCGACCTTGCCGGCCAGCATCACGTCCATCGCGCGCTTGAGGCCGTCGGCCAGCGACTCGCGGCAGCCGTACAGGTTGTCGAACTTGCTCTTGGTGACCGAGTCGTTGACGTTGATCGCCGGGATGAGCAGCTTGCCGGCCTCGGCCAGCTGGTACAGGCGGTGCACGCCAGTGGTGGTCTCCTCGGACACGCCGCGCCAGTCGGCGACGACCTGCGTCCAGTAGCCGGGGCGTTCCTTCGCCACGCGCTTGAGCAGGTCCTTGATCACCTGCTCCTCGTGGTTGCCGGACGGCGTGTCGACCCAGCCGTCGCCGTGCTCGAGCTCGTAGCCCTTGTGGATCAGCAGGGTGACGTCGCCGCCGTCGTCCACCACCAGCTGCGGGCCCAGGTAGCCGCCCTTGCCGTCGGGGAAGCTCAGCGCGGCCAGGGTGCAGTCCCAGTATTCCTCCAGGCTCTCGCCCTTCCACGCGAACACCGGGGTGCCGCTGGCGGCGATCGCGGCCGCGGCGTGGTCCTGGGTCGAGAAGATGTTGCACGAGGCCCAGCGCAGGTCGGCGCCGATGTCCTTGAGCGTCTCGATCAGCACCGCGGTCTGGATGGTCATGTGCAGCGAGCCGGTCACGCGCACGCCCTTGAGCGGCTGCGCGGACGCGTGCTTGCGGCGGATCGACATCAGGCCCGGCATCTCGTGCTCGGCGATGTCGATTTCCTTGCGGCCCCAGTCGGCCAGGGCGAGGTCGGCGACCTTGTAGTCGCCGTTCTGGGAGAAGGTGCGGATTTGTGCGTTCATGCTGGTGTTCCGTTCAAGTGAGCCGGCCATTGTCGAAGCGGGCTCGGATTAAACGGGCGCGGTTGTCGCGGTAAGCCCGCCGAGCCTGGCCGTCCTTGCGACGGTCGCAGCGCCCCTCGACGGGCCATGTGCCTTTCGCGGCCGATGCCGCTCCTACTTCAGCTTGGCGGCCTTGCGCAGCTCCTCGGCCTTGTCGGTCTTTTCCCACGAGAATGCGGTCGCGGTCTGCTTGTTGCCGGCGCCGTCGACGTATTCGATCTGCTGCGGCTTGCGGCCGAAGTGGCCGTAGGACGCGGTGCGCTGGTACATCGGGTGGATCAGGTCGAGCATCTGCAGGATGCCGTACGGGCGCAGGTCGAAGTGCGCGCGGATCAGCTTCTCGATCACGGCGTCGGAGACCTTGCCGGTGCCGAAGGTGGTGACCGAGATCGAGGTCGGATGCGCCACGCCGATGGCGTAGCTGACCTGCACTTCGCAGCGGTCGGCCAGGCCGGCGGCGACGATGTTCTTCGCGACGTAGCGCGCGGCGTAGGCGGCCGAGCGGTCGACCTTGGACGGGTCCTTGCCGGAGAACGCGCCGCCGCCGTGGCGGGCCCAGCCGCCGTAGGTGTCGACGATGATCTTGCGTCCGGTCAGGCCACAGTCGCCGACCGGGCCGCCGATCACGAACTTGCCGGTCGGGTTGATGTGGTACTTGGTGCCCTTGTGCAGCCACTTGGCCGGCAGCACCGGCTTGAGGATGTGCTCGCGCACGGCCTCGACCAGGTCCTTCTGCTTGACGTCCGGATCGTGCTGGGTGGACAGCACCACCGCGTCGATCGCGACCGCCTGGCCGTCCTCGTAGCGCAGGGTGACCTGCGACTTCGCATCCGGGCGCAGCCAGGGCAGCGGCGAGTTCTTCTTCTTGCGCACCTTGGCCTGCTGCTCGACCAGGCGGTGCGACAGGTGGATCGCCGCCGGCATGCCGCTGTCGGTCTCGTTGGTGGCGTAGCCGAACATCAGGCCCTGGTCGCCGGCGCCCTGTTCCTCGGGCTTCTTGCGGTCCACGCCCTGGTTGATGTCGGGCGACTGCTTGCCGATGAGATTCAGCACGCCGCAGGTGGCGCCGTCGAAGCCGACGTCGCTGCTGTCGTAGCCGATGTCCACGATCACCTTGCGGGTCAGCGCCTCCAGGTCGATCCACGCGGACGTGGTGATCTCGCCGGCGACGATCGCCACCCCGGTCTTGACCATGGTCTCGCAGGCCACGCGCGCGCGCTTGTCCTTGGCCAGGATGGCGTCGAGCACGGCGTCGGAGATCTGGTCGGCGACCTTGTCCGGATGGCCTTCGGAGACCGATTCGGAGGTGAACAGGTAGGCGGAGCTGGTCATCGGGCGGGCCTCATTCAGGGATATATCCCTTGATACGGATAAAAGGATGGCGGCGAATGATACACGTCCGCGCCGCGGGACGTATTGTGACGCCGCGCGGGCGCGCGTGGGTCAGCGACCGTCGCGGTCCGCGATGCCGGGCGCAGGCTGGGTGCGATCCCCCTGGGACGCGCGGGCGGCGTCGGCTTCGGCCTGGCGCCACAGCCACAGGGCGACGCTCAACCCCGCGGCCAGGCCCAGGATCAGCAGCGCGATCACCAGCGCCAGCCGCGGCTCGCGGCGCGCGAAGCGAATGCCGCGCTGCAGGGGATTCAGCGGTCTGGCCTGCACCGGGCGCCCGGCGAGGAAGTTGCCCAGGTCCTCGGCCAGCGCCCGGGCACTGCGGTAGCGCTGCGCCGGGTCGCGCGCCAGGCAGCGCAGCACGATCGCTTCCAGGTCGCGCGGGATGGCGGGGTTGCGTTGCCGCGGCGGCAGCAGCGGTGCGTCCAGCACCTGCTGCAGCGTGGCCTTGGGGTCGTCGGCGTGGAACGGGGGCACGCCGGTCAGGGTCTCGTACAGCACTGCGCCCAGGCCGTACACGTCGGTCGCCACGGTCAGGGCCGGGCCGTGCACCTGCGCCTGCTCCGGCGCCATGTAGCTGGGGGTGCCGGCGATGCGCTCGTTGGCCACCGCCAGCGCGCGTTCCAGCCGCCGCGCCAGGCCAAAGTCGGCGATCCGCGGCTCGCCGTCGTCGCCGACCAGGATGTTGCCCGGCTTGAGGTCCAGGTGCAGCACGCCCAGCCGGTGCGCGTAGTCCACACCCTCGGCCACGCGCTGCAGCAGCGTTGCGGCCTGCTGCGGCGGCAGCGCGCCGCGCTCCTCCAGCAACCGCGACAGGCTGCGGCCGCGCACCAGCTGCATCGCGTAGAAGATCAGCCCGCCGTATTCGCCCAGTTCGTGCACCACGACGATGTTGGGGTGCTGCAGCTGCGCCGCGCTCTGCGCCTCGTGGCGCAGGCTGGCGATGATCTCCTCGGACGCCGCGGCGCCGGCGGAGAGCAGCTTGATCGCCACCTCGCGGTCGAGGTTGCGCTGGCGCGCGCGGTAGACCACGCCCATGCCGCCTTCGCCGACGATCTCCAGCAGTTCGTAGTCGCCGAACTCGCGCTGCAGCGGATCGGCGGGATCGATCCGCACCCGGCGGTCGCGCAGGTCGGCGAACGGCGCGTCCGGATCCAGCGGCGGCTGCCAGCTGCGGCCGGGCCGGTTGGCGGACCCGAACGCCATCCGCGCCAGCGCCGGATCCAGCCACCACGGGTCGTGGCTGCCGGCGCCGGGCTGGGCCGGCGCTGTGTGGCCGTTGCCGGCCGCAGCGTGGCCGGGTGTGCCGGGGCCGCCCGGGCCCGGGGCGGCCGGGCCGGTGCCGGGCGTGCCGGTGCCGCCCTGGCCGCGGGCGTCCTGGCCGCTGCCGCTCATGGAGGCTGCCCGTGCGTGCGCCGCGCTGGAGCCGGGCGGCCGCGCATCGCCGCCGCCTCAGGCCCCGCCGGCACGGGCCAGCTCGCGCAGCTCGGCCAGCTCCGCTTCCAGCGCCTCGCGGCTGCCGACCGTGCCGACCAGTTCCAGCCGCACCAGTTGCCGCAGCCGGCGGCGCATGCGGTGCAGGCGCACCGCCAGGGTATTGCTGCGGACCCCGGAGGCGGCCGCCAGTGCGCGCAGGCTGGCGCCCGGATCGCCCTCGACCAACAACGGCGCAAGTTGTTCGAACTGCTCGTCCTTGCCGGCGCGGATCCACTCGGCCCGCAGCCGCGCCACCGCATGCCCCAGCACCGCGCCCATCCATGCCCGGGTGAAAGCCTGCTCCGGGCTCTCGCCGTCGTCGGCGACGGCGGCCGTGTCGGTCGCGGCCGCCGCCGTGCCGCCGCCGCGCTTGGCCGCCTGTGCCTGCGCGTGCTGGTCGCTGAGGAAGCGGCGCAAGGCGGTCAGCACCAGCGCGCGGAAGCGGCCGCGCGCGGGATCGGCGCTGGCGTACCAGCGGCGCTCCAGGAAACGGGCGAAGAATTCCTGGGTCAGGTCCTCGGCCTCGGCCGGGCCGTAGCCGTGGCGGCGCACGTACGCCAGCACTGGCGGGCGATAGGCCCGGCACAACTGCTCCAGCGCCGGGCCGGCGTGGCCGGGATCGTCGCGGGCCGTCTGGATCAGGTTCCAGTGCGTGGTCTGGAAATGGGTCATGGGGCGCCGTGCGGAAAGGGGAACACGCTCGGCGGTCCGATGCCGTGCCACTTCCGAACGGCCCGCGCGCGCGTTGGCGGACAGCCGCAATCGCCGCCGCGACGCAATGCCTTTCTGACCGCGCGCCACGCGCCCTGCGGCGCGCGCGATCTTCAAGCGCCGGTCAGCTGCGTGGACTTCGGGTGATGCGGCTCAAGTGATATGGGTCAGGTGATATGGAACAGGCTCGCGCGCGCGTCGGGCACGTAGCGCTCCCTGGCCCGTGCCGAGGCCGCCCGCGACTGCTCCTGCCACATCGCGTCCAGCCACTGGCGGCGGGTCAGCCCGGTCTGTTGCACCGGCAGGCCGGCGAACTCCGCGGCGACCTTGCGGAAGCGGCAGAAGTCCTCGTAGTCGGCCAGCTCGCCGTGCAGCAACTGCAGGGCGACGTCCACCAGCAGGGCGTCGTCGAGCAGCCCGATCACCGGCAGCTCGTCCGGGATCAGGTCGCCGTGCTCGCGCCGGTATTCCAGCAGCACGTCGATGCGACCGCGGGTTTGCGGCTCCACGCCCCAGCCGCTGTCGGCGGCCAGTTCCTGCAGCCGCGTCAGCGCCTCCATCCGCGACTGCACGAACGGCGGCACGCTGCCGTCCTGGTGCCGCGCCAGCGCGCGCGCGCCGGCGGTGGCGATCTGGTCCATGGTCAGGTTCGGCGCTTCCGGGCTGAGCGTGCGCAGCGAGACGTTGAAGCGTTCCAGGCGCGCCGGTTCCAGCGTGTAGTCGCCGAGCTTGTGGCGCCGGCCCTGCGACACCTGCAGGAAATCGAAGAACCCGTGGGGGAAGGTGTTGGCGGTGTCGCGCTTGATCGTGCGGGTTTCCATGGCGGACTCCGAGCGTGGGGATGCCAAGTGGATACGGCAGGCCGCGGCGGCGATTACACGGCATGCGTGGCACGCGGCTTGCGCGTGCCGGCAGCGGCGCGGTTAGCATGCGGCGATGGACTCGCTCACCCACCTGTTCTACGGCGCCGCGATCGCCGCGGCGATCGCGCCGGCGCGGCATCGGCGCGCGGCGCTGCTGGCCGGGGCCGCGCTCAACACGTTGCCGGACCTGGACGTGTTTCCGCTGGCGCTGTGCGACGACCCGATCGTGCGCATGACCTGGCACCGCAGCGCCACCCACTCCTGGCTGGTGCTGCCACTGCTCGCCTGGGCGATCTGGGCGGTGTTCAACAGCGATTTCTTCCGCCGCCGCGGCGGCCGCGTGGCGCAGGCGCCGCGGCGCTGGTGGTGGGCGATCTTCGCCTGCCTGATGGCGCATCCGCTGATCGACGCCTTCACCGTCTACGGTACGCAGTTGCTGTGGCCGCTGCCGCTGCGGCCGGCGATGTGGAGCAGCCTGTTCATCGTCGATCCGCTGTTCACGCTGCCGTGGCTGGTCGCGTGCGTGCTCGCCTGGCGCGCGCGCGACGGGCTGCGGGCGCAACGCGCGCTGGTCGCGGGGATCGCACTCGGCGTGGCGTACGTCGGCTGGTCGCTGGCGGCCAAATCGGTGGTGGATCGCGCCGCCGCGCGCGCGCTGGCGGCGCTGGGCCTGGGCGAGGCGCCGCGGTTCTCGGTGCCCACGCCGTTCAACACCCTGCTCTGGCGGGTGGTGGCGATGACCCCGGACGGCTATGTCGAGGGCGAACGCTCGCTGTTCGACCGCGGTGCGATGCGCTTTCGTGCGCACCGCTCCGACGTGCGCGCGCTGCAGGCGGCGCGCGCATTGCCGCCGGTGCGGCGTCTGGCGTGGTTCAACCACGGCTTCCAGAAGGCCGAACGCCGCGACGGGCGCCTGCTGCTCAGCGACCTGCGCATGGGCAGCGAGCCGGTCTACGCGTTCCGTTTCGTCGTGGCCCGGCACCAGCACGGGCGCTGGGTGGCGCTGCAGCCGCCGCAGCAGCTGCGCATGCAATGGCAGTCGCCGCGCGGGCCGGATGCGCTGTGGCGGCGGATCCGGGCCGCACCGGCCGCGCCGGCCGCTCAGGCCGCTCAGGCCGCGGCCGGCAGTGCCGGCGGCACGCCTGCGACCAGCGCGTCGAAGTAGTCGCGGGTCAGGCGCAGTTGCGCCTGCGCGCTGTCGGCACGGTTGACCACGGCGCGGAAGGCGGCGTTCTCGGGGCGGTCCTTCGCGTACCACCCCAGGTGCTTGCGCGCGATCCGCACCCCCGCTTCCTCGCCGTAGAAGGCATGCAGGTCGTGGAGGTGGGCGAGCAGGATGTCGCGCACTTGCGCCAGCGTCGGCGGCGGCAGCAACTCACCACTGGCCAGGTAGTGGGCGATCTCGCGGAAGATCCACGGCCGGCCCTGCGCGGCGCGGCCGACCATCACCGCGTCGGCGCCGGTATGGCGCAGCACCAAGGCGGCCTTGTGCGGCGAGTCGATGTCGCCGTTGGCGATCACCGGGATGCGCACCTCGGCCTTGATCGCGGCGATGGTGTCGTATTCGGCCACGCCGGTGTAGTGCTGTTCGCGGCTGCGGCCGTGCACGGCGAGCGCGGCGATGCCCGACTCCTGCGCGATCCGGGCGATCGTCGGCGCGTTGCGGTGGGTGGCGTCCCAGCCGGTGCGGATCTTCAGCGTCACCGGCACCGCGACCGCGGCCACCACCGCCTCCAGGATCCGCGCCACCAGCGCCTCGTCGCGCATCAGCGCCGAGCCGGCCCAGGCGTTGCAGACCTTCTTCGCCGGGCAGCCCATGTTGATGTCGACGATCTGCGCGCCGTGGGCGACGTTGTGGCGCGCGGCCGCGGCCAGCGTCGCCGGGTCGGTGCCAGCGATCTGCACGCCGACCGGATCCGGCTCGCCGGCGTGGTCCATGCGCCGCAGCGACTTGGCGGTGTGCCAGAAGCGCGGGTCGGCGGTGGTCATCTCCGACATCGCCAGCCCCGCGCCCAGGTGCTTGCACAGCTGCCGGAACGGCTTGTCGGTGACCCCGGCCATCGGGGCCAGGATCACCTTGGGTTCGATCGCGTGCGGGCCGATGCGCATGCCGCGCATTCTACCGATGGCGCCTGCGCCCGGCGGTGGACCGTGGCGACGGCCCGCCGCTGCCCGGGCGCCGGTCAGGGGCTGCTGACGTCGGCGGCGCCGTGCGCGGGCGCGCGCTCGCCGCGCACGTGCCGGTGCCGGAACAGCGGCACGAACAGCGCCGCCATCGCCAGCGCGTACAGCGCGAACGTGGTCCAGATGCCATGCCAGTCCTTGCTGCCGTCGGCCCCGGTGAAATACGCATCGATCAGCCAGCCGCTGATCGCGCTGCCGAGCACCGCGCCGACGCCGTTGGTCATCAGCATGAACAATCCCTGCGCGCTGGCGCGGATCCGCGGGTCGCTCTGCTGCTCCACGAACAGCGAGCCGGAAATGTTGAAAAAGTCGAAGGCCATGCCGTAGACGATGCACGAGAGCACGATCATCCACAGGCCGTCGCCCGGGTCGCCATAGGCGAACAGGCCGAAGCGCAGGAACCAGGCCAGCATGCTGATCGTCATCACCGTCTTGATCCCGAAGCGCTTGAGGAAGAACGGGATGGTGAGGATGAACAGGGTTTCGGAAATCTGCGAGA
Organism: Cognatiluteimonas weifangensis; assembly: GCF_003416885.1. Taxonomy (GTDB): domain Bacteria; phylum Pseudomonadota; class Gammaproteobacteria; order Xanthomonadales; family Xanthomonadaceae; genus Cognatiluteimonas; species Cognatiluteimonas weifangensis. Next base: position 362,337 of record NZ_QVPD01000002.1, read on the forward strand.
TCGACATGATGATCGCGGGGTAGCGCACCGCGAGCGTGTCCTTGTAGGCGTCGACCGTGGCGAAGTCGTGCAGGAAAGTGTCGCCGTAGGCATTGGTCAGCTGCAGCGCCGCGCCCAGCAGCATCGCGAACACGAAGAACACGGCCATGTTGCGGTCGCGGAACAGCCGGAACGACGACAGCCCGAGGGTATCGACCAGCGAGCGGCCGGCGCCGCGGCCGAGCTTGGGCGGGCACGGCGGCAGGGTGAACGCGTACAGCCCCAGCAGCAGCGCGGCGCCGGCGGCGATGTAGAACTGCCCGGACGAGGTCTCCAGCCGCAGCAGGCTGGTGGTCCACAGCGCGGCGATGAAGCCGATCGTGCCCCACACCCGGATCGGCGGGTAGTCGCGGACCACGTCGCGGCCGTCGTTCTTCAGCGCGTTGTAGGCGACCGTGATCGCCAGCGCGATGGTCGGCATGTAGAAGACCATGTTGAGCAGCATCACCCAGAACATGGTGTGTGGATCGTCGACCAGCGGCACGCACGCCAGCATGGCCGCGCCGCCGATGTGCAGCAGGCCGTAGAGCTTCTCGGCGTTGATCCACTTGTCGGCGACCATGCCCATCAGCGCCGGCATGAACAGCGAGGCGATGCCCATGGTGGAGAAGATCGCGCCGAAGCTGGTACCCGACCATTGCTTGGTCTGGAACCAGTACGCGCCGATGGTCAGCAGCCACGCCCCCCAGACGAAGAACTGGAGGAAATTCATCACGATCAGACGCAGTTTCAGGCTCACCCGTGTCGCTCCCCTAGGCACGCGCAGGCCGCAGCTGGCCACCGCTGCCGCAGCGTAGAGGGAATCGGCGGCCGAGTGAAGCGCGCAAGGCGCGGGGCGGCGGTACGGCCGCTCAGGCGTCGCGCGCCATCACCCGGTTGCCGCCGCCGCGCTTGCACTCCTGCAGGCGGCGGTCGGCGCTGCCGAGCAGGGTCGACAGGTCGCTGCCGTCCTGCGGCCAGGCCGCCAGGCCGGCGCTGAAGGTGATGCGTTGCGGGTCGGCGCCGCGCCCGGGCCGGAACGGCCGCTCGTTCAGGGCGCGGCGCAGCTGTTCGATCCGCTCCCAGGCACTGCCGATCGGGCAGTGCAGCAGCAGCACGAACTCCTCGCCGCCCAGGCGGATCAGCCGTTCGCGGTCGTGCACGGCCTGGCCCAGGGTGGCGACGATGTGGCGGATCGCGCGGTCGCCGTCGAGGTGGCCGATCTCGTCGTTGATCAGGCGGAAACGGTCCAGGTCCAGCAGCGCCACGGTCAGCGAGCCGCCGCCGTTGCGCAGCGCGGCGATGACGTGCGGCATCTGCTGCAGCAGCCACATGCGGTTGGGCAGCCCGGTCAGGCCGTCGCGCCCGGACAGTTCCACCAGCCGCTGCATGCGGTAGACGATGGTGGCGGTGAGCAGGGTCATGATCAGCAGCAGCACCAGGCGCTCGCCCAGGTTGGCCACGGTGGCGGTGCCGTAGTCGACCGAGACCAGCTGGTCGGGGCTGCCGGCGGTCGCGTACAGCGCCCAGGCCAGCAGTGCGTACTGCGCCAGCGACAGCGCGCCGGCGTACAGCGTCAGGCGGCCATCGTTGCGCAGCGCGGTCATGGCGATGGCGATCAGGTAGAAGCTCCACACCACCAGGGAATTCATCCCCGCCACGCGGTCGCCGAGCGCCAGCAGCAGCAGCACGCCGGAGGTGGTGGTGACGTCGTAGGTAGTGGTGGCGTAGGGCAGCCACGGGTGGTGCCGGCGGTTGCGCGCCAGCGCCAGCCACACCTGCGCCATGATGTTGACGAACACCGCCGCCGCCAGCCCGATCACGGTCTCCCCGACCGCGCCGCCACCGGCCGCGCTGACCAGCGGCAGCAGCAGGATCAGCGCCGACAGCAGCGCGCGCAGGCGTGCGACCAGCAGTTCCCCGCCGGCGCCGAGCTCGAGCATGATCTCGTCCGGCCGCGCCAGCAGCGTCGCCAGCATCTCGCCGACCCCTTGCCTTGCCCTGCCTTGCACGCCCCGTTCCTCCCGCGAATCCGGCGCAGCATAGCGCGCTGCGCGCGACGCAGCCGGCATCGCGGGACGCATCGGCGCGCAGGGTGCGGGCCGGGATCAGGACACGGCTTGCGCCAGCGCCCACGACCCCAGCGCCAGGAACACCAGCGCCGCCGCGATCCGCGCCGCGCGCAGTGGCAGGCGCCGGGCGAAACGGCTGCCCAGCGCGACCACCGGGACGTTGGCCAGCAGCATGCCCAGCGTGGTGCCGGCGACCACCTGCCACAGCGGGCTGTAGTTGGCTGCCAGCAGCACGGTCGCGACCTGGGTCTTGTCGCCGATCTCGGCGACGAAGAAGGCGATCGTGGTCGCGATGAAGGCGTTGCGCGCCGGCAGCAGGCCCTGGTCGGCGTCGTCGAACTTGTCGGGTTTGAGCGTCCACAGCGCGATGGCGATGAAGCTGGCGGCGACGATCCAGCGCAGCATCGCAGGCGTCAGCCACGCAGCGGCCAGCACGCCGAGTCCGCCGGCCAGCGCGTGGTTGAGCAGCGTCGCCACCAGGATGCCGGCGACGATCGGCCCGGGCTGGCGGAACCGCGCCGCCAGCAGCAGCGCCAGCAACTGCGTCTTGTCGCCGATCTCGGCCAGGGCGACGCTGCCGGTGGAGACCAGCGCCGGCCACAGCGGCGCGCCGGAGAGCAATCCGTCCGGCTGCGCGGGTTCCGGCAGCGCGGCGCCGAGCAGGCTGCCGGAAAGCGCGCCGGCGGAAAGCGCACCCGCTAAAAACGTGTCGAGGGAAAGCATGTCGGCAGAAATCAGGCCAGCGGAAAGCAGGCCGGTCGGCAGCAGCAAGACGTCCAATCGGGACTCCGGGGCCGGGCGATCGTGGAGACGAAAGCAAACGCCGCGACGCCCGGCCCGGGTGCGCGACGCCTGCCTTCGGTCTTGCCCGCCGCCATCGTGCGATGGTGGCCGCGTGCGCCATGGCCGGCCGGCCAAGCATGTTGACGCGCGCTCCCGCGGTGCCGGCAACTGGCCACGCGCGGTCGGACTACTCCCCGGAGGAGGGGGCGGGCAGTGTAGCGGCGTCGCCGGCGGGCGCCAATGCCCGCCCCGCATCCGCTCACGCGCGCGGCAGCCGGCTCAGGCGGCCTCGGCCTGCGCCAGCTGCTGCAGCAGCGCCTGCCCGTAACGCTCGAGCTTGCCGGCGCCGACCCCGGCGATGCCGGCCAGCGCATCCAGATCCTGCGGCTGCGCCAGTGCGATCTCGCGCAGGGTGCGGTCGTGGAAGATCACGTAGGCGGGGACGTTCTGCACGCGCGCGGTCGCGGCGCGCCAGGCGCGCAGCGCCTCGAAGCGCGCTGCCGCCGCCGTCGGCAACTCGGGCGGCGGCGAGACGTCGCGCGGGCCGCGCTCGCGGTGCCGCGGGCGGGCCGGCGGATCCACGCGCAGCGCCACACTGCGCTCGCCCCGGAGCACGCCGGCGCTGACGGCGGTCAGGCGCAGCGCGCCGTGGCCGTCGATGTCGACCTCCAGCAGCCCGGCGGCGACCAGTTGCCGGAACACGCTGCGCCACTGCTTCGCGTCCAGCTCGGCGCCGACGCCGTAGGTACTGAGCGCGTCGTGGCCGAACTGGCGCACCTTGGCGGTGTCGGCGCCGCGCAGGATGTCGGTGAGGTGCGCGGCGCCGAAGCGCTGGCCGCTGCGGTAGACGCACGACAGCGCCTTCTGCGCGACCACGGTGCCGTCGACGGTTTGCGGCGGCGACAGGCAGTTGTCGCAGTTGCCGCAGGCGCCGGGGTGGGCCTCGCCGAAGTACCCCAGCAGCGTCTGCCGGCGGCAGCCGGTGGACTCGCAGTAACCGATCAGCGCATCGAGCTTGCGCCGTTCCAGCTGCTTGCGCTCCTCGCCGGCCTCGGAATCCTCGATCATCCGCCGCAGCAGCACCGCGTCGCCGAGGCCGTAGGCCAGCCAGGCGTCGGCCGCTTCGCCGTCGCGGCCGGCGCGGCCGGTTTCCTGGTAGTAGCCCTCCAGCGACTTGGGCAGGTCCAGGTGCGCGACGAAGCGCACGTCGGGCTTGTCGATGCCCATGCCGAAAGCGATGGTGGCCACCATCACCACGCCGTCCTCGTGCAGGAACCGGCGCTGGTTGGCCGCGCGCGTGCCGGCATCGAGGCCGGCGTGGTAGGGCAGCGCGGCGATGCCGCGGCCGGCGAGGAACTCCGCGGTCGCCTCGACCTTGCGCCGCGACAGGCAGTAGACGATGCCGCTTTCGCCGCGATGAGCCTCCAGAAAGGCCAGCAGCTGGCGGCGGCTGTCGTCCTTGGGCACGACCGTGTAGCGGATGTTGGGGCGGTCGAAGGAACTGACGAACCGGCGCGCATCCTCCAGCGCCAGGCGCTCGACGATCTCGCGCCGGGTCGGCGCGTCGGCGGTGGCGGTCAGCGCGATCCGCGGCACCTGCGGCCAGCGCTCGTGCAGCAGGGTCAGCTCGCGGTATTCGGGACGGAAATCGTGGCCCCACTGCGACACGCAATGCGCCTCGTCGATCGCGAACAGCGCGATTTGCGCACGCTCCAGCAACGACAGGAAGCGCGGGGTCAGCAGCCGTTCCGGGGCGACGTACAGCAGGTCCAGCTCGCCCCCGCGCAGTTGCCGCTCGACCGCGGCGGCCGCGTCCGCGTCCTGGGTGGAGTTGAGGTAGGCCGCGCGCACGCCGAGCTGTTTCAGCGCCTCGACCTGGTCCTGCATCAGCGCGATCAGCGGCGAGACCACGATCGCGGTGCCCGCGCGCAGCAGCGCCGGCAACTGGTAGCACAGCGACTTGCCGCCGCCGGTGGGCATCAGCACCAGGGCGTCGCCGCCGCCGGTGATGTGGTCGACGATCGCCGCCTGCTCGCCGCGGAAGGCGTCGTAGCCGAAAACGTGGCGAAGCTGGGCGAGGGCGGCGTCGGACATGCGCTCAGGGTAGCAAGCGCCGCTGCGGCGGCGGCCGGCATGTCGCGCGAGCGGGCGTAGGAGAAAGCCGTGGTGGATACGCACGGCGCGGTTTGTCCAGTCCCGGAACCGTCGCTCCTCTCCTCGCGCGCGCGGAAAAGTGTGGGGTGGCAGCTTTTCTCAAGTTCCTCTTCCAGGCGCGGGAATCCCCCCCGCCGAGGAAGCCGGTGATCCAGCCTGTGCGGGACACGCCGTGAATTCCCGCTACACGGGCCCAGTCCACGACATCGCCCTCCGGGTGCTCAGCAGTGCGCGAAGCAGTGCCGCGCTAGCGCACCGCTTTTCCCCATGAGATTTGGTGGCAGCATTCCTTCGTCTCCCGAGCGCGGGAACGTCTGCGGGGGAAGCCGGTGGCCCAACCTGTGCGGGGTAGGCGGTGAATGCATCCCCAAGTGCGGGAACCTCTGCGGGGGGAAGCCGGCGGCCCGGCCTGTGCGGGACACGCCGTGAATACGTCCCTGTAGGCTCCTCGGCGGCATCCATGCCGCCGACGGTCCCGCACAGGCCG
>NZ_QVPD01000020.1 GCF_003416885.1 Cognatiluteimonas weifangensis
TTCGGCTGGTTCCCACGCACGCCGACTCACTTGCCCGGAAGCCGGTGGCCCGGCCTGTGCGGGACCGTCGGCGGCATGGATGCCGCCGAGGAGCCTACAAGGATGTATTCACGGCGTGTCCCGCACAGGCCGGGCCGCCGGCTTCCCCCCGCAGAGGTTCCCGCGCTTGGGGGTTGCATTCACCACGTGTCTGCGCAGGCTGGGCCGCCGGCTTCCACGCAGAGATTTCCGGACGGAGGGGTGCAGTCGCATGCGGGCCCCGCAAGACAGGTAACCGGCATCCCTCGCAGGGATTCCCGCACCTGGGAGGAGCCAAAGAAAAACCCGGCCGGAGCCGGGTTTTCCTGTTGCAGCGATGTGGCTGCGATTACAGCGCCTGGACTTCGTCCGCCTGCAGGCCCTTCTGGCCCTGCACGACCTTGAACGAGACCTTCTGGCCTTCCTGCAGCGACTTGAAGCCGGTGCCCTGGATGGAACGGAAGTGCACGAACAGGTCCGCGCCGCTCTCCGGGGTGATGAAGCCGAAGCCCTTGGCGTCGTTGAACCACTTGACGGTACCGGTCTGACGATCCGACATGTCTAACTCCTTGAAACGTTTTTTGATGATTGGCACGGAACGCGACACGCGGACCGAGACTGTCGAGCAAGGGGTATAGACGCGACGATGTAGCGGATCGCTTGGATCAACCGCATCGGGCCACGATGTACCGTGATCCCGCTTTGAACAGTGCGCGCACCTTAACCTACTTTCGGGGAAAAGTGTGAATACCCGTTGCACGGCCGGCGGGGGTCCGACGGACCCCGGAACCGGGCCGCGGCGGGGCCGCACCCGGGGTCACCATTCGCTGCGCTGCGGCAAAAGCCCCTGCAGCTCGGCGTCGGTCAGGTTGCGCCACTGCCCGGGCTTGAGGTGGCCCAGCTTCACGTTGCCGATCCGGACCCGCACCAGCTGCTTGACCCGGTGGCCGAAGTGGGCCGCCATCAGCCGGATCTGGCGGTTGAGGCCCTGCACCAGGGTGATCCGGAAGCCGAACCGGCCGAGCTTGCCGGTGCGGCACGGCAGGGTTGGCTGGCCGTGGACCGGCACCCCGCCCCGGGCCAGGCCGCGCAGGAACTCGTCGGTGACCGGGTGGTTGATCGCCACCAGGTACTCCTTCTCCAGCTTGTTCTCCGCGCGCAGGATCTCGTTGACGATGTCGCCGTTGCTGGTCAGCAGGATCAGGCCCTCGGAATCCTTGTCCAGGCGCCCGATCGGAAAGATCCGCTGCTGGTGGCCGACGAAGTCGACGATGTTGTCCTTGACCGCGGACTCGGTGGTGCAGGTGACGCCGACCGGCTTGTTGAGCGCGATGTAGACGTGGCTGCGCCGGCCCCGGGTGGCCTGGCGCGCGGCCAGTTTCTGGCCGTCGATGCGGACCTCGGCACCCTCGCCCACCTCGGCGCCGATGCGGGCGCGCTGGCCGTCGATGCTGACCCGGCCCTCGCCGATCAGCCGGTCGGCCTCGCGGCGCGAGCAGTAGCCGCTGTCGCTGATGTGCTTGTTGAGGCGCATGAGACCGGAACCGGAAACGGGAAGCGCATTCTACGCAGCCGCGGCGCCGGCCCCGCCGCTACACGGTTGCGGGTGCGGCACTGCGCATTCCGGCGCGCTCGCGCACTCTCCCCCGGAGGGCCCGGGCGGCATCACCCGCCGATGGCCCGGCGCGACTCAGATCCGCAGATCGTCGTACTCGGGATGGCGGCGCATCCAGGCTTCGACGTAGGAGCAGCTCGGGCGCACCCGCAGTCCCTGGGCGCGTGCGAACTCCAGCGCCGCACGTACCAGCTGCCCGGCGACCCCGCGCCCGCCGATCGCGTCCGGGACGAGGGTATGGGTGAGGTCCAGGCCGCCCTCCACCGGGTCGTATTCGAGCCGGGCTTCGTGGCCCTCGAGAAGGACGACGAAGCGCCGGTCGGCCCGGTCGTGGGCGACGCGGTCGGTTGCGGTGTCGGACGGCATGCCTGGTTCCCGGCGGCGGCGCAGGTCGCGCCGGGCCCGATTATCGCGCTCCCGGCCGCCGGCGGCATGGGCACCGATTGCTGGCGCGCCCCCCCGCTCAGCCCAGCGTCGGCTGCAGCAACCGGGCCACGAACGCCGCGCCCACCCGCGGCTCCATCGCCAGGGTGAACAGCACCCCGTAGCCGGCGCCCCACAGGTGCGCGCTGTGGTTGACGTTGTCGCCGCCGTGGTGGTCCTTCCAGATCGAATAACCGACGAACAGCACGCCGTAGACGATCGCCGGCACCGGCACGAAGAACACGAAGATCAACGACCACGGCTGCACCAGGATGAAGGCGAACAGCACCGCCGAAACCGCGCCCGAGGCCCCCAGGCTGCGGTAGCCGGCATCGTGACGATGCCGCAGGTAGGTCGGCAGGATCGCGACCACGATCGCCGACAGGTAGAACAGCACGAAGCCGGCGCGGCCGATGTAGGGCACGAACCAGTGCTCGACCAGCCGCCCGAAGAAATACAGCGTGATCATGTTGAACAGCAGGTGCGCGAGGTCGGCATGCAGGAAGCCGTGGGTCAGCAGTCGCTCGTACTGGTGCCGGCGCGCGATCGCCGGCGGCCACAGGATCAGCCGCTCCATCAGCCTGGGGTCGTCGAACGCCCGCCACGACACCAGCACGGTGATCGCGATCAGCGCCACGGTCAGCGAGAACGTCATCGGCGGTTTCCCCGGAGGCGGCCCGCCGGCTCAGCCGCCGGCGGGCCGATAGTGGTCCTGCATCGGATAGCGCCGCGCGTACAGCGCGAACACCAGCGCCGCCACGAACGCGAAGCCGGCGAAGAAGAACATCAGGAACGCATTCTCGCCCAGCCCCGTGGCGGCGATCCGCGCGGTCACCGCGTCGTTGCGCACCGCGGCGTTGGTCAGCAGCACCCACAGGTTGCCGAAGGTCACCGACAGGTACCAGAACGCCATGATCACGCCCTTCATCGCACCGGTGGCCTGGCTGTAGGCGAACTCCAGCGCGGTGGCCGAAACCAGGATCTCGCCGAAGGTCAGCAGCACGTACGGCAGCGCCTGCCACGCCAGCGAGGTCGAGGCGCCGCTGTCGATCTGCAGCTGGATCGCGCCGGCGGCGATCCAGGCGATGCCGGAGAAGGCGATGCCCCAGCCCATCCGCTTCAGCGCGGTCGGCTCGAACCCCAGCCGCCGCAGCAGCGGATACAGCACCAGGTTGTTGAACGGGATCAGCAGCATCACCAGCAGCGGATTGAGGGCCTGCATCTGCGCCGGCGTCTTCACCAGCCAGCTCGGCCACCACCAGGCCTCGTGCGGGACGCGCATCTGGTCGCCCTGCAGGATCCAGGTCGAGGCCTTCTGGTCGAACAGCGACCAGAACGGCGTCACCAGCGCGAACACGATCAGGATCCGCAGCACCGCGCGCACGTCGTCCACCGCCTTGTCCGGGTGCAGGCCGCGGGCGCGCTCGAGCTGCATCCAGGTGCCGATGCCGCCGAACAGCAGCAAGGCGCCCAGCGCCAGGCAGGCGCTGATCACGAAGTCGAAGCCTTCCGGCCAGAACCCGGGCTTGAGCGCCCAGCACAGCAGGATCGCCACGGCCAGCCCCCCTCCGGCCACGGCCACCCCGCGTCCGGCGCGGCCCTGCCCCGGCGCCTGCGCGGCGAGCGCGGTGCGGGCGACGTTGAGGAACGAGTGCGGATCCTTGCCGTGCGTCGGCGGCACCCGCACGTACTGCTTGCGCCCCAGCCAGAAGATCAGGGTGGCGATGCCCATCAGGATCCCGGGGATGCCGAACGCCACCGCCGCGCCGTACTCGCGCAGGAAGATCGGCATCAGCAGCGAGGCGAAGAAGCTGCCGAAGTTGATGGTCCAGTAGAAGGCGTCGAACACGATCTTGGCCAGGTGCTTGTTGGCCTGGGTGAACTGGTCGCCGACGAAGGACACCACCAGCGGCTTGATCCCGCCCGAGCCGAGCGCGATCAGGAACAGTCCGGCGTAGAAGCCGGTGCGGTGGTCGTCGAACGCCGCCAGCATGGCGTGGCCGCCGCTGTAGATCAGCGAGAACCACAGCACCGTGTTGTACTTGCCGAAATAGCGGTCCGACAGCCAGCCGCCCAGCAGCGGGAAGAAATACACGCCGATGACGAAGCTGTGGAAGACGTCCTTGGCGATTCCGGCGCGTTCGGCCTCCGGCGCATACAGCAACAGCGTCGACACCAGGAATGGCGTCAGGATGTTGCGCATGCCGTAGAAGCTGAAGCGCTCGCAGGCCTCGTTGCCGATGATGTAGGGAACCTGCCGCGGCAGGCGCGCGCCGCCCGCGACCGAACTCAAGCCCACTCCTCCAGGCCCTCGGCGGCGTACAGCGCGGCGAAGCTCGGCCGCGCCTTCATCCGCTGCGCCAGCGCCGCCAGCTGCGGCCAGTCGGTGGCCGGGCGCGGCATCGCGCGCGACCAGCGCATCAGCATGGTCAGGTAGAAATCGGCCACGCTCGGCGCCTGGCCCAGCAGGTACGGGCCGGCGCCCGCCAGCTGCGCGTCGATCCGCTCCCACGCCGCCTCGATCCGCGGCTGCACGTGCGCGCGCACGCGGTCGGCAAGCTCGGCGCCGGCCGGTTCGTGCGGGTACCACCAGATCCGGAACAGCGGCTGCACCGCATTGGCCAGGTGCAGCATCCACTGCAGGTAGTCGCGGCGCGCGGGCGCGTCGGGCGCGGGCGCCAGCCCGGCGTCGGGGTGGCGCTCGGCCAGGTGCATCGCGATCGCCGCGGCCTCGGTCATGGGCCGGCCGTCGAGCACCAGCGTCGGCACCACGCCGCTGGGGTTGAGCGCCAGGTATTCGGGGGATTTCTGCTGCCGCGAGGCGAAATCCAGCGCGCGCAGTTCGTGCGGCAGCCCGAGTTCGAGCAGCAGCCAGTGCACCAGCAGGCTGGCGGCACCCGGGGAGTAGTAGAGGACGGTCATGGGCGAGACGTTATCATCGAATGCGACCGATCTTGCCGGGATCCCATCGATGCTGCGTTCCTGTCTCCTCGCCGGCCTGCTGGCCGGCCTGTCCGCCCTCGCCCCCACTGCCGCGGCCAGCCAGGCGGACCTGTCCACCGTAGCCGAGCGCTCCGGTTTCCTGCGCACCGGCCGCTACGCGGAGGTGATCGCGCTGTGCGACGCCTATGCCCGCGCCTATCCCGATGCGGTGCGCTGCGCGAGCTTCGGCACCACGCCGGAAGGCCGGCCGATGCAGTACCTGGTGGTCACCCGCAGCGGCGCGTTCACGCCGCAGGCCGCGGCCGCGCGCGGCCTGCCGGTGCTGCTGGTGCAGGGCGGCATCCACGCCGGCGAGATCGACGGCAAGGACGCCGGGTTCCTCGCCCTCAAGCAGGCGCTGGACGGACTGGCCGCGCCGGGCGCGCTGGAACGCCAGGTGCTGCTGTTCGTGCCGGTGTTCAACGTCGACGGCCACGAGCGCTTCGGCGCCTGGAACCGCCCCAACCAGCGCGGCCCCGAACAGATGGGCTGGCGCGTGACCGCGCAGAACTACAACCTCAACCGCGACTACATGAAGGCCGACGCGCCGGAGATGCAGGCGATGCTGCAGTTGGTGCAGGCCTGGGACCCGCTCGCCTACATCGACCTGCACGTCACCGACGGCGCCAAGTTCCGGCACGATGTCTCGATCCAGGTCGAACCCCTGCACGCCGGCGACAGCGTCCTGGCCGCCGACGGCCGCGCGCTGCGCGACGGCGTGATCGCGCGCCTGAATGCGCAGGGCTCAATGGCGCTGCCGTTCTATCCCTCGTTCGTCGAGTTCGACGACCCGGCTTCGGGCTTCGAGGACGGGGTTTCGCCACCGCGCTTCTCCAACGGCTATTTCTGGCAGCGCAACCGCTTCGGGATGCTGGTGGAAACCCATTCCTGGAAGGACTACCCGACCCGGGTGCGGGTCACCCGCAACACCATCGTCGCGCTGCTGGAGCTGTTGCGCGAGCACGGCGCGCAATGGCGCGCGGACGCCACCGCCGCCGACGCGCGCGCGGCCCGGCTCGCCGGCACGCCGGTACCGCTGGACTGGAAGGCCACCGACGCGGTCCGCACGATCGCATTCGAGGGCTATGCCTACAGCCGCACGCCGTCGGAGATCTCCGGCGCGCTGATGACCCGCTACGACGAGTCCGTGCCGCAGACCTGGCAGGTGCCGCTGCGCGACGCGCTGGTGCCCAATCACGTCGCGGTGGCGCCGGGCGCCGGTTACCTGGTGCCGGCCGCCTGGGCGCCGATGGTGGAACCGAAGCTGCAGCTGCACGGCATCGCCTACCGGCGCCTGGACCAACCGCTGGCGCCGGCGCCGGTACAGGCCTTCCGCGCCGAGGCCATCGCATTCGGCAAGCAATCCTTCGAGGGCCACCAGCGGCTCGAGGTGACCGGCGCCTGGGCGCCGGAAACGCAGGACCTGCCCGCCGGCAGCCTGTTCGTGCCGATCGCTCAAGCCAGGGCGCGGCTGCTGATGGGCCTGCTGGAACCCGCCGCGCCGGACGCGTTGCTGGGCTGGGGTGCGTTCAACAACGCTTTCGAGCAGAAGGAATACATGGAGGCCTACGTCGCCGAGGAGGTCGCGCGCGAGATGCTGGCGCAGGATCCCGCGCTGCAGGCCGCGTTCGCGCAGCGCCTGCGCGAGGATGCCGCGTTCGCGGCCAGCCCGCGCGCGCGGCTGGAGTTCTTCGCCCGCCGCCACGCCTCCTGGGACCGGCGCTACGGCCTGTATCCGGTGCTGCGCACGGATCGCGCGCCCTGAGCGGCGGCGCGCGCGGTTCAGCGACGCTTGAAGTACTGGACCTCGCGCTCGTGCTGCTCGGCCTTCTCGCGGGTCGGGAAGGTACCGAGGTTGCGGCGCTTGCCGGTCTTCGGGTCGGTCTTGCGGGAGTACAGCCGGTATTCGCCGGAGGCGAGCTTGCGGATCATCGGGGCGTCCTCACGGTGCAGGAAGCCGCGATTGACGCATACGCCAGGTCAAGGGCGCGCCTGCAGGTATTTCCAGTTGCGCGGCTTACCCTGGGCCAGCCATTCGACCGTCTGGGCGAGGCGGCGCTGGCGGGTTTCGTCGCGCCTGGCCCCGGTGATCCATTCGACGTAGTCGCGTTGTCGACCGGGCGGGAACGCCCGGAAGGTCGCCGCCGCGGCCCGGTTGCCGCGCAATGCCGCCGCCAGGTCGGCGGGTACCTCCGGCCGCGGCCGGGGTGCAGCCTTGCGCGGGCCGGGCGTCTTTACCCCCTGCGCGTTCAACGCCGCCGCCTTGCGGATCAGCGCGAGCAGGTCCCGCTGCGGCGGCAAGTCGCGCAATGACGTCATCTTGCCGAAGCTGCCCATGCCGTCGCGCTCGACGCCCGCGCCCATCACCAGCGCGTGCTTCCAGAAGCCGAAAGCCACGTGCCGCTTGAACGCCGCCATCGTGCACACGATGCCGCCGGCGTACAGGAAGCTCGGCATGCGCCATTTCAGCGTCTCCTCCACCTCCGGACAGGCCTGGTGGACAAGCGCCCGCAGGCGCTCGAGGATCGGCTGCGCGAACGGCGCCGACTGCGCGATGTAGGCATCGACCCGGGGATCGTGATGGCTCATGCCAGTCTCCGGCGTTGCAGGATCTCGTAAGGCCGTCCGGGCCGGCTCGCGAGCAGGGCGAATCCGTCCACGGACCAGCTTAGCGGATCGATGGCGAGCGCCGGCGCGAGCGCGCGCTGCGCCGCGCGGACGATCGTCAGGTGCGGGACGAACGCTTCCGCCGGCAGCGCCACGCCGGCCGCGGCCAGGGCCCGGTCGAGCGCCTGCCGCAACGCCTGCAAGGGGCCGTCTGCCGCAACGCCCAGCCACCGGACCCGGCTGTCGGCGAAGCTGCCGACGTGGTCGAGCGTCAGCGTGAACGCCCGCGCGCGTACCGCCTCGCCGGCCGCGCGCGCCGCCGCGATCAGTGCCGGCGGCACAGCCTCGAAATCGCCGAGAAACCGCAAGGTCAGGTGGTAACGCGCCGGTGCGAGCGGACGGCCGCCGGAAGGATGCGCGCGCTCGATGTGCGCGGCCGCTGCGGCGATGCGCCCGCGCAGCGTGTCGTCGGGCAGCAGCGCGAAGAACAGCCGCTGCGGCTGCGGCAGGGCTGCCGCATCGGGCCGGGGCACGCGCATTACCCCTCCAGCGCGGCCCAGCGGGCGTAGGCCGCATCGAGTTCGGCCTGGCGCCGGGTCAGCTCGACGCCGTGGGCGGCGATGGCGGCGCCGTCGCGCTGGTAGAACGCGGGGTCGTGCATCGCCTGGGTCAACGCGGCGACCTGCGCTTCCAGCGCTTCGATCCGGGCGGGCAGCTGTTCCAGTTCGCGCGCGTCCTTGTAGCCGAGTTTGCGCCGGGCCGGCGTCGCGGCTGCGGCCGCGGGCACGGCATCGGTGCGGGAGTCGTGCGCCGGCTCGCGCTCGCGCCCGGACGTCGGCGGCGCCACGGCCGGTGCGGGACGCTGGCGCAGCCAGTCGCTGTAGCCGCCGACGTATTCGCCGACCCGGCCGTCGCCTTCCAGCGCCAGGGTCGAAGTCACCACATGGTCGAGGAAGTCGCGGTCGTGGCTGACCAGCAGCAGCGTGCCCGGGTAGTCGGCCAGCAATTCCTCGAGCAGCTCCAGCGTCTCCACGTCGAGGTCGTTGGTCGGCTCGTCCATCACCAGCAGGTTGGACGGCTGCGCGAACAGCCGCGCCAGCAGCAGCCGGTTGCGCTCGCCGCCCGACAGCCGGGTGATCGGCGCCCGCGCGCGTTCGGCGGTGAACAGGAACTCCTGCAGGTAACCGATCACGTGCTTCTGGCGGCCGTTGATGGTCACCGACTCGCGGCCTTCGGCGACGTTCTCGATCGCGTTCCAGTCCTCGCGCAGCGTGGCGCGGTACTGGTCGAAATAGGCGACCTGCAGATTGCTGCCGAGTTTCACCTCGCCCGCTGTCGGCGCCAGTTCGCCAAGCAGCAATTTGAGCAGCGTGGTCTTGCCGCTGCCGTTGGCGCCAATCAGGCCGATGCGGTCGCCGCGCAGGATCGTGGTCGAAAAATCGCACACGATCCGCCGGCCATCGGGGTAGGCAAACGACACCTCGCGCGCTTCGATCACCTTCTTCCCCGACGCCTGGCCCTGCGCGGCTTCCATGCGCACGTTGCCGGCCTGCTCGCGGCGCTGGCCGCGCTCGCGGCGCATCGCCTCCAGCCGCCGCACGCGGCCTTCGTCGCGGGTGCGGCGGGCCTTGATGCCCTGGCGGATCCAGGCTTCCTCCTGCGCCAGCAGTTTGTCGAAGCGCGCGGCCTCCTGCGCCTGCGCGTTGAGCCGCTCCTCGCGCCGGCGCTCGTAGTTGGCCCAGTCGCCGGGCCAGCTGCTGACCTGGCCACGATCGATCTCGACGATGCGGGTCGCCAGCGCGCGCAGGAAGCGGCGGTCGTGGGTGACGAACACCAGCGCGCCGGGCCAGCCCTTGAGGAAGCCTTCGAGCCAGTCGATCGCGGCAATGTCGAGGTGGTTGGTGGGCTCGTCCAGCAGCAGCACGTCCGGCGCCGACACCAGCGCGCGCGCCAGCAGCACGCGGCGCTTGAGGCCGCCGGACAGGCCGGCGAAGTCGGCGTCGCCGTCCAGCGCCAGCCGCGCCAGGGTTTCGGCGACGCGCTGGTCGGCGCGCCAGCCCTGCACCGCCTCGATCTTCGCCTGCACCCGCGCCAGTGCCGCGGTGTCCACCGCCGCGGCATGGCTAAGCCGGTGGAACTCGGCCAGCCACGCGCCGAGCTCGCCCAGGCCCTGCGCGACCACGTCGAACACGGCGCCCTGCGCGCCGGCGGGCACTTCCTGCTCCAGCCGCGCACGGCGGACGCCGCCGGCGACCCGGACCTCGCCGTCGTCGGGCTTGAGCTCCCCGGCCAGCAGCTTGAGCAGGGTCGACTTGCCGGCGCCGTTGCGGCCGATCAGGGCGATGCGCTCGCCGGCCTCGACGGTCAAGTCGACGGCCTCCAGCAGCAAGGGGCCGCCGACGCCGTAGTCGACGCCTTGCAGGGTGATCATGCGGAGGGGATCGCGGGCATGCGCCATTGTAAGCCGCGCCACGGTCGCAACCGCCGCGCATCCCCTTGAAAGGCGCGCGCGGCAGCGCATAATCCGCTGCGCGCAGCACCGTCGTTTTTCCTTCACCCAGCCGAGGACACCCGCATGAGCAAGGGCATGGACCAGAAGAAGCAGGAAAAGAAGAAACCGGAGAAGACGCTGAAGGAAAAGCGCGCAGCGAAGAAAGAAAAGAAAGCCGGCAAATAGCCGGCTTTTTTTCGGCTCCTCTTCCCGACACGGCCCCCCCCTGCGGAAGAAACCGGTAGCCTTGCCTTGCCGTGCGGGGCACGCCGTGAGTGCATTTTTCCAGTGCGGGAACCTTTGCGGGGGAAGCCGGTGGTCCGGGCCTGTGCTGAGCGGCGCGAAGACCTACTTTCAGGCGCGGAAGCGTCTGCGAGAGAAGCCGGTGGCCCGGCCTGTGCGGGACACGCCGTGAATACGTCCCTGTAGGCTCCTCGGCGGCATCCATGCCGCCGACGGTCCCGCACAGGCCGGGC
>NZ_QVPD01000021.1 GCF_003416885.1 Cognatiluteimonas weifangensis
TGTTCTTCTAGGTCGCGCTCTAGCTGTTGCATGGATACGCGGCCTAACAATTCATTCAAGCCGAAGCCGCTTCGCGGCTCGGCTTAATTCAGGCGTTAGGCCTCATGTCCAGATTCTCTCAACGTGAAAAGAACCTCCGCAGAGCCGGCTACGTCCTTCTGATAGAGATTCTTGGCGGTTTGCTCCTCAGCGCTTTGCTTTCGTACCTCGGCCTTGAGATAGATCTGGTCATCCTCTTTGTCTGGGCTGTCAACTTGCCAGCGGCCTGGTTCTTGGCCAGGGCAGCAAAGTATCAAGGGCGCAACGCTTGGCTGGCCGGTCTCAGCTCATTACCTCCCTTACTGTCGGTAGCTAACTTTTGGATGCTATGGGCTGCCGCAAGTCCCTATCGTTCTAATCAGGCTTCGTAGCTGAGGCCTAACAATTCATTCAAGCCGAAGCCGCTTCGCGGCTCGGCTTAATTCAGGCGTTAGGACTCACATCATGCAGCTGGGTGATCGAATTAAGTCCGCTCGAGAGCGAGCGTGCCTCAGTCAGGCCGAGCTAGCTAGCCAAAGTGGCATTACCCAGCAATCCTTGTCCAACCTGGAGAGGGGCAAGTCACGGTCGCTAAATGGCGATGCACTTCTGCAGATGGCTCGCGCTCTCGGATGCAGTCCAGATTGGCTCGTATACGGTGATGGAGCATCATCATCCGATTCAGCCGCCCTCCGCGAGGACGAACAATTACTCCTTTCTATTTTTCGCGGCCTCGGTCGTGAGGAAAAACGGCTTGTCGTTAGGCTTTTGCGCGGACTCACCGCCGCAAGTGAGTCCTAACAATTCATTCAAGCCGAAGCCGCTTCGCGGCTCGGCTTAATTCAGGCGTTAGGCCTTGCTTGGGAGAGACCAGATGGATCTGGAAAAACCCAATTCGGCTGCTGAGGTCCTTACCTCGCAGGAACGGGCCAAGCTTGAGCCGCTCACTCACGCGGGCGCCACGACACGGCGCTTCATGGATCGCTTTCGAGTCGGCGCGTTCACCCTCATTGGCGCCTATTTTGGCTGGCGCATCGCGGAGACTTATTTTGGCCCACGCTTGGTGTCCATCGGCATAGGCTTCGCGGCGGGACTAGTGGTAGCAGTCACCTTTCCGGGTCGCAAGGCCTAACAATTCATTCAAGCCGAAGCCGCTGCGCGGCTCGGCTTAATTCAGGCGTTAGGCCTCAGGGGACAGTGACGTGACCTACGACAAGACCATGGCGGACGGCACGCGCATCGAGGCGCCCCGATTTACATACCGTGTCCTAGATTCCGTACCTGTCGTCTTCCAGCTTTTCGAGTGGCTGTTGGTAATCGTCGCCTTTCAATATGCAGATGTTCGCTTTGGCTTTGTCGCGGCCAAAGTTGCATGGATTGGCCTATCAGTAGCCTTCGCACTCTACTTCGGCGTTCGCGTCTCAAACGCGCAATGGCGATTCTTTGAGGATCCATTCAAGAATCGCCGGTGGAGGCTCTTTAGCTACTATCTTTCCCCTGTAATTAGCGGTGCCGTAGTCTTTGGCCTCCAGCACCTCGTCAAGCAAATGGTCGCAGCCCAAAGCTGAGGCCTAACAATTCATTCAAGCCGAAGCCGCTACGCGGCTCGGCTTAATTCAGGCGTTAGCGCTCATGAAGAAGTCTGCCGTCGTCTCGAAGTGTCAGAGCTATCGCTACGAGCTTCGTCGCGTTTGGGACGAGACTAAGCCGCTGGTGCTCTTTATCGGGCTCAACCCTTCCACTGCAGACGCAGAGATTGAGGACAACACGTCGCGTGTCTGCATCAATTATGCGAAGCGCTGGGGCTATGGTGGCTTGCTGCTTGGCAACCTGTTCGCATTCCGCTCAACAGACCAAGCGGGCCTGTTTAGAGCCACGGACCCTGTCGGCCCGAAAAACGATGCAGCGTTGGCAAAGCTGCAACAGGAGGCAGCATTGGTTGTGTGTGCTTGGAGCGGGTCTGGCTCTTACCGGCAGCGTGACCAGGCTGTGCTGAAAGAACTGCGTGACCCGCACTGTTTGGTCAAACTAAAAAGTGGCCATCCGGGGCACCCGCTTTACAAGAGCGCTGCACTCCAACCTATCCGGTATGAGCGCTAACAATTCGTCCAAGCCGACGCCGCTTCGCGGCGCGGCTTAACTCAGGTGTTAGGCCTTGTATGGAGTTCAAATGAAACTTGTAGTTCTTACTGCTTTGCTTGCCGCCAGCTCGCTGGTCCAAGCCACCGAGTGCGAGAAGCTAGCGCAATTCGCAGACGAAACCGGTGGGCAGATCATCCCGCGCGCCACCTTTAAGGTTACAGGCGAGGGCCGGCTTTACTTCCACTCGGCCCCATCCAATGAGTGCCGCGCCAAAGAATTCGTTATTCCGAAAGACGAGGTGGTGGCGTATCAGGAATTTCGCACGTGGACCTACGTGATGTACTTACACCCTAAGACTGGCCAAGACACGAGCGGTTGGGTGCAGACAAGCCGGCTCACATACGCTGGCACAGCAAGCGCGATTCCATGACAGGGCCTAACAATTAATTCAAGCCGAAGCCGCTACGCGGCTCGGCTTAATTCAGGCGTTAGGCCGCAAAAGGCAGATCATGGGCTACATTCCAAAGCACGCTCAACTTGAGGCGCTGTCGGACGAGGATCTGATTGCCCGCTACGATGCTGCGGCAGCTAACACTGTCGTAGGGACAGGCTTCTACCGTGAGGAGATCGCGCGGAGACAAATGGCACGTGAGAGCACGCGTATGCTTGAGCTGACGCGCACCATTCGCACGCTCACCTGGGTAATTTTGGGCCTTACAGCTGTTAATGCCGCCCTCGTTGCAGTTCAAGTGTGGGCCGCATAGTGAGTTTGCGGCCTAACAAGTCATTCAAGCCGAAGCCGCTGCGCGGCTCGGCTTAATTCAGGCGTTAGGCCCCATTGGTATGCGTATCGCAATCGGAAGTGGGAAGTGCTCGGATCTATCGCGCAGCCGCAATCCTAAGCTTCGTGAGCTTTGCAGCCGGATTCTTTCCCGAGTTGAGCGCCTTGGCGCGCTTCCTCTAAGTGCACTCATGTCGCTGCCGGAGAGTTCATCTGAGTTGGAACGCATCAACTCGCAAGTCGTTTCTTTCACCACGTACCGTGAGGTCACAGAGTCAGGAGATTGCCTTCTCGTCGTTCAAGGCTTCTTGCCTTCTTGGCAATTCCCGCGCTACTTCGGCCCGGCGGGCATTGGCTTCATGGTTGCCGAGGGTCTGGTGCTCAACCAGGTCGGCACCCTCACACTTGCCCCAGACGATCTGCTTTGGGAGTTCCGCTAGCATGGGCCCTAACAATTCATTCAAGCCGAAGCCGCTGCGCGGCTCGGCTTAATTCAGGCGTTAGAGCTGCATTGATGGATTTGCGCGCATCAAGTAGAAGGCTTGTCTGGTCATGGCTTCTTGCAGGCGCATTCGCCCTGTTTCTGGCATTCGCCTTTGATCCACCCGCATATGTGGAGCAGACAATCTCTGGGTCTGTAATCGCCAATAGCAACCCTGGCTACATCCACACGGATTGGAATAGTCTTACCATCCGACTGGCCGATGGGCGCATAGTCGCTGCGGAGACCCCCGCGGATAAAAACTTCCCATACGGAGTCGGCGCTCATGTTTTCGTTGTTGTCTATCGGACGCTCATTTTTCGCAAACACGCGTATAGAGCCTTCGGTGCAACAACCCGGCCGCAGCTCTAACAATTCATTCAAGCCGAAGCCGCTTCGCGGCTCGGCTTAATTCAGGCGTTAGGGCGCACTCGTGAACGTTCTTGAGCCAATCGTAGCCTTCTTCTTGATTGCTGCAACCATTGCTTATCTCCACGCGCTCGTGAAGTTGCATGGTGTCATAGCCGCAGAACGACCGGACTGGGTATACCGCAAAGGCTCCCTGAGCTTTTTTTACTCAGGCATGCCTCGCATCGCGGATCCGAATGTTGGCTTGGCTGTCCTCGGTGTTGCCTTTAGCTCAAGAACCCGCTTACTCAGTGGCGCAGCTGTCCCATATGTGCGCCGTATCCGTATCTTGCTTCCGTTACTTATGCTGTTCTATGTAGGCGTGATTGTTGTCAGTTCGGTTCGCGCGCCCTAACAATTCATTCAAGCCGAAGCCGCTACGCGGCTCGGCTTAATTCAGGCGTTAGGCCTCATGCAGAATTTCGATCGCTTACCGACCAAGAGCGAGCGCTTCGTCGGAGTATTCGCCTCTTTGCTCTTATGCGTCGCAATGGGGGCAGTCTCCTATTTCTCGGCTCGCCTCCTCCTGGCCGGGAAGACGGACGCATTTGTTGTCGTGGGGTTGTTTATTGGCTTGGTTCTATTTCTTTGGTCAGGCCGGGTCTTTTTACGCTTCGTGTTTGGATCACCGCAGGTTTCAGGTCCAATCGGCCAACTAGTGGTTGGCTTGCTCCTCGCGGCCGCCGGCTCATCCATGGTTATTGCTCACTTTGCCCTAGACGTCCAAGATGGCCACGGACGTATAGGTGTGGCTGGTGCCGGCCTCGCTCTAGGCGTTGGCCTTGTTAAGAACGCATGGAAACGGTTGCGCCAATGAGGCCTAACAATTCATTCAAGCCGAAGCCGCTACGCGGCTCGGCTTAATTCAGGCGTTAGGCCGCTCATGCAGATATCGGATAGCCATCTACAAGAAGCCACACTTGCCGGTTTCGGGGCTGAGGCCGTTCGGCTTCTTCGCTCATCAGATTTCCCGCATCTGGCGGCACAGTTTGGATACGCTGTGGCTCTCGGCCGCGACACAGCCCTGGCAATTCGCGAGGATATGTTGGCTGGTCTCGCGAATCTCGGGGCCAATGGCCTTGATCCCCGTCGCGGGCATACGGCGGCAGTAACGTACTTCAAGGCAAACGACGCTGGGCTTCTTGCCTCGGTAGAGTGCCTGGTTCCAACAAACAATGGCTTGGCACTGCTTCTGGAGCTTGTCGTTAGCGCTGAGGGCGAGACCAAACACGTCACACTGGAGCAGCTCAGTGCCGCGGCCTAACAATTCATTCAAGCCGACGCCGCTTCGCGGCGCGGCTTAACTCAGGTGTTAGGCCGCACATGAAGCGATCTTGGTACTTGTTGGCGATGTCTGCATTGCTCTCAGCCTGCGCAGGTTTGCCCGCGCAAGAGTCAAACGCTAGCGTGGAAATCGCACGCGCGATTCGCGAATCCGATCTTTTAGAATATACAAAGCATGGGTGCCTCGATTCCCTAGAGCTATGGAGCGAGGAACGAGCAGTGCCGAAGATCGCGGGCCAAAACTCGACTATCGCCCTGCTCTTTCTGGGGGATAGCTATTTGACCTACAACTTTGCATTCGCGGGAATGGAGGACGGCAACCCCATCCTCCTGCGGCAGGTATCTGAAGTGGTGGAGCAATTCCGACTTACCAACGATGAGCTTGTCCAGCTGACCACATTTGTCGGTGGATCTCCAAATGACCCAGCGCCCAGCAACCCTGATCGGGCCCTTCATCAGACTTGCGTCGTATTTTTCACCCAGCGCCTGGGCTATTTCCTTGTTCAACTAGACGAGAGTTTCAATAGCAGGCGCAACGCGGATTTGGCCGTGAAACTGATGGCCGAGGTAAGCCAAGGTGCTCCCTAACATTGCGTTAAAGCCGAAATTGCATCGCTACGCCGCCCACATGGCAGAAAGAGCTTGCCATGTGGCCAGCTACGCGCTGCAATTCGGCTTAACTTAGGCGTTAGGCCTCAGGTGAAACATGTCCGCATTTGATCCTGACTACGCCAGTTGTGCTTACACGCATGTCTGGCTTCGCGTAATGCATGAGAGTCTGGATTTAGATGAGGTGACGAATCTTCTCGGCGTCGAGCCAACCTCCACCCAAGCGGCCGGCGATCTGGCAACCCTGAAGCCAGGCCGCAAACGCCGTCAGCCGGGTTGGTTCTTGGATTCACGCGAGCACGTAAGCAGCCTCGATTCTCGGCACCACGTGCAGTGGTTGCTTGAGCGCATTTCGGGAAGAGGACCAGCACTTGCCGAGCTACTTTCCCGCGGCTATCTCGTAGACATTTGTTGCCGCTGGGACTCAAGCTGGGGCAATGGCGGCCCCACTATGGATCCCAGTCAAATGACCCAACTCGGGCAGCTTGGCGTGGACTTCTGGTTTGATGTGTACTTGGCCCAAGATCAGGAGCCGGAGGCCTAACAATGCGTTCAAGCCGAAATTGCATCGCTACGCCGTCAGCATGGCAGATACAGCTTGCCATGCTGCCAGCTACGCGCTGCAATTCGGCTTAACTTAGGCGTTATGCGGGTCGGGCAATCGCTCGGTTTGCTTTCGCAGTCGTCGGATATCCGTCGGTCACTGCAGTTGCGTCGCGGCAAGGCAACGGCGTCGCTTCGGTTGCACTGCGTTGGCGCTCGGCAGCCTGGCATTGCGCCCCGGACAGTTC
>NZ_QVPD01000022.1 GCF_003416885.1 Cognatiluteimonas weifangensis
GGATGGTGAAACACCAAGCTCCGCCATGTGCTTTTGCATTCTTTCCAGTTTGTCGGTATGTGTCATGCGCATCTAACGCCTGAATTAAGCCGAGCCGCGCGGCGGCTTCGGCTTGAATGAACTGTTATGCAGCAGCCTAGAACCGGCGAAGCCAGGGCGCAACAGGGATTTGTTTGCAGGCCAATCGGGAGCAGGGCCTCGGCAGGATTTACCGAGGAGAGTCGGCGCCGGCGCTCTTGCCAGCCGAAGCCTAGGCGCCGCCCGTCACCGGGCGCGAACCAGCCGAAGGCGATGCGGCGCAACAAGGGCCAGCCGAAGCGACTTGCTGTGGCGACGCC
Source organism: Cognatiluteimonas weifangensis (assembly GCF_003416885.1). GTDB lineage: Bacteria > Pseudomonadota > Gammaproteobacteria > Xanthomonadales > Xanthomonadaceae > Cognatiluteimonas > Cognatiluteimonas weifangensis. Next base: position 339 of record NZ_QVPD01000022.1, read on the forward strand.
AACACAACTCCCGATGTGGCAGCCGACGCGATGCCGCTACAACACAAGACAACCTGCGCGCATAACGCCTAAGTTAAGCCGAATTGCAGCGCGTAGCTGGCAACATGGCAAGCTCTTTCTGCCATGTTGACGGCGTAGCGATGCAATTTCGGCTTGAACGCATTGTTAGAGGACAGACCGCCATGCTGCAAATGCGGTCACTAAACATTGACCTCGAATCAGGGCGTAACCGCCGACAGCCCCTTTGGCCATCGTAAATTCACGGATGGTGTCCCCTGACTGATACGAGGATTTCATGTCCGTCCAGCCCGCCACTATTTTTGCCGCGAAAGTATGCTTGTCGAGATTGCCGCGCGCAGCGAGCGGCTGCATTTTCTCTTCGATCTGCGAGAGTTCTAGCCCGGGGCCACGAAGTTGAAAAAGCTCTGGTGGGGGAATCGGCTTACAGGATGCCGAATATCTCGCTTCCCGCGAGCAGGCTGTGAGCAGCGCTAAAGTCAGCAGGGGAAGGACTAACTTGGCCATGTCCTCTAACGCCTGAATTAAGCCGAGCCGCGAAGCGGCTTCGGCTTGAATGAATTGTTAGGGCCCGGCCGGTTAACTTTGACCTGCCCCTCTAAGACAAGTCCGCGAAGTGTGGCTGTCTGGTGCGGGCGAGAAAAAAGTATGCGTACCTCACGGTACTCCGGATCATCCGTGAGCCTAGCCGTTCCATACGCTACAGCGTCTTTCTGTCCGGGAGTGCGGTAGACAAGCTCTCGATGAATGTACTCGACTGGGAAGATGGCGCCACCGCCAGATGGCACGTACTCAAGCAGGAGTAGTGAAAGCCCCTGGCCAGTACTAAGGTCCACGACGGTCTCCGCGGTAAGCGGAGGAAGCTGATGGAAGTACTCGCTGTCAGGAGTTGCCATGTGCTTTCACCCGGGGCCTAACGCCTGAATTAAGCCGAGCCGCGTAGCGGCTTCGGCTTGAATGAATTGTTAGCCCTCAAGCCGAGCACTGCAGAGAGAGCTGGATGGTGCGCACCGTTGCCCAAGTCTTGGTGTCTACAGTTCCCGATGCTGTGATCTTGTAACCGTAGCAATCGTCTTCCGGCGCCGGCTCGATAGTGCATGAAGCGGTGTAGGTAAACGTGTTCTTCCTGGGGCGCGCCAAATGTTCTGATGTACACGGGCCGAGCAATTTGGAGAAGACCGTATCTGTGCGTTTGATGTGACTGATCAGAGCGCTATCGTTTCGAGTCAGGTCTGGAGCCTCAGCCTGCGCCGGCAGCGCAAGGGCTGCGAACAAGACTACAACTGGCGACGAGCGTTTCATGAGGGCTAACACCTGAATTAAGCCGCGCCGCGAAGCGGCGTCGGCTTGAATGAATTGTTAGACCCCGACCGATAGTGCATTGGCTAGATACTTAAGAAGGATCCAGTACGCGTATGCAATGGTCAAGACCTTGAGCCAGAAACAGGCTAGTGCCGGCCAGTTAATCCAATCAGGCGCCTTGAATTCCTCAGTCTCATGTGTGCCGGATCGCTCTTTGCGCCATTGGAAGAAACCCCATAGCGCAGCGCCAAACGCGTACTGCAGCAGGTCCAGCGCCAACCCTGCTACTACTAACTTTAGCGGAGCTAGTAGCCCGCTTGGAATTGCCAACGCTGTGTTATCACCGGAGCGGAAGAGCCAAACGATGGCGATGGCTCCAAGGCCCAGCTGACGAACGATGTCACTGACTTTCCCCGTGTGGAAATAGTAGTGCTCGCGGGCGTCTTTGAGGTTCACTTCTTCTTGCCCCTAGGGCCACCGCTGTTAGTGCCCTTGCTTGGGCGTTGAGTAAGCGCTGAACCGGCCGCGCTCTTAGCAGCTTTGCTGGCAGTAGAACTGCCTAGGGTCTTAGCCGCAGCTTTGCCAGCGCTTGACGAAGTTTGCTTGTTTGGGGCCTTGTGTTGTGACAAAGCGCTGCCAGCAGCAGACTTCGCGGCCTTGCTGCTCGATGGGTTGCCGAGCGTCTTTGCTGCTTTGCTCGCTGCTGGCTTTGATGTGACTTCTTTCTTTGACATGCGATTTCCCTCCCCGAGGGGTCTAACGCCTGAGTTAAGCCGCGCCGCTTTGCGGCGGCGGCAGAGCTTCAATCTTACCGAGCTTTGCCGACGCCGCGAAGCGGTGTCGGCTTGAACGAATTGTTAGCCCGCTAGCGATATGAATGAAATGAGACTTGTGAGCTATAGATAACTTGGCCTTGAGCGACCTTGTTCTTTAGTTCTTCAAGTTGTTTGAAGATGGCTTTGTAGTGCCGGATCCAGTGAATTGACTGGATTAGGCCGAGAACAACAAATACTGCTCCGCAAATCAGCGCAATGGTCAAGCGTCCCGGGCCGTACAGAGCGTAGGTTGCTCCAGCAATCACAGCGGCCATGACTGGCCCAGATAGAGCGGCTGCGGCAATCACACGACGAGATGTTCGGGTGGTGATGCTCCGAACCTCTGCCAGACTGTCGAGGGTGACAATGTCGCTGTCTTCCATTGCGGGCTAACGCCTGAGTTAAGCCGCGCCGCGAAGCGGCGTCGGCTTGAATGACTTGTTAGGGCGCAAAGTAGCAGAAGACCGGGACAGGCGGGCGCGCGAGCGCAAGATAGGAAGCTGCACGCAGTTGCCTGTGGCGTCCGAGAGCCGAGCTGCACGCGCGCACCGCGAGTGAGCTGCGAGGAAACGCTGCGACCGACGAGAGTGCCCGCGTGCCTGCTGCCGCGAGAAGCCGCGGGCGCAAGCCGTTGCTGAGGCCAGCACGAGCCGGTGAACGATGGTGGCACCGAATGCCAGGAACCCAACGGGGAAGCCGGTTGGCGAGTTGCGCCTGCGCACCGCTTGGCGCAGCTACGGAAGCACTGCTCTTAGCGGCCTAACGCTTGAGTTAAGGGGTGCCGTGAAACGGCATCCCCTTGAACGAATTGTTAGGTTGCAAAACGATGAGCCATGGATGCACACAGATACAAAATACCTGCGCGGCCTTGCCGAAAATGAGAACCTGCCGACGCTGATGCGCGACTCACTGCGCGGCGCGGCAGACGAGATTGAGCGCCTTGAGATGATTTGCGTGAGCGCACACGACCGCCTTTTGCGTGGGGATGAGGACGCTGAATTGCTGGCGATCCTCGAAAAAGCGTGGAAGGCAAAAAGAGGCCCGGATAGCAACTGGGGTGTATCGCAAGGCGAGATAGCGACTCGTCACGATCCGGCACCGGAAAGGGCGCATTGCAGCTCTGCGAGTGGCGTATCCACTCAACTGCAACCTAACACCTGAGTTAAGCCGAGCCGCGAAGCGGCTTCGGCTTGAATGACTTGTTAGAGCTGGTGCTAGTGACCAAAGGGCGTCTTTAGTACAAGAAACTGCAGGAGCACGATTGCGGCATAGATGATCGTTGATAGGCCAGCGAAGGCTAGGAACGCAAACGTACGGCGCTTCCATGCTGGTACGACAGGCTGGGGCACCATGTAAATTGGTTGCGCAACGCATTGATCGCAGCGAGCAATCATAAATGCGGGGAGGTCGTTGTTGATTGAGAACATGTGGAATCCGACGTCCTCACGCGGAGCGAGACTGTCGAGTGTGATGGTGTAGCGATTGTCAGGTTCGACTCGTTCCTGGTAGTGCCTGGCCGGCCACAGGTTGACGCACTGAGGCTTCCAGTTGAAAACAACCTCAACTTTGGTGGCAGATTCACGGCCAACATTGGCCACGACGAATGAGCTCGTGTTGATGGTTTGGGTTGGAGAGATCTGGTTGCCTTGCTGGTCAAGTAAGGGCTCTTGAACCAGAAAGGTAAACGCATGAGGCCTTGCGACAAGCAGCCGAGCCCTCGCTTTGAAGAAGTTGCTAAGGACCCACGCGAGCAGCGGGACAACTAGCGAGACTATCTCTTTTCCGTAAGTTTGAAAGAAGGCCTGCACGGTTCCCCCTGATAGTTGGTGCAGCTCTAACGCCTGAATTAAGCCGAGCCGCGTAGCGGCTTCGGCTTGAATGAACTGTTATGCAGCAGCCTAGAACCGGCGAAGCCAGGGCGCAACAGGGATGTGTTTGCAGGCCAATCGGGAGCTGGGCCTCGGCAGGATTTACCGAGGAGAGTCGGCGCCGGCGCTCTTGCCAGCCGAAGCCCAGGCGCCGCCCGTCACCGGGCGCGAACCAGCCGAAGGCGATGCGGCGCAACAAGGGCCAGCCGAAGCGACTTGCTGTGGCGACGCCAACACAACTCCCGATGTGGCAGCCGACGCGATGCCGCTACAACACAAGACAACCTGCGCGCATAACGCCTGAATTAAGCCGAGCCGCGAAGCGGCTTCGGCTTGAATGAATTGTTAGGCCTCACCCGCCCGCTCCCTGACGCGCTGGCGAACGGTGGGACCAATTGTCTCCGGATCAGCGACGCATTGCTGAGTAGTACCACCAAACCTGCCCTTAGCAATGAGGGTCTCACAGTACTTTCGCTTGTATGTTTCGTTCCACTCGCAGGGTTGCTGGTAAGTGTTGACCTTGCTTAAACAGTCGCGGACGGATTTGGCACTTGAGTCAGACTCGCCAGTCTCTAGCAGGCACTGATCCGTTGCCCACGCTACTGTAGTGCCGGGAACTGGGCAGACAAGCGCTCGCGCGGGCCCCGCCGCGATAAGTGCGATCCATGCAAGTATTAACGCCGCTAGTCTGTTCATGTGAGGCCTAACACCTGAATTAAGCCGAGCCGCGAAGCGGCTTCGGCTTGAATGAATTGTTATGCGCCGCCACTACTGCAGCAGGAACTGCCTTGCTGAATAGGTGGGCACTTGACCGTGCCATACGAGCAATAGACGCAGCAATCCCCCGGTAGCGGTTTGAGCACCACATGGCACGCGCCGCACTCATAGAGCCACTGGCACGCATTGGTGGGCATAGTTTCCTGCGTAACAGCACCGCACTCGGGGCAGGTGATAACCGACTCTAGTTCGATGCTGGACATTGGGTGGCTCTTACAGGACGCAGGAGATCAAGAATAGACGCGACAAGCATGAGAGCGATGCCCACATAGAACAGGTAGATGCTCCAGTCATAGCTCCAGAAGACGAGCAACGCAGCCAGCACGGCGATTGGACCTGCGACCGAGAGCAGGCCGCGAGCGAATTGGCGGTGCCTATACCAGGCCCAAGCATTTACCAAGAACGCAAGCACTGCCAGACCGGGGAGCAACTTACGGAACAGGAAGCCTTCGTATTGCCCAAGGAAGCCAAGGCCGATCGCGGCGCCCAACGACCCGAGAGCCGGAAAACAGCCAGCGCAGGACATTGCCGCGACCAGTGCACCGAAGCTACTTGTTTTGTCCAGAACGCGCGTGACACTCATGCTTTTTTCCTCAATTTGCGAGACATTTTCTGCGGCGTATAACGCCTGAGTTAAGCCGACTTGCGTAGCGTAGCCGACAACGTGGCAAGCTTTACCTGCCACGTTGTTGGTGTAGCGAAGCAAGTTCGGCTTGAACGA
>NZ_QVPD01000023.1 GCF_003416885.1 Cognatiluteimonas weifangensis
CCAGGGCGTGGCGCTGGTGCAGGCGACGCTGGAGACGGAGTGGGCGTAGACGCAGTCGCTGCCGTCGGTGATTTCCAGGTTGCCGACTTCGACGTGGGAGCTGCCCTTCAGGCTGAGGATGTGGCTGATACCGTTCTTGCCGATCAGCCTGGGGGGCGTGCTGGCGTTGCCGAGGATGCGGGTGCGAGCAGTGGAGGCGCCGCTGGGGACGGCTTGCAGGGAGCTGCCGATGGCGTAGGAGCCGCCGCCGATGAGCAGGGTATCGCCGCCGGCGATGCGGGGGCTGCCGGAGGCGGGCAGGGCGATGCTGGGGTGGTTCCAGGCGCAGGCCTGGGCGGAGCCGGAGCCGGGGTAGGGAGCGTTGGCGCGGCCGGTGCATTGGCTGGCAGTGCCGCCATCGGTGCGCACGTAGTAGGTGGTGGCGGCCTGGGCGCTGCTCCAGGCGATCAGGCCCAGCGGCGCCAGCAACAGCGCACACAGGGTTTTGGACAATGCACGGCCCGGGGTCGGGCGGATGGAATGGACGACGATCAAGAGCACTCCTAGCCGTGAAGCGGCATCAGCTGACGAGAGGTGTGTCCCCCTGGGGAGGTGAGTCTTTGGAAACCGGTCCCCTGCTTTTGCCGACGCGGTCACGCTTCACGTTTTCCTCACGCGGCGACTTCACCAAGAGTTCACCAAGGTCAACGAAGAAGTTATTTGCTTGCCTGGAATTGGCAGCAATATTCCCGACGATGGCGACAAGCAAAACGGGGCGCCTGTTCAGGCGCCCCGTCGGGTGTGAAGCTCTAGTCGACGCGGAAAGTAGTGCTGGCCGTGGCTTTGGCCGTGCCGTAGGTCGCGTCGGCACGCAGGCCATAGCTGCCGATCGCGGACTTGCCCCGGGACAATTTCAGGCTGGTGCGGGCGTAGCCGTCCTGGCCGGTGGTCGCGGTGAGCAGCTTGCTCGAGCCGTTGGGCAGGGTCGTGGTGAAGACCACGGCGGCGCCGGCGACCGGATTGCTGCCGCTGAGCACGCGCGCACTCATGTAGACGGTCTGGCCGCGCGCATAGCTGCTCTTGTCGGTTCCGGCCGAGCCGGTCAGCGTGGCCGGGGCGGGCTCTTCCGGCGCGACGATCGTGTAGCTGGCCGAAGCATTGGCGGTGTGGACGCTGCCGACGCTGCTGCTCACCCCGGCGCCGATGCCGTAGCTGCCGGCGGTTGCGGTGCCGGGCGAAGTCACGCTGAGCGTGGTGTTGGCGCTGGCGCCCGGGGCGAGCGTGAAGCTGGTCGCCGACAAGGTCCCGGCCCAGCCGCTGGGCACGCTGCGGGCAGTCTGGAAGGTGGTGTTGCTGCAGGCGCTGCTGTCGTTGTTGCGGGTCGTCAGCGTGTAGGTTTTCGTGGTTCCGGCGGCAACTGCTGCGGTATCGCCGGCGAGGGTCACGGTCGGCGCTGCGCGAGTGCAGGTCGGCGCCGGCTCCGTGGGCGACGTGGTCCCGCCGTCGAGCTGCACCTCGTAGGCGCCGATGTCGTTGGCGGGTCCTGCGGGGCGTTTTTGCAGCAGGAAGTCGGTGGTGACGGCGCTGATGGTGGGGGCCTTGTCGATGACGGGGCTG
>NZ_QVPD01000024.1 GCF_003416885.1 Cognatiluteimonas weifangensis
GGAAGCCGGTGGCCCGGCCTGTGCGGGACCGTCGGCGGCATGGATGCCGCCGAGGAGCCTACAGGGACGTATTCACGGCGTGTCCCGCACAGGCCGGGCTACCGGCTTCCCCTGCAGAAGCTGCCGCACTGGAAGGATGGACTTACGGCGTGCCGCGCACAGGCCGGGTCGCCGGCTTCCCTCGCAGAGGCTTCGGCGCTTGAAGGAAAGTCTTCACAGCGTGTCCCGCACTCTCCCGCAGAAGCTTCCACGCTCGGGGACGGATTGAAGGCGTGCCTTTTGCAGGCCTGGCTGCCGGCTCCCACGCATAGAGGTTTCCGTGTTTGGGAGAAAAATCTTTTTCGTGCCTGCGTTGTTTGCAAAGCATGAAAGCCCAAGGTTCCCGGTGCCGACGTCTCCCGCGGGTTTGCCGCGCCCTTGGGAAGCGGGGCTTTGCTCCGTGGGGCGGTGTTGCGCCATGGCGTCCCGGTGGCTTCGCCGCGCGACACCCCTGCCGCGAGCGGTGTGGGATGCTGGCGGCGGACGGTGGCCGGAGACGAGTCATGAGCGAGCTGTTCGGGTTGTCGGCGCCGTGGTGGCAGTTCGTGCTGCGGGCGGTCGCGGTCTATATGGCAGTGATGGTGCTGATCCGGGTGTCGGGCAAGCGCGCGGTCGGGCAGTTCACGCCGTTCGATCTGGTGCTGCTGATCCTGATCGGCAACGCGGTGCAGAACGGCCTCAACGGCGGCGACAACTCGCTGACGGCGGCGCTGCTGCTCTCGGCCTGCCTGATCGGGCTCAATTACCTGGTCGCGTGGTTGTCGGCGCGCTATCCGCCGGTGCGCAGGCTGATCGAGGGCGAGCCGGTCGAGCTGGCGCGCGACGGCCATGTCTTCCGCGATGTGCTCAAGCGCGAACTGGTCAGCCGCGCCGACTTCGACAAGGCGATGCGCGAGTCCGGCTGCGGCGAGCTCGACCACATCCACCAGGCGCTGCTGGAGACCAACGGTCACATCACCATCATTACCCGCAAGGAAAACGAAGAGCGCTGAGCGGCAGGATGCTCGTGATGCGACCGCGCGGCAGAGGTGGCCCGAGCACACTGAAGCCACCGCTCCGGCGTGGCATGGCGACGGGTTATTCAGTGCTTCCCGAATGCCGTGCTCAAGACGGTCCATCACCGGGGAAGCCCGGCTTACTTCTCCCATTCCGGAAATGGAAAGAATCGCCACCGGCGGGCTGAGGGTGGTGCGCCCTCCTGACGACGTCCTGTCTTCAAGTTGGGGCGCGGGCCACGGTGTCCTGCGCTCGAAAGATCGGCTTCGGCAGGAGTCGCCGCCCGGCGGGCTGGGGGTGCTGCGCCCTCCTGACGACCTCCTGTCTTTAAGTCGGGTCGTGGACCCTCCATGGTC
>NZ_QVPD01000025.1 GCF_003416885.1 Cognatiluteimonas weifangensis
ACAACACCTGCCCCACCGGCAGCCTCTGCGGCCAGGATCCCAAACTCGCCAACATGACCCTCGCCTCCTTCGATGCCACGCCCCTCGCCGGCAGCCCCGCCATCGACAAGGGCGCCGCTGCCTGCGTCGGCCGCGACTTCAGGGGCCCCGCTGCCGAGGCCTCCCTCTCCCGATAATTTCCCAGCCTCGGCCCCCTATCGGCCCCGGTCGCGATGCCGATGACGGGCCGGCGCGCCCTGCTGCGGGCGATGCGGTCGTTGGCCGCGGTCCGGAGCGATTCCCCTGGACGATCCGGTCGCGCCCGCGGAAAGCGCAGTCCGAGCGCGGCGGTCGCCATCCGCGCAGATCCCGTCGCATGTCCCGGTACCCGTCCGGCAGTCATCTCCGATCCCGCAATCCAGGCGACTCGCCGCCCGGCTACCTGTCGTGCGACAGGCCTTCGGCACTGGGCCGCAACTCCATCGCAAGCCGGATGGCTCGACGCAACCAGGCGACGCAGCTCTACAGCCGTCGCCACATCCAGCGCGATCGCAGACTGAATGGGCGATTCGCCGAGCGCACGCTTCACGAACCGGAATCCAGCGTGAACGTGACGCTCCGTGTCAGTACCGGAAGCCTCGCCTGACGCACTCCGGCGCTTGTTGACAGTGAAGGCGACGTGAAGTGTGAGGCGCGCCTCAATCGCGCCGCAATCGCCTTCCTAGCATCCCTCGCACAAGGGCCGTCCTTGCCAACGCCCTTGGCCCCCACTGCCCCGTGCCCCTGGCTCGTCGAAGGAGTCGCGCGTCCTCATGTCCGCTTTTTCCCTGTCCAAAGCCCTGTGTTCGCTGTTGCTGGCGCCGCTGGGCCTGATTGCCTGGAGCAGCGCCCAGGCCGCCACCACCTACTACGTGCGCACCGACGGCGGCACTGCCAGCCAGTGCACCGGCCGCGCCAATGCCCCCTACCCCGGCTCCGGCTCCGCCCAGGCCTGCGCCTGGAACCACCCCAGCGTCGCCCTGCCCGCCTCCGGCAGCCCCCGCATCGCCGGCGGCGATACCCTGCTCATCGGCGGCGGCTCCTATTCCATCGGCAGCTCCCTGCAAGCCGTCCCCAGCGGCGCTTCCACCGCCCGCACCCGCATCCTCGGCAACGCCGGCACGCCCCCCAGGCTGATCGGCAAGAACGGTATCAGCCACATCCTCAGCCTGAAGGGCAGTTCCCACGTCGAAGTCGGCAACCTGGAAATCACCGACGGCAGCGACTGCGTCTACGCCCACTCCGTCTCCAGCGTCGCCTGCACCAGCGCCACGCCCTGGGCCCGCGGCGGCATCTACGC
>NZ_QVPD01000026.1 GCF_003416885.1 Cognatiluteimonas weifangensis
TCGTTCAAGCCGAACTTGCTTCGCTACACCAACAACGTGGCAGGTAAAGCTTGCCACGTTGTCGGCTACGCTACGCAAGTCGGCTTAACTCAGGCGTTAGCGCGCATGGAACAGGTCGTCGCGATTCATAAAATCGAGTTTGCCCTTCTACCGTCGTTTGTTCAGCGGCGTAGTGGCTACCGGCCAAATCACAAGCATCCGCTCACTGGCGAGTTCTTCCTTGGCGAGGTCATGTTCACTGACGGACACGTCAATGAAGGGGCGACCGCAACCGGTACTGTCCGCCTGTGGCTAACGACGGAGGATCACGCTTCACTCATGAGCTTCGGCTCCTGGAGCGTTTGGGAAGCGTCGACCCATGTTGGCGCTATCAAGATTATGGAGAGTGCGCGCTAACAATTCGTTCAAGCCGACACCGCTTCGCGGCGTCGGCAAAGCCTCTATGATTGTGGCTCTGCCGCCGCCGCAAAGCGGTGCGGCTTAACTCAGGCGTTATGCCCCTATCAAACATGCCAGCGAGTTGCGCCACTTGGGAGTGCTTCAACAGCTTCAGCGGCTGGGTCGCGGCTTTTGGCACGATCTTGATATCCGCTATCGCTCTATGGCTCTCTGTGCGAGATAGACGTGTCAACCTGAAAGCCTCATTCGACTCGATCTATACAAGTGGAGCCAATCCACTGGTTTTGGACCGTCGAGGCTTCATGCTCTCTTTTACTAATGTTGGCCCACGCCCTGTTACGGTGACTGGCCACACCTGGCGGCTTCCGTTCCAGCGCAGAGAACTATTCTTCACTCCTCACCTAGAGCCAGGAACTGCACATCTCAACTCAAAGCTCCCGACTGAGGTCACAGACGGTAAAACCGGTCACGTCTTCTACAAACGAGAGTTCTTCTCGGAGCTTGAACAGCCAGAGATCGCGTTGTTTCATACAAACAAAACTATCGCTTTTCTGCGTATCCACCTATTCCGTATCAACCTAGGCACATCAGTCGGCAAGCGGGTAAAGGTAAGAATCTCAAAGAATGCTCGCAAAGAGCTGTGGGATCTGTATAAGGGGCATAACAATTCATTCAAGCCGACGCCGCTTCGCGGCGCGGCTTAATTCAGGCGTTATGCGGGTCGGGCAATCGCTCGGTTTGCTTTCGCAGTCGTCGGATCTCCGTCGGTCACTGCAGTTGCGTCGCGGCAAGGCAACGGCGTCGCTTCGGTTGCACTGCGTTGGCGCTCGGCAGCCTGGCATTGCGCCCCGGACAGTTC
>NZ_QVPD01000027.1 GCF_003416885.1 Cognatiluteimonas weifangensis
CGCGGCATCCAGGCCGGCGGCCTCACCGACTGGACCGTCGAACGCGTCCGCATCAACAAGAACGGCCGCGTCGGCTGGAACGGCGACCTCGGCTCCGCCAGCTCCAACTCCGGCAAGATCATCCTGCGCGACATCGAAATCGCCTGGAACGGCTGCGGCGAACGCGTCGCCACCGGCGAACCCTGGGCCTGCTGGGCCCAGCAAACCGGCGGCTACGGCGACGGCCTGGGCACCGCCGCCACCGGCGGCCAGTGGCTCGTCGAGGATGCCTTCGTCCACCACAACACCTCCGACGGCCTGGACTTCCGCTACGCCGACGGCGCCCCCACCACCAGCGTCACCCTGCGCCGCGTCTATGCCGTCGCCAACGCCGGCAACCAGGCCAAGGTCAAAGGCAACGCCCTCGTCGAAAACTCCCTCCTCGTCAGCTCCTGCGCCTACTTCCAGGGCCGCGACTACATGCTCGCCGACGACAACTGCCGCGCCGGCGGCAACACCCTGCAACTGGTGTTCACCCAGAACAACACCGCCACTGTCCGCCACAACACCATCACCGGCCAGGGCGGCGTCCTCATCGGCGCCATCGAGGGCGACTCCACCAACAGGCTCGCCATCCAGAACAACGTCCTCATCGGCTT
>NZ_QVPD01000028.1 GCF_003416885.1 Cognatiluteimonas weifangensis
GCTTGAACAGGATGAGAACGAGCAGAACTACAACGATCCACTCAAAGGTGCCCATGTTTCACTCCCCAAGTTCTTGCGAGCTGTCTATTGCCGCCTAACGCCTGAATTAAGCCGAGCCGCGCAGCGGCTTCGGCTTGAATGAACTGTTATGCAGCAGCCTAGAACCGGCGAAGCCAGGGCGCAACAGGGATGTGTTTGCAGGCCAATCGGGAGCAGGACCTCGGCAGGACTTACCGAGGAGAGTCGGCGCCGGCGCTCTTGTCAGCCGAAGCTCAGGCGCCGCCCGTCACCGGGCGCGAACCAGCCGAAGGTGACGCGGCGCAACCGGGACCAGCCGAAGCGACTTGCTGTGGCGACGCCAACACAACTCCCGATGTAGCAGCCGACGCGATGCCGCTACAACACAAGACAACCTGCGCGCATAACGCCTGAATTAAGCCGAGCCGCGAAGCGGCTTCGGCTTGAATGAATTGTTAG
>NZ_QVPD01000029.1 GCF_003416885.1 Cognatiluteimonas weifangensis
GCCTAACACCTGAGTTAAGCCGCGCCGCGAAGCGGCGTCGGCTTGAATGAATTGTTAGATGCGCTCACGGTTGTGGGCCAGTGTATGTAGCCCACGATGGCAAGTTGTGTTTGCGAGCAAGGTAACGGAAATAGGTTGCCATGCATAAGCCAAATAGAACCCCGGCAGAAGCCGCAGCACTGAGAACCAGCCAAGTGGGAACGCCTTGGCGCGACCACATGAGGAGCCACATGAAAAGTCCCCAGAGGATGCCGAAGAGGCTGCCCGTGAAGAAAGTGGCTGACAAGAAGCCCATGAATAGTGGTGGAGGAAGGTCAATGCCAAGCCGCCAAAGCAACTTCCAGATAGGGGGCGCGGCAGTGGATGGTGAAACACCAAGCTCCGCCATGTGCTTTTGCATTCTTTCCAGTTTGTCGGTATGTGTCATGCGCATCTAACGCCTGAATTAAGCCGAGCCGCG